>JADJBL010000001.1 GCA_016703765.1 Saprospirales bacterium
TCATTTTTCGTAGTTCTAATTTCATAATCCAAGTTTTTAGGACCAAATAATGGAGCCCCCCTGTTTCGATTCATACCAAAAACACGGAAACGCAGCCTGAGAGCTTGTTTACACAAACTCGCAGGCTGCGTTTTCTCTCAGTACAAATGATTTCGGGGTAGGGCTCTTCTGAATCAGGGCGCAAAATACAGCAAATAGCGGGGATGCGCAAGAGCCCTTAGGAAGGACTTATTTAATGGCGAGCCAAATCAATCCACCACCAGGCGTTTGCTCCACTGCTTCCTGCCCACGACAACCTGAAGAATATATGCCTCGCCTGGCAACTGAGCCAGCGGCAATACATAGTCGCTCGTATGGATCGGAATGACGCGCTCCAGGACGAAGCGGTTGTTTTGGGTATAAACGCGCACCAGGCCTTGAACCTCCGTGGGCTCGGAGAAAGAAATCGTCGCCTCCGTATCCGTCGGGTTGGGATAGACCAGGATGACGCCCTGTGGGTTGGTTATTTCTACAAACCGCAGGGGAGAATATTCGAATGCGCCGGAGAAATCGGTTTGCTTCAGCCTGTAATAGATTAGTGACTGGTGACTAGTGACTGGTGATTTGTCCGTGTAGGAATAGTTTTGTTTTTCACTCGTCGTGCCCGCGCCGGGGACGAAGGCGATGGTCTCCCAGTCGTTGGCGTTGGAGCTGCGCTCGACGCCGAAGCCCTTGTTGTTGGATTCGGAGCCGGTGCTCCAAACCAGTTCCACCTCTTTTTCCTCGCTAACCGAAGCCCGGAAATCGAGCCAGGTGACGGGCAGCGGATTGGCCGCCGTGGAAGAAGCAAGCGCAAAAAAGCTATAAGTCGATGGCGGAATGGCCGTGACCACAGCGCCTGCAGTGGCGTCTCCCGTGGCTCCTCCGTTGCCGTGGCTGACCCACTGCCCGGCGTCAAGCCGGACGATCAGCAGTTCCGAAGGTATCGAAACCTCGCTGAGGTCGCGCCAACTGAGCGAGACAAAAACGCTCGATGCGCCGGTGGTTTGATCGAGGTCCCAATACTCCAGTCCGCTGATATGGTCGATACCCAATCCGATCGTGCCTGCCGGGGGAGGCGACCAGAAATACTCCGCATCAAAGGCGTGATTGGAGGCCGAAGGGGCGGAAATGGCAAGAGGGGCATATCCGGCGCCGGTCTTCCCAATGGGGAAAGGAAACACATCGTTTCCGACTTTCCGAACGGGTCCGTTGGCAAAGGAATTGTCGGAGGCGCCGGTCACGGTGGCATTGTCGTTGATGACGAGCAAATTAACGGCGGTCGTATTTACGATCCCGTCCACAAAAGAACAAACCGTTCTGACGGTGGTCTGGCCGGCCAGGGTTTTCTCGCCTCCACCCGAAAAGACCAGATTCCTGTACACGTCGGCCTTCACCGTTTGTGGGCCGGCGCCGTTGTAGTTGACGGTGCAACCCACTGCGATGTTGATATCCCCTCCGCTGTTGATGCTGCCTCCTACGTGTAGGGTTCCGTTGCCGGAAAAGCGGATGGCGTTCCGGTCTGCGGTCCCGTTCATGGTGATGTTTCCACTTACCGTGGCTGTGCCGGTCGAAATGCGAAGCTCGCAATCCCGTCCTGGGCCTCCCGTAGTGGCCATGGTCAGGGAAGCGCAGGAGAAGGACCCGCTTCCTACGGTGATAATTTTATCGTCGTTTGCTCCGGTGCCCGCCTCGATCGACACGGCGCCCGAAACGGTCAAGCTCTGACCTGCATTGACGCTGAGCGTGGTGGTATTTCCCCCTGTCTGGAGGGTCAGGCTGGCGCATACCGCGGCGACATTTACAGTGACGTTGAAGTTATTGGGAATCACCACGTCGTCGCCCGCAAGGGGCACGCCTGCCGGGGTCCAGTTTGCGGCTGTACCCCAATTGGCGTCCGAGCTCCCGTCCCAGGTTTTTTGCCCAATGACTGTTCCGGCAAGGAGCAAGTTGGTCAACACGCAAACACAGATGAATGCGGTAACTTTTGACGAAGTCCATTTCATAGAATATGTTTTAAAAAAGGTTAATGGAAATAGCATCAAGCCCAAAGCGCGGCCTTGAGGTTGGGGTGATTTTGGTTGGGGTGTTGGAAATTGCCCTGATCCTGAAAAGAATCCACAGCCGAGGGGGGAATCGGCCAAAGAGACCCTGTCACAGTAAAACGACTTTAAAGGGGGGACATCGGTCGTTTACTCATGGATGGAACACAAGGTAGGATAAAATATGCAAACTATCAAAATGTGAGGGTATTTAGTCTGGCCGCCATGCCCGAAAAAAAAGCCCCCTCCTTGCTTCCCTCCCCCTTTTCCCTTATCTTACTTCCTCATTTTGTCAACCATGACCGAACAAGTTGTACAGCAGGCGCCGGTCTTGAAGAGGTACCGCTTTCCGGTGGCAGACTACCACCGCATGGCGGAATTGCAATTTTCTCCCACAGGGCAACGGATAGAATTATTGGATGGAGAAATTGTGGAAATGTCGCCTATTAACAGCAAACACGCTTTGACCGTGGACCAGCTCATGGAATGGTTGGTCCTGCATCTGCACGACCAGGCCTTGATAAGTGGTTCAAAACCCGATAGCCTTGGATGAATTTTCCGAGCCGGAACCCGATTTGACGGTGGCGAAGCGTGTGCCAGGGTTGTACAGAAACGTCCATCCGAAACCCGAAGACATCCTCTTTCCTCATCGAAGTGGCAGATTCATCCCTCCTCAAAGACCGGACGGTCAAACTGCCGCTTTACGCAGCCGCCGGCATCCCCGAAACATGGATCGTAAACCTCGAAAGCGAATGTGTGGAAATTTACACAGAACCCTCGGCCGAAGGGTATGGCCAGGTGAAGGTTTTTCAAAACTCCAGGGGTGGAAGATTTGTCAGTTAGTCAGTTGGTCGGGCTCGGGGGCTGCTCGGGGGGGTTCCCCCGCGCCCCGGGGGGGGGGGGGGGGCGCCGCGTGTGGGCTCCAAGGCCCCCGGCAATGCCGTCAACTCCGACCATCCCGGGGGACGGGGTTGGGGGCAACGCCGCTGCCACGCCGGAAATGCCCTCAATTGGTCGGGACGAACTGGCGAGGACCAACTGACTATTTCTTCTCCTCCGCATTCAGCTTCTCCAACACCTTATCCGTCACCTCCAGCGAGTCATTGACCATCAGCACGCCCGTGCCGGGGCCGTAGGAGAGGATAAAGTCGTAGCCGTTTTCCTCGCGCACGGCTTTGAGCACGCCTTTGATGCGCTCTTCGAGCTGCAAATTGAGGGTTTCCGTTTCGGCCAGCAGCTCTTTGGTCATGCGCTCCTGGTCTTCCATCAGTTTTTGCTGCTTGGCCATGAGACGCTGCTCTTCCTGAGCCACCTGGTTGGGCGTCATCAAACCTTCCTGGATCTTCTTCTGGGCGGCGTTAAACTCCTGTTCCAGGGCCCGTCCGCGGGTCTTCAGCTTGGTGTCGAGGTCTTTTTCTTTGGCCGCAAGGGCGTCCTGCTGGGTTTTGAATTCGGTGAATTTTCCCAGGAGGGAGTCCGCATTTACATATACGATGTTAAGCCCCGCTTCCGCTTCGGTTTGGCCGGCAGCGGATTCGGTTCCCGAGGATTTCGGACCCGAAAATTGCTTTACCAGCAAAAAACCGACGAGGAGCGTGAGGGCGATATTCCAGATGAGGAGGGCGTTGTTTTTCATAAAATGGATTTGATTGGCAAATCTAATACTTCATACACACATTCTTCGCTTCCGTAAAAAACCGCAGCGCTTCCCAGCCGCCTTCGCGACCTACGCCGCTGTGTTTTACGCCGCCAAAAGGGGTGCGCAGGTCGCGGAGCATCCAGCAGTTGATCCACACGATGCCGGCCTGGATGCGCTCGGCCACGCGCTGCGCGCGGGGGAGGTTGGTGGTCCAGACGGTGCTGGCCAGGCCGTAGGGCACGCCGTTGGCCAGGGCGATGGCTTCCTCCTCGGTGTCGAAGGGCTGGATGGTCACCACCGGGCCGAAGATCTCCTCCTGGTTGGTGCGGCATTCGATCGGGAGGCCTTCGATGATGGCGGGACGGAGGAAATACCCTCCCTCGCATTCGCCGCCCACTTCGACGGGCGTGCCGCCGCAGAGGATCTTGCCGCCTTCCACTTCGGCCAGTTGCAGGTAGCCTTGCACCTTTTCCATGTGGGACTTCGATACCAGGGCGCCCAGGTCGCTCATCGGCGAGGCGGGATCGCCCACCTTGAGGAATTGGGTGCGCTTGACGAACTCGTCGCGGAAGCGCTCGTACAGGGGCCGCTCGACGTAGATGCGCGACCCGCAGAGGCAGATCTGGCCGTTGTTGGAAAAGCTGGAGCGCAGGGTGTCGACCATCATCTGGTCGAAATCGCAGTCGGCGAAAATGATATTGGGGTTTTTGCCCCCCAGTTCGAGAGAGAGTTTTTTGAAAACCGGCGCGGCCGTTGCCGCGATTTTGCGCCCGGTAGAGGTGCCGCCCGTGAAGGAAATGGCTTTCACCTGCGGGTGTTCGATGATGGCCTGTCCGGCCTTGGGACCCAGCCCGTGCACGATGTTGAGCACGCCGGGCGGGAGGCCCGCCTCCATGCAGGCCTTGCTCAGCAGGTAGGCCGTCATGGGGGTCAGTTCGGAGGGTTTGCCCACCACGCAGTTGCCCGTGGCCAGGGCCGGGGCGATCTTCCAGGTGAAGAGGTAGAGTGGCAAATTCCATGGACTGATACAGCCCACCACCCCCAAGGGCTGGCGAAGCGTGTAGTTGACCGCCTCCCCTTCCATGTGGTGGCTTTCGGCGGCGAAGTGCAGGATAGCCGTGGCAAAAAACCGGAGGTTTTCATGCGCCCGCGGAATGTCCACACTGGCTGCCATGGACACCGGCTTTCCGGCGTCTTCGCTTTCCGCCAGGGCAAAATCCTCCAGGTTTTGCTCTATGATATCCGCCAGCCGCAGCAGGATCCGAAACCGCTTCCGCACCCCGCAGGACGACCAGTCGGGAAATGCCTTCGCCGCCGCTTCGACGGCCTTCTGCACATCCCGCTCGTCGGAGTCGGGAATAAAGGAATACACCTTCCCCGTGGCGGGATTCACATTGTCCAGATACTCCCCCGATTCGGGTGGTACGAGGGCGCCGGCAATGTAATTTTTGAGGTATTTGTCCGGTTTCACTTTTGGAAGTTTAGGAGGTTTAGAGGTTTATGAGGTTTATGAGGTTTATGAGGTTTATATTTTGGAATGAGAGTCTACGGAAATAAATTGGCCTTTTTCTTCAAAAAATATAAAGCTATGGACCACGTGATTTATTCTTTCGAGAAATTAGAGGCTTGGCTTAAGGCAAAGGAGTTAGTAAAAAATGTCTATTCCGTAACTCAATCATTTCCTAAAAACGAGCAGTTCGGTTTAACCCAGCAAATTCGGAGAGCAGCTGTTTCAGTTGCGTCAAATATTGCGGAAGGTAGCGGCCGAAAATCACCAAAAGACAAAGCTCATTATTCAGTTATGGCCTTTGGAAGTATTTTGGAAGTTATCAACCAACTGATCCTTGCCAATGAACTTGAGTTTATTGAGGAAAAAATCTATCAAAACACACGAAAACTAGCCCAGGAGACCTCCTATATGATAAATGCCCTTTATAAGCAGCAAATATCAGGTTCAAAGAAAAAAATCTTATAAACCTTATAAACCTCATAAACCTCATAAACCTAATAAACCCTCTAAACCTCCTAAACTCTTAAAAACTTAAAAACTCAAAAACTACCAGAAGCTTCCCTATACACCACCGCCGTCACTACCTGCCCTACGGCTTTGAGGGTGCCGCGGTTGATAATGTCCATATCGTCGCCGTGGGTGTGCCAGTGTTCTCCGAAGCCGGTATCGGTGCCGGTGGGGCGGTTGATGATGTCGATCATCGGGATGCCTGCGATGGTATTGACGAAATAATGGTCGTCGACCAGGGGGCCGGTGGGCACGTCGACGAAATGGTTGCCGTGACCCATGCTATTGGCCATTTTCCAGACCTTGTTCATCAGCTCGGGGGCGTAGCGCATCGACACCTGCTCCTTGGTGAAACGGGCCCCTCCCGCGCCGACCATATCCAGCAGGATACCGTAATTGGCCTTGTAATTGGACACGTGGGGGTTTTTCGACCAGTGCTGGGAGCCCAGGCAATAGGTGGTTTCACTCCCCCCCGACTGGCCGTAATCCTCCGCGTCGAAGAATATGATGTCGATACCCAGGTGCTGCGCTTCAATGGGGTTGGCCTTCAATTGGCGGGCCAGTTCGAGCAACACCCCTACTCCGCTGCCCGCATCATCGGCGCCCAGAATGGGCTCGCTCTGCCGCTCGGTGCTGAGCGGCGAATCGGCGATATGCCGCGTATCCCAGTGGGCCGCAAGCACGATCCGCTTCCTCGCATCGGGGTTGTATCGCCCGATGATATTGGTGGCATTTAAAGTCGAACCGGTATAGGTGACGGGTTGAAAATTCTGCTCGATCACATCGAGGCCGTAGCCCTTCAGCTGCTCCACCAGCCATTTCCGGCAGGCTTTGTGCCCCTCCGTATTGGGCAGGCGCGGCCCGAATGCCACCTGCCGCTCGATGTAGGTGTAGGCAGAGTCGGCGCTGAAAGCAGGCGCTTTGTATAGTTTAGGGGTAACCGGCGTCTCCGGGACATCGGGTTTGTCGGTTTTACAGGCCGAAGCGAGGAGCAACATCGCGGCGAGGACTAAAAAAGAAGCTTTTTTATACAGCATTGGATATTAGTTTTTAGTTCTTAGTTCTTAATTTTTAGTTGTTAGCGTTCTGGATACTAACTAAAAACTAAAAATTAAGAACTAAAAACTCAAAAGTGTTTCCACCCTTGCGCCTTGATCGGATGGATATTTCCGCCGGTGGTATGGAGCATAACGCCTTCCGAAGCGTCGGTCATCTCTCCGGCGAGGTAAATGTCGGGCAAGTATTTTACTTTATCGACATCTTTGGGGTCGATGGTGAAAAGCAGTTCGTAGTCTTCGCCGCCGCTCAGGGCGCAGGTGATGGGGTCGAGCTTGAACTCCAGGGCCTGGAGCTGCGCATCGGGGTGAATGGGCACGCCGCTCTCTTCGAGGATGGCGCCCAGACCCGAGCGTTTGCAAATGTGGAGGAGGTCGGAGGCCAGTCCGTCGGAGATGTCGATCATCGAAGTGGGCACGAGGCCGACCTCCGCAAACTGTTCGATCATATCGCGGCGCGCTTCGGGCTTGAGCTGCCGGCCCACGAGGTAGGCCTGTTCGGCCAGTTTGGGCTGAATATTGGGGTCGGAGAGGTAGATCTGCTTTTCCCGCTCCAGAATCTGCAAGCCCAGATAGGCCGCGCCGAGGTCGCCGGTAATGCAGATCAGGTCGCCCTTTTTGGCGGTATGCCGGTAGGCGAGGCGCTCGCGCTCCCCCTGCCCGATGGCCGTCACGCTGATGAGGAGTCCGCGGGGGGAAGCGGTGGTATCTCCGCCCACCAGATCGACGCCGTATCGCTCGCAAGCGGCGTAGATGCCGGCGTAGAGGTCGTCGATCGCTTCCACGGAAAACCGGTTTGACAGCGCCACGGAGACGGTGATCTGTTTCGGGATGGCGTTCATGGCGTAGATATCCGATAAATTGACCACGACGGCCTTGTAGCCCAGGTGTTTCAGGGGGTAGTACATCAGGTCGAAATGCACCCCTTCCACCAACAGGTCTGTGGAAATGACGGTGAGATGTCCTCCATTGTCGATGACTGCGGCATCGTCGCCTACGCCCACCAGGGTGGAAGGCTGCACATGCCGGATGCCTTTGGTCAGGCGCTCGATGAGCCCGAATTCGCCGAGCTGGGAGATTTCGGTACGGGAGGGATCTTGTTCTTCCTGGGCCATTTTTTCCTTGTTCTTGGCGCAAAGGTACAGCTTGGATTTTTTGATATGTCGCCAAAATCCGGCCATTCGTAAAAAAAACATTCCAAATGGAAGAAGTAAAACCATTTTTGTCCAACATCAAAAAAATCGCTTTTATGAACTTCAAACCTCTTTCCTTGCGGCCGGCATCCTCTTGTCGGCAAACATCGTTTCCCAGGCGCAAACTGCCGACGAGGTGATCTCCAACTACCTCCAGGCCGTCGGTGGTTCCGAAAAATGGACCGATTTAACGTCCATGAAAATTACGGGCAACGCCCTCCAGATGGGCATGAATTACCCCTTCACCGTAATGGCCATGCGGCCCAACCTCAGCAAAGTCGTAGCCGAGGTGATGGGCAAGCAATTCATCGACGCATACGACGGCCAATCGGCCTGGACCCTGAACCCTTTTTCGGGCAGCGTGGATCCGCAGAAAAAAACGGAGGAAGAAAGCAAAGAGGCTTCCTACCAGAATTTTGAGATCGAATTCATCAATTACCGCGACAAAGGCTACACCGTGGCCCTGGAAGGTACCGAAGAGATCGAAGGGACCTCCTGCCACAAGCTCAAACTGGTCAAGGACGAAGGTCGGGAAGAATACTACTTCATCGACGTCGAAAACCACGTGCCCATCATGCAGCGCACCTTCATGCAATCCGGCCAGATGAAAGGCCAGACACTGGAGACCTACTTCAGCGACTACCAGGATGTAAACGGCATCCTGATCGCCTATACGATGGAGCAGCGCATCGGCGGCCAGGTCGTGATGCAGATGTCCACCGAAAGCATCGAGTTCAACCCCGAAGATGTGAAGGCGGAGGCGTTTGCGTTTCCAGGGAAGTAATCTTTGTTAAGGTTTAGGAAGTTTAGGAGGTTTAGAAGGTTTAGTTTTATTTGCTTGTCTAAACTTTCTAAACCCTCTAAACCTCCTAAACTTTCATTATGAGAACCACCCATTACCTCACAACCATCCTCCTCCTCTTATTCGCTACGCTTCTCCAGGCCCAAGTCCCCCCGTTCGGGAGTTTGCGGGCGCGGAGCATCGGGCCTGCCGTCATGAGCGGGCGGGTGACGGATATCGAAGGCGTACACGGCGACCACCGCGTATTTTACATCGGCGCGGCAGCGGGCGGCGTGTGGAAGACCAGCAACGGCGGGGCGAGCTTCCAGCCCATTTTCGACGAGCACACCCAGTCGATCGGGCATATCGCCGTCGACCAGGCCCATCCCGACACGATCTGGGTCGGGACCGGCGAACCCTGGGTGCGCAACTCCACCTCCGTGGGCGACGGGCTCTACCGCACGACCAATGGGGGCCGGAGTTGGGAACATATCGGGTTTAAAGACTCCGAACGCATTTCCAATATCAAAATCGATCCGACCAATTCCTCGGTTGTGTATGTGGCCGTGCAGGGCCACCTCTGGGATGCCGACGAGGAAAGAGGCGTGTACAAAACCACCGATTTCGGCAAGACCTGGCAGCGCGTGCTCTACGTCAACATCGACGCGGGTTGCGCCGACCTGTGCATGGACCCCTCCAATCCGAACGTGCTCTACGCCACGATGTGGGAGCACCGCCGCTCGCCCGACTTCTTCGAATCAGGCGGCCCCGGCAGTGGCCTGTATAAAACCACCGACGCTGGCCTGAGCTGGGTTAAACTAAGAAAAGGTCTGCCCCAGGGTGATTTGGGACGCCTCGCCGTGGCGGTAGCCCCTTCCAATCCAAACCTCGTCTACCTGACTGTGGAGTGCGAAGACAAGGAAAGCAAAGGCCTTTACCGCTCCGAAGACGCCGGGCAATCCTGGACCTGGGTGAGCGCCGATTTCAACCTCACCGTCCGGCCCTTCTATTTCTCCAGACTCGTCGTAGACCCGGCGAACGAGCAAAAAATCTACAAATGCGGCCTCAACCTCACGGTCAGCGAGGACGGCGGAAAGACCTTCCGCACCGTCTCCAGCGGCGTGCACTCCGACATCCACGACGTTTGGGTGGCGCCCGAGGATCCCCGTTTCGTGCTCTGCGGCACCGACGGAGGCGCCTATCGCTCGCTCGACGGAGGTACCACCTTTGAAATGTTTATGGACCTGCCGCTCTCACAGTTTTACCACGTCAGCGTCGACAATGCCAAACCCTTTAACGTTTACGGCGGTTTGCAGGACAACGGCACCTGGTACGGCCCTTCCTCCGGTCCCGGCGGGGTGGAAAACGGCGACTGGGAGTTGTCCAACTGGGGCGACGGCTTTTACTCCTTTCCCCATCCCAGCGACCCGGACATTATTTACTCCGAATCGCAGGAGGGCAATCTCGTGCGGCATAACCGCCGCGACCGGCAGACGAAAAACATCAAACCCATTCCGGAGGAGGGAGAGCCCGAGTACCGTTTCAACTGGAATGCGCCAATACATGTCAGCCCCAACAATCCGGAAAGGTTGTACTTCGGCGCCCAGTTCCTCTTCAAAACCGAAGACCGGGGCGATTCCTGGCAACGCCTGGGCCCCGACCTGACGAGCAACGACCCAAACCGCCAGCGGCAGAAGAAGTCGGGAGGGCTTTCCCCCGAAAATTCAGGGGCCGAAAACAACACCACGATCTTTGCCATCGCCGAATCGCCCCTGGATGAAAAAGTGATCTGGGTCGGTACCGACGACGGCATGCTTCAGGTGAGTCAGGATGGGGGACGGACCTGGACCAATACCACCGGCAATATTCCCGGTTTGCGGCTTTTTTCCTGGGTTAGCTCGGTGGAGCCCAGTCATTTCGATCGAAACACCTGCTACGCGACCTTCGACGACCACCGGCGCGGCGATATGTCGCCCCATGTGTTCAAAACCACCGACCTGGGCAAGACCTGGACTTCGCTGGTCACGCCCGAAATTGCGGGTTATGCCCATGTGATCCGCGAGGACCTGGAGGCGCCCAACCTGCTGTTTCTCGGCACGGAGTTCGGCCTGTACATCTCGCCCAACGGCGGCGGGGCCTGGAGGCGCTTTGACAACAACCTGCCGAAAACGCCCGTCACGGCCATGGCCATTCATCCCAGAGATCAGGCCCTGGTCATTGCCACGCATGGCCGCGGCATCTACATCATCGACAACCTCGGCCCTTTGCGGCAGCTCACTCCCGCGGTCGCCGCCGAGGATTTCCACTTTTTCGAAACCGGTCCCACCTACCTGCGTTTGGCGGCGGGCGGGAAGCCCTTCGGCGGCGCGGGCCATTTTTACGGAGAAAATCCCGACGAATCGGCTTCTATCGTGTATTATCTCAAAAAGCGGCATACGATCGGCAAAATGAACATGGCGGTCTACGGCCCGGACGGCAAATTGATCCGGGAAATGCCGGGCGGGAAGAGCGCCGGCATTAATATCGTAACCCTCCCCACCCGGCTTTCGCCCCCCAAAGCGGCGCCCACCAACAACCGGAGCGCGCTTTTCGCCGGCGCTTTCCCGCCCACCCTGCCGGAAGGGGAGTACAAGGTCGTGATCACCCGCGGGAAAGAAGCGGATTCCGCCAGTTTCCAGCTCCTCTTCGATCCCGATGCCGCCGCCACTTACTCTGCTGCGGCGCGCAAACTGGCTCACGACACCCAGATGCGGCTCTACAATCTGACCAATCAATGCGGCTACATTTACTTCAGCCTCGAAGCCATGCACACCCAGGCCACTGCCCTGAAGGGGAAGGCCGGCAAGAAAAAACTCGCCGAACGGCTCGCCGTCTTCGCGAAGGAAGCCGAGGCCTACAAAAACTCCCTGGTATCCCTGGAGGGCGATTTCTACATCCTCGAAGGGTCCAATATCCGCGAGGAGATCTCCACGCTATACCTGGGCATCAGCCAATACCCCGGCAAGCCCTCCGACCGGCAGCTGAGCAAAACGGCCGAGCTGGAAAAACGCATGAAGGAGGTGCAAGCGGATTTTGAGGGGTTTAAAATCCGGATGGAGGCGTTGAACCTGGAGTTGGAAAAAGAAGGGATGGAGGGGATGAAAGTGGAGACGTTGAGGAGTATTTGGAGTAGTTGGCGTTGGTTTTCGTTGGTCAGTTTTGGTGTTGGTAGCTGGAGGGTCTTGTTCTCCCGATCCTGATTTGGTCGACCCCTCTGGGAGGGGTATTGGTACAGGTTGCGCGAGGTCTTATCTTTTACTTGGATGGCAGAAGCTAGGCGGAGCATCCTCAAAATTTTCGAGCAAAGAGGAATGGCCATTTCTTTACTATTCAAGGCCTGGTGCTTTAACTTATATTGCAAGACGGAATGGTAACAACTTTGAGCCTCTCGAAACCAACCCTCCCGAGGGGTCCGTCCGCATCAGACGGGGAAGAAAAACGCCCCGCACACCCTGACTAATGCCCAACGCACCTAAAACCCCTGAATAATCAAATCCCAAAGCTTTTCCAAAGCGCATCCTCCGGCACCGGCGCCACCACCGTCTCTCTTTCCCGCGTGACGGGGTGCTCGAAGCTGAGCTTCCAGGCGTGGAGGTGGATGGAGCGGTCGAGGTTGGCGCGTTTGAAGCCGTATTTGTTGTCGCCTTTGATGGGGCAGCCGAGGGCGGCGAGCTGGGCGCGGATCTGGTGATGGCGGCCGGTATGGAGCTCGATTTCGAGGAGGAAATAGCGCTCGCTGGCGGCTATCTGGCGGTAGTGTAGCTCGGCGTATTCGCTGCCGGGCGTTTCGTTAACAAGGGCAATAGCCCGGTTTTGCTTTGCGTTTTTGTGGATGTAGTGCACGAGGGTAGCCTCCGGTTCGGGGGGCGCCTGACCGACGATGGCCAGGTAGGTTTTGTGCACTTTTCGTTGTTTGAACTGCTCGTTGAGATCGACCAGCGCCGGGTGGGTTCGGGCAAAAAGCACCACCCCGCTGGCGGGCCGGTCGATGCGGTGGATCAGGTTGACGGCGCCTTTGCAGTAAATCTCCGCCAGTGCCGCGAGCGACCTGTCGCCCGTCTTGTCTTCCTGCACCGGCAGGCCGGCGGGCTTGTTGAAGGCGATGAGCTGGTTGTTTTTGTACAACACCAGGTCGCCGATCCGGTAGTTAAAAGGCTCCTCCATTAATCCACTTCTTCGTAGTCGATGAATTCTCCCTCTTTCTCGCTAAAACGCGTGGCTTTCGGACTAATCCGGTCGGAGTCGTCCGGCGGCGGCGGGTCTTTTGGAGGATCGAGCATCGGCTTGATAAAGAGCCGGTAGCCGAAGAACAGGAGCAGGCCGAACATCAATAGTTTGAACATAGCTGAGGGCGATAGTTGTGAATCAAAGGTAGGAAATAATAAGGGTTTAGGAGGTTTAGAAGGTTTAGGAGGTTTAGAAACACGGTCTAAACCTCCTAAACCTTCTAAACCTTCTAAACTTAAATTAGTACTTTTGCAAATCCTTAAAAAACACTACTTGGTAATCCATGAGTTATAAACGTTTAACTAACCTATCCGGTTGGCTGGTTTTCGCCATAGCGGCCATCGTGTATTTCTTTTCCGCGGAGCGGACCGGCAGTTTGTGGGATTGCGGTGAATTTATCACCGGGGCGTATAAACTTCAGGTCGTGCACCCTCCCGGGGCGCCGATGTTCCTTTTGATCGGACGCATGTTTGCTTATGTGGCGGAGTTGGTTTCCGACGACCCGGCGGACATCGCTTTTTCCATCAACCTCATGTCGGGCATCGCGACGGCTTTCGGGGCGATGTTTATCGCCTGGGTGACCATCATGCTGGGCAAACTGGCATTGGTGGGACGCGAAGACGAGCCCTCCGCAGGCGAAGCGCTGGCGCTGGCCGGCGCCGGACTGGTGGCAGGACTTGCTATGGCTTTTTCCACCTCGGTCTGGTTTTCGGCCGTGGAAGGGGAAGTGTACGCCATGTCCACCTTCTTCACCGCCATGACCCTTTGGGCCTCCATCAAATGGTATATGCTGCCCAATGACCATGTGCACGACCGCTGGCTGATCTTTGCGCTTTATTCCGCAGGGCTTTCCATCGGGGTCCACCTGCTCAGTATCCTGACTTTTCCTGCCTTGGCCCTCTTTTACTATTTCAAACGCTCCCAGAAACACACCCTTTTGGGGATGCTCCTGGCTGCAGCGGCGGGCCTTGCGCTTATCGTCGGAATACAGTTTTTTATCATTATCGGCATCCCGAAACTGTGGGCGAGCATGGAGCTGTTTTCCGTCAACACCATGGGCTTGCCTATTCATTCGGGGCTTATTTTCACGCTTCTAATCGTAGCGGGGATTTTTACGGCCGGCCTCTACCTGGCAAAACAGCAAAACAACGGCCTGCTTCAGGTGATTACCGTCGGCGCCCTGATGGTGACCATCGGGTTTTCCACCATAGGAATGGTGGTGCTTCGCGCCAACACCAATCCGCCGATCAACATGAACGCGCCGACGGACGCCATGCGCCTCCTTCCCTACCTAAACCGGGAGCAATACGGCGAGCGCCCCTTTGCTCTTCGGCCCCTGGTATGGCGCCCAACCCTACGATTCGGAGGTCAAAGACCGCTACGGGTATTCCGAAAAAGATAAGAAATACGTGGTCGTCGACCAAAAGGTCTCCTACAAATACAACGATAGCGACATGATGGCCTTCCCCAGGATGGGCGACGCCACCATGCAGCGCGATGCCGTGTACGAAGCCTGGCGCAATGGAAAAACGGGTAAGCCCAGCCAGTTCGAGAACATCGGATTTATGTTCCGCTACCAGTTGAGCTGGATGTATTGGCGCTATTTTATGTGGAATTTCTCCGGCCGCCAGAACGGCGAACAGGGCTTTTTCTCCTGGGATCCCAAGAGCGGCAACTGGTACACCGGGATCAAGCCCCTCGACGAAGCCCGCCTGTACAACGAAGACCTCATGCCCGAAGCGATGCGCAACGATCAGGCGCGCAACAAATACTACATGCTGCCCTTCCTCTTCGGTCTGCTCGGTCTATTCTACCACTTCGGCAAACGCAAAAACGACGGCCTGGCCCTCATGGCCTTCTTCATTATTACAGGCATCGGTATCATCATTTATTCGAACCAGCCGCCCAACGAGCCCCGCGAACGCGACTACGTGCTTGCAGGTTCCTTCTTTACTTTCTGCATCTGGATCGGCATGGGTGTGCTGGCCATTTACCAGGCACTCCGCGACCGGATCAAGCTTGGGGGCGTGCCGGCGGCCGCCCTGGCTTCCCTGCTGGTGTTGATCGCTCCGGTGCTGATGGGCACCCAAAATTTCGACGACAATAGCCGCCGGCACCACAAAGCTTCGAGGGATTACGCCGCCAACTTCCTGGAGTCCTGCGAACCCAACGCGATCATTTTCACTTACGGCGACAACGACACCTACCCGCTCTGGTATGCCCAGGAAACGGAAGGCATCCGAACCGATGTGCGGGTGGTCAACCTCAGCCTTATCGCCGTGGATTGGTATATCGAGCAGTTGCGCCGGAAAGTCAACAACTCCGCGCCGCTCAAACTGACCATTCAGCCGGAGGCCTACCGGGGCAGCAACCGCAACAGCACGCCCTATTACAACCCGCGCCAGACCCAGGAGTACAATCCCAACCTCGACCCGGAGATCAGCGCGATCGAATTGCTCAAGTTTATCGACAAGGATCAGGTGAAAAACACGACCAACCCGCGGCAGGCCAAAACCTATATGCCGACCCGTCGTTTTTACATCCCCGTCGACCTCAACAAGGCCCAGCAAAGCGGCATCACCAACACGGAGGATTCTACGCAGATGGTGGTCGACCGCATTCCGATCCAGCTCAGCCCAAACAAAAGCTTCCTCATAAAAGACGAGTTGGCGGTGCTCGACGTGATCGCCTCCAACTTCAACGACCGACCGATCTACTTCTCAGTGACCTGCCGGGCCGACAAGTTTTTCGGCCTTCAGGAATACATGCAGCTCGAAGGCCTCGGCCTCCGCATCGTGCCGGTGCGCACCCCGGCCGGCCTCGAACGCCGCATCTACGGCGATGTGTACGGCGCCGGCAGAGTGGGCCACGAGGCCGCCTACCGCAATGTCATGGAGCGTTTCAAATGGGGCAACTTCGACAAGCAGCGCCTGTATGTGGACCGCAGCTATGCGCCCAGCGTCCAGAGCTTCCATTTGCTCATGCTTCGCACTTCGGAAAAATTCATGGATATCGGCGACAGCACCCGCGCGGTCAACCTGTGCCTCAAATACCTCGAGGCCTTCCCGAACATGAACTTCCCCTACGATTTCAAAACCATGCGCTTTTTGGATATCATGGTCGAAGCGGGCGCTTACGACAAGGCCAAGCCCTTTATGGAGGTGCTGGCCAAGGAGACCTACGACAATCTCCTGTTCTATGGATCCCTTTCCCCCAGCGACCTCGAAAACGGGTTCGACCAGGAATACCTCATGGCCATGCGCACCAAAGATCAGTTGATCGCGGCCGTCAAAAGGGCCGGCGACGCCGCTTTCCAGAAAACGCTGGAGGAGCAGTTTGCGCCTTTCCAGGTGGAGCAGGAAGCTCCGATGCTGCCGGGAGGGTAATTATTTAGGTTTAGAGGGTTTAGGAAGTTTAGGAGGTTTAGCTTTGTAATTAAACCCTCTAAACCCTCTAAACCTCCTAAACCTCCTAAACCTCCTAAACCTCGAAATGGAAATGATACCAGAGACCATCGCCATAGGCTGCGACCACGCAGGTTTTCCCATCAAGGACCCGATCATCGCGCTGTTGAGATCGAAGGGGATCGAAGTGCGCGATTTCGGCACATTTTCCCTCGATAGCGTGGATTACCCGGATTTTGTGCACCCCGTCGCAGATATGGTGGAGCAGGGCCATGCCCAACTCGGCATCGTGATCTGCGGCAGCGGCAACGGTGTGGCGATGACTGCCAATAAACACGCCGGCATCCGCGCCGCACTTTGCTGGAACGAAGAACTGGCTTCCCTGGCCCGCCGCCACAACGACGCCAATGTGCTGGCCCTGCCGGCCCGGTTTATCAGCCCCGACCTCGCCCTGTCCATCGTAGAAGCTTTTCTCGCCGCGGAATTTGAGGGAGGGAGGCATGAAGGTAGAGTGGGGAAGATTCCCTGTAACTAAGACAGTGGATGCATTTATAATAAATTCTAACCGCAAAGGCGCTAAGAACGCTAAGGAGTACGCTAATGTTCTTTTTTTTGCGTTCTTCTTAGCGTTCTTAGCGCCTTTGCGGTTAAAAATCTAAACCTTCAAAATGGTACGCTTTCTGTTTCTCACTCTCCTTTTCCCCATCACCCTCTTCTCCCAAGGCTCCTACTCCAACGCCAATTCCGAAGAGCTGGCCTCGACCATCCAGGCGCTCGAACTGAAAACGCACCTGGATATCCTGGCTTCCGACGAATTTGAAGGGAGGGAAACCGGTACGGCCGGGCAGAAGAAGGCGGCCGGGTATATCTCGAGCTATTTTTACGGCCTCGGGCTGCCCCCGGTGGGAGACAACAACTCCTACTACCAGCAAATAGCCTATACCGCGGAGAACTGGGACAAGATCAGCCTCCGGGTGAACGAGGCTTCCTACCGGCATTTATGGGACTTCGTTTCCTTTCCGGGCATGAATACCGATCTGGGTATGCTGGATTTCAAAGAAGTGGTATTCCTGGGCTACGGGATCGACGATAAGCGGTATAGCGATTATACGGGCACGGATGTAAAGGGGAAAGTGGTGCTGGTTTACCTCGGCGAGCCGCTGCGCGCGGACAGCACTTCCTGGATCACCGGCACGAAGCAGCTAACGGAATGGTCGACCGACTGGAGGCTGAAACTCAAGGCGGCCAAACGCTGGGGCGCCGCGGCGGTGCTGCTCATCGACTGGCAGATCCAGAAAACCATTTCCGACGAACGCCGGTTTCTGCTCAGCCCAGGCTTCCGGATCGGCAGGGGCGAAGAACCCGAAAAGAACTTTGCGGCCAACGTGTTCATCTCCCCCGGCATCGCCAAGGAGATTATGGGCAAACGCTTTAACAAGGTCGTCAAGGCCCGCGACCGCATTCTGGAAACCGGGACCCCGCAGTCCGTCACCCTCAAGTGCGATCTTGCCCTCACCCAGGAGAAGCGCGCCCGCCAGATCATCGGCGAAAACGTGCTCGGGTATATCGAAGGGACCGACCCCATCCTCAAAAACGAGCTCGTCGTACTGACCGCCCATTACGACCACCTCGGGAAAAAAGGCCCCGAGATCTACAATGGCGCAGACGACAACGCCTCCGGCACTTCTACGGTGCTGGAAATCGCCCAGGCCCTGGTCAAGGCAAAAGAGGAAGGCTACGGCCCCCGGAGAAGCGTGCTCTGCATGCTCGTTTCGGGCGAGGAAAAAGGATTGTTGGGCTCCAAATATTACGTGGAAAACCCCACCTTCCCCCTCGAACAAACCGTGGCCAATGTCAACGTCGATATGGTGGGCCGCACGGATGAAAAACACGCCGCCAATCCGAACTATATCTACGTCATCGGCTCCGACCGCCTCAGCGATGAGCTGCACGAGATCAACGAAACGATGAACGCACAGCATGCCCACCTCGAGCTCGACTATACCTACAATGCCGAGGACGATCCCAACCGCTACTACTACCGCAGCGATCACTACAATTTTGCGGAGAAAGGGATTCCGGCCATCTTCTACTTCAGCGGTACCCACGTGGACTACCACATGCCTTCAGACGACGCCGACAAGATCCAGTTCGACAAAATGGAGCGCGTGGGCAGGCTCATCTTTCATGTCACCTGGGAATTGGCGAATAGGGATCAACGGATCAAACTCATTAAGTGAATGAGTTAATAAGTTATTCTTTTTCAATAACTTATTAACTCATTCACTCAATCACTACACCAGGGTATTGCTCCAGTGACCCGATGGCCAGAAGTGGGCAAGCGCTTATTTCGTAGAAAGCGCGAAGCATCTGCCACTCGTAAGGATCCTGTGCAGGGTCGGGGAACTGGGCCCAGACGCTGAAATCTGCGTGGGTGATGGCCGGGAGGCACGACTTTTCAAAAGCGGATTTGTCCTGCCAGGACCAGCCGAAATAGCGCAGGGGGACCGGCCGGCGCTGCGTCTTGAGCAGCTTGAGGGAAAGTCTTTTCGCTTGTGGCTGTCCTTTCATTTCCAGGTATTTTTCCGCCTCCGGCGCCAGGGCCAGGGCGTCCATGGGGTTGGCGATCGCGCGGTCTTGCCAGCTGCGCAGGCGGTCCTTCAGGTCTTTATTGCGAGGGTCGGCCAGGAGGTAGCCCTCTCCGGGTTTTTTCCACCAAAGCACCAATTCTCCGGCGGCGAGTTTTCGCCCCGAATCCAGCGCGGAAGGGATCGGCGCGGTGATCGGCACGGGTGTTTCGCACTCGGGTCCGAAGTTGATGCGGTCGAAGAGGCCGGTTTGCACGAGCGTGCCCACCACCGGGGGCGTGAGCACTTGCTGGCCCGAGAGGCACAGTTGGCGGGAGCCCGAGAGGCGGCCGGCCGTGCCCGCAAGGGCAAAGACCAGGTCTTCCACCACCCGCTCGGCGGCCAGGGCCAGGTCGAAATGGCCCTGCGACATATTCTCGCCGTGGATGGGCGGGGCGAGCTGGAACAGGTTGCGCCACTCCCTTTCGTTCGGAAGGACGAGTCCTTTTCTGTTTTGGAAATACTTGCGGTTGAGGCTCATGGTCCCGTCGGAATCGGTATGGACCATGCGTTCGAGGATTAGCTCGTAGTAGTGGAAAAACGTAGCGCTCTCCGGGTTGGCGAAGGTGGCGAGGCGGGCCAGGGCTTCGGGGCCGGGCTGGCCGAGGTAATGCACGAAGGCGTGCGCCAGGCAGTCGGGCGAGTCGGGGAAATTCAGCGTGGAATACCACTCCACGTGCTTGCCCTCTCCTTTTCCGATGGACACCACCGGTCCGTCGGAGCGCTCCTCGATGAGGAGGATCGCAGTTTCTTTTCCCCAGAAGGAAGGTTTGGCCGCGGGCTTAGCCTTCCTGAATCCCCAGTTTATTTTCATGTGCTTGTAATCGGTCTTATGCCGCAATCTGGCTAAATTCGGCTTACATCGCAAGGGGTAGAGGAAGAAAGGTTTGTCGGGGGGCAGATATTTATTGGGGTTTATGGGGGATTGGAGGGGATTTGGGGATTGTTTTTTATCTTTGGAAGGAACCAAAAAAAAATAACATTTTACATCTTTTGCCATTTTCCATTTTATTGATGGTTTCGCGTATCCCAGATGTTATGTATTACCGGAACCGGTCGTCTTCCCAGTTTAATGGATTTTTTTCGACATACTCCCTTATCCGTTCAAATGAATCGCCGGTGCGAATAATGTGTTCGTGAAAACGGGTTTGCCATTCAAAATCCGCGTGGGTCTTTCGAATTTCGAACGTACAACGCCCTTTATACCAGCGAACGATCCGCGAAATATTTTCATGGATCATTGGGTTTTTATTCCCTGCAAACCCACCCACCCCCGTAGAGACGCGATTCATCGCGTCTGTATCACCGTCACCGCCCGAAATACCATTTGAGACGCGATGAATCGCGTCTGTACGGATGATGACGATGCCGTGGATATGATTGGGCATGACCACAAACGCATCTAATTCTGCGAATAGGAAATGGCTCGGTATTTCCCCCAAAATTCTTCCGCCAATTTCCCGATTTCATTCATTTGCATTCCTTCATCGGCGATTTCGCCAAAAAAATGGATCTTGTTTTTAGTGCAAATGGTAATGAAATAGGCGCCATTGGCGCCGTAATCCCAGTTTTGCAACCGGGCAGATGGTATGCGGTATTTGTTTTTGAATTTATCCACCATTCAAAAACGTAGAGACGCGATTTATCGCGTCTCATTTACCCGAAAAAGGTGATAAATCGCGTCTCTACATGATATATCCTAAATTCCAGACCTACTCCAAATTGGTATCCCAAATCACCCGCGGGGCCTGTGGATATATGACGCAAGCCTCGGGTATATGAGACGCAGGCCTCGGGTATATGAGACGCGATAAATCGCGTCTCTACATGATATATCCTAAATTCTACACCCCCTCCAACCCATACTCCCCAATCACCCGCAACAACTTATCCCCGTACTGCGGGTCGGTGGCGTAATTGCAGTACCACATGCCGTGGGCCCAGGCCTCGAGATTGTCGGCGGGGATGCGGAAGAGGTAGGAGTAATTGGTGCGGGTCTGGAGGAAATCGCCGAAATCGAAGTAGCTGTCGCGGATGAGGGTGTATTTGCGGAAGCAACCCATGATCTGGATCCAGTCGCCGTTCTCGAATTCGTAAGTGTATTTGCAAAAATTGGGACCGATCCAATCGACTGCCTTGATGCCGAAATGGTTGTTGCTGTAAAGCGCCAGCTCGCTCGTGCCCCAGTCGCTCTCCAGTCCCGCCACCGCCAGGATGATCGGCACGGGAATGCCTGTCTTCTGGTTGAGCTCCACCGCCAGGTATTTGTATTTGGAGATGTAATTCTCCACCTTCCAGGGCCTTTGTGCGGCATAAGGGCGCGAAATCCCGTCAAGGGCATGACGATAAGCAACGCGATCAAAATACGAAAGATGAATTCCTTCATTCATGGATATTTAAGGCCCGCAATCAAAAACGCCGAAACAAGATATGAAATTTGCAAATATTTACTTTAACACCATCACCTCCACCTTCGACGCCCTCCCCTTATCCTGATAAATCCGATGTATCGCCTTCTGGAAATCCTCCGGACCGCAATGGTAGATGTCCACAAATTTTTGCGGGTTGCGGTCCACGAGGGGGAACCAGGAGTTTTGCACCTGGATCATGATGCGGTGGCCTTTTTTGAAAGTATGCGCCACGTCGGGCAGCTCAAATTTGACCTCGGTCACCTCGCCGGGGACGAAGGGCTCGGGGGTTTCGAAGCTGTTGCGGAAACGGCCGCGGAGCACCTCGCCGCGCACCAGCATCTGGTAGCCGGCCATCGGGACCTCCTTTTCGTTTTTAGGGTAAGATTTTAGGGTATCGGGAAACACGTCGATGAGCTTGACCACGTAATCGGCGTCGGTTCCGGTGGTGCTCACCCAGAGATCGGCGGTCAGAGGACCGGTTAAGGTGATATCCTCTTC
This sequence comes from Saprospirales bacterium, assembly GCA_016703765.1. Lineage (GTDB taxonomy): Bacteria > Bacteroidota > Bacteroidia > Chitinophagales > Saprospiraceae > JADJTT01. The sequence goes on from JADJBL010000001.1 coordinate 21,952, forward strand.
GAGCACGGTCGTCTGATAGACCATCACGTCGGGCCGCCGGGCGGCGAAGCGCTGGTCGTCGGTCATGTATTCGATCGTTCGTTTTTGGTGCACGTCTTCGGCGTAGGGCACGGGCTTATTGGGGTCGGACATGTATTCTTCGTAATTGGGCATCGTATCGCTGGGCGCTTCGAAAGACAAGCCGCCGGCAGGCTGGAAATAGAGGCTTTTCTTCTCCGTGTTTTTGGGCGGCCAGGCCTCGAAATTGCGCCATTCGTTGGAGCCCGTCAGGAAGATGGTCGCCTCGGCGAGCTTGAATTCACCCTTGTTCTTGAGGTGGTATTCGAAGAATTCGAGCTCGATTTTCCGGTAATACTCGCTGGTCTTCGCGCCGAAGTGGATATTGCCCAGGCTGGCGCCATCGTTCTTCGCCCATTGCCCGTGCGACCAGGGGCCCATCACCAGGCGGTTGGAGGTGGTGGAGTCGGGATTTTGTTTTTCGATGGCCTCGTAGACCCGCAGCGGACCGAAGCAGTCCTCGGCGTCGAACCAGCCGCCCACGGTGAGCACGGCGGGTTTGATGTTTTTCAAATGCGGACGCGGGTTGCGGGCCTTCCAATAGTCGTCGTAATTGGGGTGCATGACCACTTCGTTCCAGAAGCGGATGCTGTCGGCGAAATATTTGGTTTTTACGTTTCGCACAGGCCCCAGGTCGAGGAAAAACTGGTAGTTGTCTTCATTGGGCCATTTGAATCCCCATTCCTTTTCCGCCCGAGTCGGGACGGGCCTTGGCACGCCGAAGCCCGAGAAGAAGGAAAATGCGTCCATCATAAAAAAGGCCCCGTTGTGGTGAAAATCGTCGCCGATAAACCAGTCGGTGACCGGCGCCTGCGGCGAAACGGCCTTGAGGGCAGGATGGGCGTCGATCAGCGCCATGGTGGAGTAAAATCCCGGATAGGAAACCCCAAGAACCCCTACCCGGCCGTTGTTGTTCGGCACGTTTTTGACCAGCCACTCGATGGCATCGTAGGTGTCGGTGCTTTCGTCCGCGTCTTTGGGGCCTTTCTTAATGGGCTTGTGTGGCCTCACGTCTTCGAAAAAACCCTCGCTCTGCTGCCTGCCGCGCACGTCCTGGATGGCAACGATATAGCCGGCTTCGATCAGGTGGGTGAGATTGTCGAGGATGCCTACGTTGTATCCTTCGAGGCTGGGCTCGGCGTTATAAGGCGTGCGGTGGAGCAGGATGGGGTATTTTTTGGAGGCGTCTTTCGGAATGTAGTAGGAGGTGAACAGGCGCACGCCGTCGCGCATGGTGATCAGCGTTTCGCGCTTGATGAGCCGCTCCTTGAACCACTCTTCGCTGCCGATGGGCGCATCGATCTTTTTGCGCTGGAAACGAAGGGGGTAGTTTTGGCCGTTTTTTGTCAGGTTGCCGCTGAGGTAGGAGGAGGATTCGTCAATGGTCCCCAGGTAGGTCATGCCTCCTGCGACCATGCGCAGGGAGAGCTGGCCGTTCGAGAGCCCGAGTTCATCCACGGCCCAGGCCGCTTCCTTTTTATCGATATTCGAAATGCTCGCCTCGAAGGCGCCTCCCTGATCGACGATCTGCAGGACGACGCGGGAACTGTCGTCGGGAAAGGGTAGCTTTGCGTACCAGTTGCCCGTGAGGAGTTGGGCGGAGAGCGGATTGAGCCACAGGAAGCAGAAACTGGCGGCGATCAGGCGGGTTGTAAGGGGGGTGCAGGTTTTCATGAGTATAATATTTGGTGTGGTGCAAGGGGAAAGATAAGCACTTTTCAAAAGCCGCATTTTCTTTGGGTGCAAAAAGATGGGGAATTGGTATTTTTGAAGACAGTTATTTAGCCAGAACCTAAAGGAAAAAACCCGATGAATAGAGTAATTCAATTCCTGAGCCTGATAAAGACCTTCCGGTTTGGAGCCTTCCCTATTTTGTTCTCGATCGTAGTGAGAAAACCTGTGAAGGTTAAAGTCGGGGCTCATTGGTTTTTGCAAAACCTGGATGAATCAACGGTTTACCACCTTTTGAACTCCTATTCAAAACTGGAAAAGCTGGTTGCGGCGCTTCCTGTAAACACAAAAGGGATTTTGATCGATGGCGGGGCAAATAACGGGCTGTTCTCTTTCCTTTTTAGTCAAAGATTTCCGGAGATTAAAGGTTATGCCTTTGAGCCATCTCCTGTTTTACTTCCTTTTCTGCAAAAGAACCTCCTCAACGGGTCCGTCAAAATAAGAACCGAAGCCCTTGCCGAAAAGGACGGGGAGTTGACATTCTATTTTTCGAGAAATGCCGACCAAATAGGCTCTCTGCACAGGGAAAATGTAGAAGAGTTTGAGAAAAAAGCCGACAGGGTAGACTCCTATCAGGTCAACACCAAAAGCCTGGACTCCTTCATTGCCGAAGAAGATGTCCAAAGGATCGGAATAATAAAATTGGACGTCCAGGGCGCCGAGCTTTCCATCCTGAAAGGCGCTTCGAGGGCACTTGAAATAACAGATCTATTGCTGATTGAAGTAATGCTCATCGAGCCCACTGCATTTGAGCTATTGGATTTTGTCAGAAAACGATTCCCACACTACAAGGTGATAAACTCCGTGTCTTACGGAGCGGATATTTTATTTTCAAAAGAGCCGCTTACGTGAAAATCTTTCGCTCGTGAGGGTCTCCGACCCGAAACGCGCCGGTTGCAAGTCTCCTGACTTGCTGGCACGAAGGTTTTATGAATTGGCGGTTTTTTCATAAAATGATCGAATAGGTACCTGCAAGTCAGAGACTTGCAGACACTTCGTTTCGGGTCGGAGACCCTCACGAGCGATCGTAGGAGCGTTTAATTCAACCGCTGCGCGGTTGTTTCGTTTAAATATTCATAGCCCCGGGTTTCACCCGGGGCTATGAATATTTAAGTTTGGGGTTTTTTTTTTTTTGGGGGGCCCCCCCCGGGGGGGTGGTGTTTTTTTTTTTTTTTCGGGCCCCGGTTTTTTGGGGGGGCCCCTCCCGGCGGCGCGGCGGCGGCCCCCCCCCCCCCGGCGCGGTTCCTTCAGGGATTCTGGTCATTACTCGACTTAGAGGATTGGAACGCTGGAGGATTGGAACACCAGAGGGTTTCAAATCAGAAGACCAAAAGATGCAGGCGAAGGAAACCCTGAAAGGGTTTAATATTCATAGCCCCCGATGCAATCGGGGGAAAAAGCGAAGTATTTCGCCAACCGCGAAGCGGTTGAATTCGGCAGAAGCGAGCAAATTCATGTTTTTTAACATTCATCCAAATTCGGACAAACTAAATCGCGGCTATCCAAAAAACCGGACGAATCATGGCATATATTTGTACAGCCTGATCAAAGCCCTGCTCCATGAGATTATTTTCCTTCTTCTTTATCCTGCCTGTTCTTTGGTTCCTCCAGACTGTGAGCGGCCCAGTCCCCCCGGAGCCGGATCAGGGCTTTTGCGCGACGAGCCTGGAGGATCCCCTGCTTCGGGAAAGGCAGGAGTTCCTGGAAGAGCAATATATTCACAGCATACAGGAAAGGTCTTCCATCCAACGGGGCCTCCTTCCTCCCTACATTCTCCCAGTGGTGGTCCATATCATCCACGACAACGGCGCCGAGGATATCCCCGACGCGATGGTGTTGCAGGGCATCCAGCACCTCAACGAAGCCTTCGCCGATATGGGGTATTACGACCAGGGCGACGGATATGACACCCAAATACAATTTTGCCTTGCCACCCGCGATCCCGACGGCGGCCCCACTACGGGCATCAACCGCGTGCAATCGACCCTCACCGACCTGAACTATACCACCCAGGACCTCGCCCTGAAAAACCTCATCCGCTGGGATCCCCTGCACTACATCAATATCTGGCTGGTGCGGGAGATCTGCAACAACAACGGCTGCGGCGTGGCCGGTTACGCATATTACCCCGGCGCTCACGGCAGCAACGTGGACGGCATCGTCATGGAGGCCCAATGGTTCGGAAGCTCCAACGGCAATTCCGGGGTGCAAATACACGAAATGGGTCATTACCTGGGGCTCTACCACACCTTCGAAGGGGGCTGCGGAAATGATGACTGCCTGAGCGACGGCGACCGGGTCTGCGACACGCCGCCCGACCAGTCCACCGTGCCCGTGCCCTGCGGCGGCTCGGCCAACAGCTGCTCCACCGACACCCAGTCGGGCTTCGCAACAGACCAGCAGGATATGTTCTGGAACTACATGGACTACGGCAACTGGGACTGTTACTCCGCTTTTTCGCCGGGGCAAGCCGATCGGATGTACTGGTTTATCGACAACGTCCGCCTCAGCCTGCTCGAATCGGAAGCCTGCCAGCCACCCTGCTTAAGCCCACTCACTTGTAGTTTTTCTTCTTCGGCAAATCTGGTGGACGTCGGCACGACCGTGAATTTCACCAATACCAGCACCAATGCCACGAGCTTTCAGTGGCTGATCGACGGCGTTCCGTTCGGGGTTGGCGTCAATGCGGCATTTACTTTTAATACCCTCGGGACCTTTATCATCACCCTCGAAGCCGGCAATGCCGACCCCAATTGCTCGGGCTCGTTTCAGGATACCATCGAGGTGGTCTGCCCGGTCTTCGCATCTTTTGCTCCGAGCAATCTTTTCCCCGTACCGGGAGAGATCGTCAACTTCGCCAACAACAGTATCGCTGCGACCAATTACAGCTGGACGGTGAACGGTACGTTGGAAGCGAATACCGCCGCGTTTACCTATGTTTTTCCTTCGGAAGGGGCGTATACCGTCTGTTTAGATGTCGATAATGGCTTGTGTGAAGACCAATATTGCCAGTTGATCTTCTCTTTTTTGCCGGAGACATCGGCTTGCGGTGCAGGATTTGTAAAATGGATTGGGAATCCCGGAAAAAATGAGGATGCGCAGTGGCTCCTTCCAACGGGCGACGGTGATTTCCTTATCGGTGGGCAGTTAGATAATTTATCGCAGCTAACCAGGGTCAGCGCGCAGGGAGATCTGATTTGGCAAAAAACCTTCAATTTTACTTCCGGCGACGATTTTATCCGATACCTGATGATCGATTCAGAAGGATACCTGATCATGGCGGGCCGCGATCAATTTAACTCTCCATGCACCAACTTCATCGCGCGCTTCGACCTGCAAACACAGACGCTTTTATGGACACGTACTCTGCCCAATCTGAATGTCCGCATCGAAGGGGTGCTTGAAAAGCCTGCAAATGGCAACCTGCTGCCTATGGGTCGAATACGCTGACTTCAACAATTATATCCTGGAGATGGACATAATCCTAGGAGCGGTCCTTTGGCAAAAGAGCTTCGACCTGGGGACAATACCGACATCTTTCAAAGGCATTTTATTCTTGGAAACGACCTCTATCTAGCTGGTGCGCAAAGGTATCTTGGAGGATTAGACAAGATTCGCGCATCCATTTTCCGCATGGACTTCAACGGGAACATGGATTATACCAAGGTTTATTTCAACACCCCCAACCAGCAAGGTCGGACCTATAATGAAGATATTCAAATCCAGGGAGACACCCTCGTATGCCTTTCCCGAGGGGTGCTCACAGGAGATGTCCTGACCAATTCAGGCGCTCAGCTTTTCAAAACGGACCCAGACGGCAATCCTTATTGGGGAAAGCACTATGTCATAAACGGAGGAACCTTTCTTTTTTCCAGAACCTTGCTTCCCCTTCCCGATGGATATATACTTCAGGGATATTTTATCAATGGAACCGCAGGAGAAGACATCTTTTTTATCCGGACAGACATTAACGGAAACCTCTTGTGGGCAAAAGGAGTAAGTACTCCGGACGACGACCGTTGCCTTTCTGCCCGGATTCAAGACAACTCGATTTATTTTGCCGCCCGAAGCGAGGGGCTTGATGGCTCGGGTAACGGCGATATCCTTTTTGGAAGCATTCCCCTGGATAGCGAGGCAATCAATCCAAACTGCAATCTGTTCATCGATCTGGATGTATATGTAGTGACGATTCAAAATCCATTTAATACCACGGTCTCGCTCATAGAAAACAACCCGAACAACAACTGGCAAAGCCAGAATATCGCTGTCAGGACCTGCGGATCGGAGATCCAATCCATCCCCTCCTGCGAATGCAGCGACACCACCGCCTGCGTCACCACCTTTGCCAAGACCCTGGGCACGCCGGAGCAAGAGCAGGGCCGACGCCTGATCCCCGAGCCCGGGGGAGGCTTCCTGCTGGGCGGCAGCAAGGGCGACAGTACCCTGCTGGCGCTGCTCGACGGCGACGGAAAACCCGTTTGGGAGCGGACTTTCAAAATGCTGGCTTTGCCGGAATTTGTGACCGAGCTCTTCGTCGATTCCGACCAAAACCTCGTGATGGCAGGCTGCTCCAACCCCTTGGGCACGCAGGTTCAAAACTATGTCCTGAAATACGACTACCAAAACGACCAGGTGCTTTGGCTGAAAACCGCGGAGAACCTCAACCAGATCGACCAGGGCTTTTTCTCGATCATCGAAAAATCGCCGGGGGGCAACTACCTCGTCGCAGGACATAATTCCTTCAACGGCCTTCCCGGAATCGGCTGCGACGGCTTGCTCTTCGAACTCGACCGCAATACCGGAGCGCCAGTCTGGATGAACAACTACAACCTGGGGAGCTGCGAGACCTTTTTCAAAGTCATACTCCACGCCAACTCGCTGTACACCATCGGCCGAAATAACTTTGCCAACGCCGGAACCAACAAGATGCGGCCGGCCATCAGCCAATTCGATACCAATGGCAATGAACTGTGGTCCAGGCTCTACCTCGTCAGCGTGGGGGGCAATACCAGCGCCCGCCTCTATGGCACCGACCTGCTCGTCGACAACGGACTGGTGGCCCTCGCCTACGGCGATATGACGGGGACCAGCATCACAGCCGTCGAGGTGCAGCTTTTTAAAACCGATTTTACCGGAAACATCATCTGGGCCCGCCGGCTGAATATCCCCGGCGGCGACTCCGAGCGAAGCGTGCGCCTGCTCAACCTGCCCGACGGCTACCTCCTGTTGGGCAACTACAACGCCGGGGGACAAGAACAGGTCTTCCTCATCAAAACCGACAAAAACGGGCTTTTGCAATGGTCGAAAACATACGGCGGACTCGCCAGCGACCGGAGCTACGATATCCTCTTCCAGGGGGGCTCCCTGTTCTGGACCGGCTATACCGACAGCTACGGCCTGGGAGGGCAGGACATTTTCCTTCAACGGCTCGACCTGCAAGGATTCCCCTCTGATACCTGCACCGTGGTAGCGCCCCTGACCGTCACCGAATCTGCGATCGGCAATGCCTATTCCGGCGCCCACCCCCTGACTACTTTCGCCGGAACGATGCCGATGCCCGACGGCCTCGCCGCAGCCATGCCGACCAACCTGACGGAAAGCTATCTCTGCGATATGCCCTGCGTTGACTCCTGCCTCGTGGCCCCCGACGTTTTTTTCCAATCGCTCTACGGCGCCTGCAACGACGACTCGTTGCTCGTCACCATCGAAATTTGTAACGAAGGGGAGGGCATTCTCTACGCCGGTACTCCGATCGCATTTTATGAGGGCGACCCGAATGCAGGGCCGGCGCCCTTGCTAGCTGTGGCGGGCCTTCCGCAGGACCTCCAAAAAGACAGTTGCCTTAGCTGGACCTTAGAAATCCCGGGCTTACCCAATATCGAAATTTTTGTCCTCCTCAACCCCGAAGGTTTTGCCGGGTTCGATGGCCTGGAATGCGACCTCACGGACAACCTCGGCAGCTTCAGCGTCGTCTACGCTCCGCCATTGCTCGACCTGGGACCCGATACCATCATGTGCGGCTTCGGGGTACTGTCGTTCGAGGCCGGGGACGGTTTTATATCCTATCAATGGCAGGACGGATCGACCGAATCCTTTTACACCGCCACCGAACCGGGCTCGTATTGGGTTACTGCGGTCGATAGCTGCGGAGGCGTACAAAGCGATACGGTGTCCATCTCCATCTACTCCACGGCACAATCGGCGGACACCCTGCTGTTTTGCTCCGGCGATACGGTCCTCGTATTCGGTACCCCGTCTCTGCCGCGGGCGATTACTCCGCCCTCTTTACGGGCTTCAACGGCTGCGACTCCCTGGCCATCCTCACCCTGGTGGAATCCACCGACACCATTTTCACCGCCCAGTCGGCGGTGATCTGCCCCGATTCAAGCCTGACCTTTTACGGTGCCGTATTGTCAAGCCCCGGGGTGTACACGAATGTGGATACTTCCAGCTCTTGCGTGCAGGTGGAGACCCTGACCCTGTCGGTGCTCAACAGCCAGCAGACCATGGAGACGCTGACTATTTGCGCCAACGAAACGGCCGATATTTTCGGCACGCCGATCAATACGACGGGGGTCTACACCCAGACCTTTACTGCCCAAAACGGCTGCGACTCGGTGCACACCATAGAGCTGTTCGTGCTCGATACGTTGCTTAGCGGCGAATCGATCACCATCTGCGCCAACGAGACCGCCGATATTTTCGGCACGCCGACCAACCTACCAGGATTTTACGCCATGTCTTTCACGGGAAGTAATGGCTGCGACTCCACCCATCTCATTTCCCTGACCGTCCTCGACACCCTGGCCACGAGCGTATTCCTCAGCACTTGCGCCAACGAGCCGGTGGATGTGTTCGGGGTTCCGACAAGCGTCGCGGGGCTTTATAGCCAGTTATTCACCGCCTCGAATGGCTGCGACTCGGTGCATAGCGATTCTTCTCGCGGTATTCGATACCCTGGAGACTGCAGAAGTCATCTCGATCTGTTCCAATGAAACGGCCGATGTCTTCGGCGTCCAGACCAACGCGCCGGGTGTTTACAGCCAGACCTTTGCGGCTGCCACGGGCTGCGATTCGACCCATACCATCAACCTGATCGTGCTCGACACCTCGGTGGTTTTTCAATCGCTGACGACCTGTGAAAACGAGCCGGTGTTGATATTCGGCGTACCCACTGCTATTGCGGGAACGTACACGCAGAATTTCCAAAATCAAAACGGCTGCGACTCCACGCATACTGTCCAATTGAGCGTGCTCGACACCATCGCGACCGCCGAATCGCTGACCATTTGCGATGGCGAAACCACCCTGATATTCGGCTTGCCGGTCGGGGTTTCCGGCGCTTATTCGCAGGCTTTTGCCGGAAATAATGGCTGCGACTCCACGCATACGGTGGTTCTGACGGTGTTAGATCCGGTTCAGTTCAGCGTCAGCGTTCAAGACGCCTGCATTGGGGAAGGAGGTTCGGCAATCGCCACCGTCATTGGGGGACTCCCTCCCTACACCTACGATTGGGGCAACGGGCCGACATCTGATTCGGAGATCGGCAATTTGATGCCTGGAGATTATACCCTGGTAGTCACTGACGCCTTCGGGTGCGGCACGATCGTCGGATTTGAGATCGAAGGCTCTATCATCCCAGGCATCTCGCTGGATGCGGGGGATGTGAGTTGCTTCGGCTACACTGACGGCACGCTCGAAGTAAATGCGGGCGTTCCGGGTTTATCGTTCAGCCTGACTGGGCAGATCTTCGTCCCCCAGACCTCCTTTTCGGATCTGACGCCGGGCAGCTATATTTTGTATGTCCAGGATGCAAACGGTTGTCAGGCTGAGTTCCCCTTTGACATTGGCCAGCCCGATCCGCTGAGCGTCATCCTGCCTCCCGACCTTACCCTCCAACTGGGTCAGGCCGATCAAATAATTCCACAGATATTTCCTCCGGGCGGGGTGTTTCAGTACGCCTGGAGTCCGCCGGATGGATTGAGTTGCGCGGATTGTCCGACGCCATTCGTCCAGCCCGCCTATAACACCACCTACGTGCTGGTGATCACCGATACCCTGGGCTGTACGGCCCAGGCAGAGATCACAGTGAACGTGGATCTGAATCGAAGGGTGTTCATCCCCAATACCTTCAGCCCGAATGCCGACGGCACGAACGATTGGTTTACCGTCTTCGGCGCCCCGGAGCTGCTTCGCATCCGCAGCCTGCGGGTTTACGACCGCTGGGGCGACAAGGTGTTCGAAGGGCTGGATCTAAGGCCCAACGACCCGAGCGAAGGCTGGGATGGCACGTTCCGCGGCAAACCCATGAATGCGGCCGTATTTGGATACGTAGCCGAACTCGAGTTTGCCGACGGAGTAGTGCTGGTGTATCATGGAGGGGTTGGGTTGGTGAGGTAACTTAAAATTCGAATAAATGTAAATTCCCATCTGCAAACCCCACGAGTACCTTGTTTTTCAACACGACAGGCGTGCTCCAGATCGCAGTTCCACCGCTATCCTGGGTAACGCCCCAGATCTGGTCGCCGGTTTGGCGGTCGAGTGCGTATAATCCTTGAGAAGTGCCTATCCAAACCTGGTCGTCGACGATAATCGGATCGCTGAAAGCCGGTCCGTCAAAGGTAACGGCCCATAGCTCATCGCCCGTTTCCGCATCCAGGCAGACGATCCGCTCGGGGACCACGGAGGGGGCGGTGGAAGAGCAGGTGAAATAGACCTTGTCCTCGGCTACGGCGCCGCTTCCGAATCCAAGACGACCGTCGGTCGTGTATTGCCAGATCAGGTCGCCGGTGTTGGCGTTGAGCTTGAAGATCTTTCCGTCCACGTTGCCGAAGTACACCTCGTCCTGGAGGATAGCCGGCGCGGAATAAATCGCATCGTTGCTCCCGGTTTCGAAAGTCCAGGCTTCATCTCCGCTTGCCGCATCGAGGCAAAACAAGGTCCCGTTGTCGTTCCCGAAAAGGACGTGGCCGTTGTGGAAGCCGGGGGAGGATTGGGTGCCATAGACGTATTTATTCCAAATCAGGTCGCCGGTTGTTTTATCCAGGGCGTAGAAGTTGTCGCCGTCGCCGAAAAGGACGGCGCCATCCACGATCAGGGGATTGGTCTCTACCCTGTCGGGGGTTGTGACAGCCCATTCGACTTCTCCCGTTTTCGCGTTCAGCGCGATAAACTCATCATCGTTATTTCCGAAGTAAATGACTCCGTCGTCATACGTGGCGCTGTTGCCGTAGTAGGGGGCTGTCCATTCCACGGCGCCGGTTTTGAGGTTGAGGGCGTAAAACTCGCCATTCCCGCCGATATAGACCTTGTTGTCGAAAACAGCCGGCGTGCTCTTCAGGATGTTATCCGTATCGAAAGTCCAGTCGCCTTTCGGGGCTTTGGACTGCCCTTTGCCGGCGCCCGAAACACCGGTATTGGCGTTGTCGCCCCGCTCGCGGATCCAGGAGGAGGAGTCGGAGCCGGTGGGGTCGGTTTTTTCTTTATCGCAGCCGGAGGATGCAAAAGAGGTTGCAAGGGCAAAAAAGAAGATGGAGAGGTAAAATAAAGGTGAAGTGCTCTTTTTCATGAATTGGAATTTTTTAAGATAACTTTTCATGAAACAAAGCTATAGCTGTTCTCCCGGCGCTGCCGGTCTTCTGCAACCAACAGGGTTTTTTGAGCAATGAATATATGGAATTTGAAAATAAAATCTTCGGGATAAGCGAAAAAGGCAATTGATCATTTACGAGGGACTACCTTTAATCCGACCTTGTAGTGTATCCCTTCGTTTTCATTTTTTAAACTCTTTAATATACTCAACGTTAGGATTGTACTTTTGGATACTTTCGTTAACCTGGCTATTTCATCGTCTATTTCGCCATATCCAAAAATGTCAACCTCCTCAATATATAAATAAACATCCCCCTGGCAATCATCAATAAATTGCACTTCTAAATCCAATATTTTTGTTTCTCCGGAGCTAATGTAGATTTCTTCCTCAAAATAGTCTCTATTATTGTTGGGGAACCCGTATATCCATAGGCGATCACTTCCAGTGTAATCGTCCTGGTCAATACACTCAATCTTGGTGATAACCAACCTGCAGGATCTGTAACCCTTCCATTTGTTTTCTTCATATTCCTCTTGTTTTCTCTTTTTCTCCGCCTGCAATTCGCTCCTTCCATTTCATAACCCATTGCCTGAGACCCACCTTCATTAGCCTCGGCGCGATGAAGGCCGGATGGGAAAAATCTCAAATACAGTTCCCAAGGACTTGGAATTAGTTGCACTGGTCAGGAGCAAATGCTTTGTCGTCGGCCTCCTGCATCTGATCCGGATATTTTGCAGCATAGTTTGCCCAATCCGAAATGGTTTTCGCGCTGTAATAATCGTACTTCTCACTCGCTTTTTTCACCAATTCAGCAGCTTCAAACTTCCCGCTAAACCTCGAAATAAAGCTGTTGCAACTGGCTTCATCCCGGCAATTGCCGAACTCTTGAGCCAGATAACCACGGTAATTGTTTAGCGAGATATCTTTAAGCTCCTCACTCGCATTTGGCGTAGCCTGGACGAGGTCCGGAATCTCTATCCAATTGATTTTGCCGGATGCATTTTTAAAGGCCAGATCGATATTTTCACAGTCCTGGCCAAATTTGCTTTGAAATGCCCGAATAGTGGAAACGTTGTGGACATAATTGGCCAGGCGATATTCCTCATTGTCGACCATTTTAGGATAACGGTTGATTGCCTCCAAAAACTGATCAAAACCATTGCTTTGGTTGATGTATTCCTTCTTTACATTCGCAGTAACCGCCAGGGAGGGATACATCTCCACTAACTGAGGCAATTCGCTTCGGCTCAGCTTGGGATAAAGCCTGGTCACGATGTCATTTGCATAAGCACTGTTGGAAAAACTGTTTTTAAACGCTTTCAAATCGGACAAACCCGCAACATACCCCGCTGCTTTTTGCTCTGCATCCGCTTTCAACTCGGGGTATTTGTCCTTGGCATCGATGCATTCGCCAACCGTGGCGCCGAGCGACAAATACTTCGACTTCACGGAAGGGATAACCGGCAAGGAAGGGTACATGTCGACAAGCTGCGGCAATTCGGCCCTTTTAAGACGGGGGTAGAGGTTGGTTACTATCTCATTCGCATACCCGCTATTCGCAAAATTATTCTTGAAAGTCCGCAGATCGTCCAGGGTGCTGACGTAGCCCGAGGCCTTCCGCTCGGCATCTGCGCTTAGTTCGGGGTATTTGTTCTTCGCCTCGATGCACTGGGCCAGGCTCGTGCTTTGCGCTAAAAACCCCGATTTCATATCCGAGGCGTTGGCGTTTCCGGGGAACAGGGCCAGCAGTTCCGGCAATTCTTCCCGCCTTACCACACCTTTGCCCTGCAGGGCTATGGAGTTGGAATAGCTGCTATTCGGGAAACAAGTCCTGAAATCCCGAGCATCCTGGATGTTCTTCACCAGAAAACTGCTCTCCGCCGAATTGTGCATCAGGGTAAAAGAAGAGCTCGACTGGGACAGCAGCAAATAGTTTTTGTTCGCGTCTTTCGCCCATTTCCTCACATCGTTCACCGGGTAGGTCTTGTTTTGACCCAGGGCATAATTGCAAAGGTTGGTCAGCGAATACCCGATCAGCGCACCGATCACGGCGTTGGCGGGCTGGACAAATTTCCGGTCCGGCCCGTCCTGATACCCGATCAGATTGGATTGGTAGCCGAGGTATCCACCTGCAGCCGTACCGGCTACTACGAAGGAAATCCCGAAAACGGTGGGTTTCTTGCGGTAATGCGCGTCGTACACGGTGACCCGCTTGTTGTAGTCCAGCCCGGAAATGCGGCCGCTGTCGGGCTTCTTGACCACGCAGGACGGGGAAAGGAACAAAATGGACAGGCTGCAAATAACAGCGTATAGACCCGGGTTTCTCATGTTGTTTGGATTTAAAGCCCCCGTATGCCGAGGGAAAGGGAAAATTGGTGAAAAGCCTTTTCGTGGTTGAGCATCAACGATTGTTTGTAATCGGTGGAGAGGAACACCTTGGTTCCCAGGTTCCAAATGATGCCAAAGCGCCAGATCAGGGCAGATGTATTGGTGCTGCTCAGGAGGTTTTCTGCTTTATTCGAGGAGATGATCTTGTCGTTTTTGAAAATCGCAAGCTGTGAACTCTGGTAGCCGGCGCCGATATTCGGCATCACATGCCTGGTCAGCCTGAAGGTGGTGGGCAGGATAACGACCGACAGAGACCCCTCAAACCCCCGATGCCGCACGCTTGCGGTATCGGAGACTAGCACACCGATCTCCTCCGATTGAAAAAAGGTCTCGAAATAATTGAGGTCGGCAATGAAGGGGTAGAACATGTATTTCACGCCTCCCACGTGGCCATATTTGATTTTAACCTCTTCATTTTTTATCTGGTCAAAAAACCGGGGGTTGAGGAAAAAAGTTGGCTGCACGCCATAAAAGAGGGATAGTTTCTTAAAATTCTCCTCCTCCCGGATCTCCTGGAAAAAATCTTCGAGGGTATGTCCGGAGGAGTATTTCTGGACCGGCAATTTCATGCTCTGTCCATGGGCGAGTGCCACGGAGATGAAAAGGGATAAAAAAAGTAGTAACTCTTTCATGGCTGGAAAATAGGGGTCGATTAAAGGATCAGGTAATTGATCAGAATGTAATCCACGTGGATGGTGGAAAGCCCGGCCACGATAAAGCCGATATCATCGTCGCTGAAGCCGCCGTTGGAGCTCTCGGCGATAAATTTCTCGTTGACGAAAAAATAATACTGCCCCTCGACCCGGCGCACCGTGAGCTTGTTGAAATTGCCTTCCGGATTGACGAACCCGGTAAGCCACCAGTCGTTCCAGGGGGCGTAGGCTCCGGCATTCCCGTCCCAGACGCCGATCCAGGTTTCTTCCTGATTGTTTACGGAAAAGTTGTTGAAGGTAAAGGGGCTATACCCGACGCCCCATACCAGTCCGTTCCGGCCGGCGCCGCCGGATTGCGAGATTTTGATGCTGGCTTCCATTTCGAAATCCTTCCCGAAGTCCAGCCCTCCGCTGGAAATGCTGAACACAAAGCTGGTGGAATTCTTCGACTGGATTTTATACACCCCGTCCTCGACCCTGGTGCTCGATTCGGCGTCGTTGGAAACGTCCCAACCCTGGTCGTTGTCTTCAAAATCGTCCAGGAGGAAGCCAAACCGGGCTTCGGGGGCAATGCCCGCATAGTCCTTCAGGTTCACCACGCCGGAGGCTGCTTCCAAAAAGAGATGCTCGACGAGGTTTTCATTTTCCTCTTTTCCGCATCCAAGCAGGATCAAAAAAGAGACAAAAAGCGCAGATTTATACATAATCAATGATTTAACCGGATCGCATCAAAACCCAAAAAATCCCAACCCATAGCTACTCGGATCCGTGCAATCTTCGTCCTCCACGCTCCCATCCGTATAGCAGAGCTGCTGAAAATAAATGCCGCTATCCGTGATCGAGAACTTGGCCCGGAACTGGATTTTAATCGTCCCCATCCAGGGGCGGCTGACCTTAAAGGAGCCGTTTGCCCAAAGCTGATCCGTGCTGTATTCCGATTCGCTGAAGTAGGAGATCACAGCCGATTCGTCGATGTATTCATCCACGCTCCACTCGTCGTCCCAACGGTGAAAAGCATTGTTAATAGGCCCTTGCAGAACCCTTTTCAATTGCTCCACATCGTCCTGGGCATTTGCCGTGGAGAAAAAAGATAGAAAAATCACCGTTAATGACATCAGACAAATCGTGTTTTTCATGACTAAGGGTATTTATCGTTTTTTACAATGATAGATAAACTCCAGTGGAATGTTTTTCAGCACCTTCTTGCTGCTTTCGTCAAACACCTTTTCGAAGCGCTTGAAGTGAAATGCGGAATATAAAACCTGGCTGAAATAGCAGCCCGGATTCAATTTTTCATAAGAGGCCCGGATGATCTGATCGCCTACCTCCTTCGAAATAAAGGTGAAGGGGATCGAGGAAATAAAACCGTCCACCTGCCCTTCGATATGCTTGTTCATATTTTCGGCCGAGTCGTTGACCACCACCAGGCGCTCGTCGAGGTTCTCGTCTTTTACCGTCTTGCAAAACTCCGCATTCACCTCAAAGGCGTAAAGTTTGGAGTCCGGCGCCAGGCGGCTCAGGATTTCGCGGGTGATATTTCCGTATCCCATGCCGAATTCGACCACGATTTTGTTTGGTCCGGTCGGAAGATGGGCGCATATCTCCACCTCGACCCCCCGGCTGGTCTCCGTAAAAGCCCCCGTGGTGAAAAGGTTTTTGGTGAATTCGATGGCCGCTTGAAATTTGCTCTTGCCCATGGCGTCTGTATTTATTGGTTTCAAATCGCCAAAACTAGCCATTCGATATCATACTGCCAAACTACGGGCTCTAAGGGCATTTTACCGGCCTTTGCCAACGAAAGGGCTTTCCAGGGCAACCAATCCCCGATTTTTCTTAACAAAACCCGGCGCCGGTTTTCATTCCCAAACTCCGGCTTCTCATTCCCCAAAAAACGCGCTTGGTTGCATATCCTACCTCTTGCGAATTCCTTACCTTTAAATTTGCCACCCAATAGAATCATGTGAAAAAGCTTTGCGCGTTCCTGATTTTCCTCGCTTCGTACGGCGGTCTTTTGGCTCAATACCATGCCACGGTCACCTATTCCACGAGGGATGGGATGCTGAGTTCCGAATTGAGTTCCGTATTTGTAGACAGCAAAGGCTACGTCTGGACGAGTTCCGCTTCCGGCCTCAGCCGTTTTGATGGCCAATCTTTTCGAAATTTTACCGTGGAGGACGGCCTGGCGCTCAACAACGTTTATTCCATCCGGGAAGACGCACAAGGGAGGATTTGGTGCAATCATGGAGAATCGTCATACAATTCCTTTTTCAGCGTAATTGAAGGAGAACGCGCCCGTCCCATCCCATTTACCGAACGATACGGATTTGAAGCCACCTTGGAGTACAATCCGTATGACAAAGAGCTTTGGGCTGTCAGTAGAGGCGCCCAGGGAATTTGGGTGTACGACCCCGCAAGAGATACTTTTCAATTAAAATACCAAAATGAGGAGGGCACCATTTATTTTTTCTACAGCGCCGATCCCTTCCGCAACCGGCTCCTCACCATACGTAATAACCCGCCTTCGTCCAGGGCCCCGGTAGATTTAAAAAAGTTGGAAAATGGCAAATGGGAGTACATTGTAGACGCCCCTATCTATAACATAAACCTTCTCTATGCCTTCGGGCTGCCCGCAGGCGGGATATTAGCCGTAACCCTGAAAGGAGAATGGATCCAATATCATGCGGAGAGCGGGTGGACGCCTTTTATCCCCGAAAATAAACAACCAGATTCTTTCGACTTTTTCGACCAGCCGGGTATTGTACAGGTAAAACCCACAGGCCGGCCTTCTGTTTGGGAATTGATCGACATCAGCGCCCGTTACCCCTTGGGGCTGAAATTCCTTTTTTTCTCCAACCACCCCATCACAGCGGGTTTAGAAACTGCCAAAAGAGCCCCCGACGGCACCTACTGGATCGCCTCCCGCAACGGGCTGATCCATCTGTTCCCGGCCTTTGTCGATTGCCCGATCCGCGAAAACACCTGGTTCCTGTCTGACCTCCACGCTATCGCCGAAGCAAGAGATGGCCGGGTTTGGTTCGGCTCCTATACCTACGGATTTTCTCTTTTCGATGGGAAGGAAGTTCGCCAAGGCCCTGATTTTACGGCCCCTTACCAAAAGGTATTGCCTGGTACCCTCCTCGATGAAAAGGGCGATATGATGTTTTGGCTCGAAGGAGATTCCTCCCGTTCCGTTAACGGCCTGTTGAGACTGGACGGAGAAAGCAAAGCAGACTGGATTATCCGCGATACGCTCGGGTTTTTCCTGACCCGGGCGTATGATGGACAAATCGGCTACGGTCTGGCGGGCCATGGGTTGGCAATCAGCACGCCGACCCCCGACTGTCCGGGCTGCAAGAAGATCCTTGGCCCGGAAAAAGGCATGAAGCTCCTAAACGTCATCACGGCGGTGAAAGACCGCTTCGGCCGCTGGTGGATGGGCAGGCCAAGCGCAGGACTTGCCTGTTACGACCCTGTTTTGGACACCGTGTTTTCCTATCTCCGGACGGACCAAAAACTGGACTATGGGGTGATGAGCTCGCAAATGGATTCCAGGGGCAACCTCTGGTTCGGCACCACCCATGGGCTTTGCTTTTATCCCACTACGAAAGACATCGATTATGCTTCTTTCCGGCCCCGCGAAGCCTTTATCCCAATCGGCCTGGAGGAAATGGGACCCTCCCAGGTAAATATGCTCAAAATCCTGGACGAAGAGACGCTATTGGCAGGCAACCAACAAGGTATTGCCCTGATCGATCTCAAAAGCTTTTATGAAACCGGGCAGGCCCGCGTTTACTTTTTCCAGGAAAAGGACGGCTACTCGGGCCCCGGGACTGAACAAAACTGCGTGTGGGTGGACCGAAAAGGCCAGGTCTGGATCGGATCGGATGCCGGCGCCCACCGATTCAACCCCAAATATTTCATTCGAAGCGATCGGCCTCCGGCCTTTGAGGTCGATAGCCTGACCTTCGGCAACCGGGCTTATCTCATGCCTTCGGTTGCGGGAAAAAGGATCCGGATTAAGCAAAGCAGATACGGCGCGAATTTGGCCGTATTTCTCACCCCGCAACACGACCCTGTAAGGCCGGCGCACCTGTTTTTCTCCTACAAACTCTCCTCCGACAGCACCTTTTCCACGCCATCCAAAAACCGCCTGATCGAATTCCCCAACCTGGCGCCGGGCGCCTATACGCTTCAGGTGAGGGCCCACAAGGACGGGTTGGTCTCGGAGATCCGGGAGGTACGTTTTCGGATACCCAGATCGTTCTGGGAAACCCCCTGGCCCTGGCTGATCTCGGCCATTCTCCTTGCCGCCGGCTACTGGTTCCTCCAGGTAAACCGCAACCGCCAGAAAATGGAAAAGAACAAGCTCCAGGTGCAGGCCATCGTCAACCAACTCAACCCGCATTTTATCAATAACGCCCTGCAATGGGTCCAGATCAGGGTGTATAAAGACCAGGAAGCCGTGAGCGTCATTTCGAAACTGGGAGAAAATATCCGCCTGGTTTTCAAAAACAGCCGGGAAAAGAAGGCCTTCCATTCCCTGAAAGAAGAAATGCTGCTGGTGGAAAACTACCTCTTCATCCAGAAAAAAAGATTCGGTAATCAGTTGGAATACCAGTTGCCCGACGCCTCCCAACTGGAGCGCTTCGGCCAGGTCCAGGTGCCGCTCATGCAAGTCCAGATCCATTGCGAAAATGCCGTCGAGCACGGCATCCGCAACAAGGAGGATATGGGAATGGTGCGCATCGGCCTGGAGGGGGACGCGGACTACCTGCATATCACGGTGGAGGATGACGGGATCGGGCGAAGGAGAGCCGGCGAAATCGGCTCCAAAGGCACCCAGCAGGGCACCAAAATGCTCGAAAACCTTCGGGATATTTTCAATAAGCGCAACATCCTGCCCATTACCTACGAATACGAAGACGACATTTTCCTGGATTCAAAAGGAGAGGGGCACGGTACCCGGGTACATATCCGCATTCCAAAATCTTATCGCTATGAATTCGATTGACAGACCCTTGCGATGCGTAGTCATCGAAGATGAGGAACCCATCCGGCACTGGCTGTGCGAGCGTTTGAAGGAGATTGAGGAGGTCGAACTGCTCGGGCAGGAAGGCTCCGTAAGCGCAGCCTACCGCCTGATCGTCAAGACCAGGCCCAACGCCCTTTTCCTCGACATCAAACTCATCGGCGGCGATGCATTCCAGTTGCTTCAGCAGCTCAAAGACAATCAGGTGCCCATCCCGCCCATCATCATGACCACCGCCTTCGACGAATATGCGCCCGAAACGATCAACCATTGGGGCGCCTACGTAAAGCGCTACCTGCAAAAACCCTTTGTCGAAAACTGGGAAACCAAACTCCGCGACGCCCTGAACGCCTTGCTCGCGGCCAATGAGCCCATAAGCCCTCCCGCTTCGCCGGTCGGCAAAAATGGATTTTTCTTTGTCAAGGAAGGAGCTTCCCTGCACCGCATCAATTTCGAAGACCTGCTCTGGATTGAGGTAGCCGGCGGCGGCGCTGTGTATCTGATCACCGACCGCATCCAGGTTAAATGGGATATCACCCTGCTCAAGATCCTGGAGCAATTGCCCTCCTCTTTCAGCCAAATCAGCCGCGACCTTGCCGTCAACCGCGACAAAATCATTCGCGTCGACAAGGACGACCGGGGCGCCATCCTGCCCTGGCAAGGAAAGGAAAAATTTCTGGGGATCGGAGATTCGTTCTACCGGGATTTGTTGCAGGCGCTGAATGTGGGGAAGTAAGTAGTTTTTAGTTCTTAATTTTTAGTTTTTAGTTAGGTGCATTTCAACTAAAAATTAAGAACTAAAAATTAAAAACTACACCTGTCTCGGCCCTCCTTCCTTCTTCTTATTCTTCCACCTTGGCGGCCGTTTTCTGCGGTTCCGGTCGCCTCCGCCGACACCGCTTCCTTCGGTTCTGGGTCCTCTGGGCGCGGATGCCGATTTGAATTGCTCGGGCAAGGGTTCCCGGCGCACTTTCATACCTGTGAGGGCTTCGATGCGATCGAAGCTTCGGTGGTCTTTTCTGTTGATGAAGGTGATGGCGATGCCGGATGCTTCGGCCCGGGCGGTGCGGCCGATGCGGTGCACGTAATCTTCCGGGTCGGGCGGCACGTCGAAGTTGAGCACCAGGTCGATGCCTTTTACGTCGATGCCGCGGGAAAGCACGTCGGTGGCGACCACGATCGGCAGGCTGCCGTTGCGAAAGGCGAGCAGGCGTTCTTCCCGTTCCGACTGCAAGAGGTCGGAGTGGATGGCTTCCACCTTGAGGCCTCGCCTGGACAGGCGGCGCGCCAGTTCTCCGACGGCTTTTTTCGTGCCGGCGAAAATGAGCACGCGGCTCAGGTTTACCTTATCCTGTAAAATATGCTCGGCCAATTGGAGCTTGGCAATATCCTCTACCTCGTAAGCGATCTGCTGAATGTTTTCCGCCGGTTTGGAAATGGCGATGCTTACCTCGATGGGGCTTCGCAGCAATTGTTTGGCAAAACGGCGCATGTCCTCCGGCATGGTGGCGGAGAACAAAAGGGTCTGACGATCCTTGGGCATCCGGTGCACGATCTTCATGATGTCGGGAGCGAAGCCCATGTCGAGCATTCGGTCCGCTTCGTCGAGCACCAGGTGCCGGACCGTGCTCAGGTCGATATTGCCCAGGTCGAGGTGCGCGATAAAGCGGCCCGGAGTGGCTACGACGATAGGTGTGCCCGAGCGAAGGCCTTTCTTCTCCTGGTCCATCGAATGTCCGTCGCGGCCGCCGTACACGGCGATAGCGGTAATGGAGGTGAAATAGGAAAACGCTTCCAATTGCTGGTCCACCTGCATGATCAGTTCCCGGGTAGGGCCCAGGATAATGGTGTCGATGCCGCTGTGGGGAGCCTGGGTCAGGTGATGGAGGATGGGTAAAAGATAGGCCGCAGTCTTGCCGGTGCCGGTTTGGGCGCAGGCCATGATATCTTTTCCCTCGAGGATAACTGGAATGGATTGTTCCTGAACAGGGGTGGCTTCCTTGAAGCCCATGGAGTCGAGACCTTCCATCAGGGTCTCGTCAAGTCCGAATACTGAAAATTTCAAGATGTCGAGTGTTGTTAAATCTCCTCCTCATCCCCTAAGTGACCCGGTGACTGAGTCACCGGGTCACTTAGGTCGAAAAGGGTAAAAAAAGTTCCAAATGCGCACAAATTTACGAAAAAAAACCGGCTTAAAACGAAAAGTATTGATCTGTAATAAGTTGGGGGTCGGAAATAGCCCGTAAATTAGTGACGGGGTGACTTAGTCACCCCGTCACTAATTTACCACTATGAAAAACCTGCTACTTCTGCTCCCACTTCTCTTTCTCCTCACCCTCCTTTCCTGCACTCCTTCACCCCGCCCGGTCGAGGCCCCACAGGTCCCCGCCTGGACCCAGGATGCAATCTGGTACCAGATCTTCGTCGAACGATTTCGCAACGGCGATACGCTCAACGACCCCACGCCCAACGACATGCTCGGGGGGTACCCGGCCTATATCCCGCCGTCCTGGAAAATCACGCCCTGGGGACACGATTGGTATGCCCCGGAGCCCTGGCACGACGATTGCAAAGTCGAAGGATTCTACGCCCGTATCCAGATGCGCCGCTTCGGAGGCGATCTGCAGGGCGTCCTCGACAAGGTGGACTACATCCAGGCGCTGGGCGTCAACGCGGTCTATTTCAACCCGCTTAACGACTCCCCCTCCATGCATAAATACGACGCGCGAAACTACACCCATATCGACCGGAACTTCGGCCCCGACCCCTATGCCGACGAAATCCTCATGGATTCCGAAACGCCCTGGGACCCCAACACCTGGCAGTGGACCCAAGCAGACAAACTCTTCCTCAAAGTGATCGATGCGTTTCACCAACGCGGCATCCGGGTCATTCTGGACTATTCCTGGAACCATACCGGCCCGCCGTTCTGGGCCATGCAGGATATCAGGGAAAACGGCGCCGCCTCTCCATTCGCCGATTGGTATCATATCAAAAAATACGACGACCCCGCGACACCGGAAGATGAATTCGACTACGAAGGCTGGGCGGGATATAAGGGCATGCCCGTTTTCAACAAAACCATCACTCCTCCCGAAGATAAGGAAATGCCTTTCGAGGGCAACCTGACATCCGAATCCCTCAAACAACACATTTTCGACGTCAGCCGCCGCTGGCTCGACCCCAATGGCGACGGAAACCCAAGCGACGGGATCGACGGCTTCCGTCTGGATGTGGCCGGGGAGATCCCCATGGGATTTTGGCGGGAATACCGCCAGGTCGTCCGCGCCGTCAATCCGGAAGCCTATCTGTTGGGCGAGATTTGGTGGCTCGACTGGCCCGACTCCCTGCTCGACCCCAAGCCCTTTCTCGAAGGCGATCAGTTCGATGCCGTCATGAATTACCGCTGGTACAAATTGGCCAGGGGCCTCTTTGCCCACGCGGAACCCGCCCTGAAACCCAGCCAGTTTGCCCACGAGATCGAGGCCATCAACCACGGCATCCGGCCGGAATACCTCGGCGCCATGATGAACATGTCGGCCAGTCACGACACCGAACGCCTCAGCACCTCCCTTTACAACAAGACCAGATACAAGTTTCAGGCAAAACCAGGCGATAACCCGGATTACAAGATCGAAAAACCCGACGCCCGCACCCTGGCAGAACAAAAACTCTTCCTCCTCCACCAGTTTACCTACCTCGGCGCACCCCAAATCTGGAATGGCGACGAGGTCGGCATGTGGGGCGCCGACGACCCCGACTGCCGCAAACCCATGGTCTGGGACGACCTGAGCTACGAAGTCGAACGAGCCCATTTCGTTGCGGGAAAAGAAAGACCGGCCGATACCGTGCGCGTGGATCACCAACTCCTCGCCTATTACAAAAGCCTTAGCGCCTTTCGCAAGGATCATCCGGTCCTGGCCCGTGGGAAACTCCAATTTCTTCTCGCCGACGACGAAAATAATACCCTGGCCTACCGGAGAAGCGCGCCGGAGGAGGAATTGGTGGTCGTGTTCAATATATCCGAAAAACCGGTTTCCGTGACTATCCCCACGGAGAAAGGCGTCGCCTACAAAGGGGTCTTTGGAGGAAAGGAACCGGGCCGCAAATTCGAACATGGCGCCCTCCAACTGGAGGTCGGACCCATGCAGGGAGTGGTCCTGAAAAGAATGCAATAATGTGACGGAAATTATCCAAAACCACCGCAGCACCGTAGAGTTTGATTTCGTTGAAATGAAACAAGTGAGCGAATAAAAATCATTGGTACTTTCCACTTCAATAAGGACTTTTACCCGTCCGCATTTCAGATTCATTTTTTTAACCAAACCTATATCGATTATGAAGCCAAACTTCGCCCTTCTACAAAGGCTTTCATTGGCAGTTTTCCTAACCTTGCTATGCCAATGGGCCATCGCCCAGCGCACCATCACCGGCCTGGTGACGGACGCGAATACAGGCGAACCGCTCATCGGCGCCAACGTGCTGATCGTAGGGACCAGCTCGGGAACCATCACCGACTTCGACGGAACATACTCCCTCACCCTCACAGCGGACGCCCGCGAATTAACCTTTTCCTATACAGGCTATCAATCCCAAACCATTGCGCTCGGCTCTTCCAATGTGCTGGATGTAGTGTTGGCAGCCGGTGAATACCTGGAAGAGGTCGTGGTGGTCGGCTATGGTACCGTCACTAAAAAGGACAAAACCGGCGCGGTGAACGCAGTCACCTCCGACGAATTCAACAAAGGCGCCATCGTATCGGTCGATAACCTCATCGCAGGCAAAGTGGCCGGCGTGCAGGTCGTCAGCAACTCCGGCGAACCGGGGGCCCAAAACTCCATCCGGATCCGCGGAGGAACCTCCATCAACGCCGGCAACGAACCGCTGTACGTCATCGACGGCGTGCCCATCGACAACTCGGCCCACAACCCCGGCGGGTTTTCCAGCGGCCGCAACCCGCTCAACGCCCTCAACCCCTCCGATATCGAGGAGTTTACCGTCCTGAAAGATGCCTCCGCTACCGCTATCTACGGCTCCCGCGGGGCCAACGGGGTCATCATTATCACGACTAAAAAAGGAAAGGCGGGAGATGCGGGTAAGATCTCCTACGACGGCTGGCTTTCCCTCGCACAACCCATCGCCGTTCCGGATCTGCTCAGCACGGAGGAATTCATCACCGCTGCAAAAGCGAACGCTCTGGCCTCCAAGCTCAAACTGATCGATACGACCGGAAATGTGAGCACCGATTGGTACGACCAGGTGATCCAAAACGCCATGGGGCAGAGCCATAACCTCAGTTTTACAGGTGGCGCAGGAGGCCTGGGATACCGCTTTTCCCTGGGATACCTCGATCAGGACGGCATCGTCAAAACCTCCAGCACCCAACGCACCAGCTTCGCCTTCAACCTCAACCACAAGCTCCTGAACGACAAGCTCAAAGTCGACGTCAATATCAAGGCCGCACAGACCAAAGACCGCTTTGATCCCGGTGTCATCGGCAGCGCCATGGCTTTCGCACCAACCCAGCCGATCTACGACGAAGGCAATGAATGGGGGGGCTATTGGGAGTGGGACGACGACTTGGGCGTCAAAAACCCGGTGGCTCAGCTCAACCTGGTGCAGGACTATGGCCAATCCGTTCGCAGTATCGGCAATATTCAATTCGACTACAGCCTGCCCTGGATAGAGGGCCTCAGCGCCAAACTCAACCTGGGCTACGACCTCAGCAAGGGAGACCGCAAGCGCTTTCAGCCGAGCTTCCTGAGGCAGCAGTACGCCAACAACGGCGAGATCCGCCTGGAAAACTATTCCCGAAACAGCGGCATCCTGGAAACCTACCTCAACTACCTGAAGGAATTCGGAAGCAGCCGCCTCGATTTCACGGCGGGTTATTCTTACCAGGATTTTACCAGCGAATTTCCGGCATTCCGCGCCTGGGACCTGAACTCCAACCTCCTGGGTTTCAATAACCCTGCCCCGGCCAATGAGTTCTCCACGACCAACTCCGTGCTCCAGAACAGGCTGATCTCCTTCTTCGGCCGGGCCAATTACTCCCTGCTCGACCGCTACCTCTTCACGGTGACCGTGCGCCGCGACGGCTCTTCCCGCTTCGGACCCGAAAACCGCTGGGGTACCTTCCCCTCCGCCGCCATCGGCTGGCGTATTTTGGAAGAAGGCTTCATGGAGGGCGCCAAAGGCATCTTCTCCGACCTCAAACTGCGCGTCGGATACGGCATCACGGGCAACCAGGAGATCGGCGATTACCGCTACCTGCGCACCTATACTTTCGGCGATGCCTTTGTCCAATACCAGTTTGGCAACGAATTTATCACCACCCTGCGCCCCAACGGCGTAGACCCCAACCTGAAATGGGAGGAAACGGCTTCCTATAACATCGGCCTGGACTATGGTTTTCTGAACGGCCGCATCAACGGGTCGATCGAATATTACTACAAGAAGACCGACGACCTGCTTTTCGAGGTCACCGTGCCCGCAGGCTCCAACCTGACCAACGTCATCCTGACCAACATCGGTTCGGTGCAAAACACCGGTCTGGAGTTTCTCATCAACGCAACCGCCGTCAGCGGCCCCAGCTTTACCTGGGACCTCGGGTTCAACGCCGCTTATAACCGCAACGAGATCCTGCAGCTCGATCAGTTCGACGACCCCAATTTCATCGGATACCCCACCGGCGGGATCGCCGGCGCCGTGGGCAACAACATCCAGATCCTGCGCGTGGGCTTCCCGGTGCAGTCCTTCTTCGTGTACGAACAACTCTACGACGAGGATGGAAATCCGCAAATCGACGGCGTAGATTATAACGAGGACGGCCTGAAAAACCTGCTGGACAGATACGTCGATCAAAACGACGACGGCCTGATCAACAACTTCGACAAACGGCCCTTCGAAAAGCCGGCGCCCGACCTGATCCTGGGCCTTACCTCCACGATGTATATCGGCAATCTGGACCTCAGCTTTACCGTGCGCGGAGCAGTTGGCAACTACGTCTACAACAACGTGGCTTCCACCACGGGCTACTACAACAGGCTCAACGAACTGACGCCCAACAATATGACCGCTTCCGTACTGGAGAGCAACTTCAAGGCCCCGCAGTACTTCTCCGATTACTACATCGAAGACGGTTCCTTTGCGCGCCTCGACAACCTGACCCTCGGCTACACGATCAACGCGTCGAAGAAGTTTAACCTCCGCCTTTACGCCACCGGGCAAAACCTGCTGCTCCTGACCAAATACACCGGCCTCGATCCGGAGATCGGCAACATCAGCAACAGCAATTCCAGCCCCCGCTTCGGGATCGACGACAATATCTACCCAAGGGCCAGGGCGTTTTTGTTTGGAGTAAATATCAATTTGTAACTAGTTGTTCATTCTTAGTTTTTAATTTTTAGTTGAATACCTAAAAATTAAAAACTAAAAACTAAAAATTTCAAATCATGAATAAATCAATCAGCATCATATTCACCGTTTTGGCACTGGCAGCCCTGTCCTGCACCAATCTGGACATCAAGCCTGCCAGTTCGGTCAACAACGAGGTCGTCTTCGACGATCCGGGATCGTACAAGGCCTTCATTGCGCGGGTGTATTCCGGCCTGGCCGTCAGCGGCCAGAGAGGACCGGACGGAGACAGCGACATCAAGGGCATCGACGAAGGGTTCGGCAATTACATGCGCGGATACTGGCAACTGCAAACCCTAAGCACAGACGAAGCGGTAATCGCCTGGAATGACGGCACCCTTTACGAGTTGCACAACCAGGATTGGAGCCCTTCGAACGAGTTCATCACGGCCACGTACAACCGCATTTACGTCCAAATCGCCATGGCCAATGAGTTTCTGCGGGAAACCTCCGACGAGAAACTCAGCGATCGGGGCGTGGAAGGCGCCCTATACGACGACATTCAGGACTATCGCGCAGAGGCCCGCTTCCTCCGGGCGCTGAGCTATTGGCACGGTATGGACCTGTTCGGCAACATCCCCTTTGTGACCGAAGAAGACCAGATCGGCATCGAGCCCCCGAGGCAGGCTTCCCGTGCGGAAGTTTATAGCTATATCGAGTCGGAATTGAAAGCCATCGAAAACCTGCTTCCCGCGCCCAAGACCGGCGAATACGGCCGCGCTGACCAGGCTGCCGTCTGGTCCCTGCTGGCCAAGTTGTACCTCAACGCAGAGGTGTATGTCGGTCAGGCGAAATACGCCGAATGCCGGACCTACTGCGAAAAGGTGATCAACTCCGCCGCGTACAGCCTTTCCCCGGTTTACCGCTATGTTTTTATGGCCGATAACGACACCTCGCCGGAGATCATTTTCCCAGTCACCTATGACGGCGAACGGACCAAAACCTGGGGGGGTACGACCTATCTGGTGAATGCCGCCATCGGAGGGGCTATGGACAGGACCGTTTACGGCGTAGCGGAGGCCTGGGCAGGACTCCGCACGACCAGCGCGCTGGTCAACCGCTTCCCCGACGAAACCGGCGATATCGACAGCCGCGCCCTGTTCTTCACCAACGGACAGACCAAGGAGATCGACGCGGTTGGCACCTTCACGCAAGGTTATGCCCTGCCGAAATACTCCAACATCCGCTCCGACTCTATGCCGGCATCCCATACCGTCCATCCCGATACGGATTATCCCATGTTCCGGCTGGCCGACGTCTATCTCATGTATGCGGAATGCGTATTGCGCAACGGCGGTGGCGATAAAGCCCTTGCCACAGGTTATATCAACCAGATCCGCGAGCGCGCCTACGGCAACACAGATGGCAATATCACCGCAGACGACCTCACCCTCGAGTTCGTGCTCGACGAGCGCAGCCGCGAACTATACTGGGAGGCCGGCCGCCGAATCGACCTGATCCGCTTCGGGCAGTTTAGCGACGCGGGCATTTGGCCCTGGAAGGGCGGTGTGAAGGAGGGCGTCGTCACCGAGGCCTTCCGCGACCTGTTTCCGATCCCCGGGTCAGACCTCCTGGCCAACCCGAACCTGGATCAGAACGACGGATATTAACTACCTCCTGTCTTTCTGACTTTTAGAAGGAGAGCGCGGCGCCCCCGCTCTCCTTCTTTTTTTCTGTTGCAGTGTATGCATTTCGGACCGCTTTCTGCTCCTGTCAAAGGGTTTGAGAGAGCCCAAATTTATTTATAGTAATTTTTTATAATTTGATAAGGGGGTCGAGGGGAAAAATGTGTCTATATTTGAGGAAGCGGCGTCTCAACATGAATTTGCGGATTTGCCGCTCCGAAATTCCCAAAAACGGCTCCCGGATGAAGACAATTTGATTCTGGCCTGGCATGATCTTTGTTATTTCCTCACAAATGAAGGCCAGCCGACCAAAATGGCAATAGGCTTTGTTTGACCTGCGTTGTAAAAAATAGTAAACTTATCCAGCGGTTAGAACCCCGAAAGATTTATGCGTCAATTTGTTATTACCGACATTCACGGCTGTCTCAATACCTTTCAGACCCTTCTGGATAAAATAGCCTTTTCGTTCGAGGACGAGCTCTACCTGATGGGCGATTTTATGGACCGGGGTCCCGACAGCAAGGGGGTAATCGACTACATCCTCGACCTCCGGCGCATGGGGTATAAGCTGCATTGCATTCGCGGCAACCACGACCAGATGATGCTCGATGCCCCCAAGGGCAAAGAACATAACCTCACCTGGCTCGCCAACGGCGGGAAGACGACCTTGAAGAGCTTCGGCGTCAAACAGGTGGAGGATATCCCACAGAAATATTTCGATTTTATCAGCGAGCTTCCCTACTACCTCGAAGTAGGTCCGTATATCCTGGTGCATGCCGGGCTCGATTTCAACAATAAAGATCCGTACGAGAACCGGGAGTTCATGCTTTGGGGCCGCAACTGGTATTCCCTCACCAATTACGATTGGCTGGGCGACCGGTTCCTGCTACATGGCCATACGCCTCTTTTCAGGGAGGAAATGGAGAAACAGCACAAAATCCTCTCCACGCAGCGCTTTTTGGGCCTGGACAACGGCTGCGTGTACAACTCCCCGGCATACGTCCGTATGGGGCTCGGCTCTCTATGCGCCTTCAACCTGGGCGATCAATCCCTGACCTTTGTGAACAACCTGGAGTCGGGGATCTCAGACGACAGCCTGAAGCCGAAAAGCCGCCTGGCAGCTTTGTGGTCTATGCTGTCCTTCTAATCTCCTAATCAGTTTCGGGCTTCTCGTTTAATCACCGATCAGCAACCGGATGGGCAGGTTGACCCCCACTTTCCAGGAAAAGGACTTTTGATACGTGTAATAGGTAAATTCGGTATGGCCGTATGGGAATACCAGAGCCAGGCCTATTTCCGGGTGGGTTTCGCTGTTGAATTCCCGGATGTTGACGGCATAGATATCGACCGGATAGGAAGGCGGCAATAAGCCGAAGTAGTCGGTACGGTATTCTTCCCAGGTCGATCCCGAAATAAAGGTCAGGCCTCCGGTAATATGGAGGTGCCGCAGATATTTGATCTGAAAAAAAGGCCCCACGACCAGTCCGGCGTGAAACACCCTTCCGGAAAAGCCGTAGTCGTAAAATTCGGGTTTATCGACCACCCAACCCCTGCCGATTAGTTCATCGTATTTGGCGTTCAACTCACCCAGGGTGTACTCCAGAAAGTCGGGCATCGGGCCTGTTTTTCGGTAACCGAAAAAATAGCCGCCGACGGGGGCATAAAAGGCAAGACCGAAATTTTCCAGGGTCTGGAATTTAAAATCCTGCTTCGTTTTCTCCGAAAAATGGTCCCAACGCTCCCCCGAAGTTGGAGGAACTAAGCGATGTGTAGCGGCTCCAGGGGCGATTGACCAACTGGTAGTTCAGAGCAAAATAGGCGTTTTTGGTATAACTGCCCTGGGTCAGGAACACGGGGCAGCCCGCATTCTTAATACTGCCCTTCAACTCCGGGCATCGGTCTTCGTTATCCGGTATCCCGTCGCTGTCTCCATCGGGGCATCCGTCGTATCGCTGCGGACCTTTCTGGTCGGGGCATTTGTCGTTTTTATCCGCGACCCCGTCGTTGTCGCCGTCCGGACAGCCTTTGAGGCGGGGACTGCCGGGAATTAGGGGGCATTCGTCGATGCTGTCCACCACGCCGTCGGCATCGCTATCGGGTTCGGGGCAGCCTCCGTATTCGGGCGGGCCGGCCTCGAAGGGGCAGCTATCGTCGATATCGGGAACTCCATCCGCGTCTTTATCCGGGCAGCCCTTAAACTCAGGTAAGCCGGTCAGGAACGGGCAGCGGTCTTCTTTATCCGGAATCCCGTCGCTGTCGCTGTCGGGACAGCCGTTAAACTTGGGAATGCCGGCATTGTAGGGGCATTCGTCGAGGTGATCGGGGAAACCGTCGTTGTCGTTATCCGGGCAGCCTTCCTTATTCGTGGGGCCTGCGATTTTAGGGCATTTGTCGTAGATATTGGGCACCCCGTCCAGATCGTCGTCGGGGCAGCCGGAGATGGTGCGAAACCCGAATTCATTGGGGCATTCGTCCCGGGAGTCGGGCACTCCGTCGGTATCGCTATCTTTTTCAAAGGGCTTTTTCGACTCGGTGGCGCAGGTAAAGCCGTCCAGCGTTCCGGTGTAGTGGGTAATGCTTTTGATGAAAACCCTCCAGGAGCCCTCTTCGCGCACCGCGATGGTTTCCATCAATTTCACCGTGGTTCCGAAAGGTTTTCCCTGGCGATCCCCTCCCTTCATTTTAATTTCAAAAGCCACCTGGGTGCCTGCGTAGGAGCTCATGAAGGTTTTGCAGCCCAAAAACCGGGTCTCCACCGCTCCGGGGTTATCCTTCCCGTCAAACAACAACTCAAATGCCTTGAGGTAGTCGGACACATCCTGATAGACTCCGGAACCCTTCAGGAAATCGCCCGGCGTCAGGTCGTATTCGATCTTCACATTTCCATCGAAAAACGCAGCCCTGGGGAATTGAGGGTCGTAAGAATTGGCGATCATCTTTTTCTTCTGGGAAGAAGGAATATCGTCCATACAGAGAGTGGAAAGCAACTGCCCGTATAGCTCGACCAGCATCTGCGACTGACCCACGACCTCCTCCCAATCGACATCCGCAACCGGCCCCTTTTGCGCCCCGGCATGCAGGCTGCATAGCAGGGCGGGGAAAACCGCGAGGGCCTTCAGGAAGTGGAGAGGGCGATATTTGGGATTGCGGACGATAATTTTGAAAGTTTAGTAGGTTTAGGAAGTTTAGAAGGTTTAGGAAGGAAAAAACTAAACTTCCTAAACCTTCTAAACTTCCTAAACTATTTAATATTCAGGGATATAAGCTTATACTTCGCCAGCTCCGGTCCTACGGCCGGATAGAGTTCGGAGATGAGCCATCCGGTATTGAAATCTTCGCGGGGCACCTGTTTGACGACGAAGACCCATCCGGGCACCTGGAAAAAATGAAATTCGATGGAGTTGATGCGCATTAGGGTCATATTCCCGAGGTAGACCTCCCAGGCGAGGGTATTGAGGAGCGGGTTTCGGGATTTGAGCTCCATGCAATCCGAGAAATTCTTTTCGTCCTCAAAGGCCCTTTTCAGGCTGCTGAAATTGGCGCCATGGCTCATGGGGCTGAGGAACAACTTCCGGTTGGCCTTGGCGTATGGAAAGGGCTCCTGGCAAAGCTCGGCGAAAACCCCGGAATGAAGCATGGAGACGATGACCCATTCCAGACCGCCGCTGGCAGGGTCTTTCCGGACTTTCAGGACCAGGTCGGTCAGGTAGTTTTTGCCCTGGAACTGGACCTTGCAATTGACCTTGGCGTACCACTCGTCCCCTTCAAAATCCAGGAAAGCAGGGCATTCCCGGTCGATCGCCTGGTTGATGAAAGTCTCCACCTGGGCTTCGCTCCAGTCGGCGCTTCGGAGGTTAAACAAGCTATACAGGATGTCTTTCCGGGAGATATCCTTTTTATCAAAAAGCTTGAACCATTGATCCCGCACTCGCTGATCCACGTCCCCATTGAAGCGTTCGATGAAGTCATCGACCGTGTGTACCTCTACGACGAAATTTTCCTTGATCCAATCGTCGGAAGGCTGGGCGTTGAGGAAGGCGGGGAAGAGCAGATAAAAGATAATAGCGTATGCAAAGTTCAGTTTTGCCATGTTTCTTCCACGTTGATATCGCCCAATAAAACGTCCCAGCAACGGAGGCTGTTGCCTGCCTGCGCTACTTCCACCTGTTTGAGGACCACCTCTATATGCTTTTCGGTGATGTCCTGATAGGCGGGCAGATCGTCTTTATACCCGGTAAATTTCTGTTTGATGGTAATGACGCCGTAGAAATTGCCGTCCACCCCTTTGCGCAGCTGGCTGACGTAGCCCACTTCCACCCAAACGATCTCGACCTTGGTATAGCCGAGGAGCTTGAGGTGTTCGAAATAGTGGCGGACCTTGTATTCCCGAACGGCTTTATTGTTGCTGCTGGAAACCTGCACGATACGGTCTTCGTCCAGGAAGAGCTTGCACGCCAGGTCGACCGCGTTGGACGCCTTGATGATCGTGCTTTTATTGTCGCAAATGATCTGGATATAACTGGACAGGTAGGTGGTTTTCTGGAGGGCTTGTTTGCTGTACTCCTCTGTTTTTGGGGGCTTTCCGTCGCATTGTCCGTACGCGGCGGCCCACGAAAACAGGCAGATTAGTGTAATCGGCAGGATTCTCAATCTCATATGTTATTCCATTAAATACGGTCCACAGGATTTTTCCGGTGCGTCGCTGTATTAATCTACAAAGATAGCCATTATGGGCGGGAAGTCAAGACCTGCCCTCGCTTTGAACAGGCCGCACCCTCGCAGTGCCGGCAGGCAAAACATAGAGCGGTACAGGCGATTTTTGCAGCAAAAACCCGGCTACGCTCCCCGCAAAAATTTCGTACACCGCCCCGTGTCCGTGCGAGCCCAACACGATGAGGCCGATCTCGAGTTTTTCGACTTCCTCCAGGATCGCCTGTCCGGTGTGGCCCTGCACGAGAAGGGCGGTGCAGGTTACGCCCTGTTCCGACACCTGCTGCTGAAATTCTGCCAGGCGCCGGTGCTCGGAGCGCAGCTCCTCAGCCCTGGCATCCCTGATGTATTCCGGACCGACTTTAAAGCCTACGAAATCGGGGTCGGGGGCCGCCACATGAAGGATCCAGCATTTGGCCTGGAATATGGACGCCAGGCGGGCGCTTTGGGTCACCACCTCGGCAGTGATCTCCGAAAAATCGACGAGGGCAAGGATATTTTTCATAGTAAGGCTAAAACTGAAAGTAAATAAACTGCGCCCCACTGGCCTGCGAGATCAGCGTGGCGAAAAGCATGAAACCCCATATTCCTCCGAGCACCCACCAGGGAACTTTGGAGGCAATGGTCTCCAGGTTGCTGTGGCGAAAGATCCAGTGCCCGGCAAATAACAAGGCGATCACGATCCACACGACCAAAAGGTAGGATGTTTCCAGCACCGCCTTTCCATTTTCCGCCAAAAAAAACATGCTCTTCAGCATATCTCCCGCGCTCTTGAAATCTTCCGCCCGGAAAAAGACCCAGGTGATGTTGACGAAAAAGAAGGTGCCCAAAGCGGTCAAAATGCTTTCGCGCAGAAGGAGCTTCCGCGATCGCATAAATCGCTCAACCGACAAATACAGTCCGTGCAATCCGCCCCAGACGATGAAGGTCCAGGCGGCGCCGTGCCACAATCCGCCCAGGAGCATGGTGAGCATGAGGTTGATGTAGGTCCGGACCAGCCCCGAGCGGTTGCCGCCCAGGGGGATGTAGAGGTAATCGCGGAGCCAGGTGGACAGGGTGATATGCCAGCGCCGCCAGAAGTCTGAAAACCCGGTGGCAGCGTAGGGGAAGCGGAAGTTCAAGGGGAGCTCCATCCCCAGGGTGTGCGCGATCCCGATGGCGCAAAGCGAATAGCCGGCAAAGTCGAAAAAGATCTGCCCGGAGAAGGCCAGCACGCCGGTCCAGGCGTCGAGCGGGAGCATACCGCTGCCGGTGTTGAAGACTTTTTCAGCCGTGGACGCCAGGAGGCTGTCGGCGAGCACCGTTTTTTCGAACAAGCCCAGGGTCAGCAAAAACATGCCCCAGCTAAACTGATTCCAGGTGGCTCGTTTGGGTTCGTAAAACTGGCCCACCAGCTCTTCGGAGCGCACGATCGGCCCGGCTACGAGTTGAGGGAAAGAAGGTTACGTACAGCGCAAAGTCCAGGAAGGTCCGTGCCGGCTGAATCTTTCGGTAGTATAGGTCGAGCGAATAGGAAAGGGTCTGGAAGGTGTAAAAGGAAATACCCATCGGGAGTATTATGTCCCAGGCGGGCGCCTGGTAGTCCCAGCCGACCTGGTTGACCAGCCAGGTGAAGTTTTCCATGAGGAATTCTCCGTATTTGAAGAAGCCCAGGAAGCCCAGGTTGACGGCCAGACTGAGGAATATCCACCATTTCCGGTTGCGGTCATCCTTGATCCGGTAAAGTCGGTTGCCGGCTATCCAGTCGACCAGCGTGGAAGCCAACAGCAGGAGGACCAGGGGCGGGTTCCACAGGCCGTAGAAGATATAGCTCGCCACAAGGAGCATGACTTTCTTCTGCCGCCAGGAAAAGGGCAGGTAATAGAATGCCAACACCGCCAGGAAAAACAGCAGAAAACCGCTGGAATTGAAAAACATGCCGTTTAGTTTTGGGGTGGGGGAATCAGGTTATTGGATTGCAAAAAGCGGATCACCTCCTGCGTGTAAGTGCTCGCGTCCGCATGGGTGAGGTGCGACCACTCCGGGGTGTGCAGGTTGGCCGTGAGCGGGTTGTCGGAAAAGAAAAATCCGGGGCAATCCAGATGAGCCAGCATGGGGTCCCAGTATTTCTCCCGGGGCCAGTTCAGTATTTCGTTTTCCAGGTATTTTCCCGAGGAGGGCGGCCGGATGAGGGCAACCCTGCCGCCGCGCGCCTTGATCTGGTCGGTCCAGATTTTAAGCCGGCCGAAAAAGGCAGGCAGGTCGATCTGCTTGTCGACCGCGAGGGTGTCCCAGCCATCCCCTTCCCAAACATCGCGGATCATATTGCGGTAGCTCGTGTCGGTTTCCACCCGCTCGATCAGGCGGCGGTTGCGGTCCAGATCGGTGGTGCCGAAAAAGGGGAACATATAAGGCGGAGGCACGCTGTCGCGGTCGGCCAGGGGAATGCGGCCGATCAGGGTTTTAATGGGCAGGGAGTTGTAGTAGTCGCCGTCGGAGCTGAGATAAGCCAGGCGTTGATCGGCGAATTTATCGGCCCAATAGTTGAATTTTTGGGCATAGGTCTCTTTTTCTCGAAAATCGAGCCATTCTTTGGCGCGCTTTTCCGACCAATTTTCTTCCGTAGAATAAAAGAGTTCGGGGGCCACGCTCAGCACGATCAGGCCCTTGAAGTCGGAGTTTTCGGCGATATCCTGGAAAAAGGGAACGGGAGAACGGCCATCGCCCGCCAGTTGAACGGGTTTGCGGCCCGTCGTTTCCTCCCAGGTATCGAGCATGATGCCGAAATGCGCCCGGCTGGAACCCAGGATCACGACATCCTCGGCGCCGAGGCGGTCCACCCGGTCGCGGTTGCGCGCCCAAAGTGCTCCGTCGTCTTCAATGGAGGGAACATAGCCTTTGGAGCGCCAGTGCAATTCCCAAACGACCAGGAATGTCAGGGTCAGGAACAGGCCGAGCACCATAGCCCGGAGGAGGTTTGGTGGGGGTGACATAGGGGTGTTGAATTTGGTCAAATGTAGAGCAATTTCATCCTATATTTGCCAAAGCAGTTAATTTACAATATGGCCATCATCAAAACCCCCGATCAGCGCGTCCGTGTATTCATCAGTTCTACCATCAATGAACTGGCGGATGAACGGCAGGCAGCCCGCGAAGCGATCGGCAACCTGCGGCTGATTCCGGTTTTCTTCGAAGCCGGCGCGCGTCCGCATCCGCCCCGCGACCTCTATTCGGCTTACCTGGAGCAGAGCCATATTTTCCTCGGCATCTACTGGAACAGCTATGGTTGGGTGGCCCCCGGCGCGGAGATCTCGGGACTGGAAGACGAATACCGCCTGTGCTGAAACCAAAAACCCAAACTCATCTACGTCAAGAGATCGGCCGAGCGCCAGCCGCGCCTCAAGGACCTTTTGTCCGATATCGAAAAAAGCGATACCGCTTGCTACCAGATGTTTTCCAACGCGGCCGAGCTGCAAAAGCTGATCGAAAACGACCTGTCCGTCCTCATGTCGGAGATCTTTGAGACGGCTCTGAGCGAGAATAGGCAACAAGCGGACCCGGTAAATATTCTGGCCGAATTTGCCCATGTCCCGATGGTCGAATTGCCCCTCATCAAATCGGAGATCTACGGCCGCGACGAAGACCTGACGAAGGTCTCTGAATTGCTCGCCAAATCTGGAGTGAGCCTGGTCACGCTGCTCGGCGCCGGGGGGACCGGGAAAACCACCCTGTCCATCCACCTCGGCCATCGGGTGAAAGAGCATTTCAAGGATGGGGTCGCCTTTATCCCCCTCGCTCCGGTGACCGACCCCAAGCTCGTCGGTTCGACCATTGCCGAAATCCTCGGCATACAGGACAGCGGCAAGCAGTCGATCGAACAAACCCTCGTCGATTTTCTGTCGGATAAAAACTTCCTGCTGATCCTCGACAACTTCGAACAGGTGGTGGAATCCTCGAAATTTATTAGCGACCTGATCGCCCACTGCAAGAACCTCCAGATCCTCGTCACCTCCCGTACCTCGCTGCACATTCGCAACGAGCGAATATACAACCTGTCGCCCCTGGCCTTGCCCAGCGAAACCAGCTCCATCCGGCCCGGGGACCTGGGGAATTACTCCGCCACCCAACTTTTCGTGGAGCGCGCCCTCGAGGTGAACCCGCGTTTGATCCTCGACCAGGAAAACACCGAAGCCATCCTCGAGATTTGCCGGCGTATGGACGGCCTGCCTCTCGCCATCGAATTAGCCGCGGCGCGAACCCGGTTTTTCCAGCCCGCCGCTTTGATGTCGCGCATCGAAAAAACGCTCGACCTGGTCTCGAAAGGCCAAAAGGACCTTCCCGAAAGGCAACAAACCCTGCGGGCCGCCATCGAATGGAGTTATAACCTGTTGACAGAGGAGACGAAAAGGGTTTTTCGCCTGCTCGGCGTATTCAAGCGCAGCTGGACGCTCGAAGCCGCCGATGTGATCCTCAACGACGGCAAGACCCCGGCAGATGTGGAAGAAATGACCGAGCGGCTGCTCGGCGTGAGCCTGATAAAGCCGGTGCTGGTGAGCCATTCTTCCGAGCCCCGGTTCAACATGCTCCAGACGGTGCACGAATATGCGCGGGAAATGCTCGACCTGTCGCCCGACGCCAAAGACACCAAACTCCGATACGCCGGTTATTTTTACGAGCTGTGCGAGGCTGCCGACGGCCAACTTTGGAAGGCCAACGCCGAGCCCTGGATGGACAAGATAGAATACGAGCACCAGAACATACGGGCCGCATTCTATATTTTCATAGAATACGAGCGCTTCGAAGAGGCCTGGAACCTGTTTTATTTCCTGTGTCCCTACTGGACCCTGCGTGGCGGGTTTAGCGAAACCATGCAATGGATCGTCGACGCGCGCATCGACGACAAGGCAATGTGGAGCAATCCGGGCATATCCCCCCGGGTCGTCGGCCGAACCGTGACCTGGGCGGGTTACTGCAAACTGTTCCTTTTCGATCTGGAAAAAGGCTTTGCGATGCTCGCCGAGGCAGAGCCCATCCTCGAAGGAAGCGGCGACGAAATCTCCCTGGCTTATGCCTATATGTTCGACGGCTGTTACGGGTCGTACCTGAACATGCCCGGTTCGGCGGAAAAGCTGGAAAAAGGATACGCCCTGGCTCAAAAACAAAATGACTCTGTGGCCCTGTCGATGTTCTATTGCTGGTCGGCCGAATACTACCGCCAACAGGGTAGAATGGACATCGTCCAAAAAAACCTCGCCCATGCGGAAGAGCTGGCCCGGCAGGACGGGATTACCTATATCCTGGGCGCCCTGTACATCTTTCGCTTCACTTTTGACGTGCTGAATCCCAACCACGACTACGACAAAACAGCGGAGGATGCTATGAGCCTTCTGCGGCTCTTGCCCGAAAAGGGATTCAAAGGCCTAAAAGCCGCCGCCTGGTCGGGCCTGGGCTATGCCAGGATGATGCAGGGTAATATGGACGAGGTCTGGGAGCCCATGTACAGGGGCCTGGAGCTGTCGCGCACGGCCGGGGAGAAAGAGAGCCTCATCTACGGGGTCATGGAAGCCAGCGCTTATTTTTCGATCGTAGGAAAGGCCAAACCGGCGCACCTGCTGTTCGGATCGCTCGACGCTTTCATCGCGGCTACCGGCTATCCCGTAGTGGGGGGCGCCGAGGTTCAGTACAACATGGCCAAGTCCAGGTTGCAGGCTCTGCCAGATCCTGCAACAAGCGCCCGCTGGTATGAGGAGGGCAAGAAGATGAGGCTGGAGGACGCGGTGGCGTATGCGATGGCGGAGGGGAAATGAGGTTTTTCGATACCCTTACTTCCCGCCTTTCAAATAAAACATCGCTTTCGAAAACATGAACTCCCCTTTTTCATCGAAAAACCGCTCTGTGGGCGCCAGGCCGACGAATTCGTAATACAGCCGGCGTTTCCGGTCGTCGTAAAACCAGCGCACGGTAAAGCGGATAGCGTCGATCCGCTCCTCGATGGGCAGGCTTTGGCTGATCGTCATCCGCTCTCCAAAAGGTTCGATATCAAAGGTGACCATGGTATCCATGCGGGCGCCAAATTCCCACAGATCGGAGGGTTCCAGCCCGGAAAAGTCGTCAGCAGAATAGGCCGGCGCCCAGGGCTCTTTGATGAAATCGGAGAAAAACCCCGGGAGATCCACCACGCCTTTGACCGGGGTTATTTTATCCAGGGTCGGGCTTTGGTTTCGGGTGGTGGTGACCGCGATGTAACTCACTTCTTCCGAATTTCGCAACATATCGGGGTTTTCTGCCGGGAAGGCGGGTAGCCAGCAGATGGGAACCAGGACCGTGCTATCCGACCCATTCAAGGATTTGCTATAAAGCGGCGCCCAGGAAACGGCGCGGTATCCGATCGAGCGGCTGCTCTTCCTGTAATAGCACTGTTGGAGAATCCGGACCCCGGCCAGGCTTTCGAAACTTAGGTCACTCCTGACGATGGAAATTTTCTCCTCATAGCTCTCCAGATCAAAAGAAATAACAGTATCCAACCGCGACAATTTTCCGTAGATGGCGTCTTCGGGCAATGGGCGGGTTAAAAGGGAGTCCTCGAAAAATTCGAGTTCTTCGGAATACAAGGCCTCATCTACTTTGAGCTTCCAGAACAGATCCGTGCCGTCGATCAGGTCCGGAAAGCCCGAGGGCAGAGGCGGGACAGCGAGTTTCTCGACGGCCAGGTTATTCCAGGCCCCGGTTTCGGCATACAAGCCGGAGGGCATGGTAGGATCGAGGCGGTAGTCGCCGCTGAACGTGCCCATCCAGACGATGTCGGGATCGGAGAGCAGGCTGGATTGTGCGGAAACCGGGAGGCTTACGGCCAAAGCGGCAAACAGGTAGAATAGGCGGTGCATGGCTGGAGTTTTGAAAAAAGAGAAAAGAAAATGGAACACCAATCGCAATATCTGCTAACCAGATCAGATACTCAATAGTTAATCATCAAGCAACCAAAACCCATATTTGTAGCTGATCACTCCTTTCTGTTCCCTGCAATCCAGCCACCCTTTCTCCCGATGGCTGAGTTGGATAATTTCAGCAGTTGTAGCCCTTTCAAAGCGCTTAACTACGTGGTCCAAGGTTTTGGTCTCCCCTTTAGAGAGCGAGGAGAAGTCGGCCTTTTCTCCAGCCTGAAATCGTTCGCCTAACTTCTCCCAATTGCTATTTTCCTGATAAGCAATATGAATAGCGCCTCTTTTCCGGGCCTCATTAAAAAGGCCATCGAAATTATCAGGTACCGGTCCCATTGCGATGGCGATGTAACGAGTTCCGCTGATTGATTGTCCGTGCTGTTTGAAATGGGAGAAATCGGCGTAAAAAAGCAGCTTACACATTTTCACCTTAAACGGCTCGAGATGCTGGGCCAGGTAAGCTGTCATGGCGCAAAACTTTTGCATATTGGGTCGGCGATAACCTGTATCCAAACCGGGGCGGAGCTCTTCATAAAGGTACCGCTCTAACAGGGGAGGTAGCGGTTCCAACTCCCCATTTTCCAAGGCTTTTATCCGGTCCAGGATATTTTTCCGCTCCCGGTCTTTCAGGCAATCGCTTAGCTCAGTAAGCCGCCGGAACTCCCCCGGGTCGGCTGAAAGCTGAATGAGTCGGCCGTTGGAGATACTGGGGACTTCTCCTGCTTCATAATTACGGTACCCATTGGCGCCAAAGCCGAGAATTTCGCTCATTTTGGCAGCCGAAACTCCATATCGCTCCCGAATTTGTGCAATCTCATCCGGAAATGGAAGGCGGTGCCGCTCGCGGTATTGGTTATACACCTGTTCCAGGTTGAGGTGCAACAGATCTTCCGTCTCAAATGTCTCCCCGCTGTCTTCACACAGATAATAATGGTAAAGAATGGGGAAATCTTCTTTGCGAAATTGGAGAATGCGTTCCTCCTGCACTAAACTCATGGGTTTTCCGGTTATGGGGCTGTTTTTCATATAGCTTTTGGTTGACACTCAACTCCAGATCAAGGAGGGTCTGCATGTTTTTTCCGCGATCACTGCGGAAGATCAGCCCCCAAATGTCAAGTTTGGTCCGCAGTTCCGCAAGGTAGTGCTCCACATCAGCCAGGGTGGTCATTTGGTTTATCGACAGAATTAACTAAATAATGACAAGTATAAACAAAAAGTTCAAATTATACAACTTTAAAGTTGTATATTTTTAGTCCATAGGATTGTTGGGACTTCTACAGATCCAGTTCGGCCCGTTACTATAGAGTAAGAACTCTCCAAACTTGTAAAACCGCAGGAGGATCACTACTTTAGGCCCCACAATCGGGAAACAGCAAATATTGGTCCATGGCACGGAGGAAAAAACAGGAAGAACACAAAGAAAGCCATATTAATGGGCGATATGCCATTTTGGCGGCCTTGCTCGGAGGTCTTTTTACCATCTTCGGCATCTGGTATTCTACCCATCTGGAAGGCAGACAACCGGCTCAGGCGCCGGTAAAAAAGCCCGATATCGAAGCCTGGCTCAACCAATTGGACGAAAATCGGCCGGATTTGGCGGACTCCATCCTTCAATACCTCGATCCCGGGATTTCGGTGATCAGCTTTGAACAGGGGGTCGCTTTCGAAGAGGGAAGACTCGATCATTTCCTGAACGCGCGGATGATCGACCCCGGGGCAAAGACCATTCAAATTGTCAACAAAGAAGAGATGTCCAAATCGCCCGATGCACTCGAAATCATGTACAAATAACCCCAGGTCCTTTTTATGAAAATCCTTACCCTTTCCTTCTTTCTGTTTTCCTTCCTCGCAGCTACGGCTCCCCTTTCGGCACAGGATCTTTCGAAAGAGGAGATCGAGCAGATCTTTCGGGTGAAAGTGAAGGAGAAAATCAACCTCCTTCAACTATTCATCCAGACTATCGGCGACAAGAACACCGGCAGGGAAACCCTGAAACGCACCATCCGCTCTGCGACCGGGCTATTCTCTGAGGGAGCGACCATCGAGGTGTCCAACAAAAATGGGACGGTCGAAAGGCAATCGGTGGAGGATTACTTCTTGCATTTGTACAAGCTGCCTTACGACCAGGTGGAGATCAGCTTTGAGGACAATACCGTCGGGATGATCCGGAAAACCAACTCGGGGAACTACCAGGTGGACGGCACCATCTTCCAGCGCTTTACGGGCATCAAAAGGGGCAAAACCGTGTACAGCGATTTTACCATCAAAAACATCGAGATCGAGATCGAAAAGGTATTCGACCTCAATACCCCGAAAGGCCGGTACGAGATCGTACTCCATAATATCACCGTGGTAGAAACCCATTAGCCTCATGAACCGGTTTCGGCCCGTATTGCTCCTCCCCTTTTTTCTGAGTTTGTCCTCCATTTGCACAGGCCAGGCTTTGTCGACTTCCGAAATAGCTTTTATCCGCACGAGAGCCGTGGAGGATCTGAAAATCCTGAATTCAAAATTTAGGGTATTCAATTTAGGAGCAAGCAATACGGACAAAAAGACAAATGCCGCCTTTTCCAGCCACAGGGGCGCGATTATCAATTATTTCAGTGCGGAGTCGGTGACGGTGTACAACGACCTGAACCTCGGCCTGAATATCGGCGAATTTCCCACTATCAATACCTACCTGACTCTGCTGATCACCGAGTTTCCGGATGGCGTTTTACTCGAATATTTTGTAAAAACCAATCCGGTCAAGATCAGGAGAAAATCCGGAAACCAGTTTTATTGCTTCCTGCCCGTCGAGAAGACGATCCGGGGGAGAACGAGGGGCGGGAGAACCGTAGATGAGA
This sequence comes from Saprospirales bacterium, assembly GCA_016703765.1. Lineage (GTDB taxonomy): Bacteria > Bacteroidota > Bacteroidia > Chitinophagales > Saprospiraceae > JADJTT01. Next base: position 64,916 of record JADJBL010000001.1, read on the forward strand.
AAGTGGACCTCGAAATGGTGTTCCTTGTTGAGTTGGACGAGAACGAAGAGTTTTCCAAGTCCTTTTTTATCGAAGCCATCCGCCTATCCGATCTGGACGACGACGGTATCACGGACCGCAATGATGCTTGTCCGGAGGAGGCGGGGCTGGAAAAATTTCGGGGATGCCCCGATTCGGATGGCGATGGAGTAGAGGACAGCAAAGACGAGTGCCCTTCCGATCCTTTGAAAACGAAAAAAGGGGTTTGCGGCTGTGGCGTTGCGGATAGCGACCGGGACGGGGACAAGATCCCCGACTGCATAGATAATTGCCCGGATGACCCCCAAAAAGGAACGCCGGGCAACTGCGGCTGCGGGAAATCCGACAGCGACCGGGATCAGGACAGGGTGGTGGACTGCCTGGATGGCTGTCCGGACGACAAGGACAAAAAGGCGCCCGGCTTTTGCGGCTGTGGAAAGCCGGATGTAGATACGGATGGGGACGGGGTATTGGATTGCCTGGACCGATGCCCGAAAGAAGCCGGCTCAGCCTCTCTAAAAGGCTGTCCGGACAGGGACCGCGATGGCATTGTCGACCTGGACGACCTTTGTCCCGACCGGAAGGGATCTCAAAAAGAGGGCTGCCCAACGGATTTTTCGGCATTTTCGAAAAACTTGTTTCACAACCTAAGCATCTCGGCCAGTCTTGTGAACGAATACACCTTTTTAAAGCAGGATGGGGAGAGAATTGCCGGAATCGACAATAGTTACAGCATTTTTGAATACACAGGGATCAATTCTGCAGGACAATTCGAGTTAACTCCCATTAAAAGCAAGGCAAGCACAGACTATGAATTTTCAATCAGGACAGGGATCACCCTGGCCACAAACCATTGCCTGGGATTTGGAGTTCAATTTTCAAAGACCTCTTTTTATCGAACCAGCTTTTCCGAAGCTCCTTTTAAATTTGAGGAGGTAGGCGAAGTGCTGCCGGATGCGAGAGAATATTTTGAGTATCACGCGCTCTCCACCGCGATAATCTATGAGCTTCAGGATGAGGAAAATCTGGTTTCGCTTTTTGGAGGGATCAATTTAAAATTCCCCGTTCTATTCTCCTACTCCAATTATGCCTATCCCTATACCGACCGGAACATTGGAAATGTAAACAAGGTCATTCCGGAATTCATACTTGGGATAACCGTCCCCATTGCTCGCGTCGGCTTTCACTACTCCCCTTTTCGGGTTTTCAACCCCGATTACGTTCCCACCGGGTTCAGTTCCCGACCCTACGCCAATTTAACTTCCACCTACTTTGCCATTTCCGGGGGATTTTTACTCAAATCCAGTTTATTGCCCAGATGAAAAATTACTTGTTCCCGCTTCTTTGCTGTTTGGCGCTGGCATCTTGCAAGAACGACCTGAAGCTTCCGTCGCTGGAAATGTCAGAACCGGCGAGCAGCAATCATCTCATGGAGGCCGAGGTGGTCGATCAGTCGCAATGGGTTTCCGGGTCGGGCATTTTGATCGACGAAGATATATACACCCTCGAGGAGGTCGGGGAGGATATTTTTCTGGTGAAGAGGTCGGCCGAAAATTTTCAGTTCGAAAAGAAATTGCTGCTTTTTGAGAATAAGGGGCGGGCGGATTCCATTTATGTGCCTTCTTTTTGCACAATAAAGGATAGCCCTCCTAATAGCCTTTTTCTATATTTTCCGGCCGTTATAGGTTCTGCCCCCCCTCCGCGATCGAGATCGTCCTCCTGGTGGACAAAGAGGAACTGGCCCTTCTGGACTCCATCCACACGCGGTTTCAGGTTAAGAACATCGAGATAATGCCCCCCGACACGTTGCTCGTCCTGAAATCGGTTCTGCCGCAGCCCAAAACCGCCCTAATTGAAAAATACGTCCGTTCCGGCGATACCCTGGCATTGGCAGGCAGCAAGGTATTGCCCAATTTATTAGCGCATTCGCTTAATCGTCTGACTGGCGCCGGGGATTCCTACCTTATCCAAAGCAACCTGGGGGGTATTCCACCTGTCCTCCTACGATTCGCAATTCAACGAAACCTGGATTCGGAATATCACGGAAGACAGCATTAGCTCATTTTCTGTCCCCATTTCACAGCAATTGGGTTCTCCCTATCTGGTCGCCGCGAATAGTCGCCTCCTTCTTTCCTTCGACCTGGCCGATGGCGCGCTTCGCTCCCAGTTCCTCCTTCCTGCGCATGTCACGCTCAGGCAGGGAGTCATGCGCGACGACACCTTGTTGGTCTGCGGATACACCAAAGAAGATATCCCCAACACCAACCTGGGATACGGCGTCGTGGGTAAGGTACCCCTGGTCGACGGGATATTCCAGGCTCCGGTTCTCCACACCTTCGGCGCTTCCGACACTTTTTCATCCGTCCACGGCATTCAAGTCGCAGGAGATAAGCTGATCTGCACGGGGCGAACGGAGGCGTTTTTTTTGCCTGTTTCCCCGATTTATCAGCTCGACGAAGGGGTTGCGAGCGGGGATTCGAGGGCCTGGTGGTTTAGGGTGGGGGGGATGTAGAGGGATTGAATTTGGCCAAATGCAGTGACAAGACAGTGCCCGGCTGGAGTTTTGAAAAAAGAGAAAAGAAAATGGCCCCTACAAGGTAAAAAAATTGGTTTTAGCTCACTATAAGGTTTGCGGATGGCTTGGGTAGCAGGTCTTTGTCCGTTCCGAAAACTTCTTTATTTTTGGTAATCATAAACTTTTAAAACCCTTTATTATGAAACTAAAGCCCTATTTCCTGGCATTACTCTGCCTCCTCCCCGCCTTTCAGGCCATCGCCTCCGAGCCGGACAGCACCAAAACGGAAGCCGAATTGGCAGACGAAGCTTTGTACCGTGCTTACGAAGCATTTGCCGATAGCCTGGAGCAAACTTTTCAATATAAGACCGGCCAGGTTACTATCGGAAATGATCTGGCCATCATCGACGTGCCTGCCGGGTTCAAATTTCTCGACGGCGCGACGAGCGAGACCATCCTCACCGAGGTGTATGGCAATCCGCCCAGCGAGGAGGGATACGAATCGCTGGGCATGCTGCTTCCGGCGCGATACTCCCCCATGGACGACTCCAGCTACGTGATCGACATAACCTTCTACGACGAGGGCTATATCGACGACTCCGACGCTAAAAAACTCGATTTCGACGAGTTGCTTGAAACGATGCAACAGGATACGCGCGACGCCAATCCGGAGCGCATCGAAATGGGTTATCCGCCCTTTGAGCTTATCGGCTGGGCTTCGCCCCCGTTTTACGATGCGGAGCACAAAAAGCTGCATTGGGCCAAGGAGCTAAGATTCGGGGCTAACGACGAAGCGCACGTCCTCAATTACAATATCCGGATACTCGGCCGCCGGGGCTACCTGCAATTGAACGTGATCGGGGAGATGTACCACCTCAATCAGGTGAAGCGGGAGATCGGTCCCATCCTGGAGAGCGTCAACTTCCTTTCGGGCCATACCTACAAGGATTTCGACCCCAAACTCGACCAGGTAGCCGCCTACGGCATCGGCGGACTCATCGCCGGAAAAATGCTGCTCAAGGCCGGCCTCCTGGCAAAATTAGGGCTCATCCTAGCCAAATCCTGGAAACTGATCTTGATCGCATTGGTAGGTGGCGGCGCTTTGGTGAGGAGGTTTTTGGGGAAGAGGGAGAAGGAGGGAGGAGATCAGGCGTAGGGGTGATTATTGAAAACAGGGTTGCTTTTTTTCATTTTGTTCAGTTATATTTGTTTGTACTAAATTTTAGAACAAATTGATTTTTCGAACAACAAAAATGAAATCGTGCAACTTTCCCTGACTACTCTGGAAACCTAATCCGGTTGGCAAGCATCCTGGTTACCTTCCAGGCAGGGAGGATTTGACGGCTGTTTGCGGTTGGACCGGGAAGGGAAAGCCGTTGAATTGGAGGCAGAGGTAAAAAGTACTGCGTTATCCAGTCACCTACCCCGACTGTTACAACAGAAGGAGTTAAATCCAAACTTCATTCTCATTGCAGGCCGTATCAGTATGGAATTCATGGAGAAGCTAAAAGTATTGGGTATCAACTATCTGGAAAGTGGGGGGAATGCATGGATCAATGCGAAGGGCCTATTCCTTCTGATTGAAGGCAAAAAAGGCGGCTTGGCTTTGGAACGCAAGCATTTGTTTACCAATGCCTCCATTCAACTGATTTTTCATTTGCTCGTCAAGGCCGAACTCCTTACGCATCCATATCGGAACATAGTCGCTGCAACGGGATCTAGCCTGGACAATATTTCCAGGACCATTCATTCGCTTCGGGAAAATGGCTACCTGACCCCATTGCAAAAAGGAGGTTATGTCTTTTCCAATAAAGCGGGGTTGATCGAACGTTGGATCCCCGAATACGGGGAAAGGCTTAAGCCAAAATTGCTGATGGGCCAATTTCGTTTCTTGAAGGACGATCGATGGGAAGATATTAACCTGGATACGAAAAAGACCCTCTGGGGGGGCGAACCTGCAGCGGATAAACTGCTGCATTCCCTCCGTCCGGAAGTTTTTACTATTTACACCAAGGAGAGCCGGCAGGAACTCGTCAAAAACTACAGGATGGTTTCCGATCCGAACGGCCCGGTAAAAGTATATCAGATATTCTGGGATCCGGCTTTCTTAGACCATAATGAAACTGTCCCGGAGTTGTTGATTTATGCCGATTTACTTCTTTCGGGCAGCCCCCGGAATGTGGAAGTGGCCAAAAATTTGTTCGATGCAGAAAAAGGAATTATTCTTCCACCAATGGAGCGGGTGCTGCGTGAACACGGCCTGGATTTCTATATTCTGGGCGGCTTGGCCCGTGACATTCATTTTACGATGGAAGGGGTAAAGTCTCTCCGGATAACCCGGGATATCGACATTGCGGCATTTATCCCCGATCCTGCGGATTTTGACAAGCTTATTGCGGAATTAGTACTGCGGGAGAGCTTTGTGAAAGTCTCTGGTAACCCCGTCAGGCTTCGGCATCCGGCAGGTGTTGTGGTCGATGTCTTGCCTTTTAATGAGATGACCTCATTCGATTCGGATATGGTCCGGTTTGGTCCGGCCTTCGCCAGCTTCAACCTGAAAGGATTACACGAAGTGTATCATTTTGGTACTGATGAAATTTCCTTCGAAGAGGACCATCGTTACAAGGTCACTACCCCGGAATCGATTATCCTGCTGAAATTCCTCGCCTATGAGGACAAACCGGAATGGCGGCAAAAGGATCTGGAAGACATTGGCATGCTTTTGAAATATTATTTCGATTTGAATGATAGAGACATATACGACAATCATAATGACCTCTTTAAGGAGGAGCGCGAACTGGAATCCATCTCTGCGCAGGTGATCGGGAGGAAGATCAGGCATTCTCTTTTATCAAACGATGCGTTGTTCAATTCCTTCAAGGGGATTTTGGAAAAACATAGTAGGGACCTATCTTCCACTCCAATCTCGATCCTTTCCCGCCAGATGAGCAAACCAGCAGAGGAGGTAAGCAGCCTTTTGCTGGAGATTCGGGAAGGGCTTTTGGAGGAAAGGTAAAAGTTCTTTAATATTCGTCGATTTCTTGGGGTTTGTTCACAAAATTTGGGCGTTCACAAAAATGTGAACGCCTAATTTTAATGAACAAACCAGGAGCCAATTCCAAGGCCTGCTACTAGATGAGGGCGGACACCTGTACCCCGTCGAGGTCAAATCCGGCCGGACGATCAACAAATCCTACTCCTCCGGTACCAGCGACATATTCGGTTTGTAGGGCTTTAAAGCCAGCCAGTCGGGCATGGTGACGGAGGCGCCGTCATGTTAAATGATTTGACATGAGCAGGTTGTCATGTTAAAAAATGTGTCTTTTTTAACATGACAGAATTGGCTAATACCTTGCCCAACCCCCATATTTTACTGAATGCCGTAGTCCTTAAGGAAGCAAGTGCCAGTTCAGAAATTGAAAACATTATCACGACGCAGGACAGGCTATACAAGGCTCTTTCATCCAGGAACATGCAGGTAGATCCTGCCACAAAAGAGGTGCTCCGGTACAGGGAAGCCTTGTTATCGGGGCCCCCCCACCGCAAAAAAGGGGGGGGTTGGGGAAACCCAACCCCCCCGGCGGATTCAGCAAAAGCGGGGAAAAAAAAGGGGGGGCACCGCGGCTGCCGCGCCCTGAAGAATGCAGCTACCGGAACAACCATTTACACGCCGCCGGATGACTATGAAACCATCCAGCGTTTAATGAAAAACCTGGAAGACTACCTTCACACAGAGAACGACCTCTCTCCGTTCATCAAACTCGCCGTTCAGCATTACCAATTCGAGAGTATACACCCGTTTTACGATGGCAATGGACGAACAGGGCGGATCATCAATGTACTTTACCTCGTTATGGTGGGTTTGTTGGACAAGCCTGTTTTGTACCTCAGCAAATACATCATTGATCACAAGCCGGATTATTACCGTTTGTTACAAACCGTTCGAACGCAAAAAACCTGGGAGGACTGGGTGCTTTTCATGACCAAAGCGTTAGAGGTTACGGCGATGGAAACTATTGAAAAGATCGCCCTGATCAATGAGTTGTTTCAAAAAACGCAGGAAAAGGTGCGGGGAGAAAAACCAAAGGTATATTCCAAAGATTTGCTGGAGCTGCTTTTCGTGCAGCCCTATTGCCGCATTGAAATGGTCGCCGATCAATTGGCAGTGACCCGGCAAACCGCTTCCCACTACCTGAAAGAACTGAGGGATACAGGGATACTCACTACGCAACAGGCCGGGAAGGAAACCCTTTTTGTGAATGTGGAATTGTTTGAGTTGTTGAAAGGGTAAATCTAATCACATCGCTTCCGCCGCTTTTGGGCGGCTTAAACAGGATGCTCGCAAATCTTGAAGAGATCACTGAAGCAATCAATGCGCAGGACATGGCCAATTTATTGTCGTGGTACAGGAAAGTTGGCTTTTGCCGCCTTCCGGGCTTCCAGGTGTTTTTTCTTGTTCTCGATCTGCTCCGCCTTTTTATTCCTCATTTTCATGGGCGGACGAAGTTTTTGTGAGATAAACGGGACTTTTCGAATTCTTCTCTTCGGGCCTCAAAATCGCTCAGGGAGAAGAGCGAGGCCGCGCCATATTGATCCTTTTCCACTAACCAAATCTGATGGCGCCGGAAGAGCGCCGAGCTAAGGAGGTTAGTATCGTGCGTGTTGAAGATCAGCTGGCCACCTCATGCCATCTGGAATCTTGTCGAAATTTGGAAATTGCCCTTCATTCAAGAACCCTTACCCAGGCAATATCTTGAGTTGAGCTTGCTCGTACTCCTTAAAAGCATTGCATTTTTCCAAATGATTCTTCATGGCATCCATATCGTCTCCCGCAATGGTGGCGCTGAAAGTATGCGCCCGCTCTAACATTCGCAGATAAGGAGCTGGTTCCTGTTGCCGGGTCAAACGTCTTAGAGCGCCCATATAATCATCTCTAAAAACCGTAGGAATGATGATTTTTGATTGCCTCTGCTTCACCAATTCAGCGTTCATCATCACCCTTGCCATACGCCCATTGCCATCCAGAAAAGGATGTACCTCACTTATCAGAAACATCATGAATGCGGCCCTGGCGAAGGGATGCAACAGTGCCTGGTAGAAGTCGAAGCCTTTTATCAGTGTGCCTTTTACAAGCGTATGGTCGACAAAAAAAGAATCTCCCGCCCGGTTGTATTTCCCTTTGAACTGCCCTGGGTTCTTCGAAGCCCTTGCGCTCAGAAGCGCTTTGTGTCTGTATAATAAAATGTCGAGCAAGGCCGCCGGCGTTTCAGGAGTGATCACCATTTCTTCCCGGTTGCTCACCAATAGGTAGGTACCGAGTATATCATGCGAGTCTTCGCTACGAGCGGACATGGGCGATCCTGTTTCAATGATTCGCATTGCATCTTCCAGTTCAAACTCGGTGCCTTCGATATAATTGGAAAAATAGGCTTCAAATAAAGCAAAATTCCGGAAAGAGCGCTCGGAGGTGTTTTGATCTGGCGTGTATTGAAATTCCTGTTGTTTCAGCGCCACAAACAGCTTTTCAAACACATCAAGCCTGGCAGCGTCGTATGGGTTGCCGAATGCCCTAGCCACTGCGAGGGGCGATGACAACACATTGGAAGGATGTGAGGCCAGCAAGCCCGCAACCAACTTGTTGAGTTTTTCAAATTCGCTTTCCATTTCAAGCTGTCCGGCTACCTGTCTTGCCCTGTCCCGCAACTCATTCAGCCCTGTTTCCCCTTGTATGCGGGCGACTTGTTCCAAACGGTTTTCCACGGCTGACAATGGGCTGGTTTTCGATTCCGCACCAGCCTTCCGCGACGGCTGTAAGTTTTCTAAAAGTGCCCTTTCCAACTGCGAAGCGTAAAGCCCTCCCGACAGCGGATTGTCGCCGGCAATGGGTCCATGCCCTTGCATGAACCGGAGGGTTATTCCCGGCAACTGTATTTTCTTTGTATAGGTGTAAGTGAGAAAAATAAACCCCGCCGTTGTGGGTTGAAATTCCAAAGCAGAGCGGTGGCTCAATATAGCGCCCGGATATAATTTACCGAGTATGGCAAACAGGTTTCGCCTGATCACCGTTTCGGGGCTATCTGTGAAGTTGGGCGTATAGATGCGGGGAGCTATCTTTTTAAGCTTACCCGCTTTTTCCAATTTTGAAATTTGCTTACTGAGGAGGGGTCGCTCGATGAAAAGATGACTTCCTGGAGGTGTATCGGTAAAATATTTTCCACTATCAGGGTTGTTTGAAGCAAAAATGGCAAATATTTTCCATTAAGTGAGTATTTTAGGCAAATATTTTCCATCAATAAAAAACACCTTGGTCGAAGACTCTTCCTTTGCCGGGCTTCGAACCACTTTGGCCGGAATTTTACAATGGAACAACTTTTCGGTCACCCCCTGCTCGGGGCTTCCTGGGAGGGATACGCGCTGCAACAGTTATTGAGCAATCTATCGCCCAATCTGTCGCCCTTTTTCTTTCGCACGCAGGATGGAGTGGAAATCGACCTTGTTATTTCCAAAGGCAACAGGCCGATTGCAGCTTTCGAGATCAAATTCAGCCAGTCGCCCAAGCTTTCCCCTGGAATCCGTTCCGCTTTTGACGACCTTGGCACAGCACAACTATATTATTGTTCCCGAAGGCGAGGAATATCCCATTGGGGAGCGGTTGTGTGGGCGTGGACGTAAGGCGGTGAAAGCAATTTCATGTTGTGACTTTAAATTGCTTATTTTTTTCTCCCGAGAAATAAGGGCGATCTTCATTTCTACCCTTCTATGGGCAGGGTGAATGAGATCTTTGGAATAAACAGGATTAGGAAAGTCGTTCCCATAGCCTTTTGCGTAAATCTTATTTGCGGAAACACCGTTTTCGATTAAAAATTGTTTCACCATGTCCGCCCTTAGTTGGGACAATTTTCTGCTACCTTCCTCATTCTCTCGCTGATCTTTGGATGTATGGCCCCTGATCTCAATATTGCTGACCCTGTACTGGTCCTCTACCTTTTTTATTTTTTGACCAAGTCATTCAAATACTTTTTACCTCTACCGTAATGCGAAAATCGTCCTCTTCAAATTGGACTTCCTGCATAATAAAAAACTGATCTACAGGCAAAAATCACTATTTCCCTTTACTTCTGAAAAAAAAGATTGTATCGTTAGAGATAAAAGATTCGGGTTTGGTGGGAAGCGTGTCTCCTTTAAAAGGAAGTGACAGGGGCACGATGAAAACTCCGGACCCGGTGGTACCCACCCACATTTCATTACTGGCCTCATTAATCTCCAGGCAAAAAGCCCTTTCACTTTTGTACAAGGTATCCAAAATATTGAAATCGTATACTTCCTTATGGAATAGATGGAACCTGACAAGGTGGTCGCCTGCTATCCACAATTTAGTAAGGCCTTCTAAGTAAGGTCATTTATCATATTGAAGTTGTAAGGCAACTCCAGTTTTCTAACATTTTGTATGCTTGCCAGAGGTTTTCCACAGAATAAACCCCATTTTTCCTCCGACAAATATTCGATTTTCCGAGTATTCCAGAATTTTATTGGCTTCAAGTCGAAAACTGATACTTGGCGGCTTGGGGAACGGCATAATACCTTTCCTTTTTAGTATTTGGCCATAGTTTACAATTTTTCCTTCAAAATAGGCTGCTAAGCCCGAATCTGTTCCTATCCAAACCGTTCCGTTGGATGCTGCCATTATATCCAATATCCGGTTGGAGGGCAATTCTGATTTTTCTGCCTCGAGTTTTCTTTTCAAAAACCCAACCTATATCAGGTTCTTTTGAGTAAACGTAAACGCCATCTGTTCGGGTACCTATGAACATTCTATCTCCCTGGAAAACTATATCGACGGCCGAAGGGATAGTTATAGGGATACGGATGGTTGGTTTCCCATAAATTGGGACCAATTCCGAGTTGTCGAGAAGCACATGGAGTTTCTGCTTAATAAGCAAAAGGTTTAGGACTCTTTATTCGCCAAATCCTTAATAAGAAAGGGGGAAATCTTCTCTCTGCTACCGCTGGAAGTAATAAAGCTCCTTGGTCTTTGGTAAGGATAATAATGGAGTCGCCCTGCTGAGAAATATAAATACTTTTTATGTTCGAGCGCTCGTGCAAGCCCGATTTTTCAATTTTTTGGGTAATAATAATGCCCTCTTGTGGAAGGGGCGGATCCACCCAGCGGATATACCTATCAATCTGCTGTCCGGCGAGGTTTGGCAGAAAGGAAGCAAAAAGGAAAAAAAAAGCGTAAACCGTTTTTAGTCCAAACTAAAAAATACTCCTTAATTTGGAGTTTCTGGTCCTCTTCATAGGCAAGAACGAGCTTATAGTCCCCCTTTTGGATTTTAGACTTGGGTATTAATGATTTATTCCAATCTACTTTATGCTTTGCTACGCCATTGTTTAAGGCCAGGTTATTATCCTTGAAATGATCCTCCCAAATTCCTTTTTTTCCAAAATACGACAGAGAAAAGGTATAATCCGGCAACTCATAATCATCCTTTCCGGTTTCAAAAATGATATACATTTCTTTGACATGGCGAGATTTAACCTCCATGGAATTAGCCCGATCAAGCGTAAACAGGGAAACTGTATCGACCGTTTCGGGTGGTTGAGACCGGAGAAAAGCTGCCACCCGGAAAGTGCGGTCAAATAGAAGTCTTTCGAGCCTTTTAATTTCGCTTTTATATTCAAATTCAGCCTGATCGTACAACTGCTGAATTTCAACTTATCTGACTGTAAGTCTGCGATAAGGATGGCATTCCGGATAGAATCTTTTTCTTAATTCTTCTATCTGTTGCCGCCTGATTCTCTCCTTCTCTCCCTGGGATTTAGCAGCCTCATAGTTTTCTTCAGAGCGCAATAATGGCATTTTTGGATTTGATAGTCGCTCTAAGCGCAGCATTTGCCTGCTCACTTACCTGGAGAAGCCCACTTGCCGTGGCAATTTCCCCGTCAATACAATGTTTTCGCGTTTAAGTGCGGCCAGTTCCTCCTTAATTTACGGACATGTTCCTCTGTGTATAATCCTCGGCTCGGTTTGAGCAAAAGCGGCAAACAGGAAGGAATAAGGAAGAATGGAATCAAGTATAAACTCTTCATAGGCTTTGGATCAAGTTGGCGTATTCCATTAATTTCTTTCCAGCATCCCAAGATTTACCTCAAACTCATCCTCGGTCAACTCATTAGCCCCAAATCTTTTGATGTCTGTTTCTAGTAATTTTAATTGATCCTCGTAAAATCTCAAGATAGCCTTTCCCGGTAATAGGTGACTGGCCACTCAGTTGGCTGATCTTATTCTCCAAAACCGGTTGTGTGCTGGCATATTGCTGCCGAAGTTCATCCGTTTTTGGGAAGTTGTCTTTTCGGGGCGCGGCCCATTTTTCCCAACTCTTTAGGCAGTAAGATATTGGGTTTCCGCTTCCATTCTCGAGGAGGGGTCCTTAAATTCATCCTTTTGAAGCGAGGAATGCAGCGCACAAATTTCCCCGCGCTTTGCCAGGAAAGCCTCGTAAAACTCCTTACTCACCTCGGCTGTCCGTTGGCTATACTTCTTCCATACACCGTCGACCTGGTAATTCACTTTCTCCTCTCCCTTGGCTCGTAGGTCCTCAAGGTCTTTTTCCACCGCAGCATTCAACTCGACTTGAAAATCCAGGTTGGCGCCGGCGCCATTATCTTCCTTAATTTGTGCCCATTTTACTTCATCGACCGGGCAATCATCGGATGTACATTTGCTAAATACCAATCCAACAGCCAGGATCAGTGTTACCCGTAGTAAAGGAATAGTACATTTTTTTTCAGATGCATAGCATGATAGATTTGAGGTAGAAGAATTTTCAAGGAATACTACAAAAATTAATTTGTTAAAGTTCATGTATAGTTACAAAGTGCAGGTTTTTGCCATGAAGCGGCAGTTTTTAGCCACGTAAATATTTTGTGGGATAAAGGGGTGAGGATGTTTATTCATCCCACTTCCTATTCACCCCCCTCGCCCGCTCCACCGGATATTTCTGCCGGTTCTTTTCCAGCTTATCCATCACGATCTGCTTCACATCCAGATTGTAATGCGAGGCCAGCAGAAAAGCCGAGTAGAAAACATCGGCCAACTCGTCCGGCAGTTTTTCGCGATTGACTTCCTCTTCTTTTTTCCAGAGGAACAACTCCAGCAACTCGGAAGCCTCCACACTGAGGCAGATGGCGATGTCTTTGCCGGTGTGAAACTGAGCCCAATCGCGTTCGTCGCGAAATTGGAGAATGGACTGGGTGATTTCCTGAATATCGGTCATGGGCTAGCCTTTGAAGATTTGAGTATTGTGCCAGTCGAGGAATTGTCTGTCGGGCTGTTGTTGCAGGGGGAGCGGGAAGTTCAGGAGCTTTTGACCGTCGAATCGGTAATACTCCTTTCCATTCTCAAACTCCTCCCGGATGCGCTTGCTCACCTCGACGCGGTAATCGGAAGCGATGGTGAGGTATCCATTGTCGAACAGCTTGTGCAGGTCGGAGCGCAGCAACAGGCCGTTGCGCACAGCATGGGGGCCGGATTGCGTATAGGGTTTAATGTGAGCCGCCTTCAACACCGGAAGGGTTTTCTCCCCGGAGATGGCGCATCTGCGCTGGTATGCATCTGTAATGAGCGTTCGAAAAGTGGATTGCCCCACGCGCACGCGGGAAAAGATCTCCCGATATTCGCCGGCAGGCTCTTCCACCAGTTGGCTTTTGACATCGGGCTGGCGATCCATCCAGCGGTATTTACGTAGGGTTTGCTCCACTTTAGTCCACAGATCGCGCCCAATTAGTTCGTTGGTGTCGTAGGATTTTCCCTGGACGATGCTATTGGCCCAATTGGAGGGTACGGAAATCCAATCGGCTTCGTCGAAAAAAACCGGGTCGGTAAGCACGATACACCCTATTTCCGGATTGGGTTCGCCGTCTTTCCGGTATTGTGAAACCATTTTCCGAAATACCTCCGGATTGTCTGTGCCGTTCTCCTTCTCAAAAATCTCCCATGCCACCGAGAGAGGCAGTCGCGTATGGGTTGCGAAAAAACCGAGCCCGCCAATAGCATTCAAAGGAGCTTTCAATTTGAATAAAAAGGGTCCTCCCTGGGGTAATATCTTGAAATTTTGTCCACCTCCCGGTTGCCAAAAATTGACTTCGTCGGGGTGTTCCCGGTGAAGAAAACGAAACCACGAGGCGTCAGTTGTGGCGAGGTAAAGGGTCATTTGGGTGCTTTAGTGTTCAAATTTTCCCTAGGGAATGATAGATTGCATGGAGCAAAAACCTTCAACAGCTTTTGCTCAGCCAGGGGGCAGGGGATGCGTTTCAAAAATAGCTATTGGAAAGTATATTACCAAATGACGAGGGTCATTTCGCGAGCCATAAAGCTTCCTTTGTCCGGCAAACGACGGAAAAGGAAGCTTTAGAAATAGCTTCTTTGTCCCGTTTTGCTATCCAATCTAGCAAAAAAGAGTTATTTCTGCTATTCAATATAGCAAAATTCTGGCTCGAACTCCTCTACCAACAAACCCAAGCCGTCGCTGCCGACGACCTGGAAATAGGCTTCGAAAGAAAAATTCCTTTATGGCTGTTCGGGTTTTTATATTGACCCCCACATCCTCAATACAAAAAACCGAACAACCCCAGTTGTCAAATCGAACCAACGTTTTCCTATAAAAATGTTGATTGCGGTTTACAAAAAATTAGACATCCCACACTCCTCCCACCCTCAAATTTTGCGATATAACTAAAAAACATTAATTTAACATTTTGAACACGCATTACACCAACAGAATCGGGAAAAACCATCTATGAAACCCTGGGATTTCAGCGCCGAGAACTTCAGTCCGGACGACAACGCAGAAAAGTATATCTACAAGAACGGGAAGATCGAACGCTACCTGGAAGTAGGTAAACACGAGCACAACTTCTTCCTATCCGGCTCCAAAGGCCTCGGGAAAACCCTGCTCATCACGTTCAAAGCTTACCGCTACTGGAAGCTCCTCAATACCATCGAGGAGCGCGAAAAGGGCGGCCAAAGGATCAAACTCAACGTCAACGACCTGGTCGAAAGCCTGAGCTTCAGTTTCAGCACCTTCTCCCACTCGGACATCAAACGCTTCTCGGAGTTCCGCATCTGGGAGCAGTTTTGGCGGTTCTGCCTCAATTACATCATCCTCAAAAAGGCCGAACTGCCCATCCCCACAGAAGTTTCCAAACTGGTTAACGAGGACTCCTCCCTGTCCACCATCTGCGGGGAGCTGATCATGAAACGCGACAAGCTACATCAGATCCTCGAATTGAATAATCTCCTCCGCCCCGGTATTACCGCGATCAAAAGCAGCGTCACCCTCTTCGTAGACCGGCTCGACCACGAACTCGACGATTTTTTGTTCGACCCCGAATACCTCAAACTGGAAGGGGAAAACGGCCAGCTCAATCCCGCCACCCTCATGTGGATGAACGCCCAGCTCGGGCTCATCTCCGCCATTTTTTCCATCAATTCGAGCAACAAACACATCAAGATCTTCGCCACCGTCCGAAGCGAAGCCCTGTTGCACCGGCCCAACTCCCTGCACCTCAACTTCCTCAACAGCCTCACCGAACTCCAATACAGCAAGGAAGAAGTCAAACAGATCTTCCTCAACAATATCGAACTGATGAAAACCAGGGATCTGGTCGATCCCAACGCCGAATCGCCCATCCGCAAATTCCTGGGGTTTGAAAAAATGCCCCACCCCAGGGCCAGGGACGAACACAAAAACAGACGGGTAGAAGATGCCTTTGATTTCATCTACCGGCATTCATTCGGCAGGCCGCGGGAAATCGTTTTCCTGGGGAAATACCTCTTCGAGGACGAGCTGTCCAGATCAGACTATCGCGAACTTTCCGAAGAAGAAAAATTTCCAGGGTCCGCGAAAAAGTCAACGACCTGGCCTATACCGAGATCTTCAAAACCTATCAAAGAGAGGTCATCCCCAGGTTTAAGGAAAGGATTTCGACCTCCTCGCCAACGCCATCTCCACCAACGTCATCCCCCGCGAAGAACTCGAAAAACTCGACCCCGATATCGTCAACTACCTATACTCCCTGGGGCTCCTGGGCTATATCGTGCCCGACCAGAAAATGGAAAGCGGCTACCGGCAGGTCTTCCTCCCTCCTGCGAAATACAACTACAATAAAAAGGAAACCATCAAAAGGGCGGAGTACTATTTCACCCACCCCGCCGTGGACCAGAAATTGCGCGAGCGAGCCGATTATAACGAATTCTACAACTCCTTCAATATCATCGGCAACGGCTACAATTTCTTCATCCCACCAAATAAACTCGACATTACCGACGATTCGCTCATCCCCGAAAAATACAAACCCAAAGCCGTGATGGGCGACCGCTGGACCAAGCCTTCCAACAGCCCAAACTACAAGCATGCTTTCCCCTTACAGGCGTATTATATCTCTTTCTACAACTCCAAAGACCCAAGGGTGGTCGGCTGGCAACAACAATTGGAGGTGCATGCCGTCCATATCCTCAGCCACCTGGGCAATCTCCTGGCATGCCATCTCCTCGCCAAAGAGACCAAATCCTTCAGCTATGAAAGCAAATTGAGCCATTTCCAGAACGGATTGGATAAATTGATCGATAAGCCAAAATACAGAGGAGGGTTAAAGGATCCATTTTCCGAAAAAACCCTGGCCCTTTTTATGCACCGCCTGACGGGAAGAATGGTCACCCTCGGCGCCTCGCTCTTCCTGGACCTCCCCTGCAAATTGATCAGCGAATTTCTTCAATTCCTGAGCTTCGACCCCCAGGCCTTTGAAGACCTCAACCCGAGCAATTCTTCCTATAAATACCTTCAAGGGGCATTCTTTATTCAGGGCTTCTCCAATACCTGCCCGATCGGCACGGATGATAAAAATATGATCTTCCACCATTGCTCCCCTTTCGAACAGGAAATCCTGCAGAATTGGGCAGATCAATTTCAAAAAGAAATATTAACAGCTTCCTGGATCATCAGCCCATACGACCGGGAAAAGGTGTCTCAACTCCTTTTTGGGAAAATCTGGAAACCGGTTAACCCGACCTAACTGCTTATTGGCCCGCCCTTTACCGCTTCGGTATTAGCACGGTATCAAATTTGGTTTTCCGCGGATTGTCGGGGAATCAAAAATTGATTATTTGGAATATCTTCAAATATACCGAACGGAGGATCCTCCCACTTTTCGATTCCCCATACCTTTAGAAAAGTTTCCATTATCGCACATCGAAAATCTAAAGCTATGAAAACTACCCAATCCAAAACCCGTTCGGACAGTTTCCAATTGATGGTCCTTGCAGCCATCTTCATTTTCGGAATCTGGATGACGCGCACTTGTTCCACTACCGTACCTCCTGAATTGAACCCCTACGAACTCCCTACCGTCACCATCGCCCATTTGCGCAGCCACATCACCGAACTCGACCGCCACCCGTAGTACTGGAAGGCAAAGTCCTCTACTCCTGGTACACCTCCTTCCCCAACGGGGGTTTCTACACGCTCGACGACGGCACCGGCCAGATCACAGTCATGAAACAGGGCCTGACCCCCGAACAGGGCGTCTGGCTCAAAGTGGCCGTCGAACCGAAAGCCATTGCCCGAATCGGCGCCAATACCGGCATCGCAGCCGCCGAGATCGAGATCCTGTCCACAGGCCTAAGCCTGGTCGAAAAGTAAAATTCCTGATTCTGCAACACCTGAACCCTTCGGAGCCCCTGCCCCACGTGGGCGGGGCGCTTCGGTATTTTAAGTCAACCTAAATGCTTAAACTATCGACAATGAGAAATCTACCCATTATCCTGTTTCTTTTCCCCCTGTTCTGGGCACACCCGGCCTGCCGGCAGCCCGCGTCGGCGATGGAAGAATGGCCCGAGCGGCAACCCTGCACCTGCATCTTCCTCCGCCCGGGCCGCCAATACCTGCTCAGCGATGTCGAAGTGGTCGACGAGGAGACCAACTCCAGCCGCCAAGCCATGGAAGACTGGAAAGAACTCGAGGCCGACCTCGACCTCTCCTTCGACGGGATGAACCAAAAATCCCTCGAGTTGCGCGGCAAGCTCCTCATCCCCTACCTCGATCCAAAAGGCGTCCGGTATTTCCGGGTGATCCGCATGGCTCAAAACGGCGAAAAGAAGGACTACGAAAAATTCGTCGCCGAATACTGTATCCAATACGAACTGGACAAGGACCCCGAAACCTGCGACATTCGCCCGGAGCGCCTGGATTCTTTTCGCGACCGAACGGAGCGGTTGGCCGCCATGTACCTGCGGGCCAAAAAGCAGGAGAACGCTCCGAAGCCCTCTTCTGCCCCGACGAGCCAAGCATTGAAAAAAATCCGGATCATATACCCCGAGGAAGCCAGATCGCCAGAGTTGGAGGTGCAGCCCCGGCCCGCCCGCACGAATTGCGGCCTGCTCTCCTGCGAAGTCTGGGTTCGGCCCGGCGACTACATTGTCCAATTGCATAAAGGGGGAAACTCCTGGAGCGCGCGTTTTTCGCACGAAACCGGCTTGCTGGCCGGCAATCAATTCACACAAAACTAAGCTGCCATGAAAACCTATAAAATGATAGCCCTGCTTTGGATGATCGCCTTACCGGGTTTAACCCAACCCATTGTAGTGGTGTACGACCTCTACATGGAGGGATTCTACCACCCCGTTACGAGCAACAGAGTTTACAATCTGATCAACAGTTCCATCCAAAAATGCGGGGGCATGACTCCGCGCCACAACCACGAATGGAAGAAAGGGGTCTACGGGCCAACCGACGCCATGGTCCTCGAACAGGAGGTTCGGCTCATTCTCATGGATATCCTGTTTCAAGGGCATACCGGCAGCAAGGAAGATCTGAAAAAGCTGGAGGCTTTTTCGAAAAGCATCACCACGGATGTGATCGTGCTCCCGGTTCTCGTCCGCCTGGGATACGACCTGGAAAAGGAGTACGAACTAACCATCCACATGCTCGATGTGAAAACCCTGCAATATTTGAAAGGTCCGAAACCGATCTCCTTTAGCCGCGCAGAACTGGACAATGCGGATACGATCGAGGAGAAAATCTGCACCTGGCTGGAGGAGGATAAAGGCACTGGACTCCGGGAATCCGTGGAGGAGGACGAAATCCAGGACCTGGAATCGCTCCGCCGCTGGGAAAGAATGCTCATCCGGATGGACCGGATGGAGGGCGGAGACGGGAGCTCGGGCGATCTGGTTCCGCTCAGGCAAACGCCGAAGGGAAAGCTTCTCTTCCTCAACGAAAAGGCCGTCGTCATTTCGCAGGAGATCGAATTTGAATTCGAATTGGAACACCCCAGCCTGGGCCGGACCATCCGCCTGTTCGAGGAAATGATCGACACGCTGCAGCAAATGCATGAATTGGAAAAATCGAAAGAGGGAAAGCGAGTCATCCTGGAAAAGATCAAGGATTATTCTTTTCAGTTGAAAGAAATTAAAAAACTTAAACCCTGAGGCTATGAAAACCTACGGAATTCTTTACCCCAGCTTGTTGCTCCTGATCCCTTTTACGCTGTTTAAAAATTGTAAAACACCGTCAATAGGTCCGGAAAAAATCTCCAAAGAAGTCAATGTCCTGCTATTTTATGGCGAACACCCCCCCATTTATGTGCAGAGCCATACCTTTCAGATAGATACCACTTTCCTGGTGGTTGTAAATAACCCGACCGAGCTTCGTATCGATTTTTCGGGAATCGAGCCGCCCCTCAGCAGAGCGAATCTCCCGCAAAAGAAAGCGGAGGCCTTGAACAACAAGGGAAAACTGGAAGAGGTAGAGAAGTTGATCCGCGAATTGGAAGAGGATTTGAAAAAATACCTCAAAGAAAATCCGCGCTCGGCGATGAAGAACTTCTTCGAAGTGTTCGGTTTTCGAAAAAATGAATTGGATGGGCTTAAAAAAAGGGTACTGGTCCTCCTGACGAGGTTTCAGGAGATCCTCGACCAAACCTCCGACGAGGATATTCTGGATTTATCGGAGCTGGACGCCTCCCACATTTCGATCAAGAAAAACATGGCCGATTTTCTTCGGAAAGTGAACTCCACCGAATTCACCTACCGGACGGTCAAAGGCGCACAACCCTTTTACTCCCTGAAAACCGACATCTTTTTTAACGAGGGGAAATACCAGATCCAGAACCTGAGCGCCGAACAAAAGAAGGAACTCGACGAGTTGACAGCAAAGATCCACGAGGCGATCAGCGAGGATTTTAAAGATTTTGGGCCCGAAGAATATCGCTTCGAGATCTGGACGACGGGCTATACCGACGGGAAGCCGGTAAGCGTGGAACTGGATTCGGATATTCAGTTGAAATGCCCCGGGGAGTATCGGTCGGTGGATGGCAACGACTGCCTGTCCTATCTGCGGGCGAGCGAAATATCGAGGCATGTGGTTTCGCAATTTCAGGCTTTCAACCCCGTCCCCTTCCCTGAAGGCCGCGGCAGCGAGCTCGCCGGTGGGAACACCGAGGCAAACAGCGGCCTTCGCAAGTGCACGGTTTCTTTCTCTATCATTCCACACGAGTTGAGGGGGTCGGAGTAAGACCCCTCACTCCGGCAACCTCAACCCCTCCAAATCAAACAAAAAACCCGGCAGCACTTCCTCGCCGCTGAGCGCACGGTCCCAGCCCTCGAGGGCTTCCATGGACCCGTCGGCGCGGTAGATGTATGCCGTCTTTTCCTGGGGGTCGAGCAGCCAGCCCAGGCGGGCGCCTTGCTCGATGTATTCCTCCATCTTGGCATGAAGGACGGGGAGATCGTCGCTCTCCGAGCGGATCTCGGCGACGAAGTCGGGGGTGAGCGGAGGGAAACGCTTTTTGTCAGAGGCGCGAAGGGACTGCCAACGTTGCATCGCTACCCAGGAAGCATCGGGCGAGCGTATGGAGTCGCTGGGGAGTAGAAAACCCGTTGAGGAGCTAAAAACCAGGCCTTTCCGGAAGGTTTGGTTCCACTGTTCCAGTGCAAAGATCAGCTTGCTTTCGAAAAATCCCGATTCGCCTCCAATGGGGGTCATAACTATGATATTTTTGTGCTCATCCCTCTCTATCCGCAAATCGCGATTGGCCTGGCAAAAGCGGTAAAACTCCTCGTCGCTCATGCCCTCTGCGAGGCGCTTGATCTCGATTCCTTCGACTTTTATCATGGCGTTATTTTATTCCTTGTTTGCCCAATGTATCGTTTTTGGGGGTAAAATCCAAGGGTAGGTGAGTAGTGACTGGTGATTAGTGACTAGTAAAATACCAGTCACCAATCACCAGTCACCAGTCACTAATCACTGACATTAATCATTGGCTCTTTTATCCAATCCTCTTACCTTCCCCCTGACCCCTCCTCAAAAGTTATCAAAATCCGGCATCATGAAAACCATTCAAAAAAACCCGGCCGAACGCTGGGAAGACGCTGTAAAAAGTCATGTCACACATCTCACGAGGCCACACCTCTATGGCCGAGCATCATGGACTTGCGCGGCAGAATCACGGAAAGTGGACTTCGAAAACCCCTTCATCAAAAGGGTCTCCGATTTTCTGATGGGCAAAGGGTTCAAAAGAGGCGAAGCGCATGCCATCGTCGGAGCGATCTGCGAATTTGCAGCTTCGACTTTGCTGATGGAAGCTAAAGAGGCAGGGTGGAGGGTGCAGGGTGCAGAGAATTATCCTGCACCCTGCACCCTCCACCCTTATCTTTTCTTACATTTGCAAAAAACCAAACTATATGCTTGCTTACGATCTTTACACCCAATCGATCCGGCGCTTCGGCGCTTTTTTTGTGCTCCTTTGCCTGAGCCTGAATATGGCCACCGCCCAGGTTTCCATCGACACTGTCCTGTATGCCGGCCCCAGCTGCACTGGCTTTGAAGACGGGGAAGCTCAAGTATTCTTTTCCGGCGGCGCCGGGCCATACACCATCACCTGGTCGGACGGCCAGGAAGGAGAGGTGGCCGTAGGCCTCGCAGCCGGCAGCTATTCCGTGACGGTCGCCGACGACCTTGGAACAGAATCCAGCGCCAGTTTTGAGATCACCGATCCAGACCCGATCACCGCTTCCGGGGAGCTGACCCTGCCGGTTTGCCCCGATGACTCCACCGGAGTGATCTCCCTCACCATTCAGGGAGGAACCCCGCCCTACGAAATATTCTGGAATAACGGCGACATGGGCCCCGTGCTGAGTGGCGTACCACCCGGCAACCATTTTGCCTTCATCATCGACGCCCTCGGCTGCCTGCTCAACCAGCAATTTGTCCTGGGCAACAACGATAACGTGCCCCCGGTCATCGTGGCACAAAGCGCCGTCGTACCCCTCAACCCGGTGACGGGCACCGTCATCATGGAGCCCATCCTGTTTGTTAGTATGGTCACCGACAATTGCCAAATCGACGGGGTCAACGTGGCGCCGCTCCAGAAGGATTGCGACGACCTCGGCCCGAATACCATCAACATCGCCGCCATCGACAATAGCGGCAATATCACCGTCGTACAGGTGATCGCTACCATCGTCGACATCACCCCGCCTGCACTGGCCCCGGAAAATATCACCGTAACCCTTGGGACCAACGGAACGGTAACGGTTGACCCCGACCTGCTCTCCGGCGCCAGTTTCGACAACTGCGGCATTATGGCGCTGACCCTCGACGACAATACTTTCGACTGCTCCGATATTGGCGAAAACAACGTCATGCTCACCGCCGTGGATGGAAGCGGAAACTCCAGCAGCGCCCCCGCCATCATCACCGTGGTGGACAATGCTCCCCCGACGGTGGTTGCGCAAAACATCACCGTCGAACTCAATGCCAACGGACAGGTCGTTATCGCACCTTCCGACCTCGACGGAGGCTCCACCGACAACTGCGGCATCCTGGTCCTCGAAGCCAGCCAAACAACCTTTACCTGCGACGACCTGGCCTCCGGCGACCCCATAGCTGTTTTACTCACCCTTACCGATGTCAACAACAATAGCGCCAGCGCCACGGCACTGGTCACCGTCGTCGACCCGATCGCTCCGGTGATCAGCTGCCCGGACGACCTCTCGGGAGATTTCTGCCAGATCTTCCTATATGACCTCCCCACGGCTACCGACAACTGCGAGGTCGAGATCACCCAAACCCAAGGCCTCGGAAGCGGTTCGGTCTTCCAGTTCGGAACCACCGTGGAAACTTATGTCGCAACCGACACCTACGGAAATACGGCTACCTGCTCCATCACCATCACGGTGAACAACGACTTCGACCTCGGCGCCGAGGTCAACCACGTGAGCTGCAACGGCCTGGCAAACGGATCCATTGTCCTCAATGTCTCCGGCGGCACACCGCCCTACCTGTACTTCTGGTCGCCCAGCGGACCCGACAATCTGTCCAGCGGGATTTACATGGTCAACATCTTCGACAACATCGGTTGCGAAACCACCCAAACCTTTGTGGTCAACGAACCCGAACCCCTGGCAGTAGAGATCCTCGCCATTCTTGACGCGACCAACGGACAGTCCAACGGAGGCTTTCTCCTCGCCGTAGAAGGCGGCACTTCTCCCTACAGCTACGAGGGTACCAGCTTTGACGACACCCTTTCCGTCAGCGAACTGGCGGCGGGCAATTACAGCTTTACCCTGACGGACGCCAACGGATGCTCCATCGATGTCTCTCTCATGATAGACAACATCAACAGCAGCTCCGAGCCGCATATCCTCCAGGCTTTCTCCCTTTTCCCCAACCCGGCAAAGGATTTTGCCATGGTCGACATCCAGCTTCAGCACGCCGCCCTAACGCAGGTCAGCCTGCTGGATCTGACCGGCCGCACCCTTCAATCATGGCCTCCCTCTGAAACCGACCGGCAATCGCTGCGCATCGACCTGGACGGTCTGGCGCCCGGCGTGTATGCGGTTAAGCTGGAGGTGGATGGGGAGACGGTGGTGAGGAAGCTTATTCTGGAATAGGTGAGGAGTGAAGGGTGAACCCCCTCACCCTTCACCCTTCACCAAAAAATTGCGTACCTTAATTGTTTTAATCCGAACCCCGACCCACACATGAGCTCAAAGGCAGCGAAGGATTCCGGCCAGGGCGGTAATATCGACTGGGATATTATCGCGGGGACGATACAGGAGCAAAAGTGTATCCTGTTTATCGGGCCCGGGGTTTTCGGCAACGAAGAACACCCGCGTTTGGAGGAGTGGATTGCCGAATACCTGAAAAACGACCCGAGCGACCTGATAAGAAAATACTACGCCGAAGACTCGCTTTTTTCTTTCAAGGATCCCTCCGCCAAGACCAAGGCCACCTTTGCGCTGAAGAAATTCTTCCAGGAAGAGGATTTTTCCCATGTCAACGAATTGTATCGCAAGATCGCCGAGATCCCCTTTTCCATCATCTTCACCCTGACGCCCGACGACTTGTTGCAACAGGTTTTTAAAGAAAAAAAGGTCAATTACAACCCGGATTTCTACCTCAAAAACCAACCTCCGCGGCAGGTGGAGACGCCCATCACCCCGACCAGCGGCACCCCCTTGATCTACAATATGTTCGGGTACGTCCAGAACCGCGACTCGCTGGTGCTCACGCACGACGATCTGTTCGACTATCTCAATTCAGTGCTCGCCGAACAGAGCATGCACCCGGATATCAAGCAGACCATCAAGAAAATGGAGAACTTCATTTTTCTGGGCATTTCTTTCGATAAATGGTATATGAGGCTGCTGCTGAAAATGCTCTACCGGCTTCAGGGCCGCGACGAATTTCTTCGCTTTGCAAACCAGGCGGTCCTGCAGGATGATACCCGTACCCTCTTTGTCGACCAATTTCGAATAGAATTCGTGCCCGAACAAATCGGCGAATTTATAGACCGGCTGCACAAGCACTTCGAAAACAAGAACCTGCTCCGAAAGGAGTCTGGGGAAAAGCCGAACATAGCCCATCAGCTCAAGGAAATGGTCGGCGAGGGGAAGGTCAACGAGGCGATCAACGGCCTTCAGACCTATATCGACCGCTTTTTGGCCGAAAACACCAGCCTGCCCGAATCGAGCAACGAAATGCTCGGCGGGCTGGGCAGCGAATTGCTGCAACTCCGCTCCATGCTGCGCCGCCTCGAAAACCGAAAGCGCCAGGGCATCATCAGCGAAGATAAAGCCGATCTCGAAATGAACCAGATCACGCACTCCCTCATCGGCTACCTAGACGAGGTGGAGGCGATGAAACTTTAAACCCCGGTCCATGACCCAGCAATTCAGATATCCCGGCGTACGGCCCTTTTCGAGGTCCCAGGCCAATGTCTTTTTCGGGAGGGATAAGGACTGCGATGAATTAGTCCAGATGATCGACCTGGACAAGATCACCGTGCTGTACTCCAAATCGGGTCTGGGGAAAAGCTCCCTGCTCAACGCCGCGGTGATCCCCGCAGTGGAAGCCGCCGGCCAACTCATGGCCTTTTCCTTTCGCTTCGGCGCTTTTTACAGAGACAAAGAGGGATCGCCCTCGACATCGTGGTCGATTCCCTGGCCCAAAAAGCCGGTAGCGCACCCTCTTTTCTCGACCAGATCGCCACGGCCGACATGAACCCCATCTGGTTTTACCTGAAAAAATTACAGATCCAGAACCAGGACAAAGGCGGTTTTTTGTTGGTAATGGACCAGTTTGAGGAGTTGTTCACCTATCCCCCAGAGCTGGTGAAAAACTTCGCCCGGAGATTGGCCTCCGCGCTTTTCCAGGATATCCCGCAGAGCGTCCTCAACAATTTCGAGAAACAATACAAGGAAAACCCAAAATTCCTCTCCGACGAGGAGATGAACCTCCTCCACAAGCCCTTCACACTCAAGATCCTGCCGGCCATCCGAAGCGACCGCCTCAGCCTGCTCGACGAGTTGACGCCCTACCTTCCGAAGATCCTGGGCCGCCTGTACCGCCTCGACGCCCTGAGCGCCGAAGCCGCCGAAGAGGCCATCCTCAACCCGGCATACCAGAAATCGGCCGAGTTTGCCTCCCCTCAATTCGATTATTCGGACGAGGCGCTCGACTACATGCTCCATTACCTGACCAAGGGTCATACGGAAAATATCGAATCCTTCCAGCTTCAGATCCTTTGCCAATACATCGAATCCGAGCTGGTGGTGGAAAAAGGCCTAAAGGAGATCAGGAAAGAGGATATCGGCGACCTCGACGCCATTTACCGATCCTATTACGAACGGCAGATTCAGCGGCTCTCCAGCAAGGACGATATCGCCAATGCGCGCAAACTCATCGAAGAGGGTCTCATCGAAGAAAAAGACCAGCGCCGCCTCAGCCTGCACGAAAGCCAGATCGAGCAGTTCTTCCGGATCAAAAAGGAATTGCTCGACCAGCTGGTCGAAACCCGCCTGCTCCGCCCGGAGCCCCACTACAAAGGCGGCTACCTGTACGAGCTGAGCCACGACTCCATCGTGGCGCCCATTTTGAAGGCCAAAAAAGACCGCGTGGAGGTCGAGCGGCAGGCTCAGCAGGAAAAGGACCGGCTCGACATGGAAGCGCGCCTCAAGCTCAGGGAGGCGGAGATCCAAAAAGAGCAGCGGCGCGCCCGAATCGCCCGCCGGGCCAATATCCTGGTGGGCTCGACCGTCGTGCTTGCGGCCACTACCGGATTTTATTTTCTGCAAAACCAGCTCAACTCCAAGCGCAAAGACCTGGAACTCAAAGAAACCACCTACCGGGCAGACATCGAACGGCAAAACGCGGAGAGCAGCCAGCTGACCAGCATGGCCATGCTCGAAATGGAGGTCGACCGCACCCTGGGCCTGCACCTCGCCGAAGCCGCGGTGGCCAAAAACCCCGACAACAAGCTCGCCGTCAAAGTGCGCAACGATATCCTGCTCCAATCCACCTTTTATCCTTTTTACCAGAATGCCCTCCAGGCCCATTCGGGTTACCTGACCGACTTCAGCATTTCTCCGGATAACAAATGGCTCGTATCCGCCAGCACCGACAGCACCCTGATCGTGTGGGATCTCACCGGGTTTTCCCCCGAAGACACCCTCCGCGGTCACCAGGGCGCCATAAACGACGTCGACTTCTCCTTCGACGGCAAAAAGATTCTCTCGGGGGACAACAAGGGAAAAGCGCGCATCTGGCCTTTCAACAATGGAAAAGTGGATCGGGCGGCGGTCATCGAAATCGATTACGGCTCCATTATCTACGACGTGGCCTTTGCCAGCAATCCCAACCATATACTTTTTGCGGGGGAATACCGGCCTGCAGGGGAAAGCAGCCAAACAAGGCATTTGAGCGTGTGGAGCCTTTTCGAAAAAAACTGGATCAACCGCAACATCCCCCTGCACCTCGGCGCGGTGACCAATATCGTGGCGGTGGATAAGGAAAACATGGTCCTCAGTTCCGGCCGCGACCGGAGCATCAAGATGACCAATTACTCCAACGACTCGGTGGCATTTATCCTGCAAAACCTCCCCGGCAATGTCACCAATATGGACTACAGCGCTCAAAAAGGCAGCCTGGTGGCGGGAATGGAGGATGGGTCCGTGATCATCTGGACCAATATTAAAACCCGCTTTCCCACCCGGGTGCTGACCTTCAAAGCCCACGACGAATATATCTCAGACGTCGTTTTTACGCCCGACGAGAAAAAGATCCTCACCTGCAGCTGGGATAAAACCGCCAAGTTGTGGGACCTGAAAGGCAATCTGCTCAAGGTGTTTCGTGGACATAAGGACGGGCTTCGCGCCATCGCCATCTCGGAAGATCAAAAAACGGTGATCACCGGTGGGGAGGATAAAACCATGAAGCTCTGGTCTCTGACCCCCTACGAACATCTCACGTTCGACATGAACAGGGAAGGGGCAGATACCACGGTTTCCTCCGTCGCCTGCATGGGCAACCAGGTCCTGATCGGCAAACACGACGGTAAAGCAATGCTTTTTTCCAAAGAGGGAAAATTGCTCCGGGCCTTCGACCACAAGGGGATGATCCTCGACGTGGCCATTTCGCCCGACGGAAAATACGCCGCGACTGCCGGGCTCGGTTATCAAACCATCAAGGTCTGGAACCTCAAAGACCCGGCCGCCGCCCCCATGATTCCGGAGGGCAAGCCCACTGCCGCCTATGGCGTGGCTTTTTCGCCCGACAGCAAAATGCTCATGGCCGGCCTGAGGGACAATATTGCCGTACTGTGGGATCTCGAAAAAAACAAGCAGCTCCGCACTTTTGAAGGGCATACGGCGATCGTGCAGGATGTAGCGATCTCTCCCAACGGAGAAAAGGCGCTCACGGCCAGCAACGACGGAACGGCAAGATTGTGGACCATCAACGGCGCCCTGATCACCGAGGTCCGGCACCACAGCGACCGGGTGACCAGCGTGGCCTTCCACCCTCAGGAAGACGGAGTGTTCCTCACCGGCAGCCTGGACAACAGTTTTGCTCTCTGGAAGCTCGACTCGCTCCAAAGGGAATTCCTCGGGCATACTTCCGACGTCAACGAAGTGGCTTTCTCTGCCGACGGTTCGATGATCCTGTCGGCCAGTGCGGACCGCAGCGTCCGGCTTTGGCTGCCCGACGGGACGGAGAAGGAGAGCTTTGTCTGGCATGACGACTCCATTCTCGATGCGGCATTTTCCGGAGAGGGTGAAGAAGAGCCTTTTATCATCACCGCGAGCAAGGATCGGAGCGCGAAACTGTGGAGGCTGAGCGATGTGACCAGGATCAAGGAAAACATTGCCACCCCGAGCGAGGAGCAAAAGCGGAAGTACGGCCTGTAGGTAAAAAACTGTCAAGCATTTTCCCGAATGAAATTTATACTGCCCCACTTCGGGTTATTGCCTTATTTTTATCCGTAAAATATCCTTTATGCGCCTATTTACGCTTTTTATGCTGCTTTGCGGCCTCGTTCCCGGCCTGAAAGCCCAGGTAATCATCAACGAATTTTCGGCAGCCAACGTGAATACCCTTGCGGATGCTTACGGCCAGTACGAGGACTGGATCGAGCTGCGCAACACCGGCGCCACTTCGGCAAATATCTCCGGGTATTACCTCAGCGACCGACTCAACAATCCCACCAAATGGGTTTTCCCCGCCGGGACCACCATTCCGGCCGGAGGTTACCTGAGGGTCTTCGCCTCTTCGCGCAACATGCTCTTTTCGGGGCAGTTGCACACCAATTTCAAGATCACCCAAACCCAGGGAGAATACGTCGTGCTGGCCAATCAGGCCGGCGATGTGATCGACAGCTACCATATCACCTCCCCTAACCAGACGAACCATTCCTGGGGCCGCAGTCCATCCACCGGCGAATGGAGGGTATACACCACGCCTACTCCGGGGGGCGCAAACGGCGCAAACAATTTTGCGGATTATGCGCCAAGACCTATCTACAGCTCGCCGGCGGGTTTTTACGCCGGTACGCAGACCATCAGCCTGTTCGCGCCGGCGGGGTCTATTA
The DNA here is from genome assembly GCA_016703765.1 of Saprospirales bacterium. Taxonomy (GTDB): domain Bacteria; phylum Bacteroidota; class Bacteroidia; order Chitinophagales; family Saprospiraceae; genus JADJTT01. The sequence goes on from JADJBL010000001.1 coordinate 93,873, forward strand.
TCCGCTACACCCTCAACGGCAGCGAGCCGACCGCGGCCTCGCCCGTTTATTCCAACCCGATCCAGTTGCCCGGCACCGCGGTGGTCCGCGCCCGGATCTTCTCTAATAACCCGGCCTTGCTGCCCGGTTTTGTGGAGACCAATACCTATTTCATCGACGAGGTGCATACCGTGCCCGTGATTTCCATTGCGGGAACCGAATTGGCCAGCCTGCTTTCCGGTAGCTACAGCGCCCCGGTTGGCTCCTTCGAACTCTTCCGCGACGGCCAATTTGTCGACGAGGCTTTGGGTGAATACAACAAGCACGGAAACGATAGCTGGGCCTACGGCCAGCGCGGGATCGACTACATCGCCCGCGATCAGTTCGGAGAAAAGAACGAGATCGAAGACCAGATATTCCCCTTAAAGGACCGCGAGGGATACCAGCGCCTCATCCTGAAGGCGGCAGCCAACGACAACTACCCCTTCCAGCCCGGCAGCGCGCATATCCGCGACGCCTATGTGCACACCCTTTCGCAATTGGCTGAGCTGGAGCTCGACGAGCGTACCTACGAGCCCTGCGTCATCTACGCCAACGGCTTGTACTGGGGCGTGTACGAGATCCGCGAAAAAGTGGACGATAAGGATTTTACCGAATACTACTACAACCAGGGCGAGTTCGACATCGATTATATCAAGACCTGGGGCGCCACCTGGCAGGAATACGGCACCTGGAACGAATGGTATCCGCTCCACACTTTCATTACGAACAACGACATGACCGACCCGGCCAATTACGCATACGTAACCGAGCGCCTGGAAGTCCTATCTCTGATCGATTACATGATCATCAATACCCATGCGGTCTGTAAGGACTGGCTCAACTGGAATACCGCCTGGTGGCGCGGACGCAACCCCGAGGGCGAAAAACTCAAGTGGCGCTACACACTCTGGGACCTCGACGCCACCTTCGGGCATTATATCAACTACACCGGCGTGCCCAACGTCGATCCCGACGCAGACCCCTGCGACAACGAGGAGTATGCCGACTGGGGCGACCCCGAAGGTCATGTGGACCTCATCATTTCCCTGATGGAGAATGAGGAATTCCACTCGCTCTACGTCAACCGGTATGCGGACCTGCTGAACTCCTACTTATCCTGCGACTACATGATCGCCCTGCTCGATACCATGATCGCCCGCATCGAGCCGGAAATGCCGCAGCAGATCGCCAAATGGGGCGGCAACATGGCCACCTGGCAGGCCAACGTGCAAACGCTGCGCGACTTCATCAATGCCCGCTGCACCTTCATCGACAGCGGGATCGTGGATTGCTACGAAGTTACCGGACCCTATCCGGTCAAGGTCTCCATCGTTCCGGATGATTCGCCCAACCAGGTCAAGGTCAATACCTTTGTGCCCGCGGCATTTCCCTTTACGGGAGATTATTTCGGCGGCACCACGCTCTCTTTTCAGGCCTTGCCAGCCGACGAATGGGTGTTTCACCACTGGGAGGTGGCCAATCAGACTTTCGGCCCCAATCAATATGCAGAGGCCATCTCGATGAGCTTTACCCAGGGCGACGATATTATCGCCTATTTCCAACCCGCCATACCCTGCGCTTTGCCGGAAATCAGCACTGTAACGACCGGCCAAACCACCGCTACCATTGCCTGGGAAGGGCCGTTCAACTTCCTGAGTTACGAAATTCGCTGGCGCAAGGTGGGCGAACAAAACTGGACGGTAATCAGTTACATTGGCTCGGAGATCACGCTCAGCGGCCTGGAGCCCTGCACCGATTACGAATTGCAAATGGGCACCATCTGCGGCACGGCCACCAGCGACCTGATCGACGGCTCGTTTTCGACCGAATGCGTCAATGCTGCGGAGGAGCGTCCGGCGCGTATTATCGCCTTGCAGGTGTACCCCAATCCCAGTTCCGACGCATTCCACCTCGAATTTGACCTGAACGAGGGCGGACCGGTCGCCGTTTCCGTCCATACCGCCACCGGTTCGATGGTGTGGTGCCAGGACGCTTTCGAACTGCAAGCCGGCCGCCACCACCTGAAACTGGAGGAAAGCGATCAGTGGCCATCGGGTATGTACTTTATCCGCCTGCAAATGGGGAATGAGGTCGCGGTGAGGAAAGCAATAAAAAATTAAACCTTTGTAAGTAAATAGTTTAGGAGGTTTATAGGGTTTAGAAGGTTTAGTTTTTCACCCTTCTAAACCTCCTAAACACCCTAAACTTTCTAAACTAAGAATACCATGTATCCAAAGCAAATCCTTCTCTTGCTGATATGTTTCCTCCCTGTCCTCAATGCCCAGGCTCAAATCTACGGCGATGGCCTGGTCATCAACGAATTTATGGCCTCGGCCGATTCGGTTTCCGGTATCGCGGACCCGGCGGGGCAATTTGACGATTGGATAGAGTTATACAACAACGGCAATATCACCCTCAACCTGGAAAATTTCACCTTGAGCGACAAGCTCGACAATCCGGGGAAATGGGTATTTCCATCCGGTATTTCCCTGGCGGCCGGAGGGTATTTGATCATTTGGGCAGACGAGGATCAGGCACAGGAGGGTTATCACAGCAACTTCAAGCTAGGCGCTGCCGGCGAAGCCCTTATTTTGTCCAATCCCTTCGGCGAAGTGCTCGACTCGCTTACTTTCGGCCAACAGGAGACCAATATCGCCTTTGCTCGCCGCCCCAACGGCACGGGCAACTTTCTCAAGCAAAATCAAACCTGGGGCTTCAACAACGACCTGGTCAACTCCACCGGACAGCGTCCGGTTTTCAAGGAGAGCGGGTTTATCTTGAGTCCCAATCCCGCCACATCGGAAGTAGCCCTTCATTGGCAGCTCGCCGAATCTCCGGAGGTCCGGACTTTGGAGATACTCGACTATTCGGGTCAGGTCATCCAACGTCAAAATTGGAGCGGGCAGTCCCCCATCTCTCTGGCAGGCCTGTCCGCCGGCGCTTATTTGGTGCGGATCACTACGGATGAGGGGATGTTTGGGGCGAGGCTGATCAAGCAATAGCGGGAATATCAGGAAACCATTTTTTTTTCAAAATCCCTGAGTGACCGGGTGACTGAGTCACCCGGTCACTCCATTTTTAGGTAAAATCAGTCAGATCATTAGTAAAATTAATGGGTTTCAACGATTTTGCCCTTTAGGAGACTCACCGGGTGACTAAGTCACCCGGTGAGTCAAAAAACCTTCGAATTTGCCTGAACCACCAGTAAACACTAGCTTTTTCGCTGATTTTTTGATTTTGTTTAGTGACCGGGTGACTGAGTCACCCGGTCACTAAACTACAACTAGACAAAAGACCAGTCACCAGTCAGTCACTAATCACCAGTCACTAATCACCAGTCACCAAAAAATGACCCTCCGCCGTACCCTCGACCTCCACGGCCTGACCGTCCAACTCGACAGCCTCACCAACTTCGACGAGTTGTTTGAGCAGTTGCTGGCGAAAGGGGAAGAAAGCGAGGAGGTCAGGGACGAGCGGATCCCCTACTGGGCAGACTTATGGCCTTCCGCCGTGGCGCTGGGCCGTTATTTGATAAACTCCGAGCTGGTGAAACCCGAAACAAGTGTGATAGAAATCGGCTGCGGTTTAGGGCTGCCAGGTATCGTGGCCGGGATGCTCGGCGCCAGGAATGTGCATTTTACGGACTACTTGGAAGACGCCCTTTCCTACGCCAAACAAAACTGGGAGCTCAATTGCACCCATCCCGCCCGATTCTCCCTGCTCGATTGGCGACAGCCCGACGCCGCCCTGGCAGCCGATCTGGTGCTCGCCTCCGACGTAGCCTACGAAACCCGCTTTTTCCCCGAACTTCCCCATGCTTTCCGAACCCTCTGCAAACCCGGCGGCCGCATCCTGTTCAGCGAACCCGGACGCGAGGTCGCCCAGGTATTCCTCGATACCTTGCCGGAGCTGGGGTTTGAAGTGAAAAAGACGGTGGTGGAGGGACAGCTTAATGGGCTTGGGTATAAGGTGGGAGTCTACGATTTACTCTTCACCCTTCACTATTAAGGCCATATAAAACCCATCATATCCAAACTCCTGCGGCAGCAGATGCCGGGATTGGACGAGCTCAAACTTTCCGTTTTGCTCCCGGAGAAAGTCTTCCACCTGCTGCTCGTTTTCCGAAGGAAAAATACTGCACGTCGCATAGACCATCAGGCCGCCCGGTTTGAGCATGCGGCTGTAGGAGCGGAGTATTTCCCGCTGCGTTTCCCGAACCCGTTCGATAAAGGGAATATCCAGTTTCCATTTGGCGTCGGGATTGCGGCGGAGGACGCCGGTCCCGGAGCAGGGCACATCGAGCAGGAGCCGGTCGGCGGAGCCTTCCAGCCGTTTTATGACCTTGGTAGTATCGATGGGCCGGACGTCGAGGATATCGACTCCGGCACGCCGGGCGCGGCGTTTGAGCTCGTCGAGCTTCCAGCCTTCGGTATCCATGGCGATGAGTCGGCCTTTGTTCTGCATGAGGGAGGCCAGGTGGAGGGTTTTGCCGCCGCCGCCCGCACAGGCGTCGATGACCCTCATGCCGGGTTCGACCCGGAGGAAAGGGGCTACCTGCTGGGATGCAAAATCCTGTACTTCGAAATATCCCTGCCGGAAAGATTCCGTGGAAAAAAGGTTTTTGCGCTGTAAAACCCGCAATCCGGCGTCATCGAGGGCCTCTGTGTCTACCCCTTCGGCTTTGAGAAGCTGTTGCAGGGCGATCGGGGTCATTTTGAGGGTGTTGGCCCGGATTACCAGGGGCGCCTGTTCGTTGAGGGCGTGGAGGAGGGGTTCCCAGGTAGCCTGGAGTTCCTTGCGGCCGCGCTCGTCCAGCCAGTCGGGGATGGATTCGCGGATCTTGAGCACAGATCCCGCTTTCTTCCTTGCGGCCAGAATAGCTTTGGGGTCCAGGCCTTTAAACTCCTTCCAATCGGGCAGTGCATTGCCCTGGAGGATCTGCCAGGTCCCGAACATGCGCCACCAGTCCGCTTCCTCTTTCGGCTCTCCGCCGCTCACTTCGTAAAGGAGCCGGTACCAGCGCACGATTTCGTAGACGTTTTCCGCAATGAAGGCCCTGTCGCGGGCGCCCCATCGGGGGTTCGACTTCAACACCCGCTCGATGACCTTATCGGCATATTGATTGTCGGCGAACACATCCTGCAGGGAGGAGATGACGGCTTGTACCAGGTTGGGGTGAAGCTTCAAGAGAGTTTTGAGTTTTTAATTTTTAGTTCTTAGTTCTTCTTAGCCCTGAATTAACTAAAAACTAAGAACTAAAAATTAAAAACCAGGAACTAAAAATTCTCTGATCCTTTTTTTGCTCAAATTCATCCCAAAATCTCCTCCCTTCATCGGAAACCAGCCTCTTCCCGTAACCCGCAAAGAAACCTTCCGATCTAAAGGATGTCCTTCGGGCTATTCATTATGGATTAGTTAAAAATTTTAAGAAATGAGAACCCCAATCCTCGCCTTGTTGGCAATCTTGTCTGCATTACCAATTGAAAACAAACTACTTGCACAAACCCCGACCGGAACCATTTCCGGACTTTTGATCGACGAGAAGAGCGGCCAGGCAGCGCAATTTGCCACTATCATGCTCTATCGTCAGGGAGACAGCACCCTGGTAAAAGGAGACTTCAGCGATGAAGCCGGCGCTTTTCGCTTCGAGCTCCTGGAAGACGATACTTATTTTCTGCAAGCGACCCTGGTCGGTTTCGCCGATCTGGTCGTCCCCGACATCCAATTGAAATCAAGCAATGCGACGATCGACCTTGGCACGTTGCGCATGGGTGAAACCGTGCAGCAACTGGCCGAGGTGGTTGTTGCAGCCAAAAAACCTTTCGTCGAACGGCAGGCAGACAAGCTCATCGTCAACGTCGAGAGCAGCAGCGTGTCGGTGGGCAACAACGCCCTGGAAGTGCTGCGCCGCGCCCCGGGCGTAACCGTCGACAACAACGACAACATCAGCCTCCGCGGCCGCCAGGGCGTGATGGTGATGATCGACGGAAAACAGACCTACCTCTCCATGGCCGAGGTGGCCAACCTCCTGAAAAACATGCCCAGCGAGTCGATCCAGACGATCGAGATCATCACCCAGCCCTCTGCGCGCTACGATGCGGCGGGCAACGCCGGCATCATCAACATCCGCCTCAAAAAGAACAAGAACCAGGGACTCAACGGCAGCCTCACGGCCGGGGCAGGTCTTGGCCTGGTATGGTTCGACCGGCCTTATGAAAAAGCAAACGCCAACCTGAACCTAAACTACCGAAAGGGGAAGTTCAATCTCTTTGGCAACTACAGCGTCCGCCACTCCGACGGCGCCAACGAACTGAGCCTGGAGCGTGGGGTGGTGTTTGAAGACACCTCCACCTTCTTCGACCAGGTCTCTTTTATGGAAGACTACAACAACAGCCATTCCTTTAAAACCGGCCTGGACTACAACCTGACGGACCGCCAGACCCTCGGTGTGCAGGTCACCGGCTTTTTGAACGACGAAGCGTTCGAACTCACCAGCCAGAGCGATATCTATACCAACGGCGACCTCAGCGGCGGACTCGAAGTGGTCAACGAGCGGCCCGGCAATTGGAGCAATTTCACCTACAACCTCAACTACCGGGCCAGCTTCGACAGCCTGGGCCGCGAACTCAGCGCCGACGCCGACTACTCCTATTACAACGGTAACTCCTTCGACAACCTCGTTACCACCTTCCTCGACAGCGAAGGCGTTTCCTACTCGGAAGAGCCTCTGCGCAGCGAGGTGCCCATCATGGTCGATATCCTGGCTTTCAAAGCCGATTACGTGCATCCGCTGAAAAGCGGCCTCAAACTGGAAGGCGGCGTAAAAGCCAGCTTCGTGACGACCGACAACGACGTGCGGTTCGAGCTCTTTCAAGGCGACCAATGGGTGCTCGACAGCTTGAAAACCAACCATTTTATGTACGAGGAAAACATCGCCGCGGCATACATGAACGCCTCCCGCCAATTTGAAAAATGGGGCTTTCAGGCCGGCTTGCGCGCCGAAAACACCCAATCGGTAGGCAACTCCGTCACCCTGAGCAAGATCGTCGACCGGCAATACCTGGAGTTTTTTCCGAGCCTTTCCATGCAGTATTCCCTGAGCGAAAAACATCAGTTCGGCCTCAATTACAGCCGCCGCATCGACCGGCCCAGCTACCAGGACCTCAATCCCTTCATCTACTTCCTCGATCCTTTCTCCTACATGCAGGGCAATCCCTTCCTCAATCCGATGTTCACGCATTCCATCGAATTATCGCACACCTTCATGAGCGCGATGAACACCAGCCTGAGCTACAGTCGCAGCGAGGATTATATCACCCAGGTCACGATCCAGGACGATACGACCAAAACGACTTATGCCACGAATTATAACCTGGATACCTACCACAATGTGAGCTTCAACATCAGCAGTCCTATCCCCATCACCAAATGGTGGATGGCGCAGGTCAACCTGAACGCCAACTACAAGAGCTTCCATGCCGAATTTCAGGGCGACACGCTCGACAACCGGGGCTTCACCGGCAATTTCTACCTGTCAAATGAATTTACCCTGCCCAAGGGCTTTACCGCCGAACTTTCGGGTTGGTACCAATCGCCCGAGGTGGACGGCATTTTCGTTGGCCGATCGATGTATATGGCTGATTTCGGCCTGAGTAAGAAAGTGCTCAAAAACATGGGCACGATCCGCATCAACCTCAACGACATCTTCAACACGGGCCGCTGGCGCGGCTATACCGATTACGCGACCATGGACCTGAGGGTCAACAACAAATGGGAGAGCCGCCGCGTAAACGTCTCCTTTAGCTATCGCTTCGGCAACCAGAATGTCAAAGGGCCGCAGCGCCGCAGCACCGGCTCGGAGGATGAAAGAAATCGCGTGAAAATGGATAGGGGGTAGTTTAGTTTTTAATTTTTAGTTCTTAGTTTTTAGTTGAGGCTAACTAAAAACTAAGAACTAAAAATTAAAAACTGAAAATTTCCCACCTTCGCCTTCCATGAAATCCTTCTTCACCCCAGGAGTTCGCTACATGCTGTTGGCCGTGACCGGCTTCAGCCTGATGAACCTTTGCGTGAAGATGCTGCCGGGCATTCCGCCCATGGAGTTGGTGTTTTTTCGCTGCCTGGTGTCCATGCTTATTTGCGCCTGGTTGCTCCTAAAGGCTAACCAATCCTGGATCGGCAACGATCGCCTGCGCTTGTTGGCGCGGGGGGCGAGCGGGACTTTGGCACTGTATTTTTTCTTTGTGGCCCTTCAAAAACTGCCTCTGGCTACAGCGGTGACGATCTCCTACCTGTCGCCGATCTTCTCCACCTTGTTTGCGGCCATTTTTTTAAAAGAAAAAGTGCAGCCGATGCAGTGGCTCTTTTTCGGAGTATCCATCACGGGTGTCATCTTGCTGAAAGGCTGGGACCCGAGGGTCACTAACCTTTATTTCGCTTTCGGAATCCTGTCGGCCATTTTTTCGGGAATAGCTTACAACCTGGTGCGCCGCCTCAAGGAGTCGGAGCACCCTATCGTGGTGGTCATGCATTTCCAGATCGTGGGCACGGTAGCAGGCGCGGTCTTTTCGGTGACGAATTTTAAAATGCCCCAGGGTTGGGAATGGCTTTGGCTGCTGGCGGTAGGCTTGCTCACACAAGTGGGTCAGGTGAATCTCACCAAGGCCCTGCAGCGCGAAAAGGTGGGGATTGTTACCAGCATCAACTTCTTCGGGGTGGTCTACGCCGCGCTCTTCGGCTGGATCCTGTTTCAGGAGCACATCACCTGGAAGAGCCTGTTTGCTATATCGCTGGTCGCCTTCGGCGTCGTCGCCAACATCCTGGCCGCGAGGAGAGCAGATCTGGTGCCGACGGTGAATATGGTCAAAAGACTGGACGAGTGAAATAGGAAGGCGGTTGGAGTGGCCAAAGCCTCCCCAACCGCCTTCTTGATTCGATTTGATATTACTTTTCCAAAGCTGCCAGCTTTCTGCCGTTCCGGAAATTGGGATTGATGGCCAGGACTTTTCAAAATTGTTACGGGCCTTTCGCTTTTCTCCTTCTCCAAATAGGCGTCGCCCAGGCTGTCATAGGTATTGGCTGAATCTGGGTTGCGCTTTACGTTGCTCTGGAAGACATCAACGGCTGCATGGGTGTTTTTCCTCCAACAGTTTGTAGCCGTACATGTTGATATCCCATTCATGCAGGCTGTACTCACGGGCGCCAGGCACAATTCACTGAACTTATCCATGGCGGCATCCACCTTTTTCTTCTGAAGGCTCTCGACCAGTTCTCCGGAAGGCTTTGGTCGGCGAAGTTAATGACCTCTACTTCAATCCTAATATTTTCTCCTTTCAGATCGGGTGGAGCGGTTTCACCCATGAGCGATTTCGGCATAACCACCTCGTAAGTACCTCCTTTTTCCATGCTCAGCATCGTTTGATCCATAGCCATTGCAGTCGGATCATTTTCCACTTCCTTGCCCAGGATAATAAAGTGGGGCACACCCACATCCCGGCTCGACCAGATGACGGTGCCTTCGGCATCTTTAAGCACTCGATGCACCTCCACTTCCTGGCCCATGACGGGTTTATCGCCCGAGCCGTCTTTGATGACTTTCATTTCCAGGGCATCCTGTGCCAGCATTCCAGTTGAGAAAAGGAACGTCAGCAGCAACAAATTCAAAAACCTTTTCATAATAAATGATTTTGAGGGTAAAAAATGTTTTGCAAAACCTACAACTTTAAGGTAGAAGGTTTTGTGAAATTTTGGGGAATAAATTTTTAATGAAAAAGGAAAGGTGATCCTTATCGGCTTTGGTACACCAAAGAGACTTAAATGGTGGAAATTGCATAATTGGGTATGCGCTTTGGAGCACTAAAAACCAATCTCCCACCTCGCCACCGAGCTCACCCCAAATATCCCCACCCCTTTTTCGATGTTATCGTGCACCACCACCGGTTCGGCGAAGGGATTGCCCTGGGCGTTGGTGTAAAGGTCGAGTGTGCGGAGGAAGAGGTAGCGGTCGCGGGAAATGGAGTGCAGGCGTACGACCAGCTTCGCGCCGGGGATTTCGTGGACATTATCCCAAAACCAGGTCTTTAGTGCGTATTTCTTGCCGTCGATGGGACCGTCTTTGAAGATCAATCCCTGCTCGTAGGGTTCTACCAGGGCGTCTTCCGTTTGTATATAAATGTTGCCCCCGAAATCCCCAATGGAGTCGGGGATATAGTAATAAGCGTCCACGTAGTAATAGTTATCCTCTCCTGCCGGGTCCTGAAATTCGACGCTGAGCGTGTTGACCTTTTCGCCGTCGGGGTTTACGCCGCCCTGAACAGTATACACCGCATCCAGAATAGAAACCGAGGTCGGCATGACCTGAACTGCCTCCACCGATTCAAAGCCGGGCGCCGAAACCTGCAGGGTGTAGGTATGTGGTTGGTCGCCGATGGGTTCTCCCATCGCGAGGTAAAAATGCCCCGGCCCGACGTTCGGCACGGTCTGCCAGAGCGCCCCGTCGCGGAGCACCGCGACCGCAGCGCCTTGTATAGAAACGGAATCTAAGATCACCGAATCCAGAATCCGGCGCTTCGCGATACGAACACGATCAAGGCGGTATCCTGCGCCCGGAAATGCGCCGACACTGCCAGCGAAGGCTCGTGCTCGGGGATCTCGATGTCTACGATTTGGTTGAAAAAGTCAGGCAGCCAGTAAGGGCGGCAAGCAGAGGAGGAGGAGGATTATTTGAAAGAGTTTCATTAGGAAGAATTTGGGTTGGCGACTGGTGATTAGTGACTGGTGACTAGTCACTAATCACCAGTCACTAATCACTAAAACTTAAAATTATACGCAATAGAAGGAATGATCGAAAACAAACTCACCTGCTTGAACACCCGCTGGCCGTTGTCGCCGGTGGCGGGGTAAACGTAATATGGATTTTTGCGGTTGTACACGTTGTACACGCTCAGCACCCAGGTGCGCGACCAGTGTTTTTTTTGCTTGAAAAACTCGATACCGAGATCGAGGCGGTGGTAGGGTTTCATGCGGAAAGAGTTCTTCTCGCCGATGGCCTCCACCTCGCGCAGGAAGCCGAATTCCTGGTCTCCGAAGGAGGAGGTCATTTGGGTCAGGTAGCGGTAAAGCGGCAGGGTGATGGCGTTGCCGGTGCCATAGACCCAGGTGCCGGAGACGGAAATGCCCTTGCTCAACTGATGGGTCAGCACGATCTCCGCATCGTGCCGGCGGTCGTACTTGAAGGGGTATCGGTCGCCCCCGTTGATCTCGTCGAATTGCCGCCAGTTCCAGGCGAGGGTGTAGCCGATCCAGCCCGTTGTCTTGCCCTCTTTTTTCTGTACGAAAAATTCGAGGCCGTAGGCTTCCCCGTCGCCCTGGGTGACCTTGTCCTGCCAGTCGCTTTCCAGCCCTACGAACTCCGCGCCCTCGCGGTAGGAGAGCACGTTTTTCATCTGTTTGTAATAAGCCTCGACGCTCACTTCGTAACCTTCCCCGAAGGTTTTGGCCCCGCCCACGGCCGCCTGCCAGGAACGCTGGGGCAGGATCCGCTTCGTGCTGGGCACCCACAGGTCGGTGGGCAGGCTGAGCGATTCGTTGGTGAGCAGGTTGATAAACTGGCTCATTGTCGCAAAAGAAGCTTTCAGGGCCACCTCGCGGGGCAGGAGGTAGCGGAGGCTGAGGCGGGGTTGCAGGGAAAAATACAGTTCCGGTTCCTCCCCCAGCACCTGGAAGGCCGCCGCGTGCAAGCCGACATTTGCCCGAAGGGCGCCCCATTGCAGGTCGTCTTCGGCGTACAAGGCGTATTCCAGGGAATGAATCTTTTCGGAGCCCACCAGGGTATCGAACTGGATCTCGTTGAAACCCGCCTCCAACTGCGTGACGCCAGGGTTGTAGGTATGGTGAGTTACCCCGTGCCGAAGCGGATGTAGTGGTTGGGATTGGGGATATAGTCGAAATCGATTTTCCCGGCAAAATCGTGGATACCCGAATCGTAGCGGGCGGCAAACGATTCTTTTTGTCCTTCGAGCTGGGTCTCGAAAGCCGCAGCGAAGTCGAACTGAAACTGGCTGTAGGTAGCCGTGGTATTGGCGAACAGGCGGTTGTTGATCTGGTAGTTCCAGCGCAGGGCGGTGGTGATATTGCCCCAATCCACGCCGTTTTCGGTGGCGAAATAGCCGTCATTCTCCAGCGTTTCCCTTGCTTCGAAATAGAAAATATCGCTGCCCATATAGCTGCTGAGGAAGAGCCGGTGCTTGTCGTTGATTTTGTAGTTGACCTTGGCGTTCAGGTCGTAGAAATAGAGTTTCGGCTTAAAGGAAACCCCCTCCGGCTGTGTGGCCGCGATGAGGGGCCGCATGAGCAAATCGACGTAGGTGCGGCGGCCGCTCACCATGAAGGAAGCCTTGTTTTTCACGATCGGCCCTTCCAGGGTGAGGCGCGAAGCGATGAGGCCCACGCTGCCTTCTCCGTGAAATTGTTGGTCGTTGCCCTCCTTCATATTGATCTCGATGACGGAGGATAGGCGTCCGCCGTAGCGGGCCGGGAAGCCTCCTTTCGTGAGGGTGACGTTCTTGATGGCGTCGGCGTTGAAGACCGAGAAAAAGCCCAATAGGTGCGAGACGTTGTAGACCGGCACCCCGTCGAGGAGGATAAGGTTTTGGTCCGGCGAGCCGCCGCGGACGTAGAGTCCGTTTTGTCCTTCGCCGCCCGATTGCACACCCGGCAACAACTGCAGGGCCTTGAGCACGTCGACCTCGCCGAGCAGGGCGGGCATTTTCTTGATCATTTCCACCGGCACCTCCACCTTGCTCATCTGAGCCGACTCTTCGATACGCTCGAGTCGGGAGGCCTTGACCTCCACGGTTTCGAGTTGCACGGAGGCAGAAAGTCGTACGTGGAGGCTCGTATCTTTTTCTAGGATAAAATAAAAACGGGCCGGCGAGTAACCGATGTAGGAAACTTCAAGCGCTACGGTGTCGCCCGCCGGAAGGGTGAGGCTGTAAAAGCCGTAGAGGTTGGTCACCGCCCCCGCTCCGGAATGCGCGTCGAACACGGTGGCCGAGATGAGGTCTTCGCCGCTTTCGGAGTCTTTCACGTATCCGCTGATGGTGTATTTCTGGGCGGAAAGAGGCCCCAAAGCGTTGGCTCTCTTCCCCTCGAAAGGATGTTAAAGTCGACAAAGGACCGTATTTTACAGCTGAAAGCCATTTTTCCCTTGATCCAATCCACCTCTCCATACCTCCATCGACCGCGCCCGCTACGATGCTTGCATCGCCCAGGCTGCCAACGGAATGCCCTACGCCTTCTCCTGGTACCTCGACCAAATTGCCGGAAAGTGGGATGTCCTGGTGTCGGGCGACTACGAGGCCGTCTGCCCCCTTCCCTGGAACGCCAAATGGCTGGGATTGAAGCAGGTGTACCAACCCCTTTTTTGTCAGCAATTGGGCGTTTTTTCGAAAAATCTGCCCGGGCCGGAGCTGGTCCGCTCGTTTCTGGAGGCTATTCCGCCTTATTTTCGGAGGGTGTTGATCTGTTTGAATGAAAAAAATGCGGTGACCGAAATACCCGGCTGGGAGATCCGGCGCAGGAGCAATTTTCTGCTCGACCTCCACCGGCCCTGGGAGGTGATCGAGGCGGGGTACTCCAAAAGTTTGAAAAAGCGGCTGCGCAAGGCCCGGGAGGAGCACAGCCTGGTAGAGGCGCCCTTGTCGCCGGAGGAATTGTCGAGGCTCTACCAAAGTCAATTGGGAGAAAAGGTGGAATGTCCGCCGCGGATGTACCGGCGTTTTGAGGGGGTCATGCAGGAGGCCATCGCCCGCGACCTGGGTCGAATCTGGGGCGCAACCGATCTTCGGGGCGAGCTTCTGGCCGCCGGGTTTTTCCTGCAAAGTCATGGACGGATCATCAATATGTTCGGCGCCTCCACGGCCAGGGGCAAGGATTTTCATTCCATGCACTTCCTCCTCGACGCACTCATTCGGCGGCACGCCGGCCAATCTTTGCTGTTGGATTTCGAAGGCTCGTCGATACCGTCTATCGCGTATTTCTTTGGGAGTTTTGGGGCGGAGGAGCATAGCTATTCCTGCCTTTTGAAAGATCGGATGCCGGGGGTGTTGAAAATAGCCAGGAGGGAATTCTGGAACTTCAATAACCCAAATAGCGTTTGAATTTTATTGTAATTGCAGGAATGCTTCTGAGCATTCACTCAAAATTAAGACCATGCAAATTATAACCGTTGAACTGCTCGACGACAATGCTTTGGCTTTTGCTAAAACAACTGGAGCAACTTCATATTCTTCGTTTAGTCAGTCCCCAAAAGCAACTTGACAAACCCAAACGCCAATGGGTAGGGAGTATATCGAAGGCAACTGCAAAGGATATGCTTCATTATCTCAAACAAAGCCGTGATGAATGGGAACGGAATATTACGTCTTAGCAGCGTCTCTCGTAGACTAAGGTTTACCCACTTTTTTTGAAATCAAAAAAGCCCCGTTAGGGGTGGCACGTTTATAGTTCATGATGTCATTAGATTTCCCAAGCCCCGTAGGGGCGGCACGTTCGAGAATAAAGGTGTCGCCCCTACGGGGCTTAATTGTAGCAACCCCAAAAGTGGGTAAACTTTAGCCCGGAGAGGACCCTGCGATACCCTAAAGCCAAGTCGCTGCGCCAGTCCTAAAACTCCATCGCCTTCCCCACCAATTCCAAAAACTCTGACCGGTATCCATGCGGGTCGCAGGAGCTCGATTCATTTGCCCACTCGATGACCTTATCGTAAGTCGCGGCGCCTTTATATTCGGAATCCCGGAGCAGCATGCCGAAAGCGGCTACGCTTGAAGTAAAGCGAAGGTGTTCGCTGGCCTGACTGAAGCCTGCGCCCTGGTCGAAGATATCGAGTTGGAGGGTATGCTCCAGTAAGAATCCGGAAGCTTGTATTTGAAGTCGATAGTAAAAACGGGCAAGCCTTCCTGCCCTGAATTAAACGGGATGATCTCGTAGAGCGCCGTGATATTTTGCCCGGACCCGATCTCTCCCGCATCCGTAGAATCCGTTTCAAATTCTTCTTCCGTCATCAGCCGGTTTTCGTAGCCGATAAGCCGGTATTCGGCCACTACGTCGGGATTGAAGGCCACCTTTATCTTTACGTCTTTAGCCACGGTATACAGTTTGCCGAACTCATGGACGAAGACTTTTTTGGCCTGCTCCAGGTTGTCGATGTACTCGTAGGTGCCGTTGCCGTTGTCGGCCACCTGCTCGAGCATTCCGTCGTTGAGGTTGCCCGTGCCGACCCCGAGCACCGTGAGGAAGATGCCCAGTTCCCTTTTTCCTCGATGAGGTCAATCAAGGCCTCCTGTGAAGAAACGCCTACGTTAAAGTCGCCGTCCGTGCCGAGTATGATCCGGTTGTTTCCGCCCTCGATGAAGTTCAGCATGGCGATCTCATAGGCGGTGATCAAGCCCTGTGCGCCGGCCGTACTACCCCCCCGACCCCAAGCCCTGAATGGCCTGTTTGATGATGCTTTTTTATCCCCCGAAGTGGAATTCAAGCAACCCCGCCTCCCCTGCATAGGTGACGATGGCGATCCGGTCCTGCTTGTCGAACTGATCGACCAGGATCTCAAACGCATCCTTGAGCAAAGGGAGCTTATCTTCATTCGACATGGAACCCGAAACGTCGATCAGGAGTACGATGTTGGAGGGGGGCAGATCGCTGAGGGTCTTTCCCTGCAAGCCGATGCGGACCAATTTATGCCCTTCCGCCCAGGGGCACTCCGCTACCTCGCCGTTCACGGAAACCGGATGATTGCCGACGGGTGGAGCATAATTCAAGGGAAAATAATTGATCAGCTCTTCCGTGCGCACTGCCGCTTTGGGCGGAAACGCATCCATATCCAGCAATTGCCTTCGAATGTAGGAATAAGACGCCCCGTCGGCGTCGACGGAGAAGGTCGATACCGGTTGTTCGATCACTTTTACAAATGGATTTTCCACAAAATCGTTGAAATTGTCGCCCGTAAAGTCGCCACTGAAGTTGTTTATGCCCGGCCCACCGAGATAGATCTTGTCTAAGGTCGCGGCATTGTCTGAGGAGAGGTCCTCTTTGGCGCAAGAAGCCATCACCAGGGCTGCCAAAAGCAAAGGGCCCTGATCTAATAGAAGGCGGTATTCCAGGGAAAAGACGGAATAGAGGGTGGCGAAGATCGACTCCTCGTCGAAGCCCCGCAGCAGGCGATTGCCGCCGATTCGGATTTGCTCGTTTCGGTAAATGGATTGGGGGGAATATACCCAGCCGGAGCGGTTGCGCAGGTAGAGGGTAAAAGAGGAAAAAACCGGGAAGAAATACCCCACATCGCCCGTCAGCCGCACGAGGTAGGTCTTCTGATCGATCGTATCGTAGAGGGTTCCGAAATCAAAACCGGGGTCCTCGGGGTCTTGCAAGGCCGCAATGACGGGATTGCGGCCGACGCTCTTCGTGCCGGCGCTGGCCCGGGCGCCGATGCTCCAACCCTTTCTCGGATTGAAGCGATAATCCAGGCGCTGCCACAGGTATTCCAGTCCCAGCGCGTTGACCTGCACGTCGAGGGTCGAGGGTAGCTGGCGGGTGGAGATGATCCGCTCTGGTCGATGGAGATCAGGGAAGAGGAACTGCGGTTCCAAAATACCCGCAGGTAGTTGCCGCCCGGCAGGAGGTAGCGAAGGCCGGCATCGAAAATGACGTCGTTATAGGTCGAGTCGCGCTTGTATTGGTTGAAGCCCAGGTCGATGCCGAAGGGAAGTTGCAGCAGGTAGGGGTAGGTGAAGGCAACCTCGAGTTCCTGGGTGCCCGGACGAAGCTGCTCGAAGGAAGCGTAGATGCGTTCGCCTTTTCCGAAGGCGTTTTGAAACTCGGCGTTAAACGTGCCCGTGACCAGCAAGCGCCTCTGAAGGCTCGCGTCGCTGGTGGGCAATACCCCGATCAGAAAATCCAGGCGGCTGGCTTTTTTTCGTTCGAGAAATAATTTCAGGGAGGCGGTTTGTCCGGAAAACTCCACGACCGGATCTTTGGTCTCCCGCACAAACGGCAGCTCCCTCAGGCGGTTCCTCGAATCGAGCACCTTGCGTCGGCTATATGCAGTGCCGGGCCGAAAACCCAGGTATTGCTGAAGGTAGGAAGGCGCCAAACGGGCGTCGCCTTCAATTTGCAGTGGCGCCCATTCGATCGCCGGACCGCTTTCCCAAAACAGGCCCGCCACCAGGTCCTCGCCTTCCCAGGCCAGGCTGTCGAGCCGTATGCGGGCGAAGGGGAAGCCGCTGTTTTCGGCTTCTTCCAGCAGATCCTCTTCCAGTTTTAGAATTTCCTCCGGCCGGAGGGGCTTGCCTACAAAGGCCCTGGGCCTGAATCGGACTTTCCCCAGAAAGGGTTCGGGCAGGTTCCCGTTTTCCAGGCGCTGGATCCGCAACACCGGCCCGAGGAACAAGTGTGCCGTGGCCGTGCTGTCCGCCCAAATCAGGCTATCGACAGAGGCAGTGAGCCGCGATTGGGAACGGAGTTGTTTGATCGTCCCCTCCAAATATTGAACGACTGCCTGGGAGTCGGGAAAGGTAGCCGGCAGCTTCTGCTCCTCCAGCCAAACAGCCGCCAGGCTGTCCACCGGCTGCCATTGCAGATTGACTTGTGCGTAGGCGGCCTTTGTCAGCAGCAGTAAGCAGAGAACCGATATATTTTTCCCCGAAATCAAATTCAAGCTGAAAGTTGTTTATTTTTCACCGCCACGCGCGCGGCGCAACGGGCGCTGGCGCCCGGGGGGGGGGGGAGACTTTTATATCCAAACGCCCATTGCGCAAAAAAACTTATTCCCTCATCAACTTAATAACTCTCTTTGCCCGGACTCTACCTCCATATCCCCTTCTGCAAACAAGCTTGCCACTACTGCAACTTCCACTTTTCCACCTCTCTGAAATATAAAGGAGAAATGGTGTTGGCAATCCGGCGGGAGCTGGAGCTCCAACGCGACTACCTCAACCGCGCCACCCTTCAAACGATCTATTTCGGCGGCGGCACGCCCTCGCTGCTCGACGAGGCTGAACTGAACTCGATCTTCGATCAAATCTACCGCCTTTTTCCGGTTGCGGACGATGCAGAGATCACGCTGGAGGCCAATCCCGACGACCTGACGCGGGAGGGGGTCCACATGCTCCGCAAAAGCCCGGTCAACCGCCTGAGCATCGGCATACAGTCGTTTTCGGAGGCCGACCTGCGCTTCATGAACCGTGCCCATTCGGCCGAAGAGGCCCTCGGTAGCGTGAAGCGGGCGCAGGATGCCGGATTTGAAAATATCACCCTCGATCTGATCTACGGCTCGCCCACCACCTCCGACGAGCAATGGGCGGCCAATCTTCGCACGTTTTTTGAGTTGCAGATCCCGCACCTCTCCTCCTACTGCCTCACTGTCGAACCCAAGACCGCCCTGGGGCATTTCGTGGAAAAGGGCCAGGCGCCCCCGGTCGACGAGGAAAAGCTCCCGCCAGTTCGAGTATCTAATGGCTGTCCTGGAAAAAAGCGGCTACGCGCACTACGAGATCTCCAACTTCGCCCTGCCGGGTCGCTATTCAAAGCACAACTCCAGCTATTGGCTCGGCGAGCCTTACCTCGGCGTGGGGCCCGCCGCCCACTCCTACAACGGCGATACCCGCCAATGGAACGTGGCCAACAACGCCCGCTACCTCCAGGCCCTTGCCGAAAGCCGCCTGCCTTTCGAACTGGAAACCCTCACGCCTGCCAATCGATACAACGAGTACGTCATGACCAGCCTCCGCACCCAATGGGGCTGCGATCTGGCTCATATCCAATCCCTTCCGGAAGACTATTCCAAACATTTTCTCGATGCTATCCAGCCCTTTTTGGATTCCGGAGATGTGGTTCGCAACGGCGAAGTCTTCATGCTTACCCGCCAAGGCAAACTTATAGCAGATCGCGTGGCCAGGGAATGTTTTGTTTGAGTGCCACACTCTTCACTTTTAAAAAACTTTTGTTTAAAACATTGACAATTTAAAACAAAGTGTTTATTTTTGTTGAAACAAATCCAAAAAGCAATGGAACTTCAGGTTTTGATCAGCAAAAAAGGAACCAAGGTCGTACGCGCAACGGAACTGTATCAGGTGCTGGAATTGCCGGCGGCGCAATACGCCCGGAATTTGAAGAAGTGGCTGAGCGACGTGTACGAATTCCGCGACGGGATCCGCAAGCCGTTGAAGATGCAGGATTACGCCAACCGCCCTTCCGGCGATCCGCTGATCGACGATTATTACTTCTCCATTGAAATGGCGAAACTCATCACCCTCAATTCGCATAGCAGGGTCAAGCAGAAATATGCCAGGTATCTGTTCTCGCTGGAGGAGCGGGTGGAAAACGCCGAGCTTCTGAGCAAGGAACAGGTCGTCGCCGTGCTGGAAATGGCCAAGGCGATGGGGCTGGTGTCCTGTCAAACCGCAAGTCAGCAGCGGCACTTGGAAATGTACGAGCAACGCAACGGAGGAAATGCCGCAAACTGGTGGCAATTCCGCTCCCGGCTGCTGGGATATTCGGCAGACGATCTCCGCGAAAAAACCGAAAGATCCGGCAAGCCGGCTAAAGGCAAATCACAGCGGCAGCTCCTCCTTGCGATCGACAAATACGAGATGGTTCGCTCCGGCGTCATCGACCTCCTGATGGGCATGGGCAAATCCGAGCGCTTCGCCCGCAACATCGGCGACCTGGCCAAGGTCTTCGCCCGCGAGATGCGCGTCGAAATCTTCGACGACCGGCCCGGCACGGCCTCTTCCTTCCTGCCCGATGTCAACCGGGCGGTGGTGCAAGAGATACAGGGGAAGAGGAATGGAGGGGTGTTGGCGATGTGGTAGAACTCCGTTGTCTATAAAATTGTTAGTTTTATCTGTCGATCAGATAAAATATCACTATGGCCTCTACCATGATTCGCACCATCATTACCGCAGACAAGAATAATCTTACACTTTCCCTGCCCGACAATTTTCTGGGTAAGCAGGTCGAAGTTATTGTCTTTATCATTGAAGAAGCGAAGGACCAGGCTGCCGGTTTAAAAAAGCCCAAAACCTTCTCCGCCGTACAGTTAGACACCAGGGGATTCAAGTTTAATCGCGACGAAGCTAATGAAGCCCTTTGCAATTAAGCAATTCCTCCTTACATTTGCCCCTCAATCGCGGGAATAGCTCAGTTGGTAGAGCATCAGCTTCCCAAGCTGAGGGTCGCGAGTTCGAGTCTCGTTTCCCGCTCCAATAAGATTTTAAATGAAGAAGGGAAGTGCTAATCGCGCTTCCCTTCTTCATTTAAGGCATCATCAACTGATCCAAAATTGAAATAGCCGCTTCCGCAATCTTCGTTCCTGGTCCAAATATCCCCGCTACCCCCTGCTCCAGAAGAAAAGCATAGTCCTGCTGCGGGATAACCCCACCTACCACCACCAGAATATCCTCCCGACCGAGTTTGGCGAGCTCTTCCAAGGTTTGCGGTACAAGGAACTTGTGCCCCGCCGCCAGGGACGAAATGCCCAAAATGTGCACGTCGTTTTCAGCAGCCTGGCGGGCAGCCTCAGCAGGGGTTTGAAACAAGGGACCGATATCTACATCGAAACCCAGGTCGGCAAAACTGGTGGCGATGATCTTCGCGCCGCGGTCGTGCCCGTCCTGCCCGAGTTTGGCGACCATAATCCGTGGACGACGGCCCTCCTGGCGGGCAAAAAGGTCGGCCAGCTCGCGAGCTCTTTGGAAACTGTCTTCTGTATTTCCCATCTCTCCTGCATATACGCCCGAAATGGCGTGGCTATTGGCCTGGAAACGCCCAAATTGGCGCTCCATCGCCGTGGATATTTCGCCCAGGGTCGCGCGCACCCGCGCCGCCTGGATCGCATGCGCTAGCAAATTCCCCTTGCCCGAACGGGCGCATTCGTATATTCCCTCCAGAGCCGCCTGCACCGCCGCCTCGTCGCGATTCGCTTTAGTTTCCTCGATCCGGCGGATCTGGCTTTCCCGCACCGCCGAATTATCCACCCGCAAAATGTCCAGCTGCGGCTGGTCTTCTTTCACCCCGAAAACGTTCACTCCTACCACCTGATCCTTCCCATTGTCGATCCGGGCCTGCTTTCGAGCGGCCGCCTCTTCTATGCGCATTTTGGGAATGCCCGCCTCGATGGCCTTGGCCATGCCTCCGTAGGACTCGATTTCCTGAATATGCTCCCAGGCCTTCTCCACCAATTGGGCGGTCAGGTATTCCACAAAATATGACCCCGCCCAGGGGTCTACGGCTTTGGCAACCGATGTTTCTTCCTGAAGATAAAGCTGGGTGTCGCGGGCGATTTTTGCCGAAAAATCAGTGGGCAGCGCGATGGCCTCGTCGAGGGAGTTGGTATGAAGCGATTGCGTGCCTCCCAACACGGCCGCCAGCGCCTCCATGCAAGTGCGCGCCACGTTGTTGAAGGGATCTTGCTCGGTCAGGCTGTAACCCGAGGTCTGGCAATGGGCCCGCAGAGCCATCGATTTTTCGTCTTTGGGATGGAACTCCTTTACCAGCTTCGACCACAACAAACGCCCGGCCCTCAACTTGGCAATCTCCATAAAGTGGTTCATGCCGATCCCCCAAAAGAAGGAGATCCGGGGGCGAAATCGTCTATGTCGAGCCCGGCCTTGATCCCGGTTCGGAGGTATTCCAGGCCGTCGGCCAGGGTGTAGGCCAGCTCCAGGTCGGCAGGAGCGCCTGCCTCGTGCATGTGGTAGCCGCTGATGCTGATGGAGTTGAATTTCGGCATCCGCTTCGAAGCGAAGGAAAATATATCCGCGATGAGGCGCATGGAGGGTTCGGGCGGGTAGATGTAGGTATTCCGCACCATGAACTCCTTCAGGATGTCGTTCTGGATGGTGCCGTTCAACTGTTCCAGCCTCAGGCCCTGCTCTTCGGCCGCCACGATGTAAAAAGCCAGGATGGGGATCACCGCCCCGTTCATGGTCATGGAAACGGACATGTCGGCGAGGGGTATTTGGTCGAAAAGGATCTTCATATCCTCCACGCTGTCGATGGCTACGCCGGCCATGCCCACGTCGCCGCGCACACGCTCGTGGTCGGAGTCGTACCCGCGGTGGGTGGCAAGGTCGAACGCCACGGAGAGGCCCTTTTGCCCCTGCGCCAGATTGCGACGATAAAAGGCGTTGCTCTCCTCCGCGGTGGAAAACCCGGCGTATTGGCGGATCGTCCAGGGACGCACCGCGTACATGGAGCCGTAGGGGCCGCGAAGAAAGGGGGGAATACCGGACACGAAGTCCAGGTGCTCCAGGTTTTTCCGATGCTCGGGACCGAATACGGGCAAAATGGGAATCTGCTCCGAACTCATCCAACCGGAGCCTTCGGGTTCTTCCGTTCCGTTAATTTTACAGACCAGGTTGCGGTCGAATGCTATGTTGGAATAATCAGGCCGCATGGCGCCACGCTTTGCTTATCTTCAGCGCAAGGTAAGCAATAAATTGGGTTTCGATCAATCCCTGGAGGGTTCAAAACGGATGGGGAGTTTGAACTGGACCCGCACTTTTCTGCCCTGCTGGCTGCCGGGTATCCAGGCCGGCATAGATTCGACGACCTTCAAGACCGCCCTCCCACAGCCGCCCCCGATGTCCTTTAACACCTCGGCCTCGGTGATACTGCCGTCCTTTTCCACGACGAAGCGGACGACCACCATGCCGAAAATGCCGTTTTCCAAAGCGGCCTGCGGGTATTCGACGTGCTCGTAAATATAGGAAAGCAGGGCTTTTTCAGCACAGGTTTGACGCGCCTCCTTGCTCAAGCCCATCTCCTCGCAACCTGGGAAACGAGGCATCACTTCGGCAAAGATCAGTGGCGCCTCTTTTACAGGAACGACAGGCCGGGCCGGCGGTTCGGCGGGCAATGCCGGGCCCGTTCCGGTAAACTGCGGATTTGCGGGGACCGCGTGAATGGAGGTGTCGATCAAAACAGGGTTGGCGGAGACAAAAGGTTCGGCGGCCTGTGTAATTTTGCCCGAAGTAAGCCGGGGCTGGGGTATTGGAGAAACAGGTTTCGGGCGCTGAACGGTTCGAACCACATCGATTTCGGGCATCCCCTCGGGTTCTTCATTTACGGGATGAATAAAGGCCCGGGAGCTGGTCCATTCAAAAGCGCTCCATACGAGGAAGAGCGAGCAAGCCAGGCCCAGCAAAAGAAAGCGGCTCCGGTGGCGCTCCAGGCGCGAGATGTCGTATCTTTTTCATAGCTTTAGGATTGTTTTCCGAAAGGATGTTACGACCTCGATTTTTGGCGTATTGAGTAGCAATAAACTCTCCCTCCTTAGATTTGTTGTTCTAAAACTGAACAGGAAACGACGTGATCAATTATAACAGATTTATTTTGCCCAACGGGCTGCGCGTGCTGTTGCACGAAGACGACAGCACACCCATGGTGGCCGTCAACGTTCTGTACAACGTGGGCGCCAGGGATGAAATGCCGGAAAAGACGGGTTTCGCCCACCTCTTCGAACACCTGATGTTCGGCGGATCGGCAAACGTGCCCGATTTCGACGACCCCATCCAGAACGCGGGGGGAGAGAACAACGCCTTTACCAACAACGACGTCACCAATTTCTACGACATCCTTCCCGCGGAGAACATCGAAACGGCCCTCTGGCTCGAATCCGACCGCATGCTGAGCCTCAATTTCGACCCCAATGTGCTCGACGTGCAGCGCAAAGTCGTAGTGGAGGA
The DNA here is from genome assembly GCA_016703765.1 of Saprospirales bacterium. Classification (GTDB taxonomy): domain Bacteria; phylum Bacteroidota; class Bacteroidia; order Chitinophagales; family Saprospiraceae; genus JADJTT01. The sequence goes on from JADJBL010000001.1 coordinate 117,638, forward strand.
ATTCAAGGAGACCTGCCTCAATCAACCCTATGGCGATGTCTGGCACCACCTGTCCGACATGGCTTATCACGTGCACCCCTACCGCTGGCCGACCATCGGGAAGGTACCTAAGCATGTAGAAGATGCCAGGATGGAGGACGTCCAAACTTTCTACGAAAATTTTTACACGCCGAACAACGCCATCCTGTCCATTACCGGCAACATCAAGCCGGAAAGGGCGAGGAAGCTGGTCGAGAAATGGTTTGGCGACATCCCGGCCGGCGCGTCGCCGGATCGAAACCTGCCGGCCGAACCCCCCCAAAAGCAATTGCAACAAAGGGTCCTCCACGCCAATGTGCCGGTCGACGCCCTGTACATGGCTTTCCATTCCGCCGGACGGCTGGAGCCGCTGTACTATACCTCCGACCTCCCTTTCGGATATCCTCTCCAATGGGCCATCCTCCCGCCTCTACCGCCGCCTGCTGAAGGAAAAGCGGTTGGTGACGTCAATCGATTGTTATATCACCGGAAATATCGACCCGGGACTGTTTATCATCGAGGCCAAACCGACGGACGGATACACCCTGCAACAGGTCGAGGAGGCGATCTGGGAAGAACTGGAAGAAATCAAAACCACCTCATCCCCGAGCGGGAGTTGGAAAAGGTGAAAAACAAGATGGAAAGCTCCATCGTCTTCTCGGAGGCCAATATCCTCAACCAGGCCCTCAACCTGGCGATGTTCGAACTCCTCGGCGATCCCGACCAGATCAACCGGGAAGTGGAAATCTACCGCAATATCACGTCAAACGATATTCAACAAGCCGCCCAAACCATGTTTTTGCGGGAAAATTGCTCGGTGCTTTACTACAAAGCCAATAATCCCGGCGGGGTCGCTCCTAAAGAAGAAGAAGAGGAGGACGAGGATTAATCATCACAACCCCAGCATACTCAGCAAATTTACCGGATTCAACCTCCGGATATCGAACTGAAAGGTGATGCGGCTCAAATACCCGTCGCGCCCATCGCCATCGTACAACTGCCGCAGGTTGGCGGAGTTGATGACGGGGAAATAAATGGCCAGAATCTCGTCGCCGACCTCCAGGCAAACCCCACCGCTCCACCAAATCTGCTCCGAAAGAGGCTGGCCCGCGGGAAATCGGCCGCAAATCCGAAACATACGCCGCATCGAAATAGGGCTTGAGCGGCAATTTCAATGGCAGGTCCTTGGGCAAATCCGCCTTCAGGTTAATGGCTATCAGGAAATCGTTCGTATTTCCACTCTGCCCCTGAAAGCCGCTGGAAAAGGCATTTTAAACCACCGTCCCGCAGCGTGACCTGGCGGGCAAATGGCCCGCTGTTATCATTTCTCCCAAAATAAAATTCGTCATATTTGTAATCGTCGTGGCCCCTGTACCCCTGCCCCGTCAGGTTGAAGGCGCCCGGGCCGATGAATCCGGCATCCCGGATCGTATTTACGAGGTGGTACCCCATAAATAGCCGCCCGGAGAGGTGCCGGCCTTTGTTGTAGGTATATTTCCCCTCGCATCCAGGCTCAGCCTCAGGTAATTTGGTCCCACCCCAAATGCGTCAGTGTAGGATTGGCTCTCCAGGGCCAGACGCAGGGAATGGGGGTTCACCACCTGCCGGTTGTCCAGTTCGTAAGACCAGATATGCAACAGGTTATGGTCGTAATCCGTACCCTGGAAAACGCCCAGGGTGTCGAATAGCCCCTGTTCTTCCCCTACAAAAAGGACGCGGTAGCGGAGAAAATGCTCCATATTGCCGTTGGGCGCCGAGGCGATCCGCACCCGGAGAGAAGGGCTGATGCGGTAGTAATCGAGGTAGTACTTATTCCGCCAGTTGTAATCTCCGGTAAAGCGCTTGGCATCCAGGGCCAGCGTCCATTCGGGCAGCAGTCCGCTTCCTGGGTAGATATTGGCGCGGATACCCGCAATGCCGTTCACCTGCTGGGTCACCGCTGAGTACAAGGGCAAGGCATACCATTCCACATCCTTTTGCACGGCCGAAAAATTGTGGATGCCGATGCCGGCCTGGAGTTTGTCGTAGTTGTTCCAGGCGATCAGGGGAAGCACGTAAAAAGTATTTCGGTAAGACCGGTCTGCCCCGGAAAACAGCCCGAAGGCGGGCGCTTTCATTTTCGGGAATAAACCGGAGGTCCGGATCTGGTTGTTGTTTCGATGCAGGTCGAGCAGGTAGCGTTCGTAGTCGAGCACGAGGCGGTCGTATTCGCCGACCGGGAAGGAGATCTTTTGGCGTCCCTCCATACCCTCATACCATTGACTGTTGACCACCACCGAATCCTTCAGTCCGTATATGGCAAAGGGCGGGGACATATCCTGCCGGTTTTTCACTCCCACTTCCAGGGCGCCGTTTGTTTCCCGAACGCTGGTCAGGGCGTAATCCATTTTTTCGTTGGAATATAAATAGCCCTCGAATAGCCAGTCGAGCGATTTGTTGGTTTCGCGCTCCAGCAGTTGTTTCAGGTCGGAGGGGCTGGGGTGTCGGAATTCCCATTCCCGGTAGTAGGTCTGCATGGCCCGGTCGAAGGCCTCTTTTCCCAGAAAACCCTCCAGATGGCGGAAAGCCCAACCCGGCTTCTCATAAGCCCCGAGCCAGTAGTTGATATCCTTGAACTCGTCAGAGCTCGTTTCAGGGGCCTGGTCTTTGTGGCGGCGGGCCTGCAGGAGGTAACCCACCTCGCTCAGGGAGGCGTCGAGCCCTTTGGACAGGAATTTGGGAAGGAAATCGGCCAGCAATTCCCTTCCATAATATTGGCTGATATAGCGGTGCTCGTAGGTGTTGATCCCCCTCGTCCATCCAGGGCGTGGTCGCGCTCGTTGGAGCGAGGATGCCGTAAAACCAGTTGTGGCCCACCTCGTGGGTGATGACCACGTCGAGCGCTTTGGCGCTGCCGGATGACCCGATCACGGTGATCATGGGATATTCCATTCCGCCCCCGCACTGAGGGCGCTCATCACCGCAGATGCATGCGGGTAGGGGTATTCGCCCGCAGGTCGGAGTAAAGCGGACGCTGCGGTTGAGGTAGGTGATGGCGTCTTTCCAAAGCCAGGCTTCCGCGTGGGTGAAGTAGGGCCCAGGTATCGACTTTTCGGCCGGAGGCCAAGCGGCCTTTCGCCCTTCAGGACGAAGAATCGCTTATCGGCAAACCAGGCAAAATCGTGCACCCGCCCGGCGGTGTAGCGAATGGTTTTCCATTCCGGGCTCGAAGCGGGGAAGGTATCCTTTCGGGCCACCGCTTCATTGTCCTCCTTTTGGGGCGGCGCCACGTCCATCAATTGCCTGGTATACGCGGCTTTCTTTTCGAGAAATTCGCGCTCGGAGGCCGTTTCCAGAACCCCGGTGGCGCCCACCACGTAGTTGGCGGGGAGGGTGATCTCCACGTCGAAGGACCCAAATTCGGAATAGAACTCCCCCATGTCCAGATAGGGCATGGGGTGCCAGCCTTCGCGATCGTACACCGCGGGCTTGGGGTACCATTGGGTAAATTGGTATGCCTGACCCGTATGGCCCAGCCGCGAAAAGGAGGCCGGAACTTTGAGGACAAAGGAATGGCCAGTTCGACTTGCGCACCCGGCAGCAGCGGCTCGGGCAGCTGGACCCGTGCGATATCCAGGTTGTTGGGCGTCGAGACTCCAGGAGAGGGTCTCGCCCCGGGCCAAAAAATCGATGGATTCGTAGGAACCCAAATTGCTATCTTTGGCGAAGTAAAAAACCGCCGAGCGGGTGCGGAGTTTTTGCTTCGCAAAAGCGGTGCTGCGGTCGCGGAAGGCATTTCCCCAAAGGTGGAAATAGATAAAAGCAAGGGTGTCCGGCGAATGGGTGGTGTAAGTCAGCCCGACATCGCCGCTCAGCATGTGGCTGGAATCATCCAGTCGGACGCGGATCCGGTAGTCGACCTCCTGCTGAAAATAGGGTTGTTGTCCCAGGGCCGGCAGGCTAAGGATGGCAAAAAGAGCGATCGTCCAAATGCGCATAATGGGTGTTTTATTTCAGCCAAAAATAAGGGTTTATATGAAAGCTTTGTTCCCATCTGTCGTGGTATTCCTGATTTCTATCTGTTTCGCCTCCCGCTCCCGGCCCAGTCCGAGCCGATTTTCCCAGTGAGTTGGGCAGGAAATTGGACCGGCGAGCTCGAGATCACAACTCCGGGATTGTCGCAGAAAATTTTCATGGGATTGAATATTCAGCCTTCCGATTCCGCCGGCGTTTTCACCTATGAGATCACTTACGGCGAAGGCGAGGCCGCGCAAGTTCGGCCCTACGTGCCCAAACGGTCGATGCGGCCACGGGGCATTACCGGGTGGACGAGGCAAACTCCATCCTGCTCGACGCCTATTGGCTAGGCGGGGTCCTCGTGGAGATATTTTCAGTCGAAGGGTCCTTGCTCATCACTACGACCGAGCAGGTCGAGCCGGATGTTCTCCTGTGGCAGATCATCGTTGGGAACATGGAAGGGACAACCCTTACCGGAGGAGGAGAATTTGAAGGGGAGAAGATGCCGGAGGTGGCCAGTTATCTGGCGCCGGTTTTACAACGGTCTCGATTGACCCGGCAGAAAGCGTTCCAGTTTTTTGAGCTCGTTCTTCTGCTGGGAGCTCAGGCCGAAGCTCGTGCGGGAAGTCGTCGCAGTTTCCTCTTTTCCCGGCCGCTCTGTTTTTCGGGCTGCCGCCTCTTCCTGTTTCAGCACTTCCCTGTATTCCCCGTATTTCCCGTTAAAATCCCGAACCACTCCATTGCCTTCGAAGATAAACAGGTGATCGACCAGCTTGTCGAGCATGAAGCGGTCGTGGGACGACGACGATGCAACCGGGGAAATCCATCAGGAAGTCCTCCAGCACGTTGAGCGTGAGGATATCCAGGTCGTTGGTGGGTTCGTCGAGGATGAGGAAGTTCGGGTTTTCATCAGCACGGTCAGCAGGTAGAGCCTTCTGCGCTCGCCCCCGCTGAGTTGGGAGACGTAAACCTGTTGTTGCGACCGCGAGAACAGGAAGCGTTCCAGCAGTTGGGGCGCGGTCAGTTTCTGACCTTTTTCCAGGGGGATGAATTCCGCGATATCCGTGATCACGTCGATGACCCGCTTGTCTTCCATCAGTTGGATGCCCTCCTGGGAGTAGTAGCCGAATTCCACGGTATCGCCCACGACCACCTTGCCCGTATCGGGGCGGACGCTCTGGGTGATGAGGCGCAGGAAGGTAGTTTTCCCCATTCCGTTCTTGCCGGCTATGCCCACGCGTTCCTTCTTTTTGAACTTGTAGTTGAAATTTTCGATCAACAGGGTGTCGCCGTAGCTTTTGCCCACGTTGTGCATTTCGACGATCTTGCTGCCCATGCGGGCGCCTTTGATGTCGATCTGGATCTCCTGGCGATCGACGCGCTGGGAGGTTTTCTCCTGCAGCTCGAAAAAGGCGTCCACCCGCGATTTGGCTTTGGTGGTCCGGGCCTTGGGCATACGTTTCACCCAGTCCAGTTCCTTGCGAAGCAATTTTTGTTCTTATCGTTGCCCGTGGCCTCGCTTTCCATCCGGGCCGCTTTTTCTCCAAAAAGTGCTGTAGTTGCCGCTGTATCGGTAGAGCTGGCCGTTTTCGAGCTCGATGATGTGGTCGCAGATATTTTCGAGGAAATAGCGGTCGTGTGTGACGAGGAAGAGGGTGAGGTTGGGCTGGGATAGGTATTCCTCCAGCCATTCGACCATGTCGAGGTCGAGGTGGTTGGTGGGTTCGTCGAGGATAAGAAAATCCGGATCGTCGATGAGGAGGCGGGCGAGGGCCAGGCGTTTTCGCTGACCGCCCGAGAGGGTGCTGACCCGTTGTTCGAGCCAGGTGATATTGAGTTTGAAGAGGATTTCCTTGATCCGGGCTTCGAAGTCCCAGGCTTTGAGGTCGTCCATTTCCCCGAGGGCGTGTTGGAGGAGTTCGGGCTTTCGGGGTGGAGGAGGGCTTCCTCATAGCGGCGGATGGCCCCGATGAGGGGATTGTCGCTGTGGAAAACCGTTTCCATGACCGTGAGGCCCTCGTTGAATTGGGGTTCCTGAGGGAGGTACCCGACGCGGATATCCCGGCGAAGGAGAATGCGGCAGTTTTCTCCTTCGCCGGTTTCCATGCCTGCGATCACGCGAAGCAGGGTGGTTTTTCCGGTGCCGTTTTGCGACAAGGGCCACTTTCTGGCCCTTGCTGATCTGCAGGTTGAGGTCTTGAAAAAGGACCTTTTCCCCGTAGGTCTTGGTCACATTTTCAAGGGACAGGTAGTTCATTAGGCCTTTCCCTTTTTATGGTTCAAGTATCAGGACAAAAATAATTTAAGGCCTGCGGTCACATTTTAAAAACTTTACCCGCCGAAGGCGGTAAAAGTTGTTTAATTAATTTTGTTAAAACTTAATTGGCCAGGATATCGTGCATGATTTGCAGGGTCTCCCGGAGGTGGATATCCTGGCGAATCGTTTTGACCCAGTCTTCATTGCGGGCCTTTCTTCCTTCCTCGGCTTCTATGTATGCGATATCGGATCTCAGGTTTTCCACCCCAAAAACGACATCCTGTTCGAACAGCTTTTTATACGATTCATTCTGTTCGTGCATTTTTTCCTGCAGGGCGCGGAATTGCTCCAGATTCAGTGTGTATTCCGAATTGTCGCGCTGCGTTTTGAGGCGCTTGGCGTTTTCCAGGATCTCCTTGAAAATCGGATCTTCCTTGACGCGCTGGGCGCTTTTCGCCTTGATCTGGTCGAGCTTTTGAACCTTGTAGACGTTTTGCTCGTGGGGCACGGAAGCTATTTCCGTCCATTCCATCGGAAAGTCATTGTCCTTTTCGCCCACTTCGAGGTAGTAAAAATCGTCGGGCAACACGATATCGGGAATGACGCCGCGGAGCTGGGTGGAGCCTCCATCGATGCGATAGAATTTCTGGATGGTCAGTTTGACCGAGCCCAGGGGCTTGATCTCGCTAAATCCGGCCACCGAGCGGTCGAGGTCGATAAAGCGCTGGACGGTGCCTTTGCCAAAGGTGGAGGGACTGCCTACCACGATGCCGCGGTTGTAATCCTGGAGCGCAGCCGCGATGATCTCCGATGCGGAGGCGCTGAAAGTATTGACCATGACGACCACCGGGCCGTTCCAGGTCACGCCCGGATCGATGTCCTGCATGACGTCGGGGGTGCGGCCGCGGGATTTCACCTGAACGATGGGCCCGCTTTCGACGAACAGACCGGTCATGGTGACTACATCGCGGAGCGATCCGCCGGGGTTGTCGCGCAGGTCGAGCAGGATGCCTTTCACGTTTTCGGCTTTGAGTTTTTCAAGCTCTTTTCTCACATCTTCTGCGCAGCTACGGCCGTTTTCATCGGAAAAATCGTCGTAGAAGCGGGGCAGGAAGATATAGCCGACCTTCTCTTTGGAGGAGGTGTGCAGGATGAGGGATCTGGCAAAGCCGTCCTCGAGGATGACGATATCGCGGATGATGCTGAGTTCGCCGATGCTGCCGTCCACTTTTTTGACGGTCAGGCGCACTTCGGTACCTTTTTTGCCGCGGATCAGGGAAACGACGTCATCCAGGTCCATGCCGGTCACGTCGACCGGTTCTTCATCGCCCTGGGCTACTTTGAGGATCTTGTCGTTATCCTTCAGTTCGCCCTGTTTCCATGCCGGGCCTCCCACTACGACGTTGGACACCTTGGTGAATCCGCCGTCGCTTTGGAGGCGGGCGCCGATGCCTTCGAGCTTGCCGGAGAGGTTGATGTCGAAATTTTGTTTTTCAATCGGTTCGAAATAGCCCGTATGGGGGTCGAACACATTGGTCACGGCGTTGAGGTAGGTGCTCAGGTGGTCGTCGCGATCGCGTTTGGCCAGACGCCCGTACCAATCCGTATAGACCTTGAGCACTTCTTCCCGGCTTTTCTTTTCGAGTTCTTCAAAGCTCAGGCCTTTGAGTTCTTCATCCTCCCCTTTTGCCTGGCTCTCGAGTTTTTCCTCTACGCGAGTAAGGGTTTCGTATTTGAGCATCAGGCGCCAGTCTTCGCGAAGTTGGGCTTCATCTGCCGGGAAAGGACGCTTGGAGCCGTCGAGTTCGTAGGTTTCATCCTGGGTAAAATCGAAGGGCTCTTGCAGAATTTCCTTGAAAAAAGTCTCACTCTTGGCGATCCCTTGCTGAACCAGGGAGAGGGAGAGATCGAAAAAGTCGTAATTTCCGGTGCCTGCCTCGTCGTCCAGTTGGTTTTCATACGTCGAGAGGATGGCCAGGTCTTTCTGGGTCAGCCAGCGGCGGCCCGGATCGAGGCGGTCGAGATATAGGTCGTACAGGGTTTTTGAAAAAGAGTCGTCTACTGCTTTGGGCGAAAAATGGTAACGATCTACTCCATCGAGGATGGAATGAATCAATACGGCCTCTTTTTCGGCGTTATCTACGGGCCGGTAAAACGCGGCAACGAGCAGACAGGCAAAGAGCAGAGAAAAGAAGATGGGACCTCTGAATTTCATAATTGACAGTAATTTAAGCTCCGTTCATTTGAAGGGCCAATTTACAACGCTATTGCAAATTGGTAAGGTATGTGATGAAAGATTGGATTTTTAATCGGGGTAATGGTAAACAAGAAATAAATATACCGATTTTTAAAAAAAAGGTTGCCTGGGAATAGGTCAATGACAAACCTTTAACGAATTTTAACATTAAGAAAAACGCAATTTATGAAAAACTACGCACTTTTTGGGGCTTTTGTAATGGCCCTGTTTCTATCCGCAAGCGCGCTCCATGCTCAATCCTCGCCGGTCGGCATCTGGCAAACCATCGACGATGAAAGCGGAGAGCCAAAATCGCAGGTGGAGATCTACCAGAAAAACGACTTGATCTACGGAAAGGTTGTAAAGCTTTTGCCCGCCGCCACCTCCGACAAGTGCAACAATTGCCCGGGCGACAAAAAGGACCAGCCCCTCATCGGGATGGACATTTTGTGGGAGCTGCGCCCTTACGGCGATTACTGGAGCTATGGACGGATCGTCGACCCCAAGGATGGCGACGTCTATAAGTGTTCCATCTGGCTCGACGGCACGGATAAACTCAAGGTTAGAGGCTATCTGGGCTTGTCGATGATCGGCAGAACGCAGATCTGGCATCGGGTCAAGTAAAGGCAAAACCGGGGTCAAACGGGCAGGTGAAAAAAATTTCCGGCCGGACAATAATTGCCCGGCAGTGAAAGTTTTACTGGTGTTCCTTAAGTTAAATAACTAATAAAGTTAGCATGAAGCAAACCTTTACACCGGACCAATTGATCCAATTCCTGTACAAGGAGACCAGCCTTACCGAGTCGCTGGCCATTGCGGAAGAACTCGAACGAGATTTGTTGCTGCTGGAGGAATACGAAGAACTGCTGGAAGCTTATCACGAGCTCCCTCCCGTTCAGTTCAGCCCCTCCCCCCAATCCATCTCCCGCATCATGATGTACAGCGAACAAGCTGCTATTCAGGCCGAGCCCTGAAAAACAATCGCGTAACTTGCAAGCCCTTTCAAGGAGATCCCCTGGAAGGGCTTCTTTCTTTTAAGAAGCCTTGCTCCTTTAAGAAAATTTTCAGAAGGGGGTGGCCTGCGGCCACCCCCTTCTGAATTGAATACCTGCCGCCTCGGCGGCAGGTATTCAAAAAAAAATTTCTTTTTAAACAAAAAATTTTATTGAAAAACTTTTTTTTAAACAAAAAATGTTAACTTTATCCCCACAAAAAACCGGGTGCATAAAAGCGCCCTAAAACTGGAACATATGTCACAAGAGAAGGACTCCAAAATGAAAGCCCTGTTGATGACCGTCGACCGGCTTGACAAAACCTATGGCAAAGGAACCGTGATGCGCCTGGGCGATCAAAAAGTGGTAGACGTGGAAATCATACCATCCGGATCCCTGAGCCTCGACCTGGCGCTGGGCGTCAATGGCTACGCCAAAGGGCGGATCATCGAGATCTACGGACCGGAATCGTCCGGTAAAACCACCCTGGCCATCCACGCGATCGCCGAATGCCAAAAGAAAGGCGGGCTGGCCGCCTTCATCGACGCTGAACACGCCTTCGACCGAAGCTATGCCCAGGCGCTGGGCGTCGATACCGAAAACCTCTTTATTTCCCAACCCGACAACGGAGAGCAAGCCCTCGAAATCGCCGAAAACCTCATCCGCTCCGGCGCTATCGACATCATCGTCATCGACTCCGTCGCCGCACTGGTGCCCAGAAGCGAGATCGAAGGAGAAATGGGCGATTCCAAAATGGGCCTTCAGGCGCGACTTATGTCCCAGGCCATGCGAAAACTCACCGGGACCATCGGACGGACCGGCTGCTGCTGCGTCTTCATCAACCAGCTACGGGAGAAGATCGGCGTTATGTTCGGCAACCCGGAGACGACCACGGGCGGTAACGCCCTGAAGTTTTACGCCTCCATGCGCCTCGATATCCGCCGCACCGGCGCGGCGCTCAAAGACAAGGAGGGCAACGTCACCGGCAACCACGTCAAGGTAAAGGTGGTCAAGAATAAACTGGCCCCCCCCTTCCGCGTCGCCGAATTCGACATCATGTACGGCGAAGGCATCTCCAAAAACGGAGAGATCGTCGACCTCGGCGTCGACCACGATATCATCCAGAAAAGCGGCGCCTGGTACAGCTATAGCGGCGCCAAAATCGCCCAGGGACGCGACTCCGCCAAACAATTCCTCGACGATAACCCCGAAGTCGCCCTGGAAATCGAACTCAAGATCAAGGAGAAAATAATCAGCGGCGGCGCCGTCAAACGTGTCGCCACCGCAGATGCCGATGAACCGTCCGAGGTTGGACAGGACTAGGATAAAGTTGAAAAGTTGAAAAGTTGAAAAGTTGAAAAGTTGAAAAGTTGAAAAGTTGAATAATACTTTTTGGCTTCGCCAAAAAGGCTTGTTTTGAACTTTTCAACTTTAAACTTTTCAACTATCCCTGAACGTACACCACGTACTTCTCCTGGAAGAACTCCTCCCGAAAGAATTCCGAGATCGGAAACACCTCCGTGTACTCCCGTTTCCCCAGATCTTTTATCTCCTGTTTGATATTGCCGCCCTTTAACGCCAAGAGGCCGTTGGGCAGGGCCTGCGATTGCTTTTTGGAGATCAGGCGCCTGGACCAGGCCAGCAATTGATCCAAAGGCGATACGCCCCTCGACAGGACGAAATCGTAAGTCTCCTTCATTTCCTCCGCCCGACTGTGGAAGGCTTTTACATTTTCCAGGCCCAGGGCTTCCGCCACGGCGTTGACCACCTGGATCTTCTTTCCCGTGCCGTCGACCAGCGTAAACAATACCTCCGGAAACAGGATAGCCAGGGGAATGCCGGGAAAGCCGCCGCCCGTGCCGAGGTCGAGGATACTCGCCCCGCTCTTGAAAGAAATTACCTTAGCTAAAGCCAGGGAGTGCAACACATGGCGCTCGTAGAGATTATCTACATCCTTCCTGGAAATGACGTTGATATGGGCGTTCCATTCCTCGTACAAGGGCCCCAGTCGCGAAAATCGTTCCACCTGGCTGCCGTTCAGTCCGGGAAAATAGCGAAGCAATAATTCAACAGCTGCATGTTCTTCCATTCGATCCGAAATATGCCGCAAATTAGCGCAAGCCGGACGAAGATTTTCAGGAGGCGATCAATTATCTTTAGCGAAAGCCCAACACATTTCACATTGGAAGAAGTAAGCGACAAGATCAAAAAATGGCGGCTCATCCTCGGGCAGGAATCCGACCCGGAGCGCTCCGTTTCGTTGGAAAAGGAGCAGCAGCACGTCGACTCCGCCCTGGAGGCCCTCTATCAGACCGAGCGAAAGGGCGGATTGGGCGACAGCAGCCCGAAGCTGCACCGTTGGCTCGGAGATATTCGGAAGTACTTCCCCACCCCGATGGTGCAGGTCCTTCAGCGCGACGCCATGGAACGCTTGGGCATTCAACGGATGTTGCTGGAACCGGAGCTACTGGAGTCGCTGGAACCGGATATTTCCCTGGTGAGCGCCCTGCTGGGACTCAAAAACGCCATCCCGGTCCAAACCCGCGAAACGGCGCGCATGGTGGTCCAAAAACTGGTGCGGCAACTCGAAGAACAACTCCGAACCCCTCTGGAGCAAAATGTCCGGGGCGCCCTGACCCGCTCCTCCCGAACCCGCCGGCCGAAAGGAAAGGAGATCGACTGGGACCGGACCATCCGCGCCAACCTGAAGCATTACCAGCCCGAACAAAAAAGCCTGGTCCTCGAATCCCTGATCGGCCAGGGTCGCAAAAAGCGAAGCGTGAAGGAACTCATCCTCCTGGTCGATCAAAGCGGCTCCATGATCTCCTCCATCGTGTACTCGGGCATCATCGGCTCTGTGCTGGCTTCCATCAACTCTCTGAAAACATCCTTCGTAGTATTCGACACCCAGGTGGCCGACCTCAGCGGCCTGCTGGACGACCCCCTCGAGCTTCTGTTCAGCACCCAACTGGGTGGAGGCACGGATATCAACCAGGCCCTGGCCTATGCCCAGCAATTGGTCACCTACCCCGCCGAGACAATCCTGGTGGTGATCAGCGACCTTTACGAGGGCGGCAACGTGAGCGATACCCTGACGCGGTATCGTCAACTGGTTCACTCCGGGGTAAGGGTCCTCAATATCCTGGCCCTCAGCGACGAAGGCGCGCCCGATTACGATCGCAAGCTGGCCCGGCAATTGAGCAACATGGGGATACCCAGCTTTGCCTGCACCCCGGAAAAATTCCCCGGGCTGATGGGCGCCCTGCTGAGCGGCAGGGAGGTCGAAGCCTGGATGGAAGGAGAGGGCGTCGTACCGAAGGGCTGAGCTATTGGCAACTGTTTCGGATCAATTGGCGGTAGAAGCGGATCATACGCTCGTAATTCTCCAGGCTCACCCGTTCATTTACCCCGTGCATGCCTTTCAAATCTTCCAGCGATAACAGCAAGGGCGAAAATCGGTAGATATGCTCGCAGACCTGCCTGTAATGCCGGGAGTCGGTATATCCCGCGCTGACCGAGGGCGCCACCACGGCGCCCGGGAATATTTCGCCGATGGTCTTTTGCAGGACCTGGAACCCAAAAGACTCCACGGAGGATGGGGCCGGAGGATCTCCCCCGTAATCGCTGTCGGCGATGGATACTTTGATGGAGGGATCGTCGATCACTTTTTCGAGGTAGGCCTGAGTCGAGGCGATGGTTTCACCGGGCAGTATCCTGACATTGACGGTCGCCTTGACGCTCAGGGGCAACACGTTGTCCCTGATCCCCCCTTCGATCAGGGTAGGCGCCGCGGTGGTCCGGATAATAGCATTGGCTGCGGGGTCTTCGGAGAGTTTCGAAATGAGCACCGGGGAAAACAGCCAGCGATTGGCCAGCACGATGCGATTGAGGACGCCCATTTCAGGGCCCACATAATCAAAAAATTGTCCGGTGGTCCCGCGCAGGGAGGCGGGGAAAGGGTTTTGCCGAATGCGCTCCAGGGCAAAGGCCATGGCGCCCACCGCCGTGAAAGAGGGTGGCATGGATGCGTGGCCGCCTTCCGTCCGGTCCAGTTGGAGCGTAAAGGAAACGAAGCCCTTTTCGGTCACAGCAACGGCGGCTAAAGGCGCTTCCAGGCCTTCCAGCGCATGGGAGATCGCGAAGGAGCCCTCGTCCAGGATGAATTCGGGACGGATATCGCGGGATTCGAGCCATTGGCCTATTTGGCGGGCGCCGTTCTTCCCCTGGCTCTCCTCATCGTGCCCGAAAGCCAGGTAGAGCGTCCGCTCCGGGTAATATTCTTCGCCGATCATCCATTCGATGGCTTCCATGATGGACCAGATGCTCATTTTGTCGTCGAGTGCCCCACGTCCCCAGAGGAAGCCTTCGGCTATCGTTCCGGAAAAGGGCGGATAACGCCATGGAACCGAATCGGCGGGCACCACATCGAGGTGGCCAAGGAGCAGGACGGGGTTCAGTTTGGTCTGCTTGCCCGGCCATTTGAACAAGAGGCTTCCGCCTCCGATGCGTTCCACCTGCAATTGGCTGAATACGTTTGGAAAATGAAGTTGCAGGAGGGAATCCAACTTACCGAATACCGAGCTGTCGGCGCCCGCGAGCGAGGGGATCTGAATGGCTGCGGAAAGGCGTTCGGAGGCGCCCATTGGCGTCGTATCCTGTGCTATGGGTTCTACCTGCACCTGCCGGGACGAAAAAGTAATCGTCCTGCCTGCTACGATTACGACCAGGGCCAGCAAGGAGAGGAAGAAAATCCGGAAAAGCAGGCGGAAAAAAGATCTCATAAAGGAGCTATATCGGCAAATGTACAAATTTGGATTATCCCCGGCGCACCGGGCCGGTTGATGAAAATCATAAAGGTTGTTGATCTTAGTCAGCGAAGCGGGATGAAAAGAAGGATATATTGTATGTCCAAACCCATTGACCATGTCAAAGAAAATCCTTTTTCCCACCGATTTCTCTCCGGAAGCAGCCAACGCCTACCTGTATGCCCATTCGCTTGCAGAGGCCCTGGATGCCCGGATCGACCTGATCAATATCTTCCATTTGCCCATTGGGGATGCCAGCAACATACCCCCGGATTATATCCAAAAAGTGCTGGACGAATCGGAAGCCGAATCCCTGGAGAAACTCAAGGAATTTGCCCGCCCGTTTTTGGGCAAACCCGCCTACGGAACCCTTCGACCGGTTTACGGCCTGTTTACGGCAATGGAGATCACGGACCTGGCAAACCAGGAAAATTACGACATGATCGTACTGGGTACTAAAGGCGAGCGCGGTGCCCTGGAGAAATTCCTTGGAAGCGTCACCAGCGAGGTCATGATGAAAGCCCCCTGTCCGGTGCTCGCCATACCTGCAGAGGCGAAATTCAGGCCGGTAGAGCATATTGCCTACGCCACCTCGTTTGAGCCTTCGGATGAACACGCCGTGGAACAATTGATGAAACTGGCGGGTCAGCTGGCAGCCAAGGTGCATTTTGTAAACGTGAGCACGCGCGGTGAAACCCACTATATCCAGGATGTAAAAATGGAAAAGGATTATCCCTACAATTTCAGCGATTTCAGCGTGGTGTATCACGCCTCCGTTCGGGAGGGACTGGAGGAATATCTCCAGCAAAGGTCGATGGACTGGCTGGCGCTCTTCATCCCGCAACGGCGTTTATGGGAACGTCTTTTCCATACGAGTTTTACCAAGAGGATGGTTTTTCACACCAGGGTACCTCTGTTGGTCTTCCATGGAAAATAGAGATGTTAATCCAGACCGCTTTTCTGAAAAGCGTATTTCAACAAGTCAAACGTAGTGACCAGGCCAACGAGGGTGTTTTTCTCGACGAGGGGGATGGAGTGGAACAAATTTTCGCGGAAGATCCCCACGGCCATAGAAATAGAGTCTGTCGGACTCAATTTGACGAGTTCGCGCGTCATCACTTCGCCGATGGTAACATTGGCATGGAAATGCGATCCCTCCATATCCTGGTTTTTTTGGAAAGAAGTCCAGACATTGCCCAATCGCAGGTAATCCGACTTGCTGAAAATTCCCACTAAAAAGCCGTCGAGATCCACTACCGGGAGGTGGTGGATATTGTTTTTCCGGAAGGCATCCGAAGCGGCTTTGAGTGAATCGCCGGGCCGGAGGATGATCAGGTCGGTGGTCATGATGGCAGACAGGGGCAAATTGAGATCCATACCGTGCATGTTGGGGACCTTAAGTAGGGAGAAAAACTTCCTGGTTGAAGAAATAGTTGAGCAGGTCAAAAGTCGTCAGGATGCCCACCAGCAATCCTCCCTTGTCGACGATGGGTATGGCGTGGAACAGATTTTCCTTGAAATAGCCGGCAGCTATGGAGATCGAATCTTCCGGCGTGAGGGTCGCTACCTGCCGGGTCATGACATCTTCGACCAACAGGCTTTTAAACAGCCGGTCGTTGGCGGCGGCCCGCAAATCGGGGACGGAAGAGGGGAAAAGCGTTTGAAATGGAATAGTAATCCGACTTGCTGATGATCCCCACCACCCTTCCTTCTTCGTCGACCACCGGCAAATGATGAATATCGCTGGACCGGAATACCAGATGGACTTGTTCCATGGTATCCCCGGGATGGACCGTGAGCACCTCGGTGGTCATGATCTCCTTGATGGAAACGGCATTGCTTGTCATGGCGAACCGTTTTTGAAATGGAATAATGGGCCTGTGCCCTTTCTATTCGATTGAATCGTCGAGTTCCAGTTCTGCCTCCGGCTCTACCGGGGATTCGAAGCTATATTGCAAAAGGTCGTGCGAGGTCACCAACCCGATCAACACGCCGTCTTCCACGATGGGGAGCGCATGAAACTTGTTGGCCAGGAAAATATCGGCTGCCAGACCGATGCTGTCGTCGGGGTCGAGCTGAACCGGGTATTTCGTCATGAACTGTTCGGCCGGCAGGTGTTCGTACACCTTGTTGGCATAGGTCCGGCCCGCAGAATCCAGAGAAAGGAGATAGGCAATCCGGAAAAAGTCTTCCTTGCTGATGATGCCGATCAGTTTCTCCCCGGAATCCGTAACCGGTATATGGTGAAAAGAATGGGTTTTAAAAATCTCTCTGATCTTTCGAGCAGTATCGTCTACGCGGACGGTGACCATATTCCTGGTCATGATACTTGAAATGGGAACATTGGGATTCATGGTTCTGTATTTTTTGGGTGAAAAAAAGGAAGTCACACAAGTGGTGACTTCCATGAACACCTCTCACATATTATTTTTTCTTATCATGGCATAAGCCACCGGACATCACCTATTCCTTTTCAAAAATACCAGCAGACAAGACGGGGATGAATGACTTTAATCAGCCATTTTGTTGATTTTGGTCAGCGCTTTTTATGTCGGATAAAGGCGATATTTTGCACCAGAATCTTTTAAAAACGTACCATTATGGAAAAGGAAACAGCCCTGTTGAGCGACCTGCACTTCGAGCACAAGGTGTGGACGAACGAACTCGGATTTTTCGAGGATGAAATCCACACCTTCGAGCGCCGTTTGGAAGATCTGGCAAAAAAATACCTGCCCAAACGCGAGGTCATGGTCGATCTGGAGCACTTTCAAAACCAGTTCATCCGCCAAATAGAGGTGATCAACGAATTGAAGCACGATATCCGGATGCACGAACAATACCTGAGCAGAACAGCCGAATTCAAAGCCACTTCGGCAGACCAGCCTGTGTTCAAGGATCACTCCCAGCTGCGGGAAGGCATGGAAATCTTTCGCAAGATATACGCCGAACTGAAAGCCGATTTTTTCCGCTATGCGGCAAAATGGATCTAGGCCCGTTGGGCCTTAGCTGGTGGGCACGACCAACAGGGGGAGCTTGGAGTTGATCAGGAGCCGCTTGGTGACGCTTCGGTGAAAAAAGCGCTCATAAAAACGCCTTTGCAGGGCAGTTAATACGACGAGATCGATTTTTTTCTCTCTCGCGTACTGGTTCAGGCCTTCGACAACCGACTCGTTTTTTACCGAAGCGACTTCGACCCTTTGGCCGTTTCGTTGGAAAAGCCGTTCGATCTCGATCGTTTCCCGGTTGAATCCATTCTCCCTGCTGTCCAGGACGTGTACCAGGTGGAGGTTGGCAGAAAAGAAAACGGTCCATTTGGTGATCCAGCGGAGGATGGCGTCCTCGCCCGGCTGGTATTTGGCGGCAAAAAGAACATTTCTGTAGCTGCGGTGGGTGACGCCCCTTGGCACAAAGAGCACGGGGCATTTAGCCTGTTGGGATACCTGGGTGGACACCTGGCGCAGAACCCGGCCCAGAAAACCCGCCTCTCCCGTCGTTCCCATGACGACCAGATCGAACTTCCCCGATCGGGATAGCTCGACGATGGCCTCGGAGGGAAAGCCCAGAACCACTTCCTGGTCTATCCGCACCGCCGCTAGAACATGCCCTCCATCGAGGGGCGCATTTTCCTCGACAAATTCGCGTAACGATTCGCGCCGGCTTCGCTCAAAGGTGGCGAGCGGCTCGTCTACGAATGGGTTTCCTTCGTCAAACTCGGGCTGGTACATGTGCACCACCTTGATCGAAGCCTCGACCTCTGCGGCAAGGGCCTGAGCATAGATAAATGCGCATTTGGAGGATTCGCTGAAGTCCGTGGGAACCAGGATGTTCTTCAGGCGCAGGGTGTTCTGCTCCCTCGCGCCACAGCGCTCCAGCAGCTCGCGGATCTCTTCCACGCTGAGCACGTCATTTTCCACTACCACCTTGCCGTTGATGAGCAGGGCCGGGGTGGAGGAAATATCGAACTTCATCAGCTCGTCCACCTCGGTGATCTCCTCCAGGGTGACGTTCAGCGGGTACCGCTTGAGCGCTTCAAGGACATTGTCCTTGAGCGCTTTACTGCGGCGGCATCCGATGCCCAGTATCTGAAGGTTGATCATTTCGGGAAATCATTTTACAGGTTCAGGCCACAAGTGTCCCGTCTGCCAATGCGCGAATGATGTCGTGGGTGGTGACGATGCCGACCAATTGCTCGTCCTCGACAACCGGAATAGCGTGAAAGCGGTTGATCGCAAAAAGCTCAATCGCCACGTTGATCCGGTCTGTGGATTGCACCTTGGCGATTTTGGAGGTCATGATCTCATCGGCATTGTATGCCTTCAGGCGGGAATCGTTGACAAACTTGTCCTCTTCGTTTTGGGTGAAACCCCTGACGAAATAGAGATAGTCCGACTTGCTGATGATGCCGACGACGGTGTGGAAACGCACCACGGGGATGTGGTGGATCTTGTGCTGTTCGAAAATATCCCTAACCACCGTGAGCTTGTCTTTTTCATTGACGGTGATCAAATCTTTACTCATAATTTGAGAAATGGGTGCAAGGACATCCATAAAATGGTATTTTTAAAAAATGATAAAATGAGGATTGGGATTTTTACGCAAGGTCAATTTATTGAGCTGCCCTCCGAATGATTTTCATCATTTGGATTTATGATTTTGGTCAACGAATCGCAGGCCTCATTTGGTGCTCGCTATAATTTTTTATCTTGTGCATTTGGAAAAAGGGCTTCGTATTGGATCACAAACTACCAGAAAATCAGGCCTCGGATGTCGCTCTCAGGCTTCAAGCGGTTATCGAAACTGTCATCGACGGCATTATCACCATCGACGACAAGGGGATCATCGAGACGGTCAATCCGGCTGCTGCCAGGCTATTCGGCTATGAACCGGAAGAGATCGTCGGCAAAAATATCAAAAACCTGATGCCCTCCCCCTACCGGCAGCAACACGATGGATACATAGAACGCTATAAAAGCAGCGGGGAGGCCAAGATCATCGGCACCGGCCGGGAGGTCACGGGTATGCGCAAAGACGGGAGCACCTTCCCCATGCGCCTGGCCGTGAGCGAGGTTTTACTGGAAGAAAGAAGGATCTTTACCGGCATCATCCACGACCTGAGCGACGTGAAACAGGCGGAGGAAAAGATCCGCAAACTCAACGAGGAACTGGAGGAAAAGGTCATCGAACGGACTGAAGAGCTGGCCAGCGTGGTCAACAAGCTGTTGAATACCAATAAAAAGCTTCAATACGAGGTACAGGAGCGCAAATCGGCTGAAAATGCCCTGCGCGAAAGCACCCTGGAGATCCAAAAGGCGCTGGAAAAGGAGAAGGAACTGAGCGAGCTCAAGTCGAGGTTTGTCTCCATGGCTTCGCACGAATTTCGCACGCCGCTGAGCACCATCCTGTCCTCCATTTCCCTGCTGTCGCGCTATACCGAAACCAGCCAGCAGGATAAACGCGACAAGCATATCAACCGGATCAAATCCTCGGTCCGCAACCTGACGGGCATCCTCAACGACTTTCTCTCCCTCAGCAAGCTGGAGGAGGGCAAGATCGAAAACCTGCCTTCGGAGTTCGACATCGGAGAGCTTTGCCCGGAGGTCATCGACGAGATACAGGGCCTGTTGAAAGACGGCCAGGAGATTGTACACGAAGGACTGGGAAGCCCGCTTTTCGTCAGATGGGACAAGCGGCTGGTCAAGAACATCCTGTTCAACCTTCTGTCCAATGCCATCAAGTATTCCGATGAAGGGAAAAAGATATTCATGAAGGAAAGGCTGGAGGAAGATTTTTTCCTAATCGACATCATCGACAAGGGCATCGGGATACCGGATGCCGATCAGCCCTACCTTTTTACCCGCTTCTTCCGGGCGGCCAATGCCACCAACATCCAGGGAACCGGCCTTGGCCTCAATATCGTCAAACGGTATATTGATCTGGTGGGAGGAAGTATTACCTTTGAAAGCCAATTGAACGAAGGCACCATTTTTACCGTGTGCCTTCCCTTATTGCAAAAAAGCCTTTGATAATGAATAAAAAGATCCTCGTCATCGAAGACAATCCGGATGTGCGGGAAAACCTGGCAGAGATCCTCGAACTATCAAACTACCAGGTCGTGACCGCAGAAAATGGGAAAATAGGCGTGGAGATGGCCTTTGCCGAAAAACCCGACCTCGTCGTTTGCGACGTGATGATGCCCGAGCTCGACGGGTTCGGCGTGCTCCATATCCTGAGCAAAAAGCCGGAAACCGCCGATATCCCCTTCATCTTTTTGACGGCCAAAGCCGATAAATCCGACTTCCGAAAGGGCATGAACCTCGGGGCCGACGATTACATCACCAAGCCTTTTGAGGATGTGGAACTGCTCGACGCCATCGAGACCCGCCTGAGAAAAAGCGACCGCCTGAAAAAGAGTTTCGACAAAACCGCCAACGGGCTCAACAGCTTTATCAACGAGGCTAAAGGCTACGAGGCCCTGCGCAAGCTGTCGGAGGACCGCCAGATCAAAAGCTACCAGAAAAAAGAACTGGTCTTCCAGGAGGGCGAGCACCCCCGGCAACTGTATTTCATCGGCAAGGGGAAGGTCAAGATCTTTAAAACCAACGACGACGGCAAGGAGCCCACCCTCAAGGTCCTCAAGGAAGGTGAGTTTTTCGGACATATCGACCTCATCAAAGCCGCCAAATACAACGAATCGGCAGCCGCTACCGAGCAGACCGAGCTGGCCATCATTCCGAAGGACGACTTTTTTGCCCTCCTCTACGCCAACAAGGACGTATCCAGCAAAATGATCAAAATGCTGGCCGACGACGTGGTCGAACAGGAAGAACAACTCCTCCACCTGGCCTATCACTCGATCCGCAAAAGGGTGGCCGAGGCCCTCATCATGCTCCACGAGCGCTACGAAGTGGGTAGCCACTCGAGCATCTCGATCCTGCGCGACGACCTGGCCAGCATCGTCGGCACCGCCAAGGAATCGGTTATCCGAACCCTGACGGATTTCAAGAACGAAAAACTCATCGACATCGAAAACGGGGTCATCACCATCCTGGATATGAAGAAGCTGACGGCCATGCCTAACTAACTACAGGATATCCAGGATTAATTAAGGATCACCATGATTATCCCAAATAAACATCTTTTTGCGTACATCAGTTATTAAAAACTCTTTCATGGGCTGGCTTTTCACTCCTTCCTCTCTGTTTTTTCTCAATGCGCCCCCGACTCCTCTTCTAAAGAAAAGGAAAACCCCGTTGTAGTGAGCTTCACCTGCGAAACCCGCATCGACGAGGCAACGGGCTCCCCATTTAGCGAGGCGTACCTCCTGGTCGGGGAGCAAAAAGTGAAGGTGGCCGATATCGGCGCCTGCGATCCCTTCGAGGCATCCAGCTTTGCCGACTACCAAATCCCCCCCAACGCCCTAGCCGCCTGCGGCGGATGGTGGGCGGGAGCAGGCGACTATCTCTACGTCGTCCGCGAGGAAAACACCCTCAAAGTCTTCCAGGGCTGGCAGGAGGAAGGCCAGACGGATGAGGGGTTTCACTATAAGGAGGTTTATAGCATGAAGTTGAAAGTTGAAAAGTTGAAAAGTTGAAAAGTTGAAAAGTTGAAATATTACTTTTTGGCTTTGCCAAAAAGGCTTCCTTTAAACTTTTCAACTCTTCAACTTTTCAACTCTCTTATAATCCCAGCACTTCCGTCCCCTGTTCGAAGACAACATCTACGGGGATGCCGGCCACCCGGAGGCGGTCGAGGTCGGCCTGGAGTTGGGGGCCGATCTTTCCTTTTTCATCTACCAGTTTTGTTACCCCGGCGTAGTCGCCGTCGCCCTGGAGGGTGAGGATCTTTTCGGAGAGGGCATCCATGGCCTGTTCCAGTTTTTCGATATTCACGCGGTAGGTAGAGTCCTCGAGGCGTTCGAAGGCGCCGTACTCCTGGAAGAAATTAAAGCGGATCATATTGGCCTTGCCGTGCGCGCTGGAGGCGCCGAAGCGGACGGAGCGGAAGATGCCCGCCATAAAGGTGATGTAGTAGTCCTTCAGGTCGCCCTGTATCTCGCCTTTCTGGTGGAGCTGCCGGATCATGTACAAGCCGAGCATATCCGCCTTGCCTTCTTCCAGTGCGGAATAATGTTCTTTCAGCGCTTCCCGCACGGTGCCTTTTTGGTCGACGGTATTTTTGATACCCAGGCCGTGGGCTACTTCGTGAAACATCGTATTGCTGAAAAAGGCGTCGAAGGTGACGTGTTTGCGCTGGTCTTCGGTGATGAGGGTCCTGGTGATGGGCAACATGATGTTGTCGAATTTGGCGCGCATCGCGTTTTTGAGCTGGAGTCGGCGGGCGCCCTTGCTGAGTTGCACCTGCTCGTCGTTGGGCAGGTTGATGGCGATGGTTTTGGAGCCGGAGTTGCAATCGCCCGCGTAGTAGATCACGTCGTAGGCATTGAGGTCGGCGTCGGCGCCTGGTTTTTCCTGCTTGTATTTGTCGGGGACGGGCAATCCTTTTTGCAGTTCGGGCAGGAAGGCAGCGTATTTGGCAAGCCGCTGGCTCCATTCCTTATCCTTAACCAGCACAAAGCACTCATAGGAGGCCTTGTAGCCGTATAGCTGGTCTTCGTAGCTTTCGATAGGGCCGATCACCACGTCGATGCCGTTGGTTTTCATATCCATCCAGGCCAGGTCGCTGGGCTGGTAGTTGTCGGTCAGCAGGGCGTCGGCGCGGAGCTCGAGGTATTTTTTCAGTCCGGCGTCTTCGGCCAGGGCAGCGGCTTGCAGCAGCAGGGCAGAGGCCTCTTCCATTTCGGCTTTGAATTGAACGTGGAAGGGAACGGTCATCAATTCCCCGCTTTCATTCCGGCGCAGGAAGGTATAGAGGCTGGTCTTATCGGGCAGGTTGGCCTTGTCGAATTCCTCGGCCGTCATATCCAGCGGATAGAAATTGGCGCCTTTGGGCTTTTCTCCCACCCCGTCAATGAACGGGGCGTTGCCGTCGAGGCGGTCCCAGGGTCCGTAATTGATCTCTGCGAAGCGGCGTTGCTTTTCGTCGGGGATGCCGGCCAGGAATGCGTCTTTATCGCCGTATGCCCCGTACCAGAAGCAACGGTCCATGATCTCGCCCGCCTTGATCAACAGGGGGATCATTTGTTTTTCGTTGGCAGACAGTGCATTCAGGTCGGTCGTGAGGCGCACCTGGACGTATTTGGATAGCAAAGAGTCGATGCGGGTCATAGCAGGGGTTTCCGTTTCAGGTCCAGAGGGCTGACAACCAAAAGCGAGAAGGAGGGCGCCAGCGCCCAAAAAAGCAGATAATAATTTCATAACGGTTATTTTTGCCGGCAAGATACGGAAGAAACTTTTGCCTCTGGGAATTGTAAATATGGAAAGGAATTCAAATAAACAAAACATGCAAGCACCGCAAGTAAATATTAGCCAGTCCGTGGCTATCCTGATAGACGGCAATAATATCGAAATGAGCCTCCACGATCTGGTGGGCGACAAGAGCGCGATGTTGAACTTCGACACCCTCATTCCCAAACTGCTCATCAACCGCGCCCTGAACCGCCTGATCTATTTCCGGGAGGGCAAGAGCATTTCCTCCAAGCTGGCCGAGCGCCTGCATACATACTACCACGGCTCGGTTGTGCCATGCTACAAATCTGCCGATATTCCGCTGACGATCAAGGCCACCCAGATCTCCCAAAAAGTCGATACCATCATCATCCTCTCCGGCGACGCCGACTACGTCGAGCTGGTCAGCCACCTCAAATCGGCGGGTGTCCGCGTGGAGATCGCCGCGGTAGAGCACTCCACCGCTCAGGTCCTCAAAGACGAAGCGGATTACTACACCCCCATCACGAAAGACGATTGTTTTATTTACCGGCCTACCGGGACGAGGAAGAAGGGGTGAGGTCCGTTGGATCGTTTAGAAGGTTTAGGAAGTTTAGAAGGTTTAGAGGGTTAAAAAAAACTAAACCTCCTAAACGCTCTAAACCTCCTAAACTTTTCTCAATCCTCCCATTCTTCTTCTCTCTGATTCGGTTGCTCAACCCCCGGCACTTCCAAGGGCTTGATGATCTCGGGGTGGCGGATTTCTCCTCCAGTCAGGCCGACGCGGTAAAAGATGCCGAAGGCAACGAGGGCGACCACGCAGGCGACGATGCTCACCGTGCGGTGGAGGTGCTCGCGGCGGCGCTGGAGCCAGAACCCGGCAAGTGCGACTACTCCGGCGAAGACCATGACCCAAAGTCCGAACTCGCCCGCCTCCTCGTGTTCGTGGATGGCGGCGTGGCTGATTCCGGGATATTCCTCTATAATCTCCTCGGCGCCCTCGCCGGTGAGAAAGGCTGGAATGGTCAGCAAGGTGAATACAACCAATGCAACCAGCCCAACCTGGTTGATCTTGCGGTCGTTGAGAATAATGCCAGCGAGAAGGACGCCTGCGGCAAAAAGGGAGCCCAGGATGGGGAAGTGGTTCAGGAGAAGGTGAAGGTGTGCGGGATTCATATTATTGAGTGTCTAGGTTGTTAGGTTATTGGGGGTTATCTAACACCTAAAAATAAACCTAACAAACTTCAAAACCTACAAACTCTAAAACCCTTCTAACACCGCCGCTTCTCCCGTATCCGCCCATGCGCCGGGTTCTTCGATAAGGTCCACATCGCCAAAGGCCTGGAGGAGGGCTTTTTTGATCTCGGCCTTGCGGGCCTCGCTCTTCGCGAAATCCTGCTTGACCGTCTTTTTGGCGGTTTTGTAGTCGAAAGAGTCGATGGTACCGAATATCTTGAAATAGAGGTTTACCAGACCGGATTTGGCCTTGATGGGCTCGAGGCCCGGGTTGTGTTGCTTGAATTTATTGGCCAGCACCTGCCCGGCGTTGACCTTGATATTGTAGTCGATCTGGCCGGCGAAAGATTGTTCTCCGCTGACGGTGAGGTTCAGGGCGTTGCTCTGGATGAACATGGAGGGGATGTAGAGCTTGCCGTTTTTGATCTCCAGCCAGTTTTGGATATTGGCGAATTTGATCTTTCGCAGGTCTTCCACCTTGACGAAGGAAGAGAGGTTGTTGAGCAGCTCGAAGTCTTTGAGCTCTCCGTTTTCGATGCCGATGCCGGCGAAGACGATCAGCTCGTCTAACAAGAGATTTCCCTGCTCGTCGAAATTGATAAAAAGGGCCATTTTGGTGTTGAGTGCACCCGAAAGATTGCGATCGGTGAGCATGGTCTGGCCAAAGTTGTCGGTTTGGCGAAAGAACTCCTTCACATCCACCTGAGCGCAATCCAGTCGGGCCTGAAGCCGGAGCCGGTCTTCGAAAAAGAGCCCGCCGTTGAGGTTGAAACGGCCGCCCATGGCTTCCGCGCTGCCTTCGATGAGGAGGGTGTTTCCGTCGAAGATCAGTTTTCCCATAAAATAAGCGCCCTCCACTTTCCCGTAATTGAATTGTTTGATCTGGCAATCGAAGATACCGTCGAGGTGCGTTGCGAACCAGCCTCCTGTGGAAGGTTCGGGCGGAGCAGGCGGACCCATGATGGAATCGGTCGCCTGGGCTGCGCCCTCCTCGGCAGCAGGTGCGCTGACGATGCTCAGGAAGCGGTCGATATCGAGCATGTCGGAGCGCCAGGAGGCGTTGAAGACCAGTTTTGTATCGGAATGGAGCGAATCGGCCAGGAGCACCGGCAGCAGGTTGGAGCAGGAACCGTTGAGAACGATGTCGCTGCCCGCGCCTTCCAGTTTGAGGTCTTTGAGGGTCAGGTCGTTTCCTTTGATCTCCAGTAGTCCGCGGTCGAAGGTGAGTTTTTCCTTTTCAAAATCCAGGGAGGCGTCGTCGAATTCGATGCGGCCGGCGAGCTGCACATTCGTCATTTTTGCCGGGTCGATCATGTCGCTGTAGCGGCCGCGGAGGCTCAGCTGCTGGATCTCCACTTCGCCGGAGCCGTCTTTCAGTCCGGCGCTGCCCACGAGGCGGGCCACCGTTTCGATGGGCACGACCCCGTCAAGCAGAAAATCGATTTGCGGATCGTCGAGGTTGCGCACCAGGAGGCTGAAATCGACCGGATTGCGGCCGAACAGCCCTTCGAATTTCTTGATCTCGAATTCGGTCGTTTCATTGCTCCGGCCCTTGCCGTTGGTAAAACGGGCTTCGAAGGAGACGTCACGCAGGCCGGAGGGTAGCAGCTCACTTTCCAGCTTACCGCCTTTGAGGCCGAATTTGAAATGGATGTCGGGGCTGGTCCGTTCGGACTGGAGTCCCTCGACCCTTCCGTCGAAGAAAAAATCGCCGCTGCTGGAGAGCTTGCCCACCCGCTCAAGCGATTGCTGGGGGAGTAGCAGGATGAGGTCGTCGAGATGTCCTTCCTTATTGGCGACAAAGAGGTTGAACGCCGTGCCGTCGTCGCGGACGGTCACCGTGCCATCGAGTTGGAAGAGGTTTTTCTCTACCTGTAAATCGAACTTGCGGAAATCATAGGAGCCGTTTTCCAGATCGACCGCCAGCAGGGCGTCGACCCCGATCTTTTTGTCGGGAAAATACCGGATATCGGACAGGTCGACGAAGTTGGACTGAATGGCGGCGACCATCTTCATATCGAACGCCTTGGCGGAAAACTCTCCCGACAGGTCGAGCGATTCGACATTGGCGGAGATATGCTGGAGCTGGGGTTCGTTTCGGTAGTTGAGGAATACGTGTTCGAGGCGCGCGGTTTTGAGAGAGAGTTTGGTATCTCCCGAGCCGCCGCCGGTCTTGTCCTCCCCGCTTTCTTTCCAAATGTCGTAATTCGCCTTGCCTTGTGGGTCGACATGAATTCGGAGGGCGCCGTTGGAGATCAGCACCGAGTTGACCTGGATGGCGCCGCCGAAGATGCTGGCATAGCCAATACGGAAGGAGACCTCGCCGGCGTCGAGCAGGAGATCGCGGTTGGCGCCCTGGAGTTCCACGCCTTTGAGGACAATGGCCGCGCTGGGGAAGGAACGGAAGAGGGTGAGATTGAAGTCCTCCACCCGCAGTTCGGTCGCGATCTGGCTATTGATCCCTTTGACGATGCGTTGCCCGACGGCGTCCTCGAACAGGGTAGAAACGGCCAGGGCGGCTCCTACGAGGAGGAGCAGCAGGATACCGATAATGAGCAGGAAGCGTTTGAGGAATCGGTTCATAGCGAAGGGCGTTTTTGAGGGTAGCTAGCGCAAAGGTAAGGGGAATTGGAACGGGTGTGGTGTTTGGAGGGTTAGGTTTTTTTGGTAAATTGACAGAATATAAAACAAAAAAGGCCAATAGCAATCTGTGTTGCTATTGACCTTGTGGAGTTAATCTGTGGGCGCACACGGATTCGAACCGCGGACCCTCTGCTTGTAAGGCAGATGCTCTGAACCAGCTGAGCTATGCGCCCTTCACTTAAAATCGCCTTTCTTCAAAAGCGGATGCAAACATAGGGGTTACTTAAGTCTCACGCAAGTATTTGGGAAGATTTTTCCGCTTGCAATCCCGGGGCATCCATTGAAGAATCGCAAAAACAAAAAAGACGGGGCCGTATCCCTGTTCCACCAGAAGATACCGCCCCATCTTTGTGCTTAGGTAAAAGCTACTGTTACTCCTTCACGATCCGTGCCGAGTACACCTGCTCTCCTTCGGTAATCTTCAGGAAGTACAGGCCCGCCGGGGCGTTGGAGATGTCCATGCTGGCGCCGGGCTTTTGAACCTGCAAAACGAGGCGGCCCATGTTGTCGTATACGCGTACCTCGTCGGCCTGGACATTGGTTAGCTGGATTTCGCCCCTCGTCGGGTTGGGGAAGACTTCGATGCCCGTGCCACTGATTTCAACCACCGCGCTGGGCGTCAGGTTGGTCACTTCCAGGCAGAACTCGCCGTCTACGCCGCCGTAGCCATCGATCAGCATCCGGTAGGTCGTACCTTCTACGGTGGCCAGCTCCAAACTAATATTTAAAATGTTGTTGCCTGCGTCTTCGTCGTCATTGCAGGCTGCTGGGCTCAGGCTGCCGCAACCTCCCGTGTAAATGGCTGCCTGAGCATCACCGTCGTTGATGTAATCCGTTGCGTCGCATTGCACGCTCCGGATACGGTAGGTGTTGCCGTCGCCGGTGAAGGTAAACCAGATGGTGTGCTGGAGCCCGTCGCTGTTGAAGAAGCATTCAAAACCCTCGGCCGGGTCGCCGGTGGCGGTGGCGCCGTTGTTGTTCCAGAGGCCGGAGGTCTGGGGCTCGTTTAGGGGTTGGCCAAAGAGTGCGTTGATATCCTGAGCGCCGGCGCAGTCGTCGCCTGCCACGGCGAGTGCCACCACCACGCTGGCCGTAGCCTCGCAGCCGTTGGCATCGGTCACGGTCGCATCATAGGTTCCATTGGCCAGGCCGGTGATCGTGGGGGTGGTTGCCCCATTGCTCCAGGCATAGGTGTATGGACTGGTTCCGCCGCTGGCATTGACCGTAGCTGTACCGTCATTGGCGCCGGTATTGGGGGTGGAGGAAGATGTGAGGGAAGGCGAGGCCACGACCGTGACGCTGGAAGTAGCGGTCTGCCCATTGATAGCCGTGTAGGTAACGGTGTACGTGCCGGGACCGCCTGCCGCTGCAGGGTCGAAGGTGAAAGTCTCGCCATTGCCGTCGTTGGTCACGCCGGGACCGGAGTAGACGCCGCCGGTGGGGGAAGCGCCGCCGAGGCTGGCGGACGTGGCGTTGCTGCATACGGAAGGCTGGGTGGAGAACTCGGGCTGGCCAATGGTGAGTTTAGATACTTTATTACTGTTGTATTGCGTGATAAACATATCCAGGCCGTCAAATGCGGCAAGCCGCCCTCCGTTCAGGCCACTCACGACAGTTACGGCTTGTGGCATTTCCTGTCCAAGGTCAATCTTCCGGACTTCAGTATATTCCGCCACATACAAAAAGTTGCCGTTCAGGGTAAGGCCAAACGGAGTGTCTAATCCCGAAAGAACCAGGGTGGCTGCCGGATTGGGTTGTGATTCGTCTATTTTGAATAATCCGCCAGGAGATTGGGAAATGCTATTTATCATGGTAAAATACACCACATCATTCTTGATAGCCAGCCCCCCGGAGCAAAAGCTATAGTTCGCTGGCTTGGCATAAGTGACCACATTGGAAGGCTGGGCCAGGTCAATTTTTTTAATCCCATCATTATCAGTGGAAACATACAAATAGTTATTGTGTATTAAGATGCCATTAGGATAAGCTACCGACACGACATCCACTGGAACAGGGTTGGGTTGTGTCAGGTTGATTTTGGACACTTTGTTACCTTGATACAGGCCTATATACAATTCATCGCCAACAATGTCTAATCCGCCGGAATAGCCAAGGCTGGTCAGCACATCAGCCGGCGCCGGGTTGGGCTGTGTGATGTCAATTTTGATGACTTTTCCACCCGAACCATCCAAGCCGATATACAGGTCGTTGTCTTTCAGGGCGAGAGCCCAGGGGTTGGAAACGCCCGTCACCACATCCACCAACTGTGCGGAAGCGGCAAATGCCATCAAACAAAACACCATCAAAAAAGTAAATCTGAGTTTCATGCTATAAAATTTTGGTTTATAAAAAGTCTGTTATTTCATTCGATTAAAACTCCCTAATCTCCCGTCCATTCACCGCCTGTACCGGCCGGTTGTTAAATTCGAAAAGCTCGTGCACCCGCTCGATCTGCTCCGCAGAGGCCTCTACCGGCGCCTTGCGCAGCAGCCAGGTCACAACCTCCGAGCAGGGGGGCGTGGTCAGGGAACCGCCGTAGGTGTAGTAGCCGGGGTCGGCAGGAAGGAAGTCGGCGACGTTAACTTCTGTGCCGGGTTCGTAGGGCGTGCTGGATTTGGTCGGCGGTATGTGGTCGATAAAGGTGGCCAGGAAGGGGTTCTCGCTGCCCTGGGCTATCAGGACGCCCATGACCACTGCCTTCGTCTTGTCGGCGTTTTTATGTACCAGGTGTACTTCCATCTCGTATTGCTGCCCTGCTACGGTGTGCTCTGAGCTGGTGTGGAAGTGGAACTGCTCCAGTTCGTACTCCTCCCCCTCAAATACGAGCACGTTGCCGCTGCCGGCTTCGTACTCAAACTCGGCCGTATGGCCCTTGTTCACGAGTTTGATAGGCTCGTCGTGGTAAGTGAAATCCAGGGGGGCGAGGTCCGGGTCGGGCACGGCGCCGGTGATGTCGATGGGCGATTGGCTACCGCCGCCGCAGTCGGCCAGGCAGATGTCCCAGGATTCGGGGGCGTGTTCGCCTTCGTAGCCCCAGGTCGTATCGAAGTCGACGCATTCGTCCGGGTCTTCGTCGGGTAGGCAAGAGGAGAGGACGAGCACAGGAAGGGCCAGGCCCAGCAGTAACATGTTTGGTGTTTTCATAATAGAGATGCATTTGGTGATGGGGCAAATGTCGTCTGGGGCATCGGACATTTTCCGTCAACTTTGGGGCATTTTCCGTCAAACGAAGGGGTGGGGTGGGGGGGAGGGGTGTTGGGGGGCTTTTTCTTTTAGAACATCCGGGGGGGGGCCCCCAAAAAAAAGCCCCTTTGAAAGGGGTAACCTGTTTGAGGAAGTTTGAGCCTGGAGATGCTTGGCACCCATTCCGAAAAAGTCTTTTAACCTTTTCTACACCTCCGAAGGGGACTTCCCAAACCGCTGCTTGAAGCTCCGCGAAAACGCCCGCGCATCGCTGTACCCCGCCTCGGCAGCCACTTTGGCAATGGAGTCATGGGTGCGGTTCTCCAGCAATTGGCGGGCTCTGTCCAGTCGAACCTCCACGAGGTACTGCACCGGCGTCAGCCCGGTCAGGCGTTTGAGCTGGCGGAGCAGGGTCGATTCGCTCATGGCGAATTCGTCGGCCAGCATGGGGATGGTGAGCATATCGCTGGAAAGATTTTTTTGCACAAAGGTTTCGAAACGCTCCAGCCATTCCCGGTCGGTTGCAGACAAGGCCGGGGGAGCGGCCTCTTCCAGCAGATTCTCCAGCCGTGCAGCCTGGTTGCGGAGCAAATTGCCGATCCGCGCCAACAACTCTTCCTCGTCGAAGGGCTTGAGGAGGTAGTCGTCGACCCCGATGCGCAGGGCATGCAGCTTGTCCTTCGCCTCGGCCCGGGCGGTGAGCATCACGACCGGAATGTGCCGGGTGGCGTCGTTTGACTTGAGCGCTTCGAGCAGCTGAAAACCGTCCATGACGGGCATCATCAGGTCGCTCAATATTAGTTGGCAGTTTTCAATATTCAGTTTTCGGTTCAGGGCTTCTTCTCCATTTCCGGCGGTGATGACGTTGTATTTTTCGGAAAGGATCAGCCTGATATAGTCCTGCAACTCGGGATTATCTTCCACTACGAGTATCGTCGCCTTCGAGCTATCTTGCTTTTTTTGGATAGCTTCCGGAGTTTCCTCACTAAAAACCGAAGACTGAAAACTGAGCACTGAAAACTGAGCACTTTCTGCCAGCGAAACCGGCCACCACACCCGAAAAACCGACCCCTCACCCAACGCACTCTTTACTTCGATATTTCCGCCAAAAAGCCGGGCGTATTCCTGGCATAAGGCCAGGCCAATGCCGGTGCCTCCTTCGGCGGGCTTGTCTGGGCGGGAGGTCTGGAAGAAGCGGTCAAACACGTGCCGCAGGTCGTCGGGATGGATGCCGGGACCGGAATCGGCTACTTCCAGTTTCAACATCCCCTCATTCACCGATAGGATGGCCTTGATCTGCCCGCCTGGAGGGGTGAACTTGAAAGCATTGGAAAGAAGGTTGTTGAGGATCTGGCGGCATTTCGCCGGGTCGATATGGGCGGCGAGGGCATCGTCCATATTTGTTTCGAAAGAAAAATCGATCCGGTGGCGCTCGGCCAGCGACTCGAATTGGACGAACTGGTTGCGAAAAAACGGCGCAAGGGCCATGGGCTGCAGGTTCGCTTCCATCTTGCCCATTTCCAGTTTTTGCAGGTCGAGAATCTCATTGACCAATTCCTGAAGCTTTTGGCCGCTGTGGTCTGCCATTTCAAGTAGGTGGGCTTGCTTTTCATTGAGTTGGCCTCCTTTCAGCAGGGTCTGGACGGGGCCGAGGATAAGCGTGAGCGGCGTACGCAGCTCGTGGCTCACATTGGCGAAAAAGTGCGATTTGGCGGCGTCGAGGCTTTTGAGTTGTTTGGAAGTCTTTCGCTGTTTGTATAGGCCGATGAAAAGGCCGGCAGCCAGCAACACCACCAGGATGGTGATGATCAGTGAATTGCGCAATTGGGATTTTCTCGACTCAAGGGCCAGTTCCGTACTCTTTTTCTCGGCATCCAGCTTGTCTTTTTCCAGTTGCAGGTAGTAGTTCTGCATATCGAAATCTGCATTTCGTTCCTTGAGTTCTTTTTCATGGAAATACCGCTGTTTGGTGTAGTTCAGGGCCTCTGCATACAGTCCCTCTTCTTCGGCGTATTGCGCTTTCAGTTGAAAAATGCCGGATAAATGATCGTGAAGCTGCAGTTTTTCGGATTTGGATTGCGCCTCCTCCAGGAAGGATTTGGCCAAATCCCGGTTTTCCCTTTTCCATTCCAGGCCTGCCAGGGATTTGAGCATATTTACCTCCTGCCAGGGATCGGGTTTTTCCCGGCTGAGATGGAGCGCCTTTTTGTAGTAAAGCCCGGCTTCATCCAGGTCGTTCCGGGCGTAAGCCAGTTTTGCCCGTCCTGATGCGACCATTAATGCGATATAGCTTTCACTGGATTCGATGGGGTCGGAAATGGAGAATTGATCCAGTGCATCGATATAAGTTAAAGCCTCGTCGTAGCGCCCGGTGCTTAATGTGCAGTCGATCAGGCGGATGAGCATGTATTTGATTCCCGATGTATCCTTGTTTTGCCGGGCATTTGCCAGTAACTCCTTGAATCCGGGAAGGATCTGATCCAGCGGAAGATAGGTAAGGCTTTCTTCCAATTTGACGAATTTAGCTTTGTTGAGCGCTGTTTGGTCGTTCAGCTGTTCGTACAGGTCAATAGCCTTTTCTATGTGAAAAACTGCTTTGCCGTGAATCCCTGCTGCGGAATAATAGCGGTCCAGACTCATATGGACGCTGGCTTCCCTCCGAAGATCCTGCTGCCGCTTGGCAAGAGCAACGATCTCTTCCCCCACAAAAATGGCTGCAGGCAGGTTGAAGCGCCGCTCCAGCTTGATCATGATGGAGTAATAGTTGTGGTACAGACAGTCGAAATCCGCGCCGCAATGGTCGCGCACCACTAAGAGGATGAAGTGCCGGGAAGTGTCGGAGGGCGAGTGGTCCAACCGGGTTTCGATGATGGGCCACAGCGCGTCAGCGCCATTGGCGCCGTTTTGGGCTTGGAGGTTTTCGAGGAATCCTGCCGCCAACAAAAGCGGCAAAATCAAACGAAAAATAAATTTCATCTAAGGCAAAATGAGTTCTGTGTTTAAAGGTACCAATTATCTCCGGATCTTCACCACCTTGCCTCTCCCCAGCACCCGGCCTTCCGCAGTAAAACTGTAGAAAAAGATCCCCTCGCCATACTGCTCCAAAGAAAACCGGCCGGCCTGGCCGGCTGTCAACTCCATTTGGCCAACCTGTTTCCCCAGGGCGTCGAACAGCGCTAACTCCCCTTTTTTCAATTCGGGATGTTCGAAGGAAAATTTCAGTTCCGTCTGGAACGGATTGGGATACACCTCGAGCCTCAGGTCGCCAGGGGACAAGCCTTCCGAGACATTGTTGATATTGCATTCTCCGGGCATATTGGCATCCATCCAGGTCAGGCGGTTGACGAGCCAGGTCTTGAGGAAATTGAGCTCCTGCTCATACGTGGCGCCCACAAAATCGTTGGGCCAGACGTACACGCCGATCACCGGCCATTTCTCAAAATTCCGGATTCGGGCCTCTTCGATCAGCAGCGCGTTGTCGTCGATAAATTGCAACAGGCTATCGGTATGCAGTCCCGCCTGCCTCAGTTCCTCCCAGCGGCACTTGGTCATATCCTGGACCTCGGGCAGGGTAGAGAGATCCGCCACCCAGAAGGGACGCAGATAGCCCCAGTTCGCCCATACGTAAGACCAGCCCGAGGGGCCCGGACTTTCCGTTCCGAAATCGAAATTGCCGTAAGCCAGGTTGAGGTCCCAAAGCGGGCCGAAGTGGATTTTGCCGCCGTTGCTGTCCTTTTCCTTGTACATGAAAAAACTCAGCTTGTACGCGTCGATTTGCTTGAAAATTTCCGTGGGGATCCAGTAATCTATCCAGGAAGGTACATCCACATACTGGTCGTACACCTGGCTCATCGTGGGGCCCGCCATGGCGTCTTCGAAGTCCATGACGTAGTCGCGGAGGTAGTTCTTTTGCACCTGCAGCAGGTCGCTGTGCGGAGGATCCTCGTACCTGAAAAACACATCCGAGGTGTGAGGAGAATACCAGCCGTCGTCCTCGCCGGCGTCGTGCCGGTCGATGGCGAAAATATAACCTCCGGTAAGCTCGTCGCCCGCGATGTCTTCGGGGTTCAGGGTGGCGATGTCCACGCGGTTGGCGTCTCTTTTTACTTTCTCGGTCAGCACGTACAGGCCCTCGTATTGGCCATTAATAAGGAGTTCGCACCAGCGGGTGCGGGGCGTGTAGCGGCCGGTCTGCCAGCCGATATGGTAGGATAGCACATTGCGCATCAGGCTTTTGTCGCTGTAGGGGCCGTGCAGCACCCAGTCGTTTTCCTCGGGCATGCCGAGCAGGGAGACATTGTTATTTTCGCCGTCCTCATCCTGGGTCTCAAAACCATAGTTCTTTTTCGGAAAAGCCTGGGAGGAAGAGCCCCTGACCTCTATGCCGATCTTCCCGTCGTACCCGTTGAAAGCATCCGTCAGGTAATTGCGCTCCGTGGGTCCGTTGTCGATAATGCCGAGCTGAGCTTCGATCTTGGGTTCGTTGGGAATCGTTTGTCCATTTGTATTGATGACCAACAGCGGGAGGTTGGAGGAAAAGAAAGGCGTATAAAACCAACTGGGCACGGGGTCGTAAAAATTGCTCTCGTCAACGATGCCGAAGGACAGGAAAAAGATGGCCGACATATCCGAGGAATTGGCGGTTGCATTGTGCACCTGCACGGCGAGCGTATTCGTGCCTTCGACCAGCAATTGACTCAGCTGTTGCTGGGTGATCAGAAAAGCTTCGGGCGACCCGCCCTGGTACATCAGGGCTTCCCGGTCCACAATCGAATAGGCGGAAAAGGGGGGCGCGATACCGGCCGTTCCGATATTGGCGCGGGCAATTTCCACCCCGTTCAGGTAAGCGACGAAGGCATCGTCGTAGTCGGCATGGAGGATGGCCGATTCGAGTTTGGAGGTATCGGTCACCACGAATTTTCTTCTCAAATGCACCGAAGCGACTGGGGAGATGATGGTGTTGTCGTCTCCAGCCGCATAGCCGATGCCACCCGTTCCCTGGGCCCAGCCCGAATCGACGAAAGAGGTGAGGGCCCAATCGCCCGGCGGTTCAGATGTGCCGGGCCGATATCGCCACAAACCTTCGGCTAATACGGCGGTTTCCCAATGGTCGATGCCGGATTGGGCGGCAACCATGAAAGGGAGGAAGAACAGGAGCAGGGAAAAGACTTTCTTGCCACACATAATTCAGCTTATTTGGGCTTTAAAGTAGCAAAATTTGGCCGGGAAAGGTGACCCAATTCCGTTCATCCCTAGCGTTTCGTTTTGACGGCCAGGAGATTTTCTCATTGTTTTGAAAAGTATTGGTTAGTTTTAATGTGGGAACCGTTCGATCCCCTTCCATCCCAAAACCAGTAAAAGCAACCTGAATTACCACTTGATGTCCGCACATCCATGTGCAAACTCTTTATTTCCTGGTACTTGTGGTAGCTTACATGCTTCCCGGCTTGCAGGCGCAGGAGTATATAGCACAGGTAAAATACTTTGGTCTGGAGGACGGCCTCTCTCACAGGGATGTGCAATGCATCCACCAGGACCGTCAAGGGTTTATCTGGATCGGCACGAACTACGGGTTGAATCGCTTCGACGGGTACGATTTCAAATGGTTTACCAAAGAAAAAAATGGCCTGCAGTCCAATATTATCAGCCATATCCTGGAGGACGAGGATGGCTGGATGTGGTTAATTTACAGCAAGTCCCGGGCTTTTCCCTCGCCGTTGAGCATCGATCTGTTCAATCCCCTGACGGAGGAAGTACTTTCTCTTGAGGAAAGGTTTGGCAAGGCCCTTCCTTTCGAATTAAGGGATATTTCCAGTTTCGCTGCCTCACCGGATGGTCGTATCGCCTTTGTTACCACGGGGAAAAAACTCATTTTGTACTCCCACGAAAAAGGTTTTGAAACCGCCGACCTGGACATATATCCCTTTTCGCTGGCTCTTTTTTCGGAAAGGAATACGATCTTTGGATACGCTTCAAAGAATGACCCCAGCCTCAAAGACGTCCTTGCCGAAATAGACCTGAACGGTAAAATTCGCAACCGGTATGAGCATGACTTTCCTTTCCAATACAACTATATCGGCGGTATGGACCAAAACGGCGACCTCTGGTATATGTTGAAACATTGGGACCGCCGCTGGAAAACCGACCAGAAAGGGAAAATATTCAAGATCGACGCCCAGGGCATTGAGCTGGAATTTCCACTGACGCAAACACCATTGCCCCCCGGTTCGGTCAACCTCGACATCCCTGCTTATTCCAATGAATACCGCTTTTGGATAAGCCCCAATGACGGTTTTTTCTGGCTTTTCGGACGTCACAGCTTCCAGGTCTTTCACCCGGCGTCGGGCTGGTACAGCGAATTGATTTCCTCCTACGAAGGTCTGGCCCACCCGAATGT
This sequence comes from Saprospirales bacterium, assembly GCA_016703765.1. Classification (GTDB taxonomy): domain Bacteria; phylum Bacteroidota; class Bacteroidia; order Chitinophagales; family Saprospiraceae; genus JADJTT01. Next base: position 154,724 of record JADJBL010000001.1, read on the forward strand.
GGTTTTTTTTGACAACATGGACAAGGCCTGGGTTGGGACGGAATTCGGGCTTTATGTGATCGAACTCAACAAAAACCCTTTTCTCACCATAGCCCACCAGAGCGCCGATGAAAAACAATCCGCTTTCAGGGGTATCACCGAGGATCCCGGGCATACGCTATGGGCATGTATCGACAGAGGGCTGGGCTGGATCAGCCGTTTCAGGCCAAAAGGCCGCCACTTCGAACGCGAAATAACCGAAAGGGAAAAAAGCGAATGGGGAAGGGGCTACAAATATGGCATTTTCACCGACAGCAAGGGGTTCGTATGGTTTGGCTCGGGCGAAGACGAGGTCATAACCCGGTATAACCCGGCTGACGACACTTATAGGGTCATCCCCAATGCCCTCGCGCGCAAAACGGGCGAAAACAAGGTTAACATCTGGTCTTTTTTCGAAGACCGGCAAGGGCGGATCTGGTTCGGCACCGATGCAGGGGTGATCGGCTACGTCGCCGAAAACCTGGTAGTGAACACCCTCGGCGAATTGGAAGGGGTGAACCCGAAAGGAGGCTGTATCTACCAATTTCTGGAAGATAAAAATGGCCGGGTATGGGTCGCCACCGACAACGGTTTGTTTACCCTTCACCCGAAACAAAACAAGGTCAGCGCCTATAGCAGGGGTGGGCTATTTTTCCTCCGGGAAGGGGTTTTTCACATCCATGAAGACGACGACGGTTCTTTGTGGTTGGGCGCCAGTGGCCTGGGGCTTATCCATTGGTATCCGGATACCGGGAAATACCAGCAATACACAAAAGCCGACGGGCTGTCGAACAACACCATCTACGCCGTTTACGAAGATGAGCACGACAACCTGTGGATGAGCAGCGACTACGGGATCATCCGATTCGGTAAAAACACCCACCGGGTTACGGCTTATCTCGAAAAAGACGGCATTGCGCACCGGGAGTTCAACCGCATTTCCCATTTCCAGGGAGAAGACGGTATGATCTACTTCGGAGGCTTAAATGGCATCACCGCCTTCTATCCCAAAGATCTGGAGGGGGAGGCCAAAAATGTCGGTATTCCGTTGGTACTGACCGGATTTCAGCAATTTGACGACCGCCAAAATGAACTGATCGACAAAACCATTGCACTCCGTGTCTCCAATACTATCACTTTAGCCCCTAACGACCATTTCTTTCGCGTCGAGTTTGCCTTGTTGAATTTTATCGAAACTGAAAACATCCAATATGCCTATAAGATCGAAGGGGTAGATGCCGATTGGACTTATCAAATGGAAAACTCCATTCGTTTCAGCCGGCTGCCTTTCGGCGGACATATTTTGCGCATCAAAGGGCAGGCGCCCAACGGGCAATGGTCGGAAAATGAACTTGCCATAAAAGTGTTGGTATTAAAGCCCTTTTATCTGCAAACCTGGTTTCTCATTTTCTTTTTCCTGGCTATTCCGGTCTTTGCATTGAGTTTTTACCGCTGGCGGGTCTGGACCCTTCAAAAAAACCATCAGCACCTGGAAGCCGAGGTGTTGCGGCAAACCGGAACCATCCGCAAACAAGCGGAAGAACTGCGGGAACTCGACAAAATGAAAAGCCGCTTTTTTGCCAATGTTTCCCATGAGCTGCGCACCCCGCTGACCCTGATCCTGGGGCCGGTTAATACCCTCCTGAAGTCGCAGGAATGGAGCCCTAAAAGCATCGGCCTCCTGAAGACGGTGCATTCGAATGCCCAGGACCTGCTGAAATTGGTATCCTCCATTCTGGACCTGTCGAAAATGGAGGCGGGCAAATTGGAAATGAATGAACAACCCCAGGCTTTGTTCCATTTTCTCAGGCGTTTGGTTTCCAATTTTGAATCGCATGCCCAGCAAAAGGGTATCGATTTTCTTTTCGAATACCGGGCGGAGAAAAACCTGCAATTGCTGCTGGATAAGGAAAAACTCGAAACGATCATCAACAACTTCCTATCCAATGCCTTTAAATTTACGCCAGGCAAAGGCGCCATCCACGTGCAGGCTGATGACCTGGGCCATTCCATCCGGATTTCGGTGAGCGATACCGGAAGGGGCATTCATCCCGGCGACCTTCCCTTTATTTTCGACCGTTTTTTCCAGTCGCGGGCATCTGATATGCCCACGGAAGGAGGCGCCGGCATAGGCTTGGCCCTCAGCCAGGAACTGGCCCATTTGATGGGGGGATCCATACAGGTAGAAAGCGAATTGGGCAAGGGCAGTACGTTCAGGTTCGAATTTCCGAGAAAGGAAGTGATGGGCAGCATGATTGTGCCGGAAACGGAGATCACCCAATCCCTTCCATCGGAAATGCTTAACGGATCTTACGAACAACACTCCCCCGAAAATGGATGCATCCTGATCGTCGAAGATAACAACACATTGGGGGCCTACCTGCAAAGCATTTTATCGGCCGACTATAATGTCACTTTAACGCAAAACGGGGCGGAGGCCCTGGAAGTATTGCCCGAATTGTCGGCATGCGGGATCTGGAAGAAAAACGGAGGGGTGGTCCTTTCGGATATCATGATGCCGGTGATGGATGGTTTTCAATTGCTCGAACGCATGAAATCCGACCCCTGCTTCGCTCATATCCCGGTCATCATGCTGACGGCCCGGGCTGACATGCAGGATAAACTGCACGCTTTGCGCACCGGGGTGGACGACTATTTGCTGAAACCTTTTTCTGAGGACGAACTGAAGGCCCGGATATCCAACCTCCTGGGTCATTACCGGCAGCGCGGGGCGCTCTCAGGGGAATTGGAGGGAGCCGGTCCGGGCGAGGACGAACCCGGGTTGCCTTCCATAGCACCCGACGATCTCCTCTGGCTGGAACGCCTGGAATCGGAAGTGCGTGAATCCGTTCAAGATGATAGGCTAACCGTTCAGTTGATAGCGTCCAAAGTCTTCCTCAGCGAACGGCAACTGCACCGCCGCCTGAAAGCTATTACGGGCCTCTCTCCCAATGAATACCTCCGCGAAATACGTCTCCAGGAGGCCCGCAGGTTGTTGGAAAGCCGCCTCGTCAGGAGTGTCAAGGAGGCCGCTTTCCGTGTTTGCTTCCGCGATGAGAAATACTTCGCTCAAATTTTCAAGGCTCGTTTCGGGAAAAACCCCTCCGAAATCTAGCTTTTGTCCGATTTCTCCCCCCATGTTGTCCGATTCTTCTCCTCCCCCCGGTCCTACCTTTGACGTCGGCATATCGCGTATGTTGACCTGATTTGATTTTGCACCCATATTATTAAATAAAACATTAAAAATGAAAACCTTACACCTTCTTTTACTTGGATTTCTTGTTACATCTGTCCTGGCCCCTTCATGCAAGGAAGATGAGGATGTCGTAGACTGCGATGCGTATCATTGGGGATATGAAGGGGAAGAAGACGACGATACGTGGCTTAACTGTTATGCCGATTGCGACGGCCAATCCCAGTCACCTATCGATATCGCAGGGTCTTCTCCCGATGCAGCTCTTGCAGCATTGGAAACCCATTACGAAGCGGTTCCTATCGAATTAATCAACAATGGCCATACCGTTGAATTTGAATACGAGGCAGGAAGCGTCCTGAAATTGAACGGGGTCGATTTTACCCTGGCTCAGTTCCATTTTCACACCGAAAGCGAGCATACCATTATTGGAACCCATTACCCAATGGAGGTTCACCTTGTCCATAAAAACGCCGCAGGCGACCTTGCCGTGGTAGGCGTCATGTTTGAGGAAGGGGCAGAAAATGCATTCTTGAAAAACTTTTCCGACCATCTTCCGGCATCCAAGGATGATCATTATTCTTCGTCCACATTGGTCAATGCGGGGGATTTATTGCCGCCTGTTGGCGCGTATTATACCTATAGCGGTTCACTGACAACGCCGCCTTGCTCGGAAATTGTAACCTGGTTTGTCATGAAAACCCCGGTGCAAGCCTCCAGCACTCAAATTCAAAACATGCATGCGATAACTCATGACAACAACCGCTCTGTACAGGGGGCCAACGGAAGGGCAATAAAAGAATACAATTAACCAACGAGCCTCTATCCAAACAAAAAACATGGGCCATCCCGACGCTTTTTTCATGATGAAAAATGTTAGGAATGGCCCATGCTTTTGTTTCCCCGGCAACTGACCATCCTCATTCCTCCCCCGCCAACTCCCCCTGCCGCTCCACCAGCATCAAAAACTCTTCCTTTTCGACATCCTCGCCTTGCCCCATGGCGTCGGCGGCGAGGCGTCGCAATTTTTCGAAATCGAGTCCCTTGTTGTACTCCGATTCCCGCAACAACATCCCGAAACCGGCCACCGCCGCAGAAAACCGGAACCGGTCCGTGGAACTACCAAGGGGGATGTACCGGAGGTCTACCGGATGGTCGATTAATTTGGATGTCTCCGATTCGGGTAGCTTGTAGCGGATGGCGATATGCGCTATTTCTCCGCTTTTCGTGGCTTCCGGGCTCAGCGTGGTTTGCTGGTAGCGCAGTGCTGCGTCTTTCGGCTTTTTTCGGGAGGCAGGGTCGATCAGTTCCAGTTCGTAAAGTGCGGTGACGGAATGCCCCAGACCCAATTCGCCAGCGTCTTTTTGATCGTCTTCGAAATCTTCGCTTTGGAGCACCCGGTTTTCATAGCCGACCAGGCGGTAGGATTTCACCTGAAAAGGGTTGAATTCGACCTGGATCTTCACGTCTTTGGCAATGGCGTAGAGGGTGCCGAGAAATTCGGAGACAAAGATCTTTTTGGCCTCCTTCAAATTGTCGATATAGGCGTAGTTTCCATTCCCCTTATCGGCCAGCATTTCCATCTTGTTGTCCTTGTAATTGCCCGTACCGAATCCCAGCACCGTGAGGAAGATCCCCTCCTGCCTCTTTTCCTCGATCATTCTGACCAGTTCCGCATCGCTGGAGACGCCGACGTTGAAATCTCCGTCGGTGGCCAGGATCACGCGGTTGTTGCCGGGTTTCAGGAAGTGGTCCTTTGCCGTTTGATATGCCAATTGAATACCCGCCCCGCCGGCGGTCGATCCTCCTGCCCTGAGATTTTCAATGGCCTTTAAAATCTCTTCCTTGTCCGCCCCCGACCGACTGGGCAATACCAGGCCGGCAGCTCCGGCATAGACCACAATGGCCACCCGGTCTTCGGGCCGAAGTTGCTCCACGAGCAGTTCAAAAGCCGATTTGAGGAGCGGGAGCTTTTCCGGGGAATCCATCGACCCGGAGACGTCCAATAAAAAAACCAGGTTGCTGGGGGGCAGCTTTTCCAGGTCGGCATTTTCCCCCTGCAACCCGATGTGCAACAGCTTCCGGTCTGCGTTCCAGGGGCAGTCCGACAATTCCGTATACATTTCAACGGGATGCTCTCCTTTCGGCGCGGGGTACTCGTAGTTAAAATAATTGACCATCTCCTCGACGCGGACCGCGTCTTTAGGAGGCCGTTGCCCCTGGTTGGTGAAGCGCCTCACATTGGCATAGGCCGCCCGGTCGACATCTATGGAAAAAGTGGACAACGGCGTTTCGAACGCCAATTTCTCGTTGTTTTCTTCGATCGGGCTATAATCTTCGGTATTCCAGTCTTGTTTCGCAGCTTTCATCATTGGCTTTATTTCCAAGGGATTCGAGCGTTCTTTTCGAACCACTTGAACGGGCTCTTCATACGTTTCGGGATCGAAAGTCAAGACCGTATCGACCAGCCCGGGCAGTATATCCAGGGTCAGGATCAGGACCGAATCTCCCGGCATCAGGCTATACGCCAGCTTCGTGTATCCCGGATAGGTGATTTCGAGTTCGGTTTCGGAAGGTGAAAGCACCAGGTAGAACTCCCCACTCTGGTCCGTGGCCACCCCTTCCCCGGTGCCCTTCACCAACACATGGGCGCCCTGTAGCGGAGCGTTGTCGAAGGAACTGAATACCTGGCCGGTAATGATTACCTGACCAAAACCGAAAGAAACGCAAAAGAAGCACAGGGCCAGGAGTGAACACCTAAGCATGGGGATGAAATTTAGTGATGGGGAATTTTTGACCTTTCAACCGTATAATGCGGAAAACGGGGAAAAGGAACAGGGGGATAAAAATAATCCCCGCTGGAAATGGTTTCCAGCGGGGAATAATTGAGAAGAAAAATTTGCCCGTCCTACCTCGCCACCACAAACCGCTCCACCCCGCTTTCCTTCCCGGCCAGCAGCAGGAGGGTATAAGTCCCCGGCTCCAGATCCGTGACCTTCAACTCAAGGGTGTACTTGCCTGCGGGGTTCATTTCCGGATGGGAAACGGAGCGGACCAGGCGGCCCTGCACATCCAGCACATCGAGTCGGTAAGCGCCTGCTTCCGGCAAGCGGAAGTGCACGGCCAACTCATCGGAGGCAGGATTGGGCTGGCTGTAAAGCGCCAGAATGCCAGACCCCTGCCCCGGCGGAAAGGCAATCCCTGGAGGATCGGGGCCCGTAAAATTCGGGCAATTCGCCACGTCTTCCCAGACCGGTTTGTTGCACTCGCCGATGCGGGCGTTGAACTCGCTGCCCAGCGCCACCTGAAAATCGGGAGATAAATGGATGAAGCCCTCCGCCTGAAACAGGCCGGCGGCGCCTGTCGTCACGGTCGAGGCGCCTCCTGAAGAGATCGAATTGGTGGCCATGTGCACAAACACGTTGGGAAACGCGACGTCGTTCAGGCTCAGATCGGCCTGGCAGTCGACGGGGTCGCAGGGACCGGCGGTGTATTCACTGTCATCCGTGAAAAAATTTCCATCGATCCCGCATATAACAGGAATCAGATTCACCCCGTTGATAAAACCACCCACCGGATCGAAGGGGTCGTTGATGTCGTCGGGAACCGCTACTTCGAAATGCAGGTGATCTCCCGAGGCGCAGCCGATGTCGCCCTCATTTCCGAGGTAATCGCCCACGCAAACGACATCGTCTACCTCCCAGCCCAGGGCGTTCACGCTTCCTTTTATGAAATGGGTGTATTTGGTCCACTCCCCGTTGGGATGCTCGATCCAGACGTAGTTGTTGCAGGGCGCGCAATCCCCGCCGTCGCAATCCACGTTTTCATGGGTGTCGTCGATATGGCGGATCGTACCGTTGCCAGCAGCGACGATCTTATACGGCGCGGCGCCGTTGATGCCGATCATGTCGATCCGGCCGGGGGGAGTATGGTTCAGGTGGTCCCGGGTAATGCGCACATCGGTTCCATCTGTATATGGGATGCGGTACACCCCGTTGGAAAGGCTGAAATCCGGCTGCCCCTTGGCGGAAAAGCAGAGGACCGTAAGGAGAAGTGCCGAAAGGTATGGAGGAATATATTTAAACTGCTTCATGACGCTGAATTTAGATGAATGAAAAGGGTTACTTTTTGCCTTTCAGCTTCTTCTTTAATTCTGCGTTTTCCATTTCCAGTTTCTCCACTTTTTTATTCAGTTCGATGACGTAGAGAAACAGTTCCTCAATTTTTTCCTGTTGTTGCATGGCGGATTCCCCCAAGGTGAGGCCTTCCGTTTGAATTTGCCCGGCGGGCGTCATGCCGGGAAGGTGGCCATTTTCGCCGATAAAGCTTTCCACCTCGCTCAGGTCCTTCAGCTGGTATTCATTTTCAAAAACATAGTCCGGCCAGGCGGATTCCAGTTTGATGAATAATTCTTCCGCGATCGCGCTGCCGGCGACATAAAGGCTATGGTCTCCGTCGGTAAAGGTGGTGCCGATGGTGACTTTGCCATCGAAGTGCCCCTGGCCGGTCACGTCGAGGTTACCGCCGGCCTTTGTATTTCCGTTGATGTCCAGGTCGTAGTTGGTATCCGGGGTCGAGGTTTTTATGCCGACTGTGGTTCCGTCGTCAAACAGTTGGCTGTCGCCCAGGCCGTCGGCGGTAAACTTGGCCAGGAAATTTTCCGTGCCCATGTCGGCCAGGTCCTGAGGGGTCAGCAATTTTTCCCAGTCGCTCGACCAGGCTGCGTCGTTGCCCGGATCGTGGCGGTGAAAAATCCCGTTTTCGGCAAAGAACAACTGATGGTCGTGGCTTGTCAGGCCGGGGCCCAGGGTGAGGAGCCCTCCCAGATCGCCTATGCCATCCGTCACATTAAGCGTGGCGCGCTGCTTGAGTTCGAAATAGGCCTCGTCGATGTAAGTATCGGGACCATCTTCCGGGCCTGCCGAGTGGTCGTCGATATGCAGGCGGCCGTAAAAGTCGCCGCTGGTATGGGTATTGCCTACGGTATGGAGTTCAAAATCGGGCGCGTCGGTCCCGATGCCCACCCTGCCTGCGGAGGTGATGACCATAAAATTGGACAGGCCGGGGCCAAATCCGTCGGCGCCACCGCGGAAAAAGAGGTTTCCTCCCGCGCCGTTGTACAGTTCAAAATCCATTTCGCCGCCGTTGGAGCGGTCGAAGCGGATGACCGGCAGGTCGGGGTGCGAGACGGTGAAGAGTTGTTCCGGCAGAAAGGTGTTGACCCCTACGTTGCCGTTATCGCGGATGGTGAGGCGCATTCTGTCTCCGGTGCGAAAAACCATGTTGGCGGGGAAGGACTGGTCGGTCACCGGGCCGGTGATCCAGGACATGATGTTGGATCCCGTGTACCAGGGACCGTTGGTCACGCTCCCGCGAAAACGTATCCAGGCCAGCGTGTCTCCTTCGGCGACGGGGCCGAATGTGTAGATCGGGTCGTAGCCGTGGTGGCGGTGAAAATCCTGGATAGGCACAGGACCGCTGTAGTTTTGGGCGGTAAGGGGGCTGATTTGAAGGGCGAGGAGCGCAAAGAGCGCAAACAATAGGCGTGCAATTTTTTGCATGGTATCGGTTTTTTGAGTGAATAATCTTCGTTTATATCAATATGTCGTAAATAAGCAAAATTCCTGTAAGATGCTGCATTTGTATCTTACATTTGAACAAACTTGCCATTTACCGCGACCTTGAGGGCAATTGACCCAAATTTTATTTTTAAGCCACAGCTTATGAAAATACCCCATCCCTTTTGGATAGGCTATGCTCTCGCCTTCTTATTCCTCCAAAGCTGCTCCCCCAATCGAGCCATGATCACCCTCCCCATCCATTCCGGCTGGCAATTTCGCAAAGCCGGCGACACGGCCTGGATGCCCGCCACCGTGCCCGGTACCGTCCACACAGACCTCCTGAATAACGGGCTGATCGAAGACCCCTTCTACCGCACCAACGAACGCGACCAGCAATGGATCGACAAAGCGGACTGGGAGTATAGCACCCACTTTGAAGTGACGCCGGCCGTCTTTCACATGAAAAATATCCGGCTCGACTTCCAGGGCCTCGACACCTACGCCGACGTGTACCTCAACGATAGCCTCCTCCTCCGGGCCGACAACTTCTTCCGCAGCTGGAAGGTCGATGCCAAACCCTGGCTCCAGGAAGGGCGAAACGAGCTCCGCATCTATTTCCACTCCCCCATAAAAATCGGCCTCCAAAAATTGGAAGCCCATGGCTACCCCCTGCCCGCTTCCAACGACCAATCCGAAAACGGGGGCATGGGCGACAAAAGGGTCAGCGTCTTTACCCGCAAACCAGGCTACCACTACGGCTGGGACTGGGGGCCGCGCCTCGTTACCTCCGGCATCTGGGAAGGGGTGGAACTCCAGGCCTGGGACGGCCTTCGCGTCGAGGACCTGTATTTTCAACAGATTTCGGTGACGAAGGAAAAGGCCGTCCTCCGCGCCCGCTTCGAGGTGCGCTCCGACGGCGATCAAACCGCCACCTTCAAGGTCATGGACGGCAAGCAGATGCTGGCCTCGGCCCAACGCGACCTGAGCCCCGGCTTGCAGGAAATCGCACTGGATTTCGAGATCGAGCAATCCCCGGCTTTGGTGGACGAAAGAGCTGGGCGAGCCTTATTTGTACCAACTAAGAGGCCTCGTCGAAACCGGGGACAAACATACCTCCGAAACCAGCCATGCAATCGGCCTGCGCGACATCCGCATCGTGCAGGAGGTGGATTCGGCAGGCAGTTCTTTCTACCTGGCGCTTAATGGCGTGCCGGTGTTTTGCAAGGGCGCCAATTACATCCCTAACGACGTGTTCATCCCGCGGGTGAGCGAGGCTCAATACCAAAACCTCATCGCCTCAGCCGTAGCGGCCAACATGAACATGCTGCGGGTCTGGGGCGGCGGCTTTTACGAAAAGGATCTGTTCTACGAGCTCTGCGACCAAAACGGCATCCTCGTCTGGCAGGATTTTATGTTCGCCTGCAGCATGTATCCGGGCGATAGCGCCTTCCTCGAAAACGTGCGCCTGGAGGCTGTCGACAACGTGCGACGCCTGCGCAACCACGCGAGCATCGCCCTTTGGTGCGGCAACAACGAGATCGACGTGGCCTGGGCCAATTTCGAAGAATCGCGCGGTTGGGGCTGGAAACAGCAATATAACTCCGGGCAAAGGACGGAGATCTGGGCCGCCTACGATACGGTTTTCCACCATATCCTCCCCGAAGCGGTCGGGGCCGAATCGCCGGGCTCTTTCTACTGGCCCTCCTCGCCCTATATGGGAGAAGGGAAACACGCCACCTACGACAGCGGGGCCGGAGATATTCATTACTGGGGCGTCTGGCACGGGGAACAACCTTTCAGCGATTTTCGCAAGTATATCGGCCGCTTCATGAGCGAATACGGCTTTCAATCCTTTCCGGAATTTTCTACCGTAAAAAAATATACCCTCCCCGAGGACTGGAACATCGAGTCGGAGGTCATGGCGGCCCACCAGCGCAGCGGCATCGGCAACCTGCGCATCCGAAGCTATATGGAGCAGCATTACCGGGTGCCCGAGCGCTTCGAAGGCCAACTCTATGTAGGCCAGTTGCTGCAGGCGGAGGCCATTAAAGAAGCCATCGAGGCCCACCGAATCGCCATGCCCTATTGCATGGGCTCCCTCTACTGGCAGATCAACGATTGCTGGCCGGTGGCGTCCTGGTCGGGCATGGATTACTACCAAAACTGGAAGGCCCTGCACTACGCCGTCAAAAACGCCTTCGAACCAGTGTTGCTGGCGGCACAGGCGGATAGTTTCTCCTGCAAAATATACGGCATCTCCGACCTGATGGCGGAGAAAAAGGCCCGCCTGCAAGTCGAGCAACTGGATTTCGAAGGCCGCGTGCTGGCCGAATGGAGCCGGGAGGTAGTCCTGCCGGAAAGGGCATCCGTGTTGCTGGATTCGATCGGGCTGGATGTCCTTCGGTCCAAAGCCCCGCTCTCCGGGTCGGTGCTCCGGCTTCGTTTGCTGGAAGGAGAACGGGAGCTGCATTCCTCCCTGGTATGGCTGCTTCCGCCAAAAGACCTGGACCTGCCTGCTGAGCCCGGGATAAGCCTGAAGCTGGAGCTCGGAGCAGACCAATGGCTCATCGCCGTCCGGTCGGAAAAATTGGCCAAAAACGTCTATTTGCAATGGGAGGATGCGGAGGGTTTTTTCTCCGAAAATTATTTCGATCTCCTTCCGGGGACGGTAAAGAAGATACGTTTCACCCCGAACGAAAAAGGGCAGAATCCCGTGGAGGGTAAATTGAAGGTAAGCTCCCTGGTCGAAATGTATTAAGCCCGAATGAAAAATATGGCATAATTTCGTGGCTTACTTTCATATCCATGCGCTTTACGCTTCTGCAAGGGATTCTTTATACCGTCAACATTGCCACTGCGGTCCTGTTGGCTTCCGATCTCGGCATTTTAAAGGAGAGTCATTTCGACGTATGGGTCGATGTCGGGTACTTTCTGCTTGCGGCAGCTACGCTGGTCCTCACCATCCTCCGCAATAAAGAACAGGTCCAGGTTGCCCGCCGGGACCGGGTTGCCGTATGGCTGCTTTCCGTCATACTCATTCCCTGCACGCTTGCAGCCTTGCGCAACGCCGTGCCGGGCCTGGTCCCATACGGGCCTTACATGGAGCAGATCTACCTCGTTCTGATCTTTTTATATCTACTCTATGCCTTATCGAGGGCGACGCGCTTGTTGTACAGCGGGGCTATTAATGCCATGGTGCTTTTTGCGGGGAGTTTCGCCATCGTAATTCTGATCGGCAGCTTTTTGCTTACCCTTCCTTTGGCGACTACAACCGGTATTTCCTATATCGACGCATTGTTTACCTCCACCAGTGCCGTCAGCGTCACCGGGCTGGCTGTGGTGGATACGGGGACGACCTTTACCCTTTTCGGCCAATCGGTGATCCTCGCCCTCATCCAGGTGGGCGGATTGGGCATTCTGACCTTCACCTCTTTCTTTGCCTATTTCTTTCAAAGCGGCAATTCCTTTCGCGAGGGCATGGTCATCCGGGATATGATCAGTTCGGAAACCCTGGGCAATGTCCTTGGATTGGCAGCGAGGATCGTGGGCTTTACCCTGACGATTGAGTTGATCGGCGCCGTGTTGATCTTTTGGACCTCCGAGCCATTTGCCTCGGATATGACTCTGGGGGAACGGACAAGAAACTATACAACAAGATCCGCTACCGCAAACAGATCGTCATGCCGGTGCGGCTAATCACCCTGAACGCCAAGATCGTTTTGACAACTACCGGCATATTGCTCCTGGTGGGTACGGTGGTCTTCTTTTTTACCGAATACGGCAACTCGCTGAAGGAGCACCAAACCTGGTTCGGCAAGTTCACCACCGCCTTTTTCATGTCGGCCACCCCCCGCACCGGCGGCTTCAATACGGTCGACTATACTGCGCTGACCATCCCGACCCTCATGGTCACCCTGTTGTTTATGTGGATCGGCGCTTCGCCGGCCTCCACGGGAGGGGGTATCAAGACGACGACCTTTGCCCTCGCCACCCTCAACATCCTGGCCATCGCGCGTGGAAAACGCAGGATCGAGCTGGCTTCCCGCCAGATCAGCTCTCTGGCAGTCAACCGCGCCTTTGCCATCTTGTGCCTTTCGCTCATCGTACTGGGTTTTTCGGTCATGTTCGTCTCCTTGTTCGAGCCGCAACTCGGTCTGATGAAGGTGGCATTTGAATGTTTTTCCGCCTTCGGAACCGTGGGTCTGAGCATGGGAGTCACCCCCACCCTAAGCCCGCCCAGCAAGATCGTAATCATCCTGACTATGTACATCGGCCGCATCGGAATGATCAACATCCTGGTGGGGATGCTCCGGCAAATGAATGCCGAATACTACCAATATCCCAAAGAGGATATACTTATCAACTAAAAATTCAATCCTTTTGGCTTTCAATCGGTTATTAAAAGATCAATAATATTTTTGCAATGAAAGTGATCATTTTTGGTCTCGGCAACTTCGGACAATCGCTGGCACTTTACCTCACGGAAACGGGAAGCGAGGTCATCGGAGTCGATAAAGACCTGTACAAGGTGGAGTTAATCAAAGACAAGATCGCCCATACCGTGAGCCTGGACTCCACCAACGAAATGGCTTTCGAGGTGCTTCCACTGAAAGATACCGACGTGGCCGTCGTGGCCATCGGCGAAAACGAGGGAGCAGCCATCATCACCACGGCGATCCTGAAAAAATATCCCCATATCAAGATCATCAGCCGTTCTTTGTCGCCGATACACGACACGGTGCTGCAGGCCATGGGCGTGCACATGATCGTGCACCCGGAGCAGGAGGCCGCCGAACGCCTGACCCGGAAACTCAACTTCAAGAAAGTGCTGGAAAACTTTATCGTCGACGAGCATTATTCCATCTCCGAGATTCGCCTCCCGACGGCCATCGAAGGGAAAACCATCCAGGAATGCGGCTTCCGCGAAAAACATCGGCTCAATATCATCACCATCCTCCGGAAAAAGGAAAAGGCCAATATTCTGGGCAGAAAGATCAGCTATCAGGAGTCCATCGGTCTTCCTACACCGGACATGAAGTTCGAAAAGGGGGATGTGCTCGTCGTGTTCGGCTCCAATAACTCCATCGAAAATTACTGCAACGTCAATAAGATCCCCGAAGATCAGGAACTGGTGAGCTTATAGAGGGGTCAGCACCAGGTGCACCATGCCACTGGGATAGATTTTGCTCGATTGCAGTTTCAGGGAGGTAGTCACCGAACTCGGCGCGAACAGCGGCAAGCCGACGCCCAGCACCGTAGGCTGGATAAAGAGAAGGATCTCGTCGATCAGCCCCGCATTCAACAAAATGGTATTGATCTGCCCTCCGCCAACCAGCCAGATCGTCTTGCCGGGCTGCTCCTTCAAATTTCGCACAAACCCGGGAATATCTTCGGTCACGAATTCCACATGTGGGTCCGGCAGCCTGTTTTTATCCCTCGTAAATACATAGCTTTTTTGCTCGGGGTAGGGGTTTGCCACGCCGAAGCCCCGCACCACCTCATAGGTTTTGTACCCCATCAGCACGGTATCTACACTGGAGACAAAGGCTTCATAGCCGTAGTCCTCCCCGTCGGGGGAAAACAGCCAGTCGAGTCCGCCATTCGGCCGGGCGATAAAGCTGTCGAGGCTGGAGGCGATGTATAGAGTTACCTTTCTCATAAAATAACTACCCACACTCCGAATACCCGCAACTCTTGCAAATCAGACAACCCTCCTTGTAGAGCAACCCGTCGTGGTCGCCGCAATCGGGGCAGGTGCTATTGGTGGCTTGCGTACCGTCGGGGATGTATTTCTTCAGGGCGCGGATGACGCCGTTTTTCCACGTATTGATGAATTCGTCCTCTACGTTGAGGCCTTCGATGAGGTCGATGACCTTGAGGATGGGCATGCCGTGGCGGATCACACCGGAGAGGAGCTTGGCGTAATTCCAGTATTCTTTATTGAATGAACGCGACAGCCCTTCAATCGTAACGCGGTAGCCCTCGTGGTCGAGGAACTGAAAATCGTAGCGGTTGTGCCCGTCGGCGCCTTTGTTCTTCATAACCCAGCCCCCGTCGACGTAATCGGGCAGGCGGAAAGTATCGACGGCGCGGCCGGTGAATATCTCGTAGGGACGGCTGTCGTACAGGCCTACTACGGCGATCCAGCTCTCTTTCTCGTTCATGAACCGCACCACGTCGGCTTCCAGGCGCGGTGGGCGTTTCGGGGGCATGGTCTCCCGGAATGCGGGTTCGTTTTCTTTATTTCCGTTGTCGGAAATCAAAACGCCCGAGCGGGAACCGTCGCGGTAAATGGTGCAGCCCTTGCACCCTACCTCCCAGGCGGTCTGGTATATCTTTTTCACCATCTCGAACGTGGTCTCCTCCGGCACGTTCACCGTGACGCTGATAGAGTGGTCCACCCATTTTTGAATAGCGCCCTGCATCTTGACCTTTTGCACCCAGTCCACATCGTTGGCCGTGGCTCCATGATAGGGCGATTTGGCCAGAATGACCTGGAGTTCATCCGCCGGCATCTTGGTCACCTGATCGACGTCGTATCCTTTTACTTTGAGCCAGTCGACGAACTTGTGGTGAAAAACGTGGAATTCCTCCCAATGGTCGCCCACCTCGTCGATGAAGGAAACCTTGACATCCTTGTCGTTGGGGTTCACTTTGCGCCGGCGGAGGTAGCTGACCAGGAAGGTGGGCTCGATGCCCGAGGTGGTCTGCGTCATCAGGCTGGTGGTGCCGGTCGGCGCGATCGTCAGCAGGGCGATATTCCGGCGGCCGTATTTGACCATGTCGTCGTACAGTTGCGGATCGGCTTCCTTGAGGCGGTTGATGTAGGGGTTGTTGGCCTCCCGAATGGGGTCGTAGATCGGAAAGGGGCCCCTTTCCCGGGCCATCGTCACCGAGGAGCGGTAGGCGTTGACCGCCAGGCTGCGCTGCACGTTTACGGCAAACTCTATGGCTTCGTCGCTCCCGTAGCGGATACCCAGGGCGGCGAGCATATCGCCCTCCGCGGTGATGCCCACCCCCGTGCGGCGGCCTTCCACGCAGGTCTTCTGGATCTTTCTCCAAAGTTCGCGCTCAGTGGCCTTCAGGTTGTCGGCCTCGGGGTCTTTGGCAATTTTATCCTGGATGAGGGCGATCTTTTCCAGTTCCATGTCGATGATGTCGTCCATCATCCGCTGGGCCAGCTGCACGTGGGTTTCAAACTTTTTGAAGTTGAAGCTGGCACGCTCGGTAAAGGGCTGGTCCACGTAACTGAACAGGTTGATAGCCAACAGGCGGCAACTGTCGTAGGGGCAAAGCGGGATTTCCCCGCAGGGGTTGGTCGACACCGTGCGGTATCCGAGGTCGGCGTAGCAATCCGGTACCGATTCGCGGATGATGGTATCCCAGAACAGCACGCCCGGTTCGGCCGATTTCCAGGCATTGTAGATGATCTTGTCCCAGAGGTCGGACGCGTCGATCGTTTTTTCAAAAACGGGATTTTCGGACCCGATCGGGTATTGCTGGGTATAGGGTTGTCCCGCCAGGACGGCCTTCATGAAGGCATCGTCGATGCGCACCGACACGTTGGCGCCTGTCACTTTGCCGCGCTCCATTTTTGCGTCGATAAAATCGCCCGCGTCGGGGTGCTTGATGGATACCGAGAGCATGAGGGCGCCACGCCTTCCGTCCTGAGCTACTTCCCGGGTGGAGTTGGAGTAGCGCTCCATAAAGGGAACGATGCCCGTCGAGGTCAGGGCGCTGTTCATCACCGGAGTGCCCTTCGGGCGAAGGTGGGACAGGTCATGCCCGACGCCGCCGCGGCGTTTCATCAACTGTACCTGCTCCTCGTCGATGCGCATGATCCCGCCGTAGGAATCGGCGCCGTTTCCGATGACAAAGCAATTGGACAGGGAGGAGACCTGGTAGTTGTTTCCGATGCCCGCCATGGGACTTCCCTGGGGCACGATGTATTTGAAATTGCTGAGCAGTTCGTATAGTTGTTCCTCCGTCGCCGGGTTGGGATACTTCTGTTCGATGCGGGCCAGCTCGCGGGCGATGCGCCGGTGCATCTGGTCGGGATTTTTCTCGTAGATGCGGCCGTAAGAATCCTTGAGGGCATATTTGTTTACCCAAACGCTGGCCGCTAATTCGTCGCCGTCGAAGTAGGCGACCGATGCTTTCAGAGCTTCTTCATAGGTATAGATTTTTGGGGCCTTGCCGTTGGCTTGTACCTCCGGCTCGGACATACTGGTAACAGGGGTGTTCATAAAGTCCTAATTATATTTTGAATGGGAAATGGTTCCGTCTGCTTTCAAGGTACGGATAGGGATAGACAAATGGGGGAGATAGCGAGGAATAAATTTCCACAGGGTGTGGATAATTAGTTTTTAGTTTTTAGTGCTTAGTTTTTAGTAGAGCTTCCTCAACAACTAAAAACTAAGCACTAAAAACTAAAAATTAATCTTTCGGAACCATCATCTTTAACTCCACCAGCCTCGTGATCCAATCATTGGCATTGGCATCCTGATCTGCTTTGGCGGCGCCGATAAAACGGCTGCGCTCCGAAAGCGGGCCGGGGAGAGCGGGTAGCTCGAGGGCGGTGACGTCGACATTGTCCTCCGTGCTGGCGACAAAGAGCAGCCAGGCGGGGCTGTAGGGAAGATTGAAGGCCAGGACTTCCGGCTCGCAGGAGAGGCTGAGGGGAAACTCCCCCTGAGGCGTATAGATCGTGTCGATGATTTTCTGCTCCCCGGGGTTGAGGCCAAAGCCGGGCGGGTTGAGGAAGTTGGGATAGGCTTCGAAATTGAGGGACAGGCTGACCACCGATACGTACAACTTGCGGTTGTACTTATTCTTTATGGTCACGGTGACCTTTCCCGCCGGAGCGCCGTTCTGCTCGATCAGTGTGGGCGACCAAGATTCCTTTTCGAGGGGAATCTCCTCCCATTGGCCCGTTTTGTCCTCCATGTCCATTTTCAACTCCAGCGGAAAGCCTCCGCGGAACAGGAAGCTCTTCGGGTTGTGGAGGTTTCGCACGTATTCCCACTGCGCGATATGCTTCAAATGCGAGGCGATCGTCTTTTCGGGGAAGGTATCGTCCAGGTTATTGGCCGGCATGACCAGGGGACGGATCTGCTTTTGCCCTTTCTTGTCGTGGTAATACCTTTGCTCGCCGGGGTAAGTGATCAGGTGGGCGAAGCCGTTGATGCCCTCTTTTTGGGTAATGACGCAGTAGTCGGCCTCGAATTCTTTTTGGGTAACGGACAGGTTGCTGATCGCATCCAGTTCTTTTTTCAGCTTCTCCCCCTCCTTTTTATATGCAGCATCCTGTTCGAGGTAAATCTTGATCGGGGCAGATTGAAAATCGGCCATGTAGCCCTTTAGCCCGTTGGCTTTCTGGGCGGTTTCCTCGTCCTTTCCTTCAAAACGAAGGGTGGTATAGTCCGGGAATACGCCCGTGACCTGGCCCTTGAGTTTTTCCTTTCCACCTTCCACCTCCACTTCGATCACCTGGCCGCGGCCGGAGACGCCGTGCAGGGCGCCCATGTCCATGATCCAGCCGGCCTGTTTGTTTTTGACCACGTTCCCGTAGAGGGGTCTGCCCTCTTCATTTTTTCCGAGGAAGGTGGTAAAAGCCAGGGCCAGGTCGCCCCCCTGCGCATAGATCTGGGGGGTTTGCATGTACTGGTTCTTGACATAATTTTTGATGCGGCTTCGCAGGTCGTTGTAGGTCACCGCTCCCCTGGAACGGCGCAGGATATCGAGCAGGTTTTTAGTGAAAATGCCCTCGCCCCCGACCTCGTAGGCCGATTCGTCGTTGCGGCAGGCGGCCAGCTGGATATGCTTTCCCTCGGGGATCACTTCGTACATGGGTTTCTTGCGAAGGTCTTCGGGGTCGATGTTTTTCGAGAAAATAAAATCGCTCCAGTCCCTTTTTGGGAAAGAGCCTCCCCCGAAGCGGGCGACCAGGCGTTTTTCGGCAATTTCGGGAACCTGCTCCCCCAAATGCACATTCCGGGTGTTTTCCCCGGAGTGGCAACAATCGAAAACCGTCACGATATGGGCGCCGGTTTTGTCCCAGAGTTGGTGGATCAGCCAGCGCAGCTCTTTATTGGACAGGAAGCGGTAGACCTCCCGGTCTTTCTCAACGCTGTCGTAGCAAACGAGGCATTCGAGCTTGCCGTCGGGTTCAAAGCGCCAGATCCCGGTGTCGGCAGCCTCCTGGGTGCCGTGTCCGGAGTAGTAAAAGTAGGCCACATCTCCCTTTTTAGCCTGCCCGAGGTGCTCCTGGAAGGCTTTTACGATATTGCCCTTTGTGGCGTCCTTGTCGAGAAGGGTCACGGTTTTCACTTCCTGGAAATCGGCTTTTTCTCCTTCCAGGTATTCTTTCATCCGCTGGAGGTCGTTGGCGCAACCCGGAAGCTTGGCCACCGGAGGCAGGTAATTGCTGACACCAGCCAGCAGGGCATAGAGAGTTGGTTTCATCGTAAACAATGCCTTTTGAAGAGGTAATGAATGATCCCCTAAAACTAGTATTTTTTGTATTGGGAAAAAAACAAGGTATAGGATTGATTATACAATTTCCGCCAATCGGCAGAAGCACGGGCATACATTTCGAGCTGCGGCGCCTGATCGGTGAGCACTTTGGCGGCGCTCGTATCGACAAATGCAGAGGGGATAAAATAATCCGGAAGCCCTGGCCATTGCTTTTTTTCTCTACTGCCGATCAGCAGGAGGTTTCGCTCCTGTTCCGGGCCCGGCGTCGTAAACAGACCGATTTGAAACCCGGCCTGCTGGAGGGTTTTGTACAAACAGCGGGTAATGGCGCCCCGATCGCCCTCCAGATATCCGTAGAAGTTGATGATCAAAATGCCGTCTTCCGAGAGCCGGGCTTTTGCAGCCAGCAGCCCTTCCACCGTGAGAATATGCTCCGGCGCCGATTCGCTGATAAAAGTATCGAAAATGATGACCTCGTATATATTAGGAGTCGTCCTTAAAAAATGCCTGGCATCGTCGATGACGACTTTTTGCCGGGCCGGCAAACCGAAATAACGAACGGCGATTTCCTTCATCCGGGCGTCGATCTCTACCACCTCCAAATCCAGGTCGAGATCGCGAAGCCTTCCCACCAGGGTGCCGCCGCCCATACCCAGCAGGAGGACCTTGCTACCCGCAGGATATGCCTCGGCAAAAAGGGGGATATACCGCGTGTATTCCCAAAAATCAAAGGCCGGGTCGTTCAGGTTCGCGACCGTTTGCAGAGTGTTGTTTACGATCAGGGCGCGCGCGGAAATGGTGCTGTCGCCGGAAGGAAGGGGAAGGTCGGCTACCTTTACCTGCCCGAGCATCCCCTCGGAATGATACAAAGTCTGGGCTCCCGCCCGTCCTGCCGTTTCCAGTTTCCAGCGCATCCCGGCGAGTCCTGCGAGCAAAGGCAGCAATACAAAAGCGACGGCGTAGACCCGGAGCCGGAGGAGGGAAAAGGCGGGAAGCAGACAGAGCAGCAAGCCGGTAGTGATGGCGGGGTAATTGATCCCCCATTGCGGAATAATGTAAAAGCCGAAGAGGAAAGTAGTGAGGATACCGCCCAGTGTGGAAACGGCGTACACCGTGCCGGCGCTGTTGCCTGCGCTTTTAATCTCGGTGTTCAGCAGGTTGATAATCAGAGGGGAAACCATTCCCATGAAAACGAGGGGCGGAAACATGAACACCAGCAGCGAAAACACTGCCCCCCATTGAAGGGTCCAAACAAGCGTTTCCTCCATGATCCATTCGCTGGTAAAGGGCATCAGGGCGGTAAATAGTCCGGCCGCGATCATGATCCAATACAGAAGGGCGGGCTTGTTCTGGTATTTTTGGGAAAGGATGCCACCGGCAAAGTAGCCGGTCATCAGGCCTCCCAGGGTGAGGCCCAATGCTGCGGCCCACACGTACAGGGAGGTTCCGAAGTAAGGCGCAAGCATTTTTGCGCCAATCAGTTCACAGGCCATCACTGCGCTGCCTTCGAGAAAAGAAAGGAGGAATAAGTAATTCCGCTTCATTCTAAAAAACCTTACTTTTGCAGTCCAAATCCCGGCGCTTAAAATTAACGCTTCACCGGGTGCTTGGGGAACCAATTGACCGGGCTTTAACCTTTCGTTAATACATCCCCTCCATTACTTACGAATCAACTGATCTGAAACCGCAAACATGATACATATCACTTTACCCGACGGCTCCGTTCGCCCCTATTCCGAAGGAGTCACCGCCATGGACGTAGCCCTCTCCATCAGCGAAGGATTGGCCCGCAACGTACTCTCCGCCAAGGTCGACGGCGAGGTATGGGATGCCTCCCGCCCTATCCAAAAAGACGCAACCCTGCAGTTGCTCACATGGGACAATCCGGAGGGGAAATCCACTTTCTGGCATTCCAGCGCCCACCTGATGGCGGAAGCCCTCGAGGCCCTTTATCCGGGCATCAAATTCGGCATCGGACCGCCTATCGAAAGCGGGTTTTACTACGATGTGGACCCGGGCGAACGGCCCATCTCCGCCGACGATTTCAAAAAGATCGAAGACAAGATGCTGGAACTGTGCCGGCAGAAAAACAACTATATCCGCACGGAAGTCTCCAAAGCCGACGCGATCGCCTATTTCACCGAAAAGGGCGACGAATACAAGCTCGAACTCATCCGCGACCTGGAGGACGGCCAGATCACTTTCTACCAGCAGGGCGGCTTTACCGACCTGTGCAAGGGACCGCATATTCCCGATACGGGACGCATCAAAGCCGTCAAGCTGATGAGCCTGGCCGGGGCTTACTGGCGGGGCGACGAAAAGAACAAGCAATTGACGCGGATCTACGGCATCACCTTCCCCAAGCAAAAGGAGCTCGACGAGTACCTCGAAATGCTGGAGGAAGCCAAAAAACGCGACCACCGCAAGCTGGGCGCCGAACTGGAGTTGTTCATGTTCTCCGAAAAAGTAGGGGCGGGGTTGCCCATCTGGTTGCCCAAAGGCACGGCCCTTCGCAGCCGCCTGGAGGATTTTCTCAAAAAAGAGCAGATCAAGCGCGGCTACACCCCGGTGATCACCCCGCATATCGGCAAGAAAGAACTCTATGTCACCTCCGGCCACTTCGCGAAATACGGGGAGGACAGTTTCCAGCCCATGCTGACCCCGAAAGATGGCGAGATTTTCATGCTCAAGCCGATGAACTGCCCTCACCACTGCGAGATCTTCGGCCACCGGCCCCGATCCTATAAGGAATTGCCCCTGCGCATCGCCGAATTCGGCACGGTCTACCGCTACGAACAAAGCGGCGAGCTGCACGGCCTGACCAGGGTGCGCGGATTTACGCAAGACGATGCACACCTGTTCTGCACGGCCGACCAGGTCAAGGACGAATTCCTCGGAGTGCTCGACCTGACCACTTTTGTGCTCCGGAAACTGGGCTTTTCCAACTACACGGCGCAGATCTCTCTCCGCGATCCGGACCACAAGAGCAAGTACATCGGTTCGGATGAGAACTGGGAAAAGGCCGAGCGTGGGATCATCGAAGCGACTCAGGAGGCGGGCCTACAAACTGTGACAGCTATAGGAGAAGCGGCGTTCTACGGTCCGAAGCTCGATTTCATGGTGAAAGACGCCCTCCGGCGCTCCTGGCAATTGGGTACCATCCAGGTCGATTACAACCTTCCCGAGCGATTTCAACTCGAGTACATCGGCGCCGACAATAAGGCTTACCGCCCCGTAATGATCCACCGCGCGCCCTTCGGCTCCATGGAGCGTTTCATCGGGGTGCTCATCGAGCATTCGGCGGGCAACTTCCCGCTCTGGCTCACGCCCGAGCAATTTGCCGTGCTACCTATCAGCGATAAATATAACGACTACGCCAGGGAAGTGCTTGCCCAGCTGTCGGCCAAAGACCTCCGCGGTATTTTGGACGATCGCAGCGAAAAAGTGAACCGCAAGATCCGCGATGCCGAGGTGAGGAAAACGCCCTACATGGTCATCGTGGGGGAGAAAGAAGCCGAATCGCGGACGATCTCCGTCCGAAAACACGGGGAAGGGGATCTGGGAGATATGAGCGTGGATCAGTTTGCGGATTTTCTCCACAAATTAGAGGAGGAGAATTAGTCGGTTAGATTGTATGAAAAAAAACCGTATATTACCTCCTGTATTTGCTGCCGCAAACCCAGAGGAATGAAAAAACTTGTACTCGTTTTATTTTTTATCCTGCCCTTAGCCCTGGCCGAGGCTTCTTTACCGGAGGCCCGGGCGGAGGACGAACGCCCTGTGGCCTTTCCCAATCCCGCTTCTGATTTTATCGGCTTGTCCAACGACGATGCGGTTCAGCAATTGGTTATTTACAATTTCAGCGGGCGGGAGGTTTGCTCTTTCCGGGCTTCCAAAGGACAACGATATAACGTATCCGGCCTTCCTTCCGGGATGTATCTGGTACAGTTCCTGGACGCGCAAAGCCGCATCTTTCACACCCAGCGTCTGCAAAAACGCTAAATTCCTTTTTTAATTAGCCTTTTGTCTCCCCCCTTGCAATTTCAGAAAAGGGACTCGGCGCTTTTACCCTTAATTTGCGTGAAACAAAAGCGCCATACCCGTAAAATGTGACCGGGTTGGTTTAAACCCGTCTCCTCTAAAGGGTTTTTGGCTCCTTCATTCCATTCCAAATCCGATTCTAACAATGGATTCCCTTTTGTTGGTATGAAATAACAAGAGGTTTTTCTCCTTAATGGGCAGGTATAAAATTGAGACACATTCGGGTTTATTGAATATAAACCCCTATCATTTAATGATATAAAGAGTTCAGCCCTTTACAGGAAAGCGAATTTTTTATAAATTGGCACACTCAATGCGCTATCATCTTCCGAAAAACCTATCCCGAAACCGATTGAAGAATTTTACCCAACCCGAACCTATCTTGAAACGAATCTATATGAATACTCTCATGCGACTCTGCGTGGGGCTTTTGGCATTTTATGCCTGGCCCCTGTTCTCTCAGGACATCCACTTCTCGCAGTACTATCATGCGCCGCAGCATATCAACCCTGCCCTGACTGCAATCAACCCCGGAGATATTTCCTTTACGGGCAATTACCGTTCTCAATGGAAATCCGCGCTCGATAAGCCCTACACAACGGCTTTCGTGTCGGCTGACAAGAAATTTTATCTCCGGAAAAAAGACAACCAACTGATCGGCGGCGGTCTTATGATTTATTACGACGGAGCGGGCAACGCCAACCTGAACGTAGCCCAGATCGGCCTGAGCGGGTCCTATGCCATTGCTTTCGACCGCGAGAACGTGGTCAGCTTCGGCTTACAGGCAACCCTCAGCCAGCGCTCCTTTTCGCTCGACCGGCTCAGCTTCGACAGGCAGTATATCGACGGGACTTTCGACCCGGATGCCCCGACCTTTGAATCCTTCCAGGATATGCGAAGCTACTTTCCCTCTGTCGGGGCTGGATTCAATTTCCACGGCAAGCAATACAACAAGCGCACCCGGCTGGATATCGGGGCCGCCGCGTTCAACCTCAACAGGCCGGACCAGAGTTTCCGCGACGACGTGGCCTCCCGGCTGCCCATGCGCTTTACCCTTTATATGACTCCCACCATTCAACTCGCCAAACACCTGGACCTGGCCCTGTCGGGTTCGGCCCAATTCCAGGGGAGTTATGTAGAAGCCCTTGGCGGCGGAGGCCTTCGAATTCATGTCAGCCTCAAAAGAGCCAGAGAGCTCGCCTTTCAACTCGGGGCTGCCTACCGGTTTAACTCCCTCGGCGACGCCATCATACCGGGCATTGAGTTTCAGTACAGCAGCTTCCTTGTGGGCTTTACATACGATATCAACATCTCCGAATTCCAGGCCGCTACCAACCGTTATGGAGGACCGGAGCTCGCCGTCCGCTACCTGATCACCCATGTCAAAAACCTCGACCAGTTCCGGATCTGCCGCCTGTTTTAATTATTAGCCCTTTTTCACTCCACGCCTGTCTTTCCTATGAAGCGAATATACATCACCCTCCTTTTCGGCATACTTTTTCAGGGGCTCCACGGCCAAACCCTCAAAGCCTATTTGAAAGCGGCGGAAAATGCCTACGCCCAGAAAAATTATTATTCCGCCCTCACATACTACGGCTATGCGCTGGAGGTCGACGAAGACCAACCCCTGGTCTGGTATAAGCTCGCCGAAGCCGCCAACATGCAAACCGCCTATCATCTGGCGGACAGTGCCTATCAGCAGGCCATCAATCGCAGCGACAGCCTGGCCAACCAGGATGCCCTCTACAAACTTGCCCAGGTGAAAAAACAACTGGGCGAATACCAAACCGCCCAGGAATATTTTTACGAATTTGCCGCCCTCATCGCCGGCATCAACGACTCGCTCGCTCAAAGGGCCGTTGCCCAGGCGGAAGAATGCGAATGGGCCCGGAATATTGTCGAAACCGCCCCCCGCACCTTCCAGGTGACCAATCTCGACAGCCTTGGCATCCTGATTAACTCCCCCTATTCGGAGTTCGGCGCACAGGATTTCCAGGAAAAACTCTACTTCACCTCCTTCCGGTTTATCAAGGAAGACGATACGTACGACCCCCAGAGGCCCTTTATGAAGATACTCAAGGGCGAAAATGAACAAGCCGCCCTCCTTTTTCAGGAAATCAACGACGACAGCCTGCATACCGCTTATCTGGCATTCAATACCGACGCTACGAAGGTGTATTACAGCCTGTGCAGCTATGTGGCCGTTTCCGATATTCGCTGCAAGCTCTATTCCAGGGATTATTTCCCCAACGACAGTCTCGGCGCGCCCGTGGCCCTGCCCGACCCGGTGAATATGACCGGATATACCGCATCTCAGCCCAACATCGGCGTCGATCCCCAAACGGGTAAGGAGTTGCTCTTCTTCGTTTCCGACCGGCCGGGTGGAAAAGGCGATACCGATATCTGGTTTGCCGAGATCCTGTCCGACAGCACCTTCAGCGAACCGGCGAACCTATCGGCGGTCAACTCCGAGGGCTCCGAAGTGACGCCTTTTTACCACCGGACCACGCAGACCCTCTACTTCAGCACCACCGGCTGGAAAACCCTGGGCGGTTACGACGTGTACCAGTCCTCCCGTTACGGCCCGGTTTGGTCGGCCCCGGAGCATATCTCTCCTCCGGTCAACTCCAGCTTTAACGAGGTCTATTATTGGCTCAATGATACCGGCGGCGGCGGATATCTTTCTTCCAACCGAAACGGTTCCATCTTTTATCAGGACACCAAGGAGTTTTGCTGCTACGATATTTTCGAGTTTGGAAAAGAGCAGTTTGAGCTCAATATTTACACCTTCAACAAAAAAAATGGCAGTCCGCTGCCGGCCGTAGATCTGCAGCTGTATGAGATCGTCAACGGCCAGCCCAGGCTGGTAGCTTCGGGCATAAATCCCGACGACAACAGCGTCACCTTCTATCCCGAACCGGGCAAGCTTCACGTGCTCTATTCCAATAAAAGCGGATTTCTCACCGCAGTAGATACGATCGACTTGCGCAACGTCGAACCGGGAAAAGGCAGGCTGGATTACAACGCCTACCTGACGCCTGTAGCCGCCGACCTGCAAACCCTGGTATTCGATGCCGACACCCAGGCTCCGCTGCCAGGCGCTACGGTGCAACTCCTGGAAAACGGGGTGCCGGTATCCTCCGTGACTAACGAGGCGGGCAACGAATTCCTCTTCCCTATCGACCGCTCCAAGACCTATCAGGTACTGGTGAGCCGGCCGGGGTATGAGCCCCAGACAGTCGACATCAAATTCGATTCCGACAATCCGGAATTCACAGTCGTCCAAAAGGTATACCTCAAGCGGTATGAAATGGACCTGACCACACTGGTTTACGACCGGAAAACGGAAGAGCCCCTCAAGGGCGTGACCGTGCAGTTATTTGACCCGCAGCGCCAGATCGCCATCAAGACCAACCACGAGGGCAACGATTTCAAATTCCCGATCGACCGGCGCAAGAACTATACCCTTGTCGTAGGCAAGCCGGGCTATCACCCCGACACCATCCAGGTGATCCCCAACCGGGAAGGAGTTCCCGATTTTAACAACATCATCCAGAAGGTATATCTGCTGAAGAAGGATATCACCGATTTCGTACCCCTCTACCTGTATTTCGACAACGACCAGCCCGATCCGGATATGGTCACGACCACTACCAAAAAGACCTATGACGATACCTATCCGCCCTTCTATGACCGCAAAGCGACCTTTATCGACGAGTACACCAAGGTGCTGCCTCAAAACGACCGCTTTCTTTCGGAACAGCTTATCGAAGCCTTTTTCGAACGGGAGGTACGGGAGGGCTACCAGTCTCTGGTGATCTTCTCGGACGAGTTGCTCAGCTACCTCAAAAAAGGCGCCACCGTGGAGGTGACCATCACGGGATTTGCCAGCCCGAGGGCAGGGAAGAAATACAACCTCGCTCTTGGTAGCCGCCGGATCTCCTCCCTGCTCAACCACTTCTATGAACACAGCAACGGGGACCTGGTTCCCTACATCAAATCGGGACACCTCAAGATCGTGGAATTATCCAGAGGCGATCTGGAAGTACCCGAAGAAGTGCGCAAGCAACTGGAAAGCGAACACGAATCCATTTTTAGTCCGTTGGCTTCCCGCCAGCGCCGGGTAGAAATTATCGGCGTTACGGTAGGCGGCGACCGTTAGAATATCCCTATCGCACAAGGCGAACATGAACATACCATCAAAACTGCCGAAAAGAATAGCAATGAAATCTACACCAAAACAAACCCTCTCCTCGTCTTTCAAGCGCTTTTTTTGGAGAGGAATAGCTTTTTTGACCTTCGCCCTGGTCCTTCTTCCGGGAAGCGATTTGAAAGCCTCCCACATCGTCGGGGGCGACATTACTTACAAGTGTCTCGGCAACAACAAGTACGAGATCATTCTCAACGTCTACCGGGATTGCTATTACGGCGACCCCCTGGCCTGGTTCGACAACCCGGCCTATATAGGCATATACAGGAAATCCAACAACTCCCTGTTCCAGCAGGTGAACATGATCTTTTCCGGGATCAACGACACCTTGAATAATTTCATCATGGATACCTGCCTTTTTGTGCCGCCGGTGGTTTGCGTGCATGCCACGCAGTACAAGAAGATTGTGACCATCCCGTACGATGCTGCCGGATACGAGATCCTTTACATACGTTGCTGCCGTAACTTCCCTATCCAGAATATTGTGAGCCCGACCACGACAGGGTCTACCCACTGCGTCACCCTGTCGGGGCCATCGATGCTGCAATGCAACTCTACGCCCAGCTTTGGAGGAGCTGCTCCCATCTTTATTTGCGTCAATCAGCCCCTGGCATACGACCATTCCGCTGTCGACCCTAATGGCGACTCTCTTGTGTACAGGCTATTTACTCCTTTCGCAGGAGGAACCTTCGCTAACCCGCAACCGACCCCCCCGCCAATCATGCCTCCACTTCAGTTGGTTGATTGGCTTGAGGTCCCCGGTCAAGATTTTTACAGTGAAACCAACATGCTCGGGGCGACGCCTCCCGATGCACCCCTTGCCATTAATCCAAGTACGGGCTTGTTGACTGCTTTCCCCACCCTGCCTGGTTTTTTCGTGGTAGGCGTTGCCGTGGACGAATACCGCAACGGAGTGCTTTTATCTACTGTCCGGCGAGATTTTCAATATGTCGTCGGCGATTGCGGAGAAGTCATATCCACGATCTTTGCACCCGATTCCCAATGCGATGACCTCAGCGTAGAATTTGAGAACCTCAGCACCTTTGCAGATGAGTTTATCTGGTATTTCGATTGGGGCGGGAATCTTTCCCTGACTTCCACCCAGATTAACCCTACTTTCACTTTCCCCGATACCGGCACCTATATTGTCGCGCTCATCGCCGAGCCTACCAGCCAGTGCGTGGATACTTCCTTTCATCAGATCTATCTACAGTATAACTCTTTATCGGCCGATTTCGAGCTCACGGTATTCGATTGCGTGGATACCACCGTGCTCGAGCTGAACGACCTTTCCAATGACTCCGTCTCTCCCATCATATCCTGGGTGTGGGAGCTGCAATACGGTGTTATTACCCAGACATCGAACGAGCAAAACCCACTCTTTCAGATACCCCGGGGCGTCTCCGGTACCATCACCCTGACCGTTCGATCGCAAAACGGTTGCGAACAAACTCTTTCCAAACCTTTTGAAACCGGCACGGATGAATTTCCGCTTTCCCTGATCCCGGATGCCCATACCCTTTGCCTCGGCGATTCGGCCCTGCTGAACCCGCAGGCAAACAACATCGGTAACTATCCCTACTATTGGGAGCCCGATAACCTCTTTGCAGATCCCACCTCGCCCACCCAAACGGTATCCCCTGCAGTGAATACGGTTTATACCGTTTTCATCACGGCGGTGGACAGCCTTTGCTTTGCCCAGGCGGATATTCCGGTCACCGTGCATCCCCTGCCGCAACTGGCCTTTGATTTTACGGTCGATTGCAATGGACGGACGGTCAATTTCGACAACAACAGCGTGGGTTCAGACGGCTATTTCTGGAATTTCGGCGATCCCTCCACTACAACGGATACTTCCTCCCAAACCAACCCGATCTATGTCTACCCCCAAACGGGTTCCTATATCGTCACGCTCACCACCGGCCTGGATGCGTTTTGCAAGGATACCATTGAGCAAGAGGTTTTGTTGCTGAATAATATCCTCGAAGCCGATTTCAGCTACGAGCTCGGCGATTGCGATGTCGATTCGGTCGTGGTGTTTTTTACCGACGGATCCCAAAACGATTTGAATAACACCGTTTCCTGGAGCTGGGATTTCGGCGGCCTGGGAACTTCTAACCTCCAGAACCCGAGCTTTGCGTTCTTCCTGTCCGATACCATCGAGGTGATGTACACCATCACCACAGCGGATAACTGCCAGGACAGCATCACCCGCAAGATCTGGGTGCAACTGCCGGAAGATCAAAACCTCGCCGGCTCGATCGTGATCTGCCCGGGCGATTCCGCTCCCCTCAATCCGGGCGGCAATCCCGATCTGGTCTACCTCTGGTCGCCTCCGGACGGCCTGTCCGATCCGACCTCCCCCAACCCCATCGCCACGCCCAGTCAGTCAACGCTTTATACTGTAATCATTTCCGTACAGGATTTCAATACCTGCTTTATTACCCGGGAAGTGGATGTCACCGTGCCGCCGGAGCTCAATTTAGCGACGAGCGGCGATGTGGATACCTGTGACCCGCAGACCACCCTTTCTGCCACGACCGATGCCCCTGCCACCATTACCTGGGTGAACGTGCCCGGTGGCCCGGTTACGGGCAATGAGGTCACGGTGCCGGTTACGGGCGTCGCCATCTATACGGTCATCGCCGAAGATGCCTTCGGATGCTCGGAGCAGGCGCAAATCACGGTGCAGGGTGGCCCGGTAGATTTCGAACTGAACGCCGACACCATTCTCGTATGTACCGATGAGCCTTTCGATGTGACCATCACCAACCTGGATCCCAACGACGCGCTGATTTATCAGTGGGCGCCCAATCCGGCGATCGTATCGGGTGGCAATACCTGCTGCCCCGTGATCGCCAACGTCCCCGGCCAAACGGTGCTGTATGTCACGATCCGGAACCAGTTCGGTTGCGAAGCGCAAGATTCGGTCTTCCTGGCCATTGTCGATGAGGATATCCAACTTGACTTCGATTACGAGATCGTGGACTGCGACGGTTTGATCGTGCAGTTTACCAACCTCAGTCAGAACGGCTACGATTTCGTCTGGACATTTGGCGACCCCAATAACCCAAGCGCGGTTTCGTATGAGGATAATCCGGTCTTTACCTATTCGGATATCTCCACCTACAACGTGACCCTCAACATCCTTTACGATGTGGCCTGCGTTTTGCCCGTTACCAAGCCGGTCGAACTGCTCGAACCCATTCTGGATGCCGATTTCAGGTATTTATACAACGATTGCGGGGAGGATTTCGTGACGATCGAATTCCACGACCTGAGCTTCAATTTCCTCAACAATACCACTAACTGGGATTGGACCTTTAGCTCCGGCGAAACCTCCACCCTCCAAAATCCCACGATCACCGTCACGGAGAGCCAGGATCTGATAGCCACCCTGGTGATCACCACCGCGCTGAACTGCACGGATACGGTATCCTATACAATCCCCGTGGAGCTTACCACCATCACCCTGGCGGATACCATCATTCTCTGCCACGGCGACACGACTTTCCTCAACCCGGGCGGCAATCCCGATTACGAATACAACTGGACCCCGGGGACCGGCTTGAGCGATCCTACGGCCGACAATCCGCTGGTTTTTGCCACTGAAACCACAACCTATAATGTGGTCGTGACCAATTTCACCGGAGATACCTGCCAGGTTTCCAGGGCGATCACAGTGATCGTTCCCACCCTGATCAACCTGGATGCGGAGGGAGGCATGGCCATCGCCTGTAACGAACCCATTACCCTGAACGTCGTCGCCAACGTCTCCCCGCTCGATTTTACCTGGTTTAATGCCGCCGGCGACCCAATCGGGACAGGCTCCTCGATTACCGTTTTTCCAACGAATTCCACTAATTATTACGTGGAAGGATTGGATGCCTTCGGTTGTAGCGGCCGGGATACCGTAGCGGTGACCGTCCCCAATCCGGTTTTCGTGGAAATCCAGGGCGAAGCGGTTAGCTGTAATGAACCGATAGCGCTTTCCGCCGTTACCAATGCCAATCCCGTCACTTACGCCTGGTTGGAAAATGGCCTCCCGTTTGCCGGAAATGTCCCTACCATCATCGTCGACCCCGGAGTTTCTGCGGTCTATACCGTGATCGTCGAGGATGCCTTCGGTTGCAAGGCTTCAGACGATCAGCCGGTTACCGTGCCGACCCTCATCGACATGGAGGCGCCTGCGGATCAGGTGAACTGCAATATCCCCTCCCTCCTGGAAGCCACCGCCAACGTGGACCTCGATTATATCTGGACGGTCAACGGCGTAATAGTGGGAATGGACTCCATTCTACCGATCGAGCCGGATAGCACGACTTTGTATGTCGTAACCGGAACGGATGAGCTGGGTTGCAAGGCGACCGACGAGGTGCTGGTGACGGTGCCTCCCTTCCTCGACGTCGTGGTGGAAGGCGACTCCGTAAGCTGCCAGCAGGCCGTGACCCTGGTAGCCCTTAGCACAGTAGGCGCTGTAACCTATGAATGGTTTGAGGGAAATACCTCCATCGGAAACAACAACGACTCGCTCGTGATCACTCCGGGCCTGACGATTGTGTACACCGTCCTTGTGACCGACGCTTTTAATTGCAAGGCATTCGATACCGCCCTGGTCATCGTGCCGACCGAGATTGAAATGACCGCATCGCCCGATATCATTAGCTGCCAATCGCCCGTCAACCTCGAGGTTTCGGCCAACGTGCCCCTCGATTATCTCTGGACGGTCGACGGCGCCCCTGTAGCAGATACTTCTTCGATAACCGTTAATCCGGGGGTCACTACCTGGTACACGGTCGTGGGCTCCAACGATCTGGGCTGCGAAGCGGTCGACAGCGTGCAGGTCATCGTACCACCTACGATACAGTTGAGTGTAACGCCGGACACCATAGCTTGCGAGGGGCCGATCGTCTTGTCTGCTACCGGCAACGTCCTGCTGGGATTTGAATGGTGGGCCCTGGGGATCGATACCATTCCGGGCGCCCAATTCACCGCTCTGCCGGACAGCACCGGCTGGTACTATGTGTTGGGTACGGATGACTTCGGTTGCAGAGCGATCGACAGCGTTTTCGTGACCA
This sequence comes from Saprospirales bacterium, assembly GCA_016703765.1. Lineage (GTDB taxonomy): Bacteria > Bacteroidota > Bacteroidia > Chitinophagales > Saprospiraceae > JADJTT01. The sequence goes on from JADJBL010000001.1 coordinate 187,301, forward strand.
ACGGGATCGTGGATATTCAAACGGCGGGGATGATCATCTCTTGCCCGAAAGATTCCATCCCCCTGGAAGTGCTCAACCTCGACTCCTTTGACCAGCTTACCTATGTCTGGACTGCGGGCACGGGAGGAACCATCCTTGGGGATACTACCCTGGACTCCATCCTCGTCAATACCATCCCCGGCGCCGTTGAGTTTTCCGTCACTGCTACCAACCAATTCGGTTGTTCGGCCACCGAAACCGTGTCCATCGTGATGTCGGATTTCGAACCCGTCACGACCGATACCATTCCGGTCTGCGCGGGAATCGCTACGCCCATCAACCCGGGCGGCAACCCGAACTATACCTACAATTGGGAGCCCGTGATCGGAGGCATTGATCCGACGGATCCCAATCCGACCGTTATCCTTTACGAAGACCAAACCTTCAGCGTTACGATCACGGACTTCGACGGGGTGGACACCTGCTCCGCCATCCTCGAGGTGACGGTTCTCGTCAACCCCGATATCGAACTGGATGCACAGGGAGATACGACCTTGTGTGCATTCATTCCGGTTCTGCTAACGGCCACTACGACCGTCACGCCGGTTGACCTGAGTTGGTACGACGATCCGAACCTGACCGACGAGATTGGCGAAGGAAGTTCTGTACAGGTCGAACCGGTGGGCAATACGATCTACTACGTGGTAGCGGAAGACGCCCTGGGTTGCCTGGACACGGCTACCGTGGAGATCAACGCTTTCCCGATCGATATCTCCACTATTCCGCAATACGACCTGTGCCTGAATGAGGTAACGACTATTGCGGTGGTCAATAACGCTGCGGATCAGGAACTGCAATATCTGTGGTCGCCCGAAGATGCGATCCAGGAGGGAGAGACTACGCCTACTCCGGTTGTCAATCCCCTGGTTTCCACCACCTACACGGTAGTTGTGGTCAATCAATACGGCTGCGTGGATTCGGCCAGCACGTTCGTCAACGTGGTGGATGTGCTGACCGGCTTGTTTGCCACGGCAGATCCTGATACCATCTACTTTGGCTCCGGAGTAAGTTCGCAGTTGGAGACCGTTCAGAACGACGACTACGAATACTTCTGGTGGCCCGATGAGTCGCTCGACAACAATACGATCTTCAACCCGCTGGCCCAGCCGGATACGACCACGACCTATTACATCGAGGTCACGGAAACCATCAGCGAAGCCGGGTGCAGGGGACTTGACTCCGTGACCGTCGTGGTCCTCAGCCCGCCCTGCGAGCCGCCTTTCATTTTCGTGCCGACCGCCTTTACCCCCGATAACGACGGCAATAACGACATCCTTTACGTGAGGGGGAACGGCATCGACGAGGTTTACTTTGCGGTGTACAGCCGTTGGGGGCAGTTGCTCTTCGAGACCACTGACCTGAATGTCGGATGGGACGGCGCCTTTAAAGGGGAAGCCTTACCCCCCGATGTTTTCGGATATTACCTCCGGGCCGTCTGCTTCGATGGGCAGGAATATTTTGAAAAGGGGAATGTGACCCTTCTTAGATAAAAAAAAGAGGCTGCCGCGGCAGCCTCTTTTTTTTATCTAAGCCATTCTACTTTATCCTCGATGGGGCTCCTTTTTCCCGGGATATCTCCCAGGTCGTGATAACCCATGTAGAAGAGCCCGAGGCAGCGCTCCCCTTCTTTCAAACCCAGGAATTCTTCTGCCTGGAGAATAGCGCCCGGCGTGCTCCAATAGGAGCCGATTCCGTGGGCCGTACAGGTCAGCCACATATTCTGTACGGAAGCCGCTACGGAGGCCAGCTCCTCCCATTCGGGCACCCGCTCTTCCGCGTCGCGGTGGAGGATGATCGCCATCACCGCCCCCGATCTCGTGGCGTTGTGGACCATCTTGTTGTATTTCATGTCCGAAAAGGCTTCCGGCGCGGTATGCGAGCGGTAGTATTCTCCTAAATAGTTTCCCAGCCGTTCAAGCCCCGCACCGCGGAACACCTTGAAACGCCAGGGCTCGGTCATCCGGTGGGTGGGCGCCCAGTTGGCGTTTTCCAGTATTTCCAGGATCAGCGACTCCTCAATGGGTTTGTCATTGTAAGAATTGGGGAAAATTGCGCGCCGCCGCCTGATGAGTGCGGAGATAGGGTGGAGTTCGTTTTCCATGTTTGAGCTAGGATAGTTTTATTTTCAATTATTATTGAAAGTTCTGAAAATTATATATACTTTTGTTAAAAGTTCCGTTATGAAATGGTCCCAAAAATTAATGCTCGTGGACACGGTTGTCCAGGGAATTCTAATGACCGGGATAGCCATCGGTCCTATCCTTGCCTTTACAAGTGATTACAACGAATGGATGGGCTTCAGCTTATATGGGATGGTCCTGCTCGGCGCCTGGCAGTTTTTCGGAAACCTGAGCTGGTCGCTGTTATTTGGCGCAAGCCCTTCCAGGAAAAACTACCTGATCACAGTAATAGTTTATTTCCTGCTGGGAATTGCCGCTGCAAACCTCATCGATATGAGCGCTTTTTCTGACAGCCTGGGTCTTTTTTACTGGTTTGGGATCCCATTCGGAATCGCGATCTGGTATTTCCGGATCAGCGCGGGGCAACTGGTGGCTTCATACCGCCCGCCCCGCTCGTTTTGGGATATCTAAGGCCTTAGAAGCCCAGGTTCAGCCCCGCCCTGAGGTGAAAATACCTGCTATCGGCGGGTTTAAACACCGCGGAAATATTGTCGGCCATTGCGTAAATCTGCACAGGACCCAGGCGGGCGGCGGCGCTCAGGCCGATGTTCGCGAAGGTATTTCTGAATACGGCATAGCTGGCCCCGAGGTTGATCCATTTTGCCGGGCTAAAACCTGCGTTAACCGAAAACCCGGGGAAATACTCCTCCCGGTACCATTCTGAAAAGAGGACCCCTCCGAGGCTCCATTTTTCGCTCAAATTGACGCCTCCGCTGAGGTAGATCTTAAGCGGGAGTATGGTGGTGTAGGCCTCATTCGTCGGCTTGAAAGCAAACAACTGTTTGAGCGTATCCAGGGCATCTCCAAATTCCACCGAATCGCCCGTAAGCGCCTCGGATATGTCCAGCCCATCGAAATTATACGCTCCTTCCGCCCGGTAATTGCGCACCTCTTCGTTCCAGCGGATGGATCCCATATCGACCATGCTGCCGGCGATCCACCATTTTTCGCGCTTCAGGCGGGCGCCCAGGTCGAAAGCAAAACCGGCGTTGGAAGTGAACAATTTATCGAAGCGGATCTGTCCGAAATCGTAGTTCAGCTCGAAGTCGTTGTAAGTTTCGTATTGGAAATAGGAGGAGGTGTTCAAATGGTAGTCGGCCAGAAATTGAAGCTGGTAAAAGGCCGTATCTGTATAGAGGGAGGCCGAGCCCCGTTCCGTAGACACATCTCCGATACCGGTCAGCAGTTTGGCGCGGGCGCCGATCTGAAAGCTCTCTCCTCCGAAAAACCCGCCGAGTGCAAACTCGTTATAGGCATAGAGTTGAAGGTCGTGGTCGAGCACCATGGTTTGGCCGACAAAAGCTCCGTTCCCTTGCCAGGCCAGTTGCGGGAGATCTTTGGGATAGGAGAGATAGGCGTTGAAATGAACCAGGTGCTGGAAGCTGAGGCCGAAGGATTTTCCCAGCCGGACGCCAAGGCCCAGGGTGCTGATCTCCAGGTGTTCCCGGACGAGGTTTTCGGGCTCCAGGTTATCGATCAGGGCATCCACGTCGAAGACCTTCGCGCCGTTTTCCTCCCGGATCACATCCCCGTAGGTTGGCCCGCTGAAGTATAGGGTGTTTTGGATCCCCGGCAGGGAGATGGTCCACTTCTGATCCGGCCAGAAAGCCGGATTCAAGCGGTTGGCCTGCCATAGAGTGGGTTGGGAGAAAAGCCCCCATTCGGCCTGTGCGAGCAGGCCGGTGGCGCCGAATAGGGCAATCGATAAGGTTATGATTAATTTTCTCATCATGTCTATTACTTCATTTTCAGGCGAAGCCCTACGCCGATATTGACGTGCTGGTCGGCATATACCTTGACCGATTTGCTGCCGTTGTCGAAGGTGGAAAAGGCGGCATTGAGCGTGATCCGTTTCGTTTTGCGCAGGTTTTCAAGCCGCGCTCCGGAAATGGGCACGTATAGCACGTGCTTCACCGGGTTGATCACCTCTCCATCATCGTCGACCGGGGCCGCCTGGATCAGGGTTTGGGGACTACTTAGGAGGGAGTCTATCACTGCGCCGGTTTCATCCTCCATATAGGCCTGAACATCCACGTTGAGGGGCAGGAAATTTTCGGCAAAAACCTTGAATTCCATTTCCTCCACATCTTCGTAGTTGGAAAGGTCGAGGTCCACTGTATCGACCACCGTATAGGCGGAAGAGCGCCCGTAGATGGGCAGTTCGACCTCCACCGAAACGGTATAGCGGCTGCTGTCGGTTATAAAGCCCCTGATGGCGTTGATGCTGTCGGGGTTGGTAATGGCGTCTACGTCGTAATCGAGTGCGATGGGCCTGGAGCCCAGCACGACGTCGATATTGGAGTTGTCTCTGGTGAAGGAAAATTCGGTGATCTTGGCCTGGCCGATCTCATCCGGAAGGGAAGGGTAATCGAAGTCGATGCCGTCTTCGATCGCGTCGCTCTGGACCGGGAGGATACCGCCGTCGGCCGTATAAATGTCGAATATATTGACAATGGACCGGGTGGGCACCCCGAAGGAGTTGAAGACTTTCACAAAAATCTTGGGGTCTTCGAAATAGACGTTTCCGTGCGTCCAGGTCTCGAAAAACTCGATCTCAATGGTATCCCTTCCGCCGTCGTGGAGCTGGTTGCCGAAATACCCTTCCGCGTAAGAGAACTCCAAACCTGACAGAGAGATCAGGAAATTGTCGAGGGTGTCGCGGGTTCCATTGCTGTGGAGTGCGATGTATTCGATCCGGAGGTTGCCCTGATCGTCGGCAATCAGTTTATGGTTCTTAAGATCGTAGTTTAATACAATGGGAGGAAAAATGAACGGGGGCAAAGAGCCGGAATAATCGATCGTGTGGTTGAACTCGAGGACGGTCCCGTTGGGTTTGATCACTTGCGGGAAGCGCACTTTTACGGTCATGTCATCTTCGTGGGAAGATCCGAAGACATAAGACAAGGTGCCCGATTTTAATTCCACGTAGTCAATTTCAATCCCGTCCGGAGTGGTTAAGGGCAAAGAAAAAACGGTATCGGTCACCAGAATACCGGGAGGCAATGCTGCCTGAAGGTTTTCAAAGATCTCCTGGCTGGTCTTGGTGACCACGTCGCCCCGGTACCTCAGATAGATCAGCCCGCTGCTGTCGGTGTCGAGGAAGGTGTATTTATCGAGTTTTTCCAGAAGGTCATCGAGGGAAACGCTTGCATGGAGGAGGGGGATGGCATATTCGGCTTCGTTTCCGATGGTTTCTACGTCCTCAAAGTCGTCGAAATGCTGGCATCCAAGTGAAAAAAGGCCGAGTGTTCCGGCCAGAATAAGCAGACGATAGTTCATTAAATAATTGGATTTATCCCCGGGGCCCGAGGCCTCCGTTCGTAGGTTAGTATAAATATCGACCGGTGTCTAATGGTATAGAACGCATAATGAACCGATAATGATTCCTCCCTTACCGTTCAAACCCGTAATAAGAGCAAAAGGTCCATCAGATTTCATAGGTTTCTCCCAATTCCGGGGTGGCGACTTTAGTGAAGCCGTTTTGCTCCAGCAGGGCTTTGAAGCCGTCCTGGGCAGGCGTTTCTCCATGGACCAGGAACAGCCTGGTCATGGTTTTCAAATTTTCCCGGATAAAGTCGAGAAGTTCGTTGCGGTCGCCATGGGCGGAGAAGGAATCCATTATTTCCACTTCGGCTTTTACAAACTTCCATTCCCCGAAGAGTTTGAGGGCGTTGACGCGATTGCGGAGCATACCCCCCGGGGTGTCGGGCGAGCAATAGCCCACGATGAGGACCGTATTCTTCGCATCGTCGATGCCGTTGAACAGGTGATGCCGTATGCGGCCCGCGTTGGCCATTCCGGATGAACTGATAATGATACAGGGGTCTTCCATCGTGTTGAGTTTTTTGGAATCCTCTGTAGCGGTCACATAATGAAGGTTATTGAAGCCAAAGGGGTTGGGGTCTGAAAGCAGGTAATGGGAGAGTTGTTCGTCGTAGCACTCCGGGTGGGTGGCATAGATGGTGGTGGCATTGACGGCCAGCGGGCTGTCGACATACACGGGGATCTGGGGAAGTTGCCCTGCGGCCTGGAGTTGGTCGAGGATGTAGACAATCTCCTGGGTTCGCCCCACGCTGAATGCGGGGATGATGAGTTTCCCCCTCCTATCGACGCAGGTTTTCCGGATAATGCTCAGGAAGCGCTCCTCTTCGGCCGGCTTTTCGTCGTGATCGCGGTCGCCGTAAGTGGATTCGCAGATCAGGTAATCCAGGTCGGCAGGCATGGGTTTGGGGTCGCGGAGGATGGGCCGGTCGGGCCGGCCTACGTCGCCGGAAAAGCCCAGGCGGATGGTGCGGCCGTTTTCTTTTATCGTCAGGCTAACGCTGGCGCTCCCGAGGATATGGCCTGCGTCGCGGAACATGACTTCCACGTTTTCGTTGACGGAGAACCATTTTTCATATCCTACGGAGAAAAAGAGTTTCATGCAGCGCGTCACATCTTCCGCCGTATAGAGGGCTTCGGCCTCCTGGGCTTTAGCGCCTTTTTTCTTTGCCAGTTTTTTGTTTTCGTACTCCGCGTCCTTTTCCTGGATCTTGGCGCTGTCCAGCAGCATAATGGTGCAAAGGCTTCGGGTGGCGTGGGTACTGAAGATGGTTCCTTTAAAACCGTCCTTGACCAGTTTGGGCAGGCGCCCGCAGTGGTCTATATGTGCATGGGAGAGGATGACGCAATCCAGCTCTTCGGGATTAAAGAGCCAGGTTTCGTTGAAAGAGCTCATGTTCTCTTCGCGTCCCTGGTAAAGACCGCAGTCGAGGAGGATCTTGGTTCCGTCTTCCAGTTCGATCAGATGCGCGCTGCCTGTAACTGTTTGAGCTGCCCCACAGAATTTCAGTTTCATAATTTTAGGTATATTATCTGGCAATATACAAAAAAGCCACTTTACCCAAAATTAAGGGGTAAAGTGGCGGCATTATAGAATTGGATTAGTATGAAGCCTGTTGGGGGTTAGAGCGTGTATTACTGCATTTTGAGCCCGCCGTAATCGAGGCGTGCCTTGATCACGCTTCGCGAGTTGGGCACGCCGTTGTGTCCCGACACCTCGTGGTAGGTGGGTTGTTCTTTTTCGTAGGTCACCTTGAGGGAGGAGGGATACAGGATGCCTGCGTATTTCCCTGCGGCTTCCAGTTGGTAGTTGGCCCCTTCTTCCACCTGGATTTTAAAGTCGGTGTAGCGGCCGTTGAGGCGGATCTCGGAGAAGCCCTTGAGTATCTTTTCCATGCGGGCGCCGCCGTATTCGAGGTCGAGTTCTGCGCTGTTGCTGACTTCTCCGACTTTGAAATCCGTGTAACGGGAAAAAGAGGAGAGGTCTTCGATACGGCTGATCTCTACCGAGCCGAAGTTGGCGCGGCTGTTTAGCTTGCTGAGGGTCCCGAGCCGGTAGGTATCGTATTTGGATTCGCTCTGGATATAGTGTCCTTCCTCGATCGTGACGTTGGAGTATTTGGTGGTCAGTTTGCCGTCGCGCACTTTGGCCAGGGTGAGGTTGCTGTAGGAGATAATTCCTTCGGCATCCCGGACGGAGGCGATGGTGGCGTTTCCATAGCTGAGGTCGAGGTTGATGTCATTTTGCAGCTCGTCCATGCGGAGGTTGCCGTATTTGAGGTCCATGACTACGCGGCCGGAGAAAGCGGAGGTAAAAACGTCGCCGTATTTATGGGCCACGTCGAGGGTGACGGTTTTGGGGAGGTACACTTCATAGTCGATGGTGAAATCGCTTTTGGAAGAGCCCCACCAATTCCAGCCGGAGGAGGATTCGATAATGGTTTCGGCTTTGACGAGGTTGGCGCTGGAGGTAAAGTCGATGCGAATCTGGTTGAAGACTTTTTGTGCTTCTTCCTCAGAACGGGCCTGGACGCGGATGGTGACATCCACTTTTACCTTGTTCTGATCCCAGGTTTTCACGTCGAGTTTGCCGTATTTGGTGATGAACTGCGTCAGCCCGGCGGGGTCGATGGAGAATTCGCGTTTGACCGCTTTGGTGAATTCCGCTTTGGGGGAGGCCCAGGTAGCTGGGCCGGCCAGCAAGGCCAGGGCGAGAAGGCCGATAATTTTATAAGCTGGTTTCATTTTCTGCTGCTTTTGGATTAGTGGTTTGAATTTTTTCGAGTACGCGTTCCAGGATGTCGAGTTTGATTTGGTAGTTCCGGATCATGGCCTGAACGATCTGTTCTTCAGAGCCTTTTGGAGCGCTGTCCAATTCTCGCTGTAGTTCCTGGTAGAGTTCATCCAGTTGCTGGATGTCGGGTTGAACGGTGGCTTCCTGGTTGAAGCTGGTTAATTGCTGCATGCGGTTGTTCACCTGGGCGGAGTAGTATTGCTCCAGTTCTGCGTATTCAGGTGCGATTTCGGCCAGCGTAGGCAGTTGTTTTGCGTAGCTGATCTTATAGGCATACATTCCGATCACAGCTCCAATGCCGAGGAGGACGACCACGGAGGCGGCTACCCGGAGGTTTCGCCAGATCCGGTGGATTTTTGCCGCCTTTTGGCGGGCTTCCAGGGCTCGGTCGATAGCGGCCCAGACCCTTAGGCCGGGAATGCCCCGGTCGAGGGCAGCGCGGTTATCGACGATGAACTGTTCAACCCGGTCCACCCGATCCACAGCCTTCAGGACATTTTCGATACCGGACCAGAGCTGGCTGCCTGGTTGTTCCCGGTCGAAAGCTTCCCGGTTTTGTGCGATGAATTTTTCGAGTTTATCCATTTCTTCTTACTTCAAATGTTGGTTAGCAAAAATTGTTTTTGTGTGATTGTTTTCATTCAGATTCCGGGGACATCACGTGAAGCATTTCCTTTAGTTTTTTCCGGGCCCGGCTGTACTGCGATTTGGACGTAGCTTCCGAGATCCCGAGTATTTCGCCAATTTCCTGATGGTCGTAGCCTTCCAAAAGATAGAGGCTGAAGACGCTCCGGTATCCGTCTGGGAGCTGGCCGATGGCGCTGTGCACAGCGTCAACCGAAAGCGGGTACTCCGTCGGCTCGGGGGCATCGTCGGGCACTCCATGGAGGTTGTCCTGCAATTCGGAAAAAGCCAGCCGCCTTTTTTTGAGAAAGTTGATGCAATTGTTCACCACTATCCTCTTGATCCAGGCGCCAATGGAAGATTCAAACCGGAAACTGTTCAGGTTGCTGAATACGTCGATAAAGGAATTCTGCAACAGATCTTCCGCGTCCGGCTCGTTTCGGACCATTCGCAGACAAACGTTGTACATCGCCTGTGAATAGAGACGATACAACTCGAACTGCGCTTGACGCTGGCCTTGCTTACAGCGTTCGACTATTTCGCGGTGAGTGCCTCCGTAGTCCAATTCTTTCCGTTTTTTGATGCCCGACCGAAGGACACAGGCCCCCGGCTAGGGTTGCATCCCGTTTTTACACTCCTTAAAATACTGTTAAAATTTACAATAATCTGATAAAACACCTATCTCACTTTTGAATCCGCAACATTTCACAAATGCTTTAAATCTAAGTACTTTTACCACATCACCCTCAACCGGCGCGCATGAGACTCCTAATCTTCGCAATATTCATTCTACTTCTCGGCTTCTGCACCCCTCCATCGGACAAGAAGATCACGGAGGTGAGAACCAGCTTCAGCGACTCGCTGCTGCAGAAGATCTACGACCTCCAGGATCGCCTGCAGACAGACAGCATTATCCCATACTTCCGGCATGCCGATCCTTCCTACCGCTACGCCGCAGCCCTGGCCTTCGGGTCGGTCAGGGATTCCGCAGCCGTCGATAGCCTGGCGCTTCTGCTGAAGGATGATATCGAGAAGGTCCGGGTCGCAGCGGCCTATTCCATCGGGCAGATCGGCGCTGTCAAAGGGCAGGCCGCGCTGGTGCAGGCCTTCGACCAGACAGATACCGCCGGACTATGGGACCACGCCAACGCCGCCATTCTGGAGGCCATCGGAAAATGCGGCAATGCCCAACACCTCGAATACCTCAGCACGATCAAGACTTACCAGCCAAAGGACACCGCCCTGCTCGAAGGCCAGGCCTACGGAATTTTTCGGTTTTCCCAGCGAAATATCACCTCGCCCCAGGGGACCGAAGCCATGTTCGGTTTTTTATCCAATCCAGCCTATCCCCATAGCGTACGCCTGATCGCCAGCTACTACCTGCTCCGAGGCAAGGACCTCGATCTGAAAGCCAGGGTCAGCGAACTGGCCAAGATCATGCAGCAGGAAAACGATCCCCTCGTGCGGATGAACCTCCCGATTCCGCTCGGCCGGACAAAAGACCCTATCGCCCTGGGCGCCCTCCTGAGCCAATACAACCTCGAATCGAATATGCAGGCCAAGGCCAACGTAATCCGGGCCCTGTCGAATTTTGATTATGCCGCTGTCAAGCCCATCATCTCCGGGGCGCTGAATGCTTCGGACTACCATTTGTCGCGCACGGCCGCCCAGTTTTTTCTCGACTTCGGAAAGCCGGAGGAGGCCGGCTTTTATCTGGCTAAGGCAAAAGACACCCTGCATTGGGAGGTCCAGATGCTGCTCTACAGCGCCGCCAACCGACACCTTTCCGATTCCCTGATCTACATGAAAGACGCGGTCAATCAGGAGCTCCGCCAGCGCTTCGAAAAAAGCGCCAACCCCTACGAAAAAGCGGCTGCCCTTCGGGCATTGGGAGAGTTTGGGTGGAACTACCGTTATTTGAAGCAAGTCGGCTTCCCGGCCACCGAGGAGGTGATTCGCACGGCCGCCATGGAATCGATCCTCAAGGCGGTAAAAGTGGCGGATTTCCGAAGGTACTTCGGCAGGTCCTACCGCAGGGTGCGCCAGGAAATCAGCAATTACTGCGTGGAAGCAATCAAAAACGGAGATGTGGGAATGAGCGCCGTCGCGGCGGAAATATTGAGGGAACCCGATTTGTTGTTCAAAGGTACCCTCACGAGCCTCGATTTTCTTCCAGCCGCAATGGCTAAAATGTCCCTGCCCCGGGACATCGAGACCTACAACGAGCTGAAAAAAACCCTCGATTTCCTTCAGGACAAAACGGATACCAAGCCCTCAAAACCCGACTACAACCACCCCATCGACTGGAGTCTGGCGGAATCCATTCAGCAGGGCGCCCTGGCAAACATTAAAACCGCCAAAGGCGTGATCGCGCTCGAGCTTTGGCCCGACTACGCGCCCGCCACCGTGGCCAATTTCGTGTCCCTGGCTCGTTCGGGCTTTTACGACAACAAAGTATTCCACCGGGTCGTAAGCAATTTCGTCGTCCAGGCCGGTTGTCCCCGGGGCGACGGCTACGGCAGCCTCGACTACTCCATCCGCTCTGAATTGCCCTATCTGCACTACGACCAACCGGGCATGGTGGGCATGGCATCGGCAGGCAACCACACGGAGTGTACCCAGTTCTTTATCACCCATGTCCCCACTTTCCACCTCGACGGCAACTACACCATTTTCGGGCGGGTGACAAGCGGCATGGAAATTGTCGGGAAGATCGAGGTGGGCGACCGCATTGAAAAAATCGAAATTCAGGAAAACAACATTCAATAGTAAATAACGCCTTTATGAAAACCACCCCGCTGAATAGCACGCACATTGCCCTGGGGGCAAAAATGGTAGAATTTGCCGGTTACAATATGCCGGTTTCCTATTCCGGAATTACGGAAGAACACCAAGCCGTGCGCCGAAACGTCGGCGTATTCGACGTTTGCCACATGGGAGAGTTCATCGTCCGGGGGAAACAGGCCCTCGACCTCGTCCAGAAAGTCACCTCCAACGACGCCTCCAAACTGGCCATCGGCCAGGCCCAATACTCCTGCCTGCCCAACAGCTCCGGCGGGATCGTCGACGACCTGCTGGTGTACCGCCTGCCCAACGAAATGGGCTCGGAAGGCGAACACGTATTCATGCTGGTCGTAAATGCCTCCAACATGGAGAAGGACTGGGACTGGATCAGCAAGCACAATACTTTCGACGCCCGCATGATCAATATTTCGGACGAAACCGGCTTGCTGGCCATTCAGGGCCCCAATGCGGCCAAAGCGCTGCAATCGCTGACGGATGTGCGGCTCGACGAAATTCCCTACTACCATTTCACCAAAGGCCGTTTTGCGGGGGTGGATAATATCGTGATCTCCGCCACCGGATATACCGGCGCCGGAGGATTCGAGCTCTACACCGATGCCAAAAACACGGCAGCCATCTGGGACGCTATTTTCGAAGCGGGAAAGTCACTCGGAATAAAGCCCATCGGGCTGGGCGCACGCGACACGCTCCGGCTGGAGATGGGCTTTTGCCTCTACGGAAACGACATCGACGACACGACTTCTCCCCTCGAAGCGGGTCTGGGCTGGATCACCAAGATCCAGAAAGGCGACTTTATTGGCAAGGACTGGATCTCCAAACAGAAGGAAAACGGCGTTTCCAAAAAGCTGGTGGGCTTCGTGGTCAACGACCGCCGGGTGCCGCGCCATCATTACCTGATCGAAGATCCGGCAGGCAACGAGATTGGCCATGTCACCTCCGGTACGCAATCCCCTTCGATGGACAAACCCATCGGAATGGGCTATGTCTCCTTGCCGTTCAGCAAGCCCGGGGCGACGATCATGGTCGTCGCCGGCAACAAACGGCTCGAGGCGAGTGTTGTACCTCTGCCAATATACCAAGCAAAATGACACATTAATTCACCATCCATGAACCTGGCCGAAGGCAAAGAGAAGTTTATTCAATCGTGGGGGGCGCTGGGCTCCAGTTGGGGGATCAACCGCACCATGGCGCAGATTCACGCCCTGTTGCTGATCTCTCCCGAGCCCCTGAGCGCCGAGGATATCATGGAGGGCCTGCAAGTATCGAGGGGCAACGCAAACATGAACCTTCGGGCCCTGATGGACTGGGGGCTGGTGTACAAGGAGTTGAAACCCGGCGAGCGCCGCGAGTTTTTCCGGGCGGAGAAGGATATGTGGGAGGTGGTCAAGAAGATCATCATCCAGCGCAAGAAGAAAGAGCTGGCGCCCATGCTCAAGGTGCTCGACGAAGTGTCGACCGTCGATGCCGCCGGCGATCCGCAAGCCGAGGATTTCCTCAAGGTTATTCGAGATATCAAACTCTTCTCCAACAAAGCCGACGCTACGCTCGACACCCTGACCAGAGCCGATTCGAACTGGTTTGTGGGAACGTTTTTGAAAATGGTAAAATAGAAGAACATCTAAGACACAGTGGTCGAAGACCACTGTGTCTTAGCAAATCTTATTTATCGTCTCCAAAGAATGCCAGAATGCGATCGGCCAGTTCCAGGCCGATGAGTCCCTGAGCCTCCTGAGTAGAGGCCCCGATATGGGGGGTGAGGGAGATTTTCGGATGTTCCATCAATTCTTTTTTGGGTTTGGGTTCGTCGTCGAAGACGTCGAGGCCCGCGCCGGCCACTTTTCCGCTTTTGAGGGAGTCGAGCAGCGCCTGTTCATCGACGGCGCCCCCGCGGGCGGCATTGATGAGAAATACGCCGTCCTTCATTTTGGCGATCTCGTCGTAGCTGATCAGGGCGCGGCCGCCGCTGAAGGGGACGTGCAGGGTGATAAAATCGCTCTTGGCCAGCATATCCTCCATTTCGCAGGTGCGGACCCTCACCGAAAGACTCACGTCGGAGGAGTTGTACACATTGATATCGATCTCCACCTCGTCGACGACCAGATCTACCGGCATGACGTGCATGCCCAGGGCGACCCCGATACGAGCCACTTCGCGACCGATGCGGCCGAAGCCGAGGATACCCAGGGTCTTGCCCCGAAGTTGTACCCCGTCGGAGTAGGTGTTTTTGAGATTTTTGAAATCGGTCGTCCCCCTCACCGGCAGCGCGCGGTTGGCGTGGTGCAGATGGCGGGCCAGGGTGAACATGTGCGCAAAGGTGAGTTCCGCCACGGCCTGCGAGGAGGAGGCCGGGGTATTCATCACCATGATATTCTTTTCGCGGGCATAATCCACGTCGATATTGTCCAGCCCGACGCCGCCGCGGGCGATGATCTTGAGGTTGGGGCAGGCGTCGATGATCTCTTTGGTCACTTTGGTGGCGCTTCGCACGATGATCACATCGTAGGGGGCCACGTGGCGGGGGAGCTCTTCCTGTGGTATTTTTTTCGTATCGACCTGGTATCCGGCTTCTTCCAGCAGGCTCAGTCCGTCTTCGTGGATACCGTCGTTCGCAAGGATCTTGATCATAGCATTTGATTTTGCTACGCAAAGAAAATCAATTTTGCCGATATCAAACCACGGCCCCTTTTTTAATGTTTTGACTGCATGTTGACCAATACAAACCTGGACAGGCTCGGCGACAGATTGCAGCGACCGCTTCCCGGGCAGGATGCGCAGTGGCGCATGGCCCACCTGGCAAGGAGGGGCGAATTCCCCATTCCGGACTCGGCCCGAAAGGCCGGGGTACTGGCTATGTTTTACCCCAATGCGCAGGGCGAATGGCAACTCGCGCTGATCGAGCGGGTGTCGCATCATCCCGGCGACCGGCACGGCGGGCAGATCAGTTTCCCCGGAGGTCGTTACGAGGAAGGCGACGACACGCTCATGCAGACCGCCCTGCGGGAAACCCGCGAAGAGATCGGTGTGGATACCTCCGATGTAAAGGTGCTGGGGCCCCTGACCGAGTTATACATCCCGGTGAGCAATTACCTCGTGCATCCCTTTGTAGGCATACTGCCCTATACCCCCGTCTTCTCCCCTCAGTGGGACGAGGTGCAATCGGTGGTGGAGGCTTCGCTGGAGTCGCTCCTCCAGGCTTCTACCCGCCAAATCACCGACTTGCAGCTTTCCACCAACATCTTGCTGAAGGAGGTTCCCTATTTCAATGTATCCGGGAAGGTAGTCTGGGGCGCTACGGCGATGATTTTAAATGAGTTGTTGGAGGTCATGGAGGGCTGAGAGCTTTTGCTTTATTTCCAGTGCTTTTTGCTTTTGTTGATTGAATCGACAACGTGAGGAAAGGTACTTTAAGGTTTATTTATAATAGCAATACTATCTTTTTGAATATTTATACTATCTTTGCTGCGAGATTTAAAATTGAAAAACAAGCTATATGAAGACGCTAACGAAAGAAATGCAGGCGGCCATCACTCCTTCCATGGCCATTGACTTATTAAAAGAAGGAAACAAGCGATTTGTAAACAACCTGAAGGTTAACAGAAATTTGCTGCAACAGGCAAACGAAACATCAGACGGTCAGCATCCCTTTGCGGTAATTCTGAGTTGCATCGATAGCAGAACTTCCGCAGAATTAATTTTTGACCAGGGCCTTGGAGACATATTCAGCGTTCGCATTGCCGGGAACATTATTAATGAAGACATCTTAGGCAGTATGGAATTTGCTTGCAAGGTCGCCGGTTCAAAAATTATTGTGGTGTTGGGGCATACCAAATGCGGAGCAGTAAAGGGTGCTTGCGACCACGTTGAAATGGGCAACCTGACGGCGTTACTTACTAAAATACGACCTGCAGTTGACGATGAAACGCAAACCAAAGAGAATAGGAATTCCAGCAACCCAAGTTTCGTCGAAAATGTGTCAACCATTAATGTCAAGAGGACCGTTAAGTCCATCATGGAACGCAGTCCAATCCTGAAAGAAATGATTGAAAGCGGAAGCATTGGAATTGTTGGAGGAACTCACGACATTACAACAGGCGAGGTAACGTTCTATCCGGAGACCATGAATTTGGGTACTCCACGGGGTAATGGATAATTTCGATCCTACCCCTCATACCATATCCTATACACCGCCCCCGCAAAATCATCCGAGACCAGCATCGACCCGTCGGGCATGAGCTCGATATCCACCGGCCGGCCCCAGACCTCGTCGCTGCTCTTGTCGAGCCAGCCTTCGGCGAAGGGCTCGTAGCTCAGGGCCTTATTCCCCTCCAAAGTGACCATCGCCACCTGGTAGCCGATTTTCGTGCTCCGGTTCCAGGAGCCGTGCTCGGCGATGAAGACCTGGTTGCGGTACTTCGCGGGGAATTGCGTGCCGGAATAAAACTCCATCCCCAACGGCGCTACGTGCGGACCCAGATTCTGCACCGGCGGGGTAAACTCCTCGCAAGGGCGGTCTTTGCCGAAATCCGGGTCGGGCAGATCGCCTTGGTGGCAATAAGGGTAGCCGAAATGCATGCCGTCCCGCGGCGCGTGGTTGAGCTCACAAGCGGGCATGTCGTCGCCCATCCAGTCGCGGCCGTTGTCGGTAAACCATAGCTCGCCCGTCTCCGGGTGCCAGGTGAAGCCCACCGTGTTGCGGATGCCGTGTTGCACGACCTCCATGCCCGTGCCGTCCGAGTTGAGCCGCGTGATGGAGGCGTACACGGGCTCCTTCGATTCGCAGATATTGCAAGGGGCGCCGACCGGCACGTATAGCATTCCGTCGGGGCCGAAGGCGATGTATTTCCAGCCGTGATGCCCCTCGGTGGGGTATTGGTCGAAGACCACGACCGGCGCCGGGGGATCGGCCAGCCGCGATTCGATGTCCTCGTATTTCAGGATGCGGCTGATCTCTGCCACGTAAAGGTCGCCGTCGCGAAAGGCCACGCCGTTGGGGGAGTTGAGGCCGCTCGCGATCACGTATCGCTCGTCCGCTCGAAAGTCGCCGTTGGTGTCGCGCAAGGCGTACACCTTGTCCTCGCTCCGGGTGCCCACAAAAAGGGTGCCGCCGGGAGAAAGGGCCATCGATCGGGCATTGGTAAGCCCTTCGGCGTAGATGTGGATGGAAAAGCCCTCGGGGAGGACGATTTTTTCAATCGGCAGGACACTGGGCGCCTTTTTTTGAGGCGGATTGACAGAAGAGCAAGAGGCTAAAGCAAGGGAGAGAAAAATTAGGGGCAATAAGAAGCGCGGCATAATTGGGGATTGTGTGGTTCCTGAACTAATTTTGAGGGTATTCCCTTTACTAACAAAATTGCCGCCACATTGGATTTTCTATACCGTTTTTTCCTCAAACCCATCTTCTTTGCCCTCTCCCCGGAAACTGCCCACCGGCTGACCCTCGTCCTTTTTGAAACGGCCCTTCGGATCCCCTTGTTGTCCACCCTGCTGTGGCGGAGCTTCCGGCTCGAAGACCCGGAACTGGAGCGGGTGGTGTTCGGGCTCCACTTCCGCAACCCCGTGGGGCTGGCGGCGGGCTTCGACAAAAACGGAAAGCACCTCCGGGCCATGTCGCGGCTGGGATTCGGCTTTCTGGAACTGGGCACCGTCACCCCAAAAGCGCAGGACGGAAACCCCAAACCCCGCCTCTTCCGCCTTCCCAAAGACCGGGCCCTGATCAACCGGATGGGCTTCAACAACAAGGGCCTGGAAACGGTGGTGAAACAACTCCACAAACCCCTCCCGGCAAGGGTGCTGATCGGGGGAAATATCGGGAAAAACAAGGCTACGCCAAATGAAGAGGCGGCCGGGGATTATGTCCAGTGCTTCGAGGCGCTATATTCCCTGGTCGATTATTTCGTGGTCAACGTCAGCTCGCCCAACACGCCTGGGCTCCGCGAATTGCAGGAAAAAGGCCCCCTTAAGGCCCTGCTCTCCCAATTGCAGCAACTCAACCGCGCCAAGCCGGTACCGAAACCCATCTTGCTCAAGATCGCTCCCGATCTCAGCAATGAACAACTCGACGACATCGTCGAGATCGTCCGGGCCACCCGGCTGGCGGGGATTATCGCCACCAATACGACCATTTCGAGGGAAGGCTTGCAAACGCCCGCTGCGGCTGTGGAGGCCATCGGCCCGGGCGGTCTGAGCGGGGCGCCCCTGCGGAAACGCGCCACCGAGGTGATCCGTTATTTGCACGTTCGGCTTGGGCAGGACGTACCGATTATCGGGGTGGGAGGGATTGAAAGCGCGGAAGACGCGCTTGAAAAACTCGAGGCAGGGGCCAGCCTCGTACAAATCTATTCCGGCCTGATCTACGAAGGGCCCGGGCTCATCAAAAGGATCAAAAAAGGCATCCTTTCCCGCAAGTAAACAAGCCGTTTTCCGGAATTGGCATCTTTTTTGACTGGAATCAGGTAGACACCCCCCAAAATCGTTTTACCCTGAAATTCGGTCTACTATGGATCCCAAAAAATCCAACTCGTTTTTCCATGACTTCCGGTTTTGGATGGTCGTCATTTCGCTGGCCTTGTTGCTTTGGATTAGTATTCAGAGCTATCCTGGATCGTAAGGAGGGGGTTTAACCCCCTACAATCCCTTAATCACCTTAAGACTGAGATCCAGGCTCACCGCCGAATGCGTGAGCGCGCCCACCGAGATGAAATCGACGCCCGTTTGCGCTACGCGCCGGACGTTGTGGATGGTTATTCCGCCGGAGGCCTCGGTTTCGTAGCGTTTGCCTACGATGGCCACGGCTTCTTCCAGCAAGAGCATCTCGAAGTTGTCTAACAGGATGCGGTTGATCCCGCCCACTTCCAGCACCTCGTATAATTCCACGAGGTTGCGGACCTCGACGGTGACTTTCAGGTTCAGGCCTTTCTCTTTCTGATAGGCTTCCACCTTCCCGATGGCCTGGCGGATCCCTCCCGACTCGTCGATGTGGTTGTCCTTGATCATGATCCAGTCGTAGAGGCCCTCGCGGTAATTTTGGCAACCGCCGAGGCGCACCGCCCATTTTTCGAGATAGCGAATCAGGGGGGTGGTCTTGCGCGTATCGAGGATGCGGACGCCCAGGTCCTCCACTTCGAAGGCAAAGCGGTTGCTCAGAGTGGCGATGCCGCTCATGCGCTGCATGGTGTTGAGCACGAGCCGTTCGGACTTGAGCAAGGCTTGGGTATTGCATTCTACCTCAAAGGCCACCTGTCCGTAGGTTACATCCTCTCCGTCCTTCAAATGTGCTTGAAAGGTAGAAGAGGGGTCCACTTTTTTAAAGATCAGTTCCGCCACTTCGATGCCCGCGATCACGCCGGCGTCTTTTACAAACAATTTGGCGCGGCAGCGGTCTGAAGGAGGGATACAGGCCAGGGAAGTGTGGTCTCCCTCCCCGATATCCTCCTTCAGGCCGAGTTCGACAAAGGAATCGAGGTATTGCGCTTTGGATTGAAACTCCATATTTGTGTCGGGTGTGTAACAAGTAGCTTAAAACATAATGCCGAGCATGAGGGTAATCCCCCGGAGCAGGGCTTTGGAATCTTCATCCTGAGGAACCGTATTTCCGTTTCCATCCGGCACGAATTTTATCCCGCTGTCTTTTGTGATATCCGTAAACCCCTGGTTGTAAAATATCCCGCCTATGAGGTTGGTATCCCCGCTGGAGTTGCCGCGCAGATTGTATTCCACGCCGCCCCCCAGGCCCCAGGAAATGGCGATGGGGATGAGGTCTTTATTGATGGTTTCCCCTTCGAGCGTGGTCAGGCCGGGGCCCACGATATCTCCTTTTCCGTTGTACAGGAAGGCAAAATTGAAGACCGGGATCTCGAAGAAGAAGCGAAAATCCCGGAAAATCTCGTTGGTCAGCAGGTGGAGTCCAAACGGTATATCGATGTAGTTGATGTGGTAGCGGATGTTGGAGCCGTCGGGAAGATTATTGTATGGAGGGCCGAGTTCCGATTTCTTCAACAGGTCTCCACCGAAATCGTGGAGCAAGCGGCCGCCCTGGTTGAGGCCCAGGTTCAGGCCAGTGGTGAAGGCGTACTTATCGGCAAAGAAATAGTCGATCTTGGTCCCGACCCGGAAGCCGAGGTTTTGGCCGTTGGCGTTGATAAAACGGTCGTCGGTGTCGAGCCAGGTGAACATCGGGCTGGCCTGAACGCCGAAGCGGAAGCCGTATTGTGCCGGAAGTTGGGTGAATACGGCGCAGACAAGCGCCAAAACGATCATTACATTCTTCATAGTTAACTGTTTAGTGGGGTGGAAGGTTTTGGTTTTAGAAAATGCAACACAGGGTTCTATCTTTGCGTTTCACAGTACACTCCTCTTCCTATGATCCGCTTCTCGATTTATGGCCTGTTGTTCGCGATTGCAGTGCAATCCTGCCAATGTAACAAAAGTAACGATAATCCAGACGTATCGCATATTCCCGTAGAGGTAAATATCCGGCGATTTGAAAAGGAGCTCTTTGCTCTCGACACGCTTCAGATGGCCGCAAGCCTCGAAAATCTGGAAAAGACCTACCCCGAATTCAGCGAGGTTTACTTTGGCCAGATCCTCGGTTCCAGAGACTCGAGCATAGCCCCGGAGGGCCATGCAGCCTATGTCAAGGGGTTTATCAACCATCCCTCCATCCGCAAACTATACGACACGACCCAGGTGGTTTACCCCGACCTGGATTTCCTGGAAAAAGACCTCCAGAAAGCCTTTCGATACCTGGAATATTATTTACCGGAAACCCAAACGCCGGACCTGACGACCTATATTTCGGAATATACGGTGGCCAGTTTTATTTACGGAGACAACTCCCTGGCCCTGGGGCTGGATTTCTTCCTCGGCGCCGATTACCCCTACGGCCAATACAATCCCGGCAATTCTACCTTTTCCGAATACCTGACCCGCACCAACAACCGCGACCATATCACTGCCAAGGCGATCATGCCTTTGGTGGCAGACCTCTGTGGCCCACCCCCCGGCGACCGCCTGCTGGATTACATGGTGCAAAACGGAAAGATGCTCTATATCCTGGATCACCTCATTCCCTTTGCGCCCGATACCGTGCTCATGGAATACACCCCTGCGCAACTCGGCTGGTGCAAGGACAATGAACTCGAGATCTGGGCCTACTTTATCCAGGAAAACCTGCTCTACTCCTCCAACTGGCAGGATATCCGCAAGCTCGTCGAATACAGTCCTTCCTCTCCCGGGATGCCGCCGGAGGCGCCCGGCCGCACGGCCAACTGGATGGGCTGGCAAATTGTACAAGCCTACATGAAGCGCAAGCCGGAAACTACTTTCCGCCAATTAATCGACTTGACGGATGCGCAGGCGCTCCTCGATCAATCCAAGTACAAACCTACGCGTTAAGGCTGGTAAGCGGCGCTAATCCTGGCTGCCAGGGCAGCAAGCTCATCCTGGGTCATGGAGAGGGGTTCCTTCCCGAAGTTGATGTCCTGCATCGTTTGAAGCGGGATGAGGTGGACGTGCGCATGGGGCACTTCCAGGCCGATGACCGCGACGCCGATGCGTTTGCAGGGCACGGTTTGCCGCAGGGCTTTAGATACTCCCTTGGCAAAGAGCACCAGACCGGCAAGAAGCTCGTCGTCCAGGTCGAAGACGTAGTCTATTTCTTCTTTCGGAATGACAATGATATGGCCCGCCGCCATGGGCCGGATGTCCAGAAAAGCGAGATAGAGATCGGATTCGGCCACCTTGTGGCAGGGGATTTCTCCCCGAATAATCCGCGTAAAAATGCTGGGCATATGGATGGAGTTTATCCCATGGAAATATAGACCACTTCGAAATGGAGCAGCCCACGGGGCGTATCGATCTTGGCCAGTTCGCCGACTTTTTTTCCCAACAAGCCTCTGCCCATAGGCGAGCTCACGGAGATCCGGTTGGTGGTCAGGTCGGCCTCCGACTCGGAAACCAGCTTGTAGGTAATTTGCTTTCCGGAGGTTTTGTTCTTGACGGTGACGTTGGAAAGCAGGCGCACCTCGGAGTCGTCCATCTGGCTTTCGTCCAGGATTCTGGAATTTGCCAGTGTTCTCTCCAGTTCGTTGATGCGCATTTCGAGCAGACCCTGCGAATGCTTTGCAGCGTCGTATTCCGCGTTTTCAGAAAGATCTCCTTTTTCCCGGGCTTCGGCGATCGCCCTTGCCACTTCCTGACGGCCGGTCGTTTTCATTTCCTCCAATTCTCCTCGAAGCCGGTCATGTCCCTCCTGGGTTAAATACGTGTAAGATGCCATAACAAAAAATTTAATATCAAGCAAAAAATCAGACTGACAGAGAGGGCGGCCTGAGGCCGCCCTCTCTGTCAGTCCGGAAGTCTTAAAAAACCAAAAACGCCTCCACGACAGCGTGAAAACGTTTTCTTATGCAAATATAAGGATTTTTGCGTTACGGGGAAAGTGTTTTGAGGACCCGGGGTCTTTTGGTTTGCCCCCGGATCCTCAAAACGTGGCCTAGAGGCTCAGGCGGATGGCGACATTATGAGTACCACCGAAAATGGTGGAAGCGCGGTATCCGTAGTCGATCCCGAAACGAGTGCCGTTGGGTGCGTCTTTTTTAACCGGAACGTCGAGCGTTACGCCTGCGCTCAGGCCGGAGTAAAGCGATTGCTCCGGTGTGCCTTCAGCTGTGGCGCCCACGGAAGTCAGGTAGCCGCCGCGCAGCATGAGCATTTCCTTGAATGAAAACTCGAGGCCGCCGCCGATCTGGTCCTGTGCAAAGGCGTTGGACGTAAAGTTCCCCAGCGGGGTCAAACGGGCTGCCGAGCCGATGAGGAAGTCGTAAGACAAACCGATATTCAGCAGGGAAGGCAATTCGAAACCGGCGGCCCGGCGGTTGGAAGCCAGGTTGTAGGAACCCGAACCGAGCGGGATGCTCGACGAAAAGGAAAGCCCCTCTCCTTTGTACTGCATACGGCCTCCGATATTGCGAAGGGAGATGCCGAATTTGAAATTGTCTTTTTCCCCGGCCACGTATTGCACACCTGCATCCACGGCAAAAGCAGACCCGGAAAGGTCGGCGATGGATTCGCTGATGCTGCGGAAGAGGAAACCAACGGAAACGTGGTTTTCAAAAGTGTAGGAATACCCCAGTCCCAGGTTGAAAAAACGCGGGGAGAAGGTCGCTCCGGTGCCTTCGGGCTGCTCGGTGGTCGTGACAGGGATGTCTCCGAAATCCAGCGCCATGATGCTGACGCCCAGGGCGCCGCCTTTCCCGATCCTTTGGGCGAAGCCAAAGGAGTTGGTATTGATGTTGGTGCCTTCGAGGTAAATACCGTGGGATGCCAGGAATTGGGTCTTGTTGATCCTGCCCAGGCCTGCGATATTGAGGTGCATGGACTCCACCCCGAAAACCATGGAGGTATTCATGGCGTGAAATCCGGCGCTGCGTGCCCAGGGGTTCATCAGAAGCTGAGGCGCGCCGCCTTCGCCCTGGCGGTCGGGGTTGCCTGCTTCCACCTTTGCGGCGGGGATCGCCATCAGCAAGCCCAGGATGAAAATGTATAGTTTACGGGTCATTGTTCTTTGGTTTCAGAATGAAAGAATGAAAATAACCGGTGTGGCGGCGGTTTTCTTGCCGCCACACCGGTAAAATGGCTTAGAGTCCGGAGGGGTCAAACTGGCGGTTCGTGCCGAACCACTTGATGACCCGTTCGCCGAGTTCTTCCGCGTCGATATGGATGAGGTACACCCCGGCTGCGATCGGAATGCCTCTGGAGTTTTTCAAATCCCATTCCACATCCGGTGCATACTGGGCCTGTCGGATACCGCGATTGACCCCGACGGGAATCGCGCCACTCTCATCCCGGTTGTACTGGCGAATGAACCTGCCGTCCAGCGAATAGATCGTCACCACGCACTTGGCAGGCAGGTTGGTGATCTTCACGGTCGTGCTGAACTGGTCGATTTCATAGGCAGAGTAGGCGTAGTATGGGTTGGGCGCCACATTGATCATATCGAGGGCCGATTCAACCCCTACTTCCGTCAGGTCGGTCGGGGCCGCGTTGGCAAACTCGAAGCGGTAGGCGTTGTAGCCATTGTTTTCATTCGTTCCTTTCGCCACGGCGTAGGGATTGTCCACCCGGAGCTTCACGGTGAGGTCGTTCGGGATCAGGCCCTGTTCGCCGCTGCCGAGCGGGAGCATTTCCGTGCCGGGAGCCATGAGCGGCCAGCCTGCCCAGGTGAGGTTCAGCATCACCTGAAGGGCTTCGTTGAAGTTGGGCTGTTTCTTCAGACGTTTGTAAATATCCTCACAACCGTTGTACTCCGTGTTGGACACGTAGATGAAGTGCTGCCCTCCGCCGATCATGTTGAAGATCGTGGTTTCCGTATTCGTTTCCAGGAAGACCTGCGAGGAGGGGTTGAACAACATATCGGTCGAGGTGGTCTTCCCGTCTTCATAAAACTCGCAGAAAATGCTGCAATCGTATGCGGTGTTTTCGGCGAAGAAGATGTTCAGGCGGCGGCCCGTTTCGACGTCGATGGCATAACCGGGGAACCAGCCCATGCCCTTGCGCGGTTGGCCCTCGTGGTCGTTCTCTCCGTCCGGGTCGGGCAGGCCGTTGTTGTCTCCGTCGTACTTGCCGACCGAGGCCTGCTGGCGGAGGTAAAACTGCCGCGCATCGCCGATAGTCGGGAGGCCCAGGTCGTTGGTATACACGCGGGAAGCGGATTCTACCACTACGGCGCGGCTCCACTTGCTCTTATCGGCTGTGAACACGATGTCGACGTTATTGGTCAGCGCCAGGGCTTCCGTAGATTTGTACAGGTTGCCGTTGGGGTTTAAATAACCCGGCGTCACGTACACATTGTCCGGACGGGCATTGTGATCGGCCATCTGGAAGGGCACAAAATAGCCGGGGCCGATCTGGCTCAGCGCCTGGGTGGGATCCAGATCGTGATCCGTTTCGCCCACATCGGTAGCGACGTAGTTGGTAAAGGCCGAGAGAAAGCCTTCCCCAAAACCATCCGGAATCCCCGTAAACCATACCGGTTTGGCGATATCCGAATAGGTTTCTTCATACCCGATGGCGCCGTTTGAGGCGTCATCCTGGGTGCCTACATCTCCGGTTTGACCCAGGGTGATGGTAAAGCCGTATTTGGCAATAATCTGCTCGTTCTGCTGGTCGAGGTCCGTATCCGAGCGTATGATGCCCTGGGAGGGATCGCTCAGATTGCGGAGTTCCCAGCGCACATCGTTGTCGAGTTTGCTGTTGCCCATGTTCTCGTCGTAGAAAGTGAGCAGGAACTGCCCGTTGACCACTTCGAGCGGGTTGTAGACCCGCACATTGATGGGGCCTCGTCCGCTCTGGTAGGTAATGCTTCCGTTAAAAGATCCGTCGAGGATGGCCTGGCGGGTCAGTTCGGAGATGTCGACAAAATTGCCGCCTACTCCCACCCCATCGAGGCGGGTCACGACGGGCCCGTCGCCATAGGTGCTGTTTAGGTCTATGTTTACGATCGGACGCGGGATAACCGTATAGGTCTTGATATTCCTGCGGCCTTCGAGGTAGGGGCGTTTCTGGCCGAAGGCAGAATCGGGTTCGAACTGGGCCCAGTTGTTATAGGCATAGGCAATAGACGAATAGTAGTACTTCTTGTGGTTTACCAGGCGGCGGTCGCTGACGGCAAACTGATCTTCGCTGATTTCGAAGGTGTGGCGCAAGCCGTTATCCAAACCGACGATCTGGGATTCGGGATACCATACTTCGGCTGCGGGGTCGCCCGGGTCGGGTACAGAAGTCCAGTTGAACACCTCGGCGATGCCGTTCTTTATATCCACATTGGCGATGATCCGCGCTTTTTCCGGATCTCCATAGTCGCTACGGATCACGGAGGGGTCGGTCAATTGATAGAGGATATAGCCTTCGAAATTGTACGTGGTATCGATACCCGGAATTTCCGGCGCAAGCAAATCCAGTTCTTCGTAAGCTTCAAATGCATTGTTGGAAGTAAGCGTGTCGTTGGTCAACACGGCGATGATCTTCCGGTCGAGCTCGATGAAGTCGACATCCGGTGCATCCGGGCCATCGGTGATCTCGAAGCAGTTGTCGAACAGGTTTTGAGCAAGGTCATCGGCCACAAACAAACGGGTGATGTTGGGGCAAGGGTAGACCAGATCGGGCACCCAAACGGCGCCGATGATCAGTTCGTTGACGGCGCCCGGCTTGAGGAGGAAAGGCCCCGAAGCCTGGATGGTGCGGCGGTCGTACAAGGGCAGGGTTTCGGTGCACATGGACCAGCCGTCTCCCTTGTTGGGCGGATCGACAAAGGAATAGCGGATAATATCAGTACTGTTAATATCATACGCGTCTTCCCCAAAAGTAAAGGGGGTACCATCGCGCCAGGAGCCGGTCAGGTAGCGGTAAAACTCAACGGCGATGTTGGGATCCGTAGTACCCGGAGGCGGGTTGTTGAAGTCCCCTCTGTTGTAATAGGTAAAAGAAGACATTCCCAATTCGATCTCGTCGATCACATTTCCCTCGTTGTCCAGAATCGGCTGAAGAGGACCGCGGAAGTAGTCGATCCCGACGATCGGAATATCCACTCCGTAGGTAGGCACGCCGCCATCGCAGGTGGTGCCCGGGTCGCCGTCTGCGGCGTCGATATTATAGGTATAACCGAGGCCGCGAGCAGTATCGCAACCCACGTAGTCGTCGATGGAGCACCCGAGGTCGGGATCTGCCCACATGGCGAAGAAGGTGGAGTCAATATCTTCGATAGCCCGGTTGATCAGCTTGTAGCGCTGGAAGGTCATATCGTTGATCTCGTCGTTGGTGCCGTAGCTGAATGCCTGCACCTGGATCTCCATCTGGATGGCGTTGCCCTGGGTTTCGCCGTGGATACCTCCGTTGTCGTTGTAGATCCAGAAGATCATCTGGTCGGGATAGTTCGGGACTTCGCAGCCACGAATCTCAATAACGGGGTAATCGCCGTCGAGCGGTTCGTAGTTGGTGTCGCCGTCGCGGTCGTGGAAACCGGCCAAGCCCTGATTGGTATTGGGCAGGTCAAATTCATTGATCTCGAAAAAGTATTCGTTGCCTTTTGCCGGCCAGCCCTTCACGCCTTTCGGGATCAAACCCGGATCGTAATCTGAGCCCGTAGCAATGCTTTCATTGTAGAGGCGCAGGTGTTCGTCGATCTCCGTGGCGTAGACCTCAAAGAACCGGTCCCATTTTTCGCAGATCTCCACATCGGTCGTACCGTTGTCGGGATCGAGAGGCCCTGTCCAGAAGTCCGTATTTCCGGAGGGGTTGCCGTAGGTCTGGCAAGCTACTTTCAGGTTTCCTCCCGGGTCGAAGCCGCCGAGCCATACGCCACCGGCATAGATGGAGGATACTTCCGGTTCTCCCGGATCTACGTGGGGAACGATGTATTTTCCATCGTCGCCGTCCCACCAAGGGTCGCCCCCGGTGCGCAAGCGAGCGCGGACGTTATTGACCTTACCGCCCGTCAGGCGGTTCAAACCCTGGTCGATCTGTCCCTTCGGGGTCGTACAATCCGCCCGGAAGGAAACATCGCTATTCGTCGAAGCAGGCTTTGCTTTGCCCTGCAACTGCGGATTGATGGTGGCTTCTGCCGATAGCAGCCACAACAAGCCGGCCAGGGTGAGCAAGTAATATTTTGCGAATCGCATAGTCTCTATTTTTTATTAGGTTAAATATCTTTTCAGAAATTAAATATGGCGCCTATGTACATCCTTCGGGGCAAACTGTAGAAGTTCGGGTTCAGCATACGCCATTGATAAGACGCGAGGAAGGCCTCCGTATTGCCGCCGGTAGACTGCAACGCGTCCAAACCGCGGGAAGAGGCCAGGTAGCCGTCGTCGGAAGGCGAACCGGTAGCAGAGTACACATTGATGATGTTTCTCTGGTTGAGCAGGTTCGCCACGCGGAAGTACACGTTGACGATCAGCGGATTTTCCGAATCCGGGCTCGTGAGGTAAATGTCGCGGTCCACGCGGGCGTTGATGGTAAAGTTCCAGGGCAGGCGGGCGCCGTTGATCGAGCCGATCGTGCCTTCGCCGCCGAATTGGCTGGGTACGAGTTTCGCCGTGTAAGGCCGTCCGGAAACGGCAATAGCCTGGAGGTTAATGCCTGTATTGGCCAGCAGGTCCATGCCGAAGATGCTGGGGCCGTTATACCGCTTCCCGCTCCCATAGCGGTAGTCCATCGACAGGTTGAGGCGATGGCGCTCGTCGAAGCTCAGGGGATACAATACCCGCTGGATACCCCGGCTGGAAAGCCCCCGGGAGGAGTTGGCGTCCGAACCGGTTCCGTCCGAAAACTGGAGGGTATAGGAAGCCTGCAGGGAGACGTTGCCCGTGCGGCGCAGGTCGTATTGGAAGGTAAAGCCTTTCACCGTTCCGAAGTCGATGTTGTCGTAGGTTTCATAACTGTTGATCGGGGCTGCGACAAACAGGAAGGTGCGGCTCTGGATCATGTCGCGCAACTCCTTATAGTAAGCGGCGATTTTGATAGCCGAGGAAGCCGACAGTTTCTGCTGGAAGCCCACCTCGTAATCGATCGTCCGTTCCGGCCGAAGAGCCGGGTTGTTGCGGATACCCGTGCGCTCCTGGAAGTAGAAATATTCGAGAGGCGACGCAAGGGTGTTGGAGGGCGGACGCTGAGCAAGCACGTCGTAGTGCGCAAAGAAGCTCGCGTCGTTGGAGATCGGGAAGGAGAAGGCCATACGAGGCATAAAGGTCGTCTGCTGCTCGTAGTCCTCGAAGGAGACGGAAGGGTCGAAGTCCCGGCTCTGGATGTTCGGGTCATCCACCGTATAGCGCGGGAACACCAGCTCGCCTCCGAAGATCTGGCGGGCGTCGTTTACTTCCGTGCCATTGGGCGAATACCACTGGTCGCCATTCCGGTATGCCTTTACGATCGCGCTTCCGTCGCTATCGACGTATACGTTGTAATCGTCGCCGATCGTCGCGGGGCGGTTGCCGCCGAAATTATCGTGAAAATCCTGTGCAGACATGATCTCATACAGGGCATAAGGGTCTTTCAACACCTTGGTATTGGCGTCGAAGCGGTCGACCCGAAGACCCACGCGGAAGATGATATCCTTGTAGGTGAATTTGTCCTGTATCCAGGCCGCCGAATAGATCGGTCGGAAAGCGCCGACCGGGAAGGTTCGTACCCCATCGGCGTCGGTGGCGGTGAAGAATTCGTCGAAGGTCGCATCCTGCACATTGCCCAGGTAGTCGTAGCCGTAGTAATCCAGGATGTTCTGGCCGGTCAGTTCCCGCGAGGAGAACATATCCAGGCTCAGTTGATCCGGGGAAAGGCCGTCCACATTGACAAACTCATTGACGCCGATGCCAAATTTGCTCCTTACGTTTTTGTAGAAGAGAAGGTCTTCCAGTTCGGTGGTGAATTTATCGTAGATCGGAATAGCCACGCCGAAGACCACCGTATCGCCAACGATTTTGGAGGTATCGACGCCGAGGATGTTCCGGTTGGCTTGCTGGCGTCCGATCTGCCACAATGCGGTCGGGTTGAGGTCGTACCCGCGCTGGGTGCGCTGTTCGTACCAGATACCGATCTGCACGTTGTGGCGGCCGCCGTCTTTTGCTTTGGGAACGATCTCGAAAGAGGTGTTGGCGGTAAAGGTCAGGGTCTCGTTATCGCGTTTGCGATAGAGGTTGTACACACTGCCCACGTTGGAGTGGAGGTTCCAGGCCCTGGAATAGAGCTGGGAGACAAAACCGTTTTCAGCGAGGAATTCATCGACGCTGGACACATCCTCTAGTGCGTTGTTGTATGCTGCCAAAAAGGGGTTTTTATCCCCGGGGGTATACCCGGTAAACTCTTCGCGAAAGTCGCGGTGCTGGAGCGGAATAGGGTAGGGCCAGTTGGCCGGATCCAGCGGCGGGCCGAGCACGTTGACGTATTGATAATCGAATTTTCCAATATAACCATAGTCGAAAAAGCGGTCTTCATGACGGGGGTCCGCCAGATTGTAGAGCTGACGCTCATAACCGGCCTGAAGGGTATAGGAGGCGTTCTGGATCAAAGCGCCCTTGCGCTCGCCACCCGGAACTGCGGGGCCTGCGCCTCCGCCCAGGCGGTGACGAAGGCGGACGTTCACCCGGTAGCGGGTGTCGTGCTCCGTGGGGTTATTGTGGCTGTTGAATACGTTCCACATACCTGCATCCCAGGCGGAAGGCGTAAACTGGTCTGCGATCTGGTAATAGGTTCCGGAAACCGACATGTCCAGGCCTTTGGCGATCTGGGCGTCCAGTTTCCCGGTAAAATCGTAGCGGGTATTTTGCTCGTTGGGCTGGTATTTCATTTCATTCACATCGTCAAATGTGGTGAAAGCTGCAGCGGGTACGTAGCTACCGCCAACCAGAAGAACGGGATTGGCCTCCAGTTCCGCCAACTTTTCTTTTTTAATCTGATAAACTGAAATGGCCGGCGGGTCGTCGTCCAGGCGGTCGAGGTATTGTCCGGACAGGCGGAAGCCGAGCACGGATTCCTTGTTCTTGTTGCGGATGATAGGGCCAGAAATGTTGGCCTGTCCCAGCAGGTAGCCGAAGGCGTCGAGGCCGTAGGAGGTTTCCGCTTCGAAGCCGCCGGAGAATTTTTCCGAAGGGCCTTTGGTCGTCACGGAGATCACCCCGCCGGTCACGTCGCCGTACTGGGCTTCCACCCCGCCGGTGATGACCTGGAGCTGCTCCACTTCCGTCTGAGGCGGCAGGTTGCCCGCTACCCGGATTCCATCGAGGAAGTAAACCGTGGCATTGGAGCGCGAGCCCTTGATCGTGATGTCGTCTCCTTCATCGGCAGAACTCGTACCGGCCACGTTTGCGACGATGGCGTTGATGTTCTTGGAGGGGAGGCGCTGAATCTGTTCAGCGGTGACGAAACCACCGGTGGAGGTGTTATCCACGTCAATCAGTGGAATCTTGTAGCCGGTCACGACGATCTTGAGGTCCAATTCAATCCCTTCCGATTCCAGCTCGACATCGAGGCGGGTGCCCTTGCCGGCGGCTACGATCACATCGGTGATGCGCTGCGTGGGAAAACCCACATAGCTCACTTCGACATCGTAGGTACCGGGATCGAGGTTGGTAAGGCTGTAATTGCCGTCGAAATCGGTATCCGAACCGGTTTCAAAGACGCCATTCTTTTTTAGCACCACGTTAGCACCAATAATCGCCTCTCCGGTTTCCTTCTCGATGATTTTCCCGTAAAGCGAGGTCTGGGCTATTATGGCAGTGCTACCCAGCGAAAAAAAACAACAGAGTGAGTAGTAAATAACGCGCCATAAAATTCCGTTTTGTATGGTTTATTTCAATAAATTCCTTTCAAAGGGGCCGAACGCACAATAATACTGAAAAGTGACAGTATCGCAAAAAATTTTACCGCGCCCCGGCTCAAGGGCCATTCCGCTTGCCGGGACTTTCTCATCTGCAAAGGTAATCCCTCCCTTCCGGTATCCTAAGCCAAAAAATATGTATTAGTCAGGTTCCTAAAAAATCTTCCGCTTGCGCCTACTGTGGCGGGGCTTTCTATTTTTCGCCCTTTTGGTCTTTATTATGACAAAAAACCCGCTTGTATTGAACCTATCTTTGTGTGTTTAAAATCCGCCTATGAGCCTTTTTCGCTACACCTCCTCTCTTTTCCTCCTCGCAGCGCTGAGCCTGACCTGCGCCAGGCCTGAAAAAGCCGAAGAGCCGAAGATCTTCGGCAACCTGTACGTTCGCTATCTGCAGGACGGAGGGCAGATCAAGGCCGAGGCTTCCTTCTTCGAGGGCGACTCGGCGCACCTGGCCCAGCCTATTAGCATTCCGGGCGGGGTTTCTTTTCAGGGCAGCGGGATGGAAAGCCGCAATATTCAGGACAAATTGATCCGCTATCAATACGAAAACCGGCTCGACTACCCTGGCAAGTTTGCCTTTCAGGTCCAGGACGAGGCAGGCCAATCACACCGCTTTGCCCAGGAAATGCCGCCCGTTTTCGATTTTCTGATCCCCTCCTCTTTTTCGAAAAAACAGGGCATGGATCTGGAATTGCAACCCCTCCCTCATCTCCGGAAGAAGAACTGGCCCTCCTTTTTTCAGATAGCACGGGAAAGGCCTCCCTGATCGAAATTCCTGCCCCCATTTCCCAAAAGATATCCCTGAGTCACGAACAGTTGAGCAAGCTCAGTCCGGGGCCCAACCAGCTATACCTCGTGAAGAAGAAAAGGACCATTTCCCAGGAAGGGCCGTACAGGATTCATTTCGATATGGAGTTTTATACCACGGTTAAGGAGGCGCTTGTTTTAGATTAGAGATATTATCTATCTTTGCGGGCAATTTGGTACCCTCCAATAGATTTTCATGCCCAGAGACAAATCCATTCAATCGGTTCTGATCATTGGCAGCGGCCCGATCATTATCGGTCAGGCCTGTGAGTTCGATTATTCCGGATCGCAGGCTTCCCGTTCCCTTCGCGAAGAGGGGATCGAAGTGACCCTGATCAACTCCAACCCCGCCACGATCATGACCGATCCGGTCACGGCTGATCACGTCTACCTCCTGCCCCTCACCGTCGAAAGCATCGTCCAGATTCTGGAAGACCGGGCGATCGACGCCGTGCTGCCGACCATGGGAGGGCAGACCGCGCTCAACCTCTGCATCGAAGCCGACAAACAGGGCATTTGGGAGAAATACGATGTGCGCCTCATCGGGGTGGACATCGATGCCATCGAACTCACCGAAAACCGGGAAGCTTTCCGCCAATTGATGGTCCGGATCGGACTGGGCGTAGCGCCCTCTTTCATCGCAAACTCTTTTCTGGAAGGGAAAGAAGCTGCCCAAAAGATAGGCTACCCCCTGGTCATACGCCCCTCCTATACCCTGGGCGGCACCGGCGGAAGCTTCGTGCACAAGGAGGATGAGTTTGACGAAGCCCTGCGCCGCGGACTCAATCTCTCCCCTACCCACGAGGTGCTGGTCGAAAAAGCGGTGCTGGGCTGGAAAGAATTCGAGCTCGAACTGCTCCGCGACGCCAACGACAACGTGGTGATCATCTGTACGGTGGAAAACCTCGACCCCATGGGGATCCATACCGGCGACAGCATCACCGTCGCCCCGGCCATGACCCTTTCGGATACGGCTTATCAGGAAATGCGCGACCAGGCCATCAAGGCCATGCGCTCGCTGGGCAATTTCGCCGGAGGTTGCAATATCCAGTTTGCCCAAAACCCCGACACCGAAGAACTGATCGTCATCGAGATCAATCCCCGCGTATCGCGCTCCTCGGCCCTGGCCAGCAAGGCCACGGGGTATCCCATCGCCAAGATCGCTGCGAAACTGTCCATCGGGTACTACCTCGACGAACTGAAAAACCAGATCACCAAAACCACCTCTGCCTACTTCGAGCCCACGCTCGACTACGTGATCGTCAAAATGCCGCGCTGGAATTTCGACAAATTTATAGGCTCCGATCACCGGCTCGGCTTGCAGATGAAATCGGTGGGAGAGGTGATGGCCATCGGGCGAAACTTCCTCGAAGCGCTTCAGAAAGCCTGCCAATCCCTCGAAAACAACCGCATCGGGCTGGGTTCCGACAACAAGGAATGGGTGAGTACGGACGACGTGCTGGCCGCCCTGGAAACCCCTTCCGAAGACCGCATTTTCCGGCTCAAGGATGCCCTTCGCATGGGGGTTCCCGAAAAGACCATCCACAAACTGACCTATATCGACCCCTGGTTTATCAAGCAGATCAAGCGGCTGGTAACCCTGGAAGAAGAAGTGGCGCACTTCAGCGCGCTGGAGGAACTGCCCGAAGGGATGCTCCGGGAATTGAAGGAACTCGGCTACTCCGACGCCCAGATCGCATGGATGCTTCGCATCGAGGAAGAGGAGGTGCGGGCCTTCCGCAAGAAGGTGAATATCCGCCGCACCTACAAAATGGTCGATACCTGCGCGGCGGAGTTCGAGGCCAAAACGCCGTATTTCTACTCCACTTTCGATACGGAAAACGAGAGCATCCGCTCGGAAAAGAAGAAGATCATCGTGCTGGGCTCCGGCCCCAACCGCATCGGTCAGGGCATAGAGTTCGACTATTGCTGTGTGCACGGCATCCTGGCCATCAAGGAGATGGGCTATGAGGCCATCATGGTCAACTGCAACCCGGAGACGGTCTCCACGGACTTCGACATCGCCGACAAGCTCTATTTCGAGCCCGTCTTCTGGGAACACCTCGAAGAGATCATCGAGCTGGAAAAACCCGAAGGCGTGATCGTGCAGCTCGGCGGACAGACGGCGCTCAAACTTGCGCAGACCTTCTTCGAAAAAGGCATTCCCATCATCGGCACCGATTTCCGCCACATGGATATGGCCGAGGACCGGGGCGCGTTTTCCGACCTCCTAAAAGAGCTCGACATTCCCTACCCCCATTACGGCGTCGCCCACGATGCCGACGAAGCCCTGATCATCGCCAACCGGATCAGCTATCCGGTGCTGGTGCGGCCTTCCTATGTACTCGGCGGCCAGCGCATGCGCATCGTCATCAACGACAAGGAACTGGAGCACCACGTGCTCAGCATTTTCAAACACCTACCCGACAACAAGGTGCTGGTCGATCAGTTCCTCGACCGGGCCAAGGAGGCCGAGATCGACGCCATTTGCGATGGAGAGCAGGTGCATATCATGGGCATCATGGAGCATATCGAGCCCGCAGGAATTCACTCCGGCGACAGCTCCGCCGTATTGCCCACCTACAGCCTCTCCGTCGATGCGGTGGCCACCATGGTGGAATACACGCATAAACTGGCCAAGGCGCTCCAGATCAAGGGGCTCATCAACGTCCAATTTGCCATCAAGGGAGATATGGTGTACGTCATAGAGGCCAATCCGAGGGCTTCGCGCACTACGCCTTTCATCGCCAAGGCCTACCAGGTGCCCTACCTTCAAATCGCCACCAAGGTGATGATGGGCACGCACAAGCTCAAGGATTTCAATATTTATCCGCGGCCCAGCGGCTACGCCATCAAGGTGCCCGTGTTCTCTTTCGACAAATTCCCCAACGTAGATAAAAACCTGGGGCCGGAGATGAAGTCGACAGGCGAGGCGATCTACTTCATCAAAGATCTGTCGGACCCCTATTTCCGGGAGTTGGACCGGCAGCGGAATATGTATTTGACGAGGTAGGTTTTGGGGTTTTTAAGGGTATGAGTTTTTTGTACAATTCTAAAATTAAATTTTAAAACTGTACCTAGCTTATACTTGTGGGAGTCTCCGATTCGAATTTAATGTGAGGTTGCTTATTTTGAATAAATTCAACCGCTACGCGGTTGGTTCTACCTCCTCCTTTTGCCCCCGATTGCATCGGGGGCTATTGATATCAAACCCTTTCAGGGTCAGCTACCTCTCATTTTAGACAGGTAAAGCCATTCATATTATATCCATAGCCCCCGATGCAATGGGGGGCTGGCAGAGTTAAACGAAGTAACCGCAAAGGGGTTGAATATGTCCCTAGTGACCGGGTGACTGAGTCACCCGGTCACTAGGGATGACTACAACTTCGGCTAAAACCATTGAAAATATTAGCATAACAGCCCATTTACCATCAACCACCCCTCACCGGGTGACTTAGTCACCCGGTGAGGGGTGAAACACTTTCAATTGGCTAGAATGTCTGATTTTACTGGCAAACCAACGTTTTCTGCCTTCGACATGAGTGACCGGGTGACTGAGTCACCCGGTCACTATAACACTATAACGATCTTCCCCACATTCTCCCCCCTCTGAAAATACTTGATCGCCTCCTGCAACTCCTCAAACCGGTAGGTATGCCCCACATAGGGCGGCGGCAACTTCATCTGCTCCAGATCGGCCAGCACCTGGTGCATAATCTCGGAGCGGTCGAAGAGGTAGATCAGGTTGAAACCCAGGATGCCCTTATTGGAGGTGGTCATCCGCTGGGGGTCGATCTTGGGGCGGGTGAGGAATTTGTACAACAGTTTTAAAACCGGCGGGCGGTTGCCGCGAAATCCATAACGGGCTGAACCATAAACCACCATTCGGCCCTGCGCCGTCAGCTTTTTGTAGCCGGTCATCAGGATATCGCCGCCGATACACTCCAGCACGAGGTGCAAGGGGCGTTCGCCCAGGGCTTCCGCCAGTTTCTCCTTAAAATCCTTTCCGCGGACGATCACGCGATCCCAACCCTCCTTTTTGCAAAAATCTACCTTGGCCGGACTCCCCACCGTGCCGATGGTAAAAGCCCCCATCTTCTTTGCGATGCGGTTGGCGTGGATGCCCACTCCGCCGGCTGCGCTGTGGATGAGCACGTTTTGGCCGGATTGCAGGTTGCCCAGATTTAACAAGGCGTAATAGGCGGTGAGCACCTGCACCAGATAGGCGGCGCCCTGCTCAAAACTCCAGCCTTCGGGCAGGGGCGTCACATACTTTTGGTCGATGTTGAGGTGGGTGGTGTAGGCGCCAAAACGGATGACGCCCATGATCTTGTCCCCCGGCTTCCAGCGGGTCACGGCTTTACCAGTCTTCAGGATCTCCCCGAATATTCCAGCCCGGGGATAAAGGCTTCTTTCGGCGTGGCACTGTACAGGCCGGTGATCGCAAATATGTCTGCATAATTGAGGCCGATCGCCTTCACGGCCACCGTCACCTCCTGATCTGCCGGATCTGGAAGTTCCTGTTCGGTGATTTGGAGGTGTTTGATGTTGCCGGCACGGAGGAAGTAGGAGTTTCTTTTCATTTTGTGACTGGTGACTGGTGACTGGTGACTGGTGACTGGTGACTGGTGACTGGTAAGGATTTATAGATTTTGGAGGAGTTGTTGGGCTTGAGGGTGCTCTGGATTGATTTTCAGGATGCGCTGCAAAAGTTTCCTGGCCGTGGTCTTATCTTTTTGGTAAAGCCTCACTGCTGCTTTGTTCAGAAGGGCTTGTTCGTAATCGGGATCGAGGGCCAGGGCCTGGTCGTAGAGGGCTTCGCCTTCCGCAAAGCGGTTTTGCAGGACCAGCATAAAACCCAGGTTGCACAAGGCCAGGGGGCGTTTCGGATTTTCTTTCAATACGAAGCGGAGGCTCTCTTCAGCCTCTTTCCACTGTTTGAGGGACGCCTGGACCAGCCCCAGTTTTTCCCGAAATTCGAGGTTGTAGGGCATCCCCTCGGTTGCCATCTGGAAAAAACGGAGGGCTTGCGGGTAGTCCATTTGCCGGTACAAGCCTTCGCCCAGGCGGTATGCCGTCCAGGGGTCCATTTTGAAGCCTTCGGGCAGTTGGAGGGAGAGACCGGCCAATGCCTTGTCGTCGCCCCGGATGAAGCGGTAGTGTACCTTCGTCGAAAACTCCTTCTCCGCGGGCTCTTGCGATCGCTCCAGCAGGACCTCCACCGAATCGAGCAGGTAATCGGACTGGAGATATTTTTCGTAGAGGGCGAGGTAGCCATTGGCCATTTCCAAAGGACTCCCTTGCTCTTTGGTCAGGATCTCCAGGCCGAGGAAAGTGGCTTTACTCTCTGGCCGATCCAGCGCCGTTTGGCCCCGGATGATGTCCCTGCGGATATTGTGATCTGTAATGTTTACGTGCGGAATGTCGGTGCTGCCAGAGGGTGGCATATGGCAAAAAACGCAGTTGTCCTCCTCCGCCTGCCGCGCGGCCATCGGCGCGGTGCAGACGCTTTCCCGAGGCTTTTCGTGGCAGTTCAGACAAGCCTTGTTGTAGTGTTCCTTACTGGTCACCGCGACGCTTTGGTGGGGGTTATGGCAGGTGATGCAGCTCATGTCCGAGCCCTTGTAGCAAGGACTCAATCGCAGGCGGTCGGCCTGGGAGGCCATGATGAAGCGTTCGTGGGAGGAAGTGAATCGGGGCAGGAAGACGTTCATCACCTCGTGGAGGCGCATGCCGGGCTTGAAATCGTAGAAGGTTTTTCCTTCGTTCAAGACCGCGACGCCCTGCAAGTGACAGCGCTGGCAAATATCCATCTGGAGCTCGCGGGACAGCCGCCGGGGATTGACGATCGTAAAATCCGCCATCCTGGAAGTATCGACGACCTTACCCGTCAGCCGCGCCCGGACGTGGAGCTCGCCCGGCCCGTGGCATCGCTCGCATTCGATGCCGGAGGGCATGAAGGAAAATTTATTCAGGGACCCCTCCACCGGCGCGGGGAAGTGGTTGTGGCAGGTGATGCACTCGGAGTTGAGGGCCCGGCTGAAGCGGAGGTTTTCTCCGTCCCGAAAGCCGGGGGCCAGGTCCCAGGCGCCCCGCTGGGTGTAAAAGGTGATAGGCGCCTGGTAAATATAACCGTTGACGTCGAGGATATGCGAATTGGTATGCTGCCCGCTACCCACGATATAGGCGACCCGCTCCACCCTTTGATGGACGGTATCTCCGTCCTCCAGGCGAAATTCGCGGATGTAGAGCGCGCTGTCCTGAAAGTAAGGGAAGTAATACAGATTAGCCTCCTCGTCGTACACAAGAGCATGGGCTCCGAAGCTGGCGTCGCTTTTTGCGGGTACAGCCCGGTCAAAGGAGCGGCCCATGCCGGTTTGAATGAAGGTTTGATAGATCTCCTCGTGACAGGAGCGGCAGGTTTGAATGCCCACATACCCGACCTCGGGGGACAGGTTTTTGTAGCCGCTTTCCTGTTTGCAGTACCACAGGAGCAAAAGGGGGAGCGCAATCAGGGCGAACCGACGAAGCATGCAGAATCGTTTACCTTGACGGCCGGATCAGCATGCCCATTTGCTTTATGCCGGGTAGTGGATCCAGCCTGGAATATTGTTCCAAGGTAAACAAATACGCGCCGGGTTGGTTAAAAAATGCCTTCTCCTGGATGGGGATGCGGAGGCGGCAATTCTTTTTGTTGCAGCGCCCGAACCAGAAGCCCGAGTTGTCGGCCAGTTCGAGCGAGACGAGTTTTTCCTGGCGAATGCCGTCCGGAAACTGCGTAAAAATACGGAGGTAAAAATTCTGGTTGGGAAATTCCGGGCTGTGCGTCACGTCTAAAAACAGGTCGTATTGCAGGCTCGTATCCGCTATGGTCGCTTTAAAATCGAGCGTATCGGCATGGGACCATCCCTCGTCGGCAAAGGTCTTCTTCTCCTTCAACACGGGGCCGGGCCGGCACCCTGCCAGGAGGAGGGCTCCCAGCAATACAAACATGCCGAACAACGATCTCGCCATTATTTAATATTTATCGGCTCAGCTAAAAAAATCCTTCATCCTTTCGAAAAAACCCTTTTCCGATTTCCCGGGCTGGGGCTGAAAGTTGGGCATATCGCGGAGTTTTTCCAGGAGTCGGCGCTCCTCATCCGACAGTTTTTTTGGGGTCCAGACATTGACGTGGATCAGCTGGTCGCCTTTTCCGTAGCTCTGCACTGCAGGGAGGCCCTTGTCCTTGAGCCGGAATATCTTGCCCGACTGGGTTCCGGGCGGCACCTTGATCTTGACCGTCCCGTCGATGGTGGGCACATCGACCGAGGTGCCAATGGCGGCGTCCGCAAAATTCAGGTAGAGGTCGTAGATCAGGTTTTGGCCGTCGCGTTGGAAGTGATCGTGTTTTTTCTCCGAAATGCCGATGATCAGGTCGCCGTTGGGGCCACCGTGCTGACCGGCATTGCCCTTGCCCGACATAGACAGTTGCATTCCTTCGGCCACGCCTGCCGGTATTTCGAGGTCGATGGTCTCTTCGCCGAACACACGGCCTTCGCCCTTGCACTTCGGGCAATTGGCAGTCACGACCTGGCCCCTGCCGCTGCAGGTGGGGCAGGCGGTCGTGGTCTGCATCTGACCCAGAAAGGTATTGCGCACCTGGCGCACGTAGCCAGATCCGCGGCAGGTGCCGCAGGACTGAACCGAGGCGCTGTCTTTCGCGCCCGAGCCGTGGCACACATCGCAGTTCACATGCTTGTTGACGCGAATCTTTTTTATGGCGCCGGTGGCGATCTCTTCGAGGGAGAGGGTCACCTTGATGCGGAGGTTGCTGCCTTTCTGTCCACGGCCCTGGCCTGTTCTGCGGGTTCCGCCCCGCGAAGAGCCGAAAAAGCTGTCGAATGGGCTTCCGCCCATATCGTTGAAGATGTCTCCGAAATGTTCGAAGATGTCTTCCATGGTCATGCCGCCCTGGCCTCCGCTGAAACCGCCCTGACCGCTCACGCCGGCGTGGCCGTATCGGTCGTACTGGGCGCGTTTGGTCGTGTCGCTGAGCACTTCGTATGCTTCGGCGGCCTCCTTGAATTTCTCCTCGGCCGATTTATCCCCCGGGTTTCGGTCGGGGTGATGCTGCATGGCGAGTTTTTTGTAAGCCTTCCGGATCTCCCCTTCATCGGCCCCTTTTGGAATGCCCAAAACCTCGTAATAATCTCTTTTTGCCATAGTTATAAGTGCTGGGGCTTATTTTCCAATCACCACTTTCGGGTGGCGGATAATGCGGTCGTTCAATTTATAGCCTTTTTCCAGGGTGTCGATTATTTTCCCTTTCATCTCCTCCGAAGGCGCCGGAATTTCGGTAAAGGCCTCGTGCAACTCGGGGTCGAAGACCACCCCATTGGTCTCCATCTCTTCCAGACCTTTCATGCGAAGGAGGGAGTACAGTTTCTGATAAACGAGGTAAATCCCTTCGCTGAAGCGCTCCTGGCTGTTTCCCGCTTCGGCGTTTTTCTTTGCTCTGTCAAAATCGTCCAAAACAGGCAAAAGTGATGACAAGGTGTCCTGCGCAGCCGTACTGATCAGGTCGTATTTCTCCTTGACCATGCGCTTTTTATAGTTGTCGAAATCGGCATACATGCGCATGTATTTGTCCTTGAGCTCCTCCAATTGTTGTTTCAGCTGGGCATTTTCCTGTTCCAACTGCTCGAACTGTGCCGCCTGGGCGCCGTCTGCCTGATCTGTTTGATCCGGTGTTTCCGTTTGATCCTTATGATGCTTTTTGCTCATGCTAAATCGGGTTTTTCACTTACGGGGAAAGGTGGCCAAAAATACGTTGATTTCCACGCAATACCTCCGCAATATGCTTGCCATCTTTCGTTTTTTGTCAAAATGTCAGTTTTCGGTCGCCGCCCGCTCCAGGATAGCCTCCACTTCTTTGGGTCCGGGGTTGGTAGCCACAATCACTCCCCGGGGGTTGAGCAAAAAAGTGCTGGGCAATTGTTTTACGCCGTACAACACAGCCAAAGGAGAATTGAAAAACCGCAGGTTGTCCGCCTTGTCCAGGATTTGATAGGGCCAGTAGAGGGAATCCCTCCTGATGGCATTCTCCCACGACCCTTCATCCGTTTCCACCCCGATGCTCACTATGGCAAAGCCCTTGGCCCCGGGTATCCCCAGTCCATCGTATTTTCGGTGCAGGGCCACCCAATGGGGGTTTTGCATCCGGCAGGGTCCGCACCAGCTCCCCCAGAAATCGAGCAACACGAAATGGCCATCCAGAGAGGCCAGGGAAAAAGGGCTTCCATTGGCGAGGGTCGCCGTAAAAACCGGCGCTTTTTCGCCCTGTATGTGTTTGGGTTTAAAATAAAAATACCGCCCTCCGAGGAATAAAAGAATAGCCAGCAAGGGTATCAAGGTAGACAGGATTGATCTTTTCATACGTATCGAAACAATACGAAGCCGAATGTAGTTTTCAGAAAAAAAGCCATGCTGGTCATCGACCCGGGATCTACCCCTCTCAGAGATTTTCATCAATTTATGGTGGGCGCCATCGCACCCCGCCCGATCGCTTTTGTCAGTACCATCGACGAACAGGGCCTCCCAAACCTGGCGCCCTATTCCTTTTTCAACGCCTTTTCCTCCAACCCGCCCGTCCTGATCTTTTCCTCCAACAGGCGGGTAAAAGACAATACCACCAAGGATACCCTTTCCAATGTGCTGGCGACCAAAGAGGTGGTGATCAATGTCGTGAATTATTCCATCGCGCGCCAGATGGCCATTGCAAGCGGGCGGTATCCAAAAGGGGTCAGCGAATTCGCAAAGGCGGGACTGACTCCCATCGCCTCCGA
The DNA here is from genome assembly GCA_016703765.1 of Saprospirales bacterium. GTDB lineage: Bacteria > Bacteroidota > Bacteroidia > Chitinophagales > Saprospiraceae > JADJTT01. Next base: position 229,067 of record JADJBL010000001.1, read on the forward strand.
TCTGGTCAAGCCCTTCCGGGTGAAGGAAAGCCCCGTCCAGTTCGAATGCAAGGTGGCCGATGTGATCACCCTGGGCGAGCACGGAGGAGCGGGACATCTGGTGATCTGCCACGTGGTGCGGATTCATATCGACGAAACCGTGCTCGACGAGCACAACCGAATCGACCCACACAAACTCGATCTCATGGGGCGGCTGGGCCGGGCCTACTATGTGCGAGCCAGCGGAAACGCCATCTACACCATTCCGCAATCGGAAGATGATGTGCCCATCGGGTTCGACCAGTTGCCCGGGCGGATCAAATACAGCAAGGTGCTTACGGGCAACGAGATCAGCCACCTGGCCGGTATTCTGTCTATTCCGAGCAGGGAAGAAACCGACCGTATATTGGCCGAAGATCAAAGAGTCAGGACAATCCTCGAAGGGAAGGGGTCTCTGGACGCGCTGCATACCTACGTGGCCGAATTGCTGGCGGTGGAAGAAAAGAGGGACTATGCGGCGGCGGTAGCCTGGATAGGCGAATACCGGGATCTATGATACCCGCTCCAACACTTTAAAATTGTAGGCAAAAGGGTTCTTATCATCCGGCCCGTGGGGTTCCTGGCGCACCAGTTTCCACTCTGCGGGGGGTAGTTCGGGGAAAAAGACGTCTCCGGGTATGTCCACATCCACGGCGGTGAGGTAGACCCGGTCCCAGTATTCGATGCTATGTCGGTAGATCTGACCGCCGCCCAGGATAAAGGCTTCGGTTTCTCCCGCATCCAGGGCGATGGCCAGGGCTTCTTCCACAGAGTGGACCACCAGGCAGCCGCTCGCGGTGAAAAAGGCATCGCGGGTAATTACGATATTGGTGCGCTTGGGGAGGGGGCGTCCCATAGACACCAGGGAGAGCCGGCCCATGATCACGTGGTGGCCGATGGTGATGCGCTTGAAATAGGCAAGGTCTGCGGGAAGGTACCAGGGGATCTGGTTGTCCTTTCCGATCACTCCATTGTTGGAGACGGCCACGATAGCGCTAACGATCATATCAGGGTTTGTGAATGAGGTCGGTTTCCAGCACCATTTTTTCGAAAAAAGCCTTTTCCGGGCTTATGCTTTTATTGATGTATTTTTCCATGAGCAGCCCTGCGATCGGGGCGGCAAAACGCCCTCCGCCTCCGGAGTTCTCCACGTAAACGGCAATGGCTATCGTCGGATTGTCGACAGGGGCAAATGCCAGAAAGGTAGCATGGTCCTCGCCATGGGGGTTTTGAACGGTTCCGGTCTTGCCGGCCACCTTTACGCCCGGAATGGCTGCTGATCGGCCCGTGCCTGCATCTACCACCGCGGTCATTCCCTCGATGATGGGGTCGAAATGTATAGGGTCGATACCCACCTCCACTTTTACCTGTTCGAATGCGGGCCTGGCCAATACGCCGCGGCCGATCTGGTTACCCAGGTGGGGCTTGTGATAAAACCCCCGGTTTGCGAAGATGGCGGCCAGATTGGCCATTTGCACATTGGTGAGCAATAGCTCGCCCTGGCCTATTCCAAGGGAAATGATGGTAGGCGATTTCCAACTGCCCTTGTCCTTCGGGTAAATGCGGTTGTAGTAGGCAGAGGTGGGCACGTTGCCCCCCAATTCGTTGGGAAAGTCGATGCCCAAAGGCTTGCCCAGGCCACAGTCGAGCAGGTGTTTGACAAAAATATCAAATCCGAACTCGGGGTCGTAAAAGCTCTTTTTATCGACGATGCGGCGGAAGGTGGTAAAGAAAAAGGTGTTGCAGGAAAACTGCACCGCGCGCACCATGTCCGTCGGGGCCGGATGCGAACGGCAGCCCCAGCTGGAGCCGCCATAGGAATAGTATCCCGGGCAGGATACGCCCTGATCCGGCTGGACGATCCCCTCCTGGAGGGCGATCAGCCCGACGAGGAGTTTGAAGGTCGAGCCCGGCGGATATTTGGCCATTACGGCACGGTTGAAAAAGGGTTTGAGCGAATCGCGGGAGATCTCCTGCACGTATTTCCCCCTGTCCTGGCTGATCCGCAGCTTGTTGGGGTCGTAGGAGGGGGAGCTCGCAAAGGCGAGGATACCCCCTGTCTTGGGGTCTATAGCCACCACGCTGCCTACCTTGTTTCTCAGGAGGTCTTCCGCGTAGCGCTGCAGTTCGATATCGAGGGTGGTAAAGAGGTCTTCCCCTGCGACTGCTGCCGAGTCAAGCGTGCCGTTTTCGTAAGAGCCTACGACCCTTCCCACATTATCCTTCAACACAAACCGGGCGCCTTTTATGCCTTTGAGCACCTCCTCGTAGGAGCGCTCCAGCCCGCTGCCGCCGATATAGTCGCCCAATTCGTAATCCGATTCCGGCTTGTCGATCTCCTTTTGATCGACCTCGCGGATAAACCCGAGCACGTGTGCGGCGTAGGGCTGCGGATAGCTTCTCACCGAACGGGACTGTACGAAGAAGCCCGGGAATTGGTAGAGATTTTCCTGGAACTGTGAAAACAGGTCGGCGGAAATGGAGTTCATGAACACGAATGGCTTGCGCTTGCTAAAGCGCTTGTCTGCCCAATCTTTATTTAGACGAGTGTTGAACTCCGCGTTCGTAAGATGGAGCAACTTACAAAAGAAGGCGGTATCCATCACTTTCAGATCGACTTGATTGTAGGTAACCAGGAGGTCGAAAACCAGTTCGTTGTTGATGAGCAGGGCCCCGTTGCGATCGAAGATCAGGCCCCTGGAGGGGTACAGGGTAAATTTTTCAACCGCCGTGTCCTGGGCCCTTTCCGCATAAGACTTGTTGAGCAATTGCAGTTGAAACAATTTGGCAATCAACAGGAGCCCGGCGCCTACAAAAAGGACCCTGATGATCAATTGTCTCGATTGCAAAATACCGTTTGACATGCAGGTTTAAATTAATCCAGTGGCTTGAAAATGCGCATATAGAAGACCACGCCGAAGAACGAAAAAACGAAGGTCACGAGGGTGTTGAGTAAAACACGAATATAATAAACATGAGTAAAGGCCTCGACTGCAAAGTACACAAACAGATGGATGCCGAACAGGATGGCGGCGTACCGGTAAAACCAAAGAGGGCCGAAGCGCTCCAGGGTCGGGCTGTAGTTCAGATTATACTTCCCGGCCGGTTCCACCCATTTGAGTATGCGGGAGCGAAAGTAGCCGACGAAGGTGGCCGTGCTGGCATGCAAGCCCGGGGTATAGTAGAATAAATCGACCAGGATACCCATGGCGAATGAAGTAGCGACGATTATCGTGTCGGGCGTCCGAAGAGGCAACAGCAGGATGTAGAGCGGGTAAATGAAAATGTGGATATATTTCCAGTACTCGTACTCGAATTCGACCTGACGCAGGATCAGGCCCTGTACTAGCAGGAGCCCGAAAAAGCGAAATACGTTGGCAAGTACGATATTATTCATTCTTCACCTCTTGAAGCAGGGTTTCTTGTTCTTTTTGCGTCGATTTATTTACTATATACACCCTGTCCAGGTTGGCCAGATCCCTAAACAGCGAAACAGTGATCTTATAGGTATCCGCCACTGCATCGCTATTGTCAACGGCTTTGATGGTACCCAGGGGAATTCCCTTGGGAAAGATCAGCGAGTAGCCGCTGGTTTCGATGGTATCCCCTTTTACCGGGTTGGCGTGTTTGGGTACGTTTTCCAGAAGCAATTCTCTGGTATTCTTTGGCTCCCAACGAAGCGAGCCAAAATAGTTTGTCCCCTTGATCGATGCGCTGGGGTGAGACTGCGGGTGCAGGAGGGACATGACGAGGGCGTGCCTCGGGCCTGTACTCCGGACGATCCCCACGATGCCGTTTTCCAGGACGACGCCCATATTCGCTTCCACTCCGTCTTTCGTGCCTTTATCCAGAAGGAGGTAATTGTGGTGTTCGGATACGGAGTTGCGCACTACCCTTGCCGGGATCAGGCGGTAAATCGTATCGGTCGAAAGGGAGTCCGGACCTGCCAGGAAGAGGGAATCCCGTTCCAACTCCTCGACCCTTGACTTATATATCAGCAGTTCTTCGTATAGCCGGGCATTCGCGATTGCCAGGGAGTCGTTCTTTCTGCCGAGCCAGATATACCTATAGCCTCCGTCGATCTTCCGGTCTAAGCCGGCGCTGAAATTGGTCCAGGAATTATTGAAAATAAGGCGCTGCTCCTGATTGTGTTGTACGATCAGGTAGAAACTCAGGATTTCCAGGGAAATAAACAGAAGGAAACCGCCGAGCTGCAAAAATAAATACAACAGGTTACGCATAGCAAGTCTTTCTATGGCGTCCGTCAGGGGGGCCTTACACCGGGATCAAGGCGCGCCTTATACGCTCTTCCGGTCGATAAGGAAAGAAAACCGGTCCGTATTTTTAAGCGCGATCCCTGTTCCCCTGACCACGGCCCGAAGCGGGTCATCGGCGATGTGGACGGGAAGTTTCGTTTTTTGGGCGATGCGCAGGTCCAGGCCGCGGAGCAATGCGCCGCCGCCCGTCAGGTAAAGACCGGTGCGGTAAATATCAGAAGCCAACTCGGGGGGCGTCATTTCAAGGGCCCTCAGGATGGCGTCTTCGATCTTCGACAGGGATTTGTCGAGCGAGTGGGAGACTTCCGAGTAGGAAACCGTCACTTGTTTCGGAATCCCGGTCATGAGATCTCGTCCGTTCACTGCAAAATCGTCGGGCGGGTTTTCCAGGATGGGCAGGGCCGAGCCGACGGATATCTTGATCTGTTCCGCGGTGCGTTCTCCGATGAGGATATTGTGCTGCCGCTTCATGTAGTTCATGATGTCCATGGTCAATTCGTCGCCGGCGATGCGGATGGACTGATCGCAAACGATGCCGGACAGGGCGATGACCGCAATTTCAGTGGTACCTCCTCCGATATCGATGATCATGTTGCCGACGGGCTCTTCCACATCCAGGCCGATACCAAGGGCTGCCGCCATAGGCTCGTGAATGAGGTAGGTCTCCTTGGAGTCCACGTGGTCGGCCGAATCGAATACCGCGCGTTTTTCCACTTCGGTAATGCCCGAGGGGATGCATATGACCATGCGAAGGTGGGTGAAAAAGCGACGGCGGGCGCCGATCATGTTGATCATTCCTTCGATCATGCTTTCCGCAGCCTGAAAATCTGCGATCACTCCATCCTTTAAGGGACGGACCGTCTTTATATTTTCATGCGTTTTTTCGTGCATTTGCATAGCCTTCCGTCCTACCGCTATCGTAACGCCGGTGCGGCGATCTATGGCCACTATGGAAGGCTCGTCCACCATTACCTTGCCGTCCTGAATGATCAGGGTATTGGCAGTGCCAAGGTCGATTGCCAGTTCTTGGGTAAAAAAGCTAAAAAATTTCATCAATGCAGTTCCTCAATGGTCCAGACAAAAGTAACTAAACTAAACACGCGCAAATATCTTAAAAAATCTGATCATTAAAGTGTTCAGACAGGATTTCCTACAATTACTTCCCACATTTCGGAAGGATTGAAATATTTATTGGCAAGTTCCATCAATTGGGCCGCATCAATTTGCCGGACGGTGCGGACCATTTCTTCGAAAGATTCCAGCGGGAGGCCTTCGGAGAGGTAGTTCCTGATGACCTCCGCCAGGTTGAACGGGCCGTCGAGCATGGTCAGGAAATTTCCCATCAGGTAGTTGCGCACCATGCCGAGCTCTGCTTTACCGACGGGCTTTTTCTGCAGGATTTCCATTTCCCGGTAGATTTCGTCCAGGGCCCGTTTGGCGAACTCATTACTTACCTCCGTCCCAACGTAGAAATAGCCGTCGTATTGCATCGGGTCGAGCGAAGAATAAATGTTATAAGTGTACCCTTTTTCCTCCCGGATATTGGTCATCAGCCTCGATCCGAAATACCCTCCGAGGATAGTGTTGAGCACGAACAAGCCGTTGGAGTCCGCGTGGTCGCGGGCGAAAAGCCGTCTGCCCAGCCGGATGGCTGTTTGAACCGTATGGGAGTGGGGCTGATGGAGCTTTCCGGACGCAGCGCCCATTCCATCCAGCCTGGGTATGGAAGGAACCCCTTGGGGCAGCGCCTTTCCCAACTCGGCATTCAGCCTGGAAATAACTGCGTCATTGGTCTTTCCGCTGACAAAAATCTGGCAGTTGGCGCCGATGAGGTGATCGCGGAAATGCTTTTGAAGGTCGTCCCGGGTGAGGGCTTCGTACAGTTCGGGGGTGCTGTTGTACCCGTATGGATGGGTGGGACCGTAAATACATTCGGTGATCAGGCGGTACGCAACAATGTCATTACGGGTCAGATCGACCTGCAAACGCTGTTTGTTGCGGTTGATAAAGGCCTTGAGTTCGTCTTCGGGGAAGGAGGGCTCGGTGAGGACATCGGTCAGCAAAGGCGCCAGGGCGTCGAAGTGCCTGGTCAGGCAATAGAGCGTCACGGTGATATGGTCGAGGCTGCCTTGCGAGGAAAGGGTGCCGCCGAAAAAATCGACCACCTCGGCGATCTCTGCGCCCGAGCGATGCGCCGTGCCCTCCCGGATCAGGGACGCCGTGGCGCGGGAAACCATGGGCACCGCCTCAAAGGGCCGGCCGGCCTGGAAAATCACCTCCACCTTCAGCACATCCTGAACGCCCATGTGGATTTCATACACCGGTATCCCGTTGTCCAGCCGGTGAACCAGGGGCCTCGGAAGAACGACGTCCCTGATTTCGTGGATTTTCGGCGCTTTGGACCTGTTTGGCATAAAAAATCTTTAGTTATCCACAAATTGTGGAATTCTTTGAATGGTTTAATGGAGCAGATGGACTATTTTTGTGTGTTAAGTTCATTCACAAAATAAGTTTATAAAGATTGAAAGGGCGGGCTGCGCCCGCCCTTTCAATCTTTATAAGTCCTTGGGGCCGCCTTTGGCGGCCCCAAGGATAAACATTTTCCATCAGATTCTGGTTCTAGCCAAAAAACCGGCCACTTATGAAATTCAGCGTTTTTTCCACCGACCTACTGAAACAACTCCAAATTGCCGGCGGCGCCATCGTAGTAAACCCCGTTCTCCCCATTCTGGAAGACTTTCTTTTCTCCATCGAAAATAACTCCCTTTCGATCACCGCTTCCGACCTGGAAACGACCATCACCACCAAACTGGAGGTAAAATCCAACGCAAACGGACAAGTGGCTATCCCCGCCCGGATACTCATGGATACGATCAAGGCCCTGCCCAACCAGTCTATCAATTTCTCCGTAAACGACAGCACCTACGGCATCGAGATCACCTCCTCCTACGGAAAATACAAGCTCGCCGGCCGCTCGGTCGAGGACTACCCCAAGCCCAAAGACCTCGACGCCACCGACCAGGTGACCATCGGCTCGGAAGCCCTCCAGAAGGGGATTTCCAAAACCCTCTTCGCAACCAGCAACGACGACCTGCGCCCCGCCATGACCGGCGTCTATTTTCAGGTCGATTTCAACAAGGTCACCTTCGTGGCTACCGACGCCCATAAGCTGGTCAAGTACACCTTCAACGACATCAAGAGCGATGTGTCCACCTCCTTCATCGTTCCCAAAAAAGCGCTCAACCTCCTCAAAAACGCCCTTCCCAACGAGGCGGACGTGGAAGTGTCCTTTAACAAGACAAATGCATTCTTTTCTTTCGATAACACCCGGATCACCTGCCGCCTGATCGACGCCCGCTATCCCGATTACAACGCCGTCATCCCGGTCAACAACCCCAACCTCCTCGTCGCCAACAGGGTGGATTTCCAAAACTCCCTCAAGCGCATCGCTATCTACGCCAACAAGACGACCAACCAGGTCACCCTCCATATCAGCCCCGACAGCCTGACCATTTCCTCGCAGGATGTGGATTTCTCCAACGAAGCCACCGAGCAGCTCACCTGCTCCTACACCGGCGACCCGCTCGTGATCGGCTTCAATGCGAAGTTCCTCGTAGAAATGCTCGGCATCCTGCAATCGGACGAAGTGAAACTGGAGCTCTCCACCTCTACCCGGGCCGGTATCCTCCTGCCCAGCGAAGAAGGGGAAAATGAAGCCATTTTCATGCTCATCATGCCGGTGATGCTGAGCGTGTAACACAACAGCGGCCTGCGGCCGCTGTTGTGTTAATTTTATATTTTTTTAATCCGCTTTGAAGGCAGGAAGGAGGGAATACAGATAATAATTTTCCATCTTGAGGTTCGGCCCGTCGAAGGCCCGGATGAGTTTGGCGTTTGGATACCTTTGCGGGTCCAGGGGTTTGGGACTCCCCACCACGAGCATATTCACCCGTTTATAGGCTGCGAAGAGCCCTAGTTCCTCCTCCGGGGGCATGTAAACCTTCTCCACCCATTTAAAATACGTGAAAGGCTCCCCGTCGGGTAGGGCGTAAAACGGTCGTCCGGCATAGCCCAACACCGGCGTGGCTTCGAATTTGTTGATGGCCACAATGGGGATGGCAGCCGGAATTTCTTTTTGAATATAGGCGCCCGCCGCCGCGGCATTGCTGTATGGAAAGCGAACTTCCCGGTCGATTGCAAGCGCGGTGTAGCGTACCTGAAAAAACACCACGCTGCCGAGGATCAACCACTCCGTCCAGCCCCATTTGGGCTTGTCGATGGCCCAAAGCTGCAAAAAGATGATCCAGGCCACGAGGATCATGCCCCAATGGCGCACCCCTCCGGTGTAGAGGAGCGCGGAAAATAGAAAAAAAGCAATCTGAAAAGCCCAAAACGCCCAGGCCAGGGCGTTTGCCTTTCGGAAAAGCCAGGCCATGGCGACCATTACCAAAATACTCAGCAATAGACCGGCGGGCTGAACGCCAAAAGCATTGGTGTCCGGGATCGAGCCGATCAGGAATGCATTGGCCCAATTGCCCTGAAAAGACTTCGCCAATACCTCCCAACCAAAGGGCTGTCCGACAAAGGCATGAGCCAGCTCATCTCCGCTTGCCCGCGGAAAAACGCTGAGCAAAAAAACCAACACCCCTACAAGCCATCCACACAGCGCCAACCTGAACCAACCGATTTTAAAGGCCCCCCATTTCCCGTGCCGGAAAAACAAATACACCGTCAGGGCGCTTGCCAGCAAAACCCCGTACACCTCCGTCTGGCAGAGCAAAAAGAGCCCGATAGCCAATAACCAGTGATTCCGTTCGGGCCGTTCCAGCCAACCCGATAGGGCAATTCCCAGGATCATCACGAGGATGTAGCCCCGGTTTACGATCCCGTATTCGAAGAAAGGAAAATACCCGAGCCAGAGCAGTGCGCTCAGCCACCAGCGTAGACGGGTGAAATACCAGAACAGGCCGCCGGCCAAGCCCAACAGCAGGAAATGGGCTATCTGGATGGTCCAGGCCTCATTCCCAGCAAAAAGGGTCCAGGCCTTCAAATACAGGTACCACAGGGCGGGATGGCCTTCGTAATAGAGCGCTCCGAGCAGCTCTCCCCAGCCCATATCGCGAGCCATGAGCCAGGCCTGCCATTCGTCTTTCCACAGCTCGTGATATCCGAATTTCAGCCAAGCCGCCGCCGCCCAGCAGAGGAGGAACAAGGCAAGGCGCAGCCATGCCGGAAAATACCCGCCCGTGGGGTTTGGAAGCTTCATCTTCGAGGATTGAATGATCGCAATTCCCTATTAAAGGGTACCTTTGCAGCTAAAATAAGCATTATGCGCGTTGTTTCCCTTTTGCCGGTCCTGCTGCTTTTTATTGTCGCGGCATGCCAGGCGCCCGACTCTCCCGAAACGGTGGTTCGCAAATGGCAGGCCCATATCGACAACAATGAGTTCGACAAGGCCAAGACCCTCAGTACTCCCCGCACCGAACAGTTGCTCTCCTGGATGGAAGCGCTGCTGAGCGATATGGAAGCAGATTCCGTAATCACGCACACAAATTTTGTGGAGCTTACCTGCCGGGAAAACGGCGACAAAGCTGTCTGCTATTATGGTTTGGAAGCCGAGGGCAACTGTTCAACGACAGTTTCCTGCTCGTTCGGACGGAGGGGAAATGGCTGATCGACCTGCCCGAGGAACCCCCTTACGAAGAGGATGCCGATGTGGAAGAGCTTTTCGAGGTGTTGAGCCAGGATTCACTGGATCTTTAATCCTGTTGCGATGAAGGTAGGATTGTTTTTCGGATCCTTTAACCCGGTGCATGTGGGCCACATGATCATCGCAGATTACATGGCCGACTTTACGGACCTCGACCAGATCTGGATGGTCGTCAGCCCCCACAATCCGCTCAAGCCAAAAGCTACCCTGGCGCCCGATTACGACCGCCTCCACCTGGTGCGCCTGGCTATCGGCGATCATTCCAAATTGCGGGCCAGCGACATCGAGTTTCACCTTCCCAAGCCCTCCTACACGGTCGATACCCTGGCCTATTTGCGCGAAAAATATCCGGATAAGGAGTTTGTCCTGATCATGGGGGGCGACAACCTCGTATCGTTGCCCAAATGGAAGAATTTCGAATTCCTGCTGGAGCATTATCCCATTTACGTGTACCGCCGGCCGGGCTTTGAGGGTGGGGCAATGGCCGAGCACCCCAGCGTCCGGCAATTCGACGCGCCTTTGCTGGATATCTCTGCCTCGTTCATCCGGGAATGCCGCAAGTCCGGCAAGTCGATCCGCTATCTGGTTCCGGAGCCGGTGTTCAGATATTTGGAGACCAGTCATTTGTATAAGAAGTAGGTCGGGACGCGGCAATATTTTCCCCGCTTTGTAGTTTAATTATCGTTTCTAAACCATTTTTCTCCAAACGCGCCTATCTATGAAACTGGTTCTACCCCTCCTGGTAATCGGCTTCCTACTATCATCCGCCACCCTTCCTGCACAGACCGATATCGCCATCGGCGAATGGAAATCCTATCTCCCCTACGTCAACGGCAATTGGGTGACCCAAAGCGACAGCAAAGTCTATTTCGCCACCGAATGGTCCCTGGCCGTGCTCGACAAAACCGATCTCTCCTTTCAACGCATCTCCAAAGTGGAAGGCCTGAGCCAGGTGGGCATCTCCCTGGTCCAGTTCAACCGCTTCAGCAATACCCTCATGATCGTGTATACCAACAGCGTGATCGATCTGGTGAAACCGGAGGGGATCTTCTCCCTGTTTGATATCGCCAACTCCCAAAGCATTACGGGCGACAAGGAGGTGTACCACGTATTGATGGAGGACGAAAATACGGCCTATATCAGCGCAAACTACGGCCTGTCGCAGCTCGACCTCCGGGAGAACAAATTCCCTTTCACCACCTTCACCGGTATGCCTGTCGAGGCATCCGCCGTCTTTCAGGGGTATTTGTATATGGCCACCGAAGAAGGTATTTTCCGCATCCTCCAGGGCAGCAGTTTTCCGGAGGATTTCAGCCAATGGGAAAAGCTCGACGAGGAGGAAGGCTTTCCGTCCGCCTATGCTTCCACGGCAATGACTCTGTATAATAACGAGCTATATTTTTCGGTAAACGACACCTTGTTCCGCTACGACGGTCAGGAAAAAAACTTTGTCCACTTAGAGTCCGATCACTACGTCCGTTTTCTGACCGCCGAAGGCCCCCGCCTGATTGCCGGGTATTACTGCAACGTGGATCTCTGCAGCGGGAAGGTACTCTATTTCAGCCCCGATAACACCTATGTGCCGGCGCCGAACAATTGCGACGACCGCCCCATTTACGCCATCGAAGACGCAACCGGCAACGTCTGGTTCGCCGATGAGTGGCGCGAGTTTCGCTTTCACGAAAACGGGGACGAGTTTTGCAACCGCGTCACCCTCAACGCGCCTTATTCAAATAACATCAGCCAAATGGTGGTTTACGAAGACGAGCTATGGATCGCCTCCGGGGGCGTTACGGCCAACTACAGCTACATCAACCGGGAGGATGGTTTTTTCGCGCTCCTCGACGGAAGCTGGTACACTTATAACCGCAATACCCGCTCCGAACTGGCCGGCCTTTTTGATTTCTACGACCTGGCCATCCACCCGGAAACCGGCGACATCTACGTGGCCAGCTTTTTGGATGGGCTCGCGGTATTCGACCGGGAACAGATTACCGTATATAACGACACCAATTCCACCCTGAATAATGCCGGAGTCGATAGTTCCCGGACCAGGGTCAGCGGACTGGCGTTCGACCAGAACAACGACCTCTGGATATCCAACCACTACGCCGACCGGCCCTTCTCCGTGTTCCGGGCAGACGGTACCTGGAAGAGCTTCCAGCCCTCTGCATGCAATGAAAACGAGCTTCTCCAGGTCCTCGTCGACCGAAATAACTATAAATGGTTTGTGGTAGGCAGTTCCACCTCCGGCATCATGCTCTTTGACGAGGGCGATCCCGAGGACGATAGCGACGACCGCTGCCGCCTCTTCTCTTCCAACAATAGCAACCTCCCCTCCAATAAGGTCAATTGTATGGTCATGGACCTGGATGGCGATATCTGGGTGGGAACGGAGCAGGGCGTCGTCGTCTTCGAATGCGGCGATCCTTTTGCCGCCATTTGCATCGGAAGTCTTCGCACCGTTCTCCAGGACAGCTTCGGGGCCCACCTCCTCGAAACGGAAAACGTAAGGACCATCGCCGTCGACGGCGCCAATCGCAAGTGGTTTGGCACAGACAACGGCATCTTCGTGCAATCGGCCGACGGGCTGGAGCAAATCGCCTATTTCCACGTCGATAACAGTCCGCTCTTCGACAATACGATCAACGATATCGCCATCAATCCCGTAACCGGGGAGATCTTCATCGGCAGTAACAAGGGTTTGCAGTCGCTTCGGGGCACCGCCACGGAAGGCGGAGTGATCAATACGAACCAGGTAAAGGTTTTCCCCAACCCCGTAAGACCGGAATACGATGGGGTCATCGCCGTGAGTGGATTGGCCAGGGATGCCGACGTCAAGATCACCGACCTGAGCGGTCAGTTGGTCTATCAAACCATCGCCGAGGGCGGACAAGCCATCTGGGACGGCAGGGACTACAACGGCCGAAAAGCCGCCACAGGCGTCTATCTCGTCTATAGCACCAGCCCCGAAAGCCTGAACAACCCGAATGCGGTCGTCGCCAGGATTCTGTTCATAAACTGATTGGCCCTCAGCCTTCTACGCGATAGGCCAGCGCCCTATCCAACACCAGCTGATAGTAGGCCTCGTATTTTGGAAGGATGTTTGCGATATCGAAAACCTTGGCTTGCGCCAGCGCATTTTTCCTGAACTCCTGGAGCATCGTCTCGTTTTCCAGCAGGCGAATGGCATTGGCGGCCATCGACTCCACATCCCCCACCTCGCTCAGAAATCCCGTCACCCCGTGGATATTCACCTCCGGCAAGCCGCCGGTATTGGTGGAAATGACGGGCACCTCGCAGGCCATGGCCTCCAGGGCTGCCAGGCCGAAGCTCTCGGACATGGACGGCATGAGGAACAGGTCGCCCACGGCGAGCAACTCCTCGATGGCATCCTGTTTTCCGAGGAATCGGACTTCTTCCCCGATGCACATTTTCCGGCAAAGCTCCTCTATGTTATGCCGCTCCGGCCCGTCGCCGATCAGCAGGAGTTTGGAGGGAATGCGCTCATTTACTTTTTTGAATATCCGAACGGCGTCATCCACCCGTTTTACCTTCCGGAAATTGGAGACGTGCACCAGGATGCGCTCCCCATTGGGCGCGATGGCCTTCTTGAAATGCTCTTTATTGCTCCATTTGAAGCGGTCGAAGTCGATAAAATTGTAGATCACCTCAATTTCCCGCTTGATGTCGAAATGCTCCAGGGTCTGCTTGCGAAGGCTTTCCGACACGGCTGTGACCCCGTCCGATTTGTTGATCGAAAATTCGACCACGGGAGCAAAAGCATTGTTGATCCCGACCAGGGTGATATCCGTTCCGTGCAGGGTGGTGATCACCGGGAGGTAGCGGCCCTGGGTAAGGAGAATCTTTTTGGCGATATAAGCCACCGTGGCATGGGGAATGGCGTAATGCACGTGAAGCAGGTCGAGATTTTCGTACCGCACCACGTCTACGAGCTTGCTGGCAAGGGCCGTGTCGTAAGGCGGGTATTCGAAAAGGGGATAGTCGTTGGCCGAAACCTCGTGATAATAGATATTTTCCTGAAAGGCGGTAAGCCGGGCCGGCTGGCGGTAGGTGATAAAATGGATATGATGGCCGCGCTTGGCCAGGCCCAGGCCTAATTCCGTGGCCAAAACCCCCGAACCTCCGTAAGTCGGGTAACATACAATGCCTATGCGCATGGGTTGCTGTTTTTGCTGCGTTACCAAATAATGACAGTTGAGGCCGGAAATGGTTTTACCCAAAACAAAAAAGCTCCCCGGTTTTGCCGGAGAGCTTTTTATGAAAAGGGCTCTTTTGTCTTAACGAGCCAAAATCAGTTTTTCGATATGCCACTCCGGACCCGAAGACAGGCGGATGATGTACATGCCGCCAGGCTGATCGCTCAGGTCCAGTTCGCGCGTGATAATGCTGGCGCCGGGCTCCGAATATTCGCGGATCAATTGGCCCACTGCATTGAATACCTGAATCTGGAGGTCCCGGGTTTCGGGCAATTCCACCATCAGGTTGGTCAGCCCATTGGTCGGGTTGGGCCACAGGGACACGATACCGAGCGGGGATATTTCCCGGACGCCGTCCGGAACCTCAACCCCCACGCTCACCGTCAGCACTTCCGAGCAGCCGTTCGCGTCTGTGATGGTAACGGTGTACTCTCCCGCCGCCAAACCGACCGGATTGGAAGAAATGGATCCGTTGCTCCACTGGTATGCAAAAGGCTCTGTCCCGTATGCCGGTGTGATCTTGACCTTTCCGTCGTTTTCCCCCGGCCCGCTGGCGTTGGTAATGTCCTGCATGGCAAAGAAGGAGGTGGGGCAACCGCTGACGTTGATATTGTCCAGATCGATCCAGTAAGTCGTTCCGGTCAGGGTGACCCGAAGCGCAAAGAAGCGGATGTTGATGGCCTCTCCCTCAAATTGATCCAGGCCCACCTTGATCGTCTTCAAGCCGGTCGAAGGCACGTGGTTGGCCTGGTTGATAGTATACACGGTCGTGAAGTTATCCCCGCAATCGGTCGAGACCTGTACCTCCAGCTTGTCGCCGGCGCCCAGGTTGGTGGCCACGGTGCCGGCAAAGTAATTGACGTACCTGTAATCGAAGGATAGCGTGTCGTTGGCGCCCATGGGACCGACGCGCAGGGTCGTCACCTCGAAATTGGTGTCGCCGCTGCTCAGGAAATCGGAAATCACGTGGGTCGGGTTGTTGTGGTTGTTGGGCGCGTACAGGATGGCGCCGACCTCGGTCGTCGTCCATTCCGGCGGGTAAATGCCCGAGTTGAAGTCTTCCTGAAGCGGCAGCGGATAAGCGGTGATCAACTCAAACTGGAAGGTATCGTTGGCCAGGTCGCTGTCGGTATCGAGATCCGTCCATATTTCGATGAGGTAATACCCCGGGGTCGAAAAATCGTAGGTGGTCTCGAAGGTGACAATTTCCGTGCTGTCGTTGCCGATCACCCCGGTATACAATCCGTCGTCCGGAAAATCGATCGGGATGATCACCCCGTTGATCGCCAGGTTAAAGGGGATCAGCGACTGCGGGTATTGCCCGAAGTTGTGCAGGTAGAAAGTGATCAACTGGTCGGGGCTCAGGTTACATTCCGCGCCGGTGGGCTCCAACATTCCGGATACACCCACGTCGTTGTACCAGATGGTCTTGAATGTAATGGGCCCAAGGGTTTTTCCGGATTCCCCGTCATCCGCACAAGTAAAGAAGAGGTAAATATCGTAATAGGTATTCTCTGTAAGGCCGGTTATGGTTTCCTGCAAATCGGTGGTAAATATGACGGTGCCGGTGCCCTGCGTAAAGCCCAGTGGGCCGTACTCCAGTTTGTACTGCCCCGCCTCCAGACCGGCATTCCAGGCGAATATCGCATTGTCAGCATTGATGTCTACGGGGTAAAACGAAGAGGGGCCGGGACAGGTCGGACAGGCGATAAAGTTCAGCACGATCCCGGCTTGCGGGAAGGGGCCGTCCTGGAAAATGATGTTTCCGCTGGGATCCAGGATCTCATAAGAAGTCTCGTTCAGAAAGGCCCCTCCAGTAAACGAAATGACTACCGGCAGATTGGCAAATACGGGGATTTGAACCGTCGCAAAAGTCCCTGTAGTGAATGTATAGTTCGTAGAATTGCCCATGAGGGTGACCGTCAGGAAGGAGCCGTTCCAGCCGTCGCCAAAGGAATCGTACATGTTCAGCGTATAAATGCAGGGCGGACCGGCCGATCCCGGGGGGTCCGTCATAAACTCCACAGGCCCTACGGGCAGGCTCAGGGTATCCGGCGAACAAACGGAGGTGATAAACACATCGTAGCCGACGCAGGGATTGAGCCCGGTCAAGGTAACGGGAGGAGTGATCGCGGTATCCAGTAGTCCGAATCCCAACGGGAAGCCCGCCGGGCCGTATTCGATGATATAACTTTGCGCGGTGGGAATGACGTCCCAATCGACCTGAGCCGAGGAGGTATCTATGTCCGAAATGATGATACTGGCGATGTTCACCGCCTGGCAATCGGGGCAGATGACGATTTCATTATACACCTCTCCCACCGTCGGGAAAGTCCCGTCACCAAACAGCAGACCGCCGTCCGGGTCAAACATTTCGTAAGTCACCTCGTTTTCAAACGTGCCCGGCGAATAACTGAGAATAATCGGCAGGCCTTCGGTAACCTGGAAGGAGAACGTAGCGAAGGTACCCGTGAAAAAGGTGTACGGGGTGCTGATGCCGTTGTGCGTGACCGTAAGGATGGAACCGTTCCAGCCGTCGCCGAAAGAATCGTACAGGTTGAGCGTATAATTGCAGACATCCGGAATGGGAATGCAGCAGGTGGTGAAGGAGTAGGGGCCGATCACGGCACTGGTCTCGCCGGCGTCGCATATTGCGTAGATATACACGTCGTAGGTCGTCATTTCATCCAGCCCGGTCAGGGTATAGGTCGTCTGTCCGGTCACGGTGATCATGATCCCCGAGCCCTGGATAAAGCCCTGCGGACCGTATTCGATCACATAGGTGTCGGAAGAAGGCGAGGGATTCCAGTTCAGGATGGCAGTGGTTTCGGTGACATTATTGGCCTCCATCGCAGAAGGTGGGGCGCAGGCCACCGGGCCGCCGCAGGGCACGTTGTCGCCGGGGTGGGCGGCGTTGCTCGTGGTGGAAAGCAGGGCATCCCAACCGGAATCGTCCACCTGCGCAGAGGCGCGGAAGACAAAGGTCAGGCAACCGCTTGGGTTGGTGGCCGTATAGGATTCCGTGTTCATCTGGCTCAACAGGGCCACTCCCACCTGGGCGCCGAGGCCGTAATTTTCCGACCCTCCATCGCCCGCGCCGTCGGCGTTGCTAAAGAGCTGGAGGGCGGAGTTGGAGGGAGCGCCCATGACGGAAGCCGGAAATTGCTCCATAGCCGGGTTGTCGGTATCGAGAATGACCAGCCAGTCAAAAGAAGCATTGACCCCGAAATTCGTGAACTCCACCTTGACGGCGCTGCCGTCGGTAGAGCAAAGCGTGGTGGTGGTGATGCAATCGCAATTTGTATAGTTGCCAAGGGCGCCTTCCACGGCATTATTGCCTCCGGGGCCGCCCGTATCGGTGAATAGACCGCCGTTGCCCACCTGGAAGCACTCCACCTCCCCGGCGGTAGGCTTGACCTGCGCAACCAGCGCGGCTGCACTCAGGAGGATCGATAAAATTAAAACAGGTGTAAAACGTAGCTTCATAAGTATGATTTTGAAAATCGCCTGGTTTGCAAACCTAAAAATAGATAAATTCCCTTTATTTCACTTCCACCTTGCAGCAAGTTACCCGCTCTTTCACTATTTCGTCAGGAAACTTGCATTTTTTTCTAAACCTTTGTGGGTGGTTGCTGTTTCCCCCTAACCAATTCTGCACACCTTGGCGATTTATTCCATAAAAGATCTGGAAAAGCTCTCGGGCATCAAGGCCCATACCATCCGGATTTGGGAACAGCGCTACGGCATCATCGACCCCGACCGGACCCCTTCCAATATCCGCTACTATCAGGACGAAGACCTCAAACTCCTCCTCAACGTCGCCCTGCTCAATAAAAACGGCTATAAGATCTCCAAGATCGCCAAAATGAGCAAGCTGGAAATCGGTCAAAAGGTATCCGCCATTTCACCCATCAACATCGAATACGGCGCCCAGCTCGACGCACTGACCATCTCCATGATCGAGATGGATGAAATGAAATTCGACCGGATCATCTCCGCTAATATCCAGCAGATCGGCTTCGAACGAACCATGCTGGAGGTCATCCTGCCCTTCCTCGACAAACTGGGGGTCCTTTGGCTCACCGGCTCCATCAACCCCGTACAGGAAAACTTCATCAGCTACCTCATCCGCCAAAAAGTCATCTGCGCCATCGACCGCGAACCCATGGCCAATGGTACCAAAACACCGAAATTCCTGCTCTATCTACCCGAGGGCGAACGCCAGGAACTCAGCCTCCTCTTCCTCCACTACCTCCTCAAATCCCGGGGCAACTTAGTCATCTACATAGGACAGGATATCTCCCTGAGCGACCTCAAAGACGTCTACAAGATCCACAGGCCGGACTATATCTATACCATGATTTCCGAATCCTTCGCCAAAGAACCGGTGCAAAGCTATGTCGACGCGCTGTCCCACAGCTTCCCGGACAGCCGCCTGCTCCTCTCCGGCTACCAGGTCGTAGCCCAGGAAGTGCCCAGCACCGGCAACGTCACCGTGCTCAAAAGCCTGGAGCAAACCCTGCATTTCCTCCAAAATTTGGACCGGGATATACCCGCCAGGGCAAATGCGGGAAACGCATAAATAATTACCTTCCTCTCTCCTCTCTCATCTCTCATCTTTTTATACATTTATAAGGCCTAGCAAATCCCCTCTGGCCTATGGACTTCCATCGCTTATTCGATATCCTTCCCTATCAGGCGGCCAAATACCCCCAAAAGGTGGCCTTGGCGCATAAGGACCACCATACCTGGAAGACTTATTCCACGGAAGAATCCCTGCGGGAGATCGCCCTTTTTAGCGCGGGTTTTCTACACCTGGGGCTGAAAAAAGGCGACAAAGCAGCCATCATATCCCATCACGGCAGCGCGACCTGGAATTTTCTCGACCTCGCCCTCCAACAGATTGGGGTGGTGGTCGTGCCCATTCATTCCAATCAGTCCGCCCCGAATATTGAATACATTCTGCGCGATGCCGAGGCGAAATATTGCTTCACCGACGGGATCGACCTGTACGAAAAGATCGTCGCCCTCCAGTTGAGCGTTCCGAGCCTGAAAGGGGTTTTTACCTTCGAAAAATATCCGGGAACCCCCTCCGTCGTCGACCTGCGCACCGAACCCAACGAACGCCATCAGGCCGAATTTCAAACTTACAAGGGCGTCATCCACGAAGACGATCTGGCCACCATCATCTACACCTCCGGCACCACGGGGCAGCCCAAAGGCGTGGAACTGACCCACAAAAATATCGTCAGCAATATCAAATCCGTCCTGTCGGTCATCCCGGTCAACTGCGACCACACCGTGCTGAGCTTCCTCCCCTTGAGCCACATCTTCGAGCGGATGGTCACCTATACCTACCTCGCCGTGGGAGCTTCCCTGTACTACGCCGAACGCACCGACAACCTGGCGGCAACCTACAAGGAGGTCCGGCCGCACTATTTTACGGCGGTGCCTCTCTTGCTGGAGCGGATATACGAACATATTTACGCCCGAACCCTGAAAGGCCCCATGTTGGCAAGGAAGATCGTGCGATGGTCGCTTCAACTGGGCGAGCGCTACCATCAAAGCGCCAGGCCGTGGGTCTTCTGTACTGGTTTCAGCTCCGGGTGGCCGATCTCTTGGTCTACCGCCTCTGGCGGAAAGCCCTCGGCGGCCGCATCCAGGGTGTTTGCGTCGGCGCTGCGGCCCTCGACGAAAAACTGGGGCGCCTCTTTTCCGCGGCAGGCATCACCATCCGGGAAGGATACGGGTTGACCGAAACCTCCCCCGTGCTGACCTTCAATCGATTCGAACCCGGCCTCAACCGCTTCGGCACCGTGGGAATCCCCATCGCAGGGGTGTCCATCCGCATCGACCAGCCCGACGAGACCGGCGCAGGCGAGATCCAGGCCAAAGGACCCAACGTCATGAGGGGCTACCATAAACTGCCGGAGGAAACCAGCGCCGTCTTTACGGAAGACGGATGGTTCCGCACCGGCGACATCGGCCAGATCGTCCACCATCGCTTCCTCCAGATCACCGACCGAAAAAAGGATATTTTCAAGACCACTTCCGGAAAATTCATCGCCCCGAAACACCTGGAAAACAAACTGCAACTCTCCCCCTTCATCGACCAATGCATGGTCATCGGCTTCAACAAACCCTTTGTCGTCGCCCTCATCCTCCCAAACTTCCCCCTGCTGGAATTGTGGTGCAATGAAAACCACGTCCACTGGACCGCCCCGCAGTATATGGTGATCAACCCGAAAGTGGAGAAATTCTTCCAATCCATCGTCGACCAGACCAATGAAGACCTGGTCAAGCACGAAAAGATCCGCAACTTCCTCCTGCTCCACGAAAACTGGTCGATCGAACAGGGCGAGCTTACGCCCACCCTCAAATTGATCCGCTCTTCCATCGAAAAGAAATTCGGGGCCGATATAGAAAAGCTTTACGCCAGTGCGAAATGATCCCTAAATTCGCGGGATGAAAAAGCAATTGATCGAATGCGTCCCCAATTTCAGCGAGGGACGCGATATGTCCCTCATTAAACAGATCACCGACCAGATCGAAAGCGTGCCCGGGGTCAAACTCCTCGACGTCGATCCGGGCAAGGCCACCAACCGCACGGTCGTCACTTTCGTCGGCGAGCCCGAACCCGTGGTGGAGGCCGCCTTTCTCGCCATCAAAAAAGCGTCGGAGATTCTCGACATGCGCAAGCACAAGGGCGAGCACCCCCGCATGGGCGCTACCGATGTGTGCCCCCTGGTGCCGGTTTCCAATATTTCCATGGAAGAAACCGCCCGCTACGCACACCAACTGGCTGCCCGGGTCGGCCGGGAACTGGACATCCCCGTATACCTATACGAAAGCGCCGCAACTAGCCCCGAGCGCCGCAACCTCGCGGATGTGCGCGCAGGCGAGTACGAAGGCCTGCCCGCAAAACTGGCCCTGCCGGAGTGGAAACCCGACTACGGTCCCGCCCGCTTTCACGCCCGGGCCGGCGCCACCGTCATTGGCGCGCGCGATTTCCTCGTTGCATACAACATCAACCTCAATACCACCAGCGAGCGCCGCGCCAACTCCGTAGCCTTCGACGTGCGGGAAAAAGGACGCATCAAGCGCATCGGCGACCCGGTCAACGGAGAGATTCTATTAGACGAACACGGCGAGCCGCAGCGCGAGCCCGGCCTGCTCAAATCCGTCAAAGCCATCGGCTGGTTCATCGAGGAATACGGCATCGCCCAGATCTCCATGAACCTGACCAATATCTCCGAAACGCCTCTCCACCTGGCCTTCGAAGCCTGCGCCCAGAGCGCCGAAAACCGGGGCCTGCGCGTGACCGGCTCCGAACTGGTAGGACTCACGCCCCTCAAGGTGCTCCTCGACGCCGGAAAGTATTTCCTCCAAAAACAGCGCCGCTCCCTGGGCGTCTCGGAAGAGGAATTGATCAAGATCGCCGTCCGCTCCCTCGGGTTGGACGAACTGGCACCCTTCGACCCGAAGAAAAAAATCATCGAATACCTCCTCGAAGACCCCGCCAATTCCAGGCTAATCCGGATGGACCTGCGCAGTTTTTCCAACATCACAGCCTCCGAAAGCGTGGCGCCCGGCGGTGGGTCCATCTCCGCCTACGTGGGCGCGCTCGGCGTGTCGCTGGCCGCGATGGTGGCCAACCTGTCCTCGCACAAACGGCAATGGGACGATCGCTGGGAAGAATTCAGCGTCTGGGCCGAAAAAGGACAAACCCTCAAGGACGAATTGCTGCGCCTGGTGGACGAGGACACCATCGCATTCAACGGCATCATCGAAGCATTCCGCCTGCCCAAATCGACCGAAGAGGAAAAGGCCGTCCGTTCGGAAGCCATCCAGGCGGCAACCCGCGTGGCCATCGAGACCCCCTTCCGGGTGATGCAGGCCTGCTACCAGGCTTTTGACCTCATCGAGGCCATGGTGAAGAAAGGCAACCCCAACTCCATGTCCGACGCCGGCGTGGGCGCGCTCTGCGCGAGGGCCGCCATACACGGCGCGTTTATGAACGTGAAGATCAACCTCAAAGGCTTCAAGGACCAGGCATACGCCGAAGCCACGGTAGCCAAAGCCACAGAAATTGCCGCCAAAGCGGACGAATGGGAACAACGCATCCGCCAGTATATTCACCAGGAAATTGAAAAATAAACCCTATGAAACCGATTCTTGCCTCTATCCTCTTGCTATTACCTTTCTTCGCTTCCTCCCAGCGCGATTACACCTACGTGTCCGACCGGGTCTTTTTCAACCAGGAAATGCTGATGGGTTACGACTTCCGGCCCTATCAGGTGGAAATCCCCGATAAAACCGACCGGAATCTGAGCCCCGGCGAGTACTCCTTCGGCGTGACCCGCACCCACCTCTACGTGGAAGGCCCGGAAATCAAGGGGGTTTACCAGATCAGCAGCATCAACCCGACCGAATACGGCTATATCCTTCAAACCATCAACGCCCGCGACGCACGGCTCTCCGGCCACCTCAAGGTGATCCTCAACCAGTGGTCGCAGGCCGAAGCGGTCATCTTCCGCCGCTCCCCCGACGAAGCGGAAATGATCTTTTACCTGGCCGTCATCCCCGAAAAACTGCGCAAGAGCGAAGCTCCGTTTTTTACCGACTGGGATGAATACGTCATTTCGCACCCCGACTCCCTCTGGGGTAAGTCCATCCGACCCTTTTTCCGCGTGCATGCTGAATCCGGCGTCCAGGAACGTCTTCAAATGGCCGACAGCACGACCATCTCCTTCCAGGAAGTGATCACCATCGAGGAAAAAACCAAACAGGTAGCATCAACCGACAGCCTGGCCACCTCCGACAGCACGATCGTCATCAAATCGAAAGAGATCCGCGAGTACTTCGTGGTCGTACGCTCCATCCTCCAGTATGACGACGGCACGAAGGAGGACAAAACCGAAAAATTTCAGATCAAAAAAGTGGTGGAGCGGGAGTTCAAAACGCCCCGCATGAACGAGGAGCGCTTCGAGTGGGAATTGGCGACGGCAAAAGGCGATCCTGTTTTCCTCTACCTCAACGCCCGGTACGCCGTAGCTTCCATCAAGATCGATGGGAAGGTGTATCAGGTGAGGGGATATTAAAGCCATTGAGCGATTGAGTGATTGAGTGAATGTCAACCGCTTAATCACTCAATCACTCCCTCACTCAATCACTATTGCATGAACCTCCGCCTCCTCCAGGACCATATCGCCGCTTTCCGCCGCCATCTCGATACGGCGACCGAATTTCCCCTGCTTTTCGCCTGGGAGTCGCAGCGCATTTTCCAGGAGACCTGGGATCCCAATGCCGTGGATTTTGCGGCCATGTACGAGGCTAGTCTGGAAAACTCGCATAGTCGTGCGCTTTGGAAAGGCGAGCGTTATTCGCCGAAGGAGATGATGCAGTTGTTCATCCAGACCTATCCCGATTTCGTGAAGGACATGTTTAAGGACCTCTTCGACGAAACCCGCGAGGCCGATGGGCGGGTGGATCGCTTTGTGTACCACTGCGACGAATTGCTGCGCGACTATCGCGACACCCATCCCGACTTTATCGAAACCCGCCATTACCACGAGGACTACCGGATGCCGGCGCTCTACCTGGCATTCCGCTACCCCGACCTGTACGCGCTGTTCGAAGACGATGCTTTCCGGCGCTTCCTGCGCATGGTCCAGGCCAAAGACCTGCCCCTCGTAGCCGACCCCGGGCGCTATTTCAAGGTCGTGCGTACGGTTTACAACCTGATGGCCAAAGACGAATCCCTGCTCGAACTGCACTACCGGCGTTTGGAGCCGGGGCTTCATTTTATGGGGAAGTCTATGCTGCTGGGGGCCGAAGCCATTGTCTTTCCGGGGTAGACCGAACCTTCCTGCGCAAGTCTTTCATCGCTCGACGCGCTCCACTCCATGATCTGGGCTTCCATTTCTTCCTGCGAAGCAAAGCGGCTGATATCATAACAACCCAGCGGGGAGGTGGCTGTGGCCGCGGTTGCGGTGAGGGACGGTTGATGCCCTGTTTGAAGAGCTTCACCAAATTTACGTTGGCCAGGAGAGGGCGCGCCATGGCGATGAGGTCTGCCTTGCCTGCGTCAGCTACGGGCGGTCGCCGCCGTTGGCGATGACCGGCAGGCCCACCTCATCGCGGAAGCGCCTGGCATCGTCGGCTGAAATAGCGGGGGTATCTTTCCACCCGATATTGATCAGGGGATGTAAAATAAATTCGGGAACAGAATTGGCCAATACCGAGCGCGCCCAGGCCTTGAATGACAGGTGCCGGTTGGCGTTGTAAAACATCTTGGCCTCGTGCACCGGGAAGGAGCCGGGGTTTCCCTTTGGGTTGATAAATCCGTAGCCTTTGTCGATGTGCAGGTAATCGACGCCCAGGGCTTTCAGTTTTTTGGCGTAGTAAAGATTTTCCTCGATCGTGTTGCCGAAATACCAGTGCCGCAGAGGGAAACGGATCGGCAGGCGGAGGTTGAGCGGCAGGTAATTATAGTCGGCGGCAGAAAGCCGGATGCCCAGAGGGTAGTCGGGGCCGATCTTCTTGCGCGTAGCGACTACGACCTCCTCCAGGAAGCGGAAGCGGTTGTCCACCGACCCACCGTATTGGTCCCTGCGACGGTTGATGCCCGGATTGAGGAATTGCTGGATCATGTACCCCTTGGAAGCGGTGATCTCCACGCCGTCCGCGCCCGTTTCGCGCACCCTGCGGGCGGCCTCGGCAAACTGCTCCACAGCGATGCCGATCTCCTCGATGGTCATGGCTTTGTGCAGGTTTTTCTAGCCGAAAAAGAAATCGAAAACCGCGGAGGAGGACTTGGCGTCCTCGGCATCGTTGAACAGGCTCGTCTGGGTATGCGCGCCTACATCTCCAATCTGGATGATGTAGCGGCAATCGAATTGGTGCACGGCCTTTATTGCATCAGCCAGGGGGTTTGATAAAGCGGTCCTGCGAAAGTTTGGGGTACCCCAGCGGCGAGGCCCTCTTTTCATCCACGGCAATGGTGGCGGAGATGATGCCCGCGACCTCGTTTTCGGCAAATTTCTTCTCGAAGTTTTTGAAAGCCGAATTCACGGTCCCGTCCCAATAGGAGGTCTTCCCGCCGATGGAGGAGCGCAAGATGCGGTTCTTAAATTGGAGGCCTTTGATTTCAAATGGTTCAAAGATCATGGCTGGAGGTATTTTGGATCGTTGAAAAATTGGAATGCCCGCTCGTTCACGAGATCCGGCCGTTCGTCCACAATGAAATGCCCGGCGTCGGGCACGAGCTCGATCTGGAAATCGTCCATATGTTTTTCGTATCCGCGGAGCCAGCTCAGGGCCAGGGCGAAGTCTTTTTCCCCGAACAGAAGGCGGGTTAGGGTTTGAACACGAAGCTTTTGTATTTGCCAAACAGCCCCAAGGGCACATATTCCCGCAACAAAAACCAACCGTAGAGTTTCGCGGAAGCCTTTCCCCGTGCGAGGTCTTTAAACTGCTCGCTGAATTCGTTCTTTTCAAAATCCGTCCAGCCTACTGGATGTGTATTCCCCCGGGTGAACAAATGGTGTACGAAGCGCCCGCTCCTTTGCAGCATCCGGGGTCCGAAAAACGGCATGGATATTTGGAACATGTATCCGAAGCGCAGGGTGGCCGGGATCATCTGAAAGCTGACTTTGGGCCAGATCGGCGGGATGTTGGTGGCAAAATGCTGCCGGATCAGGCCCGGGTATTTCGCGCTGGCGATGTAGCCGATCCAGCCGCCCCAGTCGTGGCTGAGCAGCCTGACCTGTTGGTAGCCGAGCGCGCGGATGAGCTTTACAAAGTCCTCCGCCAGGTCGTCTTTCAGGTATCCGTCTGGCGTGGCGTCGCTCCACCCAAACCCCCGGATATCGGGTACGATGACGCGGTAGTGTTTGGCAAAAAAGGGAATCTGTTTGCGCCACATCCACCAGTGCTGAGGCCAGCCGTGGTACATAATGAGAGGTTCGCCCTCGCCGGCCTCCGCGACGTGGATTTTGCAGTTGCCGATGTCGCGGAAACGATGGGTGATCTCCACGCCTTCGACGGGGATACCAGGGGGGGGGCATCATGGTGCAGGTTTTCGTCAGGTGGTTTACCTGCTAAGTAATATACCGGCTTGTTCGTTCGCCAGATCAAGCTTCAAGAGGTAACAAAACCGCCTCCAACACCTGATACGAATGCACCGGCGGAAAATTCTCGATATGTAGCCGGTAGTAATCCATCAAATGGTGCAACAGGGCCTTGCGCTCCTCGCGGGCGAGGATGACGGTGTGCAGCGATTCGTAGGAGCTGCGGAGCAGGCGGTCGAGCAGGAGGGCGTGGTCCTCGTGGAGGAAGTACGGGTGAGGAGGCGGTATGGAAACAAACATCCCCTCCTTGAGGTCGAAAAGGGGCGTGTCGGCCGAGGCCTCCCCATCGGGGTGGAAGCCCAGAAAAACGCTCAGCTCGCACAGGAAGCGCAGATGGAAGTTGGAAACGCCCTGCGAGACCTGATCCAATAGCAAAAAACTGTGGTAGATAAATTCGAACAGGGGCCGGTTCTCTTCGATCTCCCGGATCGACTTGCGGGCCATTTCAATCATGAATAGGCCGATGGCGCCCTTTTTCAGGTCGAAGGGGATGGAGTGATAGACCCAGGCCGGGCGGATCTCCTTGATATGGTGCAGGGATTTGTCGTCGCGGCTGTCGCTGACGAGGTCGACCAGGGACATGACCTGCACCAGGCTCGCCGGCACGCGGGCCTTGGCCTTGCGCACCCCGTGCACCATGTACGACTGCAAGCCCTTCTCCTCCGTGAACACATCGAGGATCACGCTGGTCTCGCCGTACTTCTGATTCCGGAAAACGATCCCCCGGGTCTTTACCACCATGATGCCTCCTAATTGTTAAAATTTTCCAAACATTATGTAACCTAAGGATTAATTCTCTCGGGGAAAAGAAATTTTTTCACTGAAATTTCTCCCCAAACTTCCCGAAAATACCTGATTAATGTCAATACATGTATTGCAAACCCGGTATTTTTTTCAAACAAATTCTGCGCATTCGGTATAAAATTCGTTTTCGGGCTTCAGGGTATAAAAAAACCAAACATTGACTTCCTCGTTCTTTTAGTTGTTATTTGTCGATGATCCGGTATAGCTGATCGAGTTAAGCAAAACCGGTGCATCGGTTTCCCTATATATTTGTCCATGAACAAGGAATTTACAAAAAACCATACACCCCAATTCAAAACAATCTTCAAAATGAGAACGCTCATTCTCCTGGCTTCCTTATTAGGCTTTTCCCCTTCCCTGAACGCGGACCAAAACGCCGTGGAAGCATTACACATTTGCCGCCTGGAAGCGTTCGATTTCCCCTCTTATTTCAACGCAGCCGACCGCCTCGAAGCAGACCTGCTACAGGGCCTGTGGGTGGTTAAAGACCGCAACGCCCAAGGCGACGTCTATCAATTTCACCCCTACGGGATGGTCGACATCATCTCGACGGAAGCCAACGGCCAGTTGAGCATCGAAACGCTGATGTGGAAAGTGGAACAACGCCTCGGCAAAGTGGCCCTGGTGCTCACCGACTCGCGGTTTAAGCAACAACTCATCACCATGGAAGCCACCTGCGAAGGACTGAACGCCTTTGACATGGATTCTCTCCACGACCTGGCCCTGGTGCTCAAACCCTCTATCAGCGGGTCGGACTGGAAACGCATGAAAAGCTGCATCTTCGGCGAATGGACCAGCGTGAGCTTCCCCTCCGATCTGGCTAAATCCGTTGGTTGCAAACCCGATCCCCGCTCGGGCATTTCCTCCATGCAATTCCAATTTCGGGAAGACGGCTCGTATACCAGGGTCTGCGAAACGCCCTCTGCCCGCCTGGAGGAAAACGGGTTTTACGAGATCACGCCCGATGGCCAGTACGTCATTTTCTACGCCTCCGGCCCTTCCGTCAATCCGGCTGAAACCTACCACGCCAGCGTGGTTCGCATCCAACACCTCTCCGTAGGCGAATTGGTGTTCGAACAGCCGGTGCACGCTTTCGGATATGAAGGGATACAACATACCGCCGTGCGCAGTGTGGCCTATATGCAGTAAAAGAAATTTAACCTCTTACAATTAGCCATATTATTCCTTAGGGCATGCTTGTTGCATGCCCTTTCCTTTACGCCGGGCTTTTAGAGGGCTAAATCTTCGTCCATATCCTCCGGCTGGGCCTGTTTGTAGAACTGCTTGGTGGCCACGCGCTGCCTTTGGCGCTCTATGACCAGGCGGGCGATGCCGATATTGGCGGCCTCTGGGGCGAAAGGAGACAGGGCATCGTGCACCTTCGCCTCATTGACGTCGAGGCGGTACATCAGGCTGAGGAGGTATTCCAGCTTGTGTTCGATGAGGTAGGCGATGTGATCGGACAGGAAGATAAAAAACTCCTCTTCCGTCCACTCCTCATTCGGGGCGATCAGTTCAAAATCCTTGACGATCAGTTCCTTTTCGGGGTCCATTTATTTGTTGGCATTTATAAATCGCAACAAGTCTTCTACGTATTCCCGGTGGTTGGCCAGACGGGGCACCTTGTGCTGCCCGCCAAATTTTCCACGCGATTTCATCCACTCCAGGAAGGCGCCTGCCGGCGCGGAATGAATGCTCAGCCGCTCCAGGGCTATCCCTTTGTATCGCTTTGCTTCGTAATCGGAATTCAGGCGCTGGAGGTTTTGGTCGAGCAGGTCGGCAAACTGCTCCAGGTTGGCCGGAGGCTCTATGAACTCAACGATCCATTGATGCCCCCCGCGGCCGGACCCTTCAAAATAAACAGGCGCGGCGGTGTATTCGCTCACGACGACTCCCATGGTTTCGCAGGTCAGCGCCAGGGCGCGGTCGGCGTTTTCTACCATGAGCTCCTCCCCGAACGCGTTGATGAACTGCCGGGTGCGGCCGGTCACCTTGATTTTGTAGGGCTTGACGGAGGTGAAGGTCACCGTGTCGCCGATGCTGTACCGCCAAAGCCCTCCATTGGTGCTGATGATCATGGCGTACACCTTTCCCTCTTCTACGGCTTCCAGCGGGATGGCCTTCGGGTCGGATTTCTCCCATTCTTCCATCGGAAGAAATTCGTAGTAAATATTGCTGTCGAGGAGCAGGAGCAGATCGTCCGAGTCGAAGTCGTTTCGGGCGGCGAAATACCCCTCCGAAGCATTGTACACCTCCTGGTAGCTGAATTTGTCGGAGGGGAAAAATTCGCGAAACTGCTCCCGGTAGGGCAAAAAGCTCACCCCTCCGTGGATATAAGCCTGGATATTCGGCCACACCTCCAGCAAATTGGATTTGCCGGTGATCTCCAGCACCCTTCTCAAAAGGACTACGGTCCAGGTGGGCACGCCGCCGATGCTGATCAGTTTCTTTTCCCGGCTCAGTACCTGGGCCATGCGCTCGATCTTTTCCTCGAAATTGGACATCAGGATCGTCGCCCGGTCGGGGGTCAAAAAGGGTCTGGCGTAAAACGGTGTATGCGAGTTCATGATCGCCGAAATATCCCCCCGGATAGTGGCGGGGTGTTCGGGGAATGGCGCCAGACTTCCTCCCATGATCAGGCTTTTGCCCCAAAAGACCCGAGCGTCGGGGCGCTGGTCGTAAAAGAAGGCCATGGTGTCGCGGGTGCCTTTCAGGTGAGAGTGGATGAGGTTTTCGCGGCTCACCGGAATGAACTTGCTCTTGTCCTGCGTTGTACCGGATGATTTCGAAAAAAACCGGATCCGGCCCGGCCACAGCACATCCGGTTCTCCGTACATCATCCGCTCGAAAAAGGGCTTGAACTGCTCGTAATCGCGGATGGGAACCCGGCTGGAAAAATCTTCCCAGGAGCGGATTTCCTCAAAGCGGCAATGGCGGCCGATCTCCGTGTTTTGGGCGCGATGCAAAAGATGGGCAAGCACCGTTTGTTGGGTTTCCAGGGGATGCTCCATATAGGTGCGCACCCGCTTCATGTGAAGGCGCATGAACTCCTTAAAAACCCTGTTGGCCCATATCCTCATCAAAAAAATTTGGAATAGCTTTCTATTTGAGTTCTTCCCGCAAAAACTTGCCGGTGTGGCTAACCGTATGCCGGGCAACCTCTTCAGGGGTACCCGCAACCACGATCTCTCCGCCGCGATATCCTCCTTCCAGCCCCATGTCAATAATATAGTCGGCAGTTTTTACCACGTCGAGGTTGTGCTCGATCACGATCACGGTATTCCCTTTTTCCACCAGTTTATTCAGCACGTCCAGCAGGTGGCGGATATCCTCAAAATGCAGCCCGGTGGTCGGCTCGTCCAGAATGTAGAGCGTGTTGCCGGTATCTTTTTTGGAGAGTTCTTCGGCCAGTTTGACCCGTTGGGCCTCCCCTCCGGAAAGGGTGGTAGCTTGTTGTCCGAGGGTGACATAGCCCAATCCCACGCCTTGCAAGGTCTTCATTTTCCGGAATATTTTGGGAATATTCACGAAAAAGTCTACCGCCTCGTCGACGGTCATATCGAGCACATCGTTGATGCTTTTGCCTTTGTACAGCACTTCCAGGGTTTCCCGATTGTACCGGCGGCCGAGGCAATTTTCGCACTCCACCAATACGTCGGGCAGAAAATTCATCTCGATCACCCGCATGCCGGAGCCTTGGCATACTTCGCAGCGCCCTCCTTTCACGTTGAAGGAAAACCGCCCCGGGCTGTAACCCCTGATCTTCGACTCCGGGTGGTCGGAATAGATCTTGCGGATGTCGGTAAACACCCCGGTGTAAGTGGCCGGATTGGAGCGGGGCGTCCGGCCGATGGGCGACTGGTCGATCTCGATCACTTTGTCCACGTGCTCCAGGCCTTTCACGCTTCGATAGGGCAGCGGGGTCTGGAGGCTGTTGAAAAAATGCTGCCGGAGAATGGGGTAAAGCGTTTCGTTGATCAGCGTCGATTTGCCGCTGCCCGAAACGCCCGTCACGCAGGTAAAAGTGCCAAGGGGTATCCGGACTCCGACGTCTTTCAGGTTGTTGCCCGTAGCGCCCTCCAACTCGAGGTATTGTCCGGAGCCTTTGCGCCGCTTTGCGGGCACGGGAATAAACAGGACGTGTCGAAGATAATTGGCGGTTAGCGAGTCTATTTTCATGAAGGACATAGGCACGCCATGCCCCACCACTTCCCCTCCGTGTTTGCCGGCGCCGGGTCCGAGGTCGATCAGGTAGTCGGAGGCCAGCATGATGTCGCGGTCGTGCTCTACCACCAGGACGGTGTTGCCGATGCTGGCCAATTCGCGAAGGGCGTCGATCAGGCGGTGGTTGTCGCGCTGATGCAAGCCGATGCTCGGCTCGTCGAGGATATAGGTGATGCCGGTCAGTTGCGAGCCGATCTGGGTCGCCAGCCGGATGCGCTGGGCTTCGCCCCCCGACAAGGTCCGGGCAGGGCGGTTGAGGGTCAGGTATTCCAGGCCGACGTCGAGCAGGAAGCCCAGGCGAAGGCGGATCTCTTTGAGAATGTCTTTTGCGATGGTCCGGTCGCGTACTCCCAGTTCGGGTTCTACCAGCCCGATCCACTCCTGCAGGGCGATCAGGTCCATTTCCGCCAGCTCGCCGATATTTTTATCGTGGACGCGGAAATGGAGGCTCTCCTTTCTCAGGCGTTTTCCCAGGCACTCGGGGCAGGCGTCGAGGGTGAGGAATTCCTCTGCCCATTGGCGTATTTTTTCAGAGGAGGTGTCTTCGTACCAGCGCTCCAGCATGTTTACCAGGCCCTCGCTTTCCAGGTCGAACCAGTATTCCTGGTACCCCGAAGTTTCCGTTTTGGGTTTGCCCTCCTTGCCCGTGCCATGGAGGATAACGTCCAGCGCCTCTTTCGGAATTTCCTGAATAGGGGTGGAAAAGCTGAACTGGTATTTCTTGGCAATATTGCGGAGTTGCTGGAAGGTCTGGTTCTGGCGCACCTCCCCAAGGGGTACGATGCCCACCTCGTTTATGCTTTTGCCGGGGTCGGGGATGATCTTGTTCATATCCACCTTGTTGAGCGTGCCGAGGCCTTTGCAGGTCGGACAGGCGCCGTAGGGGGAGTTGAAGGAGAAGGAGTTGGGGGAGGGTTCTTCGTAGGAGATACCGGTCTCGGGGTCCATAAGGTGTTTGCTCATGCCCGTGGCCTGGTCGGTGTCCTGGTCGAGGAGGAAGATCAGGCCGTTGCCCACCTTCAGGGCGGTTTGCAGGGAGGAGGCGATGCGCGGTTGCCTTTCCTCCGAAACGATGAGCCGGTCGATGACCAGTTCGATATCGTGCACCTTGTAACGATCGACCTGCATGCCGCTGCTCAGTTCCTGGATCTCGCCGTCGACCCGCACCTTGGCGTAGCCCTGTTTACGCACCTGTTCAAACAATTCCCGGTAGTGTCCTTTCCGGCCCCGCACCAGGGGCGCCAGCAGGAGCACCTTTTTTGTCTGGAAATGGTCCATGATCCGCTCGAGCATTTGCTCTTCCGAGTAGCGCACCATTCTTTCCCCCGTGGTGTAAGAATAGGCCTGCCCGATCCGGGCGAAGAGGAGGCGGAGAAAATCGTACACTTCGGTTACGGTGCCCACGGTGGAGCGCGGATTGCGGCCAGTAGTTTTCTGTTCGATGGAGATGACGGGGCTCAGCCCGCTGATCTGCTCCACATCGGGGCGCTCCATATCGCCGATGAACTGCCGTGCGTATGCGCTCAGGGTTTCCATATAGCGACGCTGGCCTTCGGCGTAGATGGTGTCAAATGCCAGCGAAGACTTGCCGCTGCCGCTAATCCCGGTAATCACCACCAGGCGGTTGCGCGGGATGCGCACGTCGATATTTTTGAGGTTGTGCACCCTTGCGCCGATCACCTCGATGAAGTCATCTTCGGTAATCCATTGGTCCTGGTGTTCTCCCTTTGTAGGATCGGATTTCATGTCGGGATGCGGTTGAAAAGTCGGATTGAGTGCGAAGGGCAAAGATAAGGAATCCGGGCGACTAAAATAGCGAGGGGTTTACTAAAGGAAATTCATCAGCTCTTTCACCAGCATCCGGAGTTTGGGCGCCGTTTTTTCCACCATCGAAATCACATCCTCCACCGAAGTCTCCCGAATTTCCTCCAGCGGATAGCATTTATTGGAAACGACCGACACGACCAACACCCTCATCCCCGCATGGCGGGCTACCAGGACCTCCGGCACCGTCGACATGCCGACGACGTCCCCGCCGATGTGGTGGAGGAAAGCATACTCCGAAGGGGTCTCCAGATTTGGCCCCTGTAAACCGACGTACACCCCGGTATGGGCCCGGATATCGTGCTTTTTCGCCAGTTCGAGCGCCTGGCTTATCAGGCCGGGGTCGTAGGCCCGCAGCATATCCGGGAAACGCGGTCCCAGCCGCTCGTCGTTCGGGCCGCGCAGGGGGTTTTCCGCCTGCAGGTTGATATGGTCGCGGATGAAGACCAGGTCGCCGGCTTCTATCGCGGCGTTGGTGCTCCCGGCTGCGTTGGAGATCAGGACCACTTCCACGCCCAGGGCTTTGAATACCCGGATGGGGAAGGTGACCTGTTGCATGGTGTACCCCTCGTAATAGTGGAATCGGCCCGCCATCGCAACTACATCCACCCCGCCCAGTTTGCCGAAGATCAATTTTCCTGCGTGACTTTGCACGGTGGAGACGGGGAAGTGGGGAATTTTTGAATAGTCAATGACTGTTTCCGCCTCGATCTCCTCTGCCAATTGACTCAGGCCCGTGCCGAGGACGATGCCCACCCGCGGCGTCCGATCCGTTTGGGTGCGAATGAATTGGACGGCTTCCCGGATTTGTTCGTACAGCATAGGGGTGGCTTAATCGATGATCATGGAGGCCTTGTCCAGTTCCTGCTGGCGGATGTTGGCGGGCAGCTCCCGGAATTCGTATTGCTGGTTGCGCAGTTGCGGCACATACCCCGCCTCCCGGATGGCCTCCTGGATGCCGTTGGCCGTAAAGCGGAAGCGGGCGCCTGCGGCGGAGACCACATTTTCTTCGATCATGATGCTGCCGAAGTCGTTGGCGCCCGCGTGCAGGCAGATTTGGGCGATATTTTTTCCCACGGTCAGCCACGAGGCCTGGATATTGGGGATATTGGGCAGCATGATGCGGCTCATGGCGATCATGCGCACGTATTCGTCGCCCGTGACGGTGTTGCGGGCGCGCTTGAGGCGTTTGAGCATAGTGTCTTCGTCCTGAAAAGGCCAGGGGATGAAGGCGGCGAAGCCTTTGGCGTCCGCCGGCTTTTCGGCCTGTACCTCGCGGATCCAGACCAGGTGCTCCATGCGCTCGTAGTTGGTCTCGATGTGTCCGAACATCATGGTGGCGGAGGTGGTGAGTCTCAGTTTGTGCGCCGCGCGCATGACGTCGAGCCACTCCTGTCCACCGCATTTGCCCTTGGAGATCAGCCGCCGCACGCGGTCGTTGAGGATCTCGGCGCCGGCGCCGGGCAGGGAGTCGAGGCCGGCTTCTTTCAAAGCCTTGAGCACTTCGTAGTGCGAGGATTTTTCCAGCTTGGTAATATGGGCGATCTCGGGCGGCCCGAGGGAGTGCAATTTCAGATTGGGGTAGAGGGATTTGAGTTCCCGGAACAACCCCGTATAGTAGCTCAGGCCCAGGTCGGGGTGGTGGCCGCCCTGGAGCAGCAATTGCTCGCCCCCGAATTCGAAAAGCTCGTCGATCTTCTGCTTGTATTCTTCAATGGAGGTGATATAGGACTCCTCGTGTCCCGGCCTGCGGTAAAAGTTGCAGAATTTGCAATTGGCGATGCAGACGTTGGTGGTATTCGAATTGCGGTCGATGATCCAGGTCACGGTATTTCCGGGCACGTGGTGTTTCCGGAGCTGGTTGCCGACGTACATAAGTTCGGCGGTGGAGGCATTTTCGAAGAGGAATACGCCTTCGGCGGGGGAGAGGAAGTCCAGGTGAAGGGCGCGATGTAACAGGTCGGATACTTGCATGGCAGAAGGATTAAACGTGCAAAGTTACAAACAAAGGGAGCAAAGAGTAGTTTTGAGTTTTTAGTGCTTAGTTTTTAGTTGTGTCCTCTTTTACCGCAATCGCGTCAATTCCTTTCTCATTCAACCACCCGGCAAACTCGGCCGTCTGCCCGTGCATGACGAATACCTTGGTCGCGCCGGTGGCCAGGACGGCTTCGCCAAGGCCGCGGAAATCGGCGTGGTCGGAAAGGACGAAACCCCGGTTGGCGCCGCGTTTTTCGGCGGCGCCTTCGATGGCCATCCACCCGGAGGCCAGCCCGACGGAGGCGTTTTTGAAACGCCTCGTCCAAACGGAGTGCAGCACGTTGGGCGGAGCAATGACGAAGCTGCCGGGACCCGCGTTGTGCACGTTGGCGGTCGTGACTTTCCTGCCGGCCGGTAGCTTAAGCCCCTGGCTGCGCAGGACCATATTGACCGACTCTACCGACCCGTGCGTGAAAATGGGTCCGATGCCGGGGTCGAGGTATTTGAGGATGCGCTGGGCTTTCCCCAGGGCGTAGGCCATCATGAGGGTGATTCTGCCTTCTTTCTTGTTGGTTTGCCACCATTCGTTGATCTCCTTCATCACCTCTCCTTGCGGCTTCCATTGAAAAACAGGAATCCCGAAAGTGCTTTCGGTGATGAACACATGGCAGGGCACCGGCTCGAAAGGCGTACAGATGCCGTCGTGCTCGGTTTTGTAATCTCCGGATACGACCCATACCTCCCCGCGGTACTCTACGCGTATTTGCGCCGAACCGACGACATGCCCCGCCGGATGAAATGAAAACACAACCCCGTTAATGCTCTGTACTTCGCCGTAAGCGACGCTGTCGATATGGGCGCCGTTGCCGAGCCGGTACTGGATGACAGGTTTAGCCTGGTGGGTGCAGAGGTAGTGCTTGCTGCCCCAACGAGCGTGGTCGGCGTGTCCGTGGGTGAGGAGCGCCCTTCTAACCGGTTTTTGCGGGTCGATGTAGACATCGGCCGGCGGACAGTAGATCCCTTTGGGAGTGAATTCGAGGAGTGCCATTCACCTCCTCAACGTTCTTTTTGTGCAAAGTGTTTATGCAGCCGGTGTTTTACCACGACCAAGGGATTGAAAAACTACCAGAACACCACGTAGAGCGCCGCCAGAATACCCAGCACGATCAGCATCCCGATGGTAAACGGCGTTTCCGTCTTGAAGTCGGAAGTATTGAACTCAATGCTGTGGACGTGTTTTTGGCCTTTTTTATCCAGCAGGCTCACGACGACCATCAATCCCACCAGGATGAGGAAGGTATAGCCCATCCGGTTCATGAAGGGCATGCCCACAAACACCTGCTCCAGAATAAGACCCGTCGGAATCGTGGCGATGGCCGCGGCAAGGGCGGCATAGCCCGTGGCCCGTTTCCAGAAAAAGCCGAGGATAAAGATCGCGACGACGCCCGGAGAGATCAAGCCGGTGAAGTCCTGGATATACTGAAATACCTGTCCGAAATTGCTCAGCGCAGGGGCAACGATCACGGCAATCAGCATGGCCACCACAATAGCCACACGCCCGACGCCGACCTGGTTGGCTTCCGAAGCCTCTTTGTTGAAATATTTCTTGTAAATATCGAGGGTGAAAATGGTGGATATACTGTTGGCCTTTCCCGCCATGGAGGCGACGATGGCCGCCGTTAGTGCAGCAAAAGAGAGCCCCTTCAGGCCGATGGGCAGCAGGTTTAACAATACCGGATAAGCCTTGTCGGGCTTCACGGCGTTGTTTTCCATCAATTCGCCGCTGAATACCCCTTCTTTCCAAAGCAAGTAGGCTGCGATACCCGGCAAAACCACGATCACCGGCATGAGGAGTTTGAGGTAGGCTGCAAACAAGAGGCCCGCTCTTGCCGTCTTGAGCGAAGCGCCGAGGGCGCGTTGGGTAATATATTGGTTAAAGCCCCAGTAGTTCAGGTTGGCGATCCACATGGCGCCGATCAACACCGCCAGGCCCGGCAATTTGTTATACGCGTCTTCCTGCCCTCCCTTTCCGTCCGGCATCATCATCTGGCCCGGTTCGAAGATCATGTGAAAATGGGTATCGGCTTTTTCGTAGAGAAATTTCAACCCGCTCCAGGCCCCATTGCCGCCGAAATGGTCCGACACGAGATTGAGCGCCAGGTAGGTGGTGGCAAGCCCTCCCAGGATGAGCACCAATACCTGGATGACGTCCGTGTAACCGATCACCTTCATACCTCCAAGGGTGATGATGATGGCAAAAACGGCCAGAAAAATCACGCAGGCGGTGAAGCTGAAACCCGAAACCGTGCTCACGGCCAGGGCGCCCAGATACAATATCGAGGTCAGGTTGACAAATACATAGACCAGCAGCCAAAACACCGCCATGATCGTCGCCACCAGAGGGCTATACCGCTTCTCCAAAAATTGGGGCATGGTATAGATCTTGTTCCGCAGGTAGGTGGGGAGGAAAAATACCGCCACGACCAGCAGCGTAGCCGCAGCC
This sequence comes from Saprospirales bacterium, assembly GCA_016703765.1. Lineage (GTDB taxonomy): Bacteria > Bacteroidota > Bacteroidia > Chitinophagales > Saprospiraceae > JADJTT01. The sequence goes on from JADJBL010000001.1 coordinate 266,755, forward strand.
ATCCATTCGTAGGAGGCGATGGCCAGACCCATGGCAAAGCCCGAGCCCGACATCCCGATGAACTGCTCCGCGCTGATGTTCGATGCGATCAGCGAGGCGCCGATGGCCCACCAGGTCAGCGCGCCTTCCGCGAGGAAAAAATCGCTTGCGGAAGCGCTCGCCGATTTCTTGCGGCGGTAGATCCAGTAACCATAAGAGGCTACGATGACGAAATAGATGAGGAAAACGACGTAATCGAGTGATTCTAGCTGCTTGCCCATGACGATGCGTTAAAGTGTTAAATTTATTTTCCCGATTTTTTATTCAATCACAACCTTCTTCACTCCCTTCCCCCTCTCCGTATTCACCTGCACCACATAAATGCCCCTCGGCAGTCCCCGGAGATCGAGCTCGTAAGCAGCGGCGGGTTTGTCCAGGCGGATGCTGCGCAGGGTCTGCCCCAGGTTATTGCTGACCTGGATCGTCGCCTCCTTCTCCACGCCCTCCCAACTCAGTTGAAAAAGCCCGTTGGAGGGGTTCGGATATACGCGGAAGGCCATTTCGCGCTCCTTCGGATCGTCCAGGCCGGTGTCGACATCCTCCAGGGGGCTGTCGCCCAGGTTGATAAGGTAGGATGCGACGATCAGATGGGGGTTGAAGCCGTCGTCGCAGTTGTCGCAATGGATGCCGGAAAAGCAGTCCGGGTTATTCGGGTGGCAGATGTCGACGTAGGCTTCGTTGAAAATGTATTTGTACTCGGCGCTGCCGCCGGCGATGAAGGGCGTCATGTCGAAATCAAACCAGGGCGCGATGGCGCCGGGGCACCAGCCGGCCCGGTCGTAAAACCAGGTGCCGTTCTGAGGCTGACAACCGTCGGGATTCGGGTTGCAGTCCTCCCAGTTATCTTGAGCAAAGGTCTCCGCGCCGTTGATATGGATATGGTGAATGTCGTGGTGAAATTCGGCGGCGTTGCCCGTATTGTTGTCGCCCCAGCCGTGGCCGGTGGACACGAGTTTGATCTTGGCGGCCTGCGAGTTTTCCGGAAATTCGGCATTGAACACCTCGCAAGGTTGCAAATTCCCCGGGTCGCCGAAATTGTAGGTCTGATACCAAAGCTTGGTGATCGTGCCGTACGCATTTTCCGGCACACCGGCATGGTAGGAAAGATTCAGGGTGTATTCGAAACCGTTGCCCTGGGTGCCCAGATAGAACCGGAAGGCAATTTTCCCCTGCAACACCGACATGAAATCGGTCAGGTCGACGCTATGCCCACAGGCCACGCCATACGGGGTTATGTAGCGGATGACCTCGTACCACTCGCCATTGTGGCCCTTGACCTCAACCCCCGATACCCGGTCCCAGGGTCGCAGCCGCCCGGCGGACAGGTAATGTCCAGCGTGGCGACAATCTGGTCGAAGGCGCCGGCGTAACTGGGGAGTTCTACCTCCACAATGCCGGTAGCGACGCCCACATTCAGCCACACTTCCTGTCCTGCGTTTACATCCATATCAGCCGCCTGATCGACTACCGTAAAATTGACCGTCTCGGTGGCGGCGGCGCCGAAATTGTTGGTCGAGGTAATGGTCATGGTGTAAGAGCCGTAAGCCGCGGGGGTCCACCAGCCGGTGTAATGCCCGTTGCCCCAGTCCTTGGCGTCGACTACCTGACCGTCGATCTCGAATTTTACGTCTCCTACGGAAAACAGGTCGTTATACCCGATCGTCGAAATAGCCGCCAGCTGGATCGGCCCCAAATTGGGCACGAACACATCGCCTGCCAGTGGGCTGCGCGCATCGATATCCGGCACATAAGTGTTGGGGTCCAGCACCTGGAAGGAGTTGATGAGGTCGTCGGCGGGGTCGTAAGTACCGTTGCCCGGCTGGCTGGCCTTGACCGTCACCTCGCCCGTTGTGCCGGCGAGGGTGATGAGGTCGCCCGTCACGAGGGCGGGGCCCGAAACGATCTCATAAATCACCGGCAGGCTGGAGCTGGCCGTCGCATTGAGCTGAAACGGCGGATCGCTGATGAGCTTGTTCGGTATTTGCGGAAAGGTAATGGCCTGAAAGCCGCTGTTCAGTTCGCCCCCGAAATTGGAGGTATTGCCCATGAGGGCAAAATTCTGCAAGAGCCCGTCCCGCACGCCCGGCTCCACTTCGCCGGTCAGGGCTGCGATAGAGGTATTGTCTTCACCGGGCACGCCCTGGTTAAATTTGTAGTAAAGTTGCAGGTTCGGCTCCGCGCCCGTCAGCTCGTTGGCCATCATGTCCTGGATTTCGGCGCCGGTCAGGGCTTTATTCCAGACGGTGACCTCATCCACGCGGCCGCCGTACACGAAATTGAAGCTGCCAAAAATGCTCTTCCCGATCCCGAAAGCCTTGTTGGTGGAGGCGATGTTCCCGCTGGCCAATTTGCTCCCAATGGATACGCCGTCGATAAAGAGCTCGACCTTGCTGCCGTCGTATATCCAGGCCACGTGTTGCCATTCTTCCGGCACGATGGTGAAAGCGGGCGCCACGAATTCGAAAAGCGTACCCGCCTGGTTGATAAAGCGGCATTCGATGATCCCGTTGTCCAGCTGAATGAGGTACATTTCACCGTTGCCGGTTCCACCCCCCCTAAAGCCCATCATGCCCTGGCCGTAAGCCAGTTGATCGGTATAAAACCAACCCGTCATCGACACGCCGGATGAGCCGGCGACGTATTGGGAGGCGTTGGGCACTTCCACAAAATCGTCGACCTTGTCGAAATGCAGGTACTGATTGCTTTGGGAAAACAAGAACCCCGTGCTGAGCAAAAAGGCCAGCAAGGCCAAGGGTTTTCTCATAAAGTAGAGGTAATTCATCGAATGTGCTTTTATGTCAATAAATGGAATTATGAGAGTTGAAGAGTTGAAAAGTTGAAGAGTTTCTTTTTGGCAGAGCCAAAAAGGCTTCCAATAAACTTTTCAACTCTTCAACTTTTCAACTCACTTACTTCATCCACCAGATCTTCACCCCCGGTGTATCCGCTCCCATCCGCTCCAACTGCTCCTGGTATTTCCCGGGGTTGTTTTCCACTTCCGAGGGAGGGTAGGAAAACCGGTAAAACTCCGGAACTGCGCCTTCCCGGGGGGTTGCTCCCGTGCGCCGCAGCAGCGACCAGGCCTCCCAGGGTTGCCGGAACGCATCCAGCCACCGTTGGGCGTAGATCAGTTCCAGTTTGTTCGGATTGGTGAAAATACTGATTCTGGGGTGATTTGCAACGGTGTAAAACTCCCCTTCGGAAAGTTCGGGCGGCGCATGCACCCAAATGGGGGTGTTGACAAACACACCTTGCCAGAATTTCAGGGAGGCGACCACTCCATCGGTGTATTCGATCTCCGCCTGATCGGGATCGGCCGGAACGCCCAAGCCGCGCAGGTAGATCTCCGCCTTGACGAAGTGGACCTCGGCTGCCGTCAACATAATTTCCGGCACAGCGTATTCATCGCGGATCAGGTAGTAATTGAAGGGCGAAAAGAGATTGGAGTTCCCTTTTTTTTCGTAAAAATTGTCCCGAATACCATCATAGGGCTCCCCTCCCTCTCCCGGCGTACCGGCATCCGGTATTTGCGGGAAGGGCGCCCACTCATTCGCGTTGTTGGTTTCGAAGAAAGTGAGGGCGCGGGGGTCGAAAATGCCGCTGCCGTCGGCGTTGTCGTTCTCCGATAATTGATTCCAGATCGTCGAGCCCATGCGCAGTTTTTTGTGCTCCCGAAACGTCCAGTGGGTCGATTCCTTCCTCCAACCCAGGCGGGCGGGATAGAGGCAAACCTCTTCACCCGATTCGATCAATGGAAGGTCGTTTTCCAGGATCTCCGCGATAATGGGTCCGGCAAAACCGGGGTCCTTCTCCACCATCCGCAGCGCGTGGCGTAGGCGGAGGGAATTGGCGAATTTCCTCCAAAATTCCAGGTCATTGTCGAACAGGTTGTCGAAACTCCCGAAGCTCAGGTAGGGCTCCCCGCCTGTGGTGACCGGATTGGGCAGGGTGTTGATATGATCGTCGGCCCATTTCAACTCCTCCAGCAAAAATTTGTAAATCGATTCCTGCGAGTCGAACTTGGGCTCCAGCAAGTCAAGGCTTTCAAACCCCCTTCCCGCATCGAAAAATGGTATATCGCCGAACAGGTCCGTCAGGTGGAAGGTCTTGTAGGCCAGCAATATTTTCAGCTGCGCCTGCACATTGTTCAGCGCCTCGGGATCGCCTTCCCAGGCCTCGAATCGGCGCTCCAACTCGCGGATGTTGGCCAGGGCGCCATAATACTGGCGCCACACATCCTCCGTGCCGATGGTGATATTTTGAAACGTAGCCGCAGTCAGCGCAGCCTGCTGGGTGATGCCGTAAAGCGTTTCGTTGTGCAGGTAAAACTGCTCGTCCCAGCCGAGTTGCAGCGACTCGACTACTTTGTTGAACAAGGGCCCTATATCTGTCTGCGTCGGGTTGAAGGGATCCCGGTTGATTTCTTCGAAGCCCTTTTCGCAGGAGGGGGTGAAGAGGAGGGAGATGGACACAGCTAAAAGATAGAGGTTTCTCATTATTTTAATTTTAACCGCGAAGGCGCTAAGGCGCAAAGAGGGTTAAGCACAACATACTTAGCGTCCTTTGCGCCTTTGCGGTTGAATAAAATAGCCCTTCATTCAAAACGATGCATTCAAATTCACCCCAAACGACCGCGTTCCCGGAAACGAGGCCCATTCCAGCCCTTGCGCGTTGCCCGAGCCGTTTGAGCCCTCCGGATTGACCCGGTCGGGAAGGGAGGTGTAGATGTAAAACAGATCCCTGCCCACCAGCGCCAGGGTCAGGTCCTGAAAGACCTTGAGGCGCGTGTTGAACTTTTTGGGAAATTTATAGGTCAGGCTCAGCTCCCGCATCTTCACCCAGGTATTGTCGAGGATGCCGGGCGTGGTGAGGAAATGCCCCCAGCCGCCCTTGTTGGGCACGTATTTGAAATAGTAGTGCACCACCTTGTCGTTGGGCGTGCCGTCCTGGTACACCCCGTCGAGGATGACGCCGACATTGCGCACATTCCCCTCCGGGTCGGTGTAGGGCAGCCCGCCGCCGTCGCGTTCCAGGAGGGTTTCGGGACTTTGGCCCGTTTGCAGGCCGATCACATAGGAGCCGGCGTAGATGTCGCCGCCCCACTTGGTATCGACCAGGGTGCTGAGGGTAAAGCCTTTGAAACCCAGCCGGGTCGTCCAGCCCGCCGTGAAATCGGGGGTGGCGTTGCCGATGGGCACGCGGCTTTCGGTAAAGAGGTAGTGCGTGCCTTCCTCGTTGACGATGGGCTTGCCGCTTTCGGGGTGGTAGATGTAGTCGTAGCCGATAATCGTGCCGTAGGAGTCGCCCTCCCGCACGGCGATGGCCGGGCCGTTGAGGTCCCAGATATCCGCCAGTTCGAGGATCTTGGCGCCCTGGCCCAGGCTGAGCACGGTGTTGCGGTTTCGGTTGAAATTCAGGCCGGTTTCGAAGAAAAAGTTGGCGTTGTGCACCAGCGTGGCGTTCAGGATGGCTTCGACGCCCTTGTTTTCCAGTTCGCCCGAATTGATCCGGATCTTTGAAGCGCCCGATGAATAGGGCACCGGAGATTCGAGGATCTGGTCGTAGGAGCGAATATAGTAGTAGGTAAAATCGAAATTCAGCTTATGGTTGAACAGCCCGAGCGAGGCGCCGAATTCGTAGGAATTGGCCTGCTGCGGCTTCAGGGCGATGGGCGGAATGGCAGTGGGCAGGGTAGCCGTTTGATTGCCTCCGAAGACGCCGGTTTGGTAAATGAAATCGAGTTGATACGGATCGGTGTCCGTGGCTGTCTGGGCGTAAGCGCCGCGAATTTTCAGAAAATTCAGCCATTTCAGGTCCAGGTCGAAGGCCTCGGTGGCGATAAAGCTCAGCGATGCCGAGGGGTAGAAATATGAGTTGTTGTCGAGCGGAAGGGAGGAGGTCCAGTCGTTGCGGCCGGAGAGCTCGAGGAAGAGGTATTCCTGATAGCTAAGGTTCAAAAAGCCGTAGAGCGAGTTGATCCTTTTTTCGTATCGAAATTCCTCCGGTATCTTCAGGGTCTCGATGCTGTCGTAGTTGCTGACCGTGTAGAGCCAGGGGTTCACCCATTGCCCGCTGCCCACTCTCACCCCGTATTGGTCGCGGCTCCACTGCGTGCCGCCGAAAGAGGCGCTTACGCTTATCGGCGAGTGGAAAATATTTTCTTTGGTGGCGGTGAGCAGGAATTCGTTGTTGCGCACCACGTCGCGGGCCAGTTCGTTTTCGTACTTCCCGCCGAGGATACCCAGGCGGTCGATCGGGTTGTGGCGGGTTTCAAACTGATTGGTCGTAAAGTCCATCCCCACCCGCCCGGTGAGTTTCAGCCAGCTGGTGATGTCGTAGGTGAGGGCCAGGGCGCCGATCAGCTTGTTGCGGTCGAGGGTGGTATTGTTGTTGTAGGTATTCCACCAAAGGTGCGGCGGGCTGAAGGTAAAGGGATACAATCCGTCGTAGTCGTTGCGGGTACCGTCGGGCAGGGTATTGAGTTCCTTTTCCAGGCCTTTGTAGCTTCGGGGCCAGCTGTAGAGGATCCCCTTTCCGAAGGAATAGTCGTTGTCGTCGCCCAGGGTAGGGCTGTTGAGGCGGTGGTAGTTGATGTACGACACCGACACGTCGGCGTGTACCCGCGAGGACACGTCGATGCGCGAGCCCAGGTTGACGGTCGTCTGGTTGAAATTGCTGTTGGGCACGATGGCGTTGTGGTCGCTGCGGGTGAGCGACACGCGCAGGGTGCCCATGTTCGAGCCTCCGCTGAAGGAGAGGTTGTGGGTGGTGGTATTGCCGTTGGAGAAGTAGAGTTTCAGGTTATCGGGCTGCGGGGAGAAAGGGCGCATTTCGCCGTCCCACCATCGGATCATCTGCCCTTCCATCCTCGGCCCCCAGGAGGCGCCGGTCGAGTAGAACCCGAAGAGCTCTGTGGTCGGCCGCCCGAAGGGGCCGGTGTCGGTATGGACGCTGGTGGGGTAAATCGGGTTTCCCCCGGCGTCGGTTTGGAAGGTGGGTTCCAGTAAATTGATCGGTCCGCCGGCGCCGTACACATTTTGCACGTCGCGGTAGCGGTAGGGTTGGATGATCTTGTGGGCCAGGCTGTACTGGATGCCGATGCCGCTCTGTCTCGACCCGCGTTTGGTGCTGATGAGCACCACGCCGTTGGAGCCCCGCGAGCCGTATTTCGCCGAGGCCGTCGGCCCTTTGAGGATGTTGACGCTTTCGATATCCGCCGGGTTGATGTTGTTGATGGCCGCGCCCCAGTCCTGGCCGCGCCCGATGTCCTGCAATCCCGGCTCGTTTTCGAGCGGTATGCCGTCGACGACGATGAGCGGCTGGTTGTCGGAGTTGATGTTGTTGTTCCCCCGGATGACGATGCGGGTGGTGCCGCCGTCCACCCCGTTGGGACTCGTGATCTGCACCCCGGCCGATTTTCCGTGAAGGGAGTTGAGCAGGTCGGGCCCGTTGGAGCGCTCGAGCTCCTGCCCCTCGAAGCTCTCGGTCGAGTACCCCAATTCCCTTTTCTGCCGTTTGATGCCCAGGGCCGTCACCACCACCTCGTTGAGCTGGGTGGCATCGGGTTCGAGGGTGATCTCGAACTGCCGTTGCTTCCCCACGCGCACTTCCTGCTCCAGGTAACCGATATAGCTGAATACCAGCACCGCGTCTTCCGAACTTACTTCCATGCTGAACTTCCCGTCCAGGTCTGTGACCGTCCCGTTGCCCGGGTTGGCTTGTTCGACGATGTTGACGCCGAGGAGGGGGGAGGAGGTTTCGTCGTAGAGGAGGCCGGAGATGGGGATGGGTTGGGCGTGGAGGCTGGAGATAGTCACTAGCAGGAGTATCGCGGTGAAACCGATGCGGTATGTCATAGCCCTTTGGATTGGGTTCTAAAATCGAATCCTTAAAGAATATTGTGCTTCAAATCTAAGGCATGCATCCTCCATTTTTTATACCTTAGGAACAAAATCTGGCAAAGCCCTGTAAATCAAGCCTTAAAAAATAACATGGAAAATTCAAATTCTGCCCCTGCCCCTGTCCGTGCCTTTATGCTTCTGTGCGGAATGATGGCCACCCAGATTGTCATTGCCCTGATAAAGTCTCGCGTTTTTGAAGCAATGGGAAAAGAGCAAAAAACGGCCGCCGAGATTGCCTCGGAATGTTCCTTGAACGAAAATGTATTATCCAGAACGCTGAGATATGCTGCTCAATTAGACCTGGTCACAAAAACCGGGAACTCCTATTCACTGACCGACATCGGGAGATGTTTCCTTAAAGACACTCGGGGGAGCTTTTCCACAAGCGCTCCATTTTTGACGGCTCCGCCCTGGCGCGACTCCTGGCAGAATTTTTCCTACTCGTTGCAGACCGGGAAGCCTGCATTCGATCAGGTTTGGGGCACCAGCTTTTTCGAATTTCTCGAAACGAATGAAGAATACGGCAAGCCTTTCAACCAAATGGGAACCGAACGAAGCACGATGATGGCGCCAACTGCAGTCGAGGCATATGACTTCAGCGCTTTTAATACCATTTGCGATGTGGGCGGGGGGCAAGGTATGTTGCTCAAAGTCATTCTTGAAAACAATCCACAGGCAAAGGGCATTCTTTTCGATCTGCAAAACACCGTGAAAAATCACGTATTGGGCTCCCTTGACAACAGGTTTGAGGTGATAAGCGGCAGTTTTTTTGAGAATGTTCCTAATGCTGATTGTATCATCCTCAAAGCGATTATTCACGATTGGAGCGATGAAAATAGCGAAAAAATACTATCCAACTGCCGTCGGGCACTTAACCCGGGAGGCAAATTATTGCTGATCGAGTTTGTGGTAGAAGAGCCTTATAACCCCATGTTGCTGTTTGCCGACCTCCACATGCAAGTTATGATAGGCGGCGCCGAAAGAACAGAATTGGAGTTCAGGGACCTGCTTCAATCGGCAGGCTTTGCGCTAAATCGCATCATACCCACAAAATCAGGTATGGTGATTATTGAGGCAGTTTGAAATGCAGCGGGTATTCACGTAATGAAGCCGCCTTCTTAGGTAGGAGCTGGCTTTGGGGAGGAGGGCAGAGCCCTCCCATGTGACGTTGAAAAAACTTATTCATATCACCCCGGATACACCGTCACCAACCTCGGCCCTCCGTGCCCTCTTCATAATCCGACGCTCACAATACAGGGATTCCTGTTGTCCGGCGTCTGGACTTCACATCGTAGCTCGTACTTGGTTCCATAATGGCCAGGTTCCGTTTTTCGACGTCCCGCTCAAGGGCGTGCCGGATGAGCGCATCTCTGAATACCTCCATGTGTTCGAGGCTAAAGCCAAAACGAGCAAGGCTTGGCCGCTATTCGGCATCTTCATCCCCCCTACCTCTTTTCAATTTGATCGCCGGATGCCGTCTCAACCATGCTCGAACCGTTTAGCATGAACTCCACCTCATACGCCTCCCCGCCGCCGTAAGCGTGGATCACAGTGCCCGCCGTACCGGCGGGTATTCCGGGCAGGCCGGCCTTGGCGACCACCACATCGTGCTCGCGGATGTGCAGGTAGGCCTGCATCAGCCTTTCGAAGCGGGCACCTTTGTCGCGCTCCGAAAAAGCAGTTTTTCGGTATTTATCGAGTATTTTTTGGAAGCCCATTTTTTGTTTACCTCTTTATCAATTCTCTCAACTCTTCCCGGTTGACCACATTTGAAAATCCTTTCTCCTTCAACCCTTTGTAAAGTTTCTTGTCCCCCGTCCAAAGGACTGCATCTGCCTGAATTGCAAGTGCCACAAAACTCACATCTTTTACGTCAATTCCAGTGGTAAGGTCAACTGCTTGCTGCCAGTTTTCCGCAGTAATTTGATTTTCATTGACAAATGTTAGTCTTTTGATTATCAGGTACATTAAGTCTAAAAAATCGGACTCAGCCAGGCCGCTGACCTTCAACATCTTTTCCTTTTTGTCGAAAAGTTCGACGTACAGGTAATAACAGGATAGTTTTTCCACATCCTGAAGGTCTTTTAACAAAAAGGACCCAACAATGCCGTCGGAGCTTATCAACGTGCTCACCAATATGTTGGTGTCAATGACAACCTTCATTGCTGGGTCATACTTTGTTCTTTTCCCTCAAACTTTGGTTGATTTCTTCTACTAATTTTTGTACCTCCTCCGGCTTTGCCTTGCTTTTGGAAATGAGGGCTTTATACCTGATATAATCAATGAACTCCTGAATATCAGACATTTCTATCAGGTTTGCCGGGATGGTAATGACTATCTCTTTGCCTTTATTTACTATTGTCATATCCATTATTGTATTTCATTATTTGTAAGAAAGTTAAATGTTTTTAGGTAGGAATCGCTCTTTATTATCCTCCCACCATTGCTTGTTCACTTCCCGGGCCAGTTTATCTACCTCCTCCTGCCTGGCCTTGCTGTCTTTGGTGGCTTCCTTGTAAAGTAAAAAGTTAATCAGCCTCTGAACGCCTTCGAGGTCCACAGATGCGGGAAGAGTGATGATTATTTGATTTCCAGTTCTTTGAATTTCCATTGCCCAAAATTTTTATCGTAAAACCTCTTGTTTCAACTCAAGTTTAACGGTTCCTAAAGGTAAATAATTCCATCACGGGCGTCAAGCACAATAATCGTCGATCACCCAATCCACCCCACCACCTCCTCATATACCGATGCATGGGCCGGAAACACTTCTTGTCCTCATGCGCCAGTTTGCTGCCCACGACGATGGCGGGGTGTACGCCGTACTCGACGGCGCATTCTCCACCTTGTCGAGCAGGGTGCCTTAATGCAGGTAGGGGCTCCAAAAAACGCCCATATTTCAAGGGGGTGTTTGAGCTGCTTGCCAGCCAGGGCATGGCCTCCTCTTCCAATTGGTTGCTCGCCGTCCGGCAAATCGTCGAGGATAAAAGGGGTCTGCTCGTTCAGGTGCAAAAGGACTGGGCGATCTCGTGGGCGATGGTAAACCAGAAGTGGTCCGGGAGGCGGTTGTAGCAGGCGTGTTTATACCACCACCGGTTATCGCCGGAAAAGAAGGCGGCGCCGTCCAGATAGGTCTTTTCAGGTGGGGCGGCGGCGAGAATTTCACACCCGCCAGCCCGAGTTCGCGGAGGAAGACGCGGATGTTCGCCGGATCGGGGTGTAGGTTCAGCCGTTCGTAAAGCGATTCGAGCAGATTCTTCCGATAAGGAGGCACGTCCAATTCTTCGGCTTTTTTTTCGAGCCATCTGATACCAGGTAATGGCGTAAGAGGCATTGTATTGGTTGTAAGCCGTAGAACGGCGGGGCGAGGCAGGGCTGGTATTCGCGTTCGAGGATACCCGGAAATCGAGAGCCTCCCAACCCCAAAAAGCTTTTACGGCTTCAGCAAGCTCTTCGGCCGATTTGGTCAAGGAAGTCAGCCTTTTTGACCATGTCCCGGATGGGCATGCGCTCGTAGATCTGGGCCTTAATATCGGCAACCGCCTCCTTGTCGCTTTTTTCAGCCTGCGCCCAGAGCCGGTAGCCGGTGTCGAGGTTCATCCAATACTGGGGGGAGGTATTGAACACTTCGCCCAACACCCGCGCCATGTCCAGACTGACCGGCTTTTTGTCGTTCAGCAATTCGCTGATATGCTTTTGAGAAAACCCGGTAACCTCCGCCAGTTCGTCCTGGGTCCAGCTGCGCAGTTCTATCTGTTCCCGGATAAAGTAGCCGGGGCCGAATTTTTTGGCTGGTCGTATTTGCGAAATGGGGATCATAAATTCAATCGTAATGGTTTGAAATATCGATCAGTATAAAGATACCGACCGTTTTTGCTTCATTTTTCCAATCCAGGGTCATTTCAAGACGGTATTTCAGGTTCAGGCGCATGGAGTAAAGATTTGAGGGCTCCTTTCAGCTTTTCAAATCGCAGCCCTTTATCCGCCAAAAGATCGTGAATGGTTTCGGCGGCTCGATTTTCTGAATGGTGGCAAAAAACTTGTCGACAACCTGCACGGGCAGCTTCAGCTTTTTGGAATAGCCCGTCCGATAGAGCTCCTCCGGGTCTTTACTATTGAAATAAACCTCCAAATCACCAAATTGTTTTAATATATACCTTTTAGGTTAAATTACAAAATACATTTATATTTTTCAGCCCAAAAGCCCAATCCATTTGCCAAACCTCCCCAAAATTTCAATATTTTAGCATCCTGCTCCCAACTTCTCCCATATTTAAGTATCGAAATACACTTAAAGCGCTAAATCCTATTGACATGCAAAAAGCCCTACTATGCTCCCTGGCTCTGGCCCTCGCAACCGCCTATCAACTCTCCGCTCAATGCAATCTCCCAAGCCCTCCCGGCACAGGCGCTCAGGGCTGCCAGAACGCCCCGCTCTTTTGCTCCGAAGAGGACATGGACGGGTATTGCTCCGACGGGCGGCACCGGGACAGGGGCTTGCCCCCTCGGCCTTCTGCGGCACTTGGCAAACAGCCATTGGCTCTCCTATAGCAGGAGGGACCGTCATTACCCTGACCATTTCGCCATCAATTGCGCAGGCCAGCCAAGCGGCACAGGCCTGCGGTGAACAGCTATTGCCAACGCTGATGCACCAATTTACGGCAGTGTCAACTACGACGGCGCCGGGCAGGCTGGTTCCCATCACCCTTACCGCGACGGGCCTGACCATCGAGAGAGGTATCTTATTTGCTGATCGACGGCTGGGGAGGAGATGGGAGTGCGACTGCGAAAATCGACGTGACGGAAGGGAATCGGAAACCTCCCCTCAATCATCCGGGAATTATCTCCGGACCTACAAACGTATGCCCGGGCGGATCGGTCAACTATACGGTACCATCCGGCACGGTCACCCTTTACGATTGGTCCCTTCTCCTGCGATCGGAGGGATTACCACCAATGACGGCAGCAATTCCATTACGGTCGATTTTTACAGCGCAGAGTTGCCCAGTTGTGCGTTACCCCTTCGAATGCCTGTGAAGCCGGCCCAACTATCTGCAAAACGATCATATCCACCCCCATCCCTCCACAGCTCGAAATAGTCAATTTCTGTCTGGGAGAAACCTGGACCTGCCAGGGGCAGACCTATTCAGCCCCGGCACGAATGCCGTCGTGTACGACTCCTGGATGGGCTGTGACAGCACCCGCATCTGTGTGGGTATCGCAGCGCCTCCCAACCCCATCCCTGCCCCCGTGTATGCCACCATTTGCCAGGGAGAAATCTATCAACAGGGCGAAAGCGAGTATGACGAAACCGGCCAATACACCGATACCCTGACGGCATCCAGTAACGGCTGCGACAGCATCCAGACCCTGATCCTCACCGTCCTGCAAGCCGAGGCGGTGATCGCCCCGCCAGGGGTATTGGGCTGCGGAGGCTCCTCTACCCTTGTACTGGACGGAACGGGATCGACCTATATCCCGGGCGCAGCGCTCAGCTACTGGTCGGGCCCTGGAGTAGTCAGCGGAGGAAATACACTGACCCCGACAGTTAACCAGACCGGCACATATTGTTTAACGGTGACCCATACGTATCAGGGTGTAACCTGCTCCGATACGGAATGTGTCGTGGTGCAAGGCATTTATATTCCGCCAAACCAGCCCTCACTTACGGGCCCCTTAAACACCTGCACAGGAGCCACCTCGACCTTTATAGTCTCGCCTTCGGGCACGGGGCTTCAGCCTACAGGTTTCACCTGGGCCGTGACGGGCGGCGTCCTTTCCGGGAGCGGCGATACCATTGAGGTGACCTGGACCGAGACCGGACAGGGACGGTTTGCGTGACGGCAGAAATAGCTGCGGGTCGAGCCCGCAGGCCTGCCTGAACGTCGACATTTCCGATGATCCGGTTATCATGCCTCCGGTAGAAGCCGCTATCTGCCAGGGAGAGAGCTATCCTTTTGCCGGTACCGACTACGATTCAAGCGGTATATACACCATTACCCTGTCATCGTCTACCGGCTGCGACAGCGTCATGACGCTGGAGCCGACCGTCCTGCAGGCCGAGGCGGTGATCGCTCCGCCCGGAGTGCTTGGAGAAGGGCAACACCACCCTTGTACTCGATGGAACGGGATCGACCGCCATTCCCGCTGACTCCAACGAGTGCTCAGCTATTTGTGGACAGGCCCTGGGCTGCTCAGCGGAGACAGCACCCTCAACCCTTTGATTGACTCTTCCGGTGTTTATTGCCTGGAGGTTTCGCATATTTACCAAGGGGTTTCCTGTTCCGATCTGGCTTGTGTGACAGTAACGTCCATAAACGACCCGCCGGAACAACCCGCCCTTGCCGGGCCATCGGGCGCATGCCTGGGCACGAGCTCCGAATATACGGTCGCCCCCTCCGGCTCAGGCCTGCCGGCTGCGGGATTCACCTGGACGGTGACGGGAGGTACCTTTACCACCAACACAAACGGCGATACGATCGCGGTGATGTGGACCGCCGCGGGGCAAGGACAGGTTTGCGTCACGGCCGATAATGCCAACGGGTCAAGCCTTCAAAACTTGCCTTACGGTGAATATCCAGGACAACCCCATCGTGATGCCGCCTGCCCTGGCAGCCATTTGCCAGGGCGACAGCTATAATTTTGCCGGAAATACCTACGAGGCGACAGGTGTGTATACGGTGACTCTGGCATCCTCCCAGAATTGCGACAGCGTAGTGACTTTGGATCTGACCACCCTCCAGGCCGAGGCGATGATCGCCCCTCCCGGGGAGCTGAACTGCACCACGACTACCCTCGTATTGGATGGATCCGGATCGACTACTGTTCCAGATGCCCCTGGCGCGGTGATCTATTATTTGTGGACAGGACCCGGACTCATCGCGGGAGAAAATACCCTGACGCCAACGATTGGCGAACCCGGCATTTACACCTTATTCGTCACTCAAAGCTACCTGGGCCTGACTTGTCTCGGCCAGTCGGCTGTAACGGTTACTGCCGACACTGCGCCGCCGCTGCCGCCTTTCATTTCCGGTCCACAGGGTGCCTGTACAGAAACGACCTCCATCTTTACGGTAAGCCCATCCGGAGGCCCGGCCCCTGCGGGTTTCACCTGGACCGTAACAGGCGGCACCTTTACTACGAACGGCAACGAAATCACGGTGACCTGGACTACCCCGGGTCAGGGGCTGGTGTGCGCTGCAGCTTTAAATGACTGCGGGGCGAGCTCGACTGCTTGCCATACCGTGGAGGTGCTGGACCCGCCGCTTGCCCAATTTGGCTTTGAGCAGGCAGGCGCTCAGTTGACATTCACCGACGGGTCCTCCGGCGCCACTAGCTGGTTATGGGATTTCGGCGACGGCAATACCTCCAGCGAACAAAACCCGGTGCATACCTACGGCGTGGACGGGGAGTACGTCATTACCCTGAGCGTTAGCAACGGGATTTGCGAGCATTCCATTTCCCAATCAATAGACATTGCGGTTAGCGCCTTTGAGAATTTTGGGCTGACCACTTTCACCCTGACTCCCTCCATCAGCTCCGGCCTGTTTACCCTGACCGTCAGCCTCCGGCGCGCTGCCGACTTGGAGATTAGCATGGTGAATACCCAAGGGCAGATCGTGCATAAAATGGAAAGACTTCAAACTGCATATTTGCAGGATGAAGTCAATCTGGCTGGGATGGCCCCAGGTGTCTATTTCGTACAATTAACCGCAGAAGGAGAAAAGGCGGTCAGGAAGTTGGTATTAACGAGGTAAAATTTATTCGTACCCGCTTTTTATCACGGTCATGATCATTTTGAAACGCCCGTTTGATCTGACGAAATTGGGCGAATGGGCTGGTATTACAATGGATTGCCCCGTCTTTAGGACATTGGATTTTCCGTCGATTACAATCTCAGCTATTCCCTCGATGATTTGAGCGAAGGTGTCAAATGGAGAGGTTTTTTCTGTCAGCCCTTCCCCGGAATCGAACGACATGACGCTGATATTGCCGGTCGATTTCTTCAAAATCGTTTTGATGACCACGGAATTTGTTATGTATTCGATTATCTCCACGGTAATGTGAACTTTTGATTTTTCAATTTCGGAGATATTCATTGTTATTGCTTTAGGGTTTCGGGAAATTCAAAAAAAGCGGGCGCTACCCCGCCTTTTTTGAGGCTTCATTAATTCTTATTGTCAACTGAAAAATCCTTGAGCGCCTGGCCAAGCTCATCCATGTCGCGGTTAAATTCGCGCTTGAATGCTTGCCACTCGGTTTTGTTCTGCTCGTAGTTGTCCATCCTCGTCTTCAGATCCTTGTTTTTCTGCTCCAGGGCATTGATCTTGTCTGCATAAAGAGCGTCCATGCTCTTCCCGGATTTTTTCATTTTCACCTTCAGTTCGGCAATGCGGGCTTCATTGACTTTTATTCTCGCTTCCGTTTCATTTCTGAATGCCTGCCACTCTTCCGTGTTTGCAACGAGCTGAGCTTCCGTATCGGCCTCGGTCTGGGCAGTTTGCAAATCCTGCTTGGCCTGCTCTACATCTTCTGCTGCAGCCTCCTCTTTCTGTGCGGCAGTCTGCCAGCCGGTGAGCAGTGCGCCCGCCATAAGCGTTGTTATTCCAATCGAAAAAAATTATCTTTTTTCATCTTTGTTATTTTTGAATAAAATTTAAAAAAGCGGTTTTTTGGGGTAGGCTACAATTAAAGATCTGCGATAATTTTGTGCAACTCTTCTTTTGTTTTGCCCAGCTTGATTTGAAGTTTTCCAAGCATTTCTTCTTTTTTGCCTTTTTCGTACATCAGGTCATTGTCTGTTAAAACGGCAAATTTTTGCTTAAGCTTGCCTTTCAGCTCGTTCCAGTTGCCTTTTATTTCTAGTGGTTCCATTTTAAAAAATTTATGTTGTGAAAGAATTTTCACGGTATAAAGATGCGCTCTTAAAACCCGGGAAGCATTACACAATTTCCGATAAGAGTTACATCATTCACACATACGAACAAGATTTGCTTTTTTCGCAAGGGTTTTGCCGTGGCCAACCTCCATATATTGGTCGAGGCTTAGCCTTGCCATCAGGTAACTCAGGGTGGATTCGGCGCCCTGGTTGAGGTTCACGCGGCTTTCCTCCAATCCGTCGTAGCAGCCTCCGGTGCAGGGATTGTAAATAATCTGGTTCAGGTGATTGTTGCCCAGGAACCAGCTAAAAGCCGCTATCATTTTTTCTAAATAGCCTTCTTCTCCAAATTCATTGAAAAACCTGTCCAATGCCTGGATGGTATATGCGACATCAATGGGTTGCTCTCCATAATGAGCCGCTTTCTGGCCTTTTTGCAGCCAGCTTTTATTGGAGATTACTTTTATTCCGCTTTCCGTGAAGGTAAGCGACAAAAGAAAATCAAAGGAAGATTTGGCGATTTCCCTATACACCGGATCGCCGGTTTCCTGCCATGCGCACAACATCGCTTCCGGCAACACGCTGTTGGCATAGGTCAGGTAACCTTCGTACCATTGCCAATGCCGCTCGGATTCATGCCGGTACATTTGAACCAGCCTGTTTGCCAGTTTCTTGATGAGGGCAGTATTGGCCGGCGACTTTTTTAGCTGGTTGTAGTAATAGAACCCCTTTATGACAAATGCCATGGCGCGCGTGGAATGGATCATTTCTACCCGGGTCCGCGCCGCTTCTATTATTTCTTCGGCATCTTCCGTAAGCGCTGCGGGTAATATAGCATGCTGTGAAACCAGATAGCCAAGGGCCCATAAAGCTCTTCCATTCGCATCCGCGAGGTTGGTGGTTTCATTTTGTTTTGTGAATTTCCTTTTCTCATCCACATAATTCAAAAAATACTTCCCCGGTTGCAGGCAATACTTTATAAAATCCAGATAAATCCGGATGTAATTCAAATCCTCCTCATCGCCGGTCAGCTCATAGTGCATGGTTATGGCGATCAAAGCCCGTGCATTATCGTCCAGGGTGTACCCCGAATCGAGATCCGGTTGGCTTATTTTGGAGAATTGAATCATGCCGAATTCCGTGGTCATCTTTTTCAGATGGTCCAGCTTGGTTTGGGGTAGCCGGTATTGAAGTACGATTTCCTCCCGAGCTTTTCTGCGAAGCAGTTGGGCGTGGGCAATAGCCGAATTCTCCCAGGCCGTTGGAGCCATCCTTTGCAAGGTGCTCGATTCGAAAGCCATCCTCAGGGGTTCGTCGCTCATTAAGCGATTGACTCCATCCGTCAATTGGTGCGAATTCTGAAAATCGATTATTATTCCGGTGTCCTCGCGCAATACTTCCTTCGCATGAGGAATTGGAGTGGAAATGATCGGGCAGCCGCAACTCATCGCATAGGAAAAAGTGCCGCTCACCGCCTGGTTGGGGTCGTTGCTTGTAAAAAGATAGATATCGGTAAGCTGCAAATACTCCAATAAATCCTCCAGAGGAAGATAGCGATTGATAAACTCCACATGGAGGGAGAGGTTTAGTGCCTCGACTTTTGCTTCCAGCATATCGCGGTACTTTTCCCCCTCCGATTTTACCACTCCGGGATGTGTTTTGCCGATGACCAGAAAGACCACATCCGGATTCGCTTCAATAATCGCCGGCAGCGAATCCAGGGTTGTCGTGATTCCCTTGCCGGGGCCGAGCAACCCGAAGGTCGTAAGGACCTTCTTTCCGGCCAGGCCGTATTTTTCTTTCAGAAATTCCTTGTTCAGGTGCGGCACGAGGTGGGTGCCATGCTCGATGACCACAATTTTTTCCGGGGCCATCCCGTATTCATCCTGCAAAATTTTCGCGGAGCTCTTCGTCATGACCACCACCGAGGAGCAGGCTTCGATTATATGCCTGAGTTTCGCCTTTAAGGTTTCATCGGGATGAGGCAGCACTGTATGAAAAACGATGACGACCGGCTTGTGGATGGCGTGCAAAAATTGCGCAAAAGCCTCTTCGCCCCGGCCTTGAAAGAATCCAAACTCGTGCTGCATCAATACGACCCGAATGCGCGGGTCTTTATTAATGGCATCCGCAATGACGGCGTATTGTTGTGGATCATTTGTATCGAGGACAAATTTCACCTCCTCCGGATAAGCCAATTCTGTATTTTCAGATTCAAGCGCGCAAACCCGAAGCGAAAACGAGTCGCTGAATTTGTTGTTAAGCGCCTTGAGCAAATCCTGTGAGTAGGTTGCTATGCCGCACTCTCTCGGGGGGTAAGAACTGATGAATAATACCTCCGGCAGCTGGTCCGCAGACAACAGAGATCCATTGCCGTTTCTCAAAACGGCGTTGGGGAAAGACACATTTTCTGCACCTTCCCCATCATTGATGACGGAGTCATTTCTCATTTTCCTTGTTCTTAATCCCTTATTTCTTCGGCTTGTTGCTTCCTCCTTTGCCATCGGATTTTGGGACAAAAGGCTCGAGGGTGGGTTGATTGCTCTGCCCACTTTTGCCTTCTGACTTATAAGGCGACAAGGGTTTCGTTTTACCCGCAGATTTGTCAGCAGGCGCTTTTTTGTGGTTTTTGGTTCCTTTATCCTTGCTCATGATCGATGATTTATGTTGTGAAAAAAATCTCAGGCTTCAAAGTTGCCTGCTTAATGGAAGAGAAATGTTACACAATTCAGGGAAAGAGTTACATCATTCACACTTTTGGGCCGGTTCGCTGGCCGGGGATCTTTCGCAGGGTAATTTTTATGATGGGCGGCATGGTATCCCCCAACAGGAAACCCCAGGGTTTTAAGGGCTCAATCCGGTCGAGGATAACTTTAAGAACGGCAATGAGCGGAATGGAAAGAAACATGCCCGGAATCCCCCATAAGGCAGCCCCCGCGATCACCGCAATGATCGAAACGAGCGCGTTGAGCTTCACCTTTGACCCGACGATCTTGGGTACGATGTAGTTGTTGTCTATCAATTGAATGCAGGCATAGAGACCAAACACGTATAGCACATAAATGGGCGATTTGGTTACCAGGGCTATGATCATAAACAAAGCAACCCCGATAAGCCCTCCGATGTAGGGAATGATGTTGAGGAGCGCGCCGACAATGCCGAGCAGGATCGCGTATTGAATACCGAGGGCCAGGAGGCCTACCGAATTCAGGGTGGCGATAATGGCAAATTCAACAAAAAGTCCGACGAGGTAGCTCTGGATGATCGTTTTTGTCTCGGCCAGTATTTCGCTCACCTTGTCGTTGTTGTCCTCTCCGGAGATCTGGTGAACAAAACGGATGAGGTGAGGCTGGTAGAACAAAATCATAAAAACGTACACAGGCGTCAGAAAAACAGTTGCCAACACGCTGCCCATCGTGGTGAGGGTGAGCCCGATCCGGGCGCCGCTGCTGTTTATGTATTCAGCTTTTGTATGGGTAATCCACTCGTTGATTTTCAGCGTGGGGATATTGAAATAGCCGGAGCCCCATGAAACCATCTGGTTGAATAGCTCCTGAAATTTATCTACCAGCTGTGGCAATGATTTTCCAAGCAGGCTTGCCTGAGAAGTAAACAAAGCGATCAACGAGGTTAGTGCCAGGAGGGCAAAGACCAGAACTACCGCAATGGAAAAGGCCCTGTTGACCTTTCTATTTACCAAAAAATTGACCGCCGGGCTGATCAGAATGGCAATAATGGCTGCATAGATCAGCGGAAGAATAATATCCTGCAAAATGGTTAGCATGCTAAAGAGAACATACAACCCGATGAGGATGAGCGAAATTCTGGCGTAAAATGGAAATTTCTGGGTCGTGTTCACTTTTTACGAGTAATATTTAACAACTTCTTCCCAAAGGTTTTTAAGGCTCCCGGATTTTGGGTGATTAACCTCGTAATGCCGAACATCAGGGCCGTGCCGAGAAGCTTTTTTAAGGGGCTGCTATTTTTACCTTCAAATAGTACTTTGGAGAGGAAGCCGGTTGTCAAGCCCACGGCCGCATTGAACAGGTTGTCTTTTAAATCCCTGGATTCAATAGCTTCCGAGAGCGTGCTTTTAATCAGGTTGACCGGCTTAATGCTATCGTACGCGAGGTGAAACTGCTCTCTCAACATTTTCCCTTCTTGCTCCTGCTGCCTTTCCAATTGAAGGATGGTCTCCCTGAGTTCGGATTCTGAATTTATTTTTTTCATGGTACACCCTAGGCGAGGGCTTGTTTGATGATTAAATTAATGATCGGCGTTTTAATCCATTTATGCAGAAAAAAATGCAGGACCACTCCGGCGATGAGGTAAAATCCGGCCACAATAAAAAAGCCGTAATAAATTTCACCGAGCACCTCTCCCAGCCAAAGGGCTATGCCAATGTTCAATACGAGCACAAACAGCGAAATCATGATGAGAACGCTAAGCCGCCATATCAAGGAAGTCACTACATGAGCCGCCGTTTCCAAAGCCACGAGCTTCGACAGTTCGAACGACGTTTTTCCGTATGTTTCCGCTCTTTCAAGTAATAGGTCAATCGTGCTTTCCTGAGGTTCCATGTTCCTGCTTTTTATGAAGGGGTCACTTCTTTCTCCATTTCTTCCGGTTGGGGTTCCCCATTCTCCACCAGGCGGATGGCCTCTTCCTGCAAACTCTCTAATCTGCTGGTAATGCTTTCAATAAGCTCGCTGAATTTTTGCTCCAAATCCCCAGCCAATTCATTTCCTTTTTCGGTAATTTTCTTGCGGGTGTTAGAACCTTTATCGGGAGCAAATAAAACCCCCAAGGTAGCGCCGACCGCAATACCCGCCACGATGCCTAATAATACGTTTCCTAAACTCATGGATTTCCCTTTTTAAAGGTGATTTAATAAAATTAATTTATGCCAATTTAAAATTATTTGGTGTTTTTTATTTAATTAAGAAAAGGGGGCCGCGGGGGGGCGTTTTGGTTTGGTTTGGGGGGGGGGGGCGGGGGGCCCCCCCCCGGCCGGTTTTTTTTTAAATCAAAAAAAACGCCAAAAAACTTTGTTTTGGGTTTAAATTTCAATGCTTACTATAGTGGAAAGGTACGCCTGACCTGGGGGAGAAGCATTACACAATTTCGGGAATGTGTTGCAATATTCACACATTTTCGAGGACAATGAGCCGCTTGTGTTTCAGCTTTTTAAAGAACGAGGGGGTCAAACCGGTGGTTTTTTTAAACTGGTTGGACAAATGCGCCAGACTGCTGTATCGAAGCTTAATTGCGATCTCGGTAAGGGAAAGTTCGTTATAGATCAGCAATTCTTTTACCCGCTCAATTTTATGTAAAATGATAAACTTTTCAATAGTGGTTCCTTTCACCTCAGAAAAAAGATTGGAAAGGTAGGTGTAGTCGTAATTCAGCTTTTGACTCAAATAGTCGGAGAAATTGGTCAAAGGCAATTCGTCTGTATAATGCACCATTTCAATAATCACCATTTTAATTTTCTCAATGAGCATGGCCTTTTTGTCTTCCATCAATTCAAGCTCCGAATGCATCAACGCGACTTTCAATGTCTCATGCATTCTTTTTGAAATATGCTCTTTTACCTCAATTTCGCCGAATTCCAAAACCGTATACTGAAGCCCAAGGTTATCCAATACCGTTTTCACAACCAACTCACAGCGAAGGCTCACCATGTTTTTAATAAAAAGTTTCATACTTTTTTCCTCTGATTTAAGTAGTATTATTTTCAAAATAAAGTGGTTTGACTAAACCTTCAAAACAGGATAGAACTAAAAAAAAGCTGCCCCCATTGCTGGGGGCAGCTACAAAAACTATTATTAGAACTACTTTATCAATATGATCCTTCGGTTCATGATCTGCTCTCCGCTTATTATCCTGTAGATGTAAACCCCCGGCGGGAGACTTTCTGCGTTTATTTCGGCTTTGTACAACGCTCCGCGCTCTACATCCCCATCAAATAAAGTGGCAATCTTATTCCCTTCTAAGTCGTAAAACTCAATCTCCACATGCGCATTTGATTTCAGGTTTTGAAATTCAATGAACGCCTTGGATCTAAAAGGATTCGGATATGCCCTCACCGCAAAATCGCCGTCGCCAAGCTGCTCTGACTCCTGACCCGATCCTTCCCTACCACCGTCCTCGTATTCAACCCGGGCGCTGCATTTGCTGGTACAACCCGGTGAATTGGTTATGGTCACCCAGTAGGTGCCGTGCTGATCGACCGTAACGCACTGGGTGGTAGCCCCCGTGCTCCACAGGTATGCACTCATCCCCGGAGGCGCGCACAGGGTCGTGGACTCTCCCTCATCCGGGAAAAGATCGCCTGTGATGTAGCAGACAGGTTTGGGATAAACAGTCGTTGTGACGCTGCAGGCGCTCGTACAGCCGTTGCTGGTCACCGTTACCGAATACGTTCCGGCGTTGCTTATCGTGATACACCGTGTTTTCTTGGTATTGCTCCACTTATACGTAAACCCGCTTCCGGATGGTGCGCAAAGGGTTGTGCTCGATCCCTGGCAAATGTTTGGATTCCCGGTAATGGTGCAAGGCGGGAGAGGCGTAACGGTCACGGTCTTGCTACAGGAATTCTGACAGCCGTTGTTGGTCACGGTTACCGAATAGGTTCCCGCCGCGTTCACCGTAATGCACCGCGTAGTCGCGCCTGTGCTCCATAGGTAGGTATTACCGCTGCCTACGGGTGCACAAAGCGAGGTGGAACCACCGGGGCAAATGGTGCTGTTTCCCGTTATGGCGCAATTGGGCGGGGGCACGACCGTTACTGTTTTTTCGCAGTAGGCCACGCATCCGGCCGTATTGGTCACTGTGAGGGAATAGGTTCCTGCTCCTACCGTAATACATTTGGTAGTAGCGCCCGTGCTCCACAAGTAGGTATGGCCGGGTCCGTTACAGGAACAAAGCACCGAGGTGTATCCTTCACAGATCGTCTTGCTGCCATCGATGCATCGGTTTGGTTCCGGTAATTGAATAACTACCTTGCTGCAAGTGCTGCTGCATCCGCTCGCATTGGTAACCGTAACAGAATAGGTGCCCGGCGTACCCACTGTAATACAACTGGTGATGGCGCCATTGCTCCATAGATAAGTGTATCCGCTGCCTGTTGGCGCGCAAAGGATTGTAGTTTCGTCTTCGCAAATGCCGCCCTCTCCTCCTGTAATGACACAGGAAACAGCGCTGGCAACCGTTATGCTGCACATGCTGACGCATCCGTTCGCATAGGTAACCGTCACAGAGTAGGTGCCCGGCGCATTGATCGTGATGCAACTAGTCGATGCGAGGTTGCTCCACTGATAGGTGAAAGCGCCTGCCGGTGCGCAAAGCTGGGCGCTTTGTCCGGGACAGAGGGATTCGGGACCGGTAATCGTGCATACCGGCGAAGGACCAACCGTAACAAGCTTGCTACAAATACTGATGCATCCGTTTACCCCGGTAATCGTAACAAAATACGTCCCGGCTGCGCTTACAGTTATGCAAGATGTAGTGGCGCCTGTGCTCCACAAATAAGCGGAACCGCCTCCAGATGCGCAAAGCTGAGTTGATTGCCCTTCGCAAATGGCCCCGTTACCGGTGATATTACAATTGGGAAGCGGAATAACGGTGACGAGCTTGCTGCAAGTGCTCACGCATCCTCCTACTTCTGTAACAGTAACAGAATAGGTTCCCCCTGCGCTTACCGTAATACAATTAGTGATAGCGCCATTGCTCCACAAGTAGCTGACGGCGCCCGCCGGCACACAAAGCTGGGTCGTTTGCCCCTGGCAGACCAATCCATTGCCTGAAATCGTACAGTTTGGCGTAGGATTTTCGGTAACGGTCTTGGTGCAGACACTGAAGCATCCGCTTGAATTGGTAACCGTGACCAAATAGGTTCCTGCCCCTACCGTAATGCAATTCGTAGTTGCGCCTGTGCTCCACAGATAGCTGGCAGCCCCGGCCGGTGCACAAAGCTGGGTGGTTTGGCCCGGACAGATAGATTCATTCCCCGTAATAGTACAAACGGGTAATGGACTAAGGGTGACCATCTGACTGCAAGTGCTTATGCACCCGTTTGCCTCTGTTACCGTAACGGAATAGTTTCCCGCTGTGCTTACCGTAATACAATTTGTGGTGGCCCCTGTACTCCATAAATAGCTGGAAGCTCCTGCGGGTACACAAAGCTGGGTGGTTTGACCCTGGCAGAGGATATTATTTCCAGTGATGGTACAGGTTGGTGTAGGATTTTCGGTAACGGTCTTGGTGCAGACACTGATGCATCCGCTGGCGCTGGTAACTGTAACCAAATAGGTCCCTGCCCCAACGGTAATACAATTTGTTATGGCTCCGGTGCTCCACAGGTAGCTCGCAGCTCCTGCCGGCACACAAAGTTGGGTAGTTTGGCCTGGACAGACCGAACCATTTCCGCTGATCGTGCAAACTGGAAGCGGGTTAACAATAACCGTTGCATTACAGACACTGACGCATCCGTTTGCGCCTGTAACCGTTACAGAATATGTTCCGGCAGTACTTACGATAATGCAATTGGTGATTGCCCCAGTACTCCACAAATAACTTGAGGCGCCGGCAGGTACACAAAGCTGAGTGATTTGGCCCTCGCATATCGTCGTGTTTCCGCTGATCGTGCAAACAGGCAATGGGTTAACGGTGACAGTCGCACTACAGATGCTGCTGCATCCGTTTGCGCCCGTAACTGTAACAGAATACGCTCCTGCCGTGCTTACCGTGATACAATTGGTAATTGCCCCTGTGCTCCACAAATAAGCGGAGGCGCCGGCAGGAGTACAAAGCTGGGTAGTTTGCCCCTGGCAGATCGTTGTGTTTCCGCTGATCGTACAAACCGGTCATGGGTTAACGGTAACCGTCGCACTACAGATACTTGTACACCCGTTTGCGCCCGTAACCGTTACGGAATATGATCCTGCTGTGCTTACGATAATGCAATTGGTGATTGCTCCTGTACTCCATAGATAACCGGAAGCTCCCGCAGGTGCGCAAAGCTGAGTGACCTGGCCCTCGCAGATCGTGGTGGCGCCGCTGATCGTGCAAGCCGGCAACGGGTTAACGGTGACGGTTGCACTACAGACGCTGCTGCATCCGTTGCCATCCGTGACCGTTACTGAATAACTCCCGGCCGTACTGACTGTGATACAGTCGGTAATTGCCCCTGTGCTCCACATATAGAGCATTCCAGGAGTTGCGCAAAGCTGGGTAGTTTGCCCCTGGCAGATCGTCGTGGCGCCGCTGATCGAGCAAGCCGGCAATGGGTTGACCGTTACAATAATGTGATTTGAATTTATACTGCCGCACTCCGTAGTATTGGTGACGAAATAGTCGCCACTTGCACTTACGGTGATGGAAACGGTTGTCGCTCCGGTGCTCCATACTCCGCCAACATTTCCGGAAAGCGTCACACTCCCTCCTATGCAAAATGTGATAGCCCCGCTTGCGGATATTACGGATGCAACAGGGTCTATAGATCTAGTGACTATATTATTGTGCAGGTCAATTTGCCCGGCGGTGGTAAGGCCTCTGCCGTAAAGATCTGCGCCTTCCAGCAAGGAGATAGCTCCTGCAGCCAGGATCGTACCTCTAAATACGGAATTCTCTCCTAAATCTACGGCTCCATTTACCTGCCAATAGACATTGCACAAGGAAGCCGAATTAATAAGAGTGACCGTCGAATTTACGGTAGTGGATAGGGCGCCGTCGATCTGGAAAATAAAAATGGCGTCCGGGTTTCCTTCCCCGTCTAAAGTCAAGGCTCCATCCAGGTTGGCGGCAGCTCCAAGGATATACACGTCCGGAGTAAGAAGTTGACCGCCTCCCAATGTAGTTCCTATAACCGAACCGCCGGCAATATTATCCAGGTACATATACGCAGATTCTACATCGGGCTCCGCTGCTGCTGTAACCACATCTGCCAGGTGAACAGCTCCAATGACAATTCCCGGAGGAAAACCGGAGAAGGCGCCCACATGGGTGCCGATATCCCCGGTAACGACCGTTGCCCCATCATTGATAAAAGCTCCTCCGGAAGTAAATAAGGCAAAATTCGTAGCATCCCCTAAATCTGGAGGGGGAGGCTGAATCTGCGCAAAACTCATATTGAGCGCTAAAAACAGCATAATAGCTGTTAAAGCAGTAGGTAATTTTATTTTCATTGGGTTTGAATAAACAAAATTTCAAAAAATAGGATTTTCATGTTTCATTTATTATCATCAAAGTGTCGCTTTCGGGAATTTAGCCCCCGTTTTCTCGTTCACATTTCCAATAATTTTGCACACAGGCTGGTAGGTAGTTATATTCATCTCCCTTTTCAGGGTTATAAGCCAACAAGAAGAATGTATCTAAAAAATTGATTTTAAAAATTACTGGTTCCTCTCTACAACAATTAGGAGGAGTCATACCTAAAGGTCCGTTTTTTTGTTTTTTCAGCTGTTACATAATTTTTGAAAAAATTTACATAATTCACACATTTACGTACGGCTATTGTTATTTCAGGAAACCAATTTCCTAAAAAGAAAAGGACAGGCTTTTTAGGTCCTGTCCCTTTGTATGGTCCTTAAGAATGTATCGTATTAAAGTCAACCGTTGAGCTTAATTTGCGGGAACTATATCAATCACTACGGTGCGGTTGTAAAAGCGTTCTTCCGGATATTGATTGTCGAAAGGAGACAGCTTTTGATCCTCGCCGAATCCGTAAATTTCAAAGGCGACGTCGGTTCTGCCTGCTTTCGCAAGGGCATCCTGCATGATGTTCTTTACATCGTTAGCCCTGGCCATCGACAATTTTTCATTGTAGGTCTCATCACCAATAATATCCGTGTATCCGTGAATCAACACTTTGGCGCCTTTTGGGATCTTGGGCGTGACGACTCTGCGAGGTATTTTTCGTACATGGCTATGGCCTTCGAATCATCGAATTCAAAAAGTACGCTGTACCTCAATACTTCCGCGTTTTTTTGGGGGGTCCAAAGCACCATATGGACCGAGGTTTCCCTTTTTACCATATCGCCGTTATCCGCTTGCCCCATCATCGTCACCTTGTAGGTGCCTTGGGCGCGCGTTCCCAGGATGGATTTCCCGGGGATACTGACCATCTCCTGGGTGTAGGGGCCAAAGTATTGTTCTTTGCCGTTTTCATCCGCGATAACCAGGTGCCAGGAAGAGAAAGCTTCTCTTGCTCCATCTGCATTAAAGGTAACGTAGCTGTCCAGGGCGCTTCCTGCATGGCTATGATTTCAACCGGCTTAAGCGAAGCGCCAGGGCCGCTTTGAAACTCCATGAGCAAGGTAGGGGAGCTGCTCTCGATCGACACCCTGCGATCCCCCTCGCGAAGGAGCGTAAGGTCGGTCGTGCCTCCCGGCTGCTCGGAAGGAATTTTCGGCTTGTCCCGTCCTTCGGTTCCGATACGGGAAGCATCAATTCCAAAAACGCTAACCAGGTATTCCTTAATCGATTCTGCCATGGCTTGTCCATCCTCCGGTCCCAGTTCCGAGGAACCGACCAAAACGACGGAGGTAGCGAGGTTTTTCCCCATCCGGTCGCCGAGGATGTTCAACACATTGTAGTAAACGGTCATCTGGCGGTTCGAACGGCCGGTGAGATTTTTAGGCGTGTACATTTCAAGTTGGTCTTCCTTGAAGTCTATCACCTGATCCTTCCGAAGCAGCTCATATCGTTCGGGGATCTCCGTGGATCCCAAGTCGAAAAACACGTAATTGCGGAGCGGGAATATTTCCCTCACCTTGCGCTGGGTCGGGATATTCTTGGGCGCCTTAACCGAAAAGCTGATTTTAGGATCAAATGCATCCACCTCTTCAAGTGGTTGCATTTTGGTTCCAAACCCGAATTTCAATGCAGCACCGGCTCTTACGCTGGTGATATTCCACGTTTCACTGGCGCGGGGAGACTGGCCAAAGTACGGTTGAAAGGAAATAAAAGGAGAGAGCACAAACTGCAACTGCTCATCCTGGCTGGAGACCGGAATGTCGTACCCCGCTCCGACTTGCATCGAAAGGAGGGTTTTCTCTATGTCGCTAAACTCCCCTTTCACATCCGGATTTTCTTTTTGATTCGGGAAAGCGGGGTTGGCGCCCAATTTGTAGGTGAATGCCTTTTCCAGGTTGAAAGCAACGCGGGGGCCTCCGTACAAATAAAAATTGCCGTTGAAAGGAGCAAAGCGCAAGCTCGGTTCCAGGGTAAAATAGCTGAGGTTGGTCGAAAGGTTCGCCGGACAGTTGCAAGGCGTAGTCTCCTCGTCAAACGATCCCTGGCGGCTGTCGTATCCAGCCTGGAGCATAACGCCCAGACCTGAATAGGGCGCATGATACTCTACAAGAGGCGCAAGAAAAAGCCCAAAGCCATGGCCGTCATGAAATGCGACGGGAACGGTCAGATTCGGGTTCAATTGCTGGGTGGATCCGCGATAGAAGCTCAAATTGGCCCCGGCTGCTGCACCGACCCACAAAGAAGGCTTTGTGTATAGGGGCAGCTGCGCCTGGAGGGCAGCCTGAAAACCTGTCAAAATCAGCGCGCTGAAAAGGGCGCCTATTATTAATTTATTTCTCATCTTCATTTTGGTTTAGTTATAATGTTATCGCTGGTCAGCACGACTGCGCCATTGCTGGCCAGCATTCTGCCCTCTGCGGTAGCTCCCGAATTCATGGTGATATCGGTTAAAGCCAATACGTTTCCTTTAAAGGAGGTGAAGCCGCCAATCGTAGCGGAGCTGCCAACCTGCCAAATGACATTTTTTGCTTGAGCGCCTCCGCTAAGGATTACATTGCCTCCAGCTCCCCCAACGGTAGTGAAGTTGGAAGCGATTTGAAAAATCCAGACCGCATCTGCATCGCCCTGTGCGTCAAGGGTCAGATCGCCCGACTGGATTAAAAGGGTAGAGGTCGATCTATAAATACCAGGGGCAAGCGTGGTGCCTCCCAGATCGCCGGCAACTGTGATATGAGCCGGGGAATTCGCTGTCTTTGCAGATTGATAGGCAAGTGTCAGGTCTTGTTTGGCCTGGATCAGCATCGCGGGGATACCAAGCGGAGCGATATCATCGGAAGCGTACATGGCTCCATTCAGGACAAGGCCCGGAGGAAACCGGTAATCGAAGAGCGAACTCCTGGGCTAATCCCGATATCCATATCGTGAATCTCGCTGAAGCCCGCGTTGTTGCTAATTCCCACGCCTGCTATGATTCCGAACTGGGCAACCGTATTAAGATTGACAAGCGGCGGGGCTACTGTGGCATTGGTGCGAAAGGTCCAAACGTAATCGGCTTGCAAGGCATTCCCTCTGACCTCTTTAACCGAGGTCGAGATCCTGGCAGTGTAATCCGTGTTGGGGGCCAGATTGCTTGCGGGAGTGAAGAAGGCGGTAGAGTCGGCGTAGGTCACCACTCCTTCCACCTGCGTAGGTCCGTGCAAAGTGAAAGATACCTGGTTGATCGTTGCCGGGTTCATCCGTGTATTAAAGGAGGCTGAAATTATCCTGTTGATCGGCACGTTGGTTGCTCCTTGATCCGGGTTTGTCGACACCACAATCGGGCATTCTCCAACAATTTCTACAAACTCATCTTTTTGGCATCCGGCAATAAATACCCCGGACACTATTGCAAGAATTGCAAATAGTTTTTTTGCTTTCATTTTTTTAAATTTAACTAGTGAAAATATCTTTCCGGCACAAAGGCGAATCCTTTAGTGCCGGAAAGCTTTGCGCAATTCCCGAAAGGGCTACTACGTGGAGCCTCGCCCGATAAACTCGGCAATATTGCAGGAATTGGTTTTTGGGAATTTATTCAGGCTTAGGCGTCGCCTTTTACTTCATTCCGGCATTCATTTTCGCCTCTACTTCTTTTGCTTTCTGCTTTCCATTCTCGAACAAATGGGTTGCCTCCTCCTTCAGGGTATTAAACTTGTTGGTCATGCCATTTACCGCTTCATGGTACTTGGCGCCCACTTCGTCTACATACTTTTTACTTTTCTTGGAAATTTTGTTCCGGGTGGAGGTTCCTTTATCAGGAGCGAACAGGATACCCAACACCGCGCCGGCGGCTACGCCTGCCAAAACGCCTAAAAATACTTTGCCGTAATTCATGATCTATGTTTTAAAAAATGATCTAAACTTAATAAATGAAAGATACGCCTGTCCTGACTGGTATGCGTTACACAATTCCGTTTAAGTGTTACATTATTCACTCATTCGGCGATTATTTCCTTTATTGCTTTTCTTCTTCCAATTTTTTTTCTTCGGCCTCTTTCTTAATTTTCTCCGCTTCTTTTTCCTTCTTTTTGAAGTGCCCCCTTAACAGAATGTTGTCTTTAGCTGCCTGCATGTTTTCATCCAGGCCTTTGGAGCTTCTCCTGAGGTTCAGCATGGTTTGATCCAGGTTTTGGGCAATGGTTGTATCCTGGATCAATCTGCCAAGCGTTCCGCTTCCGCTGTTTATTTTTACCATGATTTCAGCCAGTTGTTCTGTGACAACTTCGGCGTAACCCGCCGTCACCCTCAAACTTGCCATGATGGCGTCCGTTTCAATAGGTTCTACAGACTCGAGCTCTTGTCCGTTTTTTACCATTGGCGAATCCCCGCTTCCTTGCGTGACAATGACCAGACGGTCGCCAATAAGCCCTTCCGAGCCTATTGCCACTCCGCAATCCTGCCGAATGAACTTTTTCACACTTTGCTTGATGAGCAAATCGACCCGGACCGTCGAATCGTTGATGATCGCGATGTTGTCCACGGTACCCACATTGATGCCTGAGAAGCGGACATTATTTCCCACCTGCAGCCCGCTTACATTGTAAAATGTGGAAGTAACCTTAAAAACGGGGTCGAATAAGTGTTTTTGTTTTCCAATAATAAAAATTGCAAATACAAAAATTGCAAGTCCTATTATAACAAAAAGCCCTAAGCGGACTTTGAAATTTTGCGTGTGCGTATTCATAAAATTTTAGATTAAATATGCAGAAGATGCAATTCTTCCTCTACATAAAAAATGATTTAATAAGCGGGTCGGCAGATGTTTCAAAATCATCCACCTTTCCTTCCAGATAAACCTCTCCTTCATTGATCATGACAATGCGGTCGGCTGTTTGGCGTACACATTTCATATCGTGGGTTATGATGATAGAGGAGGTTTTATATTTTTCTGAATTTCATTTATGAGTGCACTTATTTCATCGGAAGTGACGGGGTCGAGCCCGGTGGTAGGTTCGTCATACAGCATGATCATAGGGTCTACAATAACAGTACGCGCCAAACTTATCCTTTTGCGCATACCACCGGAAAGCTGGGAAGGCATTTTATGCAATGCATCTGCCAAACCGACATTTTCCAAAACCTCATTAACTTTTTCTCGATTTCCTTTTCCGTAAGGTTCTTTTTAATCCTGCGCAGTGGAAATTCGAGATTCTCTCTCACCGTCATGGAGTCATACAATGCCCCGCTTTGAAACAGAAAACCGATTTTCTGCCTTAATTCAGCTAATTCTATTCGGTTCAAAGCGTATACATCCTGCCCAAAAACTTTTATCGTTCCACCGTCTGCATTTAACAACCTGACAATACACTTTATGAGAACAGATTTCCCGCTGCCCGACTTTCCAAGCACGCCTATGTTTTCGCCGGGAAAAAGATTTAGCGAAACGCTTTTCAGCACCGCCTGGTTGCCAAAAGACTTCTGAAGGTTATTTATTTCAATAACCGGCTCCTTGCTATCCTTCTTTGTTGCAGCTATAATTCCGGGTTCTATTTTAGTTGTATCTTTCATATCAGCATATCTGTAATTTGAACTGCAATCAGATCCAGAATGATCACCAGCAGTGATGCCAATACGACAGAGGAATTTGCGGCAACGCCAACGCTTTCTGTGCCACGCCCTGCATTGTATCCTTTGTAGCATCCTACTAGTCCAATGACAGCTCCGAAAAAGAATGATTTTATGACAGCGGGGAAAAAATCTAAAAACTCAATTTGCCCAAATGCCTGGCCAAAAAACAAAAAAAACGACACCTCTCCCTTAATGTTAGCTCCGGCCCAGCTTCCCAGGATCCCGAGGGCATCTGCGTATAATGTTAGAAGAGGTATCATGAGCGTAGCTGCCAGGATCCTTGTCACAAGCAAAAATTTTACCGGGTTGGTCGAGGATACTTCCATGGCGTCGATCTGTTCGGAAACTTTCATGGACCCCAATTCGGCGCCCATCCCGGAGCCAATTTTTCCTGCACACATTAATGCTGTAATTACCGGACCCATTTCCCTGATGAGAGATATTGCCACCATTCCAGGAAGCATGGTTACAGCTCCAAAATCAACAAGCACCGGGCGCGACTGAATGGTAAGCACCAGGCCCATGATGGTGCCGGTCACTGCGATAAGGGGAAGGGTTTTGTATCCGATCTGAAAACATTGCCGAAAAAACTCCTTAAACTCAAAATTGCGGGAAAAAGTCTCTCTTGTTATGCTCGCAATAAACAGTGAAACATTGCCAATATCTGTTAAAAAACTGCTCGCCTTTTCTATTTCGACGATCGTTTTTTCGCTAACCTTGATAGATTGCTCCGTCGCAAATCCTTTTACTTTTTTTACAGCCTTTATTTCTTTCATTTTCTCGCTATTGGAGTTTTTATCCGGATATTGTCTTCTCTTGAAAGTCGAAAAGACACAAAAGCCCGTTCCTTTCAGAACGGGCCTCGTGTTTAGTAGGGTAGGTATTTAATTGCTCAACTCTCACTTTATCAAAATAAAAGGGACATTCCGATATAAGCAGCTTTCGTATTGACGTGGGTCCTGTCGAGAATGTAATAGGCGTCCGTAGCGATGCTGTTTGAATTATCGCTGATATCAAACAAGCCTAAGACCCCACGGTATCCCAAGCCCAGACGAAAAGTGCGCGAGGGGTTGATACCGAAATCGAGGCCCGCGCCGTAAGCAAGGCCTATATCGCCTTTCTTTACGGATAGTACGGCTTTGGGGGTCGAGTTATCGCCACCGGTCGTGAAAAGATTGCTCCCGGCGCTAATCCCTATCTGCGGACCTCCCACGATATTTAAATTGACCAGTTTGGTCTTCCCCGTGTTGAGGGAAAGCAGCAGGGGAATATTTAGGTATCGCAGGTTGACCCTTCTTTCCACGTTTTGTTCCTTATACTTCTGGGAAACGGAGCTGTATATTACTTCGCCCTGGACCCCTATATGCTCTGAAAAATTGAACCCCAGTAATGCGCCAATTCCAAATCCCAGGGTTACCTCCCCTTTTACTTTGCCACCTGAAGAAGTTTGCAACTCGAAGGCGGAAAATGTAGGCATCAAACGCAGACCAAATTCTCCTTTTTGTGCATCCACATGATAGGTGCATGCAAACAAGAGTGCAATGGCAGGGAGGAATTTTAAAATGATATTTTTTGAAAATTTCATTTTCTTTATGCTTAAAAAATTGTGAAAAATCGGATTTTGGGATATGCTTTCAGGTCCGAGCTG
This sequence comes from Saprospirales bacterium, assembly GCA_016703765.1. Taxonomy (GTDB): domain Bacteria; phylum Bacteroidota; class Bacteroidia; order Chitinophagales; family Saprospiraceae; genus JADJTT01. The sequence continues at coordinate 301,079 of JADJBL010000001.1, forward strand.
CGTCGTATTTAAATCCGCAGGCTTTTTAAAGAATCCAAAAGCCCGAATGCCTGTAGGAGCCATATAACCAAAACAATCACCACAACTGCGTTGAGGATGTTTTTGATCTTGCGGTCCATCGGTATGTAAGCGTTCACAAGCCATAGGATTACGCCTACAACGATCAGTACGAAAAGAACATTAAGTAAAGGCATAATATTGATTTAAGGATGATGATACAAAGGTGTCTTTATTACCACTGGCAAGCGTTACACAATTTTTTATTTTAGTTGCATTATTCACACATTGACGATGGAGGCCGGGCAAAAAAAATGTGGCGCCCCAAAAGAGAATGAGGCAGCCACGATTGCTATGGGAATAGATATAAATTGCAAAAGGGTTCTTAAATAGGCCTTCTCCCCTGAATTACCCTGAGAAGAATCACGACAATCGCAATGACGAGCAGAACGTGAATGAGATTTCCTGCGCCGTAGCCAAGAAAACCAACAAGCCATGCGATGATTAAAATAACGGCAACGATATAAAGTAAATTTCCCATGGTTTTTTAATTAAATCGTTTTTGCTTTTTTTAAAAAGTTTAGAGCAGAATAACCAGGAGCAGAATGATAATCAGGATCGCGCCGACAGAAATGTAAACCCCGCCGCCAATTTCCCTGAGCTCGCTTTTAATGTCGCGAACTTCTTTGCGAAGCTGTTTCCTTTCGGTCGAACTCATGGTGGAAAAATCCATTGCTTTGATCTCGTCCAGCCTGATTTGCAAAGCGATAGCTTCCGGAGATTCCGGCGCATCCTCTACAGTCTTGGAAACGGGGACAATGGCCGTTCCTGCATCCGATTGGGTGGGGATAAAAAACAGCAGGAATGCTGCAAAAAAGAGTGGGGTGAATTTTCTCATGATGATAAACTTTTATTTTTTGTGGATAATTTCCACAGAACAAAAGTCATCACCTTTGGCTGGATATGTGTTATATAATTACGGGAATAATTTACATAATTCACACATCCTCAAGCATACTGCGCCTTTTGCGCTTGAGCATCTTGAAAAAGGTCGGCGTTAATCCCGTCACCTTTTTAAACTGGTTGGACAAATGCGCCACGCTGCTGTAGTTCAGCTTATAGGATATTTCGGTAAGGTTGAGCTCATCGTATAAGAGCAATTCCTTCACCCGCTCAATTTTATGCGCAATGATATAATGTTCGATCGTGATACCCGTTGCCTCAGAGAAAAGGTTGGCGAGGTAGGTGTAGTCGTGATGAAGCTTCTCACTCAGGTATTCGGAGTTTTTTGTCTTGGGCAGCTCGTCCGCGTAATGGACCATTTCAATGATGACGCTTTTTATCCTTTCGATCATGATGGCCTTATTGTCATCCATCAGCTCGAGCCCCGTTTTCAATAAACCCTCTCTCAGTTTTTCGCGCTGCTCTACCGAAATCGGGTCTTTCACCTCCACTTCCCCCAAGTCCACTACTCCGAAGTGCAGCCCGAGTTTCTCTAACTCTGACTTCACGATCATTTTGCAGCGGATCGAGACCATGTATTTGATGTATAACTTCATTATTTTTTTGGAGTAAATGGAGTGGATGAGTAGAGAAATATTCAATACTTGAGAGCCTATCCCTATGTTCGAACACAGGCGCCACCCTTTAAGTTCTGCGGGGGGGGGGGGCAAGAAAGTTAATTAAATTGCATCACTATAACAAATATGGCTGCAAAAAAAATTAGGAGGTTTGGATACAGCTCCAAACCTCCTAAACCTAAAAACTTCCAAAACCCTTACTGCTAGGCATTCTCCGGAACGAGGTCCGGGACTCCGTGGCCCACGCCATGGGCATTATGATCATCTATGGTTTTGGTGCCGTCGCGCTTCTGCCTCCGCAGATCGCCCTTGATCCAGTCCATAATATAATAAACCGCAGGTACCACGACCAGGGTGAGCAGCATCGAACTGACCAGGCCGCCGATGAGGGCCCAGGCCAGACCGTTTTTCCACTCGGAACCGGCGCCGTCAGCCAGCGCGATGGGGAGCATCCCGAACACCATTGCGATGGTGGTCATCAGAATGGGACGCAAACGGATGCGGCCGGCCAGTACCAGTGAATCGAAGGTGCTATAGCCCTCCTCCTTGAGCTGGTTGGCAAAATCCACCAACAGGATGGCGTTCTTTCCGACCAGACCGATGAGCATGATGATACCGACGATGGAGAAGATGTCGAGCGTCTGCATGGCCAGCGCCATAGCCCACAAAGCGCCTACGATGGCCAGCGGAATGGAGAACAATACCACAAAGGGATATACCCAGTTGTCGTAAAGCGCCACCATGATGAGGTACACGAAAAGGATGGCCGAGATAAAAGCCAGACCCAGGCTGCCAAAACCTTCCTCCTGGGCCTTGAGATCCCCGTCGTAGGAGATGCTCACTCCGGCAGGGGGCGGCGACTGGGCGATGAGATCCTGGATCTCGCCCCCTACGGTACCCGAGGGTCTTCCCAATACCCTCGATTTGAGGGTCACGGAGGCGATGCGGTCCTTTCGCTCCAGGAGGGTCGGGCCGGTAGCCTGCGTGATGTCGGCAAACTGCTCCAGTCGTATTACTTCACCCCGCTGGTTGAGGAAACTCAGATGGCCGATATCGGCCAGGCTGCGCCGGTCGAAGGCGTCGAGGATCACGTTGATATCGTATTCATTGGCGCCGTCGCGGAATTTGGCGTTGGTGTTGCCGGAAAAAGCCGTTTGCATAGTGCCGCCCACCGTCAACATGTCGAGTCCGAGTTCGGCCATACGCTCCCGGTCGATGCGCACGTCGATCTCGGGGTTACCCTCCTTCACAGTAAGATCGGCTTCCAGGGTGCCGGGCACTTTTTTGACTTTTTCCAAAAGTTCATTGGCGTAGGCAAGCGCCCGATCCAGTTCCGTAGCGCTGACGATCACCTGGATCGGCGCTTCGTCGGCCCCCCCGAAAAAGCTCACCAGGTTCGTGCTGACCTTGATGCCGGGCAGCTGCCTTTCGAGCTCGTTGCGAACCCGGCTTGCATACACGTCGGCACGCGCATCCCGCTCGTCCTTGGGCACCATTTTTACGGTGATCTCGGCAATATAAGGAGTAGATTGGGCTGCGAGCAAGCCGGTCGTGCGGCCCACTGTGGTGAAAATATTGGTCACCTCCGGCTTTTGAGCCAAAAGGGTTTCTACTTTTTGAGCCGCCAGGTTGGTTTCTTTCAGCGTCGCATCCTTGGGCAATTCGATCTGGATGATGAACTCCCCGCGGTCGCTATTCCCGAAAAATGCCGTCCCGATATACCCGCCGCCCACGAGGCCGAAGGATCCGAAAAACAGCAGGGCAGTGGCGAGCAGCACGATGGCCTTGTGGTTGAGGGACCATTTCAGGATCGCCACATAGCGGTTGTTGAGGTAGTGCAGCATCTTTTCAAAGCCGATAAAGAAGGCGCCTACCAGGTTTTTCTTGCTCAGGTTTTCCAGCTTGGAAAACCTCGAAGCGAACATGGGCGTAAGGGTGAAGGACACCAAAAGACTCATCAGTGTGGAAAATACCACCACCCAGGCAAACTGCGCCATGATATTGCCCACGATACCCCCGGCAAGGGCAATGGGAATGAACACCACCACGTCCACCAGCGTGATGGACAAAGCGGTAAATCCGATCTCGTTTCGCCCTTCCAGGGCCGCCGTTCGTCGGTCCTTTCCCATCTCCAAATGCCGGTATATATTTTCGAGCACCACGATACTGTCGTCGACCAGGATACCGATGACCAGCGACATAGCCAGCAGGGTCATCAGGTTGAGGGTAAATTCGAAGAGGTACATCCCGATAAAGGTCGCCACGATGGACGCGGGGATGGCCACCAGGATGATCACCGAGTTTCGGAGGCTGTGCAGGAAAACCAGCATGACCAGGGCCACAAGCAATACGGCCATCCCGATGTCGTGCACTACGGCGTCCACGGCCTCCCGGGTAAAGTCCGTGGAGTCGGTGCCGACCTCGAACTTGAGTTTTTCTGTGGGGTACAGGCCCTCCAGCTTGGCCATTTCCTTCTGCACTCCGTCGGACACGGCCACCGCGTTGGCGTCGTTTTGCTTTTGGATCAGGATGCCGATAGCAGTTCGGCTGTTCAGCCGGTTGAGGTTTTCGGCTTCCTTGGTCACATCCTGCACATCGGCCACATCTCCCAGCTTGACGGAAGCTCCGCTCGGAAGGGTGAACAGGGGAAGGGCTTTGAGGTCGTCTATGGTCTCCAGCTTTCCCGCCAGGCGCACCAGGATCTGTTCGCTTTCGCTCTTGATCTTCCCGGTGGGGAAATCGAGGTTGGCGGCCTGGATTGCCTGCACCACCTGCAGCAGGCTCATTTTGTATTGTTCCAGTTTGGCCCTGTTGACCAACACCTGCACCTCGCGCTCCTGGCCGCCTACGAGGGTGACCTGGCCAACCCCTTCCACGCGGGAGAGTGCTGGTTTGACGCGGAGTTTCATCAGGTCGTACAGTTGTGCCTGCGGAAGGTCCGCATTGGCCGCTATATTCATGATGGGAAACTCGTCGGAGGCGAATTTGGAGATCACCGGCGCTTTGGCGTCTGCCGGCAGCAGGGCCTGGATGCCGTTGATTTTCCGTTGGGCTTCCTGCAGGGCCAAGTCCACATTGGCAGTCTGCTTGAATTCAACTGCCACAAGGGAAAGGCTCTCATAGGAAGTGGAGCGGATGTTGATAATTTTTTCCACCCCCGAAATAGCGTCCTCGATAGGCTTGGTAACGTTGTTCTCCACCTCGGTCGGAGAGGCGCCCGGATAAGTGGTCGTGATAAAGATAACCGGGGCCGAAAACTTGGGAATCAGTTCGTAGCTGAGCCTGGAATAGGAGATCAACCCCAGGACAGTCAGGACGATAAACCCTACCAGAATGAGGGAGGGACGTTTTATGGCGATTTCGGTAATTGACATTGTTTCTGAGGATAAAGGGTAAACTAAAGAATTGGGATTAACGCTGGGAGGTCAGTTCCTCGGCCTCCACTTTTGTGCCTTCCGCCAGGTTGATCTGCCCGGCTACTACGATCACTTCTCCTTCATTCAGGCCGGACTCGATTTCGACGATATCTCCATATATATTGCCGAGCTGCACGGGCTTGAGTTTCGCGACTCCGCCCTCCACCACGAACACGTGGGCATCGCGGATACTGCCCACCACCGATTCCCGGGGTAGTGCGAGGAAAGTGGCCGTCTGGCCGCTGCTGAATTTGGAATGGCCGTTCATCCCGCCTTTGAGCAGGTTGCCGCCGGGATTTTCCAGCTCGACTTCCACGAGGTAGCGCTTGGAGTTGTCCGCCTTGATATCGATATAGGTCACTTCACCCGTAAATTTGCGTTCGGGGAACATATCGGCGGAAAGCTCGATGCGCTGGCCTTTTTTCACCTGAAATACTTCCTCCTCCCGAAGGAAGGTCTGGAATTTCAGCCTGCGCACGTTCACCAGGTTGAGGATGGGCATGCCGGCGCCGATATATGCGCCCTTTTCCACCGTTTTTCCAGTGACGGTCCCGGAAATCGGGGCCTTGATCACGGTGAGGGTAAGCTGCTTATCCAGGCCGCGGATCTGGGCCTTGAGGTTTTCTACAGCCAGTTCCGCGTCCGCTACTTGTTGCTTGGTGACGCCCCCGTCCCCGAGGAGGTTTTTGAGGCGGCCCAGGTCGTTATCCGCTTTTTGCAGGTTGACCTTTGCAATCTCGAGCTGGTTTTGCAGGAGGTCCTTATCCACTTCCAGGATCACCGAACCCTCATTGACGAAAACTCCGTTGTCGACATGGAGTTTGATGATCCGACCCTGAACGTCGGAGATCAGGCTCAGTTCCTTGTACGGTTGAAAAGTGCCGGAGGATTCAAAATCGGCCTGGATGCTGATCCTTTTCAGCACTTTGGTTTTTACGGGGATCACATCGTTGCGATCCTGTGCCAGTTGTGACTGCTCCTGGATCACTTTTTTGTTATCCGAGAGTTTCCATACGACGGCGGCGATAATACCGCCTATCACGAGGAGCGCGACGAGAATGCGAATTGCTTTTTTCATATCGGGTAAATGGTATGAGGTTGGTTTATTGATTTATGAATTGCAACAGGCGGCCGTTGGCGTATTCGAGGTCGAGGCCGGCCCATTTATACTGCAAGAGGGCGCCCAGGAAATTGCCCTGCACCTGGCGCATGGTGGTTTCGGCGGCAAGCACTTCCGTAATGGAGGCCAGCCCTTCGCGGTAGCGCTTCTGGGTAATGTCGTAGACCTGCTCGGCAAGGGCCCTGTTTTCCTGGATAGACACCAGGGTGTTCCAACTGCTCGTGAGCTGCTGGATGGCACTGGTGTATTGGAATTCGAGGTTGTTCATGGTTTGCTGACGGTCCTTTTCGTTCTGAAGGAGCTCGATATTGTCCTGCTGGAGTCGATGGCTCTTCCTCAAGCCGTCGAAAATGGGGATCTGGATATTCACCCCTACGAGCGCGTAGTCGAACCATTGATTGCCGTCGCCCAGTTGTTCGAAGTCATTGCCCTGTCCCTGCACCGAATAATTGGCGAACAGGCGGGCCGAGGGGATGTATTCCGCCTTGGTCTGTGCATATTGCAGCTTCAGGAGTTCCTGCTGCTGGTCGAGGATGGCGATGTCGATCTTGTTGGCGTACTCCGGAGAAAGCCCTCCTGCCGGGGGACTGGGCAATTGGATATCGGAAAGCGTATCGGTGAGCGCGATGGGGGTATCCATCGGCATGGCCATGGCAAACTTGAGCGCCCGGAGAGATTGCTCCATTTGCAGATCGAGGTTTTGAAGCTGAATCTGCAGGGAGCTGCGGTTGACGCGAAGCTGGTCGACGTCGAGTTTTTTGACAAAGCCGTTTTCGAATTGCAGTTCCGTGGCGCGAAGAAGTCCGTCCACCTGGTCGATATTGGCCAGCAGGATATCGCGCTGCCGGGCCAGGATCTGGGCCTGGTAGTATATTTTGACGACATTATAGGCCACTTCCTCGCGGGTTTTCCCTTCCAGCAGGCGGTTGAAATCAGCCAGCTTTTGGGCGCCTTTCATTCCCAGCCAGAACGAGTGGTTATAGATCATCTGATTCAACTCCAGACCTGCCGATGCATTGAGTGCGGTGCCGAACTGGATGGGTACCAGTTCATCAGGTTTGCCCTGGAAAAAGTTGGGGATGAGCTGCGTCGGCAGCTCGATATTGTAGGTAAACCCGGCGTTTCCACTCAGTTGGGGATACCCGGTGGAAAGGTATTCCTTGATTTGGAAATCGCCCTGGCGGGTTTCCAGGACGGCTTTCTGGATCAGGGGGCTGTTTTGCAGGGCGTATTGTACGCTTTCCTGAAGCGACAAGGGCTGCTGGGCGCCTCCGGAAAATACCGACAGCAAAATGGCCAGCGCCGAAACCACAGCCTTCCTTGCGGGCCGGGGAATATGATTTAATGCAACAACGGGTGACATATTGGATGGTAGATTGGTGATCATGTGAATGGTTGATAATAGGCGGTTTTCAGGGCGTTTCATATTCCTTCAACTTCTCCAGGCCCCTGGCCGAAACGACGCCGCGAAGGTGATAAAAAATGAACTCCCGAAAAAGGCGGTCCCTGGGAAACTCGACGGAAGGGAAAAGGTTTTCGTCGGAGAATGAAGAAATGCTGCTCAAATAAAAACGGGTGATTATTTCCGGATCGATATCCTCCCGGTATAGCCCCTGGTGGATGCCTTTTTCGATGTTTTCCCGCAACACTTTGTAGATGTGGTCCCGGCGAAGGTCTTCCACCATGGCCCATGCCTCGGGGTAATACTTTTTCAGGTCGAAGATCGCGGCTGGGGAGATTTGTTGGATGTGCAGGATGACTACGCGGGCGATGTTCAGGATCTCCTGCAAGGCATCTTCGCTTCGATTGCAGATAGAGCTGACTTCTTCCGAGCGCTCGCAGTGGTGCTCGCGCATCGCTTGAAAAAGCAGGTCCTCTTTGCTCTCGAAAAACTGGTAAAGAGTCTTTTTGGAAATGCCTAGTTCGCCGGCAACGTCTTCCATACTTACGCTTTTGATGCCCAGGCGCAGGAACAGCGCTTCGGCTTTTTTCAAAATACTTTGTTTTGCGTACGTATGTGCCGGGGTAGTCATGCGAAAGGAAACTCCGGAAACCCGGAAAAGGTTTCAAAGTTTCCAATATTTTTTTTAAAATAAAAATTAAATTTTGTGTAATTTAAATGAATTAATAAAATACACCCTGCATTTACTTTCTTCAAAGAAATTCAACCGCTTTGCGGTTGTTTACACATCCTGATTTTGCCCCCGATTTCATCGGGGGCTATGAATATTTAATCCTTTCAGGATTTTTTGTTTGTTTTCGACCCTCAGTTACCGCGTGGGGCTCTCCGCCCGAAACGCTGGCAAGAGAGAAGTTTCGCCCCTTTAATGGCAACTCTTTTGTGCCTTATCCTGGGGGATTAAACTCCATAACCCGATGCAATCGGGGCCGCAAGAATTCGCCACCCCCCCGCGCGGTTGAATAAAATGCCAAAGGGTAGTTTTCATTGAATGGAACGCAAACCTCCAGTATAAATCCTTAATTTTGAACAAAAACCAATGAGTTTTCTCACAGCCGAGTGGCGAAAATTGGTGCTTGCAAACTATGAGGTCGATCCGGAAACGCTTCGCTCCTCGGTCCCAGCAGGCACTGAACTCGACCTTTGGGACGGCTCCTGCCTCGTGAGCCTGGTTGGTTTTATGTTCCTGAACACCCGACTGATGGGCATTCCCATTCCCTTTCATACTCGCTTTGAAGAGATCAACCTGCGCTTCTATGTTCGGTACCGCGACGGAGGAAAGTGGAAGAGGGGCGTGGTTTTTATTCGGGAGATTGTTTCCAAACCTGCTCTGACCTTCGTGGCTAACAGGGTGTACGGCGAGCGATATGTCACCATGCCCACCCGGCACAACTGGTCGGAAACCGCGGTAAACCAGGAGATCGAATATAGCTGGAACTGCCGGGGGGAGTGGCAAAAACTCTCCGTCAACGCTAAAAACCATAGCCGGCCGATCCTCGCTGGAACCGAGGAGGAATTTATCGCCGAACATTATTGGGGCTATACCCAGGCCCGGCCAGATACCACCTTTGAATACGAGGTCGTACACCCCAGATGGGAGACTTACCCCGTCGATAGTTTCGATATCCGCGTGGATTTCGAAAAAGTCTACGGCAAGGCTTTCGCCGCCCTCCACAGATCGTCCCCCGTTTCCGTCATGCTGGCCGAAGGCTCCCAAATAGCGGTGGAGAAGAAACGCAAGCTCCCCATCGGTTTTTGAGTTTTTAAGGGTATAAGTTTTTGGTTTATAAAAACTTATACCCTTAAAAACTCAAAAACTTCAAAAACTAAATACTACCTTTGCGCCGCATTCTGTAAATTATTTATGTTGAATACTCCATTTGATCAACTCGGACTCCAGCCCGAACTCGTAAAAGCTGTTTCCGAACTGGGTTTTGTCCAGCCCACTCCTATCCAGGAACAAGCCATCCCCCACATCCTGAATTCGAAAGCCGATCTGATCGGTTTCGCACAAACGGGAACCGGAAAAACGGCCGCCTTCGGATTGCCCATTCTCCAGCAAATCGACACCCATAGCCGCGATACGCAGGCCCTCATGCTCTGCCCTACGCGGGAGCTCTGCCTTCAGATCGCCAAAGACCTGGCAAGCTACTCCAAATACATGCCGCAGCTCCAGGTCACCGCCGTTTACGGAGGGGCCGATATCCAGCGTCAGATCACCGAGTTGAAGCGCGGCGCCCATATCGTCGTCGCCACCCCCCGGCCGAGCGCTCGATCTCATCAACCGCGGCCGGCTGAAAGTCGAAAGCGTGCAGTGGCTCGTACTCGACGAGGCCGACGAAATGCTCTCCATGGGCTTCAAGGACGACCTCGACGCCATCCTGGCCAATACGCCGGAACACAAACGCACCTTCCTCTTTTCGGCCACCATGCCCGCCGAGATGGTGAACATCGCCGAAAAATACATGCACGATCCGGTCGAGATCTCCGTGGGCAAAAAGAACCAGGGCGCCGAAAACGTGCAGCACCAATATTATATGGTGCACGCCAAGGATCGCTACGAAGCCCTCAAGCGCATCGCCGACTACTATCCGAATATCTATTGTCTCGTGTTTTGCCGCACCCGGATCGAAACCAAGGAGATCTCCGACAAACTCATGCACGACGGCTATAACGCCGACGCCCTCCACGGCGATCTGTCGCAGGCCCAGCGGGACTACGTCATGCAGCGCTTCCGCATCAAGCAGCTCCAGATCCTGGTAGCAACCGACGTGGCTGCACGCGGCCTCGACGTCAACAACCTCAGCCACGTCATCCACTACAACCTGCCGGACGATCCGGAGGTCTATATCCACCGGAGCGGACGCACCGGACGCGCAGGAAAGAAGGGCATCTCCCTTGCCATCATCCACCTTCGGGAAAAGAGCAAGCTCCTTTTCATCGAAAAGAAGATCAATAAGAAATTCGAGGTCAAACAGGTGCCGGGAGGAAAGGATATTTGCGAAAAGCAGCTCTTCCACCTCATCGACAATATGGAAAAAACGGAGGTGAACGAGGCCCAGATCGGGCAATTCCTCCCGCAGGTGTACAAGAAACTCGAAACCATGAGCCGCGAAGACCTCATCAAGCGCTTCGTCTCCGTGGAGTTCAACCACTTCCTGGCCTATTACAAGGACGCCAAAGACCTCAATGCCGATGCGGGTTTTGGATATGGCAGGGATAAAGACCGCCCCGTCCGAGACGGTAAATTCGGCCGGGAAGGCGGTAAATTTGGGCGCGAAGAGAAATGGGGCCGCCCGGAAACCCGCCATAGCGACGCCCCTAAAAGGGAAAGGGATGCAGGCAGCGGGGATTTCGCGAAGTTAACTTTCAGCGTGGGCAAAAAAGACAAGATATCTCCCAAAACCCTCATCGGTCTGATCAATAAAGTGCTTCCCAACCGCTCCGTCCGCATCGGCGCCATCGACCTGGGCAGGGATACTTCCATCGTCGAGGTGGACAAAAAATACCAGCACGAGGTGCTCGAGGCTTTTCGCAAAGCCCGCTTTAAGGGGATCAAGCTGGAAGTGACCCCTCATTAACACACAGAGCGTTTTTCCATTTGCAAATATGAGTTGCTTGCATTAACTTTGTACCTCAAAGTACTTTTAATGACTACCAGCAACCCCCTCAACGACCTGGCCGAGATCCGCTCGATCATGGAACGTTCCACCAAATTCCTCTCCCTGAGCGCGGCGTCGGCCGTGCTGGCGGGCTTGTATTCGCTCGCCGGCGCCTATCTCGCCTGGAAGATCATCTACCACAGTCCGACGGGATTGTACGGCCCACTGACCGACCGGCTCATCACCCCGGAAACGATGCCGCTTTTCCTCATCGCGGGGACGGTTTTCCTGCTGACCGCCGGCACCGTCATCTGGCTGAGCTACCGCAAGGCCCATGCCGCCGGTCAGAAGCTCTGGAACCGAGCCGCTGTGCGCCTCTTCGTCAACTTCGCCATTCCCCTGGCAGCGGGCGGTATCTTCGTAGTCTTGCTTTACGTCCGCGGCTATTACTCCCTGCTGGCTTCCTCTACGCTCCTGTTTTACGGCCTGGCCCTCCTGAACGCGGGCAATTTTACCTTCAGCGATATCCGCAAATTGGGGGTCTCGGAAATTGCCCTCGGGCTTCTGGCCGCCGCCCTGCCCGGGCAGGGACTGCTATTCTGGGCCCTGGGCTTCGGCGTTTTGCATATCGTCTATGGAGGAGTCATGTACTGGAAATACGAGAAGAAGTGAAAGACTACCTGCAAGATTTTCATAAAGCCTTCGAAAGCCGCGTCCGGCTGGGTATCATGTCGGCCCTCATGGTCAACGAGGCCCTCGACTTCAACGCCCTGAAGGAACTCCTCGATGTCACCGACGGAAACCTGGCCAGCCATACCCGCGCCCTGGAAAGCGAAAAATTCATCCGGGTGGATAAGTCCTTCGTGGGCCGAAAACCCAATACGAGGTATGCCATCACAAAAGAAGGACGGCTGGCCTTCGAGAGGCATCTGGCAGCGCTGGAGCAAATGATGAAGGAAATGAGGGATGAGGGGTGAGTTTTTTTGCTCAATTGCTTTGAATTTCAAAGTTCTTTTAACTAATTAAAAACTCAAAATTAAAAATTAAAACCTATGCAAAACCAAGAGCCATCCACCATGCAACGCTTTAGCCACTGGCTGAAAAAGTCTCTTTTTGTGAAACTGGGATCGATCGGTTTTCTCGTCCTGCTCCTGCTGCTCCCCAACGCCATGATCCGCGATTTGATCACCGAGCGGCAATACCGGCAGGAGGAAGCCGTGGCGAGCGTCAGCCATTCCTGGGGCGCCGCACAGCGGATCACCGGACCGGTGCTGAGCATTCCTTTTACCTCCTGGGTAGAACAAGAAAATGGAAAACGGACCGCCTATCAGGAGATCGCCCATTTCATGCCCGAACGGCTGGACATCGACGGCGATATGGAGCACCAGATCCGGCAGAAAGGGATCTTCGACGTCATCCTGTACCAGAGCACCCTGCAGATCAGGGGCGCTTTTCTTCGGCCCGATTTTAGCGCCTTGCACGTGCAACCCGAAGACGTCCATTGGGAGCAGGCAAAAATATCGCTCGGAATTACGGGAATGTCGGGGATCAAAAACTCCATTCTCCTCGATTGGGGAGGAGAAGAACTCCGCATGGAGCCCGGAACCGCTTACCCGGCGCTGCTCCCTTCCGGCGTGAGCATCGGCGTGCCGGTAAAGGAAGCAACGGAGAGCTACGCCTTCTCCATTCCCCTAAAAATTAACGGTAGCCACTCCATGGAATTTGAACCGGTAGGAAAGGAAACCAAGGTAAGCCTGAAGTCGGGATGGCATTCCCCCAGTTTTGAAGGAGCTTTCCTCCCCGAGCCCCGCGAGGTCGGCCCCGACGGGTTTTCCGCTTCCTGGAATATCCTCGACCTCAACCGCAACTACCCCCAAAGCTGGAAGAACGAAACCTTTAAGTTGGGTGAGTCTGCTTTCGGAGTGCGACTCATAAAACCGATCGACGAGTACATGAAAAACGAGCGTTCGGCCAAGTACTCCATCCTGGTCATTGGGCTCACGTTCCTGATCTATTTCTTCTTCGAGATCCTTCGGAAATTTCACATACACCCCCTCCAGTATTTCCTGATCGGCATAGCCCTTATCGTGTTCTACCTCTTGCTCCTCTCGCTTTCCGAGCAGATCGGTTTCGATCCGGCCTACCTGATCGCTTCCGTGGCCACGGTGGGACTCATTTCGGGCTATACGGCTTCTTTCCTGAAATCGGGCCCTCTCGCCCTGCAGCTCGCATTGCTCCTGGCCCTGATCTACGGTTTTATTTTCATCGTGCTGCAACTGGAAGACTACGCCCTGCTCGCCGGAAGCGTCGGTATCTTTGCAGCCCTGGCCGCCGTGATGTACTATTCGAGGAAGGTGGACTGGTATAATCTTGGAGATTAACCCAACCACCTAACAACCCAATATCCAAAATACACCGCTCCCAAACACAGCCCTACGCTGAGCAGGACGTTGAGCAAAGCCATGCCCATTTTGCCATCCTGAATGAGGTACATGGTTTCGGCTGAGAACGTGGAAAAAGTGCTGAAACCGCCGCAGAATCCAGCCATAAAGAGGACCCTGTATGGGGCGGAGAGATCGCCCCTCAGGCTAACTCCCGTCAGGAAGCCGAGGATCGCGGAGGCCAGGAGGTTGGCCAGCAGGGTGGACCAGGGGAAGGTAAAAGAATATCGCGCCAGGAGGTTGCCGATGCCGTAACGGCACAAACTTCCCAGGCCTCCGCCCAAAGCTACCAGAAGGTAGTTCATACGGCCTGTTTGTTATACTTTTTCGCATGACGCGGTAATACAGCCAGGCCGTCATCAGGGTAGCCAGGCCAAGGGTGAGGATCAACAGGGTAATGGTGCCGAGGTTCTGGAAATAGAACACGAAGAAAATAAAGGCCATGTTGACCCCTACGAGCAAAGCGGTGGCCCGCATGTGGGTAAGCCCGGCATCGATCAAAAGGTGGTGTATATGCGTACGGTCGGGCGAAAGGGGAGAGCGGCCTTTGAGCGCGCGGGTGACGAATACGCGGAGCGTGTCGAACAAAGGCAGGATCAATATTCCGATGGCCACGGCAGGCACGGCGTTTAGCTTATAGGGGTTCGCGTCGGAGAGGAGCTTGTTGGATTCGATAAACTGGATGGCCAGGATCGAACAAACCAGCCCGATGAGCAAGGCCCCCGTATCGCCCATGAAGATCTGGGCGGGCGTGAAATTGTATTTCAAAAATGCAAACACGGCGCCTGCCAGGGAAAAGGCGATGATCGACATGACCGTATTGCCCGTCATGATGAACCAGATACCCAGGATCACGGAGATCAGGGTCGCGATACTCCCCGACAGCCCGTTGATCCCGTCGATCAGGTTGAAGGCATTGATGATCACCAGGATGGTGAAAATGGAAAGGGAATAACTCGCCAGGGCGGGCAATTCGTAGATCCCGAAAATGCCGTACAGGCTGGTGAGTTGCACATCGGCCTTAAAAACGATTATGGCGGCGGCCACGATCTCGCCGATCAGCTTTTTATAGGGCGACATGGGCACGAGGTCATCCTTGGCGCCGATCAGGAAAACGATGACAAAGGAACAAAGGATGTATTGCAGGGAGCCGAAAGCGTCGAAGGGAGTCCAGAGTACGATGGAAAAGACCACGCCGGCGAAAATCCCGATCCCGCCGAGGGAAGGGGTCCTAACCCGGTGGGAATGGCGTTCCCCTGGTTCTGCCATGAGGTTTTTCGAACGAGCCACGTGGATGATCGAAGGAATGGCAAAATACGTCAAAGTGAAGGCGGTCAAAAAACTAAAGGCGACATCGTACATATGTCCTGGCATTTCTCGTTGACAAAATTGCTTCCTTATTCGCGAACAGGCAAGTTTTCTTACCTTTGTTTGCCTTAATATCTTTTTGAGCAACTCATATTTACGAAAGGCGTTCGCCAAAAACGCAAGTGCGGTTACGAATGGATTTGAAATCCCAGATCAATCTCGAAAAAGTCCCCCGGCATATCGCCATCATCATGGACGGCAATGGCCGATGGGCCAAACAACACGGCAAACCCCGGGTGTTTGGCCACCGCAATGGGGTAAAAGCCGTGCGCGAAACAACCGAAGCCGCAGCAGAACTGGGCATCCAGCATCTCACCCTCTACGCCTTTTCTACCGAAAACTGGAACCGCCCCAAACTCGAAGTCAATGCCCTGATGACCCTTTTGGTCGAAACCATACAGGCCGAAGTCAATACCCTCAACAAAAACGATATCCGCCTGACCGCCATAGGCGATATCGCCAAACTACCCGAGAGAAGCTACCGCGCCCTCCAGGACGGCATGGAAAAGACCCGAAACAACAAGCGCATGAACCTCATCCTGGCGCTCAACTACAGCGCCAAGTGGGAGATCCTGAATGCAGCCCGCGAACTGGCCGCCAAAGTGGAAGCAGGCCAGCTCAAACCCGCCGATATCGATGAGAAAAAATTCATCAACGCCCTGAGTACCAAGGGCATCCCCGACCCCGAACTGCTTATCCGCACCAGCGGCGAAAACCGTATCAGCAACTTCCTGCTCTGGCAGATCGCCTACGCCGAATTGTATTTCACCCCTACCCTCTGGCCCGATTTCCAAAAAGAACACCTCTACCAGGCTATCATCGATTACCAGCACCGGGAGAGGCGCTTCGGAAAAATCAGCGAGCAATTGGTAT
Organism: Saprospirales bacterium; assembly: GCA_016703765.1. Classification (GTDB taxonomy): domain Bacteria; phylum Bacteroidota; class Bacteroidia; order Chitinophagales; family Saprospiraceae; genus JADJTT01. The sequence goes on from JADJBL010000001.1 coordinate 316,935, forward strand.
AAACCTATACAACCCTTGTCTATCTTCGCACCCTCTTTTTCCCTGGAACCTCAACCAATTACCACCCTCACGCTCTCCCGCATGAAGATTCAAAATATCGCTTTCCTCTTCCTCCTTTCATTGATCTCCCTCCGGACGCAAGCCCAGGTGGCCGATACCCTTTTTCCGGTTTTCAATTACGGCGAAACCCAAGACTATGAGATCGGCGGAATCAAGGTCACCGGCGCCGTGTTCAGCGATGAAAACGCCCTCAAATCCATCGCAGGGTTCCGCGTCGGCGACCGCATCCGCATTCCGGGAGGCGATATCCCCAGGGCCATGAAATCCCTCTGGAACCTCAAGCTCTTCACCAATATTCAGATCCTCCAGGAAAAAACCATCGGCGACATCATCTTCCTCGAGATCCGCGTCGAGGAAAGGCCCCGACTCACCAGCCACTCTTTTCGGAATATCCGCAAATCACTCCACGACGATATCAACGAGAAAATCAACCCCATTCTGGTCAAGGGAGGCATCGTAACCGACAACATCAAAGTGACCGCCCAGAAGGCGATCGAAAAATATTTCATAGAAAAAGGCTACCTCGACGCCACGGTGCAGGTAATCGAAGAGCCCGATTCGAGCCGCATCAACGCCGTCCGGCTGGTATTCGACGCCAACCAGGGCAAAAGGGTGCGCATTCAGGACATCGTCTTCGTCGGAAACGAAAACGCCAAATCCGGCAAACTGCGGCGCCTGATGAAAGATACCAAGTCAAAACGCGCCATTTTCTCCTCCTCCAAATACATCCGGGCCGATTACCGGGAAGACCGCAAAAAGCTCATCACCCACTACAACACCATCGGCTTCCGGGATGCCACCGTCCTCCGCGATTCCCTCTGGCGCGAAGAAGACGGCGACATGGTCATCCAGATAGACCTTTCGGAAGGGCCCCGTTACTATTTCCGCGATATCACCTGGAAGGGAAATTCCATTTACACCGAACAAGTCCTTTCGGACGTGCTGGGCATCAAAAAAGGCGACGTCTATAACCAGGAGCTCCTGGAAAAACGGCTCACCTTCAGCGAGGAGGGCCGCGACGTGTCGAGCCTCTACATGGACAACGGCTACCTGTTTTTCAATATCGACCCCATCGAGGTAGCCATCACCGGCGACTCCCTGGATCTGGAAATGCGCATCTTCGAAGGCCCGCAGGCCACCATCGACAAAGTGGTCATCGCCGGAAACGACCGCACCCACGAGCACGTCATCCGCCGCGAATTGCGCACCCTGCCGGGCGACAAGTTCAGCCGCTCGGATATCATCCGCTCCCAGCGCCAGCTCATCAACCTGGGGTATTTCAACCCGGAAAACTTCGGCATCAATACGCCCGTCAACCCCCAGCGCGGGACGGTCGACATCGAATACACCGTCGAGGAAAAGCCCCTCCGACCAGCTCGAACTCTCCGCCGGTTGGGGAGGCGTGGGCCGCGGAGTGATCGGAACCCCTCGGGGTCTCGTTCAATAACTTCTCCGCCCGCAATATTTTCAAGAAAGAATCCTGGAGCCCCCTGCCCCAGGGCGACGGCCAAAGGCTCTCCATCCGGGCCCAGACCAACGGCCGCTTTTTCCAGTCCTATAACCTCTCTTTCACCGAGCCCTGGCTCGGAGGGAAGAAACCCAACTCTTTTACCGCGGCCGGTTTCTACACCCGCTTCAACTATTCCGGAGGTATCTTCGGCATCGGAGGTCTGACCCTCAGCCTGGGAACCCGTCTCAAATTCCCCGACGACAACTTCGTCTCCTCCACCTCCATCAACCTCCAAAACCTGGCCCTCACCAACTGGCTCGACGGCCTCTTCCGCACCGAGAACGGGGGAGGTGGTGACCGACGGCAATTTCAATAACTTCAGTATTACCCAAAATATCACCCGGAGCACGATCAACAACCCGCTCTTTCCGCAGGAGGGCTCGCGGTTCTCGCTCTCGCTGCAGGCTACCTTGCCATACTCGCTTTTCAACGACAAACCCTACGCCGACCTCCCGATCGAAGAGCGCTTCAAATGGCTGGAATACCACAAATGGCGCTTCACCGCCGAGTGGTACACCACCCTGATCGGGAAACTGACCTTAAAAACAGAGGCAAAGATCGGGATGATCGGGGCCTACAACAAGGAGAGATCGGCATTTCCCCCTTCGAGCGCTTCCAGTTGGGAGGCGACGGCCTCAACAATCAGCAATTCGGGCAGTTTAACGGCACGGACATCGTCTCCATGCGGGGCTATGAGATCACCGACCTGGACGGAAACCTGATCAACGGGCAAACGGTCGCTACGCCCATTTTCGACAAATTCACGGTCGAGCTGCGTTACCCGGTCTCCCTCAACCCCAACTCCACGATCTACGTCCTGGCCTTTGCACAGGGGGGCAATGCCTTCCGCAGTTTCCGGGATTTCAACCCCTTCGATATCAAACGCTCCGCCGGCGTAGGCCTGCGGGGTATTCCTGCCCATGTTCGGTATCCTGGGCTTCGACTACGGGCTGGGCTTCGACAAAGACAACAACGGCTCCGGCAACGTTTTTAAAACGTTTGGAGACTTTAATATCATTTTGGGATTTGAGCCGGAGTAGAAGTTCAGACAAAGTGTCTTCTCCAATGCCTCCAGATCAGCAAGAAGATGCAGAGAAGAATAACTGCCGCCGCCCCTCCCATTTCGATCCAGATTTGCTGGCGGGCGCGAAGGGTGCTTTCTACGTAGTAGATATTGGCTGAGTTGGGCGTTCCGGCGCCGGGCTGTACTTCCCAGTTTTCGGGGTCGCCGTTGTCGAGGGAGGGCAGGAGGAGGTTTAGGGTAAAGAGGGAATCCATCGGCGCCAGATCGTAGCCCATGCTGTCCACCAGTGCGCCTTCCGAAGAAAAAAGTCCCATCCGCTCGCGGCGTTTGCTCAGCCCGAAACCCAGGTTGCCCACGTATCGGTAAGCCTCCGGGTATTTTTTCAGGAAAGATTCCACATTCTCGCAAACCACCATATATCCTTTCGCGGGCAGCAGGATATGGGGAAACATGAAATTATTATCCGCATCGGTGAGCATCCAGCCGGAGAGCTGCACCGTTTCGGCCGATTGATTGTACAACTCGATCCAGTCGCCTGCTTCCTTATCGTTGCAAGCTATCTCGTTGATGAGGATCTTGCCGGCCAGGGGGTGGTCAAAGCGCTCAAAAACCGCACGGATGCGGGTGGGGTCGTCGCGAAGCGTGAGGGTCAGCACCGGCGATTTGACGTTGCCGATGGCGCCTTCCCAGCGAACAAAGCGGAAGCCCAGCGCGGGGACAGCTTCCAGCCGGATGGGGATTTTTTCGAAATACACGCCCCTGAACAGCTTGGGCTTCAGCAGCAGGTTGCCGTTCAGTTTGACCGTGCCTCCTTCGTCCACCTCCACTTCGAGGTCGCGCATTTTGCCCACGTCGAATTTTTCCATGATGTGCATTCGCACGTATTCGGGGCGTTTGCGGGCGAAGACCCGCAGTTTTTCGATCTCGGCCAGCCAGCGTTCTTCGCTCAGGTTCCAGCGATCGAGGTGGCGGGGCATTTCTGGCTCGTAAAGGCGTTGAAACCAATCGATCCGGTTCTCCACATCGAAACTCGCAAAACTGGTGTTGAGATGGTCCGCAAAGCGATTGATGAAAGCCCGTTTGAATTCCGGATTATCGAGCAAATGGCGCAGAATAAAGGTGCTCCAGGGCGGATTCGGCCAGGCCGGTCCATCGGCGGCTGTGTGAAAAGCCAGGCTGTTATTCATATATGCGTGGTCTTCGTGCAGCCCGAATCCCCAATCGGTGTCGTATAATATCCAGCGCCAGCGGCTGCCGGGCTCTTTGGGCCTCCAATAGCGAATATTGCCCCCGGCGTCCTGATTGTCGAAATAGATCTGGGCGATCTCGTAATCCATGAAATTCTGCACATCTATTCCCGACTCGACACGGGCATAATTGACGGGGTCTACGAGGCTGTTCTTCTCCATGAATTGGAGCAGTTGGAGGTAATCCCCCCGGCTTCCCTTTTTGCGGGAATACCGGTGCTCGAGCAGGTCCAGGCTATCCTTGTCCACGTCGTGATGCGCGGCGAGAAAATAGCGGTTAATCTTTTCCCGGATATTGTAAATACCCCAGTATTTGCCGTTGATATAGACATGAGAGGGCCGGAAGTCCTGCACGTCCATATCCCATTTCTCCACGAGGCTGGTCATAAAGGCGTCGCGGAAATGGGTTTTGCCGAAGTCGCTCCCCGAATTGCGAAACACGAGGAATTTGAATTTCTTCAGCCCGCTTTTCCCAAAAATGGGATAGTCGATCCGGTTGACCCCGTATCGATCGCGGGCCACAATGGCAAAGGATTTTTGAGGAAACAACCTGCTCATGCCTCCAAACAGGCGAAATCCCATCTGACTGCGAAACACGCAGGTCCCGTCCGTTTCGAATATCTCCGCGTTGATGGGAAACTCGTCCTTCGACCAGAAATTGGCCCCGGCTGTTTTCATGATGGTATCCACTGCATTGGGACCCTTGACAAAAAGGCCCGTGCTGGGATTGAAGAGGATGTCGGGCGGAATGGTTATGGAAACCACCGGAAAAGTGGAGGAGGGCTCGTCGATGAAATAGGTATGGGAAATGATCCGGCTTTTTTCCTGCCCCTTGATGGCCAGGATGCGGAGCGCCGTGGTGGATTGGATAGAAATTGGCCCCTTGTAAAGCTGGCCGGTTCTGCCGACGACAGGCGACGTTCCGTTGGTGGTATAGTAAAGGCGGCATTCCGGACAGAGCAGAGACACCTCGACTCCCGTCTGGTAAAAACCTCCGGGAACGGACACCTCTACCGTCCAGTCGGGCTTGCCGGACTGGGCCGCAACCCAATGCCAGAAGAAAACCGCGATTGCCGTGTAGATGAATTTTTGCACCAAATATATCTTTCGTAAATTGTAAACTTGTGACTTGTAATCCCTTTTAAGTAACGTCTTTTTTCAAATATCTTAATTTTCCATTTCCCATGTTAGGTAAGTTCAGCAGATTCATCCTTCGTTTTTTCGGGTGGAAAATCCTTGGATGGGACCCCATGCTCCTGGACAAATACGTCGTCATCGTCATTCCGCATACTTCCAACTGGGATTTCCCGCTCGGCCTGCTCGTTCGCCAGGCCATGGACGCGCCCCATCTCAAATTCATCGGCAAGGATTCCCTATTCCGCCCTCCGTTCGGCGCCATTTTCCGCTGGCTGGGTGGTTACCCCGTCGATCGCTCCAAACGCACGCATTTCGTCGACTCCATCGTAGACCTGTACAACAGCCAAAGCCGCTTTGTCGTCGTCCTTTCTCCCGAGGGTAGCCGGAAAAAAGTGGATCAGCTCAAAACCGGCTTTTACTACATCGCCCTGGGCGCCGGGGTGCCCATTGTTATGGTCAAATTCGATTGGGGTAGCAAAACTGTTACCTGGCGCGAACCATTTTATCCTTCAGGCAACTGGGAAACCGATCTCAAAGTTATTGAAGATTATTTCCGTGGGGTACAAGGTAAGCTTCCTCAAAATAGTTATATGTACCAGAGATGACGAATTCCGTTTTTCTCTGCACTCCAGCAGGCATTTTTTAAACTTTCCTCCCCTCTTCCTGTCTCCTGCCTAATAAATTATTCGCTGATGAATTGGAAAATGATCTTTGTTACGGCCTCTTTGCTATTGGGCGGCTTCCTGCTGATCAGTAGCTCCGGCGGCGCGCAAGTACCGCCGATGAAGGAAATACCGGCGCCCCCGGGCGATGTGGCGGAAGACGACCGCACCTGCCAGAACTGCCACAACAGCGCGGGCATACAGGTGACCCTCCAGCTCTCCATTGCAGATACCTTCGGCATTCCCGCCGCCTTTTACATCCCCGGAAATATTTACGAAGTAAAAGTGAATGTCCTCGCCGCCGTGGGTACTCCCGCAGCATACGGCTTTCAACTGGTCGCAGAAACGAACCTGGACCACCTGTCTACCAATTCGTTTTCCAAGCCTTCGGAAAACGCCCAACTGGTCTCCACCTCCAACAACCGCCAATACGCAGAGCACAAAGAGCCAAGCGATACCAGCCTCTTCAGCGTCCGTTGGGCCGCTCCGCCCACGGGCTCGGGAAGCGTTACCTTTTACGCATGCGGAAACGGAGTGAACCTCGACTCCATGAACACCGGCGATGGCGCGGCCAAATCCTCCCTGACGCTGTTTGAGGAAGGAATGAGCGCTGTTTCAGAAATAATAGCAGAAGCCATTTCGATCTACCCCAACCCCGCCCGGGAATCGGTCCAACTGCACCTGCCGGCCACGACTGCCGGGCCGCTCCAAATCCTGGTTTCGGACCAAAACGGCCATCCCGTCTATCGCGAAAAGGTTTTCGCTGCGGGAAACAGCTTCACCCATACGATCGGTCTGGCGGGACTGCCCCCCGGCCTGTACATCGTCCAGGGTAAAAAGAGGTAGGAGGTTTTGGAGCGGAAAGTTCTAAAACACTAAGAACGCTAAGGACGCCCTCAAATCCGGAAATTATTTTGAGACTACGATTCTAGGCCTTTTTCCAATCCTCAAACAAGGCGTCTACTTCCGGCCGGTCCCAGCTTTGTTCGATACCCTGAATCTTCAGTATACGGTCCAGCAGTCGGTCCTGTTCGTCCGAAGCCCGGAGGGCGATGTGGTATGGAGTATCCGAAAACGATACCATCGAATAGGAGGGCAAAAAAGCGTCCCCGTATTTTCCGTGCAGATGGGCTGCGATCTTTTTCCGGAGCAAGAACTGCGGGTCGGCCACCAGGTCGCGCATTTCGATAAAATTGCGCAGGGCCAATTCTGCGATGGCATTCCCGTCTTTATGCGTTCGCGGTTAAACCGGTCGAAGATTTTTTCCCAGTCTTCGTTTAATTCGCCTGCAAGCTCGTCCAGGATCGTGCAGTCTTCAAACCCGGCGTTCATGCCCTGCCCGTAGAAAGGCACAATCGCATGGGCGGCGTCTCCGAGGAGCAAAACCCGCCGCTCGTATTCCCAGGGGCTGCACCGCACCGTCAGCAGCATCCCGGTCGGGTTGGTCCGGAAATCTTCGAGCAGGGTGGGCATCATCGCCATCGCGTCGGGGAAATAGCGCTGAAAAAAAGCCTCTACGTCCGCGTCCGTTTTTAGTTGCTCGAAAGAAGAAGGGCCTTCGTGGGCCAGGAAGAGCGTGCAGGTAAAACTACCGTCGGCATTGGGCAGGGCGATCAGCATGAACTGATGCCTCGGCCAGATATGAAGCGCATTTTTTTCGAGGAGAAAACTTCCGCCCGGGCCTGCGGGAATTGTCAATTCTTTGTACGAATGGCTGAGGTATTCCTGGGAATAATCGAAGCGCGGGGTCTTCATCATGCTACCGCGCACCGCGGAGAATGCGCCGTCCGTGCCAAACAGCAGCGGAGCCTTGATATTTGTTTGTTCTCCTGTTTGGGCGTGCTCGAATACGAGGGTGTTGGTGTCCAGCTCCAGGTCCCGGCAAATTTGGTCGAAGTGCAGCCTCACATTGGGAAAATCGCCGGCCGCTTTGAGGAGTTCTAGGTTGAGGCCTCCTCTCGAAACCGAGTAGATCGCCTGCCCTTCCTTTCCGTAGGGTTGAAAAGCCAGCTCGCCCTCCACGCTGTGGATCATCCGGCCTTTCATGGGGATGGCATGGGGTTCGATGAGGTCTTTGATGCCGGCCCGTTCGATGGCCTTCCATCCGCGTCTGCTCATGGCCAGGTTGATGGATCTGCCGCCGGAATAGCCCTTTTGCCGCATATCCCCGCGGCGTTCGAACACATCCACCTCATAGCCGCGCTTGGCCAGGAAAATGGCCCAAAGGGAGCCGACCAATCCGGCGCCGACGATAATGCCTCTTTTCTCTTTCATAAAAACCGGTGATTTATCGGGTTCTTGTTCAAAGGAGGAGAATCCGGAATGCAAAGAGTTGCGCCGCAAGGCCAACCATATACCCGCCGTAAAGGTCCAGGTTGTCGTGCGCCTGCAAAAGCAGCCTGGAGGTTCCCACCAGGCCGGCGATCAGTATCCCGATCAGCAGGATCGTGCCCATCGTGGTGCGAAGCACTCCGATCGACCCGAGGTGAATGAGCACCGGATCGAAGGAGCCAAATCGCAGCAGGATGAGCAACATGCCGATCAGGCCTCCCATGCCCACGGTATGGGCGCTGATCTTGGAAAAAATATTGATAAAAAAGGCCAGAAACAGGCCGATGACGCTGCCCAGCACAAACGTGTAAAAGATCGGGGGCATATTGGGGTCGTTCCGGAAATTGATGTACAACCACAGGTAGAAAATGCCCGTGATGATGTAGGGACCGATCCGTTCTTTTTTGTCGCGAAGTTCCATCGACTCCACCAGGCCCAAAAACCGCAGCATCAGCACTGCGATGCCGGGTATGACAAAACTGGAGAAAAATACGGCCAGCAGGAGCGGAATTTTTTCGGACACCCTGTTCACCCCAAACCAGAAAGGATTGATGGTCAGCAGCAGGACCGTCATGTAGGTCAGGATGAGGAGGGGGTGGAAGAGGAATGAAATGATTTTTGCGATACCGCGAAGGGCCATAGCCGTGATTTTCAGGCCGCAAGTTACGGGTTTTCGCGCGAACTCCTATTTGCCGTTTTCGGCAATTTTGGTGATGCGCACCTCCACACGCCGGTTGAGCCCCCGCTGCTCTTCGTCCTTGTTGTCGCTCACCGGCCTGGAGGGCCCAAAACCGACCGTATCAATTCGCCTGGGGTCGACGCCCTTGGTGACGAGAAAATCCTTCACCGCCTTGGCCCGTTTCTCGGAGAGGTCCACCAGCGATTTGTGTTCCCCAATGTTATCCGTATGGCCCTCGATGCGGATGGATATGCCGGGGCGCTCCAGCAGGAGGATGGCCAGGTTGTCGAGCTCGCCGTAAGAATTGGGTAGGATAATCGGTTTGGATCGTTCGAAAAAGATGGGCCTCAGGCTGATCTTGGCATCGACGGCGAGGGGGTCGAGCATGAGGTCCACCTCGTAGTCCTTGAAATAGTAGGTCTCTTTTTCGAAATGGACCGGTTGCGGCCGGCCGATAAACCCTTCTTTTTCCGCTACGAGCCGGAGGCTCTCCCCTTTGGGCACGCGAATGCGGAAGTGTCCGTCGGAAGAGAGGTAATAGGTGCGCTGGTATCCCCCGCCCGTCAGGCCGGTCAGGACTTTCGCGCCGATGGGTTCGCCGGTGGCGGAATTGATGATCCGGCCTTTCACCAGGATCTCCTTCTGTCCTTCCGCCTCCTGGATGCGGAGCCGGAAAATATCGTTCGACCCGTCTCGGTCGGAGGTGAAATACAGATAGCCGGTGGCTGCATTGAAAAAGGGCTGGCTGTCGTCGGAGGGCGAATTGATGGGCGGCGCAAGCCGGCGTGGCTGCGTCCACCTCTTCCAGCCGGTGTCTTCCCGTTGGGAAAAATACACATCGACCCCTTCCGAGCCCGGCCGGTCGGAGGCGAAGAAAAGGGTCTTCATATCGTCGGAGAGGGAGGGGGTCGTTTCGTTGCTGGCCGTATTGATCGAGCTCATGATCTCGGGCTCGGTCCAGCTGCCGTCAACTTCCCGGAAGGAAAGGTACAGGTCGTTCTGCCCCTTTCCATCGTCCCGGTTTAGGGACAGGATGATCACATCCTCATTGCTGCTCAGAGCCAGGTTGACCACGGGCCCCTCGGTGTAATAGTTCTTGATGGGCATGGGCTCCGGGGAGTCCAGGTGCCATCGAGGCGCTGCCAGACAAAGGAAAAGCCCTTGCGCATGCCCCCTTCCTTAGGAAATTGGTTGATGACGATGTATTGGTTGGGCTGGGAGGTAGCCGCGCAGATGCTGTTGGGAAAGGCGTTGTTTAAGGGATAAGGCGGGTGGTAAATTTGGTCGAAGAACTGGTTTTCGCTCTCCGCGATCCAAATGTCCTGATTAAAATCCGAGCGGGAGGGGTCGGGAAGGAATTTCCCCGACAGCTGGAAATACACCTCCTGGAGTATCTTGGGGTACTCGCCCGGAGCGGATTCGTAGACGTTCCTTCCGTCCAGGATCATGTTCTTGTCGAAATCGGGCGATCCGATCCGGGTAAAGTACAGGGTATGACCATCTCTGGAAAGCACCGGCGATATCTCGTCGTATTTCGCCGTGTTGATCGTTCCGTTCAGCTTCTCCAGGCTCTGCATCAGACCCGTTCAAGCTCAGGACTAACGACAGGCCGACAGCGCCGATTTTTCTCAGGATGCTCCACATAGGTTGGTTTTTGGAATCGCGAACGGTTAATTACAACTTGGCCTTGATGGCTTGATAAGCCGACTGGTTGGTCATTGTGCCCTTACAACCGAGTTCCGTTTTCCTTTTTTCCATATTCAGCACGCGATTGCCCGGGTCGGGGTGGGTGCTCAGAAAAGCCGGGGGCGAAGGTTGTCCCTGCATCTTTTTGAAAAAACCGGCAGCCCCTGCTGCATTGTAGGTGGTGCCGCAGAGATAGGTCACCGAGTTTTCATCGGCCTCTGTTTCGTGGTCTCTGCTGAATTTCAGGGCCACCACGCTGATGGCGATTTGCTCCAACAGGCCCGGCTCCGCTTTCCCCGTGATAATCTGGTACAGCACCTGGATGCCGTACACCTTGGTCAGGTTGCGGGTGGAGTGGCGCATGGCGGCGTGCGCGATCTCATGCCCCATGACTCCTATCAACTGGTCTTCGGAGTCGAGAAACTTGATGAGCCCGGTGTAGACGTAAATATGTCCTCCGGGGGTACAAAGGCATTGAGGGTCTTTTTGTCGTCAATGATCTTGACTTCCCAGGCAAACTCGTCCTTGTAGGCGACTTTACCGGTGTTCAGGATCTTTTTTGCCAGGCCGCGTACGTAGGAGTAAACTTCTTCATTTCCCTTTTCCGGAAGGATGGGAAACTGTTTGGGAGCGCTCTGGATCTGCTTTTCCACTTCTTGCCCAGGGCGATTTCATCCTGAACGGTAAAGAAGTTGATGCTTTGGCTGGCTTTTTCACATCGCAATCGGCCACGCCGTAAACCAAAAAGCCGCAGAGGAGGGCCTTCATTAAAAAAGTGCTTTTCATAGGGATCGATATTTTAGAGAGTAAAAATGGGAAGTACCTTAGAAATATTTCCCCTGGGTATAAATTTAAGAGAATTGTAAGAAACGAATACCTATCCCAATAGAAATGTAGTCAGCCGTGATAATGTGCGATTTCAAATAAACTCCTCCATAAAACTGCACGCCCGAGCGGACGATGGGGCGGAGGTAATAACGCAGTCCTAATTTATTGTAAACAGGGAAAGGCGTCGGATAGTTATTCGGGTTTACATAATAACCCAACTGAACCAACAGCCCCGTATTGCCGAACTGCCATTCGGTTGCCAGGAAAACGCCCCGGCGGGTGGCTTCCCTGCGTGCCTGCTCTGAGCTTGCGGCGGAAAAAGTATGCCGGGAAAAGACGAAGACGCTTTGATAATACTCGTATTCCCCGCCGATCAGGAGGTTTTGCACCTTGCTGATCCGGTAAATGCCCGCCAGAGAACCGGCATAGACCGGCCACTTGGCAGCGCCCGGAAAACTGGTTTCTTTATACGCCAGCGAAAAATATCCCTGCACTCCAAAACGGCCTGGCGGTCGTTTGCTCTCCTCCCAGCGCACATAACCCTCTTTTTCCACCGGCTGGGGCGTGTACCGCAAACTGGCCGAAACGGCCGGGATATTGATCCCCAGGTTGGGCATCTGAAAGGCTCCGTTGGAAAAATGGGTGAAACTGCCCCCGCAAATACGGCCCAGCGCGGGGAGATGGCAAAGCCCGCCGTGAGCCGAAAGCAGGTGGTGTTGTTCATTTGGCTGCCGATGCTGTTGTTCTGCGGGTTGTTCAGGCGGTCGTAGGTCCGGTCGATCCAGGCGACCCCGGACCCCACCCGGAAATGGACCATCCATCGGGGTTTGTCGAGGATCTTCAGGGTCAGGTTGGGGAAAAAGGAAACGGCGTTTCCCAGGATCTCCCGGTCGCCGAAGTTGAAATATTGAAGGCCAAAGCCCATGAGCGGGTACCCCTGATGCTGGTGCCATGCTGCCTTCCCGAAGGTTTGGTATTGAAAATTCAGCCCTATCCCGTAAGAGTGATCCGGAATGGAAAACGCGATTTTTTTGGTATGCTTGAAAATACGGCCCTGGTCCGTCCCGAAATCCCAACTGAAGCCCGGGCGCTGGCCAAAGAGATGGGCAGACCAAAAGCAAAGCAATAAAAGAGTCGGGAGGCAAAAACCGCGCATAGGCTTGGACTTATTCTAAGGCGGTTTGCCGCATAAAATCTACGGTTTCGTGGAGATCTACGCTCAGCACCCGGTCTTCCCCGACGGGTTGGACCCTGGCGCCATAAGCGTCGAGTAGCTTTTCCAACCGCGCTCCGCTGCGATGCGGCCTTCGGAAATGGATCGCCTGTGCGGCGGTAAAGCATTCAATGGCCAGCAAGCGCTCCAGGTTCTCGACGACCCGGATGAGTTTTGTCCCTGCATTGGCGGCCATGCTGACGTGGTCTTCCTGTCCGTTGCTCGACACGATAGAATCCACGGAGGCAGGGGTGCACAGTTGTTTGTTCTGGCTCACGATCGCCGCGGCGGTATATTGCGGGATCATCAACCCGGAATGCAGTCCCGGATTGGGGGTGAGAAACGCGGGCAGGCCCCTTTGTCCGGAGATCAGCTGGTACACCCGCCTCTCCGAGATGCTGCCCAATTCGGCAAGCGCAATAGCTAGAAAATCGGCGGCAAGCGCGAGGGGTTGGGCGTGGAAATTGCCCCCGGAGAGGATGGCGTCCGAATCCGGGGAAGATATTGGGGTTGTCGGTCACGCCGTTGATCTCCGTCTCGACGACCTTTTTCACGTATTCGATCGCGTCCCAGCTCGCCCCGTGCACCTGGGGTACACAGCGGAACGCATAGGGATCCTGGACCGTATTTTTTTGACGCGCCATGATTTCGCTGCCCTCCAGCCAAAGCCTGACCCCGTCGGCAACCACCTGCTGCCCGTGATGCGGACGTATCTGATGAAGCCGGGCGTCGAAGGGTTCGATCAACCCGTCAAAAGCGTCGAGCGACAAAGAGGCGCAGGCGGTCGCCCATTCGAACAGGCGCAGGGCCTCCAGTATCCCATGCAGGGCGTAGGCCGCCGAAAACTGCGTGCCGTTCAGCAGCGCCAGCCCTTCTTTTTCCTTGAGCACAATAGGCTCCCAGCCCAGTTCTTTCAGGACTCCGGCCGAAGCTCTTTTCTCTCCTTTATATCTCACCTCCCCCAATCCAAGCAGCGGGAGGCTCAGGTGGGCCAGCGGCGCCAGATCGCCCGATGCCCCGAGCGAGCCCAATTGGTAAACCACCGGAGAAACGCCCTCGTTGTAGAAGTCGGCCAGGCGCTGCACGGTTTCGAGTTGTACCCCGGAATACCCGAAGCCCAGGCTCTTGATCTTGAGTAATAACATGAGCCGCACGATCGATTCGGGCGCTTCCTCGCCCATCCCGCAGGCGTGCGATTGCACGAGGTTGATCTGGAGCGCGCCGAGCTCTTCTTGCGAGATCCGCACGTTGCACAGCGACCCGAATCCGGTGTTGATGCCGTAAAACAGGCTGTCCGACCCGCTTAGCTTCCGGTCGAGGTAGTCGCGGCATCGCAACACCTTTTCCTTCACCTCCTCCGCCAATTGAATACGGGCCTTTTTGTCCAAAAACTTCTTCACCTGCGCGAGCGACACAGGCTGGGAACTGATCGTAAAGGTTTCTTCCATATCTGTAAAATCTTTGCGGCCGAAGGCTAAACGATACTAAATCAAGTGGGTCATGCGAATTTTTATCCCGGCGCCTTCCAACTCACCCCCCGGCCCCCTCTCTTAAAAAAGAGGGGGAGCTCTTTGCACTAAAAGCAATGCCTTTACGCTCTATCTAGTGCTAAAGCTTAGCCGCTCAATCATATCAAGCTGCTAAGGTCAAAAAGCTCCCCCTCTCTGATTGAGAGAGGGGGCCGGGGGGTGAGTCCGCGATGCCGGGCTGTGCCTTCAATCTTTAAATTCGCACAACTCATGTATAAAATCTTTGCGGCCGAAGGCTAAAACCAAACCAACCAAGTGTAATATGGCCGCCGGAGGCGACCATATTACAATATAAAATCTTTGCGGCCGAAGGCCGCAATATACTCCAAATCTTATGCATTCCTTAAGCGTGGTTAAACATACGTTAAACAGGGCTTCTTCGTTTCATCAAAGACCCCGATGTGCGTTAATTGCATGGAAAACCGTGTACCGAAAAGATGTACTTTTGTGCGGTTTTTATAGCAAGAAATCAATTCACAACTTCTAAAATCAACGTCATGATGACCCAGATCTTCCCCAAACATGCGATCAAATGGCTGGCTACCGCCGCGTTTGCCATAGTCTTAACCGGCGCCGTCCAGGCCCAGCGAATCGCTTATGTGGATGTAAACCTCATCCTGGAAAGCATCCAGGAATACCAGAACGCCCAAACCGAACTCGACCGCGTAGCGGCCACCTGGCGGCAGGAAATCGCCCAGGAATACGATAAAATCAAAGCCATGTACAACCGCTACCAGGCCGAGCAAGTCCTTATGAGCGATGAAGCGCGCAAGCAAAAAGAGGAAGAGATCATGAACAAGGAACAAGCGGTACGCGAAATGCAGAAAGAGAAGTTCGGCCCCGAAGGCGAGCTCTTTAAGATGCGGCAGGAACTCGTCCAGCCCATTCAGCAAAAGGTCTACACCGCCATCGAAGTATACGCCAACGACAAGGGCTACGACTTCATCTTCGACAAGGGCGGCAACGCCGGCATCCTGTTTGCCAGCACCCGCTACGACGTGACGGCGGATGTGCTCGAGGAGTTGAAGCAGTAGGAGTTTAGTAGGTTTAGAGAGTTTAGTAGGTTTAGTTTTTGCCCCTCTAAACCTACTAAACTCTCTAAACTTTCTAAACTTTCCCTTTATCTTTGTCCCCGATTTTTAACCCCCCCTTTCACAATTAGAAAATTCAAGTACGAGATGAAAAAATTGATTCTGGTAGGCCTTTGCATGATGAGTTGGGTCTTGAGCTATGAGACTGCAGAAGCCCAAAAATACGCCTATGTGACCTCCGGCGCCATTCTGGAAAAGATGCCCGAAATGGAGCAAATGAAGTCCAACCTGGAAGGATACCAGGCACAGCTTCAGAAGAAAGGCCAACAAATGCTCCAGGAGTTCCAGGCACAGCAGGCCGACGCAGCCGCCAAAAAAGAACGCGGTGAACTGGCCCCCGTTCAGGAGCAAAAAATCCTCGAAGAGCTTCAGAAAAAACAGGACGAGCTCGTGAACTACGAACAGGAAATGCAGAATATGCTCCTGACCAAACAGGAAGAGCTCCTCAAACCCATCCTCGAAAGGGTAAACACCGCCATCCAGGATATCTCCAAGGAAGATCAATACACCATGGTGTTCGATATGAGTTCGGGCGCCGTGCTCTTTGCCGACAGCACCAGCGATATCACCCCCAAGGTGAAGCTCAAGCTGGGCATTGTAGAGTAACTTTAGTTGAAGAGTTGAAAAGTTGAAAAGTTTAATGGCAGCCTTTTTGGCTTCGCCAAAAAGGATTACTTCAACTTTTCTCTTCTTCACTTTCAACTTGCACCCTCCAGTCTCCTCTAAAAACCCAATAGGGATTTTCGACAGCGGCGTCGGCGGCCTGACGGTGGCCAACGCCATTGTCCGGTCTTTGCCGAACGAGGAGATCATCTATTTCGGCGACACCGCCCACTTGCCTTACGGCGATAAATCGGCGGACGCGATACGCTATTTCAGCCTTCGCATCTCCAAATTTCTGCTCGAACAAGACTGCAAAATGATCGTGGTGGCCTGCAATTCGGCCTCATCCGCGGCTTACCACGTGCTGGTCGATTTTTTCAAAGGCCAGGCGCTCTTCGTCAATGTGGTCGATCCCCTGGTGGAAAAGGTGGCTGGGAAGCGCTACCGCAAAGTCGGCGTTATCGCCACCAAGGCCACCGTGCAATCGGGTATGTACGAGCGACAGCTCCGCGCTCTGCAGCCCGACCTGGAGATCGCCTCCCTTGCCACCCCGCTGCTGGCGCCCATGATCGAAGAGGGCTATGTGCACAACGAGATCAGCCATGCGGTGCTCCAAAGCTACCTGAGCCATCCCTCCCTGCAAGGCATCGACGCCCTGCTCCTGGCCTGTACACACTACCCGCTCATCCGTCCGGATATAGAGGCTTTTTTTGAAGGAAAGGTGGAAATTTTCGACTCGACGGACGTCGTGGTTTCGGCCGTCAGGCAACGCCTGGGTTCAAAAAACCTGCTCAACGAGCAAAAGCCGCAGCGCCCTCACCGATTCTACGTGTCGGACTACACGTCCTCTTTCGAGTCGACCACTCGACTATTTTATAAGGAGGAGATTGCGTTGGAGCATTGTCCGATCTGGTAAACGGGGCGGTTCACCCGTACAACTCATACCTTACCTGCGACTTATCAAATCCCGTCTTGACGATCAGATTGGCCACCGCCTCGTCGATCATGTTTTGCCAGCCGCAGAGGTAGAACACCACGTCTTCGCGGGGCGCGGGGTAATGCTCCAGGTAAACCTGATGCACATAGCCTTTATAGCCTGCCCAGTCCGGCTCTCGGGAAAGGGCGATGTCGTAGCGGAAATTCGGCCACAGGTCGCGATACGCTTCAAATTCCTCGCGGTAGAGGATGCCGTCTTCCCGGCGGGTGCCGAAGATCAGGTGGATGCCTTTGAAAGGGAGCTTGCGCCGATGGATATCCCGGATCATGCTGCGAAAAGGGGCGATCCCGGTGCCGGTGCAGACGAGCACCAGGGTTTTGTCCAGTTGTTCTGGCAGGACAAAGCCGCCATCGGGGCCTTTCAGGCGCAGGACGGTACCCTCCTTCACTTCTTCAAAAAAGTATTGGGTGGCCAGGCCTCCGTTCATGTGCACGATGCAAAACTCGAGGGTATTGCCCTCCCCCGGCCCGTTGGCGATGGAATAGCTCCGCCAGCGATTCAGGCGTTTTTCGTGCACGGGAAGGTCCATGGTCACAAATTGGCCGGCTTTGAACTCAAAGGGCTCGGGCTCCGGGATGTTCACCCAGAATCGCTTGGTGCTGGGACTTTCGTCCTGTATGCGGATGACGGTGGCGTCGTACCAGTTGGAGGAGGCATGGAGAATGGAGGGGGGTTGTTGGGTTGTTGGGTTGTTGGGTTAATAAACCTAAAAGAATGAGCGATTGATAGGGAAGAAACACCGAAAACCCTTTTTCGTTGAAATAAGCCCGCGTTTCTTCCTCCGTTCTTTCGCTGCTGGCCAACGCGAAATCGCCTCCCCAGGCGCCGAGAGATTTGAGCTCGCCCCAGTAATCGGGGAAGTGCAGCTCTTTGGCGCGGGGAAGGCCCAGAAAATTGCCCACGAGCGCTTCGTGCTCACGCAGGAGTTTGTCCCAAGTGAGGAGATCGGTGCAATCCAGCATAGATTGGGTGAGTTGGGAGATTTCCAAAACATGCTCATCCACCGAGCCCTGGCGCTCGCGGTAGCGGGCGATACCCTCGCGGCTGTCCTGCTTGTTTCCGAGGTACACGAAATAAAGCTGAGAGGCAAAGGGCGGCCGAAAATCGCAGGGCAAAACCTCGGGCGGATTTCCCGTCCGGTAGAGGAATGGCCCTTCCCCGCCCGCGGCCGCCACGTCGTAGCCCGAACCGCCGAAAGTGCTTTTGAGCAACTGAAAGGGGTTTACATCCGCCCATTGGGCAAAGAGGTAAATGAGAGTCGAACTGGAACCCAGGCCCCAGGCCCGGGGAAAATCCAGGCGGGTTTCCACGCTCAGGCAGGTTTGGTTTAGCAGGAAAGTGGGTGACAGGGTACAGATTGATTCGAGGATCTGTTGCAGCCGCTGCCCGGTTGGATCGTCGCTTCCTTTGATGTAAGAAAGGCCGGGGAGCTCAAACTCTCCTTCGAACCAGATTTTCCCACCGTCGTCGCGGCTCTTCCAGAGCAGCAGGCCTTCAATACCACCTTCCGAAACACGCATGGTTTGGCCCAGCCTGGTCGGGAGAGCCAAAGCCAGGGCCCCATCGAGAACGAAGTATTCGCCCGACAAGAGTAATTTTCCATTTGCCCGCCAAAAAGATTCGATAGTAGGAGCGTTTTTGCACGTTAAACCAATCGGCGGTCATTTTTTCACCGCCATGACCAGTCCCTGCGCTATTTGTTCGGCTTCCCGCCATGCAGCCAAAAAATGACCTACTGCGGAGTGGGATACTGTTTTATCTTCAAAATAAACCCTGGCGGCTTCGACTTCCACTTCATTGGCGCCAAGATGGTGCAGTATGTTCTGCAAATGAAGCTTCATGTGGCCCTGCTGGATCCCCGTAGTAATGAGGGAGCGCACGGCGGAAAAATTCTGGGCAAGTCCAACAGAGGCGATGATCGACATCAGTTCCCGGGCGCTGGGGTTGCCCAATATTTCGAGCGATTGTTTAGCAAGGGGGTGGAGTTTGGTCAGCCCGCCCACCGTGCCAACGGCCAGTGGAAGTTCCAGATGGAAACGAAAAAGACCGTCCACATGTTCGCAGCGGCTCAGGCTTCGGTATTGGCCGTCGCGGGCGGCGTAGGCATGGCCGCAGGCTTCGATGGCCCGGAAATCGTTGCCCGTGGCCAGCACCACCGCGTCGATGCCGTTGAAGATGCCCTTGTTGTGGGTAACGGCCCGAAAGGGGTCTATGCAGGCCACGCGCACGGCTTTGGCGAAGCGGTCGGCAAACTCGGGCCCGCTCATGGCGCCGCAAAGGATGTCGAGATCCTCCGCGGGACATTCGGCCCAAACCTCCACCAGGCAATCAGGCGTATAATTGGAAAGGATGGACATAAGCACATCCACCTTTGGCGAATTTGCCGCAAAGGCGGGATGTTGGGAAATGAAATGTTGCAGGCCCTCGGCGAAGGCTTCCAGGACCGAGTTGATAAAATTGGCGCCCATGCTGTCGCAGGTTTCGAACGAAACGAGGAGCTGGTAGTAGTCCGGTTCCAGTTGGGAGAAATTCAGGAACTCCATGCCGGTGACCCCGCCGCCCCGTTTGCGCATGTTGGCGGTGAGGGCTTCGACCCGGCTATTCAATACCGCTTTCAACTCGGGTTCCAGGCTTTTGAGCAGCACAAAATCGCCTTTCCAGAAAAAATGCACCTGCCCCATCTTTCGGGTATCGACGATACGGGTGTGAAAACCTCCTCTGTCCGCCCAGAATTTGGCGGCACTGGAAGCCGCCGCCACCACGGAGCTCTCCTCGATCACCATGGGGATGGCGTAATAGCGTCCGTCGATCAGGAAGTTGGGGGCGATGCCATAGGGAAGGAGGTAGTTGCTCACGGTATTTTCGCTAAACCCGTCGATGATCCGCTGCAGGACGGCATCGGGATGCCAGAACCGCTCCATCTCCCGTCCGGTATCTTCGGGGGTTTGGGAAAAATTGTCAACCAGCCATTTGATCTTTTTGGACTTTGGCCATTTGGAAAACCCCGCGATCGCTTTTTTTTCGTGCATGGAAAAAAGATTAACGAACCTTGAGGTAAGTCCTGGCCAGCTCGAGGCCGCGCACCTGGCTTTCCACATAATCGCGCAGGGCCTCGTAGTCGCCCCTCGCGTGTTGCAGAAAACCCGACGCCTGTCCGTAGACGGCCGGCAATTGGACCTTATTGATGAGGTAGTAGCCGTCGAGAAAATGCCGGATGCCCCCCGATATGATGATCTGCCTGCATTGCAGGCTCTTGCCCAGGCCTTCGACCAGGCGGTTGGTGAAATCGACCATTTCGGCGGCGCTGTGGCCGGTAAGGGCTAGTTGTTCGAATAGTTCTCTTTTAGCCGGTTCGCTGCGGAGGAGCTCCAGTTTGGCAAAATTGGTGCCTCCGTTCGCCGCAAAATCGATGGCCTCCAGAGGGAGTTGCAGCAAGTGGCGAAGGCTTTCCGGCCCGAAACCCTGGCCCACCTCCTTGACGATGACGGGGTAAACGGCGCTGTCCAGCACCCGGCGAATGGTATCGAGGGGCGGATGCAAAAAGACATCGCCTTCCGGTTGAAGCCACTCCTGCATGGGGTTGACGTGGATGATCAATCCGTCGGCCTGTAGTTTATCGATCAGCGCGGGAATACGGTAAAGCTCTCCCTGTTCGATCAGTTGTTCGATCTGGGCGATGCCGAGATTGGCGTACAGAGGCAGATCGTCTCCAATGAGGGGACGGACGGCGAAATCTTGCAGGTTCTCATCGTCGAACAACAGGGAGCGGCAAGACCCCAGGCCCATGCCCATTCCGAATTCGCGGCAGGCGCGGGCGAGGTTGTGGTTGATGGTGCGGGCCATTTCGGTGCCTCCCGTCATGCTCGACACCCAAAGGGGCGCCCGCAGGGTCTTACCCAGAAAGGGAAAAGCCGGCCAGCCGTTTTTCTGCGGATGGGCAGCCAGCATAGGCTCGTAGAAAAAACGGCGGTCCAGCTCGGCGCCGCTCACCTGCGACTGCAAGGCGAGCTCGATGTGGTCGCGCTTCCGCGACGCAGCGGTGGGGTCCGTTTTCTCCAGTTTGTCCATTGATGTGGCCATAAGTCCTGTTTGTAAATATACGCTTAAAGCATTGAGACTTGAAACAAAGAGGGGCTGAAATGGTTTAGGGAAAGCCATGAAGCGGTAAAACCCTCAAACCGAACGCATTGAAAACCGCGGTGCCAAATTTTGACTGTTTTTCAGCGAGTTAGGATTATTTTCATGAATATTTTTTTGAAGAAGGTTTGTAATTTGAAGGTCAATCGCATACCTTTGCATCCGCTTTCGGCAAAAGATAGTTGATTTTATTATTGCTTATAAAAAGATAATCAGTGAATACGCTAAGTTACAAGACGCTTTCAGCGAAAAACGAAGAGGTAGTGCGCAAGTGGTACGTCATCGATGCAGAAGGGCAAGTAGTGGGCCGCATGTGCTCCCGGATTGCCAACGTGCTGCGCGGCAAACACAAGCCCTCCTTTACCCCTCACACGGATTGCGGCGACCACGTGATCGTGATCAATGCCGAGAAGGTCCGGTTTACGGGTAAGAAACTCGACCTGAAGGAATACCTCCGTTACTCGGGTTATCCCGGCGGCCAGAAAAGCACTACCCCGCGGGTAATGCTCAGCAAGAAGCCGGAATCCGTGGTGGAGATCGCGGTGAAGGGCATGCTGCCTAAAAACACGCTGGGCCGCCAGATGTATCGCAAACTGCACGTCTTTGCGGGCAGCGAGCATCCGCATCAGGCGCAGAACCCCGAGCCTTTCAAATTTTAATAACCAGCCAGTTACAAACAGTATAATATGGAAATGATCAATGCCCTAGGTAGAAGGAAATCCTCGGTGGCACGCGTTTACCTGATGAAGGGGGACGGGCAGATCCTCATCAACGGGAAGGATTTTCGGGAGTATTTCCCGCAAAAACACGTTCAGGCCAATATCACGGGTCCTTTTGAGGTGGTGGATGCCAAAAACATCTACAACGTGGTCGTCAATGTAAAAGGAGGAGGCTTCAAAGGCCAGTCCGAAGCGGTGCGCATGGGAGTCTCCCGGGCACTGGTGAAATTGAACGACGAATTCCGCAAATCGCTCAAGGATGAAAAGTTCCTCACACGCGACTCCCGCGAGGTAGAACGCAAGAAGTACGGTAAACCCAAAGCGAGAAAGAGCTTCCAGTTCTCCAAACGTTAACGTGCGCTTTGCGATTTTTTTCAACCTAACAATGACTTTCGAAAAATGGAAAAACCCACCTATAAAGATCTGCTCAATGCCGGTGTCCACTTCGGCCATTTAAAGAAAAAGTGGAACCCCAAAATGGCTCCCTACATCTTTACGGAGCATAAAGGGATCCACGTGATCGACCTCAATCGCACGCTGGAATCGATGGATAAGGCCGCCAACGCCATGCGCCAAATCGCCAAATCGGGCCGCAAGGTCATGTTTGTGGCCACCAAAAAGCAGGCTCGCGACATCGTCACCAAAGCCGCCCTCTCCGTAGGGATGCCCTTCGTGACCGACCGCTGGCTCGGCGGGATGATGACAAACTTCGCCACCATCCGTCGCTCCATCAAGAAACTGCAAACCATGGACCGCATGCTCCAGGAAGGCAGCGCGGAGAGCAGCATCACCAAAAAGGAGCGCCTCACCATTTCGCGCGAACGCGATAAATTGGAGAAAGTCCTCGGCGGTATCGCCGGCCTGACTCGCCTTCCGGCCGCTATCTTCGTCGTCGACGTCATGCACGAGCATATCGCCATTGATGAAGCCACGAAGCTGGGCATCCGCACCTTTGCCATGGTCGATACCAACTCCGACCCGAACCGCGTCGACTTCGCCATTCCGGCCAACGACGACGCCTCCAAGTCGATCTCGATCGTGGTCAATTACATGGCCGAATCAATCCGGCAAGGCCTGATCGACCGCGAGCGGACCAAATCGGAGAAACCCGCAACGGCCGAGGAATAAGCGCCCGGGCGACCTTAATTTTTACAAACTATTTAACCTACTATTATATATGAGTAACGTATCTCCCGCCGATGTAAAAAAATTACGCGATATCACGGGCGCCGGCATGATGGACTGCAAGGCAGCACTCGGCGAATCGGGCGGCGATTTCGATAAGGCCATTGAATATCTTCGCAAAAAAGGCCAAAAACTCTCCATCAAACGGGCAGACCGCGACGCCAAGGAAGGCGCCGTTATCGCCCTCGTATCCGCCGATAAGACCCAGGGCATCATCGTAAGGCTGAGCAGCGAGACCGACTTCGTGGCCAAAAACCAGGATTTTATCGACCTCACCACCTCCTTTGCCAAACTGGCCCTGGAGCACATGCCGGCTACCCTCGAAGACCTGCTCCAGATCCCCTACAACGGGGGGGTCACCATTGCAGACAAGGTTTCCGAACAGGTGGCCGTGATCGGCGAGAAGATCGAACTGGCTCAGTACGAATTCCTCAAAGCCCCCATGGTGGCGCCTTATATCCACATGGGTAACAAGGCAGCCGTGCTGGTCGGCCTGAGCAAGGCAAACGACAGCTACTACGAAGCAGGCCGCGATGTGGCCATGCAGGTGGCGGCCATGAAACCCATCGCCCTGGATGAGCATTCCGTCGATTCCTCTATCATCGAAAAAGAGATCGAGATCGGCATGGAACTGGCCCGCAAAGAAGGCAAACCGGAAAACATGCTGGAGAACATTGCGAAAGGCAAATTGCGCAAGTTTTTCGAAACGAATACCTTGATCAACCAGTCTTTCGTCAAGGACAACAAAAAGACGATACAGCAGTTTTTGCACGACATAGACAAGGACCTCACCGTTACCGCCTTCCGGCACGTAACGCTCGGCTGAGTCCTCTTCAAAAGGCGAACCCCAAAAGGTTCGCCTTTTGTTTTTTGTTAATTTTGGGCTAGCAAACTTTGAAAGGGATGGGCAAACCAAGGTACAAACGCGTACTGCTTAAACTCAGCGGGGAAAGCCTCATGGGCCAGCAGCAGTTCGGCATCGATGCAAACCAGCTGCACCACTATGCCGTTCAAATCAAGGTTTTGCACGATGCGGGAATGGAAGTTGCCGTGGTGATAGGAGGGGGAAATATTTTCCGCGGATTGCAAGCCTCCAAATCCGGCATCGAAAGGGTGCAGGGCGATTATATGGGGATGCTCGCCACCGTCATCAACGGCATGGCGCTCCAAAGCGCCATGGAAAGCGTCGGCCTCTACACCCGCCTGGTCTCCGCCATCGAAATGAACCAGATCGCCGAGCCCTATATCCGCCGCCGGGCCATCCGGCACCTGGAAAAAGGACGCATTGTCATCTTCTCCGCCGGAACCGGCAGCCCCTATTTCACCACCGACTCCGCAGCAGCCCTCCGCGCCAGCGAGATCAACGCGGACGTCATCCTCAAAGGCACCCGCGTGGACGGCATCTACTCCGCCGACCCAGAAATCGACCCCACCGCCACCAAATTCGACCGCCTGACCTTCGCAAAGGTCATCAGCCTCGGCCTCAATGTCATGGACATGACGGCTTTCACCCTCTGCCAGCAAAACAATATCCCCATCATCGTCTTCGACATCAACGAAGACGGCAACCTCATGAGGATCGTCAATGGGGAACATGTGGGAACCTTGGTAGCGGGGTAGTTCCAGGTCTTAAGTTATTAAGGTAATAAGTTTTTAACGGTAAAAACTTATTACCTTAATAACTTAAAAACTACACATCATACGTCAGCACCACTTCTTCGGTAGTAGGATGCGACTGACAGGTCAGGATAAAACCGGCGGCTACTTCCTCTTCGTCCAACGCATAGCAGACATCCATTTTCACGGCGCCTTTTTGAAGTTTGGCCATACAGGTGGAGCAAGCGCCTGAGGTGCAGGAGAAGGGCGCGTCTATTTTCTGATCCAGCAGGGCGAACAGGATGGTCTTCTTCTCCGGAATGGATACCTCGTACTTTTTCCCGTGCAGGGTGACGATCGCCCTGGCGCCGGCTACGCCCGTCGCGCGCTGGGATTCGTCCAGCGGAGCGGTCGTAAAGTATTCCCGGTGGATCTGTTTAGCGTCCTTGCCCATTTCGATCAACTTCGCCTTCACGGTGTCGATCATGGGGCCGGGGCCGCAAACAAAAAATTCGCATTCCCGGCTTCGAAGCGGATGAGCCTCCAGGAAGGAGGCTACCATATTGCCGTCGATGCGGCCGGTGCGTCCTTCCCAGGACGTGGTTCCTTTGGAAAAAAGCCCCGACAAACCCTTGGGTTTTTCGCGAAGGGGCCGTGTCAGGGTGTGCTCCACGAATAACTGGCCCTCGTAGCGAGCTTGAAGAGAGGCCAGTTCATCCCTGAAAATGATGGTGTCTTCGCTGCGGTTTCCGAAGAGGAGGAAAATAACGCTGCGCGGCTCCACTTCCAGGGTGGTCTTGATGATCGACATCAGGGGCGTGATCCCGCTTCCGGCGCCGATGAGGTAATAGGTCTTTTGCTGGTCTTCCTTAAGGGGTGTGTAGAAATGGCCGTCGGGCGGCATGACCTCCACGATGTCTCCTTTCTTCAGGCGCTCGTTGATATGGGCGGAGACGAGCCCTTTGTCCATCTGCTTCACCGTGATGTATATCCGGTCTTCCAGCGGGCTGCTGGACATGGAGTAGGAACGGCGGACTTCCTTGCCGCCGAGTATGAATTTCAGATTGAGATGTTGGCCTTGGGTATATCGGAAGGTTTCTTTCAGGTCGTCCGGGATTTCAAAAAATACCGAAACTGCGCTGGCTGTTTCCCGACGGATCTCGGAAACTGCCAGGGGATAAAATTGTGTATTCATTGTTCAGCCGGGTTTTGCTTTCGCGCAAAATTAGGGAAAAAAGCGGAGGGTTTACTCGTAACGCAAGGCTTCGATCGGATCAAGTTTGGCGGCTTTGATGGCCGGGTACATCCCAGCTACAAGGCCCACTATGAGGCAGGTCACAAAGGCGACGACAATCCAGCCCCAGGGCACCAGAAAGGCGCCTCCCATCATCAGGGTAATCAGGTTGCCGATGAGGATACCCAGTATGATACCCACGATCCCTCCCAGCTGGCAGAGCACCACGGCTTCCGTGAGGAATTGGGTCAGGATGGTGCGGCTGTTGGCGCCGAGCGCTTTGCAGACGCCGATCTCGCGGGTTCGCTCGGCCACGGAGACCAGCATGATATTCATCAGGCCGATGGCCGCCCCGAGCAGGGTCATCAGGCCGATGGCAATGGCGCCTATGCGGAGGTTGGTCGTATTCTCCTTGATCATGCCGATCAGGCTTTCGCTTTTGAAAATCTCAAAGTCGTTTTCCTCCGATGCTTTCAGTCTGCGGATATTGCGAAACTGGCCGGTCGCTGCGGCAACCGCATAGTCGATCTCGGTCGCGTTGTTGACGGCCACCAGCAGGTCGTAATTGGTGTCGGCAACGCCGTAAAAGCGTTTGCCCGTGAGCAAGGGGATGAGAACCTGGCGGTCTTCGCTCTGGTTCATGCTGGCGCCTTTGGATTTGAGGACCCCGATCACCTGGTAGCGCGCGCTGCCGACGATGACCACCTGGTGGAGGGCTTTTTCGGATTTCCCATCGAACAAGAGATCGACCACGTCTTTGCCGATAATCACCTTGCTCCCTCCGTTCAAGGCTTCCATCGCCGTGAAGTTTCGTCCGACTTCCAGCTCGGAACCTTTGACTTCGAGGTAGTTTTCATCGACACCGAACATTCGGACGTTGGGGTTTGTCTTTTCCTCGCCGAACTTGATCGCGGCCATATCGGTGCAACTGATCGAGACGGATACCTTGGCCGGGAATTCGTAGCTTTCTTTAAAATCTACGGCTTGCGTATAGCTGATGTTCTCGCCCCGGATATTACGCCGGCCGCCGCCGTGCCCCTGCACGCTTTCCCCTTTCGGGAAAATGCTGAAGGAGTTGGCGCCCAGGCCCGAAAAGCTGTCTTTCAGGGCATAGACCGTACTGTCAATGGCGGTGAGGATTCCTACGAGGGCCATGATTCCGAAGGCGATGATCAGGAGGGTGAGTACCGACCGAAGCATGTTGGACCGGATGGACCGGAGGGCCATGTTGATGTTTTCCAGAAAATTCATACGTCAGCGCTTTTTGCCCGATTTGGCGGCCTAATATTACAAACCGGATCTGCGAAAAACTATTTTGTTCGATAAAAGGCACTTTTCGGCAGACGGGCAAGGAAGGATCACATTAAAAGGCTTCGGAAATTACGCCAAGCACCTGCTCGTAAACGCCCGGGTTGGCGGCCAGTATTTCTCCGCCGTACAGGTAATTTTCTCCTCCGGAAAAATCGCTCACCCGGCCCCCGGCTTCCCGGACGATAAGCGCTCCAGCCGCCACATCCCAAGGGTGCAGGCTGTATTCGAAAAAGGCATCGAAGCGTCCGCAAGCCACGTAGGCCAAATCTACCGCCGCGGAGCCGAGCCGGCGGATTCCCCTGCTTTCTCGCATAAATACCGAAAGCGCCTTCAGGTATCCATTCATTCCTTCGAAATCGTAGTAAGGAAATCCGGTGGCCAGCAAGGAGTCCTTCAAGCTTTCGGCCCGGCTCACGCGGATGGGTTTTCCGTCGAGAAAGGCGCCTCCTCCCTCCCAGGCGTAAAAGAGTTCCTGGCGGTTGACCTCGTAAACGATACCCAGCACGAGCCGGCCATGTGCCTGAAGTCCGACGCTGATGGCAAAACAGGGCAGTTGGTG
This sequence comes from Saprospirales bacterium, assembly GCA_016703765.1. Classification (GTDB taxonomy): domain Bacteria; phylum Bacteroidota; class Bacteroidia; order Chitinophagales; family Saprospiraceae; genus JADJTT01. The sequence continues at coordinate 344,273 of JADJBL010000001.1, forward strand.
GAGGAAATTGGTGGTCCCGTCCAGAGGGTCGATGATCCACATCAGGTCGCCCCGGGTGTTTTCGACGGTCTCCTCCTCGGTAAGGAAAACGGAGCCCGGCAACAAGCGGCCTAGTTGCGCCACCAGTTTTTCTTCCGCGGTGCGGTCCACATAGCTCACGAGGCTGTGGAGCGCCTTCTCCTCGATCCGTTCGGCCCCGACCCGCCCGATCTCCCCGCGGATAAATAGGCCCACTTCGCGGATGATATCATTGGCCTTTAGGGTAAGCAATTCGAGCTCAGGGGTTGTCATAGGGCGGGGTCTTTTCGGATCTGGTAAATATCGGCCAGGTTGCGGGCCAGGCCGTCGTAATCGAGGCCGTAGCCGATGACGAAGCGGTCGGGGATTTCAAAGCCGAGGTATTCTATGGTCAGCGGGTGAAGGAGGCAGTCCGGTTTGAGCAACAGCGAGGCAATAGCTATGGATTCGGGCTGGAGTTTTTGCAGGTCGGGCAGCAGGACGCTCATGGTATTTCCGGTGTCGATGATATCCTCCACGATAATGATGGCCCGGTCTTTCAAAGGCAGGTTCAAGCCAAGGAGCGTTTCCACCTTGCCGCTGCTTGCAAAGCCCCGGTAGGAGGAGAGTTGGATAAAAGCCAGCTCGCACTCCAGGTCGCATGCCCTGACCAGATCGGCTGCAAACACGAAGGCCCCGTTGAGGACAACCAGGAAAAGCGGTCGTTTGCCGGCATATTCATTAGTGATCTGGCGGCCTAAATCCGACACACGACTTTGGATCTCCGCAGCCGGAAGGTAGAGGTCGAACCAATGATCGTGTATAAATACCTGGTTTTGCATATTTTATCGAGGTGTCACCTACTCCAAACCGTAATGATCGAATAAATAAACCATAGAGGCCATCGCCGCCGCGCCCAATTGCAATTCTCGTTTGTTGACGGCGTCGATCACATCCACGGCTGTGTGGTGGAAATCGAAATAGCGCTGGTTATCCACATCCAGGCCGAGGAGCAGGCCTTTTTGGTCCTTGAGCCCGGATATATCGGCGCCGGAGCCTCCCATCCGGAGGTTCAAGCCGTAGGGCTCCAAAAGCGGCAGCCATTCGTTGATCTTTCGGAAATTTTTGGGGAAGGTCGACTCGTGGCCCTCGGCTGTGAAACCTCTGGGCGAAAACCCGCCGCGGTCGGCCTCGATGGCGGCCAGGTGGTATTCCTCCCTTTCATTGGAAGCTTTCCAATAAGCCCTGCCGCCCATCAACCCATTTTCCTCGTTCATGAAGAGCACACAGCGGATCGTCCGTTTAGGCTGGTAGCCGAGCTGCTTCAGGATATGGAGCACGTCCATGGATTGCACGCAACCGGATCCGTCGTCGTGGGCGCCGCCGCCCACATCCCAGGAGTCGAGGTGACCGCCCACGAGGATGATCTGTTCGGGAAATTCCGAGCCCCTCCACTCGGCGATCACGTTGAAGGATACCTCGTCGGGCAGGGTTTCGCAGGTGGTGCGCATAAAGATGCTGACCGCTTCTTTTTTGAGCATCTTGCTGAGCTCCTCGGCGTCCATCGTGCTGATGGCCACCGCGGGAATGGGATCGGAGGGACCAATGTAGGCAAGGGAACCCGTGTGGGGATGGTCGTCCAGACTGGTGGTCATGGACCTGACGACCACTCCGATGGCGCCTTTCTCGGCGGCCCGGGAGGCGCCGTACACCCGCTGGTCTACCGCTCCGCCATAGGCGTGAAAGGTATTGATCTGCCTGGAGTCCATCGGCCGGTTGTAGAAGACGATCTTCCCGAGCAGAGCTCCTTCTTGCATGGCTTCGACCTCTTCCAGGCCGCTTACTTCGACTACCGGAGCGGTGATTCCCTGCGCGCCGGTGCCGACGGAATTTCCAAGGGCAAAGGCATTCAATTCGATGAATTTTTTCCCGGGAAGGACGATCCGCACCTGCTCTTTCTCGCCCCTCACCCAGCGTGGCACCCGGCAGGGCTGCAACCAGACCGAATCAACTCCTACGCCGTCGAGCATTTCCTGAGTGTACTTCACCGCCGCAGCCGCAGCAGGCGAGCCGGCCAGCCTGCCGAATCCGACGGTGGTCAGTTCGCTCAGCCAGGCATAGCTTTTCCCTTCCGTCAGCGCTACATCGTAGATCCGGCGGAGGAACATCGCGTCCTTGTCCTGGGGAGGGCCCTGTGAATAGAGTGTTAGTGTAGTTGCTACACAAAAAAGGCTTACAAATAAGCTTTTTTGCAGAACATTTTGATTCTTGTTCCGCAGCCGGGGGAGGAAAACTTCCTTCATATCCTCGATTTGGTATTGCGATAAAATTTGATATAAAAAAATGACAACCAAATATTTATGTCAAATAAAAATTGATTTGGCGTATAAAATAACTGATGTTACGCACAAAGGTATTTTTATTTGCAAAAAGACCACTCACCCCCCGGCCCCTCCCCGCCTGCCGACTAATCTTGTAGGGGGCAAAACATAGAGAGTCGAAAAGCCCCGTTAGGGGCGAAATGTCTGTAGCCCGGGGTGCTAACCCCGGGACAGGAATCCATCATTACATCAAGCCCTGTAGGGGCGGAACAAAAAACCTTTCGCCCCTACAGGGCTTGTTTATATATTCTTACCCATACCCGGGGCAAATGCCCCGGGCTACAGACGTTTCGCCTCTAACGGGGCTTTTCGATTCTCAGCTAAAAAAATTTACATAGTAATTGTATTTTTTACAATTACTTCATACCTTTGTCTTGTGAAACGCTAAAAAGATAGAATAATTTGGTTTTATTTGGTTAGGGCTGAGGTAGTGCTGTGGTGGCGCTGCCTCTTTTTTTTTGCCCTCAAATCAATCCCCTCGCCTTCAGTTCCAGGTATTTGTTTATGGTATTGACGCTCAGTTCTTCGGGGCGGGTCAGCACAGCCTGGATGCCGTATTGCCGCAATTTCTGGACCATCTGCCCTTTTTCGGACACGAATTTCTGGGCCATGGTCTGGGTATAGATCCCCTCCAGATCGCTCACCTCGCGGAAAGCCAGGTCGTTGATTTCGGTATTCTCAAAGAAGATGACCACAAGAAGGTGCTGCAGGTTTATGCGGCGGAGGACCGGCAGCACCCTTTCCAGGGCGAAGGAGCTTTCGAAACTGGTGAACAGCAGCAACAGGCTGCGCCCTTTGATCAGGCGGATGGCAGCCTGGTAGGCCAGTTCGTAATTGGCCTCCAGCGGTCTTTCCTTTTCGTTGTATAGTGCCGTCAGGATTTTGTTCAACTGGTCGCCCTTCCGGTCGGCTTTGATGATGGAGCCGATTTTGTCCGAAAAAGTCAGCAGGCCCGCTTTGTCGTGCTTTTGCAAGGCGATGTTGGACATCACGAGGCTGGTATTGATGGCGTAATCCATCAGGCTCAATCCGTTGAAAGGAAGCCTCATAACCCGGCTTTTGTCGATCAGGCAGTACACTTGCTGCGCCCTTTCGTCCTCGTATTGATTGACCATCAGTCCGCCCTTGCGGCTGGTGGCCTTCCAGTTGATACTCCGGTAATCGTCTCCCCGCACGTATTCCTTAATTTGGTCAAATTCGTAGCTATGCCCGATCCTCCTGATCTTTTTGATCCCCTGAAGCACCGTGATCTTGTCGAAGGCCTTCAGGGCGTATTTTTTCATTTGAATGATCGAAGGGAATACCGGGATGGAGGCGGAGGCGGGGATGACCATCCGGCGTTGGAGCAGCCCGAGGGGCGTATTCAGGTAGACCTGGATATTCCCGAATTCGTATGCCCCGCGTTTCGTCGGGGTCAGCTCGTATTGAATTCTTTGCTTCTCTCCCGCGTCGATCCGGGTTCGTTTTTCAAAATCCCTTATCTGAAACTCCACGGGCAATTCGTCGATCAGGGAAAGCAGGAGCCTGCGGGAAGATTTGTTGTGCAACTCCAGATACACCGGGTTGGGGTCGCCGAGGGAAAACACTTTCGGCAATTTCCTTTTTAGCTGCAGCTTTACCTTGCCGCTGAACAGCAAAAGCGCATCCGCAAGGAGCATAGCGACGGAAACGAGTAAAACCGCCCTACCTAGTTGAAAAAAGAAGGGAAAGGGAAAACCCAGTGCAAGCAGGAATGCCACCCCTCCGAAGAGCAGGAAAAAGCGATTGGGGAGGTACATATTCCGGATTGCTTTCCACATAATGGTGCGGGTTTCCCGTCAACGGGGCACTTCGATGCTTTGTAAAATATTCTCGACCACGTCCCTGGCGTCGTATCCCTCCATCTCCCGCTCGGGGGTCATGATGATGCGGTGGTTGAGCGCCGGGTAGGCCACGTAGCGAATATCGTCGGGGGTCACAAAATCGCGGCCGCGCAGCGCCGCCATGGCTTTCGAGGCCTTCATGATGGCCAGCGAGGCCCGCGGGGAAGCCCCGAGAAAGAGATCTCCGTTGTTGCGGGTCTGGTGCACAATGGCCGCGATGTAATCGAGCAGGGCATCTTCGAGGTGTACCTGCTCGATCAGCGAGCGGCACTCCTGGATCTCTTTAGCCGAAAACACCTTCTGAACGCTGTGTTTTTTGAGAAAAGGAAAAATCGTTTTTAAACCGGTGGAGGATCGCCTTTTCCTCTTCCAAGTCGGGGTAGGTAATATTGATCTTGAATAGAAAGCGGTCGAGCTGGGCCTCGGGCAGCTTGTAGGTCCCCTCCTGTTCGATGGGGTTCTGTGTGGCGATGACCAGGAATGGCGGCGGCATGGGGTAGGTCTTCCCGTCCACCGTCACCTGGTATTCCTCCATCACTTCAAAGAGGGCCGATTGGGTTTTCGCCGGCGCCCGGTTGATCTCGTCGATCAGGAGGATATTGGAAAACACCGGCCCGGGGTTGAAACTGAATTCCGAGGTCTTGAGGTTGAACACCGTCGTGCCGACCACATCGCTCGGCATGAGGTCGGGCGTGAACTGGATGCGGGAAAATTGGATATCCAGGGTTTGGGCCAGCAACTTTGCCGTCAGGGTTTTGGCGATACCGGGCACCCCTTCGATCAGGACGTGGCCGTTGGTAAAGAGTGCGGCCAGCAGCAGGTCCAGGAGCTCCTCCTGTCCGACGATCACTTTGTGCAATTCCGTCTTTACCCGGTCGGCGGCGCTGCGCACCTTTTCGAGGTCGAGGCGGTTGCGCTGCCAGGTTTCTTCGGCCTCCGGGCCGGGGTTGTCGATAGGGGTGGGATTCTCCATCATAAAAAGTTTAGGACGTTTAGAACGTTTAGGAGGTTTAGGAAGAGGAAAAACTAAACTTTCTAAACCTCCTAAACTCTCTAAACCTTATTACTTACAATTCCTATAAAACCCATCGAGCATCTTGTGCAGGTCGATGAGGGTATTTTCCGAAAGAAACACTTCCGAGCGTTCGATGTTGTGCGCCAGGCGGAACATGGGCCTCAGGGCCGAATCCGCAACCCCCGAACGCTCCGCCAGTTTTTTGATAAAAGCCTCGTCCAGTTCTTTGGTCGGCAGGTGGTAGCGGTCGCGAATATAAGCCAGAAACAGGCGCCATTTCTGGAGTGCGAGTTTCCGGTGGTTGTTCTGTTGAAAATAGAGCTGCCCGATCGTGGCGACGAACTCCATGGAGGTATTCGTATTGGGTTCGAGCACGGGTATGATCCGCTGCCGGCGTTTGGCCCGGAACAACAGAAAAAGCAAGGCCATACTCAGTCCTACGTACCAGGCCCAGGCCAGGGGCGGCTGGCTGAGGATGTATTGCAAGGGGCTGTCGTTGCTCAGGGTTCTTTGGGTCCGGGCCGGCCGGCGACCCCAACCTCTTCGGTAGTAAGATTCGTAATCGCTGTATCGGTCCCAGTAAATTGGACCTTCGGGCAGGTAGGCCAGGACCCTGTCGGCATATTCCAGCCCTTTTTCCTTTTTCATATAAAAATTGGAAAAAGCGATGGGCGTCGAGTGCAGGAGGACCGCCCCTTTACCGTATGTGATCCTCACAAAATTGGGCAGGCTGTCGTTCAGATTTCCCAGTACTTCCATCGTATCGAGGAAGGAATCGCAGAAGGACAAGGAATCCAGGTAAGTCCAATCGAAGATCAAGGGGCCCTCCTGGTTATAAAGAGTTAGGGAGAGCTCATCCTTTCTCCAGGGCTCGTGATTTAGTTTTGCGAAAACCGAGGTGTCCTGCTGAAAGTCTATGGGCTCAAAATAGGCGGTATCGACGCAGTACTCCGGAAGGAGGCGGCCGAGCAGTTCGACCGGCAGTTCCCAGGCGCAGAGGAACAGGGTGTTCCCCGCTTCGGCGAATCGAAGCAGCTCTTCTTCGTCGCCGGGTTCGAGCCACATTTCCTCGCCGATGAACACATAACTCGATGGAGTTCCCTCCCACTTGCCGAGGCTTCCTTTCAGGCTGTCTTCCACGATAAAAAAGCGGTCTTTGCCGGCCTGGTCTTTCAATAGTTCGTGAATCACCTGGACGCTATAGGGCTGCCCGCTGTCGGGCCGGTAGGTCTGAAACCAATTCAGCCCCCTTTCTCCGGGCCAAAAAAGCAACAGCAATACCGTAACGAGTATCACCAGAAAACCTGCCCAAAGCCAGATGCGATTTCTCTCCATGGCTCAGCTGGTTTTGATGATTTGTTGGAGATCTGCAAATTGGGCCGCGATCTTCCGGTATGCGTTGGCGCCCAGTCGGCGGTCTCCATACCAGATGCGTTCGAAAACGAGGGTAGCCTCCCTGAATCCCTCATACACAGGCCTCGTGCGGACTTCCCTCAGGTAGTCGCCGTTCGTTTTTTCCCTTTTCCAATCGAGCCACTGCTTTTGCGCAAGCAATTGTATGAGACCGAGATAATGGAGCCGGACGGCCATTTTGTAGTCGCCTGCCTGGAGGGCTTCCTGGACAAAATCCGGGATATTCGCATCCGGCAGATTGGCCTCGATCTGTTCGAGCTTAATCTGCAAGCCTTTATCGAATTTTCGGTTCCTGGGCCTGAAAAATCCTTCTCCGCTCATCAATTGGCGGATGACAAAGGCCATTACGCCAACGACAAATAAAACGGCCAGTATTTTAAAGAACAAGAGCCACCTGTTCGTCTCTTCGGGGTCCTCCTCAAAAACCTCTTCTTCCACAAAGGCGGCGGGAACAGGATAATTCAGGTCCTCTGTCAGAAGCTTCCACTTTTCTCTATCCAGGCGCCCGACCGGTCCCGGCTCCGTCTGGGCATGCAAAGCTCCTTCCCCTGTCGGAAACACAGGGAAAAGAAGGAAAAGCAAGCACAGAAGCTTCGGGTTCATTTTAATTTATTTCATTCCTCAATCCTCTCTTGGTATACCCTGTATCCGTCGCTGCAATTCTATTTCTTTTATCCTGGTACGAAGCCAGGACGCATCCCGGATTTCCAGCAGGGTGAAATAAAGCAGGGCCGATCCGTATACCAGTGCGCTGAGAAAGATAAACAGTATAAAAAGCGTGCAGAAGACCAACAGGATGGTCACCGCGTTGTCCATGACGGATTGTTCGAGCAAAAACCCAATCCCCAGGCTTTCGAAAGCAAGCCAGAGGATGATCGAGTCGAGCAGCAGGAAAAACAGGTATCCCACCGCTGCCAAAAGCAGGGAAAACCCGAGGTAGCGCCCCAGTTGGGTCATCACCAGTTCGAAAAGGCGGGAAATGGAGAGGATGGCGCTTTTTCCCTCCCAAAGCATGATCTGGATCCATAACAGGACCATCGGCGCCAACAGACTGAAGAGGAGCAAGGTGTACCATTCTCTGGCCAGGAGCAGCAATACGAGCGCTGCCGCCCCGATAGCGGCCTTCAGCCATTCGATCAAAGGTCTTTGCCGGGTCTTTGGCGGCTCCAAATGCAATTGGGCCTCTGTGCGTATTAACCTGAAAAATTGCAAAATCAGCCAGGCAAACAGGGGGATCTGGAGGATAGGAAGCCAGAAAATATCGGGATGGCGGACGAGGTCCGGAATGGCCTGGATCATACCCATAAACTGCTGTTCGAAAACAAACAAACTCGCCGGCTCTTTCCCGGAAAACAGGAAAACCGCCAGGCAAAAGACCAGGGCAGCCAACGCGGAACGACCTGCATTGAGGGCAAAATCTCGCCGGAATAAGGCAAAGGTCGAGGAAAACAGTTCGCCGCCGGATTGGATCCTGCGGAAATCGCCGCTCTGGTCGCCGTCGGGGCTCAGGTAGGGGTCGACGTCCCCGACCCGGAACCCGCGCCGCGCTTTTTGAATGGGGTACCAGACGTAATAATAGACGATAAAGGCGAAGCAGCTGAAAATAAAGAGCCCGCGCAGGATATCCGGCAGTTCGGTGTGTCGGGTGAGGAAGCCTTCGATAAGGCCGGCTACCGTGAAGACGGGCACCAGGCTCAGCATGATCTTCAAGCCCCGGCGCGCCGAAAACTGGAATGACTTCATGCGCGAAAGGGTGCCGGGAAAGACCAGGCCGCGCCCCATGGCAAGGCCCGCTGCACCGGCGATGACGATGGCCGAGATCTCCAGGGCCCCATGCATCCAGAGGGTGAGGAAGGATTCCCAAAACAGTCCTCTTTCGATAAAAAAGTATTGGAAAACGCCCACCATGACCCCGTTCCGGATCAGAATACCCACGGTGCCGATAGCGAAGAAGGCTCCCGAAATGAAGGTCAGGAATGCTACGAACAGGTTGTTTGCGATGATCCCCAGGGACATGCCGAAGGCTCCATCGTCCTTATAAACGGCCATGGGGTCGCCGGCTTCGATATTGCCCTCCGTCATGGAGATATAGCCTTCCCCGAGAATCGCCTGGGCAAAGTCGGGGTCCATAGCCGAGGAAAACATGCCTATGCCCATCGAAAAAGCGAAGAGGAGAAAGGATAGCCGGAATTCCTTTCGCGATTCCCAAATCAGGAAGGGCAGTTCCTCCTTCCAGAATTCGAGGAAACGGCTCCGCCGGGAGCGCTTGGTTTTGTAGATGCTCAGATACACCTTTTGCGCCATCCCGTTCAGGTACGACCTGACCAGCCGGTTGGGATAGAAGGTTCGGGAGAAGGACAGGTCGTCCGTTACCTGGATGAACAGGTCGTTGAGCTGGTCGGGGTCTTTTTCCTTGGATTCCAGCACCTCCTCGAAGGTCTTCCACTTCTCCTTGTTCTGCTCTATAAAACTGGATTCGCGCATGAACGATAGCTTGGAATCTCAAATAAACGGATTTTCCTTATCTTTCCGAAACTATGGCCTCCATTGAGATCCGAACCACTCAAAACGTCCCGATTATTTACGAGCTAGCCAATGTGCGCGACCGCCTGTTGGCGTTTCTCATCGATTTTTTCCTCTTTTTCGTGTTTTACTACATTCTCCTGGTATTTATCCTTTCCACGGTTGGCCGTTATCTGTTTTCCTCTTCGACATTCCTGCTCAGCTTTCTTTTTTATTTCTTTCCCCTTTTCCTGTTTCTGTTGTACGGTTTTGTGTTTGAAGTGGTTTTACACGGCCAGACCCTCGGAAAGCGCATGCTCGGCATCCGGGTGGTGCGCGTCGACGGGAGGGAGCCCGGATTGACAGATTACATGCTCCGCTCCGTTTTTTACCTCATCGACGTGTTTTTCTCCCTGGGGGTGATCGCCTCTCTGCTCATCGGCTCTACCGTGCGGCATCAACGACTGGGAGACCTGACGGCCCATACGACGGTGGTGCGGGTCCGATCGCGACTGCCGCACAGGCTCAAGGACCTTCTGCGCATCGAATCCCTGGTGGATTACGAACCGCAGTACCCCGGCATCCGCCAGGTCAACGAGCAGGATATGCTGCTCGCCAAGGCCGCTTTAACCCGTCTTCAGCGCTTCCCCAATAGCGCCCACCGGGAGGCGGTGCGGGAACTGGCCAACCGGATGGCCGAACTGCTGGGACTGCCCGAGCCGCCAAAAGACAAGGCGAAGTTTTTGAAAACCCTGATCAGGGATTACGTAGTGCTTACCCGATAAATGTATGGGCCGAAAAAGAAAACCCCGATTTGAAACCCAGGTAGCCATCACCGGTATTGCCGAAAAGGGCCGCGGAGTGGGCCGCAGCGCCGAAGGCGGGGTCATTTTTGTCGAAAATGTGGCCCCCGGCGATATCGTCGACGTGGTGATCACCAAAAAGAAATCGGACTACATGCACGGCACGCCGGTGAAATTTCACCACTACTCCGAGGACCGCGTCGAGCCTTTTTGCGCCCATTACGAAATCTGCGGGGGCTGCCAATGGCAGCACATTACCTATGAAGCCCAGTTGCTGCATAAGGAAAATATAGTTCGCAACGCGATGCAACGCATTGCCAAAACCGAGATCGGCGAATTTTTCCCCATCCTCCCGGCCCCGGATACGCGATATTACCGAAACAAGCTCGAATTTGCCTTCTCCAACCGCCGCTGGCTGACCACCGAACAACTCGCCGACAAATCCCTGCCCCTGCTGGACGATGTGCTGGGGTTCCACAAAGCGGGCGGCTTCGACAAGATCATCAATATAGACCATTGCTGGCTGGAGCCGGAACCCTCCAACGCGATCCGCAACGGACTGCGCGAGATCGGGATCCGCCAGGGCTTGTCCTTTTACGACCCCAGGGCATACAAGGGATTCCTCCGGCAGGTGATGATCCGCGTGAGCAGCATCGGCGAAACGCTGGTGTTGATGAGCTTTGGCGAGGACGATCCGGAAAAGAGGAAAAACTACCTCGACGAAGCGCTGGAGCGCTTTCCGCAGATCACCACCCTGATCTATTGCGTGAATACGAAGGTAAACGATTTCATCCTCGACCTCCCCATGGAAACCTATGCGGGCAAAGGCTTTATCGAAGAGCAGATCGGACATGTCCGTTTTCGCATCGGCCCGAAATCGTTTTTCCAGACCAACTCCAGGCAAGGCGAGCGGCTCTACTCCATCGCCGCCGGATTCGCCGGCCTGGATGGCTCCCAAAATGTGTACGACCTGTACACCGGAGTGGGGAGTATCGCCTTATATTTGGCCCGGGATTGCCGCCGGGTCACGGGGATCGAAGAAATTGCCGCGGCCATCGAGGATGCCCGCGAAAATGCCCGCCTGAACCAAATCGACAACTGCGATTTTTACGCCGGCGACGTCAAGGACATCCTCACGGAGGAGTTTGCCGAAAAACACGGAAAGCCCGATGTGGTAGTCACCGACCCTCCGCGGGCGGGGATGCACCCGGATGTGGTGAGGCTCTTTCTCCGTTTGGAAGCTCCGAAGATCGTGTACGTGAGCTGCAACCCCGCCACCCAGGCGCGCGACCTGCACCTCCTGGACGAAAAATACCGGGTGGAGAAGCTGCAGCCCGTGGATATGTTTCCGCATACCCAGCATATCGAGGCCGTGGCCTTGCTGGTGAAGCGATAAATTGTTTTTGAGTTTTTAAGGGAATAAGTTTTTAGTATGTACACTGCAGAACAGCAACGCGCTTTTTACGAGCTGTCCAAGGAATTGTTGAAGGAAGGCCCCTTGCCGTCGAGGGAGGCTTCGGAGGCGGTCATGCGCGACCTACGCGACGCCATTTTGTACCACGAGTGGCGGTACTATGTGTTGAACGACCCCGTCGTCAGCGATTTTGAATACGACGGCCTTTTCAAACAGTTGCAAAACCTGGAGGCGCATTACCCGGAACTCATCTCTCCCGATTCGCCTACGCAGCGCGTTTCCGCCGACCTCACCGAGGAGTTTCCCTCCGTGGAGCACCTTAGTCCCATGCTTTCGCTTGCCAATTCCTACGATGCAGACGACCTCGTCGAATTCGACGAGCAGGTTAAAAAACTGACGATGAGCCCGGTGGACGCGGAAGTGGAATACGTGGTCGAGCCGAAATACGACGGGGGCACCATCGCCCTGGTCTATGAAAACGACCTGCTGGCGCGGGCTTCCACCAGGGGAAACGGCGTAATGGGCGAGGAGATCACCGCCAACGCACGGGTGATCCGCTCCATTCCGCTCAAAGCCGCCTTCTCCCAATCGGGTTTTAAAAAGGTGGAACTGCGCGGGGAGGTGCTCATTAGAAAGGACATTTTCAACCAAATGAACCGCAAGCGCGAAGCCGAAGGCCTGGCGCTTTTTGCCAACCCCCGCAACGCAGCCACGGGCGGCCTGCGAATCAAAGACCCCAAAGAGGCAGCCCAAAGAGGCTTGGAAGCCTTCGTTTACCAAATGGCCTTTGCCGAAACCACGGATGGGAAAGACGGGCTGGGAACTCTTTCCACCCACGACCAAAGCATCGAGTTGTTGGGCCGGCTGGGTTTCAAAATACCCGACGAGGAGCGGAAAGTATGTCGGGGCATCAAAGAGGTCATCGACTTTTGCATGCATTGGCAGGCGCGAAGGGAGGATTTTCCCTACGAGATCGACGGCATGGTCGTCAAGGTCAACCGACGCGACTTGCAGGAGCGCTGCGGCTTTACCAGCCACCACCCACGCTGGGCCATCGCCTTCAAATTTCAGGCAAAACAGGCCACGACTAAACTGCTGAATGTGGAATTTCAGGTGGGCAAGGTGGGATCCATCACTCCTGTGGCCAAGCTCGAACCGGTGCCCCTGGCCGGGGTTACCATCTCCTCCGTCTCCTTGCACAACGAGGATTTTATCCGAACAAAAGACCTACGGATCGGGGATACCGTCCTCGTGGAGCGAGCCGGCGACGTCATTCCCTACATCGTCAAATCCATGGCCGAGCTCCGCACCGGCTCGGAAAAGCCCATCGAGTTTCCCCGTTACTGCCCCATAAACGACACCTCCGAACCCGTCGAGCTGGTTCGGGAGGAAGGCGAAGCCGCCTGGCGCTGCCCCAGCTGTGTATGCGGCGCCCAGGACCTGCAACGGATCATCTGGCATGTGTCCAAAGACGCCATGGATATCGAAGGGCTTGGAAAGTCGATCGTGGAGCGTTTCTTCGAAATGGGCTGGCTGCGCAACCCCGCAGATATCTACCGGCTGCCTTACGAGCAGATCGCCGATATGGAGGGCTTCGGCGCCAAATCGGTGGCCAATCTCCGGGCCTCGGTGGAAAAAGCCAAACGAAACCCCATGCATCGGCTTTTGCATAGTTTGAGCATTCACCACCTCGGACAAAAGGCGTCCAAGCTTCTGGCAGCCGGGGTTAGCCATGTGCTCGACCTGAAAGACTGGACGGAGGAGGACTTTACCCATATCAAGGACATCGGCCCCGTGGTGGCCGAGAGTGTGATGGCCTTTTTCCGCCAGCCCTCCAATATTTCCATGCTGCGCGACATGGAGGAGTTGGGCGTCAACCTTCGACAGACGGAGGAGGACCAGCCCAAAACCGCCTCCGCCGACGCTCCCCTGGCCGGAAAATCCATCCTCTTCACCGGAACGCTCCAGACCCTCGGACGCAAGGAGGCCCAGGAAAAAGCCGAAGCCGCCGGCGCCCGCAATGTCAGCGCCGTGAGCGCCAAGCTCGACATTCTCGTGGTCGGGGCCGAAGCGGGCTCCAAACTCAAGAAAGCCAGGGAGTTGGGAACCGTCCAGATTTTGACGGAGGAAGAATTTATCCAAATAGTCGGTTGAGCAAGCAACTATTGCGGCCCAAAAGGCAACTTACTGAATAATTAGCGCGCACTAACAAAACTATAATCTCATGTTCCTCAGAGCTCTCCCCCTGCTCCTTTGGCTCGGGCTCCTACCTCATTTCTCCCCCGCACAATGCACCCTCACCTGTAAAAGCGTACAGGTTTCCTTGAACCTACAATGCGAAGGATTGATCGAACCCCTTACCCTGCTGGCCGGCAATCCCGGCCCCGGGTGTCTGGACGATCTGATCGTACAACTTTTCGATGAAGACGGCAATTTGATCCCGGGCAGTCCGATCATCACCGGCGACTATATCGACCAAACCCTGACGGGGATGGTGCTCGACACGGTCTCGGGAAATTCCTGCTGGGGCGAAATCCTGGTGGAGGACAAACTTCCCCCCACCATAAGCTGCGGCAGTGTCAGCGTCACCTGTTTCGACGAGACCGACCCGGCCTCTGCCGGTTTGCCGGTCGCAAGCGACAATTGCAGTACCCCTCCTTTTCTCGACTATGTCGATAGCCCGGTTTATACCAATTGCACCGACTCCGATACCATTTTGCTGATCAACCGCCTGTGGTCGGCAGAGGATGCCAGTGGAAATACTTCTCATTGCATCCAGAAGATATTCGTCGTGCGGCCCCCGCTCAACTCCATAGTCCTGCCCCCGGACCGCGACGGAGTGGAGGCTGCGGCATTGTACTGCCCTGCAAGCGATACCTCTCCCGCGAACGCCGGATACCCCGTCTTTAATGGAACTCCCATCGACAGCATTTGCGGTTTCGAATCCTTTTTTAGCGATGTAGCGGTGGCTACCTGCGAAGGCAGTTTTTCCGTGTTCCGGGAATGGGAGCTGTACGACGGCTGCAGAGGGGAGAGCGTTTTCTATACCCAGCTCATCGAGGTGCTGGATACCCTGCCCCCCAACATGGTATGTCCCGACGACGTCGAGGTGAATACCAGCAACCTCGACTGCACGGCGACGATTATTTTTCCCGAGCCCGCCACTTACGACTCCTGCGGATCGACCGTAAATATTTCGGTGGAAGGTTCCTTTGGGCTCGTACAGGGAAACACGATTTACAACCTCGAATACGGCGTCTATAACACCACCTGCATCGCCACCGACGAATGCGGCAATACCAACACCTGCCAATTCCAGATTACGGTACACGACATCGTCCCTCCAGTCGCAGTGAGCGCGAGCAACCCCAATATTTCGCTCCTGCCGACCTCCCCTACGCTGGTCAACGCAGCGACTTTCGACGGTGGGAGCTGGGATAATTGCGGCGGGGTGGAGCTGGCGGTACGGCGACTGGATTCGCCGTTTTGCGATGGCGACGATTCCACTCCCTTCGGTGCTTCGGCGCCCTGCTACTGCTGCGATATAAATAATCCGGTGTGGATCGAACTTCGTGTGACCGACCAGGACGGAAATATCAGCACCAGCCTTTCCAACGCCCAGGTATTCGACAACCTCAACCCTGGCATCCTCTGTCCGGCCAGTCTCACCTTGAACTGCGGAGATGATTACGAGGACCTGGACATTACAGGCCTGCCGACTGCGGCCGACAACTGCCCGGATTTTACCATCACGCGTTCCGACAGCGTCCAGATTTCCAACTGCGGCGAGGGGCTCGTTGTGCGAAACTGGCTGATCGTGGATGCCGTGGGCCGGAAAGCCTCCTGCAATCAAAGCATCGCCATAGAGAATCAGGATCCTTTCTATATCAACCCCATCGACCCTTTTGACCCCGACGACGATATTATCTGGCCGGAGGATTTCAGCTCTCCCACATGCGGGGAGGGTCTGGAACCCGATATGCTCCCTTTTGAGAACGGATTCCCCCAGATCCTCGACGATACGACCTGTATGACGATCGCCTATAACTATACCGACACCTATCTCAACTCTCCCACCGCCTGCGTGGAAATTCTCCGCAACTGGCTGGTAGTGGACTGGTGTCAGTTCAACGCCATCACCCAAACGGGTATCTGGAAATACATTCAGGTGATCCACATCACGAACTCCGAGGCCCCGGTTATTCTCGGGGTTTGCGAGGATGTCGAGGCCTGCAGTTACGATGCCGCCTGTGCGGGAGGGGATATCTCCCTTTTTATCGAAGCGGAAGACGATTGCACCCTCCAGGAGAACCTGAGCTACGAATACGAGATCGACCTGTTCGACAACGGCTCGATCGACGAATCCGGGGAAGGGGCGGAGATCGACGGCAATTTTCCCCTCGGCACGCACCGGTACACCTTCGCGGTGGAGGACGACTGTGGCAATGTCAGCACCTGCTCCAAAACCTTCACCATCGAGGACTGCAAAAACCCCACCCCCGTCTGCGAAGGCCTGATTGTGGAAATTATGAACCTTCCCGTTCCCATGATCGAAGTCGCTGCGCTTGAACTAAACGGCGGCAGTTACGACAATTGCTCCGATCCGGACGCTTTGCAATTTTCTTTTTCCGCAGACACCAGTGACATATCGAGGATCTTTACCTGCAACCATATCGGCGCCAATACCATGGAAATGTGGGTGACCGACAAAAAGGGAAACCAGGATTTTTGCACAGTGGAGCTGATCATCCAAAACAACCTGGCAGCTTGTATTTCCCAGGTTTCGATCTCCGGCGCGCTGAGCACCGAAAGCGGAAGCCCGGTGGGCAATGCCCTCGTCACGCTCAACGGCAGCGATTCCCTGACTACCATGGGCGACGGCCTGTTTCTGTTCGAGTTTTTGCAGGCAGGCGGAGACTACACCATCCTCCCCTCCAAACTCAGCGATGTGGATAACGGGGTCACGACCTTCGACATGGTCCTCATCACCCGCCATATCCTCGGGCTCGTCCCCCTGGACTCTCCCTACAAACTCATCGCCGCAGACGCGAACCGCTCCGGCTCGGTTTCCACGCTGGACCTGGTGGATATCCGAAAGGTGGTGCTTGGGCTCCAGCCTGAGTTTACAAACAATAGCTCCTGGCGCTTTATCGACAAAAATTATCACTTTCCGGATCCGGCAGACCCATTTGGAGAGCCCTTCCCGGAATTCCTTTCCTTCAACAACCTCAGCGGTATTGAAATTGCCGACTTTATCGCGGTTAAAACGGGCGATGTGAACGGGTCTGCCGATCCGCTTGAATAGCAAGGCATGCGGGGTATTTGCTTTTAATGGGTAATCCGCTTAATTTTGAACTTCATTTTCATCAACAGACCATAACTATGTCCAGAATAAGCGGATTTTTTGCGCTCGCGGGGCTGGCTATTGCCGGTTCGGCCTTTATTCACCCTTCTCCGACAGAAAAGAACATCACGCTGGAAGTGACCCTGAACAGTTGTCAGGGGGTGTCCACTGTGTTATATCTCTACGAATTTAACGGCGTGGGTTTCCGGCAGGTCCAGAATGTGCCTATCGCCGAGGGCAAGGCGGTGTTCATCATGCCTGTTTCCAGTCCCAAATTTTATTATGTGGGCACCAACGAAAACAACCTGAAGCCCCTGATCCTGGGGTCGGAGGAGGAGGTCAAGTTTTCTGCAAGTTGTCTTCAGCTTCGGAACGGCCAGTTCATTTCTTCTTCTCTCAATTCCCAATACGAGCAATTGCGGGAAAAAATAAACCAGCTTCGCGCCAGCTCCAACCAGCTTGCTCAGCAATACCGGGCGGCTTCGGGCGATGCGACCAAGATGGCGGATATGGAGGAGCAAATGAAAAAGATCGACGACAGGAAGCTGCGGCTGTTGGATTCGCTCAAAAATGTCAATCCGTATTTCTACCAGGTAGCGGCGCTGAACACCTACCTGAGTTTTCAGAACTACGGCAAGGGATACGAAAACGAACTGGTCTATTTCGCGAAGGAATACTTCAAATTCGTCGACTGGAAAAACCGGGATTACGACTATCTCCCCTGGGTTTACGAGGCCTGGAAGAGCTACGCCGAAACGATTACCAATACCGGACTTCAAAAAGATAAGCATAAAGCCTTGATCGACGAGGCGCTGAGCGCCATCCCATCCGACAGCCGCACGTACCAGCTTGCGCTGGGCGGGGTAGTTGCCCTCTTGCAGAGCAAGAACCACGCAAACTACATCCCGTACGCCCGGGATTTTATCGAGCGCTACCAGGCTGCGGAGCCCCAGGCAGCCGAACGCATGAAAGCCGAAGTAACCCGTATGGAAGCATTTGTCGAGGGAGGCACGGCGCCAGATTTCAAGCAACTCACTCCCGAAGGAAAGGAATTCGGGCTGAGCGACCTTCGCGGACAGGTGGTGCTCATCGACTTCTGGGCCAGTTGGTGCGGACCCTGCCGCAGGGAAAACCCCAACGTGGTCAAAATGTATAACAATTACAAAGAGAAAGGCTTTACCATATTGGGCGTGAGCCTCGACAACGATCGCAACCGCTGGGTTTCCGCCATCGAAGCCGACGGCCTGACCTGGCACCATATTTCCGACCTCAAGCAATGGCAAAATTCCGCGGCCCAGTTGTACGGCGTCCGTTCCATTCCCCACACCATCCTGATCGATAGGGAAGGGAAGATCCTCGCCCGCAATCTTCGCGGCCCAGCCCTGGAGGCCAAACTGGCTGAGATTTTCGGGGAATAGCCGACTGCGGGCCTCGAAAAGAAAAAAGCCCTTCCGGCACTCATGCCGGGAGGGCTTTTTGCGTTACTACTAAAACTGAATTTTTCATTCGCTTTCCATGTGGAAAAAGCTCCCTCGCGTCCTGTTCTCCTTTCCTTTGCAATTGCTGGTGCTACACCTGCGCAGCAACCTGATCCTGCTTTCGATCTGGATACTCCTCACCATGCTGGTGACGGGCGACCTGGGCAGAAAATACGGCATTGTCTATCTCTTCCTCTCTCCCGAATACCTGGGCGAGGTGAATTTCTGGAGTTTCTTTTTCGTAGGCTTCGGCTTTGGGGGAATGGTGATGAGCTGGAACCTGACGGTGTACCTCGTCAGCGCCTACCACTTCCCTTTTCTGGCAACCTTGTCCAGGCCATTCGTAAAATTTTGCATCAATAATTTCATCATTCCGGTAGCTTTTGCCGCATACTTCCTCTATGCGCACGTCCGCTTCGAGGTTTACGACGGAGCCAGCACCTGGAATGCGGTTTTTCTGCACGCATTGGGTTTCCTGTTCGGCATCGCTACTTTGCTCATCGGCCTGTTCGTGTATTTCTATTTCACCAATAAGGACATCCTCAGTTTTTTGAAGATCAAGGACGGGCAATATCCCCCGCCGGCCAATCTGGACGCGGGCTTGGGCATGGGAGTAAACATGGAAACCGTTCGCCGGCAGGAGGGGAAATGGAGGGTGGAAACCTACCTCAGCGAATCCCTGCGGCCCCGGCTCGTGCGAAGCGTGGCGCATTATGATACGGCCCTGCTGGAAAAGGTATTTCGTCAAAACCATTTCAACGCCCTGTTTCTCCAGATCATGAGCCTGTTGGCACTTGTATTGCTCGGTTACCTGATCGACTGGTCCTATTTCAGGATTCCGACCAGCGCCAGCATATTTCTGGCTTTCAGCATCCTGATCGCATTGATCGGGGCCATCAGCTACTGGTTCCACGGCTGGCGCTTTGCGGTGGTGGCACTGATGTTTCTGATCGTCAACTTCATCACCCGTCACGAAGGGCTCAATCATCGCAATAAGGCTTACGGGTTGGATTACAGCGCTGGAAAAGCGACTTACGATTTTCAAAGTCTGCAGGGTCTGACCTCCAGGGCCAATGTGCAGGCAGACCAGGAGGAGGAGATCCGGATGCTGAACCGCTGGGCTCAGAAAGTAGCCATGCCCGATGGGCAAAAACCCAAACTGGTGGTCCTTTGTCCGAGCGGCGGCGGCCTGAAATCGGCCGTTTGGACCATGCTCACCCTCCAAAAGGCCGACAGCATCACCAACGGGGCCTTGTTCAACCACGCGGCGCTCATCACGGGCGCCTCGGGCGGAATGATCGGGGCGGCTTACTATCGGGAGCTCTACCTGCGCCAATTGCAGGGCGATTCGCTCGATTGCGGGGATCCGCATTATCTGAACGACGTGGCAAAAGACCTGCTCAACGCGGTTTCCTTTACCGTAGTGACGAACGATCTGTTCATTCCCTGGGCCCGTTTTGAAGCGGGAGGATATACCTATGTGAAAGACAGAGGGTATAGCTTCGAGCGCCAATTGGTAGAAAATACGGGGGGACTCTTCGATAAAACCCTCCGCGAATACTGGCTCCCGGAGCAAAAAGCCCTCATTCCAAAGCTGTTTATCACTCCGGCCATCATCAACGACGGCCGCAGGATGGTGATCTCTCCTCAGAAGGTTTCGTATATGATGGCCCCGCCGGTTTCGGTCCGAAAAGGCGAGTTTATGGAGATCGACGCCGTCGATTTCGGCCGGCTTTTTGAGCAGCAGAATCCCTACAACCTCCTTTTTTCCAGCGCTTTGCGCATGAATGCCACTTTTCCCTATATCCTTCCCAATGTGTACCTGCCTACCCACCCTTCCATCGAGGTCATGGACGCCGGGTTCCGGGACGATTTCGGGATAAAGTCCGCCACCCGCTACCTACATGTGTTTCGCGACTGGATTCTCGAACACACCAGCGGGGTAATCCTGATCGAAATGTGGGCATTCGACCGGGTGCGTGAGATCTCTCCTTCCAACAATCAAGGGGTCGTGGAGTCCGTTTTCAGCCCCCTGGGAATCGCAGGACAGTTTATCGACCTCCAATATTACGAGCACGACAACAGCATCGGTATGTTGTACGACCTGCTTGGGGAGGACATGCTGGAAACCCTTCGCTTCACCTACCATCCCAGCGCCCAAAACGCAGAGGCCACCATATCCTTCCACCTGACCAAGCGGGAGAAAAGCGACATCATTAAAGCCATGGAGCTCCCGGAAAACCAGAAGAACCTCCGGAGGCTGGCCGAACTGCTCCAACCTGCCGGCCCAAAATCTTCTCCCGAGGCCGTGGAGAAGGTATTGCTCACCGGACAGTGAAGGCCGGCGGAGTAACTGAAAAGGCCGAATTATTAAAAATCCCGGATAAAGTTGGTAAATTGCCGCGCCTATAACCAACTTATTCCCCAAGAAAACCACTCCTTAAATCTTACCCTCGCTTAAGCTCTTTGAGTTTAGCGAGCACCGGTTGTTGCATTCCCTTGAATCAACCGACTTTAGTCAATAAATTATTAATAGAATCAGAAATATGAAACCATCTCCCGTCAAATTTCCGCGCGCCAACGGCATGGATTTTTACCAAACACTTAAACTTCGGGTCAACGATTACTTTGAAACCCGGCACATTTCCAAGCATGCCAATAGCTCGATGGTTTTCAAAACCATTGCGATATTAAGCATCTACCTGGTCCCCTACTTTTTGATCATAACCAATACGGTGACCAACCCCTGGATGGTATTTGCCCTGTGGGTGATCATGGGGATTGGAGTAGCCGGGATTGGATTATCCATCATGCACGACGCCAACCACGGCGCCTATTCCTCCAAACCCTGGGTAAACAGTTTCCTGGGCGCATCCCTGAACTTCCTGGGAGGAAATGCGATGAACTGGAAGATACAGCATAACGTGTTGCACCATACCTATACCAACATCGACGGGCTGGATGAGGATATCGCTCCGGGCCCCATTCTCCGATTGTCTCCCCAACCAGCCGCTGACTAAAATCCATCGTTTTCAACACCTGTACGCCTGGTTCCTGTACACCCTGATGACCATCATGTGGATCACGATCAAGGAATTCAAGCAACTCCGGAACTGGAAAGGCAGCAGCTACTTCGAGTCGCAAGGCAGCACCTACGGCAAGTCCATTTTCCTTCTCATTTTCACCAAGGTCATTTATTTCTCCTATGGCCTGGTGCTTCCCCTGTTGCTCACCCCGAACCCCTGGTGGTTGACGGTTACCTCCTTCATCCTCATGCACATGATCGCGGGGTTCATTCTGGGGATCGTTTTCCAGCCGGCGCATACCGTGCCCACTTCCGAATTCCCGATTCCGGACGAGCATCGTAACATGGAGAATACGTGGGCGGTGCATCAAATGCTCACGACCGCCAACTTCGCACCCAACAACCGGCTTTTTTCCTGGTATGTCGGCGGCCTGAATTATCAGATCGAACACCATTTGTTTACGAATATCTGTCATGTGCACTACCGCGGTCTGTCAAAAATCGTGAAGGCTACGGCAGAGGAGTTCGGACTTCCCTACCAGGTTGAACCGACCTTTTTGTCGGCTTTGCGCAGCCATGGGAAGCTGCTCTGGAAACTCGGCCACTATGAGGAATATAAGTCCGCGCCTGTAATGGCGTGAGTTCAAGGTCAACCCCCAAAAGACCTCTTATGAAAAAACCAGCAAAAACGCCCTTGTTCGCCTTCTTGCGGAAGGCATTTTTTCTGGCCCGAAAAGCAAACTCGACCCATGCTCCCTCCGGGGAATTGGTCGAGGAGCTGGAAGAAGTATCGCTTTCCCGGAGGAAATTCCTCGGAACCTCCGGAAAAGCGATACTCATCGGGAGCATCGCCCCCCAATCCATTATTCCATTTTTTGGAAAAAAATCGCCCCGCATTGCCATCATCGGCGGCGGGATGGCGGGAATGAACGCCCTGCATTATTTGAAGAAGGCTGGGCTGGAGGCCACTGTTTACGAAGCTTCCGGGCGCACCGGCGGACGGATGTTCACCGTCAAGGGCGTGATGGGAGAGGGAACCTGGACCGAATTTGGGGAGAATTTATCGGCACCCAGCACCTGGAGATGCACCGCCTGAAGGACGAGTTTGGCCTCGAACTCTTGGATACCGGCGCAGATTCGGAGCTCAAACTCAGCAAAGAAGCCTTCTTTTTCGACAACCGCCACTATACCCTGGCCCAGGTCGTCGATGCCTTCCGCGGCTTTGCCGACAAGCTCCAGGCCGATATCGACAAGCTCCCGGACGAGATTACCTACCGCACAACGGACCCCGACACGGTTCGATTCGACCGCATGAACCTTTCCGAATACCTCGGATCCATCGGGGTTTCGGGCTGGATGAAAAGCCTGCTCGAAAATGCTTACGAGGCCGAATACGGGCTTGCGCCGGAAGAACAATCCGCCATCAACCTGCTCTTCCTCATCTCCACGGATACGGAGGGCGGCCATTTCGACATTTTCGGAGAAAGCGACGAACGCTACAAGATAAAGGGCGGCAATCAATCCATCCCCGACGCCATTGCCAAAAAATACCCCTCCGACATCCTGCTCAACCGCTCGTTGGAGATGATCGACCGGAGGTGGACCCATTTCCGGCTCAAGTTTTCGGGAATGACGGAAGAGGTGAAGGCGGACTTCGTGGTGATGACCATTCCCTTTGCCAAGCTCCAGGAGGTGGAAGTGCGGGTAAACATGCCGAAGGTCAAGGAAGAGTGTATCCGGACCATCGGCTTCGGCACCAACTCCAAGGTGATGATGGCCTTTAAAAAGCACTACTGGCGCGAAAAAGGCTATCTCGGCTTTACCTATTCCGACAACGGCATCCAGACGGGCTGGGACAACGCCCAACTCCAAAACGCCGATAACCAGGCGGCCGGATACTCTATCCTGCTTGGCGGACCTGCCGGCGTGTCCGTCGGACAGCGACCCGGCTTCGATCAAAGCGAGGTCTACCTGCCGAAGGTCGAACAGGTCTTTCCGGGGATAAGCCAATTTTACGCCGGGAAAACGGCTCTCATGCATTGGCCCTCCCAACCCTTCACTCTGGGAAGCTACGTGTGTTACCGGCCCGGCCAGTACACCTCCATCGCAGGTGCAGAAATCGAGCCCGTAGGCGATCTGTACTTTGCGGGTGAACATTGCGGAGGAGATTCAGCAGGCTTTATGAACGGAGCGGCGCAAAGCGGAAGGGACGCAGCGGAGGCCATTATCAAAAAAGTCTTTTAACGCAACGAGACTCCCTTGTATGGGTTATTAAGGTAATGGGTTATTAAGTTATTGACTGTTACTAACTTATTAACTCATTACCTTAATAACTCATTCCTCCATATATTTGCGCTCTCTTTTGGACTTATTTCAACCACGATAGATGAAAGCCACCTCTGTAAAGTTTAGCAGGCCTTCGGGAACCGATTTTTACCAAATCCTGAAGACCCGCGTCAATGAATACTTCGAATCGAAAGACCTGTCCCGGTATGCCAACACCTCCATGGTGGTCAAAACGATCTCCTTGGTCTTGATATACCTCGTTCCGTATTTCCTCATCGTTACCCAAACGGTTACCAACACCTGGCTGATCCTCGGCCTATGGATCATGATGGGCTTTGGCATGGCGGGAGTCGGCTTCAACGTGATGCACGATGCCAACCACGGATCATACTCCCGGCACGCCTGGATCAATTGGGCGCTGGGAAGGTTCCTCAACCTGCTGGGAGGAAATGCGCTGAACTGGAAGATCCAGCACAATATGCTTCACCATTCCTACACCAATATCGAAGGAATGGATGAGGATATCGCGCCGGGCGTCATCCTTCGCTTTTCCCCGCATCAGCCCTGGTACAAGCACCATCGGTTCCAGCACATTTACGGCTGGTTCCTGTACGCTTTTCTCACCGTCCTCTGGATGTCGGATAAAGAGTTCAAACAGGCTGTCAATTGGAAAAAAAGCGGTTTTATCGAAGCGCAGGGCCGCACTTTCCGGGGAATGGTGCTGGAATTGGCATTGACAAAGGCCGGTTATTTCGCGCTATTCCTGGTGATCCCCCTTCTATTTTCGGCTACCCCCTGGTGGGTCACCCTGATCTTTTTCTTCATCATGCACCTGATCGCCGGGTTCATTGCATCGGTCGTGTTCCAACTGGCCCACATCATCCCCGATACCGACTTCCCCCTGCCCGATGAGAAGGGAAATATGGAAACTACCTGGGCTGTTCACCAATTGGCCACCACCTGCGATTTCGCTCCCAAAAACCGGATCCTTTCCTGGTATATCGGGGGACTGAATTTCCAGGTCGAGCACCACTTGTTTCCCAATATTTGCCATGTCCACTACCCGGCTATTGCTTCCATCGTCCGGTCTACCGCTTTGGAATTCGGTTCGCCGTATCACGTGCTGCCCACCTTCCGATCAGCACTTTACCAGCACGCGAAACTGTTGAAGCAATTCGGGAGTAAGGAAAATTAATGGTTTTTGATTCCAAGGGTTCAGTCCCTGATCTTCACAAATTCTGCGACATAAACCTTCCCCCCACTTTCCACCCGGAGAAGGTATAGCCCGGGAGAGAGCCCCGAAATATTCAGGGAGAACTCGCCTGCATTCCACTCTGCATGGCCGTTAGTAGGGACCCTCCTTCCGAGCAGGTCGAATACCTCCGCTTTCGATGCCGTGTTCTCCGGCAAACCTCTTAGAGTCAACAGGCCCGCAGCCGGATTGGGTGCAAGGGAAAAGGGAAGAGGCTCTTCTTCCACGGTAGCCGAGGTACAGGGCGCATCGTATGACAGGATCTTCACCCCGGTCCAATTGGAGAAAAAGGGGATGACGGCGCAGATATAGGTGAGGTAGAGTTCTTGTTTATACCGGCCCAGGCCCCAGGAGCCCTGCAGGTTGGATACGCCGCCGAAGAAATTGCAGGAATCCGGTTGACTGGGGTCGGATACATCCAGCACATGCAGGTCGCTCTTCCCGGTGGAGAGGTAGATTAGTTCGCAGCCGGGATCGTAGGAAATTTCGTTGGCATGGCCGGGGCTGGAAAACCAGTTGAGGGGGTTGGTCTGGCAATTCCATGGATTCCACCAGCCGTGCAGGGTAATATCGCTCGTGTCCGAGATGTCGAGCACCTCCATTCCGCAATAGTCGACGGCTATGTAAGCCAGCTCTCCCGCCACCTGGATATTGTTGTAGGCGCGGGGCAGGCCGTTGAGGGCCGGGTTGGCGTAGCGTCCGGTTTCCTTTGGGTTTTCCTTGTCCGATACGTTGATGATGCGCAGGCCGCCCGCGTCGTAGCAGAGATAGACGATCTGGTCCCGCAGGGCCATTCCCCTGGCGTTGAATTTGGCCGAATCGGGATTTTGGTCGGGGTAAAAGATATCGGGGACAAAGTCCGAGATGAATTCGATCTCATTCGGGTTGGACACA
Source organism: Saprospirales bacterium (assembly GCA_016703765.1). GTDB lineage: Bacteria > Bacteroidota > Bacteroidia > Chitinophagales > Saprospiraceae > JADJTT01. The sequence goes on from JADJBL010000001.1 coordinate 369,939, forward strand.
TCGAGGATGAACAGGCCGTTGCCCATAGCGCCCAGGTAGGCATAGTCGCCTTCGACGAGGACGATGCCGGCGCCGCCTTCCGGTCCGGGAGAGATCCAGACATCCAGCAGCATGGGAGAGGCGGGAATGGACACATCTACTATGGCCATGCCGGAGCTTTGAGCCGCCGTGCCGAAGTGGTTGCCGAGGGCGAGGTACAGATAATTTCCCGCCTGGAAGAGGTTCATCACGTGGAGCTCGCCCAGTGCGGACACCTCGATCCCCTGGGTGGGATTTGGCTCCTCGGGGTCGGAAATATCCAGCACCCGGAGTCCGCCTTCCTTTTGGGCTACATAAAGAAATGGACGGTCCAGCTGGTCGTGTAATAAGCTGAGTGGCATGTGGCCGCAATCGGAAGGGATTTCGGAAAGGACCTGGAAATTCAGGCCGCTGCATACCTGCGATCGCATTTCGGGGAGGAAAAAAAAGGCAATGCAGGAACAAAGGAGGGCTGTCCTTTTCATTGGTTTTTATTTCCAAGTTACGACTTCCGACTATTTTTTCCCACAAAACTCCGTCAAAGCCCCGAAGGTCGATTTGGGATGCAGGAAGCCGATCCGGAGATTTTCGGCTCCGGGGCGCGGTGTTTTGTCGATGAGGCGAATGCCCTTATCCTCAGCCTGTTGCAGGGAATCTGCCACGCCGTCGACGGCAAAGGCGATGTGGTGCAGTCCGGGGCCGCGGTTGGCGATAAACTTCCCGATCGGGCCATCGGGGTCGGTGGTTTCCAGCAGTTCGACCTTGGTCTGGCCCACCTGAAAAAAGGCGGTTTTCACCTTTTGGTCTGCCACCTCTTCGATGGCGTAGCAGGTCAGGCCGAGCACATTTTCGTAGTATGCGATCGCCTCTTCCATATTTTCCACGGCGATGCCGATGTGTTCGATGTGGGTGATGTTCATGAAGTTATTTTTACTGTAAATTTATTCCCAAAGCAGCTGGTTTAATAGAACAGAAGTAACCGCAAAGACGCAAAGGCGCAAAGAAATACGCAAAGGACATCCGCCTCCTCTTAGCGTTCTTAGCGCCTTTGCGGTTCAAATTGTTCAAAGCATGGAATGCTGACTAAAATACAGCTTATTATGAAAGCTCCTTTATTTCTTTTACTGATATGCCTGTTTTCCTGTGACAAGGAGACATTCCCTGGCATCGACTTCCGGCAGGAGATGCGTGACTTTGTCGGCGAGATCGGCGATTATGCCAAAAATGCCGACCCGGATTTTGCAATCGTCCCCCAAAACGGCATCGAACTGACGAGTTCCAGCGCTTATCTGGCTGTTATTGACGGAGTCGGGCAGGAAGACCTCTTTTTTGGATACAATAAAGACGATAAAGCTACCCCGGAGGAAACCTCGGCCTATTTGACCGAACTCCTCGATGCGGTCAAAGCGAACGGGAAGGCGGTTTTGGTAACCGATTACTGTTCCACTCCCGGCAATGTGGACGAGTCTTACCAGAAAAATCAGGCAAGGGGCTATATCTCTTTCGCCGCCGACCGTCGCGAACTCGACCAGATTCCCGATTATCCTGAAAACCCGAACCAGGAAAATGCGGATAGTATCGGGAGTCTTTCTCAGGTTAAAAATTTCCTCTACCTGCTCGATCCGGAGCCCTTTTCTTCCAAACAGACTTTCATCCAAGCCATAAGCAGTACCAACTACGACCTGCTGATCACCGACCTGTTTTTCAAAGACGGTACGGCATTTACTGCCCTTGAACTGGAACAGCTACGCCAAAAAGCCAATGGGGGGAAGCGCCTGGTCATTTGCTATATGTCGATCGGCGAAGCGGAAGACTACCGATACTACTGGCAGTCTTCCTGGAAAAACGATCCGCCGGAATGGCTGGAAAAGGAAAACCCCAATTGGGAAGGCAACTACAAGGTCCAATACTGGCATCCCGAATGGCAGGACCTCATCAAGGACTACGTGCAAAAGATCCTCGACGCAGGCTTTGACGGGGTCTACCTGGACATCATAGACGGTTTTGAGTATTTTGAATAAGAGGGGGCGGTGGGATGCAAAATTAAACCCTACTTTTGTGCGGTAACCCATATCTGTCATTTTGGTAATTCCGCCCATGAGAAAATTTACACCACTCTATCGTTTGCTGATTTTTGGGGTAGCCTTCTTTACAATTCACTCCTCGCTCTTCACCCAAAACACCCCCTGCGCCGCCGTCAGTCTGCCCAACAACATGCCGGCATTTCAAACCTACTCGACTGCCGGCCTGACCAATTCCGGCGTGCCCTACCCGGGCTGCGGCGGCAACGTGACGGTCGATATCTGGTTTTCAGTCGTGGCGCCTGCTTCGGGCGATATGGATATCGCCTTGAAATCCGGCACGATGGTCAACATGGCCATGGCCTTTTACAAGGGTCCCTGCAACAACCTCATGCTCATCGACTGCACCACCGACGACAATTGCGGCAACCCGCTGGTTCCCGCCATGCAGTACGACAACCTGATACCGGGCACGACCTATTTCATCCGCATCTGGCCGGAGGGCCCCGGGGGTAACTTCCAGATCAGGGTGACCAACGGCAATCCGCCGCAAACGCCCCTGAACTTCACGCCCGTCGGATCGGCCCAAAATACGGGACCTTATTGCATCCAACTCACCGCCCCCGTCGGAAACCAGACGGGCTGCGGCTGGGACCCCACCCCGGTCAATTTCAGCCTGCCCTTTACCAGGCAGATCGTCTATAACTTTGGAACCCTCGATGCCAATGGCGCCGACGGCATTTGCATGGTATTCCAGAACAGCCCTGCCGGGATCGGCGCATGCGGAACGGGAGGGGGAGGTCTTGCAGTTCAGGGTATCACCAACTCTCTGATCATTGAATTCGATACCTGGGACAACGGCGCCGCATTCAGCGATATCCCGCAGGATCACGTTGCGGTCAATGTCAACGGCGTACTCATGGCTATCGCGGGACCGGTACCTCTGGCCGGAGGAAACATAGAGGACGGCCAGGATCACCTGATCTTTTTCTCCTGGACCCCGGCGACCAATACCTTTGCCATCCAATTCGACGGGATACCGGTCTTGAACGGCTCCTACCCGGTGATCGCCAACTGCTTCGGCGGCAACCCCAACGCCTATTATGGAGTAACCGCCTCTACCGGTGGCTCCGTGAATCTCCAAACCGCCTGCACCCCCGAACCGGAGATCTTTCCAGCCGGCTCGGAAGACACGACCTATGCGCAGATCTGTCAGGGTGAAACTTATTTTGCGGGCGGAAATTTCCAATCCAATACCGGCATCTACTTCGATAACTACAATTCCTTCAACGGCTGCGACAGCACCATTATCACTTACCTGACCGTCTATCCGAACTCCTTTTACGCCTTCAACGCCACGGTTTGCCAAGGCGGATCGGTCAGCGTAGGCAATATGACCTACAACACCACGGGGGTGCATACCACCATCCTGACCAACTGGCGAGGCTGCGACAGTACCGTCGTGCTCAACCTGGCGGTGCTCAACCCCCAGGCGGTCATCCAGTCGTCGGGCAACATTACCTGTGACAACCCCGTCGTGACTCTCAACGGAACGGGGTCCTCCACCGGACCGGGAATGACTTTTCAGTGGACGGGCCCCTCGCCTGCTTGTATTACTCCGAGTCCGACTTCCCCTGTCATACAGGTTTCCTGCCCCGGGGTTTACACCCTCACGATCAAACATCAAGTCGGTAATGTGATGTGCAGTTCAACCACTTCGATCACCGTCTCGCTGAATGTGCAGGTCATCACCGTCGATATCGAGGCGCCGGACACACTCACCTGCTCGGTCAATTGCATCGCGCTCGACGCCACGGGCTCTTCCAATGGACCGGGTTATACCTATACCTGGGCCGGCCCAGGTAATTTTGTTTCCAACCAGGTCAGTCCACAGGTCTGCAACCCGGGCGCCTATTCCCTCACGGTCGAGAACCCGGCAAACGGCTGCCAGACGACCGGAGGTACGGTGGTGGTGGAAAATGCCACCAACCCGCTCGCCAATGCCGGCGCGGATGCCGTGCTGAGCTGCACCCAGCCCCTTCAAATCCTCGACGGGGGCAATTCCTCCGGTAGTAATAACCTCCAATACGTCTGGTCGGACGCGACCCCGACGCCGATCGACACCGGTCAGACAACCCCGGTGTCGGCTCCTGGCTCTTACATCCTTCTAGTGGTAGATACCCTCAATAACTGCTTCGACCTGGATACGGTGCTGGTGACCCAAAACCTCAACACCCCCGTTTCGAATGCAGGTCCCAGCCAAACGGTGGATTGCACTTCGAGTTCGGTCACACTGGATGGAAGCAGTTCCTCGGCAGGGCCCAATATTGGGTACCTGTGGCAGGACGGCAACGGCGCGCCCCTGGGCACCGGTACGCTGCAAACGGTCGGCGATGCGGGGACTTATCTTTTGATCGTGACGAATACCATTAGCGGTTGCTCGGATACCTCTACAGTCGACGTATTTCAAGACCTCAACGCCCCGGTTTCAGATCCGGGTCCGGACCAGACCCTCACCTGCGGTTCGCCCACGGTCACACTCGACGGATCCGGTTCTTCCTCCGGCCCCGACTATTCTTATGAGTGGCAGGATGCAGGCGGAGCGCCTCTGGGCAGCAATCCGACCCTTCCCGTTTCAGAACCGGGAGCCTATTTCCTTCTGGTAACAAGCAGTGCAAATAATTGCATCGACACCGCCCAGGTACTCGTGGACATCGATACCATAGCCCCTACTATCTTTGCCGGGCCCGACGCCGCGCTCACCTGCAGCGACCCGGTCGTGACGATCGGCGATGTCCTGACGCCGCCCGTTTCGGGTTGGCAATACGAATGGCTCGACGAAGACGGCGTGACGCTTGGGAACGATCCCTTGCAGGACGTCAACCAGCCGGGCATATATATCCTCGTGATCACCGACCAATCTAACGGTTGCCAGGGCCAGGACTCCGTGGCCGTCGGCACCGACGACGATTTGCCCGTGGCCGATGCTGGCCCTCCCGTCACACTCAATTGCGTGGTTTCGCTGGCAGATTTGGGCGGCGCCAATTCCAGTGCCGGACCCACGATCGCATACTCCTGGACGGACGCCGGAGGGACGGAGATCAGTACCGATCCGACAACGACCACTACGATACCGGGGATCTTCACGCTTTCCGTGTTAAATACAGACAACGGCTGTTTGTCCACCGATCAGATCACTATTGCCCTGGATACTTTGGCGCCTTCGGCGGATGCAGGCCCTGCTGCTTTACTGAACTGTTTTACACCCGATGCGGTGCTGGATGGGTCGGGCTCCTCGCAAGGCTTTGGGATTACTTATGAGTGGTCCTTAGGTGGTTTAGTGCTTGGGTCGAATTTGAGTTTGCCTGTTTCCGATATCGGCACATATACCCTGACGGTCTTCAACGGACAAAACGGCTGCCTGGAGAGCGATGTGGTGCAGGTAACGGAAGACTTTGCCCTTCCCACTTCCGATGCCGGGGCCGACCTCATCATAGATTGCGCTACCAATTCGGTGACTCTCGATGGGTCTGGTTCCTCACAGGGACCCAATATAACCTTTGGGTGGTCCTTGGGTGGTTTGGTGGTTGGAGGAGGTTTGAGCTTGCCGGTTTCAGAGGCCGGCGATTATGCCCTGCAAGTGACCGATACAAACAACGGCTGCGTCAGCATCGACAGCGCCACAGTGGCCCTCGACGCCAACGCGCCCATCGCAGATGCGGGACCAGCTGCACTGCTCAATTGCTTTGCGCCCGATGCGGTGCTGGATGGGTCGGGTTCTTCGCAAGGTCCGGGGATTGTTTATGAGTGGTCGTTGGGTGGTTTGGTGCTTGGGGCTGGTGCGACCTTGCCGGTTTCGGAGGCCGGCGCCTATACCCTTTCCGTCACCAACCTCGGCAATGGTTGCCTTTCTTCGAATACCGTACAAGTTTCCATCGATACGATCAGCCCAGCAGCAGATGCGGGGCTGGGTGGAACCATCAATTGCGTGGTTCCCCAGATCGCGTTGGGTGGGCCTGGGACGAGTACGGGCCCGGAGTTTGGCTATGCCTGGACCCTGGGAGGTTCCCTGATCAGCACAGATATCAATTTGCCGGTATCCCTTCCGGGGAATTATATTTTGAATGTTACCAATAACCAAAACGGCTGTTCGACGAGTAGCGCGGTCACCATTCTGGAGGATCTGGCTGTCCCCACGGCCCTTGCAGGAGCGGATATTTCACTCAATTGCAATAATCCCGACGATGCGCTCGATGCCGCCGGTAGCTCACAGGGCCCTGAGTTTACCTATGAGTGGTTGTTGGGCGGTTTGGTTGTTGGGTCGGGTTTGAGTTTGCCGGTAACGGGGGCAGGAGATTATACGCTCCTCGTAACTAATACGATTAACGGTTGCGAAGCCAGCGATCAGGTCTTGGTATTTGCCGATTTTGCGGAGCCGGTAGCCAATCCAGGTGAGGCCTCCGCCTCCGTGGCGGTGCAGGCGGATTTTGTGCCGCCTTTTGCCAGTGCGGGTTTCGATGTGTTGCTCAATTGTTACAACCCTTCGGGCACGCTTTTGGGAACGGGTTCATCGGTAGGCCCGGAATATACTTATGAATGGTTGTTGGGTGGTGTGGTCGTTGGAGGAGGTTTGAGCTTGCCGGTTTCAAATGTGGGAGATTATACCCTGACGGTGACCAATACCCAAAACGGTTGCGAGGCCTCCGATCAGGTGTCCGTCGCCGAAGATTTCCAGACGCCTGTGGCTATGGCCGGGTCGGATTTGACGATAGATTGCATCCAGCCGAGCGTCACGCTCAACGGAAATGGATCTTCGAGTGGACCAGAGATAAGTTACGAGTGGTCCCTGGGTGGTCTGGTCGTTGGGGCTGGGATTTCCCTGAACGTGGACGATCCGGGCAATTACACCTTGACCGTTTTAAATACCGACAATGGCTGTAGCGCTACGGATGAGGCGCTGGTGGGTATCAACCAAAACTTTCCCCAAGCCCTGCTGAGCGCGGGAGGAATCCTCACCTGTGTCGAAACCGAAGTGACGTTGCTCGCTACAGGCACCTCTACCGGGGCAGCGTATTCTTACGATTGGAACACCCTTACCGGCGGGACGATCGACCTGGGCCCAGGGCCCCTCGACGCCTCTGTCACCGCGCTAGGGACCTACCAGTTGATCGTGTTGAATACCCAAAACGGCTGTGCGGATACGGCTGTCGTGCAAGTACTCCAGGACATCGAAGCGCCTGTTGCCGACGCAGGCCCCGCCGCACAACTCAACTGCTTTCTGACGAGCTTCGCGCTGAATGGCGGCGGCTCGCAGCCGGCGGGACAATTGTCCTTCGTGTGGACTACGGCCGATGGCGCACTTGGTGGAAACCCGAACTCTGCTAACCCGACGGCCCAGACAGCAGGTACTTACAATCTCCTCGTCACCAATCTGCAAAACGGTTGTACCGACAGCGATCAGGTGACGATCACCGCCACCGTGTTGGAGAATCTCGAAGTATCGTTCACGACGCCGGGCTGCAACGGCGACCCGGCCCAGATCAGCATAGACAATGTGGAGGGAGGCAGTCTGCCCTACCAATATTCGGTGGACGGCGGGACGACCTTTTCGGCCCTGACCCTGTTTACCGACCTTACGGCAGGGGGGTACCTTGTCGTCGTGCAGGACGCCGACGGTTGTAAGCTGGAAGAAACCATTTTCATTTCCGCTCCTCCGGCGGTGACGGTGGATGTGACGCCGCAGGTCACCCTGACCCTCGGGCAGAGTTTTCAACTGGAGGCCTTTACCAACATACCGCCGGCTAATATTGGCTCGGTAATTTGGACGCCCGCGGAGGGCTTGAGCTGCAGCGATTGCCTGAGCCCGGTGGCAGCGCCGCTTCAAAGCACTACGTATACTGTCACGGTGAGCGACCTAACCGGGTGCAGCGCACAGGCGGTTGTGGAAGTTTTGATCGAAAAGCCGACGATATTCGTGCCCAATACTTTCTCCCCCAATTTCGACGGCATCAACGACGAGTTCCTGATCTACTCGGCGCCCGGCGCCCTGAGGGAGATCCGTCAGATGCGGATTTTCGACCGCTGGGGCGGAAAAATGTTTGAAGCCTTTTCCATCCAGCCCAACGATATCCACGCCGGCTGGAACGGCACCAGTCGGGGCAAGATCGTCGATGTAGGCGTATTTGCGTGGATGGCGGAGGTGGTTTGGGCAGACGGGAGTGTGGAATGGATCAAAGGAGACGTGACGGTTGTGCGGTAAAAGGGCTATTTTAGGTCCCGAAACCCAAAATCACCGTTTATGATTCGATTTCTCAGAAAAGTAATAGTAGATGTAGTCAAAAGGCGGCTTAGAAGAAAAAACTCCCGGGCGGCGATCCATCCACGGGTGCTGGCCAAGGCCGTTCACGTTTTTAAGGTCGAATTGGCGGATACGCTCCGGGGTGCCTTGTTTATCTCTTTAGGTGTCGTTTCTGCCTCTATCGGGTTAAAGAGCTTTCTGCTCCCCAGCCACTTCATCGACGGCGGGGTGACGGGTATCTCGCTATTGGTACAGCAATTGACGGGCATTTCCCTGTCTCTTTTGTTGGTCGTCATCAACCTTCCTTTTTTGATCCTGGGCTCCCGGACGATCGGCCGGCAATTTGCCATTCGCAGCGTGATCGCCATCGTGTTGCTATCGGTCGCCGTGTTTTCCATTCCCTATCCCGTGGTGACCCACGACAAACTGCTCATCGCCGTCTTCGGAGGATTTTTTCTGGGAATGGGCATCGGACTGGCCATGCGGGGAGGAGCGGTCATCGACGGCACGGAAGTGCTCGCCGTTTATCTGAGCAAGAAACTGGGCCTGAGTATCGGCGATATTATCCTGATTTTCAACATCCTCATCTTTTCCGTGAGCGCCTATATTCTTTCCCTGGAAACGGCGCTATACGCAATCTTGACTTACCTGTCCGCCGCCAAAACCGTCGATTTCGTGATCGACGGGATCGAGGAGTATATCGGCGTCACCATCATTTCGCATTTGAGCGAGGAGATTCGCCTGACCATCACCGAAAAGCTGGGGCGCGGCTGCACGATCTATGCCGGGAAGCGTGGTTTCGGCAAGCGCGGCGATCAGCTTCGCTCGACGGATATCATTTTCACCGTCATCACCCGTTTGGAGCTGGCAAAATTAAAATCCGAGGTCGACAAGATCGACTCGGAAGCCTTTATCGTCATGAGTACACTCAAAGATACCAAGGGCGGGATGGTGAAGAAGAGGCCGTTGGCGCATTGAGAAGAACGAAACACCAATAATTCAAGGAAAATGCTACACATAACCCGAACCACTTCCGAAAACCCCGATTTCATCGAACTCGTAAAACACCTCGATACCGAATTGGCTGTAAGAGACGGGGAGGACCACGCTTTCTATTCCCAATTCAACAAGATCGATAAGATCAAATTCGCGGTCGTGGCATACGAAGACGGGAAACCGCTGGGCTGCGGGGGATTCAGGAGTTCGGCCCGACTTGGTGGAGATCAAGCGAATGTATGTTTTCCCGGAGAGCCGCGGGAAGGGCCTTGCCACTAAAATTCTGACGGAGCTGGAAAAATGGGCCGCGGAATTATCGTACGCAAAATGCGTTTTGGAAACGGGGAAAAACCAACCCGAGGCCATTCGCCTCTATGAGAAGAGCGGCTACCACGTCATCCCGAACTACGGACCGTATGCGGGGGTTGAAAACAGCATTTGTTTTGAGAAGGAACTGGTTTAGCTTCTTTGCAGCTTTTCCATCATTTTCGCGATCCGTTCTGCTATGGTGTCCGGGGTTTTTGCGCTGTAGATCCAGTCGAGGTAGGCCTTCTGCTCTCCTTCGGTTAAGCCCGAAAAGGTCTCGAATAGTTTCGGGGGCTCGTTTTCAAAACACTCCAAAATCTCCTGCGGAATTTCCAGCCTCGAATCGTCGGCGTACAGGACGACCTTCACATAGTCTCCGGCCTGTTTTCCGATCTTTTTCCGGATTTCGGCCCGGACGGGGAGGAAGAGCCGGCCGTTTCCCATCGGCATGAGTTTGTATTGCTTCAGCTCGAAGCCATCGATCCAGCCTTTTACCCGGACCCAGCCGAAAGGATTCTTCTTGTTTTGGGGGATCTCAGGTATGACCGCATAGGTCCATCCCCCTTTGCCGGGGTATTTTTCGAGGAGGTAATCGGCGTTGACCAGGGGTTTTTCGTCGCTCATATCGGCAGGCTCTATGATATTATGGCAAGTTTGTATGATAATTTTTCAAAAATGAGTATTTTCAATACTTTGAATTTCTATTCCTTATAAGACCTAAAGCTATCATGGCCGAAGATAAAACAAGAGGTGTTGTAATCAGATCCCAGGAGGGCGAAGATTTTGAGGCGCCTTCGGGCACAAACCACCTGCTGGCCATTGCCATCGATAAATATGAACATTGCCCGGTGCTCAGCAATTGCGTCAACGATGTCCGTGGATTGATCGAAGTGTTGAAGGAGCGCTACGATTTCCAGGACGCCAATATTCAAACCCTGATTAACGAGGAAGCTACCCGGCCGAATATCCACGCTTATTTGAAAGGGCTCAAGGATCGCGTAAGGCCTCAGGACAACGTGATCATCTATTTTTCCGGCCACGGCGAGACAGAAGATAATGTAGGTTATTGGATTCCCGTGGAAGCCCATCCCGCCCACGAGTGGGAGTTTGTCTCCACCAACGACATAAAATCCCGCCTGGATTCGATCAACAGTTTTCACACCTTTGTCATCGTCGACGCCTGCTTTTCGGGGGCCTTATTTTCCTCTTACAGATCTGTAAAAGCCGGCAACGAAAACAAGCGCTCCCGTCTCGGCCTCGCAGCCAGCCACACCAAAGAGCGCGCCCTCGACGGAGAGGGTGAGAACAGCCCCTTTTCGAGCCATCTGCTGAAAATGCTTTGGGAAAACACCGGCGCCCTCAGCGCGCACAAGCTCGCCGGCGAGATCATCGACGAAGTCTATGCCGCGACTAAGGGAAAACAAACCCCGGTTTTCAAGCCGCTGGATGTCAAAGGAGACGATTCGGGCCAGTACGTATTCCGGCTAAAGGCCGACGAGGGATCGGATTGGGAGGCCTGCCAAAGAGTTGGTACGCTTGCCACATACGAAGCCTTTTTCGCGAAATATCCGGAAGGGAAATACATCGCCGAAGCCCAGGAAAAGATCGCTCAGCTGCGCGACAAGGAAGCCTGGCAGACCGCCAAAGGCCTGCACACGATCAGCGCCTACCTCCAGTACCGGAAAGATAAACCGGATGGACAGCACCGGGAAGAGGCGCTGGAAGCCGTTCAGCAAGTCGAGGAGGATCAGTCCTGGCATCAAGCCCAAAAGAAAAAGACCATTTTCGAGTACGAACAATACCTCGAAAATACCCCGCCGGGCGATATGGCCAGGAAGCGAGAACTGCTCTGGAAGCCCTGCTGGGAGGGCATGCGCCCCCAAACAAGCGCCTGTAAAACAGACGCCGTCCCCTGCCCCGGTTCAAACGAAGCCTCAGATAGTACAGGAAAAACCCGTCCCGAAGCCAAAGGAGGAAAAGGCCATTGCGACCACGCCCAACAACAATCGAAAGTATCTGATGATCGGGGGCGGGGTCTTGCTTGTCGTCGTGCTGGCGGTCTGGGGCATATCTTCCGGAAAGGGCAAATCGGCTGAGCTGGCTGCCGCGCAAGACGGGCAGGATACAATCCAGGTGAGCATGCAGGAAGGCTTAAATGTCGCAACGCCCGAGCAGACCCAGAGCAGCTCAATTCAAAAGCCACCCACTGCCGAAGATCCCGCGACGAAAAAAAGCCCCGGGTCGTTGCCGGCAGGGAAAGCGGCGGCTGCATCCATTGGCGCCAACGGCCTCAGCTTCGATGGCAAGACCTACCACATCTACCCATTCAAGGGATTGACCTGGATGGCTCAGAACCTCGACTTCGAAGTGTCCGGCTCCTGGTGTTACGGCGGCAATACCGCCAATTGCCAGAAATACGGCCGGCTGTATAGCTGGGGGGCGGCGAAAAAAGCCTGCTCGGCCATGGGCTCAGGTTGGCGCCTGCCGACGGACAAAGAGTGGCGAAGCCTGAGCCAGCAATTCGGCGGCGCGGACGAGGATTCGAGCGACGGCGGCGCGGCGGCGTTTAAAGCCATGACTGCCGAAGGGGCAGGCGCTTTCTCAGCGCAGCTCGGCGGCTGGCGGAATGCGGAGGGCAACTTCAAGCACCTGGCGAACACGGGTTACTACTGGAGCAGCACAATTTTTTCGTATAGGCGCCGATGATGTCCTTGAGATAGCGGGACCGGAGGTTGGGCAGGTCGTCGTTGCGAAAACCGGTCGTCGGTACCGGCAGGGTTTGCGCCTCGCCTAGGAAATGCACCTTATCCGGATCCAGGGGCAAAATGATTATTTCCCCATATTGATACTCGGGGTCGAGTTTGCCCCGAAAGGTGTTCTGTCCCGAAATATCGGCGCTGCCCTGGATGAATAATTTCACCTTTCCCTCGTCGCTTTTTTTGAGATAAATGAGCGCTTCGTTGACAAAAGAGCCGATGGTGGCGCCGTAATTCTTGCGAAAATCTTTTTTGTCCATGGAGTACCTTCCAGGGGCGAACAGCACTTTTGCATTTTTTTCGGCATCCTTGAGGTTTATTTCGAAATACCTCCCTTTGTACCCCTTTACCAGTTCCTCGTCGGGATGCACGGAGGCCTCCCAATACGGCCTGTCCACCTGGGTGGCCTCTTTCCAGTCCTCCATCTGGACGGGCTTGAGCGACAAATCCTGCCCAAATTCTACTTTCAGCGTTTCCTCTTCCTGCTTCAATTGTTTCGTCAGAAGGGTATGTTCCTGGATCTGCCGGTCGGCTTCCTCGGTTTCCTTTGTCAGATTTTCTTCGTACCGGGTCACTTCGACCATTTCGGCGCCCAGGTCTTTCAATTCCCGCTCAATGCCGGCTTGTTCTTTTTTCAGCGTTTCGATCAATTCCTCCTCCTTGCATTTCGTTTTTTCTCCAAAGCCGTTGTAGCGATTCAGGAAGTCGTCCACCAGCGCATCCGTTTGCTCCAGGTCCTCGATGCCTTGTTCGAGGTTGCGCTGCAGGCCGGACCTTTCGGTGCTCAAAGCCCGGAGCTCTTCGCGCAGATCGTCCAGATGAGCGGTCATGGAGTCGTATAGATCTTTGGTCTTCTCCAGGTTTTGGCCGAAACCGTCGATCTGCTCTTGCAGCCTGCTTTGTTTATCGGTTAATAGTTCCGCGCTGGAGTTGATGATGCCGGCTTTTTCGATGAGTTGTTCGATTTTCTTCAGGGATTTTTCCGAGACGGGTATCCCGTCGTATCCCAGCTTCAGTTTGTTCAGGAACAACTTCAGGTCGGACAATTTGCCCGCAACCTGGCCCGGTATTTTGGAAAGTTCTTCCGTTTCCGCAAGGTACTTGTTACGGGAGTCCTCCACATCTCCGACCTTTTCCCGCCGGCTTTTGACCTCTTCTTCGCAGATGGCGATCCTTTCCTTCATCGCATCCTCCGATTTCAGGTTTGCGAGTTTTTCCTGGAGTCCGGTCACCCTGGTTTCTTCTTTTTTGATCTCTTCGGCTTCCCATTCGAGCTTTTTGATCTCTTCCTCCAGTTTGACCTGTTCGCCTGCCAGGCCATCGGCCTCTTTCTCCAATTGCCCGAGTTGATCCGCCACTTCCTTTTCGGATTGGATCAGCTCGTCCAGCTTTTTCAGGACCTCGTCCTTCTGCCGGTTTTCCGACTCGATTTTTTTCGACAACTCCCCCACCTCTTTGTCGATGGCCATCACCTGTTGGGTCAATTCATCCAGTATCTTCTTGGGTTTGTCCTCCAGTTTTAGGGCAAGCTCCGCTTTCCTTTTCTCCAGATCGTCCAGTTCGGCCTGCATTTTTCGCCGGCAGCTATCCGCTGATCGGCTTCGCTCTGCAAGCCTCGAAGCTTTCGCTGATCTCCTCGTATCGGCTTTTGAGGCTATTGGCTTTGTCGCCGAGTTGCTGCGCATGACTGCCGAGCTCTTTTCCCTTTTCGAGCAGCTTGTCGATCTTTGGCGTCAGGTTCTTTTTTTGGGTTTTGGGCTTGAAAGATTGCAAAGTTTGGAGGGTTCCTTTATTGGTCT
>JADJBL010000002.1 GCA_016703765.1 Saprospirales bacterium
TGGATGTGGGACGGCCATATTATCCTGTGCGCTCATTGAACACCTGGTAGAGATCAACCCCGAACTCTCCTTTATCGAACTTGTGGCCTATGAAACCGACTCCCAACTGTGCCACCTGACCCTTCAATGTCTGAACTACCTGGAAGGATGGTTGAATGATAAGGGTATTCAACTCAATTTTTCCCTTCATAAGGAAGATTTCATATTGGACCATTCGGAGAGCCTGAAAAACACTAACCTGTTCTCCCAGCCCATCGAGCTTTTTGATATCGTCATCTCCAACCCCCCTTATTTCAAGCTACCGATAGACGATAAAAGGGCCATAGCCGGGAAAGTCGTGGTCAATGGACATCCGAATATCTATGCTATTTTCATGGCCCTCGGCGCCAGGCTTTTGAAAGAGGGTGGGGAATTAATCTTCATCACCCCTCGCAGCTATGCTTCCGGCGGCTACTTTAGGGCGTTCCGGGAGTTCTTTTTTCCTCTGATCGAGATCGATCAAATCCATCTGTTCGTTTCCCGAAAGGACACTTTTAGCCGAGACAAGGTGCTTCAGGAAACAGTTATTCTCAAAGGAACGAGGAAAGACACCGTGAACCCCGAAAAACCTGTGATGATCACTTCTTCCAGCGGGCTGAGAGATTTAAAAGAATCAAATAAAAAAGTGTTTCCCCAAAAAGAGATCATAGACCTGGAATCCAATGAAAAAATCCTGTACCTGCCTACCAATGACGCAGAAGAAGCGGTTTTGGCAGTTTTTAAGGATTGGACAGCGAGACTACGGGATTACGGCATCCAAATCTCTACCGGGCCGGTGGTGGCATTCCGGGCAATGGATTATATCAGGGAAAGTCCCGAAAATGCTCCTCACGCTGTTGCCCCTCTTTTCTGGCTTCACCATGTGAAGCAAATGACCCTGGAGTGGCCAATCGGGAAGCTACAAAAAGGGCAGTACATTTCGATCGAAGGGGGTTCGAGAGCTCTACTTCTTCCCAATAAGAATTGCGTCTTGCTAAGGCGGTTCAGCAGTAAGGACGATAAAAACCGCCTGATCGCAGCGCCGTTTTTCAGCGACTTCACCACATCCGAATTCATCGGCGTGGAAAACAAAGTCAATTACATCTACCGGCCCAAAGGACGCCTGGAGCGGAATGAGGTAGCAGGTCTTTGCGCCTTGCTCAACAGCAGCTTATTCGATGCCTATTTCAGAATTTTCAATGGCAACGTGAACGTAAGCGCTACGGAACTGCGCGAGATGCCGATGCCCCCTATGGAGACGATCCGGGAGATCGGCGACGCCATCCTCCTTTCAAATCACTTTTCAGCAGAGCAATCCAATCGGATTGTTCGAGAATATCTAGAATACGCCAAAGCCCATGGGTAAAATTGACGAAGCTAAACAGATCTTAAAAGAACTGGGCCTTCCCGGAAAACAGCAAAACAACCGTTCGGCGTTAGTTCTACTTGCCTTGTGTCACCTCAAGGAAGGAGATAAGTGGAAAAACGCAAAGCCGGTGAGCATGTCTGTGGTGGGGAACAAGGACAATGCGAAATACGAAGGGGTTCTGCGGTTTATCTCGGAACACTACGGGGTAAAATATGCCGAGAACTCCCGAGAAACCATTCGAAGGCAAACCCTTCATCAGTTTGTACAGGCCGGGATCTTGCATCACAACCCGGAGAACCCTGAATTACCTACCAATAGCAAGGATAACCACTACCGCCTGACTCCTGAAGCATTGGACGTCATCAGGGCGTTTGGGTCGAAAAAATGGAAGAAAGAACTGAAGAGCTTTCTGAAAAGTACCGGTTCGTTAAAGGAGAAATACGCCGGGAATCGAGAGTTGAAAAAAATCCCATTGGTCTTGCCGGATGGAAAGTCGGTCAAGTTTTCGCCTGGAAAGCATAATGAACTCCAAATCGCAGTAATCCTGGAATTTGCTCCACGGTTTGCTCCAGGGAGCGAACTTCTCTATATCGGCGACACAGACAACAAAGACCTTTTTTCAGATCGCGAAAAAATAGAGGAGCTAGGCATTCCACTGGATGAACACAGTAAACTGCCAGATGTAATCCTGATTGATCGCAAACGAAATTGGCTTTTTCTGATTGAAGCAGTTACCTCACACGGCCCGGTTTCGCCCAAACGTTTGTTTGAACTGGAAGAATTCCTCGGGAAATGTACCGCCGGAAAGATTTTTGTGACGGCTTTTCCCGATTTCAAGACCTTCAAGCGACACACAAATGAAATTGCATGGGAAACCGAAGTCTGGGTGGCTGAAAACCCGGAACATATGATCGACTTCAATGGGGATAAATTCTTAGGGCCGCGGTAACGCCCCAAAACTTTAACAATCCCCCTTTATGGAATCCCCTACCTTTGCCCCGTCTTACAAGTTAGGGTGTTAATTACACTTTAACACACTCCTCAAAACTAATTGCTGGTATTCCCCGTTTAAATTACCGCTAACTTAAAAATGGTAATGGTAAAGCTCGTATCTGATCTTCAAGGGTGGTTCAAGAGAAATCGCAAAAAACTCCTCGCCGTCTATCTCGTATTCTTCGTCGCCAAGTGGTCCCTGACCATCGTCTTCGGCGCCCGCATCTTCGCTTTTCGTCAAAGATGTGATCAATTGAGTTGAAAGTTAATAAGTTGAAAAGTTTAATAAGTTTTTGGTTTCCAAAAAGAGTTCTATAAACTTTTCAGCTTTTTAACTTCACTCTGAACTACCTCCCTGTAGTACCCCAGATCCACGTCCTTGAGCGCTTTGGTGAAATAGGATATCTGTCCCACATGGTAGGAGAAGTGCTCCACCACGTGCACGAGGATGCTCAGCCCGTTTTCCTCAAAGGTCTGGACGCGGCGCATCTCCAGCAGGTCCTCCGGACTCACCTGGTCTACCACCCGGGCCACCGTTTCCTCCGTTTTTTGGATCAGGGCCAGCAATTCTTCCCTCGGCAGGGGACCCCTCTCGTCGAATTCCCATTGGCGCTTGCGCTCATCCGCATCGCCGCCCAGGCCCGAGCCGATCCATTGAAGGGCGTTTCCGCACAGGTGTAACACGAGATTTCCGACTCCGTTGCTATGCGGGTTGGGGCGACGCCAGATCTCTTCATCCGTGAGCATGGAAAGGCATTGGCGCAGACGAGGGAAGCTCTCTTCCAGCAAACGCCGCTTGGTTTCCTCCACCAGGGCGTCGCGGAATTTTTCGGCATAGGATTCCATAGTCATGGTTTTACCTTCCAAAGTAATAAAATTCGTAATTTTCCCCCATGCAAGATCAACCCTTGTTTGGCAACGTGTTACGGGATATTCAGTTGGGAGTCAAGGCTCTTAAGGAGGCGTATCCCTTTGTGCGGAGGCACCGCCTGTGGATCGGGGTATTGTCTTATGGCTGGATGTCCAAATTCCTGCTGGTCGTTGCCTTCATCATCGGACTCAACTTTCTGGCCGTGCTGGTCAACTGGTTCGGCTCCCTGCATCCAGAGGGGCCGCTCTCCTATGGCGCCAGCTTGCTCGACCTGTATTCGGGCATGTTCAAAAAAGGCTACCATTTGTTTTCCCTTGGAGGAATGAAATACCTCATTTTGATCCTCGGAGAGGTCTTGATCTTCCACGCCGCCCGGCGCACGATGGAGGTGTTGAAGGGGACCAAGGAGGCGGCGCCCTCCCTGAAGGATTTTATGAAGGCCCAGATGCGCATGATCGAGATCTCCCTGGCCGCATGGGCATTCGAATTAGGGGTCACCATCCTGATCTCCATAGCTTTGGGATTCATGCACGCCGATTGGCTCAAATCGCCCCTCAACTGGGCGGTCCAGTGCTTTTTCCTGGGCGCCGTAATGATAGATGGGTATTTCGAACACTACAAACTCAAATACAAGGCCAGCTTTACGCTGAGCAGGCAGATTGCAGGCCTTGCCCTTGTGTTGGGAGTGACTACTTACCTGCTTCTCTCCATACCCCTGATCGGGGCCGTTGTCGCCCCCTTTTTCGCCTCGATCGCAACCACGCTGGCCCTTTTTGAGATGGAGATCAAAGGATGGATACCACTAAAACTGAAGATATGAGAAACTTATTAATGCTTATTTCCTCCGGCATACTCCTCCTCAGCTGCGGCGTTTCCAAAAAGAACTACCAAAGCGATGCCACCTCCCTCATCAAAATGAGCAAAGGGGTTTGCTTCGGCGCCTGCCCGTTTTATGATATCACGATCGACGGCACAGGAAAGGCCACCTATGTCGGGAAAAAATTTGTCGAAAAGATCGGCACCTTTACCAAGACCTTTAGCCCGGAAGAGACCAACCTGCTGTTCCAAAAATTCAAAAAAGCCGATTTCTGGGCCTTTGCCGACGAATACACCGAGGAAGTAACGGACCTTCCCACCACCTTCATCACCTTCGAACACAAAGGGCAGTCCAAGCGCATCAAGTCATACTACGGCACCCCTGAGGCGCTCCTGGCCCTCATCAACGAAGTGGATGCGTATTCGAATACAGAGGGTTGGAAGCAAATAGACTGAAAAGTTTATAAGGTTTATGAGGTTTATAAACTTCATAAACCTTATAAACCTCATAAACTCCAGAAATACCTATTTCCGGGTATAGCCTCCAGCGATTTTTCCCCTATTTTTGTGTTACCGAAAACTGATTATCCCATGAAAAAACCGGTTCACACAACCTGCCTTTCCGCCTGTTTCAGGTATTTCCGTTTCCATTGTTGATGTAGTTTCCCGCAAGGCCTGATCCTTCGGCTTTCGGCGTTTTTGGACACGGACAAGGTGTTTTTCATGTAAGGGATTTCCGGTTTTGGGAGAACGGGGGCAAACGCGCCCCTGCGATCGATAGCACAAGCTTCGGTGACGGTGGGGTAGATGTCACCGGAGCTCCCAAACATTATTAGTTGAAGGGACTAATAGTACCTTGGAAACCCGGGGCGGAAAGAAAGCTTCCCGCCTGTAAAGGCCACAAGTTTAGTGGGAGCTCCTTTTTTTACTCCACCATCACCGCCTTTTTCATACACAGATAAAATGCAGAAGGGGCCTTTGCTACAAAGGCCCCTTTTTTGTTGAGGGGTTTAGGAGGTTTAGAAAGTTTAGCGCTAAACCTCCTAAACTTTCTAAACCCTCTAAACAGGGGCGCCTCGCGCGCCTTAATGGCATTTGAAATAATCAAATGGCTCCAGGCAATCCTGGCACTGATAAAGGGACTTGCAGGCGGTCGAGCCAAACTGGCTGATCATGCGGGTGTGGGAGGAGTGACAACGGGGGCAGGGCACATTTTTTTCGGCGGCGAACAGGGCGGTCTTGTCCACAGTTTCTTCCACGGGAGGGGCGATGCCGTAGGCCTCCAGTTTCCTGCGGCCCGCTTCGGAAAGCCATTGGGTGGTCCAGGCTGGCGAAAGCACGGTCCTCACCACCACAGGCCGGTAGCCGGCCGTTTCCAGGGTGGCCCGGATTTCCATTTCAATCATATTCATCGCAGGACAACCAGAATAGGTGGGGGTGATGACCACCTCCACGCCGTTGTCGCCCAGCGCTTTCAGCTCCCTCACGACACCCATGTCTATGACCGTCAGCACCGGAATCTCCGGGTCGCAGACCGATTCGAGCAACCCCCATATTTTTTCTTCCTGAAACATTACGATTTTTTAAAAAAGACGCGAAGTATCGCGTCTTACCTTCACTGCTGGTCACCAGTCACTAGTCACCAGTCACCAGTCACCAATCACCATCCAATCACCAATCACCAATCACCCCCTCTCCGCCTTCGTCATATCCATCACCCTGATCATGTGCAGGTACGATTTGGCAAAGGCGGGAAGGTCCGAAAAATCAAGGCTTCCCGTCTGGGCCTGTAGCTTGGGATAGGTATCAGCCTGCGAGTCGACGATATGTCGGATCGCCCTCCCGATGGCTTTCTTGTCGAACGTGTTGGTTTCCGGGTCGTAATAAGAATTGGAGAAGCCCAGCTTATTAAAATACGCGCTTTCCGTGATCTTGTAATACAACAAAAATAAGTCCCAATCGGGTTTGGGCACGGCGTAATTAAACAGGCAAAAGCCCACGATGTAGCCGGGAATGGAGAGGGCAACTTCCGGAAAATTGTTTTCCGCATACCAATCCATGTGCTGCAACTCCCCGTCGATCACGGTGACCACCTTCTCGTGGTTGACCGGACTGGTGATGCCGAAGGTGGCGGGCACCTGATACATTTCCTTGAAAAAATCCTCTTTGGGCCGGTCCAGCAGCTTCTGGAACTCCTTCCTCAACAGGTGGGTCTTCTGGATGGTATTTCGCTCGTCTTTCGAAAAATACTGCCGGTGGATGCGCTCCAGCACTTCCATCATGTGCCCTTCGGGCTTGGCCAGGAAATCGAGCTTGTAGCATAGGTGGAGCAGCAGGTAAGCATTGGCCCCCGGATATTGCTGCGGGTCGGGCTTGCCGCTGTCCATCAGTTGGAAGACCTTCCTGATCTCCTCGTTGATAAACTCGTGTTTGATCTCCTTTTCGGCCAGTGGCAGGTCCTTCAAATGCCCCATCCCGACGGGCTTGAGCACCGGAAATTCGTCGAGGAGCAGGTCGTCCTGTTTGTCGGCGTTGGCCGCCAGTTCTTTCAGGCCGTAGTAGATCTTGTAGGGCGAACAGTCCAGCGTATAGGTGTCGAAGATGATGGAGATGTTGTTGTCCGCATCGAGGGCGAAGCGCGAGTATTTCAGGTCGTAATTGTGGTCGATGAGGCGGCGCAAAAAACCGATGTTCATCGTTTCGGTGCTGGCCACTTTGGACTCCGCTTTCACGTGATCCAAATTGGCCAGGCCGTTCACCTTTTTGGAGCCCTGGTAGAGTTCAAATTCAATGCCCGCTTCGGTTTCCCGGAAATGGACATTGTCCTCCCCCTCGTCGCGCAGGTATTGGAGGAAGGTCCGGTAGGACTCCATATAGTTTCCCTCCTCGAAGGCCTTGAGGGATTTATCCCAGGCTTCGTATTGGTCCGGCTTCTTGTAGGTGTCGGTGTACCTTCCGAATTTAACGGGGGGATCCTGCGGTTCGGGTGCAGGTTTTCCAAAAAGTCGATCTAATAATCCCATGGAAGCGAAATTACGACTTCTTTAATAATTCTAACCGCAAAGGCGCAAAGACGCAGCGAAAGGCTTGGATTTAATTACTAAACCAGCCGCCTGACCTTCGTCTCCGCATTCAACCGCAGCGAAGGATCGAGGTCGAGCAGGTTGATCCCCGGCTTTTTCCCCTTTTCCAGGCTTCCCAGCTCCTTTTCAAAGCCCAGGGCCTCGGCCCCGTTGATCGTAGCCCAGCGCAGGACCTCTTCAAAAGGCACGTAGGATTGATACCGGAGGATGGTCTTCATCTCCTCCAGCACCGACAACTGCCAGTTGGAGGTCAGGCTGTCGGTGCCGATGGTCATTTTGGCCTTTTCATCGAGGAAGTACCGGTAGTAAGGCAGTTCATTTTCGATATACAGGTTGGCGTTGGGGCAGGTGGCCCAATAGACCTGCGGGCTCCAGGCACGGGCGGCGCGAATGTCTTGCGGCCCGGTTTTGGTATTGTGCACGAACAGGGTCCGCTGCCGCTTGCCGAGGTGCTCCAGGGCGTAATGAATGGACGTCTTGCCGGTGGCTTGGAAATGGTCGATGCCGAATCCGAAGGAGCGCATGAAATCCGGGAAGCCCCCTGTCTTGCTTAGAAACAGATCGTCTTCATCGAGGGTCTCCTGGTTGTGGATGCTGACGGTGCAATCGTCGGGATTGACATTGCGGATCAATTCGAACAGGTAGGGCGATACGGTGTAGGGGGCATGGGGCACGCAGCTTTTGCGGTTTTTCCCCTCGCCGCTGTGTTTTTCAAATACCTCGAGGTATCCGTCGAAGGTTTTTTGAGCCAGTTTATCCTGCAGGAAGTCGAACATTTCCACGAAGGTGTAATAGCGAATAGGGCTTTTCTCCTTGACGGCCGCCGTGTCGGTCTTGTTGGAAATATCGCCCACGGCGACGATGCCGTTGTCGTACATCTCCCGGTCCGCCCGCTCGATGGCGTCGAGAATCTCTTCCTCGGCGATATTCCGGAACGAAACGACGCTGACCAGGAAGGGGAGGAGCCCTGTGCCGGTATCCACGCGGCCCTTCATGTGCGAGAGCTCGAGGTGGCAATGGGTATTGACAAAACCCGGCACGATCACGCCCCGGTATTTTTCGATGGATGCGGGGTCGTGCTCGGATTGGACGCCCAGTTCCAGTATGGTTCCCTCATCGTCTGTGATGACCAGGCCATCTGGAATGGGCTCGCCGTTGACCGGGAGGATCAGGTCTGCACCTATTTTTCGCATAAGTATTTCAGGTTGTGTATCGTAAATCAGGAAAAGAGAGCGGTTGGGGTTGTCGATGTATTTGCAAATATGCAAATTTAAATGCAATTTGCATGCAAAATACATTTTAAATGCCTGTTCTTCAAGTTCGAAATATCCCCCAGGAGTTATTTGACAAACTGGTTGCCTCCGCGGAAGCTGAGCGAAGGAGCATTACGCAACAGACCATCGTGCTTTTGGAGAAAGCGCTTCGGCAGGAGGAAGATACCCGTCGCCGAAAGGAAGCCTTGCAAAAATTGACGACCCGTGGATATTCATGGAAAGAGGATGCGGCTCAAATGGTCCGGGAGGATAGAGATCGATAAGTGGGAAAAGGATGAAAATAGTACTCGACGCCAGCGCGGCATTGGAAATTGCCGGAGGCAGACCCAACGCCCCCGGTTTTGCAGAGCTACTCCGCAATGCCACATCCGTTCTGGCGCCCGATCTCTTCCTGCTTGAGGTTGCAAACGCCCTATGGAAACTTCAGCGATTCGGTAATCTTCCTTCCGCTGATGTCCTGCCTCTTCTAAAGGAAATTTCTGATTTGGTCGGTGAATGGAAACCCATCCAGGAACTATACCACCCCGCTTTGGAGCTGGCCATTCGTTTTGGCGTAACAGTTTATGACGGCTGTTATTTGGCTTTGGCGTTTGAAAACCAGGCCTCCCTTTTAACCCTGGACAAAAAATTGCAGGGAGCGGCTAGGGAGATGGGGGTTTTGCTTGTGGGGGTAAATGTCTGAACCACAGATTTCACGGATTTTAGGATATAAAACAACTCCCGCCGAAACGCTTCATTGGATATTACGAACATCAAAGACCTTTGAAATACTTGCATTATTCGCTTGCTTCCATTTCAGATACAACTCATTATCAATTAAATATGTAGTATCAATTGCTGCCGAATACGGGCGCCTTGTTTTGTCAAACTCTTCCTTTATACTTTGAGACTTTTCCGTGATAATATTCTCTATAACTACAAGGGTATCGTAGTTATCTCCTTGGTAAACAATTACTCCTCTTTTTGGATCAAGAAAAAGTGGGTATAAAAACAGTCTGCCTTTGTGGGTGGGGGTGAAAAGCGCAATGTATATATAATTACATGCGGTTCCACAACCCTGTTTTATTAGAAAAAGATTATCTTCTTTACTAAAATGATTAAAACTAAATTGAGAATACGGCAGTGTGTCCTTACCTACATTCCAGAACTTATTAGTTACCCCCCATTGAAGAACGGCACCTTTGCCCTCATCAACTAATTGAGCTAAAACAAGACTATCGTTACTCAAAAAAAGTGTATCGGCCAAAAAAGAAGCTTTCTGCGACATTGGTTTAGGTGTAAATAAACTTCCATTGGAAAGAATATTTGGTTCACATGATACTATTGTGAATAATATAAAACCTAAAAAGATCCGAAGAATTAGTGTTGTCAACATATTTTTGCTCTCGCTCGTGAGGGTCTCCGACCCGACACGCTATATTCACAAGTCTCTGACTTGTGTGACAGTTTTGATGCAAGTCAGAGACTTGCCGACGATACGTATCGGGTCGGAGACCCTCACGAGCGGTCGGGGGTGGGTCGGAAACCTCTCGCTTCCCCAGCCCGCCTTTTTTACCCCTTCTTCTTCTCCTTAGGTACCCTCTCCTCCTTTGGTACCTTCTCCACCTTCGGCCCTCTCCTTTTCCAAATCTGATAACCGACCCAAACCAGCATAGCAAGGATGAGGGCTGTCCCTGCAATGATGACAATATTGCCCGCTAATTCAGCTCCGGAACATACCAGGGAGCAGCCTAGGGCGGCGATGATATACCAGACGAAAAAAGCCACGACCAGCGCGCCCAGGGAAAGCAGGATCTTCGCCCAGACCGGCAAGCCCTCTTTGGCTTTGCTATAAGCGTCCAGGCGCTTGACAACCTGCGCTTTCACCTTTTCCACGACCTCGTTTTTGAAGTCTTTCAATTTTTTCAGGAACCCCTTCTCCCGAACAGGCTCGTAATCCAGGGCCGTGGCCACAGCGCGATAGGGGGCCGGAGCGAGCGATTGAACCGAAAACTGCTGCGTCATGGAGAAGACCATCAAAAAAGTGGCGCCCACCAACAGGCCGTCCATGGTTTTTTGATAGCGGAAATAGCCGGATTTCGAAAAAATACTTCCCTTCCAGCGGCGCAGCGGGTAGAGGAACAGGCCCACAAGCCCCAGCCCGATGCTGAGCGGGAGCAACACCTCGAAGGCAATCAGGCCGTGGACCATAGCCCACCAGGCCAGGTTGATGGCAAGTACATTCAGCGCAATAAAGGAGAGGAAGATGATCCAGCGGGTAGGAACGGGGTGTTGCGAACCCCAGGTAGCCAAAGTTCTCATAAGGTTTGGTTTTTAATAAAGGTAAGCCTTTTTAAAACCCTGCACCAGCAATCCGTTCTTCATCCTGGGCTCAAACCAGGTGGATTTTGGAGGGAGGATCTGCCCCTCGTCGGCAATCCGCATAAAATCATCCATGGAGACGGGGTGGAGGAAAAAGCCCACCCGGTTGACATTCTTGCCCACCCGATCGCTGACGCCCCGGATACCCTGCCGCCCGTCGATATACTTCACCCGGTCGTCGGTGCGCACGTCGGCGATCTCGAGGATATTCTCTAAAATAAGCTCGTTCAGCAATTGCACGTCGAGCAACACCTCGTCCCCCTTGAAGGACTCCATCAGGCGCCGCCGCCAGCGAAGACGAAACCATTCCTGGTTGATGAACATGACCATCTCATGCTTCTCCCTCGGCCTGACGGGCTCCTTGAGCACTTCGATATCGGCCACCTGAGAAAGCTGAGCCATAAAAGTGGTAAAAGAAATATCCTCCAAGCCCTCCACCACGCGGTTGTAGTCGAGGATCTCCAGTTGGGAGGAGGGGAAAAAAGCGCAGAGAAATCGGTCGTAGGGCGAAGCGCCCGCTTTGCCTCCGGTCTGCTCGTACAATTGCGCCATGGAGGTGGTGCGGTGATGCCCGTCGGCGATGTAGGCGCTGTCCACGTATTGGTCGAAGAGCGCTTTGAGCAGCATGATCTGCCCCGGATCGGACACGTTCCAGAATTGGTGCGTCTGCTGGTCGGCCTTGAAATAGGTCTCGAAAAAAGGCTCTTTCGACTCGATGAGGTCCTGCGAAAAGGCGAAGATGGCTTCCACCGGTTCATAAGTGAGCAACACCGGTTTGACCACCGCCGTGCGGGCCATGAGCAACTCGGTTTGCATCTGTTCCTTGCCCGCAAGGGTGTTTTCGTGCTTCTTGATCATCCCGTCCAGGTAATCCTGGATCGAGGCGCAGGCGATGATCCCCGTGTACGCCCTGACCGGGTCCTTGATCCGGTAGATATAAAGGCTCTCCTCCTCTGATTCGAGGAAATAGCCTTTTTTTCGATAGGCGGTGTAGTCCTCTTTGACGGTGCCAAAGAAAGCATCCGGAGACGCAATGAGGTCCAATTTTGGATAAATGGCGCGGAAAGGGTGGAGATGCATGCCTTTTTGCCCGTTAATGGCAAAGGCAAAGAAAGGAAAAAATAGTGAATAGTGACTGGTGATTAGTGACTAGTGAATAGTATTTTCAGCAGTCTACTAGTCACTAGTCACCAGTCACTAGTCACCAGTCACTAAATATCCAGCTTCTTCCTTATATCCTTCGGCACCCCGTCCTTGTGCATCAGGATGGCGATGGATTTGTAGCGAACATAGTTTTTGCTCACGTACAAATACCCCTTGTGGTCGTTGCTCTCGCCCCAGGAGTTTTTCACTTTGTACCACTCCTTGCCGGTCTGGTCTTTCACCAGGCCGATGATATGCATCCCGTGGTCGTCGGTGGTGGTGTAATTGTCATAAGCCTCCTGGCGGATTTCGGGGGTGATGATTCGCTCGGGCTTTGGGCCTTTGAACATGGCGGCACGCTCTTCGTCCGTCATAGCCGCATATTCCTTTTCGGGAACAAAGGCGACCCCGTTTTTCCAGGAAAAATATTTCTCGCTCACATCGGCTGCCCAAGCCACGGAAAAGCCTTTCTGCAGGGCGGCGTCGATGATGTCGGTCAGGTCGTCGAGCTGCACGTTGTAGGTCTGGCCATAGGCCCAGTTGTCTGGCACCATCATGATGAAGGGCTTGTACAACTCGTTGCTGGCAAAGGACGAGATCTGTACGTAATCATTGGCCTTGAGGCCGACGACTTCCTCCGCGAAGGTTTCGGGGGTGTACTTCTTGCCCTGGTATTCAAATTCCTTCGGGTTGTCGCCCAGATAGACGTCCAGCACGCGGTTGACCGCCTCTTTCCAAACGGGAGTAAGTTGTTTGTTGGGATTGGAAACCACGGCTTCGATCATGCCCTTTAGAATGGCTTCCAATTCTCCATGTTTGTTGATGTCCGAACCGTATTCGAGGCCCTGGTAAGCTGTTTCCGGCACGGCGCCATACTTTCCGTAAACCTGCACGAAATCGGGCAGGGCGCCCCCTTCTCCGAAACTGTAAGACCCGTGCATGCGCACGTAATTGACGGCCTTTTCTTCATACACCTTCCGCACGGTGTACATCTCCGAAAGGTCCACCGGCTGCTTGCCCTGGCGGATCATTTCCGATTCGAGAAAGGAACTGGTGCAATAGCTCCAGCAGGTCCCGGATGCGCCCTGGTTCTCGATGCCCAGCGCTTCCAGATTGACAATGGGTTGAAACAGGAATCCCTCCGCGGCTTTTTCACTCTGGTTTCCTTCCAGCGATTTGATCAGGTCGACCTGCCCCGTGGCCATACCGGCCGGGATCAGGAATGCAAGTAGTAGTGTGGATCTCATATGTATTGAATTTGAGTTTTTAGTGGTGAATTTTTAGTTTTTAGTTGGTGTCAAACCCATCTTTCAACTAAAAATTCAAAACTAAAAACTAATAACTATTTCAAAACTAACACCTCCTTCACCCAAACCCTCCCCTCGTGCTGTACCCGGACGAAATAGAGGCCTGCGGCCAAGCCGCGCAGATCGATAGACTCCCTGAAGTACCCGTTGGTTGCTTCGCCCGTTTTTGTTCGGAGCGATCGACCCAGGGGGTCCGTCAATTCAATCCTGACAAACCGTTTTCAAACCCGGAAAGTTCGATCACCGTCTCCCGGGAGGCCGGGTTGGGGTAGATCGAAAATACGCGTGTTTCGTCGAGTTCCTTCGTGCCCGTGATCTCCCCGACGACAAAATCGAATGCCAGGTTGCCCCCGAATTCGGATTCGAACGAGTAAAGGGAGAGCCCCACCCCGTTGAAGATGTGCTGGATCTTAACGTAGCCCGACCCGGCGGCCGGATCGGCCCAGTAGGACAGGCCGTCATCTTCCAGGTCCTCAAAGAACAGGGTATAACAGCCGGGGGGCAGATTGATATCGTCTTCGTAAGTGGTGTTGTTGGCCATATTGTTGCGGGAAGCCACGACCGTGCCGGCATGGTCGCGGATGGTGTACCAGTTTTCGCTGGCCCTGTTGTTGGTGCGCACCTTGAGGCTGAGGTCCAACTGGTCGTCGAGGATAAGAGGAAGGTCGAAGGCCGACTCCATGAAATCGTTGTCCGCGTTGTCGTCTTGCTGGCCGTTCACGGTTTTGAGCTCGGCGTAAAAGATCTGCTCCTCCTCCGTTTTCCAGAAACCCACGAAGGGCACCGGCAATTCAATGGACTTGGTCACACCCGAAGGGATCGAGCCCTGGTAGGTGTAGGAGAGCACCGTGCCGTTGCCTTTCACCCAATATTCGATTTCGGCAGATTGAATAGACTGGGAGCCCGAATTTCTCAGGTGTATCACGGGCTTATTGCAGGCCGGGTTGACGCGCTCGAACTCCACTCGCTTGCTGGGCCTTTCGATCGCCTCGATGGAGCCGTCTAGATCGTGGGCAAGGGGTCCGTAGGTCACCAATTGGGCAGACACAAGGTAATTAGCCTCGTTTAAAAATGCTCCGTTCACCCCGTAGTCGATCTGCGCCGTTTGCCCGGGGTTTATGATACCGTCGAGCATCATTTCGTGCACATCGGTGGCGGCGCCGGGGCACCAGCCGGCCCGGTCGTAGAGCCAGGTTCCACCCTGCGGGTAAATGGGGTTTTCCCCGCATTTCTTCCACACGTCGAAAGTAAACTCGGGCGCCCCTCCGTCGAGGTTGAGGTAATGAGAGCGCGGCACGAACTCTCCGTTTTGCCCATGCCCCGTAACCGCGGCCCGCAGTTTGAAGGATTCGCCATCCGGGCTGAATTGGACGCTTCGGGGCGCGAACACACTATTGTTTTGAATATCGGCATACCAGCCGCGGCCGAAGGGCCAGATGTGCTGGATATCCACGACTTCCCGCTCCGGCGTTCCGGTGATGTACCAAAACTGAATGTCGAGCTCTTCCTGGAATTCGCCCCCCAATTCGATCGACAGGCGTTTGTTGCCCTTCAAAATGGGGCCGTAATCGCTGACGTCGAAGAAGAAGGTCTTGCCGGCCTGGCCCAGGTCCAGGCCATTTCCGTAGGGCGTGACGAGCGACAGCAACTCGTATTTCGCGGGCGATTTGGCGAAGTAGTTCAGCGTCCCGATGCTGATCGTATTTTCCGGATCGACGAACACCGTGCCGACCGTCAATCCCGATTCGTCCAGGATATTCATAGCCCCGGCGGGGTAGACGTATTGGGTGCCGAGGTTCACCAGGTCGGTGCCCGACACTC
This sequence comes from Saprospirales bacterium, assembly GCA_016703765.1. GTDB lineage: Bacteria > Bacteroidota > Bacteroidia > Chitinophagales > Saprospiraceae > JADJTT01. The sequence goes on from JADJBL010000002.1 coordinate 15,057, forward strand.
CATAGGAAGCCACCGAATGCAAGCTGTTTTCCAAAGAGTCCAGCACTTCCAGTTCCGTGATTGTCTGGTCGTAAACCCCCTGCACGAAGCCGAGCTTGGGCCGTAGGGAGGACGCCGAAAAGTTTTTATATAATTGCTCGCCGCGGAGCTGCTGCCAGGCCGGAAAGCCGTAGATCTGGGCATCGTGCCCGTTTGGGCCTGCGTCGAAAGCCGTTGTTCCGGCGCCCTCGTCGAAGGGATAGTAGAGGACCAGATTGCCGTAGTCCGGATGGGCCGGGGTGATGGGCTGCCCCATCCAGGCCTGGATATTGGCCTGGGAGAGCTCCTTGTCCCAGACCTGAAATTCGTGCACCGAGCCGCTGTAATTGTTGCTGAAAGTCACGGCGTCGCCGATGTGAAACTGCTTGATATCGATGGGTTTGGTCTTGCCGTTGCCGAAATGCCACTGTACGCCGTTGAGGTAGATTTTCATCTGGCCGGTAGTCGCGTTTTTGGTGAACGCCCAGTGGTTCCATTTTCCTTCGTAATCGGCCGGATTGGCGGCTTTCTCGATCCGGTCGTAGCCGGTACCGGTGTTGCCGCAATCCCAATAGACGCTGCCATTGCCCCAGGGCAGGTGCACGTTGGCCTGGCGGTTGTTGGCATTGTCCCTTCCCTCGAAAATAGTGGTGTTGGCAGGGAGGATATCGGGATTGCCGTAGCACCAGAGCGAAATGGTGATGGCGTTGGAAATGCCGCCGAAGGCTGCGCCCGGCACATCCACATAGCCCGAGCCCGAGAAGCGGATGGCGTTGTCGGCAGTCGAGCTGGATAGTGTCGAGTTAAATCCCGCATCGCCCGCCTCCAGCAGGTTGGAAGAAGCGGGGGCGGAGGGATTGGTGAAGCTGTATTCTACCAGCAGGTTCGACAGGCCGTCCCACGAAAATGGCTGGTAGAAATTCAGGTTGTTTTCGCCTGCGACCAGGTTGGTGTGGAGAAAATAGACCTGGGTAAACCCGCTCAGGTCCGGATCGCCGGGGTTGAGCTCCGTTTTTGAGGTGGCTTTCAGCCTCACCCGAAGGAACTGGAGGGATTCGCCGGGGGTTTCGACGTGCAGGCGCAAACCCGTGATGGGGCCGGCGACCAGGCCCGCGGCTTGCAGCTCGGCGGCGGTGTACAGGAATTGGTGTTTCCCTACGGCCCCGCCGTTTTCCATGGAGAGGGTCTGATCGTCGCCTCCTGCGGTTGCAATGGTTTCGGAAATGGTATTTTGGTAGTCGGTCTGAAACTGACCAAACTGCAGGTAGGTAAAGGTGGGTTGGGAGGTATAGGCAAAGCTGCTCCCCTGAAAATTGGAAATGATATGGGTCGGGTGCGTGGCGGGCACGGAATCCACCCTGGAAGAATCGGTGATGAAGGTATTGCAGCTGTAATCCCATTCATAACAACCCACGTTGCCATTGCCTACGGCTGCGTTGTGGCAGCGCATATTGTAACGCATGAGAATCTTGCGGTAGCTCTGGCCTGAGTCGTCGGGAAAAGTAAAGACCCCAGAACGGGTGGCCGATTGCCAGTTGAGGGTTTGCACCACTATGGTATCCTGGCCCTGAACCGGAATGGAGAGCGCCCAGGCACAAGCGATTAGAGAAAAGAACCTGCGTAGCATCATGATTCGCAATGTTTTGAGTTGAAAATGGGGGAGCAAGATAAAAAATTTCGTCACCCCGTCACGGCAAAAAGTGCAATTAGTTGATTATTAAAAGGTTATTCAATATTGAGTGACGGGGTGACTAAGTCACCCCGTCACTCAACAAAAACGCTTGCAGGGCTGTTCTTTTGTCAGATTGCAAAGCATTCCAAAACACAAAACACAACACATACTAATGAAGAAATTATTTTTCCTTCCTTTTGCTCTTTTCCTCCTGATCGGCGTAAATTTGAATGCGCAAAAAGCCAAGGACATTCAAACGGTTTCGTTTAAAGTCTACGGCAATTGCGGCATGTGCGAAGATCGTATCGAAAGCGCCCTGATGGTTCCGGGAGTCAGACTTGCGGATTGGGACCAGGCAACGGGCATGCTCACTGTAACTTTCAAGCCGTTCAAGATCTCCCTTCAGGCCATTCACGAAATTGTAGCGGGGGTAGGCCACGATACGGATTTGGCAAAGGCCAAAGACGCCGTGTACGACAAGCTCCCCGGGTGTTGCCTATACGAGCGGCCGAAGATTTAATCGCATCCTGTCACCCCATATTATACCGATGAAAAGGAAGGGTCGGCCGCTTTGCTGGCTGGCCCTTTTTCATTTCAAAATAGAACCTTTTCGTATGCGACCGATCTGCCTTTTTCTGCTCCTCGCTTTTTCCCCATTGTCCGCACTCCGCACGCAAACCTCGGCCTCCTTCCGGGTCATGACCTTCAATATCCGGTTCGACAATCCAGACGACGGGATCAACCGCTGGGAAAACAGGAAGGACTGGGTTTCCGACCTCATTCGCCACTACGACCCGGAGGTTTTCGGATTGCAGGAGGCGCTGTACCACCAGATCGAGGACATTTCCGCCTGTCTGACGGAGTGGACCTGGGTCGGAAGAGGCAGGGACGACGGCCTGAAAGGAGGGGAGTTCTCTCCGCTTTTCTACCGGAAAGACCGCTGGAAGATGCTCGAATCCGGAACCTACTGGCTGGCCGAAGAGCCAGACACCCCGGGCAAGGTGGGCTGGGATGCCTCCCTTCCCCGCGTGGTCACCTGGGTCCGTCTACAGCAAATATCCTCGGGGAAAAAAGTCTATTTTTTCAATACCCATTTCGACCATCGGGGCCCAAAAGCCCGCCAGGAAAGCTCGCTCCTGATCCTGAGGAAGCTGGACGCCCTGCTCCCCGCCGAGCCCGTCCTGCTGATGGGAGATCTCAATAGTATGCCCGGTTCCGTCCCATACCAGTTGATCGAGGGGAGCCTGCTGGCCGACACCCGCTTTCTCTGCAAATTCCCCCCTTACGGTCCGGAAGGCACTTTTAACGGATTTCAACTCGGCGCTTACGGCGCACGGATCGACTATATATTTGTGAATGCTTTTTGGACCGTCCGGGAGTACGTAACGATCGCCGACCACCACGACAAACGCCATCCGTCTGACCATTTCCCCGTCCTGGCGGAACTGATATTGAAATAATGGGTGTTAGAAATCAAGTAGGATTTTCTCAAAGCGAATTGCCCAACTGGCGTTCAAAGCTTGGGGGGGGGCGGGTTGCGGGGGAGGGGTGGTCGATCGTGGTCAAAGTGGCCCGCCCCCGCGAAGAAAATTCCTCCTACAACAAGCCGAGATTTAACAAACGCTATTAATAGCAAATAGCTTTGTGCATTAATCAAGGAGAGAAGGCAGCCCGGATACCCGGGCTGCCTTCTGATTTTATATCGAAACCTCAACCGAGGTTTCTAAAGGAAAATAGCGTATAAAACGGAGTTGAACACGCTCAGCAGGACGGCGAGCACCAGGGCCCACCAGAAGCCGCGAACCTGAAAGCCCTTCATGAAGTAATCGGCGATCACGATCATCAGAGCGTTGATGACAAAACTGAACAGGCCCAGGGTAAGGATATTCAAAGGCAGGGAGATGGCTTTCAAAAATGCGCCGATGGTGCCGTTGAGCAAAGCCAGCACAATGGCCAGGATCAGCGCGCGGCCGAAATCCTTGACCTGAACATTCGGCCGCAGTAAAAAGGCGGCGGCAAACAAAGCCAGTGCGTTCAGCAAAATTTTTACCAGGATTATCATAACCGGAAGTTTATTGGTTTTTCAGATTTGATAATTCCTTCTCCTTCTCCAACACTTCCTTTCGAAGGCGTTGGTTCTCCTTCTTCAATTCTTCCATCCTTTTTTGCTGGTATTCCAGCTCCTTGCGCATGGCCGCATCGTCGAGCGATTCGACGGGCTGGTCCTGGTCCTGAACAGATTGCTCCTGGGAGGGCTCGGCGATCTCGGTTTTATCGATCCCGAATAAGCGCTTGATATTCGCGATCCCGTCTTCCCCATTGTAATAGGAAGCGCCGATATAGGCCACCGGAGCCACGATGATCATTACCAGGAAAAAGCGCGCAAATCCAGTAACCTTCATTTTTCTTTGCATGTGTCGGGTTGGTTTTATAGACATTAACGCAAACAAAAATACCGGCGCACTTCGTTCCCCCTGCCTTCATTCTACCGATAGGGGAATTTATCGGACGAAAGGGCGCCAAACCGCTTATCGGATCACCACCACGCTTCCGCCGGACGAAACCGCCCGGGCCAGGTTGTTCTCAACTACGGTGTATTCAAGCGTCCAGACATAGGCCCCGGCACTTACGGGCTTCCCGTGAAAGGTCCCGTCCCAGCCCGCTTCGGGGTCCTCGCTTTCAAAGACCAAAGCGCCCCAGCGATCGAATATCCTCAACAGGAAAGGCTGCGGCGGGCATTCGGAAAACGGGCGAAACTCGTCGTTGATCCCGTCGAAATTGGGGGAGAAAACCGTGGGATAGTACATGTCGCAAAACTCGCACTCCTTTATTTGTATGGTATCCGAGATCAGCTCGCATTCGTTGAAAACCGATACGCGGTATTCCCCTGGAGCATCTGCGATAAAATAGGGTTCCTTCGAGCCATCCTGCCATTCGTAGGAGGCCGGCCCCGGCGTAGAGGCGTCGAGCCAGTATTGAGCCTCGCACAGGAAAGTGTCCCGCCCCAAATCATAGGAGATCAGCGGGATAAAATAGATAAAAATGACGTCATCAAAACTGTTGCACTGCGTAGTCACCCGGGCGGTGTATTCCCCGCCCAGCGTAACCGGGTATATTGGGTCGGTGCTTCCGTCCTGCCAAATGTAATTGTTGGAACCCGGCAGGGAAAAATCGAGGAAAATGGTATCGCCCTCGCAAAGAAAGGTGTCCTGCCCCAATTCCGGCGATGTTTCGTCGATAAAGGTCAGCAGGGCGTTGTTGCTCTGGGTTTCGCACAGCGTAGTCACCGTGACCGAGTAGTTCCCGGTTTGCGTTGCGGTCAGGGAAGAGTTGGTACTGCCGTCCTGCCATTGGTAAGAGGCGTCTTCATTGGTGGCGTCCAGCAACACGAAATCCCCCAAACAATGGCTCTGATCGCCACCCAGGTCCAGGTCGATAGGGGGTATGACGTTGATGAAGACCTGGTCGAGGGTCGTTCCACAGGCATTGGTCACGGTCACGGCGTAAAGGCCCTCCAGGGAAGCGGTTAAGGTGGGGTCCGTAGACCCATCCTGCCAGGTGTAAATGGAGAAAGGGCTGCTCGCATCCAGCAAAGCCGTTTCGCTCCCACAGAGATTTTGGGTCGGACCGAGCTCTATTTGCGGAGGTTCCAGCAGGTAAGTCACCCCGATAGAGTCGCTGCCCGAACCGCAGGCATTCGTAAGGGTCACAGAGTAAGTGCCCGGCTGGGTTACGGAAAATGTGGGGTTGGTGGAACCGTCCTGCCAGACATAGGTGGAGCCCTGGATCGTGGCGTTGAGCAAAAGCGTTTGTCCGACGCAAAGGATGGAGGTGTCGTTTCCGATATTGACGGAAACGGGGATCGGCACATCCACGTCGAAATCGGCCGTCGCTTGTCCTATGGGGTTTCCGCAAAGGTCTTCCAGCGGGAAGGCGCCGGTGGAGTTGATGCTGAGGGTAAAGGTTCCCATCGAGGAGATCGGTGGGTCGATGATCAGGGAAAAGGAGTTTTCGAAATTGGCCGAGTTGTCGCATCCGTTGCCGTCGAGGCTCAGGGTGTAGGGGCCCCCGGGCCCTGTCAGCTGAAAATTGGACGCATCGATGGTCGTGCAGTTGATGTATTCCGAAAATTCAATATCGATATCTTGTCCGCCGCAGGATACGGGCCCGCTGAGGGTTTCCAGCATGGGCGGCTGTTCGTCGAAGATGCCGATGCCGGTAGACAGGCCGAAGTCCAGGGTGTAGCCGTTGGGCGAGCCCGTCCAGTTCGACACCATTAATACGTATGTATTTCCGGCAATTACCGGGATGAGGTCGTTGAAAGCGGTGAGGGCGTTGCTGATGGTGGGCGGATTGACCCCGCAGCCGGCGCCCTGAATATCGAAATTGGTGCCTCCGGTGGCGCCGGTCAGGCCGTCGCAGGTGCCCCCTCCGGCGGCGTTGCAACTCACGATGAGGTTTTGGTTGGAAAAGATGTCCTCACAGGAAGCGGTGGTGATGTTGAAGAGCGACCAGTCATAGTCGTCGTTGATGTCGTTGGGGGTGAGGAGAAACCCGAAATTGCCGGACTGATCGACGGTAAAGGTGTACCAGATGGAGTTCAGTTCGCCCGCCGTGCAGCTGATACTGGTATTGATCTCGTTGTTGTAATTGCCGTCGCCCGAGGGAGAAAGGGTTTCGGAATAGATTTGCTGGCAGACGGGGATAGCGCCCAGGCAATCCTGATTGGTCGGGATCTGGCCCTTCCCGGAAAAGGAAAGAGTCAGCATTAAAAAGGGTAGTATCCTGTGAAAAAGGTGTTTCATCAAGTTGTGTTTTGTCTTCTTTAAGTACGCCGTTCGGCTATACGTATTGTTACTTCTTGTCAATTTCCAGCACGACCCCGACCGCATTTTTTGTGCCTATCTCACAACTGAAGCCGATGGCTTCCCCTGCCAGGAACTTGACATTGGGGATGGATTGCCCTGCCAGCGCAGACTGGAGCTTTGCCCCGTAATTCAAGCCCGCGCTCTTGTTGATTCGTTCGTTGAATGCCTTAAAATCGATGGCTTCCTTCGTAATGAGCACCGCAATCCGGTCGCGGTTTCCCAAATCGTCGGCGGTCATGGAATAATCCTTGGGGAAAAGGCGCGTGCCCGTGATCCCGCAATAAGGCGAGTGCTTGGCCGTGTAGGGGAATAACACGTAGCTGGAGCCGTCGGTTTCCTCGCCAAAGACGTATATATGACATTCGATCGAATTGGCGATGGCAATCTTGAATTTGTCGCCTTTACGGATCGGCGCCTTGGTTCGGAACACCCGGTCTGAAGCCTGTAAAAGCGGGATGATACTCTGCGTGGCGTTGTCCACCAGACCGAATTGGACCTCGAGCTTGTTGGGGTCCATGGCCGGGGTGGCGCCCATGGGGTGCAGGCCGTAGGCCTCTTTTACGAAAAATTCAAAATCCTTGTACCGGACCCAGGCGATGCCCTTTTCTCCCCAGGTTTCGCCCCAGCTGTTCATGAGTTGAAAGGCTCCTCCTTCGTAATTATTGTCGTAACCGATCACGCACATGGCGTGCCCGCTGAAACCGTACAGGCTGTAATCCCTTTGGGTGGGTTCCCAGATCCGGCGACCCCGCATGTCGTGCATGAAGGTGCCGCCCACCTGCATACCGATAACAACCGGAGAACCCTGGGCCAGGTGCTGCTTGATCCCCTGCATGTCGGGCCGGTAATCTTCGCCCCCCATGGTCAGGCGGTTGTAGCCCTTGATGCGGAAAGTCTGAGCCCGTGCCTGCTCGTTGGGTCCCGGCACATCCGAACAGGAACTGTCGTCGTACGGATATTCCCGGAAGGGGAGGACCCCGCCCTTCCGCATGGTTTCCATGGCGTCGAGCATGTAGGCGCCCTGGCAGTTCTGAAGGGCGATCTGATTATACAGGAAAGATGGGCTGAAGGCGGCCTGATTGGGCTCGGCGCCGGAGGTCTCGGCTTCCAGGATAGTCCGGGCCGCGTAGGAACTGGCCCAGCCGACGCAGGAGCCCTGGTTGCCCTGGTGAAGGCGCTTCGGGGCGTATTTGGCCAGGGAAACGGATGCCGGCAGACCTCCGCCTGCGCCGAAGGACCCGTATGTAAGGGGCTCGAACACCTCGGCCCGGTCGTACACTTCGGGGTCGAGGTTGGCGCCCAGGGAAAACTCCGATGTACTCTCCTCCCCGGGAACCCCTGAGAAGACGTTTTTTCCACCCAGAAAAAAATACCAGATCCCTCCGATCACCAGGACCGGGATGATCAATTTGGGCCTTCGAAAGACAAAGCCCAGGATCATGGGTAAAAAACTGAGGATCGGATTGGAGCGGCCACCCCTATTGGGGCTCTGTCCCTGCTGGGGACTGTCTTCATCCATTCTTATCGGCATGGCTATCTATTTATTTTATCAATGATGCAAATTAGTTATTTCCATTGCCCTGCCCAACTCATTTTTTGCGATCCCTGCGTACCTTTGGAGCCACAAAAGCCTCCAATGCAATATATTCAGCCTTTTCAGCAGGCCTTTCATGACTTTTTGGACGGGAACCCATTCCACAAGGAGCCGGAGAATTTATACGTGCCGGCCGATTACATCATGGGATTGGGCGGCAAGCGGCTCCGGCCTGTCCTGCTTCTGCTTGGACATTACCTGTTCGACGATCGCTTTCACGACTCCCTCCCCGCCGCTATGGCCGTGGAGGTGTTCCACAATTTTACCCTTGTCCACGACGATATTATGGACGCGGCGCCCCTGCGAAGGGGTAATCCCACCGTACACCAGCGCTTCGGCCTCAATGCCGGGATCCTTGCCGGCGACGTTATGCTGATCCGGGCCTACCAATACCTGCTCGAACTGGACCGGCCCCATTTGCTGCCCCGGATACTGGACGTATTCAACCGCCTGGCCATCGAAGTATGCGAAGGCCAGCAAATGGATATGGATTTTGAACAAGCCGAAGAGGTGCGGATTGAGGATTATCTTAAAATGATCGAGCTAAAGACCTCGGTTCTGATCGCCGGGGCCCTGAAAATGGGCGCCCTCCTGGGTGGCGGCAGCGAGGAGAACGCCGGACTGCTTTACGAGTTCGGCAGGAATGTGGGCATCGCTTTCCAATTGCAGGACGACATCCTCGATGCCTTTGGAGACCCCGAAAAGGTGGGTAAAAAACCCGGAGGCGACATTGCCCAAAACAAAAAGACCTTCCTGTTCCTCAAAGCTTTGGAATTGGGGAATCCGGAAGAAAAGGCCCATTTGAAAGCCTGGTTTTCTAGCTCCGATAGCCCCGAAAAAATCGAAAAGGTGCTTGGTCTCTGGGAGAAACTGGACATCCGCAGGTATGCAGAAGAGGCAAAAAACAGATTTCAGGACCAAGCCTTCCTCGCCCTGGAGCAGGTCGGGGCTGAAGAGACAAAAAAGAGATTGTTGCGCGAGCTTGCGGGAGAATTGCTGATGCGGGAGGCATAAAAAAGGAAGGAGCAACCGCCGTAGCGGTTACCCCTCACACTATGAAACACTATTCTCTTTGGGTTATAAAGTAAAAACTAAACTTGCCACAAACTTAAGGAAATGGGCCGTCCGTTGCAAAATTTTTTGCGTATTTGGTGAATTTATTGTTGTTAAGATGGCCCGATAGCCCTCCCTTCCGGGTCGAGAAAAATCTTCCCATTCCACCACTCCCGCTCGATGATAGCGCTGTATTTTTCGTAAAAATCGAGCGCGGGCTTGTTCCAATCCAGCACCTGCCACTTGACCATTCTGCATTCCAGCCCCCTGGCCTCGTCGAGGAAAGCCTCGAACAGCCTTGCTCCGACCCCCATTCTTCGATGGCTTTCCCGGACGACGAAATCCTCCAGGTAGAGCATCTTCCCCTTCCAGGTCGAATAGGTCATATAGTATAGGGCCATGCCGATCACCTCGCCCCCGCTTTCTGCGACCAGGGCGTGGAAGACTCCGTTCCGGAAATCCTCCCCATACTCATCAATCGTGGCGATGAACTCCGATTCGCCTTGCTCATACCGGGCCAGTTCCCCCACCAATTCGTGTATGGAGGGGATGTCTTCGATCGAAGCCTTTCTGATAACAGGTTTCATAAAAATAGTTTAACGCGAGGTTGGGTTCAATTTAATAAAAAACACTCATTAGGAATTTTTATTCAACCGCTTTGCGGTTGCTTTGTCTTCATTTCGCGGCCCCCGGATTGCATCCGGGGCTATGAATGTTAAACCCTTACAGGGTTTCCCCGCTCTTTTGGGCGAAGAGCATCAATCCCAAAGGGATTAAATATTCATAGCCCCCGATGCAATCGGGGGTTCCAAAAATGAGAAGTGGACAACCGCGTAGCGGTTGAATTTATTTAGAGAGAAGCAAACCTCGGGATAGGATATTAAAGATTGTTGATGGACGGAGCCCCTTATGTAAAATAAGTGTAGAACTTTGCTCGCAAAGTACTACATGTGCCCGACAAGCTTACCTTTGCATTCATTTTTCGAAAACAGGCCGATTATGAAACAACTTCTCACTATGCTAGCCCTTTTTCCGCTTGTTGCGGCAGGGCTGTTTGCCCAGGGCGGCGATCCCGTTATTCAGGACCTGCGCGTGGACGTCATTTACCTCTCTTCCGATTATTTGCAGGGCAGAGAAACCGGAACCGAGGGAGAGCGCCTGGCAGCACAGTATATCGCCACCCGCTTTGAAGAGCTCGGCCTGGAGCCCAGGGGCGACAAAGCCACGTTCTTCCAGGAGTTCAGCGCGGTCGTGAAATCCAATCCGCACGCGGCGGCAGGGGAGACCCGCACGGCCAGGAACGTGGTCGGTTTTATCGACAATAAAGCTCCTCAGACGGTGGTCATCGGCGCGCATTACGACCACCTGGGCCATGGGATCTCCGGCTCGCTCTACACCGGTGAGCCCGCAATCCACAACGGCGCCGACGACAATGCCAGCGGCGTGGCAGGGCTGTTCCGGATCGCAAAAGCCCTGAAGGAAAAGAAACTGAAGAAGAACAACTACCTGTTTATCGCCTTTTCCGGCGAGGAACTCGGCCTGTTCGGTTCCAAATACTTCGTCGAACATCCCACGCTCGAATGGGGGAAGATCAATTATATGCTGAACATGGACATGATCGGCCGACTGGACAGCGTGCTGGTGGTCAGCGGAACGGGCACCTCGCCGGCCTGGGAGGAAGCCTTGCTTTCGATTCCCAGGGATGGTTTCACTGTAAAGAAGACCCAAAGCGGGATGGGACCCTCCGACCACGCCTCCTTTTACCTGAACGATCGTCCGGTACTGCACTTTTTCACCGGCCAGCACGGCGACTACCACAAGCCCTCCGACGATAGCGAACTGGTGAACTATGCGGGCATGGAAAAAGTAACCCGGTACATGTTGCAACTGATCGCCGCCGTAGACAGGAAGGGACGTCTGGAGTTTACAAAGACCAAGGACGAGCAGGAGGGCCGCCAGGCCGCCCAGTTTAAAGTATCTCTGGGCGTGATGCCCGACTACGTATATCAGGGAGAAGGTCTTCGCATCGACGGGGTGACCGATGGCCGCCCTGCCCAGGTGGCCGGTTTGCAGAAGGGGGATATCCTGATCCAGATGGGCGAGCTTCCCATCAAAGATATTTACGATTATATGGAGGGCCTGGCAAAGTTCGAAAAAGGCCAGACGACCAAGGTAATCCTGCTTCGGGGGGGAGAACGGGTGGAAAAAGAAGTGACCTTTTGAGCGGGGTCTTCGGGAGAGGAAAAAAAATTAAGATGGGGTTTTGTATTTCTACCGAAAACCTATACCTTTGCAATCGCTTTTTTAAAGCCGCACTGGAAAGGATAGAGGGGTCAAGTGAGAAATCTTCCGAAACGGCTGTTATTAAAGGAATTTTGAAATTTAAGAAAACGGAAAATAGGGTTTATGCCTACGATTAATCAGTTAATCCGCAATGGAAGAGAGAAGGTGGTGACCAAGAGCAAGTCGCGCGCGCTGAACTCCTGTCCGCAAAGACGGGGCGTTTGTACGCGTGTTTACACCACGACGCCGAAGAAACCCAACTCTGCCCTGCGCAAGGTTGCGAAAGTGCGTTTGACCAACCAGATCGAAGTGATCGCCTATATTCCCGGAGAAGGCCACAACCTGCAGGAGCACTCCATCGTGCTGGTCAGGGGCGGTCGTGTGAAAGACCTTCCGGGTGTTCGCTACACCATTGTACGCGGCGCTTTGGATACGGCCGGTGTGACGGATCGCAAGCAGAGCCGTTCGCGGTATGGTACTAAAAGGCCCAAGAAATAAACCTATCAACCAAAAGAAGCAGACGTTATAATCAGGCGACATGAGAAAGAGAAAGCCAAAAATCAGAATTATAGCCAACGATCCGCGTTATGGCGACCAGATGGTCACCCAGTTTGTCAATAATATGATGATGAGCGGCAAGAAATCTACCGCCCTGCAGATCTTCTACGATGCGATGGACCTCGTCAAGGACCGGACCAAGCTGGAAGAGCACGGTGTGTGGAAGAAAGCCCTTAACAACGTCATGCCGATGGTCGAAGTGCGAAGCCGCCGTATCGGGGGCGCCACCTTCCAGATCCCCACGGAAATCCGCGCCAAACGCAAGGTGTCTACGGGAATGAAATGGCTGATCCAGTTTTCCCGCCAGCGCAGCGGCAAGGGCATGGCCGAAAAGCTCGCCCAGGAAATCATAGCCGCAAGCAAAGGCGAAGGCGCCGCAGTGAAAAGGAAAGAAGATATGCACCGGATGGCCGAATCCAACCGCGCATTCGCACACTTCCGGGTTTAACAGACATAAGGACGAACTATCAACAAATTTATAATACCCAAATTTTAAATTCCTCCTCAGGAGATTTGACATGGCAAAGGATCTTAAGTTCACCCGCAATATTGGTATCGCCGCCCACATCGACGCAGGGAAAACTACGACGACAGAGCGGGTTCTGTACTATACCGGCCTGAGCCATAAGATCGGCGAAGTGCACGAGGGGGCTGCCACCATGGACTGGATGGAGCAGGAGCAGGAGCGTGGTATCACCATCACTGCCGCCGCCACCAAAACTTCCTGGAGCTGGGCCGGAGAACAATACGCGGTGAACATCATCGACACTCCGGGCCACGTGGATTTTACCGTAGAAGTGAACCGCTCCCTGCGGGTCCTCGACGGACTGGTATTCCTGTTCTGCGCCGTGAGCGGGGTAGAACCTCAATCTGAAACGAACTGGCGCCTGGCGGACAACTACAAAGTGCCCCGCCTGGCTTTCGTCAATAAAATGGACCGTTCGGGAGCCGATTTTTTCAGCGTCGTCAAAGACATCAAGGAAAAACTGGGTTCCAACGCCGTGCCCCTTCAGGTGCCCATCGGCGCCGAAGAGCGCTTCAAAGGAGTCGTTGACCTGATTTCCGGCAAAGCCATCACCTGGAACGAAGAAGACAAAGGGATGACCTTCGATGTGATCCCCATGCCCGAAGATCTGGTGGAAACCGTCCGGGAATACCGTTCCAAACTCCTCGAATCGGTTGCCGATTACGATGAGACCCTTTTGGAGAAATTCTTCGACAACCCCGATTCTATTACCGAAGACGAGATCCGCAACGCTATCCGCAAAGCGGTGATCGACATGAAGATCATTCCGGTGTTCTGTGGCTCGGCTTTCAAGAACAAAGGCGTTCAAAACGTGCTCGACGCCGTGTGCTGGGCGCTGCCCTCTCCGCTCGACGTGGATGCCGTTAAAGGGATCAACCCCAGGACCGATCAGGAGGAAATCCGCCGCCCCAGCGTAACCGAACCGTTTGCCGCACTGGCATTCAAAATCGCTACCGACCCCTATGTGGGCCGCCTGGCTTTCATGCGCGTGTACTCCGGCGCCCTCGATGCGGGTTCCTATGTGTTGAATACCCGCACGGACAACAAAGAGCGCATCTCCCGCCTGTACCAGATGCACGCCAACAAGCAAAACCCGATCGACCGCGTCGAAGCAGGCGATATCGCCGCCGCCGTTGGTTTCAAGGATATCCGCACCGGCGATACGCTGTGCGACCTCAACAAGCCCATCGTACTGGAGAGCATGGTCTTCCCCGAGCCGGTTATCGGTATCGCCGTGGAGCCCAAATCTCAGAAGGACCTCGACAAGCTCGGCATGGCCCTGGCCAAGCTGGCGGAAGAAGATCCGACCTTCCGGGTGAAATACGACGAAGACACCAACCAGACGATCATCAGCGGGATGGGCGAATTGCACCTCGAGATCATCGTCGACCGTCTTCGCCGCGAATTCAAGGTTGAGTGCAACCAGGGCCAGCCCCAGGTGAACTACAAGGAAGCCCTGACCGCCATGGTTTCCCACCACGAACGCCTCAAGAAGCAGACCGGGGGTTCCGGTTTGTTTGCCGATATGCAGTTTGAACTGGGTCCCGCCGATCCTGAATTCCTGGAAAGCGACGAGTTCAAATCCGGGAAGAAGAAACTCCAGTTCGTCTGGGGTATCGTCGGAGGCGCCATCGACAAGAACTACGTCAAGCCGATCACCGAAGGTTTTACTTCGATGATGGACAACGGTATTCTGGCAGGCTACCAGATCGACAGCATGAAAGTGCGGGTGTTTGACGGAGGAATGCACGCAGTCGACTCCAAGCCGATCGCTTTCGAACTCTGCGCCAAGGAAGGTTTCCGCGCCGCTGCGCCGAAATGCCGCCCCGTGCTGATGGAGCCGATCATGAAACTGGAAGTCGTCACCCCGGAAGAGTATGTCGGTCCTGTGATCGGCGACCTCAACCGCCGCCGCGGAATGCCCAAAGGGCAGGAAGGGCGCGCAGGCGGCGCCGTATCCATCCAGGCGGATGTGCCGCTCGCCGAAATGTTCGGGTATGTGACCGCCCTGCGGACCATTACCTCGGGCCGCGCCAGCTCTACGATGGAATTTTCGCACTTTGCCGAGCCGCCCGTAGCGATCGCCAAAGACATTATCGAGAAAGCAAAAGGCCTTGTAAAGGCCTGAGCATAGTAAGAACAAAAGGCCGGCAATCGAGCCGGCCTTCTTTTTCATTGACAAATTTGTTCTTTGGGTTATGAATCAAAAAATTCGTATCAAACTCCGCTCGTACGACCACAACCTGGTCGACAAATCGACGGAAAAAATCGTGAAGACGGTCCGCAACAGTGGTGCTGTAGTAACTGGCCCGATTCCGCTGCCCACTAAAAAAGAGATTTTCACCGTCCTGCGTTCGCCGCACGTCAACAAGAAGTCTCGTGAGCAGTTTCAGTTGCGCACACATAAGCGCCTGATCGAGATTTACACGCCTACCCAAAAGACAGTGGATGCACTGTCCAAGCTGGAATTGCCCAGTGGGGTAGACATTCAAGTGAAGTTGACCTAATTGGCAAGAGTTCTTTTTCAAACGGATAAGGAGTATTGAATCGGGTTTTCCCGCAGCTCTTCATCCGATGGCCATTTAAGCGGTAACGGTTTACAGGGACGGATTTTTTTCCCTCCCCATTTATTGGTTATTGTTCCCGGGTTTCACGGAAACCCTTTCCCGCCATCGGATGCTTCGAGCCGCCCATGCCCGCTCTATTTTCCTTAAAAAAATAAAGAGTCGTGAACGGTATTATCGGAAAAAAGGTCGGAATGACCAGCATCTTTGACGAAGCCGGGCGTAGCATCGCTTGCACGGTTATCGAAGCCGGTCCCTGTGTCGTAACGCAGGTGAAGAGCGAAGACTCCGAAGGCTATTCGGCCCTTCAGGTAGGGTTTGGCGACGCCAAAGTGAAAAATACCTCCCAGCCCATGTCGGGCCACTTCAAAAAAGCGGGTACTACCCCCAAGCGGAAAGTTCTCGAATTCCGGGATTTCAACGCCGTGGAAAAACAACTCGGCGATGTGATTCGGGTGGAAGACATTTTCAAGGAAGGCGATACGGTCCACGCGATCGGCACCTCCAAAGGAAAAGGCTTCCAGGGGGTTGTCAAGCGCCACGGCTTCCACGGGGTCGGCGGCCGCACACACGGTCAGCACAACCGCGAACGCGCACCGGGTTCCATTGGCTCGGCTTCCTATCCTGCCAAGGTATTCAAGGGAATGCGCATGGCCGGCCGCACCGGCAACGACCGGGTAAAAATTCAGAATCTGCGCGTGGTGAAAATATTCCCCGAACAGAACCTCCTGGTCGTCAGGGGCGCTGTGCCGGGGCATAAAGGCGCCTTCGTCATTATTGAAAAAAAATAGCAGCAAAGCGATGAAACTGGAAGTGCTCAATATTCAGGGTGAAAAAACAGGCCGCTCGGTCGATCTGCCGGATAACATTTTCGGCATCGAACCCAACGAGCATGCCGTTTACCTGGCTGTGAAACTCTACCTGGCTAACCAGCGCCAGGGGACCCACAAGGCCAAGGAACGCAGCGAAATGTCGGGCTCGACCCGCAAACTTCACCGCCAGAAAGGGACGGGAGGATCGCGTAAAGGCGATATCAACAACCCGCTCTACCGCGGCGGCGGACGCGTGTTCGGCCCAAGGCCCCGCAAATACGGGTTCAAGCTCAACAAGAAAGTGAAGCACCTGGCTCGCCAGTCTGCCCTTTCCGTTAAAGCGACAGCCGGGCAGATCATGGTGGTCGAAGATTTTTCCTTCGATACCCCCAAGACGAAAAAATTCCTGGAGATCCTTCAAAACCTCCACGTGTTCGGCAAAAAGACCGTGTTCGTAACAGCCGACTACGAGAAAGAGGTGCTGCTCTCCAGCCGCAACGTACCGCATACGCAGGTGACCCGCGCCGGAGATCTGAACACCTATCAGGTTATGAACTCCTCGGCCCTGGTGTTGTCTGAAAGTTCCATTGGAAAAATTGTAGAAACGTTTGCCTAACCGGCTCAATTCCGCTTATCATGGGAAAGCAAATATTGATCAAACCGCTCATCACCGAGAAATCCAACCGCTTGTCGGAGAAGCTCGCTCAATACACCTTTGTCGTAGCCAAAGGCACTAATAAGATCGAGATCAAAACCGCAGTCGAGAAGTTGTACAGCGTCAACGTAGAATCGGTAAACACCTTCACGGTGCCCGGAAAGGTCAAAAACCGCAATACGAAGACCGGCGTGGTGAAAGGGCGCAAACCGAGCTTTAAAAAAGCCATTGTAACCCTTGCTACCGGCGAGGAGATCAACTTCTTCGGCGATCTCTAAACCAGTACAAACGGTATTTTTCAGAATCTGAAATTCGTTCGCAATGCCAGTAAAGAAATATAACCCAATTACTCCCGGATCCCGCTATCGCGTGGTCAACTCCTTTGCGGAGATTACCACCGACCAGCCCGAGAAAAGCCTGACCCGGCCTATATCGAAATCCGGAGGCCGCAACAAGACCGGCAAGATGACCGTTCGCCAGAGAGGCGGCGGGCATAAGCGCAGCTACCGCCTCATCGACTTCAAACGCGACAAGGACGGTATTCCGGCTACGGTCAAGACCATCGAGTACGATCCGAACCGCAGCGCCTTTATCGCCCTGCTGGTGTACGCCGATGGCGAAAAACGCTATATCATCGCCCCCAACGGCCTCAAGGTAGGCAGCTCGGTGCTCTCCGGAGCAGGCGCTCCTCCCAATATCGGCAATGCGCTGTTCCTGAGCGAAGTTCCGCTCGGCGCCGAGATTCACTCGGTTGAGATGACTCCCGGCAAAGGCGCCTCCATGGTTCGCGCCGCCGGCACCACCGCCATCCTGAGCGGCCGCGAAGGCAAATACGCAGTGGTCAAACTGCCCTCCGGCGAAGCCCGCCGCGTGCTGCTGACCTGCAAAGCCGTCATAGGAAAGACCTCCAACCCGGACCACTCGCTGACCGTTTACGGAAAGGCGGGCTCCAAGCGCTGGATGGGACGCCGCCCCCGCGTGCGCGGCGTTGCCATGAACCCCGTCGATCACCCGATGGGTGGTGGCGAAGGCCGCGCTTCGGGTGGACACCCGCGGTCACGGACCGGTATCATGGCCAAAGGCCAGAAGACCCGCAACCGGACCAAGGCTTCCAACCGGCTTATCATTTCCAGAAGAAAAACAAAGAATTAATAACCGAATATGGCACGTTCGATAAAAAAAGGCCCTTATGTGTTCCACAAATTGCTGGAACGAGTGCAAAAGGCAAAGGAAAGCAACAAGAAAGCGGTCATCAAGACCTGGTCGCGCGCTTCCATGATTATCCCGGATTTTGTCGGGGAGACGATCGCCGTGCACAATGGCAAAACCTTTATCCCGGTGTTTGTCACGGAGAACATGGTGGGTCACAAACTGGGCGAATTTGCGCCCACGCGGACCTTCAAAGGCCACTCCGGAAACCGCAAGAAGTAAGCCCTCAGGAGCTCAATTTAATTGAAACTATTACGATGGAAGCTGTAGCAAAACTTAAAAACTGTCCGTTATCTGCCCGCAAAATGCGTCTGGTGGTAGATCTCGTACGGGGCAAAAAGGTGGACCAGGCTCTGGATATCCTCCACTTTACCAAAAAGGAAGCCGCCGTGTGGCTCGAAAAAGTAGTCCTCTCTGCAATAGCCAACTGGGAGAATAAGACCGAGGGCCTGCAGAACTCCGACGACTACGAATTGTACGTCAAGGCAGCCTTCTCCGACGGAGGGTCCGTGCTGAAGCGTTTCCGCCCTGCGCCGCATGGCCGGGCCAACCGCATCCGCAAACGGTCCAACCATGTCACCATCGTGGTGGCTAACCGCATCCCTCTTCCGGGCGAGGCCAACCCCCAGGCAGAGGTAGAACTGGAAGAGGCCGAAAGCGACAAATAAACCATTAGCATTTAACGAAATAAACAATGGGTCAAAAACTAATCCGATCGGCAATCGCCTGGGGATCATCCCGGGCTGGGATTCCAACTGGTTTGGAGGTAAAGACTTCGGAGCCAAGGTCGTGGAAGACGAGCAGATCCGCACTTACCTCAAGGCGCGTATCGAAAAAGGCGGCATTGCCCGCAGTATCATCGAGCGCACCCTGAAGCGGATCACCGTGACCATCCACACCTCCCGCCCGGGTATCATCATCGGCCGGGGCGGTCAGGAAGTGGACCGCATCCGGGAGGAATTGCGCAAGCTCACCAAGAAGGATGTGCAGATCAATATCGTGGAAATACGCAAGCCCGAATTGGACGCCAATATCGTGGGAGAAAGTATATCCAAGCAGATCGAAGCCCGTATCAACTATCGCCGGGCGATCAAGATGGCTATCCAGTCGACCATGCGCGCCGGCTCGGAAGGCATCAAAGTCCGTATCTCCGGCCGTTTGGGCGGCGCCGAAATGGCCCGCCGCGAAGAGTATAAGGAAGGCAGAACGCCCCTGCATACTTTCCGCGCCGATATCGACTATGCGCTGACCGAGGCCCAGACCGTGTACGGCAAGATCGGGATCAAGGTGTGGATCTGCAAAGGGGAAGTGTTCGGCAAGCGCGACCTTTCTCCCAACATCGGCACCGATAAGAAAGAAAAAGGAAGCCTGAGCGGCGGTGGGGATGATGGAAAACGCCGTGGAGGTGATCGCGACCGCGATCGCCGCGGTGGCGGTGGAGACCGCGATCGTCGCAGTGGCGGCGGAGACCGTGGCGGCAATCGCGGCGGAAACCGCGGTGGCAGTGGCGGCGGTGGTGGCGGCGGAAACCGCGGAGGCGGTGGAGCCGGTGGCAACCGCGGAGGCGGTGGCGGAGGCGGCGGAGACCGTCGTCGTTGATCGCCGGAGGGTTTAAAATAATTTTTGCGATTTTCGGCAATAATAGCGGAATAGCCGTACCTTTGCCACGCTTTTTTCGAAACCTGGGATAGCCTCTCCGGTTTCCATTTAAAAAGGAAAGAAAATGCTACAGCCTAAGAGAACTAAGTACCGGAAGATGCAGAAAGGCCGGAATGACGGGTTGGCCTACAAAGGCAGCAACGTAGCTTTCGGCAGTTTCGGTCTGAAAGCCATCACGCACGGACGGATCACGAGCAGGCAGCTCGAAGCTGCGCGTATTGCCATGACCCGCTATATGAAAAGGGAAGGCAAGGTCTGGATCCGGATCTTCCCCGATAAGCCCATCACCTCCAAGCCGCTCGAAGTGCGGATGGGTAAAGGTAAGGGCGCTGTAGATCAATGGGTAGCGCTGGTTCAGCCCGGCCGCATCATGTTTGAGCTCGACGGGGTTTCCCAGGAGACCGCGGTCGAAGCCCTTCGCCTGGCCGCTCAAAAATTGCCCGTGCTGACCAAAGTGTGTACTCGCCCGGATTATGCGGGATGATTGTTCAATATTAATAAGCAGTAATCATGGCGACTAAGAAATTTTTGGAGTTGCAAGAATATTCAGAAGCAGATCTGACCGGAGAACTGGAAAAAACGGAGCAGGAATACCAAAAGCTGCGTTTTGACCATGCGATCAAGGGCCTGGACAAACCGAAAGTCCTCCTGGAGGTTCGCAGGGATATAGCCCGCCTTCAAACGGAAATCCGCCGCCGTCAGGTGGCAGCGATGTCTGCCGAAGAGCTTGCTCAGCGTACGAAAATCCGCGCCAGGAGACGGCGCAAGTAAAATATTTGCCGGAAGGCGAATTTTGTTCTTTAAGCGAAGTTAAAGAAAAATGGAAGAAAGAAAGCTTAGAAAGACCCGTTCGGGAGTAGTGGTAGGCACCGCGATGAACAAGACCATCAAGGTCGAGGTTGAGCGTCGCCTTCAGCACCCGATCTACGGTAAATCAGTGAAATGGACCAAGAAGTTCATGGCACACGATGAAAACAACGATTGTAAAACGGGCGACAAGGTGCTCATCATGGAGACCCGCCCACTGAGCAAGAACAAGCGCTGGCGCTTGGTCGAGATTATTGAACGTGCTAAATAAATAAACCACATCCGCCATGATTCAGCAGGAAAGCCGGCTCAAAGTAGCAGATAATAGCGGCGCCAAGGAAGTGCTCTGCATCCGTGTTTTGGGTGGATCCCGGCGCCGGTATGCCTCGGTGGGCGACAAGATCGTCGTCTCCGTTAAGGATGCCTCACCGGGAGGTGTAAAAAAAGGCACCGTGTCTAAAGCCGTAGTCGTTCGCACGAAAAAAGAGGTCCGCCGTAAAGACGGTTCCTATATCCGCTTCGACGACAACGCAGTAGTATTGCTCAACAATGCCGACGAGCCCAGAGGTACCCGTATTTTCGGACCCGTAGCGCGCGAGCTTCGCGAACGCGATTTTATGCGGATCGTGTCCCTGGCGCCAGAAGTATTATAAATCAATTCATCCTCGTGGTATGAACAAGAAGATAACCAATCAGCAAAAGCGCTTTTCCCCCAAGTTGCATATCAAGAAAGGCGACAAGGTGGTTGTGATCTCGGGCTCCAACAAGGGCTCGCAGGGTGAAGTGCTCGAAGTGCTTCCGGAAAGGAACCGCGCCGTGGTGGACAATGTCAACCTGGTGAAAAAACATACCAAAGCTACCAATAACAACCCGGGTGGGATCAACGAAGTACCCGCTGCGATCCACATCTCGAATCTGATGCTGATCGATCCCAAGTCGGGCAAACCGACCCGGATCGGAAGAAAAGTAGTCGACGGTAAGAATGTACGCTATTCGAAAAAATCGGGTGAAATAATTTAAGTGATGAGCTATCTACCCAAACTTCGGAAGAAATACCAGGACGAGATCGTCCCCGCAATGATGGAACAGTTTCAGTACGGTTCCATCATGGAGGTTCCCCGCCTGGTCAAGGTTTGTATCAACCAGGGCGTGGGCGCAGCTACCCAGGACAAGAAACTGGTCGATACCGCCATGGATGAACTAACCATGATCGCCGGCCAGAAGGCCGTTTCGGTCCGCGCCAGGAAATCGGTGTCTAACTTCAAACTCCGCGAGGGCATGCCCATCGGAGTGCGGGTGACCCTTCGCAACGAGCGCATGTGGGAGTTTATCGAGCGTCTCGTATTTGTGGCCCTCCCCAGGGTGCGCGACTTCCGCGGGATCAACGACAAGAGCTTCGACGGCCGCGGCAACTACTCCATGGGCGTCACCGAGCATATCATCTTCCCGGAAATCGACCTGGACAAAGTCAGCAAGATCACCGGGATGGATATCACCTTCGTGACCACCGCCAAAACCGATGCCGAGGCCCTCGCCCTGTTGAAGCTGGTGGGCCTGCCGTTTAAAAATCAGCGCAATTAATAATCGATAATCATGGCAAAGAAGTCCATCATAGCAAGAGGAAAGAAGCGGGAGCGCATGGTGCTGAAATATGCCGAAGTGCGCAAGAAACTCAAGGAGGAAGGCAACTGGGAAGCGCTTGACGCACTTCCGCGCAACGGCTCGGCAGTTCGCCTCCACAATCGCTGTCAGCTGACCGGCCGCCCAAAAGGCTATATGCGCCGCTTCGGCCTGTGCCGCGTCAAATTTCGCGAAATGGCCCTGTCGGGAAAGATCCCCGGGGTGACTAAATCAAGTTGGTAATTTTTTCAGGTTTAGTTTAGGGTTATCGGTTTGCGATTCACTCTGAACGTCTGAACTCTAAACCTCATAAAATGGCAGTAACAGATTCCATCGGCGACTACCTTACCCGTATTCGCAACGCCCAAATGGCGGGTCACCGCATTGTGGACATTCCTTCTTCCAAACTCAAGAAGGCCATTACGGAAATTCTTTTCCAGCAAGGGTTTATCCTCAAGTATAAGTTTACGGACGAAGGGAAAGGCACTCAGGGAACGATCAAAATCGCCCTGAAGTACGACCCCCAAACCCGCACGCCGGTTATTCAGCACCTGACCAGGATTTCCAAACCCGGTCTGCGCCAGTACCGGCCTTCCAAAGACCTCCCGCGCGTCATCAACGGACTCGGTATCGCAATCATCTCCACCTCCAGGGGTGTGATGACCGATAAAAAAGCCCGCGAGTTGAATGTAGGAGGCGAAGTATTGTGTTACGTTTATTAATGCCTCTTCGGGCGAGTATTTTTTGGCTTAAAACAATTCAATCATGTCACGAGTAGGTAAAGCCCCCATCAGTCTGCCGGCGAACGTGCAAATCAATGTGAGCAAGGGCAACCTCGTTACCGTTAAAGGTCCGAAGGGCGAACTCCACCAGCAGGTCGACAACGATATTTCCATCGAAATAGAAGACGGCGTGCTCCATGTCAAGCGGCCCACCGACCAGAAACGGCACCGCTCCCTTCACGGCCTCTATCGCGCCCTGATCAACAATATGGTCCAGGGAGTTTCGGAGGGGTATGTCAAACAACTCGAGCTGGTCGGGGTAGGTTATCGCGCAACCAGTTCCGGGCAATTGCTCGAGCTGACCCTCGGTTTTTCCCACCCTATATTTTTCTACCTGCCCCAGGAAGTCAAAGTGGCTGCCTCCCAGGAGAAAGGAAAAAACCCGATCATCCGGCTGGAAAGCTCGGACAAACAACTGCTCGGCCAGGTAGCCGCAAAGATTCGCGCCATGCGCAAACCCGAACCATACAAAGGCAAGGGTGTTAAATACACCGATGAGATCCTGCGTCGCAAGGCAGGTAAGTCGGCCGCTAAAAAATAATGTAGGTTAAATAATTCATCTGATGAGCGCCAATAAAATTACGAGCCGCCGCCGGATTCAGTACCGGATCCGGAAAAAGGTAAACGGAACCACGAGCCGGCCCCGCCTCAGTGTATTTCGCAGCAATAAGGAAATCTATTGCCAGGTGATCGACGACCTGAACGGCCATACGCTGGCAGCGGCTTCGTCGAGGGACAAAGGCATCGACCCCAAGCTGAATAAAACACAGCGTGCACAGGAAGTTGGCCGCCGGCTTGCCGAAAAGGCCCTTGCAAACAATATCACCACCGTCGTTTTCGACCGGGGCGGTTATCTGTACCACGGCCGTGTCAAGGCCCTTGCAGACGGCGCCCGCGAAAAAGGCCTTATCTTTTAAAAGAAATAACTATTCGTTCTCATGGCTAAAACTAACGTCAGAAATAAAGTTCGCTCCACCGAAGCCGAGTTGAAGGAGAAGCTGGTGAACCTCAACCGGGTTGCCAAAGTGACCAAGGGAGGACGTACCTTCAGTTTCGCAGCCATCGTAGTGGTGGGCGACGGGAACGGTACCGTCGGACAAGGCCTCGGCAAAGCCCGCGAAGTAACCGACGCCATTTCCAAGGCAGTGGACGATGCCCGCAAGAACCTGATCAAATTTCCCCTTCAGAAAGGGACTATTCCCCACGAACAACTGGGTAAATTCGGCGCCGGAAAAGTGCTGATCAAGCCGGCTGCCGACGGAACGGGAGTGATCGCGGGCGGCGCCATGCGCGCCGTGCTGGAGATCGGGGGCGTACACAACGTGTTGGCCAAGTCGCAAGGCTCCTCCAACCCGCACAACGTGGTCAAGGCCACCATCGACGCCCTGACCAAATTGCGCAACCCGGCAGAAGTTGCCCGCCAGCGCCGTATTACAGTGGATAAAGTATTTAACGGTTAATGCAAATCAATATCGTCATGGGGAAAGTAAAGATCACGCAGGTAAAAAGCGGCATTGACCGTCCCAAACGCCAGAAGGACACCCTCAAAGCGCTCGGCCTCGGCAAGCTGCACAGAACGGTGGAGCACGAGGCGACCCCCCAGATAATGGGAATGATCAAAAAAGTGGACCACCTCGTGAAGGTGGTTGAAGGTTAAGAAATTTTTAAAATTTTTGTGCGAATGGAACTGCATAAACTCAGACCGGCTAAAGGATCGGTGCGCGCCCGCAAACGGGTGGCACGTGGACAGGGATCAGGATCGGGGGGTACGGCCGGACGCGGTCACAAGGGGGACGGATCCCGCTCGGGCGCCAAGGAAAAAAGGAACTTCGAAGGAGGCCAAATGCCGCTTCAAATGCGTCTGCCCAAGCGCGGTTTCAAGAACATCAACCGCGTGGAATACGTGGCCATCAACCTGGCACGCCTGCAGGCCATGTCCGAAAAATTCAACGTGAAGAAGATCGACCTCGATTGGATGATTTCCAATGGCGTCGTCGGTAAACGCGACAAGGTGAAAATCCTGGCCCATGGAGAGCTCAACGCGGCGCTGACCGTGTCGGCGCATGCATGTTCCGAAGCCGCAAAACAAGCCATCGAACAAAAAGGTGGTTCTTTAAACCTCGTTTAAATTTTGCCGATGAAACGGTTCATCACTACGCTGAAGAATATTTGGAAGATCAAGGAACTCCGCAACCGGATTCTCCTGACACTGGGCTTCCTGGGTGTTTACCGCCTGGGTTCCTTCATTGTCCTTCCCGGTGTCATTGCCGCCAAACTGGATAGCCCGGCCCAAAACGCCAACGACCTGTTGGGCCTCATCAACATTTTTACGGGCGGAGCATTCCAGAATGCCTCCATTATGGCATTGGGTATCATGCCCTATATCACTTCCTCCATCATCGTTCAGCTGCTGGGCTTCGCAGTGCCCTATTTCCAGCGCCTGCAACAGAAAGAGGGAGAAAGCGGCCGCAAGAAACTCAACCAGATCACCCGCCTGCTCACCCTGGCGATCACCCTGGTGCAAAGCGGCGCCTACCTGACTTACCTCCGCTCCCAGGGAGCGGTCGATCTGAGCCTCCCGCAAGGGATCTTCTGGATCTCCAATATCATTATCCTCGCCGCAGGTACGGTCTTTGCCATGTGGCTCGGCGAGCGTATCACCGATCGCGGTATCGGCAACGGGGTGTCGCTGCTCATTACGGTGGGTATCATCTCCCGCCTGCCGCTCGCCATTGTGGCGGAATTCCAGCTTCAACTGGAATCCAACGGCTTGTTCATTTTTGTGATCGAACTGGCCCTCTTGTTCCTGATCATCATGGCGACGATCCTGGTGGTTCAGGGGGTTCGAAAGATACCCCTCCAGTTTGCCAAGCGGATGGTGGGCCGCGGTACCGCCAATATGCCCGTGGCCGGCGCCCGCGATTATATTCCCCTGAAAGTGAACGCCGCCGGGGTTATGCCGATCATCTTCGCCCAGGCCCTGATGTTCCTCCCGGTGACGGTGGCACAATTTGTGGCCGGCAACGATCCGAACGCGATGTCCTCGGGATGGCTCCAGTCGCTGACCTCCCCGTTTTCCTTCTGGGCCAGCGTGATCACCTTCTTTATGGTAGTAATTTTTACTTACATATATACCGCATTGCTGGTTAACCCCACGCAATACGCCGATTTCCTCAAGCGCCAAAACGCTTTCATCCCGGGTATCAAACCGGGGAAACCGACGGCCGATTTTATCGACTCCTGTTACCACCCGCATCACCCTTCCCGGATCGATCATCCTGGGTCTGATCGCCGTTCTCCCCGCCGTAGCTGTGGCTTTCGGGGTGAACCAGACCCTGGCTGTGTTCTTCGGAGGAACCTCTCTGCTCATCCTCGTAGCCGTCGTGCTCGATACTTTGCAGCAAATCGAGAGCCATCTGTTGATGCGGCGCTACGACGGTCTGGTCAAATCGGGCCGGATACAGGGCAGGAGCAAGATTCAGGGAATCGGAGCAAATATGTAAAAAACGCCATCGCGTTGAACGTTGTGGAAAGATAAACAATGATCTTTTACAAAACGGAGGAAGAAATTGAATTGATCCGGCAGAGCTGCCTTCTGGTTTGCAAAGCCCTGGCGCACGTGGCGAGCCTGATTCGCCCGGGCGTCTCCGGCTTGTATCTGGACAAGGAGGCCGAGGCCCTGATCCGCGATCATCATGCAAGCCCTGGTTTCAAAGGATACCGGGGATTTCCCGCGACCCTCTGCATATCTCCCAACGAAGCCGTAGTTCATGGCATTCCCTCCAAAAAGGAATTCCGCGACGGCGACATCGTTTCGGTCGATTGTGGAGTACAGTGGAACGGATATTTCGGAGACAGCGCCTACACCTTCGCCCTCGGACATGTCGGGGAAGAAGTGATGAGCCTGCTGCGGGTGACCAACACCTCCCTCTACCTGGGGATCGATCAGGCCATCGCGGGCAACCGCCTGGGCGACATCGGTTTCGCTATCCAGGAATACGTCGAACGCCGCCACCATTACGGGGTAGTTCGCGAACTGGTGGGCCACGGAGTTGGAAGGAACCTCCACGAAGAACCCGAGGTGCCCAATTACGGAAAACGGGGCCGGGGCGTGAAACTGCAGGAAAGAATGGTCATCGCCATCGAACCCATGGTAAACATGGGCCGTAAGGAGGTGATCCATGCCGAGGATGGCTGGACCGTCATTTCCAAAGACCACAAGGTGGCTGCTCATTACGAGCATACCATTTCGGTCGGCAGGGAAAGGGCGGATATCCTGAGCGATCATGCTTCCATTGAGGTGGAGGTGAAAAGGAATCCGGAGCTGCAAAGCGTGGAAGCGTTTGATCCTGCGCTGTAAGCGGGTTGAAAGAAAGGGAAAAAACGAGTGCGGGAATTGTACAAAAAATGGTATCTTTGCACTCCGAAAATTTTTATATGGCCAAAAAAGCGTTGATCAAGCAGGACGGAACGATAGAAGAGGCGCTATCCAATGCGATGTTTCGCGTGCGTTTGGAAAACGGACACAGTATCATCGCAACCATTTCGGGAAAGATGCGCATGAACTATATCCGGATTCTGCCTGGGGACAAGGTTTCCGTTGAAATGTCCCCTTATGATCTGTCGCGAGGCCGGATCATTTACCGGTACAAGTAAGATCGTACCACTTGAATAATTACCTCCGCCGCAGGCGGGAATGAAAAAAACCTTGCATCATGAAAGTGAGACCGTCAGTGAAGAAAAGGACCGTAGACTGCAAGATCGTTCGCAGAAAAGGCAGGATCTACATCATTAACAAGAAGAACCCAAAGTTTAAACAGCGTCAGGGTTAATACCTGCACGTCTATAAATCAGCAAGAATATGGCTCGTATTGCAGGTGTTGATTTGCCCCGTAACAAAAGAGGGATCATCGGCTTGACCTACATCTTTGGAATAGGGAATTCCCGCGCAAGGGAAATTCTGTTCAAGGCCGAAATCGACGAAAGCGTGAAAGTCCAGGACTGGTCGGACGACAATGTGCGTAATATTTCCCGGATCATCCAGGAGGATTACAAAGTAGAGGGGGAATTGCGGACCGAGGTCCAGACGAACATCAAGCGCCTGATGGATATTGCCTGCTACCGGGGCTTGCGCCACCGGAAAGGGCTTCCCCTGAGAGGCCAGCGCACCCGTACCAACGCACGTACCCGCAAAGGGAAGCGTAAAACGGTTGCCGGCAAGAAGAAGGTTACGAAATAATCACTAAAAGGATCGCGCAAGTGCGCGTAATAAAAATTGCAACTCCATGGCAAAGGGTAAAAAGGGAGCATCCGCAAAAGTTAAGAAGAGAAAGGTAAAAGTGGATCCGGAGGGAATGGCCTTCATCCAGGCTTCCTTCAACAACATTATTATTTCGATCACGAACAAGAACGGGGATGTGATCTCCTGGGCCACAGCCGGTAAGGCGGGGTTCCGCGGTTCGAAGAAAAATACGCCGTACGCTGCGCAGGTAGCGGCTGCCGATGCAGCCAAAGTTGCGCACGATGCGGGTTTGCGTTTTGCCGAAGTATTCGTCAAAGGCCCCGGTTCGGGCCGGGAAGCGGCTATCAGGGGCATCGACTCCTCCGGGATCAAAGTGACCCGGATCAAGGACGTCACGCCCGTGCCGCACAACGGTTGCCGTCCGCCCAAGCGTCGGCGCGTATAATTACATTTTTGAAAATTACCCATCTTAATTTCTGTTAGAATGGCAAGATATACCGGTCCAAGAACGAAAAAATCGAGAGCGTTCGGTGAAGCCATTTTCGGGCCCAGCAAGGCCTTCGAAAAGAAGAAATACCCTCCCGGTATGCATGGCAACACGCGCCGGCGCCGGCAGCGTTCGGACTATGCCATCCAGTTGCTCGAAAAACAAAAGGCGAAATATACCTATGGCGTGTTGGAGCGCCAGTTCCGCAACTTGTTTGACAAAGCCCACCGCAAAGGCGGTATTACGGGTACGGTGCTGCTCCAGTTCCTGGAAGCCCGCCTGGACAATACCGTTTTCCGCCTCGGGATTGCAAACACGCGCCGCGGAGCGCGCCAGCTCGTTAGCCACCGCCACATTACCGTCAACGGGATCGTGACGAACATACCCTCCTTCCAGCTTCGGCCGGGCGATGTGGTAGCTGTTCGCGGAAAATCCCAGCACATGGGCCATGTTTCGGAAAACATCGACCGCAGAACGGATTCCCGCCGCTATCCCTGGCTGGAATTCAACCCTGAGAAAATGCAGGGGACCTTTGTCGCCTACCCGGAGCGGGATAATATCCCCGAAAAGATCAATGAACAGCTGATCGTCGAATTGTACTCGAAATAAGAGCCTGCCCTGAAATTTTTTTAAAAGTAGAAATTCACCTATGAGTATCCTGAATTTCCAGAAACCCGACAAGATCGTCATGCAGAAAGCAGATGATTTCGAAGGGATATTTGAATTCAAACCCCTCGAACCGGGCTTCGGCCAAACCGTCGGGAATTCCCTGCGCCGGGTGCTGCTCTCCTCCCTGGAGGGCTATGCCATTTCCGCCGTGCGCATCGCCGGCGTCGACCACGAATTCTCCACCATCAAAGGGGTGGTCGAAGACGTCGTGGACATCCTGCTCAACCTCAAGCAAATCCGCCTCAAGCAACTGATCCACGACGAAGACGTCTCCTCCGAAAAGATCTACCTGACCGTCACGGGCAAAGACGTTTTCCGCGCCAGCGATATCGAAGAACATACCAATGTCTTCAAGGTCATGAACCCCGAACTGGAGATCTGCCACATGGAGCCTTATGTCAACCTCGAACTCGAATTGACGGTGACCAAAGGCCGCGGCTACGTTCCCGCTGAGGAAAACCTGCCCAAAGACGCTCCCATCGGCGTGATTCCGATCGACGCCATCTACACGCCTATCAAGAACGTTTCCTACAAGATCGAAAATACCCGTGTGGGCCAGCGCACCGACTACGAGAAACTCAACATCGTAGTCAAAACCGACGGCACCATCCACCCGGAAGAAGCCATCAAGGAAGCTTCCCGTATCATGATCCAGCACCTCATGCTCATCACGGACGAGAATATCACCTTCGATGACGCCACCAGCCGCCAGGACGACATCGTGGACGAGCATATCCTCCACATGCGCAAGCTGCTCAAAACCTCGCTGGAAGACCTCGACCTGTCCGTCAGGGCCTACAACTGCCTCAAGGCAGCCAAGATCAACACCCTTGCCGAACTGGTCCGCTACGATACCCACGAACTGCTCAAATTCCGCAACTTCGGAAAAAAATCGCTCGTGGAGATCGAGGAACTCCTGCAAGACAAAGGCCTGACCTTCGGGATGGACCTTTCGAAGTACAAACTGGAAGAAGAATAATCGACGTACAGCCCTTGTAACAAATCATATTTTTTGCAATAACCGGAATGTTTCCGTCGGCGCTGTACCCGGCGATTCTGGTGTTGCGAGGTTCATCCGATTAAATCACCTACCATGCGACACGGTAATAAGGTAAACCACCTAGGCCGCACGACGGAACACCGAAAGGCATTGCTCCGCAACCTGGCCATCGCGCTCATCGAGCACAAACGAATTCGCACCACGCTTGCAAAAGCCCGGTCCCTTCGTACTTTTATCGAACCGATCATCACCAAGTCAAAAGAAAATACGACGCATTCCCGCCGGGTCGTTTTTTCCTATCTGCAAAACAAGGAAGCCATCAAGGAGCTCTTTAGCACTGTCGCTGAAAAAGTAGGTGATCGCCCGGGTGGATACGTCCGCGTCATCAAAACCGGTTTCCGCCGGGGCGACGCCGCAGAAATGGCCATGATCGAACTGGTCGATTTCAACGAAGTCTACAGCCTCAAAAAGACCGAACAGGAAGACTCCAAGAAGAAGCGCACCCGCCGCGGCGGTAGCGGCGCCGGCGCAGCCAAAACCGCAGCTACTGCCGCAGTAGCTGCACCGACCGTTGAAACCGCAGTCGAGGAAGCTATGGACGTGGAAGAGGAAACGACCGACGCCGCTCCCGAAACTCCGGACACGGAAGCTTCGAACGAGACGGAAGAAAAGGATAAAGAAGAAAAAACAAACGAATAAACCCATACCACCAAAACCTTAAAAAGGGCGCCTCCGGAAGGAAGCGCCCTTTTTTTTTACAAAATTTTAGTCGACCTTTAGAAATCCCAGCCGTCCCTCTCCCGATTATAGCATCCCATCACTTAATTCTCAACCTAACCTTACGTCATGAAAAACATCTCTTTCCTCCTTGCTATGGCCATTCTTTGGCTTTTAGCAGCCTCCAATTCCAAAGGAATCAAATCCTATGACCCGGAATTGAAAATTACAGAGCTCTCAGATCCGGGCGACACCATCCGGAGCACATCCGGAAGAAAATTGATCGATGCGCTCATAGCCGCTGAAGCCGTGGATTACGCTGTGAACGGCCACCGGATCAAGGATGACGGCGTCACCATGACTCAGCGGACAAACCTCAACTTTATTTCTACCCCGACGATCAACACCGCGCTGTCTGATGATTCGGCAAATAATGAGACAGAAGTAAGATTGAACATACCCGCCTCTGCGGTCGGTCCCACCGAGCTTGCATCGACCTCGGTGAGCGCAGGCTCCTATACCCTGGCCTCTGTCACCATTGACGCCGATGGCCGGGTGACCGCAGCGAGTAACGGCACGGGCGATCCGAGCAGCACCAACGAGGGCAGCCTGAGCGTCCTTGCAGGCGCCGGAAGCACCTCCGTCATCAGCAGCAATACTTCGGGCTCCACAAACGTCACCTTGACGGCGGGCTCGGGCCTGACGATCGCCGAGTCGGGTAACAACATCACCCTGACCAACTCCGGTGATACCAACGCGGCCGACGATTTAACCAACACGACGAATGCCGGCGGCGATGTTTCGGGTACGTTTTCCGACCTGCAGATCGTCTCCAACGCGGTGGGCGCACCGGAACTGGCCTCGACGGCTGTTTCGCCTGGCTCCTACACCGCTGCAAATATTACCGTAGACTCCGACGGCCGCATTACCGCAGCGAGCAACGGCAGTGGCGGCGCGACAGGCCATGCAGTTCGCGATGACGGCGTGGGCATGACTCAGCGGGGCGCCCTCAACTTCGTTTCGTCTTCCACCATTGCCGCCACCCTGGCCGACGACAACGGCGCCGATGAAACGGAAATTTCGCTAAGCATACCCGCCGCAGCAGTCGGTCCCACCGAATTGGCCCCAACCTCGGTGAGCCCCGGTTTCTATACCCTGGCCTCCGTGACGATAGACGCCGATGGCCGGGTGACCTCCGCGAGCAACGGCACGGCCGATGCCAGCATTACAAACGAGGGTAGCCTGAGCGTCCTACCGGGCGCCGGAAGCACCTCCGTCATCAGCAGCAATACCTCCGGCTCCACGGACCTCACCTTGACGGCAGGTTCGGGCCTGGCAATCAGCGAATCGGGTAACAACATCACCCTGACCAATACCGGGGATCCCAGTGCTGCCGACGATTTAACCAACGCCACGAATGCCGGCGGCGATGTTACGGGAGTGTTTTCCGACTTGCAGATCGTCCCTAACGCGGTGGGCGCATCGGAACTGGCCTCGACGGCTGTGGCGCCGGGTTCCTACACCGCCGCGAATATTACCGTTGACTCAGACGGCCGTATCACGGCGGCGAGCAACGGCAGTGGCGGAGCGACAGGCCACGCTCTTCGCGACGACGGCTTGAGTATGACCCAAAGAGGCGCGCTTAATTTTGTTTCGTCTTCCACGATTCACGCAGGACTGGCAGATGACGGAGGCGCCGATGAAACAGAGGTGACCCTGACCATACCTACCGGCGCAATCAGCTCCAGTCAACTGGCCTCGACTACCGTAACCCCGGGAAGCTATACCCTGGCCTCCATCTCCGTAGATGCCGACGGGCGCCTGACCGCCGCGAGCAGCGGCACAGCCGACCCTAACGTCACCAACGAGGGTAGCCTTACCGTGTTGGGGGGTACGAGCACGACCTCCATCCTGGCGAGCAATACCGCAGGCTCTACCGACGTCATGCTGATAGCGGGCTCGGGGCTGACGATCAGCGAGGTGGGCAACATGATTACCCTGTCCAACTCCGGCGACACCAATGGAGCCGACGATGTAACCGCTACGAGCAACGCCGGGGGCGATGTGACGGGCACGTTCTCCAACCTGCAGATCGTTTCCAACGCAGTGGGATCTGCGGAACTGGCCTCCACAGCGGTGGCGCCGGGCTCTTACACCGCAGCAAATATTACGGTGGACGCCGACGGAAGGATCACCGCGGCGAGCAACGGAAGCGGCGGCGCTACCGGCCACGCTCTTCGCGACGACGGGGTGGGCATGACCCAAAGGGGGGCGCTGAATTTCGTCTCGACCCCGACTATTGCCGCCATCCTGGCGGATGACAACGGGACGGATGAAACGGAGGTAGCCCTTTCCATTCCCACCGACGGAGTGGGCCCGGTTCAACTGGCCCCCACAGCGGTAACCCCTGGCGCTTACACCTCCGCCAACATCACCGTCGATGTGGATGGCCGGATCACGGCTGCGGCCAATGGAAGCGGCGGCGGTGGCGGCGGTTCGCCTTCGGTCATTCCGCCTGCCCCGATCACCGCAGCTCAAAACAACTATACCCCCGCCGGTTGGGCGGACGCCACCCTGGTTCGTTTGTCAGGTGACAACGGGTTAAGGGCTATCAACGGCTTTGGAGCGGAAACCTCCGGGGAGATCAAGACCCTGGTGAACGTGGGAAGCTATTGTATCTACCTGGCCCCGGAACATGCGAACAGCTCCGCCGAAAACCGGATTAATTATCAGGAAGAAGTGATTTTATGGCCGGGTAGCTCCTGTCAAATTTTCTACGATGGTACCGTGAGCCGCTGGCGGGTTCTCACCAACCCTTCCCCTGCGTATCAGGTTCCCAGAAGAGCGACCTATTACGACGATCCGGTCGCCCGGGTGCCCACCGAATTGAGCGCGGACAATCCCATGGATTATTGGGGTTCTATCGATGTAACGACAGGCGATGCCAGCGCTACGGAGCCCTTCAACTACCTCGATATGAATACGGGCAGTACGCCATCGGGCGGCACCGGCCTCATGTATCCCCACGACCACGAGGGGGCATTCGTGGGCAGCGCCCACCTGGTGACCAAAACGCACATAAAAACGCCGAATGCCCTGAGCGACAACACCAATAACTATTATTATTTCCTCAGGATAGCGGATTTTCCCTATTCGGGTTTCTGGGATCAAAACAACACCCTGGGCCTCCGTTATCGCCATTCGGCAAATGGCGGCAAATGGCAGGCATACAGCAGGGTAGGGGGTACGGATTCGGTGGCGGATACGGGAGTTGTTTTCGAGGTAAATAAGGAATACGAGCTCATGGTATCCCTGAACAAGACCAATACAGAGGCCACTTTCTGGATCGACGGCCTAGTAGTCGCCCGAATAACCTCCAACCTGCCTGCGCTCGTCAACGTCGGATGGTCGCAGCAATTGGAAAAAACGGCGGGCTCATCGGCCCGGTCTTTCAAATCATACCGTTTTATGGCCGCTGCCATAGCGCCCTGAAAAATTCATAAAGAGACAGCGGCCCCTGGCCGCTGTCTCTTTTCTACTTATTTCAATCCTTCCAACAACAAATCCCAGAGGTTTTCATAGGGAATGATCTCGATCTCATGGGCCTCCCGGGCCATGACCAGGGGCAGGTTTTGCAATTGCCGGAGGTGGGTTGCCGTGCGCCGTTCCAGTTCCTTTCGGCGAAAAAAGGCTTTTGGCAACTGGTTGAGCATTTTGATAAAAAAGTGGGTACGGTAGTGTTCCCCTTTCCGGAAATGCCGCAGCGCATATCTGGACAGCGCGTCCAGGCGCTCGTTGACCGCGTCCTGCTCGCCCTGCCGGAGCAGGAACAAGATCTGGATGATTAAAATAGGGATGTTGTAGCCCCTTTTATCCTTTGCAAAAAGAGGGACCTCGTTGATGAATTTCGCCAATCTAAACCGTTCCAGGCCCGGGCCCGGGTTAGGGATTCTGCCAGTTTTGTAAATGTAGTGGATAAAGGCTTCGATAATGTACCATGGCTCCCTGGCCGATGGATACAAATGCCTGAAGTTGGGAGCGCCAATGCTTTTCAGCCATAACAGATGCGCTTTCTGATAGTCCTTCGAATGAAGCGCCAGAATACAGTGCAGCTCCATTCCCTGGAACCAGTTGCTCTGGCCGGGCTCCAGCATGTCCAGCAAGCGCTGAATGGCCTCCTCCCCCTTTTGGTACTGTTGCAACTGAATATAGCTGACCACCAGTTGATAGATATAGGGCCGGATGTAGGAGTCGGGCAGGTTGCTGAAACGCCTGAAATAGCGGACGGCTTCGAGGCAGGATTTTACGGTGGCCTCGTAATCATTGACGATCATATTCATCGCTACGGAAATGAACCTCACCCGGTGCTGGAGTTTTTTGCTGTTTACCCGCCCCATCAGGCGACGGAGCTCGGCTTCGTAGCGCTGCGCCATTTCGAAGTATTGGTGTTTGGTGCTTTTATCCTTCACGTAATAGGACAACAGCTCCTCCTGAAACTCGTCCGCCTTGTTTTCGGCGTCGTACAACTCCGTGCAATACAAAACCTTCTTGTTGTATTCCTCAAACTTCCTCCGCTCGCCCAGGATGACTCCGTAATGATGCCTCAGCAGTTGGAGCGCCTCCAGTTCGATGGGGGTGAGTTCGATCTGGCGGGCTTTCTTGAGCACCTTGTGCAGCAGCTCGACGGCTACCTGGCGTGCACCCCGCCGCAGCAAAAACCGGGCTGCGGTGAATTCCCGGTGGCAATTGTAGAAGATCCGTTCGTAGGCGGTTTGGCGGGCCTGTTTCTGGTCGATAAAGAACAGGGTGTTGAGCAAGCGTTTCTTCAGGTCGTGTTTGAGTTTCCAGTAACTGTTCTTTGCGGTTGCCGGGTTTCCGTACAATAGGCCCATAGCTTCCTCATCGCTGTCGAAGACCCCGGAGGAGATCCCCCTGTACAATTTCATGATTTTGGAAGAAGAGGGCAGGGTAGGCCCCAGCAATTCGAGGGATTTGATTTTGTGGCGGTTGACAATGCCCACCAGTTCGCGCAGTTCTTGCATTTCCTGCCGTTTTGTGCCATGCCCCATCCATCTGTCTAAAGGTAAGGGCAATAAAATAGAGCGCCCTGGTTTTTTGGGGAATATTTCGCGGTTTTGGCTGCCTGTCTACCGGAATGGAGGTAAGAATTTCACGTTTGATCTTTTTGATAAAACGCTGATTATAAACGCATTGATGTTTTATTTTTTTCGACATAGGGGGTAAGCGGGACGTACCCTCATGCAGTGCGAAGGCTCTTCTTCCGGGGTAGATTTGTTTCATGCTTCTTTTTAAACAACAAAACGAAAAGCTATGACGACAAAAAACCAACGCGAGGGCAAAGGCGGCAATGCCATTGTCATCGAAGACGAGACACTGGGCTAGAGGCCCTTTTCGCTAAAAATCATGGGATTTGGAAGCGACGACCAGACCATACTAAAATTTATCTAACAGGGGGCCTAGGTCTGAAGGAATAATTGTACCGGGAGGATGAGTCGGTTGTTCCTTGTTCGTTGTCGCTCCAACCCTTTTTGAGATGACCGGTAAATTCATAAAAAATGGAGGTAATAATGAAAAATTCCACGTTCAGATGGGCAATTGCCCTTGTTTTTTCAGTATGGTGTCTGCCCGGCATGATTCATGGCCAGCGTTCCTGGGAAGTCGTTCCAACCTATCAGGGGCTCGAGGTGCGCAACAACATGCTGGTATTTTCATCCAAAGCGGTGTTTGACCAGGTTTACCAGGATCTCGAGCAGCGGGTCCGGGACTGGAATGCCGATGCCAATGCCCAAACGTGGGAGGATCCGCCCGGAGAAACCTGCCCGGACGACAATTCGGTTCTGGCCCTTTTTGAACAGCGCTATCAGCCAAACACGATCCGCAAAGCCACCTTGCAACGTGAATGCGACTGGCTCAACTCCGGGCGCAACCCGGCGGATTTTACGGGGCACCATCTGGTCGACGAGATCCTCGCCTCCTTGTTCAGCGCGAGCTATCAGGCACAGGTCGGCACGGATATTTACTATCTACCGCAAAAGGGGATCACCTACATCATTGCCAACGCCGATCTGACGGCGCTCAAGGCCCTGGAAAGGGGAGAAAATCCATATAGTCTGCGCAACGTGACCGTTCACGGCCCGGAAATTGGGTGCCTTGCCAACTTTTCAACCAATATGGATAACAATTCAACAACGGTGGGATTTACATTTACCGGGGAGCCACAAACAGGTGCAGCCACCTTTTTCTGGGAGTTTGGCGACGGCAGCAACTCCATGCAGCAAAACCCGACCCACACCTACTCGCAAGCAGGAACCTATACGGTATGCGTTACGGTAGAAGTGGAGAGCCCGGAGCCATGTCTGGACCGCCTCTGCAGGGAAATCGAGGTAGGGACCGAAGGCTGCCTCCCGTTTTTTATCTATAACGAAACCGGCTTGCCCGGAGGCATTTGCTTTCTGGACAACACCAACCTCCTGGAAAACGTGATCAGCTGGGTTTGGGAATTTGGCGACGGGTCACCCCCTGTCACAACTCCCAATCCATGTCACACTTTTCCCTGCGACAAAACCTACTTCGTGACCCTCACCGTCGTAACCAGCGGAGGTTGCACCAGCTTCTACGGTTTTCCGGTGGTTGTGGATTCCTACGATTGTTGCGCTTCCAAGGCAGAGAAAAAAGACCACCAATATTACTCCTCAAATAGCCGCCAAATCAAATACCATCAATACCAATTGCAAATCCCATTGCTCTATTACCGGGTGATAGCCACAGTTAAAAATTACAAGCTCAACTCGAACGGCAACTGGAAGAAAGAGGCTGCCAATTTAAAGAACGACATCTTTGGAGCTGTCTTTCTTCCCACGGAAGCCGGTTGCAAATGCGATCTGCCCTTTCAGGTTGCGACCACCGAAATTGCCTTTGCCAAGAAAAGCCTGACTACCACCAAAAAAGTGGGCAAGGCCTTCAAGGCCAAACAAAACTCGGAATGGGGCGTGAAATACACCGTAAACAACGCCTTGCTGACCCAGCAAACGACACCCGTTTTATGCGACTGATTCGTTCGAGGTCGCGGGTAAGACCAGGATGGTCTTACCCAACCTTTACCGGGTGATCGCCGGAAAGACCTAAAGAAATATGCTTGGTCCCGGGCAGGTTATTTGGAGTGTAGATGGAGACGGAATGACCTGCGCAACACCGGGCCAAGCTTTTTAGCCCGTTTGATTTACTTAATCTTTTGAACCATGGCAATCAGATCTTTGGCAATCGCGGGCTTATTTATGCTGTTCGGGGTTTTTTCAGCGGGCTCGACTTCCTCAAGCACCAACCTGGCTTGGGAGCCGGATACCCTCGATCAATGGGTCGGCCGGGGATTGGAGGAACTAATGGAAATCGAACGCAGGTTCGACCTGCTGGAGGCTCCTCTGCTGGACCGCGTAAAACGGCTCGATTCCGTACTTCGGGAAAGCCATAAAGTAAATTACCGCAAATGGCGCCGTCTATGGCAGGAAAGGCAGGAAATCGGCGACCAGCTGGAAACCTTTGGAACGGAAAAGGAAATTCAACTGCTGAAAGTCCGCTATAAAAAAGGCATCGACCTGATCAAATTGCTGTACGAAAAGATTCTGGCGCTCGACCACCATTTCTCGGGCATGCAGATCTACCAAAACATTTTGCTCCTGTCCAATCCGAATACCTATCCCGATTTTCAAAAGAACAGGGATTTTCTGGAAGAACAATTGAAGAAAAAGAACGCACTCCAGTTGCCCGGCATTCTGCATTCCAATCCCTATATGTCCGCGGCTTTCTCCATAGTAGCTACCTTTATTGGGGAAGGCGAACCTAAGGAACGGCAACAGGAGCTCGAGCGAATCGCCTGCATCCTGGATTTTACCGTCCGGATGGGGGCGGAGCTGAGCATCATCCAGCACGAAACGGAGTACCTCAAAACCGCCAATCAGGCCCTCAAACAGGAATGCGAACGCCTCTTTGAAGATTATGTGAAGGTGGTAAACTATCTGGTCCCCCTGGATAAATGCAGGTCGGGAGATGATTGGGAAAATGTCTACCTGGAATTGGACGAATTCATCGGGACACTGAGCCGGGAGACGAGCCAGGATGCCGATCCGGCCTCGAAAAGCCATTGGGCCCGGGAACAGGTGAACCTGGAGTTCGCCACGCAGCGGGTGGCCGATTTCATCGGGAAATACCAGTCCTTCGTCAACCTGGGTTCGCAGTACTACCAGAAGTTCGATAACATTACTTCCACTTATGAGAACGAGGAGGTTTGCAAACAGGAACTCCCGCGTCAATTTGAAGAGCTGAGGCTCGACATCCGGCTGACCATCGAAAAGTTTTCCAATACCTATTACCTCCCGGAAATCCAGGGTTCCCGCATGAAGGACCTCCTGTATGGCTCCGCAGAATAAACGAGGGTTAATCAAGGTTTAAACGCGCCTTCATATTGAAATTTCGCGTATCTTAAGCCTTTATTTTCACCCCAAAACAGCATTTATGGCTCCTCGCACCCTGTT
The DNA here is from genome assembly GCA_016703765.1 of Saprospirales bacterium. Lineage (GTDB taxonomy): Bacteria > Bacteroidota > Bacteroidia > Chitinophagales > Saprospiraceae > JADJTT01. The sequence continues at coordinate 54,401 of JADJBL010000002.1, forward strand.
TTCCGCCGCGCTTTTCATTTGCTTTTTCCCCTTGCTCCAGGCACAGGAATCCAAGCCCCAGATGGATCGTTCGACGGCTAAATTCGAATTAAAACCAGTCGCCATGCAGGCCCTCGCTCCGGCAGCGCACCACATTCCCGGCGCCTCAAACCCGGGCTGGGATTTTTCCATTACCAATGTCAAAGGGATCCAGCACCCAGGAAGCGCCGACAAGGAAGCGATCAAAGCGCTCAAACAACAAAAGCTCGTTCAAAAACTTCAAGACGCAGGCCCCGATCCCGAAGACGGCCAGGACGGCGTGCTGGCCGATGCCCCCATCCTCTTTCGCGAATTTCCCTGCAATAATTACGATGGCTGGTATCCCCCCGATAACACGATGGCGATTTCCGACAATGGTTTTATCGTCTCATCGGTGAACTCCAACCTCAGTTTTTACAATGAAAACGGCACGGAGCTGCTAAACGAAGCACTGGGCGATTACTTTTCCTTTTTGAACCTGGGAAGCGACTTTTTTTACGATCCGCGCGTGCTGTTCGACGCCGATCAGAATAAATTCATCCTGGTCGTCCTGCACGGCAATACCCCCGCTGACAGCAAGGTGGTGGTGAGCTTCTCCGAAACCCAGAATCCGATGGACGGCTGGTGGTCCTACGTATTCGACGGCAACTTTCTCAACAACAATACCTGGTTCGATTTTCCGAGCATCGGGGTTTCCAATGAGGACCTGTTTATCTCCGGCAACCTGTTCAATACCAACGACCAGTTCAACCAGGCCGTGATCCTCCAGATCGACAAACAGCCCGGATTTGCAGGGGGCAACATCGACTGGGAATATTTCAACAACGTCACCGACGGGTTTGGCGACCAGGCTTTTACGGTGGCGCCGATGTCTTATGGTTTCGATGGAGGCTATGGCCCCGGCATTTACCTGGTCAGCCCCTTGTCGGGCGGCGGAGGCTACGCACATTTATACGATATCACCGGAAATGTGGAAGACGATCAGGATATCCTCGCCTATGAAATCGGCACGGCATCCTATTCCCCTTCCGCCGATGCGGAGCAACAGCTCACCACGAAATTGCTCGACATGGGCGATTGCCGGGTGGCCAGCGGGTTTTATGCCAATGGCCTGATCCACTACGTCCATTTGACCGATTTCGGAGGCGGCTACGGGGCCGTTCGGTATAACCGGCTGGATGTTCAGAATGAGAGCATTACCTATGTCAACTATGGCCAGAACCTATTTGATTACGGATATCCCTCTGTGGCGCCCATCGGCAGCACGAATACCGAGAAGTCGGTCATCATTGGTTTTCTGAGGGCCAGCAAGTCCAGTTTCCCCGAGTTCCGGGCCGCCTCGGTCGACGAGGGCATGACGGCCTCTACCTCCACCACCGTAAGACAGGGTGAATATTTCATCAATGTGACCGCCGACAACGTGCAGCGCTGGGGCGATTATTCGGGGATCAGCCGCAAACACAACAGCCCCAACCCCGTCGTTTGGGTCTCCGGCTGCTACGGAAATACGAACAGCGCCTACGGCAACTGGATCGGAGAACTTTCCCTCGACCCCAACGCCTCCGTCGCCGAACCCGGCAATGTCATCGAAAGCTCGGTCTTCCCCAACCCGGTCCGGGATGTCTTTACCCTCGACCTCGAGCTGGCTGCCAAGAGCTATATCCATGTATTCCTGAGTGACTCCGGGGGAAGGACGGTGCGTTCGCTCTACAAGGGCAGGGCCAAAGGCGGGTCGAACCGCCTCTCCTTCAACAAAGACGCCCTCGCCCCAGGCATTTACTTCCTCTCCATCCTGGACGAAAGTCAAAATACCATCCGGCTGGAGAAAATAGTTATCATAGAGTAAAATACTTTTTAAGGGGATAAAGGGCAGCCCCAGGCTGCCCTTTATCCCCTTATTACTTTTTTAATTTCCAAAAAAGTCGTTTAAGGCTGTTATCTTTGCAGCGTCTTAAAAAGAAGCAAATGATGCAGCCCCTCCCTGCGGTTTTAGTGTTGGAAGACGGAACAGTATTTCACGGAAAATCGGCCGGCAAAATCGGCGCCACCACAGGGGAAATTTGTTTCAACACCGGGATGACCGGCTATCAGGAAATCTTCACGGACCCCTCTTATTTCGGACAGTTGCTCGTGGCTACCAATGCCCATATCGGCAACTACGGCACAAAAGATACCGACGTCGAGTCGGGGAGCATCAAAATCGCCGGACTCATCTGCAAGAATTTTACCTGGCAATTTTCCCGCCCACAGGCCAACGCATCCATTCAGGAATATTTTGAAAAAGAAAACCTGGTGGGCATCTCCGATGTGGACACCCGGGCCATCGTCCGCCACATACGCAGTAAAGGAGCCATGAACGCGATCCTGTCCTCCGAGACTACCGATGTCGAAGAGCTGAAGCACCGCCTGAAGCAGGTGCCTCCCATGGAAGGGCTCGAACTGGCCTCCCACGTGAGCACCCGGGAGGCATATACCCTGGGCGATCCGGGCGCCGATTTTCGGGTGGCCGTGCTCGACTTCGGCACGAAGCGCAATATCCTCGACTGCATGGTCCAACGCGGTTGCTTTGTCAAGGTTTTTCCCGCAAAAACACCGCTCCGGGACTTGAAAGAATTCCGGCCCGACGGCTATTTCCTCTCCAACGGCCCGGGCGACCCCTCCTCGATGGATTACGCCGTGCAAACCGTTGCCAACATCCTCGACGAAAACAAACCTTTGTTCGGAATATGCCTGGGTCACCAGTTGTTGGCCCTGGCCGTGGGGATACCGACCTATAAAATGCACCACGGGCATCGCGGCATCAACCACCCCGTGATTAACCTGCTCAGCGGTAAATGCGAGATCACGAGCCAGAACCATGGCTTCGGGGTCAACCCCGAGGCCATCGAACGAGCGGCCGGCAAAGTGGAGGTGACCCACCGGAACCTCAACGACCAGACCGTGGAAGGCATCCGCATCCGCGAAAAAAAGGCCTTTTCCGTCCAATACCATCCGGAGGCTTCCCCCGGACCGCATGACTCCCGCTACCTGTTTGATGAGTTCGTGGGAATGATGCGCGAATCGAAAAAAATAAATCAACCCGCTCTATGAGTACCATTTTAGATATACGCGCAAGGGAAATACTCGACTCCCGCGGCAACCCGACCATCGAAGTAGAAGTAGTGACCGAAAACGGATTTATCGGCCGCTCCGCCGTACCCTCCGGGGCATCGACCGGCAAACACGAGGCCGTCGAACTGCGCGACGGCGACAAGGCCCGCTTCCTGGGGAAAGGCGTCCTGGGCGCCTGCCGCAACGTGGAAGAAACCATCCGGGAAGCCCTCCTCGGGGAAGACGTCTTCGACCAGATCTACCTCGACAGGCTGATGATCGACCTGGACGGCACGCCCAATAAAGCCAATCTGGGCGCCAATGCCATCCTGGGCGTCTCCCTCGCCATCGCGAAAGCCGCCGCCAAGGAAACAGACCAACCGCTCTACCGCTATATCGGAGGAGTCAACGCACATATCCTCCCGGTTCCCATGATGAACATCCTCAACGGAGGTTCCCATGCCGACAACAAGATCGACTTCCAGGAGTTCATGATCATGCCGGTAGGCGCCGAAACCTTCTCCGAAGGACTGCGCATGGGTGTCGAGATTTTTCACAACCTCAAATCGGTCCTCAAAAGCAAGGGCTACTCCACCAACGTAGGCGACGAAGGCGGCTTTGCCCCCAACCTCGGCTCGAATGTGGAAGCCATCGAAACCGTCCTGATGGCCATTGAGAAAGCGGGCTACCGGCCCCTCGAAGATGTCATGATCGCCCTCGACCCGGCAGCCTCCGAATTTTACAACGAAGAAGAAAAGGTGTACCACTTCCATAAATCATCCGGTGAGAAACTGACTTCTGCCGAAATGGTCGCATATTGGAAGGACTGGTGCAATAAATACCCCATCATCTCCATTGAGGACGGCCTCCACGAGGACGATTGGGATGGGTGGAAAAGCATTACAAAGGAATTGGGAAGCCGCATCCAACTAGTGGGCGACGACCTGTTCGTAACCAACACCCAGCGCCTGCAAAAGGGCATCGACATGGACGTGGCCAACTCGATCCTGATCAAGGTCAACCAGATCGGCACCCTCACCGAAACGATCGAGGCAGTGCGCCTGGCTACCCGCAACGGATACACCAGCGTGATGAGCCACCGCTCGGGAGAAACGGAAGACACGACGATTGCCGACCTTGCCGTAGCCCTCAACACGGGGCAGATTAAAACAGGCTCTGCCTCGCGGTCCGACCGAATCGCCAAATACAACCAATTGCTCCGCATCGAGGAGGAACTGGCTGAATCCGGGATCTATCCCGGCAGGGCACTGATCGGCGGCTGAGCCAAAAATAACATACTATGAGTATTGGAAAAACAGTCTGGAGGGGTTTGATCAGCAAGGTGCCACCGCCTTTTCGAAACCGCTACGTGATTGCCGCAACCCTTTTCCTGGCCTGGATGGTTTTCGCCGACAGCGCCAATCTGCTGACCCAGTTCCGGCTGGTTCGGGCGGTTAACAATCTCAAAAATGACAAGGCATACTACCAGGATCAGATTCAAGTAGCGGAGGAGGAGAAGAAAACGCTTGAAGAAGACAAGGAAACTTTCGCCCGCGAACAGTATTTTATGCAAAAGGAGGACGAAGACGTCTTCATACTGGATAAAGAAATAGAATAACAAAACAAAACAGCACCAAGCATGTCGGTTCTCGTTAACAAAAACTCCCGGGTGATCGTTCAGGGTTTCACGGGCAAAGAAGGCACGTTTCACGCCACGCAGATGATCGAATACGGCACCAACCTCGTAGGTGGAGTAACCCCCGGAAAAGGCGGTACCCAACACCTCGATCGTCCGGTTTTCAATACCGTGCAGGACGCGGTCCGGCAAGCAGGCGCCAATACATCCGTCATTTTCGTCCCCCCGCCCTTTGCCGCCGACGCCATCATGGAAGCTGCCGAGGCCGGCATCAAGGTGATCATCTGCATCACGGAAGGGATTCCGGTGCAGGACATGGTCAAAGTAAAATCCTACCTGGGAGATAAAGATTGCCGCCTCATCGGACCCAACTGCCCCGGCGTCATCACCCCGGGCGAGGCGAAATGCGGCATTATGCCCGGATTCATTCACCGGCCGGGAACCATCGGCATTGTTTCGCGCTCCGGCACGCTCACCTACGAGGCAGTCGACCAGGTGACCAAAGCCGGCCTGGGTCAATCCACCTGCATCGGCATCGGCGGCGACCCCATTCCGGGTACCACTACCAAAGAAGCCGTTCAGTTGCTCATGGAAGACCCCGGCACCGAAGGGATCATCATGATCGGCGAGATCGGAGGAGGCATGGAAGCCGAGGCCGCACGCTACATCAAGGAATTTGGAACCAAACCTGTGGTGGGATTCATCGCGGGTCAAACCGCTCCGAAAGGCCGCAAAATGGGCCATGCCGGCGCCATCATCGGCGGAAAAGACGATACGGCCGAGGCCAAGATGGCCATCATGGAAGCCTGTGGAATACACGTCGTCCGCTCTCCGGCAGACATCGGCTCCACGATGCTCAGCGTATTAAAAAAATGATAGCGCTAATACGATAATGATCAGGATCACGACGGCTCCTGTGATGAGCTGATAGGTGCGGTGTTTCCTTCGATAGGTATTGAAGAGTTCTTCCACGTAATCTCTCCATTCGAGGCCTTTTATGTAGGGCTCGAAGCCCATGGCGAAGTATTTGCGGGCTCTTTTCTGGTCCCCGTGCTTCTTCAGGATAAAGAAATAGGAGTCGAGATAGGCTAGTTCGTACAGCTCACTCAGGCCCCCGCCGAGGTCGATGATCATTTTGTTGGTTCCCTCCAGCAACCTCCATTGCCCCTTGATGACGTTCCCGTCGGTCGAGCGGAGGTACTCTCCTCCTTCGTTAAAGAAATGGACGATGGTGTTGTGGAAATTATCCTCATCCCGGACCTCCAGCCAGGGCTTGCCTCCTTTACTGGAGTAGTAATTCATCTCGGAAAGGTCTTCACCCCATTTGCGAATCTCGGGAACGATGATATCGATGTAGTCATCGAGGTTGTCCCGAAGAGGAAGTTCGACGTTAAGCGAACGAAGGATTGTCTCTAGCCAGCTTTGTTGCGCCACGGTTTAAGGAGAATGTTGCAGCGCGAATTTACTGATTTTTTGCCTGTGCTTTTCTCTTTTTGAAAAACTTGGGATGCACGGCCAGCAAACCGAATGACTCGCCCTCTTCCTTGGTCTGCTTTGCATGATGCGTGCCGTGCGCCCGCAAAATGGCCCTGGAGTAGCGGTTGTCCAGTTGCTTGAACCAGGAAAACCTGCGGTGGATATAGACGTCGTGGATCAAAAAGTAGATCAGGCCGTAGATGGAAATGCCCACCCCCACGAAAAATAGCCATGAAAGAGGGGTCACCGTACCCAAAATATAGGCCAGGGCGCTCGGGATGGCGAACACCAGAAAAAAGCGGTCGTTCTTTTCGAAAAATTTCTCCCCCTTGTACTGGGGCTTGTGGTGATCTTCGTGCCAGTCCCACAAAAAGCCGTGCATCACAAACTTATGCGCAAACCAGGCCACGAATTCCATGAACGCAGCCGTGCCGAGGGTAATGAGGAGATATATCAAAATCTGCATTCCGAAAATTTTTCAAAAAGATCTTTAAAATGGAAGCTTAACAGCGGAGAAGCTTTTTGGTTTACTAGGCTTCGGTCAGGATCCCGTGGGCGCCGGCGGCAACTCCACAAAAAAATCGGTTCCCTGTTCGGGAGCGGTTTCGAAATAGATCCTGCCCCCCGCCGTTTCGACGATGTTTTTGGAAAGGGCCAGCCCCAGGCCGGAACCAGAACTCTTGGTCGTGAAGTTCGGGACAAAAACCTTGTCGCGCGTGGCCTCGGGGATGCCCGACCCGTTGTCGCTCACCTGCACCACCACCTCTCCTTCGCGCAGGAATAGCCTGGTGCGGATCTTCCCCTGCCGGCCTTCGGGAATGGCCTGGATGGCATTCTTGTACAGGTTGTTGAATACCCGCATCAACTGGTTTTTATCGGCAAAAACGAGGATGTTTTCCTCCGGCAGGCTCAGGCTGAGCTCAAATTCGGGCTGCTCGTTCCGAAACAACCCATGCACATTGGCCAGCAACTCGTTGATGGAAAACGTCGAGTTTTCGGCCTGCGGCATTTTGGCAAAGTTCGAAAAAGCCGTAGCGATCTCGTTCAAGCTATCGATCTGCTCGAGGATGGTCTTCGACACCTGATCCACCAGGTGATTGACCTTTTCCGGTTGCAGCAACAACGCGTATTGCATATGCTGGATGCTCAGCCGCATGGGCGTCAGCGGGTTTTTGATCTCGTGGGCGACCTGCTTGGCCATTTCCCGCCAGGCGCTTTCCCGCTCGGATTGGGCCAGTTTCCGGGTGCTGTCTTCCAGTTTCCCAAGGGTCCGGTTGTACTCCTCTATCAGCGCGCCGAGCTCGTCCTGGCGGTTGTAGGAGAGGGGTTCGTTCTTGCCGAGCTCCAGTTTCCGGAGGCTTTCCCCCAATTCGGAAATGGGCCGGGTGATCGAGCCCGCGATATAGATGGCAAAGGCCCCTACGAATATCAGCATGAAGGCGTAGACGCTGATCAGGGTGCTGATAAACCCGGAGATCTCCTCCTGCCAAAGGCTGGGCTGGATGACGAAAGGCATTCCAATAAAGGCAAGCGGAACTCCGGCCCCCTTGCGGACGGACAAATAGGCGGTCCGGTATTGGAGATTCCCCAGCCGTTCCTCTTGAAGGTCCAGCGACCGGCTCCCCTTGGAGAGCCAATATCTGGGAACGCTGTTCATGCGCGACCCTGCCAGTTCGCTATGCAGACGCGGGGAGAACGTGCTGGCCAGGATTTTTCCTTCGGAATCGTACACGAGCAGGTCCATATCGTGAAATCTACCAAACCCGAGCAATTGGTCGGAGAGATGCGCAGTCCCCGGAAGCGTGTCCTGGGTTTGGAGCCAGGCGCCTATTTCCCCCATCAGGGCATCGATCTTTTGCTTTACCTGTACCTCCTGGTTGTAATCCGCGTTTTGGCGAAAATTGAGGTAGGAGAAATATCCGATCCCGATAAAGGCCAACAGCAGGAAACTGATTACCGAAAGCTGGATCCGGTTGCTCAGGGTAGGCCGCCGGAGTTGAACAAAATCGAGGGTGGGGGGCAAGAAATCGAACCAATAGTTGAAAAACGCGAGCAGGGGCATAATGACCACAAACAAGGCAAAGAGGAGCGAAAATAGGGAGATGGGCCCCATAACTCCTTCTACCTCCCGACTCACGATAGCCGTGATGCTCTGTTCACTGCGATAAGTCCATTCGATCCGACCCGGGGCCCTGGTGTTTACCAACTCGCCGGCTTTGGGACTGACGGCAAGCCCGGTCTCATCGAGCGGAAAATTGCCCCCGGGGCTCCCATCCACCAGAATGCCCTGACGGTAAATGGCATATTCCATGCCTTCGGCGTCCGGTTTTTCCGGTATTGCTGTAAGCGGAAACAGGGACTCGAATTTGCCCGCCCGCATCGGCTCCTCTCCCTGATCTTCCTTCCATTCCAGCGCCAGCCGCCTGGCGAGGTCCTGCTGGATCGCGTTTCCCTTTTCCAGGTGATACCCAGACAGGAGCAAAGCCGTTAGCCCGGAAAATATGCCGAGCCAGAGGATCAGCCAACTCAGGTTGGGGCTTTCCTCTTCGGAAAACAGGTCCAGCATGACCACATAGGCAATGGCGCCGAGCAGAAACTGTTCCAGCGGGAAAGAGTTATGGGTCCAGTAGTAAAAGGGGATCACCGCCGCCAAAGACAGGCCGAAAGCGAGCATTCGCCTGACCGGGCTCAACCCCATCGACACAATAACCCTGCCCATGCGGTGGCTGAACAGGAAAAAGGCCAGGAAAAGCAAGGCCATCGCCAGGATGGCCAGAGCGCTTCCCGCGTCGATGGAAAAAATATTGCTCAGGTACAAATTGAGGTCGGAGTGCAGCACCAGATTCCGGATAGTCTGGGCGATCAGGAGCATGCCCAGCAGGATCGAAAGGTAATGGACCGCGCTAAGCAGGATGGCGCCTGCGGTGGGGAGGGAGGGAAAACGCAGGTCCTCCATGTTCCGATGGAAGAACAGCATCAGCCAGAGCAGGAAAAAAGTATTGAGCAAAAGCCCGCCCAGGCTTTGGTTCAGGATGGGTACCTGTAGGATGGAAGGGTCGACCGGATGGGATGCGAGCAGGGGGTTGAGAAGCAAGCGCATACCGACCATCACAACGAGCAGAAACAGGATGCCCAACCAGGGAGAAAAGCGCCGGGATAGAAATCCGGCTGCCTGGTTTAGCAGATAGGTCGCCGCCAGGCCTATTCCCACAAAAAGCCAAAACATGATCCCCCGCTCCAAAGGATCCTGGATAGGGCCTTCGGATCGCAGATATGCCAGAGGCTCTCCGTCGGGGCTTCGCACCAGTGCGCCAGGCGCCTGAGCAAAGGGTCTGACTGCATCGGGGATATCGGGCAAACCCGTAAATCCGTCCTTGAGAAAGGAGCTTTCCAACCCGAATCGCTCCCAAAGCGGCAACCAGATGATCCGGTCTTCAGCCGCCCATTTTCCGACAAAAAGGCTCGAGTCGGCCTCCTGGAGAAAGTAAGACGAGGCATGCTTTTCCGGCAGGATATCGATTGGTAGGTAGCGGTTATTGAGGGAAAAAACCAGGGAATCGCCGCTGTACCAGGCGATATTGAAGGGGGCCAGGCCCCAGGGCTCCCCGAGGAGCTCCGCCGCGGGCTGGATGGCGGGATCGAGAGATAATTTGGAAATAAAACCCTGAGCTTCTTCTTCCCGATGTTGGAGAGATTGCTCGATCTTCCCGGCATATCGCTGAAGGCGCCGTTCGTCTGAAAAATATATCCGGAGCAGTGCCGCGAGCACTGTCAATAGAAACAGAAGGAATAACGCTAACCGGACAGAACGGGTCATAGGTTTCCAAGTGTTCGTTCCATTGATTACCATAAATTAATGAAAGAAGGACGGGCAGGCGGAGCCTGCCCGTCCTTCTTTCATCGGAGGTGAAATTAACTTATTATTTGTAACTGGTTGACAGGTAAGGAGACATAATTATTTTTAAATTGCGAGTCCTGCAGGCTGCTCTGTCGCGGTCCCGGTTCTGCCGGGAATGAGGAAAGTCCGGACAACGTAGAGCGCTACACCATCTAACGGATGGGCTTCTCCGCAAGGGGGAGACAGAGAGTGTCACAGAAAATTACCGCCCCGCCGAAGCCTTGGCGTAGGAGGGGGGTAAGGGTGAAAACGTGCGGTAAGAGCGCACGCCGCGGCTTGGCAACAGGCTGAGGGGATAAACCTTGTGGGTTGAAATGCCATGTATACCCCGGTTTCCTTTGGGATGTAGAGTTGCTCGCTCTATTTCTTCTTCGGAAGAAGCCGCGGAGGGTAGGCAGATAGACCCTGTGCCGCGAGGCCAGGGCTAGATAAATGACAGGGGCTGGCCCGCCATAGCTTTTAGCGAAGGAGGGGGGCGGAACAGAATCCGGCTTATAGGCCTGCAGGAATTTTTTTCTTTAAAGTTTAGAAAGTTTAGAGGGTTTAGGAGGTTTAGAGGGTTCATTTAAAACTAAACCTTCTAAACCCTCTAAACCTCCTAAACTATCAGTTTCCCGCCGTATCCCCAAAATCAAACAGCAGCGAAAAGCGCAGCGTGTTGTCCAGCGGGTTGCGCTGGTTGGTGGTGGGAACGAGGTAGGAGAAGTTGAGACCGAAGATGTTGTATTTCAGACCGAGGCCAACCGTGAAAAAGCGGCGCGCGCCTTTGGTTTGCGCTTCGGTGTAATATCCGGCGCGTACGGCGAAGAGCTTGTCGTACCAGTATTCCGCGCCCACAGAGAGCATGAATTCCTGCAATTCTTCCGAAAATCCGCCCGGAGCATCGCCGAATGAACTGAATATCCCGGCGATCGGGGAGTCCTCTTTCCAGTCGGGAATTCCGTCCTGGTCGGTGTCGCAATCTTCGAAACAGGGCGTCGGCACCAGCAGTTTATTGATGTCGAAGATCAGGTTGAAGCTATTGTGCTCGTCGAAAGCCATCTCCCAGGCGCCGCCGATGCCGAGGTTGGTCGGAATAAAATCCCGCTCCTCGTTGGCCGCGTTGGTATAGGTGATCTTCGAACCGATATTGGTGATAGCCAAGCCCAGGCGAAGCGTCGATTCGAGGTTCTTCATTTCCAGCGGCGACTCGTAGCTGAACGAAACGTCGGCAGCGCCGGCCGTACCCACTGTGATCTCCTGTCCGCCGACGGTTTGCCCCGAGGCGAGGTTGGAATAGATGAACTTAACGCCGATCCCGGCCGCCAATTTATCCGACAACTTGCGCGAATAGGAGCCTTTCACTTCGAACTCGTTGGGGCGCCCGTTGCCGAGCGGCTCGCCGTTGATATCCGTAAAATTGATCTCGCCGAGCGAAAAATAACGCAATCCCATACCGAATGCCTGCAGGTCATCGGGTTTGTAATAGCCCGTCAGGTAAGCGAGGTAGACGTCGTTGAGTCCCAGGGCCCGCAGCCAGGGGGTGTAGGTGGCCGAGATCCCGACGTTCTTTTCCGCAAAGACCAACTTGGAGTCGTTGAAATGAAGCGCATTCGGATCGGGTGAAATGGCTATCCCTGCGTCTCCAAGAGCGCCCGAGCGGGCATCCGCTACGATCCGTAGAAAGGGTACCGCAGTGATGATCGTATTCGGACAAGGGGTTATTCCATCTAAAAGATACCACTTGCCGTCGGCTCCTTTAAGGCAGATCGATTGGCTGTTGGCCGTAATCGCTCCCAGGGAAAAAGCCATGACGAGCATTCCAAGTATTGTGTTTTTCATGAGCTAAAGTACTTTTTACCTAAAATTTGGATTTGCAAATATATAACTCCCGTTGAGGATAACCGCCACCAAGTCTTTTTCAAAAAAACTTTTCATGCAAAGGCTATCGCAAAATGACCAGCTTTTGAAACTCGCTTTCTCCCTTGATCTCCGCCTCCCCGGTATTGAGCGCCTCGACCCGGACTTTGTAGAGGTAAACCCCTTTTGCCAGCGGATCTCCGAAGTCGTCCCTGCCGTCCCATTGGATGCAATTTCCATTGGATAAACGACTCCCCTCCGAAATTATTCTTTGTTCCAGCGTTTTTACCAGGCGCCCGGAAACGGTATATACATCGACCTGAACATCCAGTTCCTGGTTCTCCATATTGTGCTCAAACTGAAAACAGGTGGCGTTGACAAAGGGGTTGGGATAGTTGAGCACGTGCTTCAGCGCCACCTCGGCAGAGCCGGCCACGATAAACTCGGTGTACCCTTCAGAAGAATTGTTGGCCACGTCCCAGGCGCGCACCCGGATGGTGTGGCGCCCTTCCTCCAGTTCGGCCATCGGAAAGCGGACCTCTCCCCGCGTGTAGTCGTCCAGGCCGGCCTCGTAGAAATCGTTGAGCAGGATAGTCTTTTGGGTGTTTTCATCCAGCACCCCCGTCAGGTCGTGGCCGATGCTGTTGCCCACCACGTTGATGCCGAGATCGTCTTCCAGTTGCACCAACAAGATCGGATTTTCGCTGGTGATGCCGCCGAACACAAAATCGGTGGAGTTCATAAACACATCGACTTTCGGGCCCTGATCGTCCGCCAAGGCATTGGGGTCGGTGCCGCCGATGGTGAGCTCGCGAAACTGGCCCGAGGCGTCGAGTTCCTGCCCGTTCCCGGCATAGTAGCTGATCTTGCCGTTCCCGTATTGGAAGTTGATATCTTTCGGCACCACAAAGGTGAACTGGAATTTCCCTTGCTGCACACTGGCCCTCCCCTTGAACAGCACGTTTTTCTGGAGATCGTAATTGCGCACCGGACTGCCGTCCTGCCCCAGCGTTTTATAGGTCACCGCCTTGTCGTAGATTGTGGGAAACAGGAATCCGTTAAAGCTTTCCAGAAGGTTTCCGTTGTTGTCCTGCACCTCCCCGCTGATGGTCACCTTTTGGAGCGCCCGGATGGTGTCCGGCTGGCCGATACCCACCTCTTCGTCGTTTATTTTGGTAGTCGCCACCTGGTATTGGGGCAGCGCCAGGCGAAGGCTGGGGTCGCCCAGGAGGGTGAATTTGCGCGAATTTTCCTTCCCTCCGGCCTTGTTTTTGGCTTTGCGGAGGATCTCTCCGATACACTGGCCCTGGCCATTTTCGGGGATATACATTTCCGAGTTGGCCGCCCGGGTGAGGGTTTCATTCGTGCTGGCATAAACCGCCCTGACGGTGGTGTACAACCCGATACCGCCCCCTTTCCGGTTGAGGAGCACCAGCTCGCCCGCGGAAGTGAAGGAGGGGTTGTCGTAGCCCGAAAAGGAGCAGGTCGCCGTGATGAACAGGGGCAGTTTGTCCGAATTTTCCCAGCCTAGGATGTCCGGTATCTGGAGCACCCGCTCCTGAGCCCAGCCCTTGGCGCCGCCGTGGCCGAGGTAGGTGACCGCCAGGACCCCACGGAACAATTGGTTGTTGAGGGATTCGGTGGCCGATGGCGCCCGCTTTCCTCCGGGAGTGGAGATCTGGTTGAAGGCGTCGAGATAGACCTTATCGATATTCAGCACCGGAAAGGAATCGCGGATATCCACTGCAATGCCGTCGGCATCGCCGCGGTGGATGTCGTTGTCTTCGTCGTCCGCCACGAAAACGATGCGGTTGCGCCAGTCTCCCAGGGCATCCGGATTGGTATCGTAGTTGATGATCTTGTCCACCACGATTTTGGCCTCGTCGAGGTCGCCCACGGGAAGGCGGCCGATCGCGATATCGAGGTCGTCGTTGGTATTGAGCAGGCCCTCGCCTTCGTTCAGCAGTCCGAAAAAGTCGTCGGAGGGAAAGGCGAAGATGGGGCTGTTGGATTCGGAAGTCTGGAAGGAAACGACGAAATGATTTCCCCCTTCCTTGATGTTGCGGTGGTCGAAAGAAGCGTCGCCGAACAACAGCAGGAAGCGGAAGCGGCTGTTGCGGTCGAACAGCATTTTGGAGAAATCGCGTAAAGCCACCGCATCCTGGCGGCCGGAAGAAAATTCGTTGTAGAGTTGCTGGATATCGACCAGTTTGACGGTCAGTCCGTCCTGTTCGGTTCGGTGTTCGGCGAGTCTGTTTGCCTCGCTCGCCAGGGAGGCGGGATGCAGGATGATCATATCCACCTCGTCGATCCCGTGCAGGTTTTGATTAGCCAGGAGCCCAATGGATTCCGGCGTGAAAATATCTCCCCCGGACTCGAAGGCGGCAAACTCCCGGAGCTGTTCGGTAGAAACCCCAAAAGTATAGGTCGAACCGTTCAGGGCGCCTTCGATGGCAACGGGGTTGAGCGGATCGGTGACATCCCATACCCGGAGCGACCCGGTAGCGTTGGAGATCTGAAAGTTGGCACTGGAATAGTCGAGCGTGCGGGTATCCCGGAACAGCAACTGATCGCCGTCGAATTGGAGTTTTCTGCGAAAATTCAACTGAATATAGTCCAGCCAGCCTTCGTTGGCGAGGCCCGCCTTCTCCGGGTACTCCACCGTCAGGGGCAGGTTGCCCGGGCTGGCGGTAAAAGGGGTGATCAATTCCGAAACCAGGGCGAAGTTGGCGTTGGGGTTGGTCACGACCGTTCCGGAAATGGTCGGGCTGGTAAAGTTTTGGCCCGGCGCCTTGACCTTGAAGGTCGTCTGCGCGTCTGCGCGGCCTGCAAAGCGGACCCGCATATCCATAGGCGCCGTATTATCGAGGTTGGACAGGTCGAAGTCGTAGGTAAAAGAGCGTTGGTTTTTGAAATAATCGCCATACCATTGGCGGCCGGAGCCCTGGGTGAGCTCGTATTTATCCAGCAGGTTTACTTTTTCCTCCTCTTTCCGAAGGAAGTCGTCGAAGGTAGTGGTCGTATAGGCGCCCGTCACCGAATTTTGCTGGGCTATCCGCTTGCCGTCCGTATTGCCCATTTTCAGAAAATAGTAATTGCGGGTGTCGTACACGTTCATCTGGTAAAAGAAAGCCTCTCCGTTGTGATACCAGACGCTGGGCCCCTGGGCGTAGAAGATGATATAATCCTGGGTGTCGAAACTCCCGTCTTCCTGGCCGGATACGAGTATGGCGTTTTCCACGAGGTCGTCGTGCCGGAATTCCGAAACCATTTCGGGCAGCAGGCCCCCGCCGTTGCCGAGGATCTGGATTTTACGCGGGTCGATATTTCCGGCCGAAAGACCGAGTTCCTGGGTGAGAAAGTTATAGTCGATCTTATATACGCCCGTTTTGGGGACGGCTAATTTGTAAATGGTTCCCTCGCTGAGTGCGGAAGTGTAGGTAGGATCTCCGCCCCGTTGCGAGGCAAACGGCGGAACTTCCGGCACGGGAGTGATTTCCAGGGTAAAACTCAGCAGGCGTTCGAAGGAATTGGCGCCGGTTTTCCGGATGGGGATGAACTGGAGTTTTCCATTGTAACGGTCCCGATCGCGCGTCACGTTTTTTTCAAATCGCAGGGTTTCGCCGAGGGCGGCATCGTCGGGGGAGGCGGTTTTTGAAAAAGGCTCGTATATTTCGTCGGTGATGGTCACTTCGAGGCGTTGGTAGCTGTCGAGCGGAAAACGGTAGAAAAAATAGGGGAGGGAAGGGTGGTGTTCGTCGTAAACGGCGCCGTCGAAGCGCCAGATCTCCGTGGTGTTAAGCCCCGATTCATCGGTTTCGAGGATGGGCTCCGGCTTCCATTGGAGTTGGACCTTCAAAGAGGTCGGCGAATTGGCATAGGTAGTTAAAAAGGAGACGCCGAACACCAGAAGGGTAAGAATGTACTTTATACTCTGCATGGATTTGCTTTTATTTGTTGCTCTTGTAGGGTACATGTAATTCAAATCGTTATCAAAACGTTAAGGGTATGGCCGTATTGTCCGGCGAAAAAACGGTAACAAACTTAACGCAAAATCAGAAGTACGCCGCCATAAAATAACAATATGCCGATGACAAGACGTATCCTCTATTTATCGCTGTTCATGTGCATGACGAGCCTTGGTGTGAAAGCTCAGGATCCCATCTTTTCGCAGTTTTACGCGGCGCCGGCTCAGCTCAACCCGGCCCTGGCCGGCACCACCTACGCCCCCCGCATCGGCTTCAACTACCGGAACCAATGGCCCGGGCTCAATGCCTATGTGACCTATGCCGCCGCTTATGAGCAATTCGCCCCTTCCATTAACAGCGGATTTGGCCTGATGTTGCTGGGCGACGACCAGGGGGAGGGCCTGATCAAGTCCACCCAGGTAAAGGGACTGTACAGCTACCGGCTGCGCGTGGTGGACGACCTGTTCGTCAAAATCGGAGTGGAAGCCGGATTCAGCCAATCCAGATACGATTGGGACCGCTTTGTCTTCCTCGACCAGTTGGATAAGCTCACCGGCCCTTTCGACCCATCGGGCTCGCTCAATCCAAGCGAAGAGCAGAGGCCTGAAAATACTTCGACCTCCTATTTCGATATCGGCGCGGGCATGGTGGCCTATACCAGGCATTTTTACGCAGGATTTTCCATGCGCCACCTGACTCAGCCGGAGGATGGCGTGCTCCGTATTAACGACCAGATCACCGACGGGCTGCCGCTTTTGTATTCCCTGCACGTAGGCACGGAAATTACCTTGCGGGAGGGCAATAAACGCCGTGCAGGGTCGTTTATATCGCCGAACCTCCTGGTGATAAGGCAGGCGGATTTCGGACAAATTAACGTGGGGGCTTACGGAGGCCTGGGCGCTTTCTTCCTCGGAACCTGGTACCGCCACGCATGGAGCAATCCCGACGCCCTTATCTTTTTGGCGGGAGCCCGGTATGGAATATTTAAAATCGGCTACTCCTACGACCTGACCCTTTCCGAGCTGGCCTCGGCGCCTTCAGGCGGTTCTCACGAGATTTCGTTCATTTTGAATTTTGAAAACAGCGAGGCATTTAAACGGCATACGAAGAATACGAAATACAACGACTGCTTTCAGATATTTCGCTGATTCCCTTGAAAAAATTTACTTTAACAAAAGACCTCTTTTGCAAAATCAATTTTTCCCTATATTTGTCCGTCGTTTCCAAAAAAGCTAAACTTCTGTTAGGTGATGAAAAAACTCATTAAGCTAAGCGCCGTATCGCTTTCACTTGTGATGCTGCTGTCTTCCTGCGGCTCCAAAGAACGTTCTTCCACAACCGGCTGGATGTACAACGATCAAAAGTGGGGCGGATTTGAAAAAGTCGATTACGAAGGCCAGGCAACTGGTCCGAACCTGGTTCTCGTGGAAGGCGGTACCTTTACAATGGGTATTACCGACCAGGATGTAACCCATGACTGGAACGCCATTGCGCGCCGCGTAACGGTTTCCTCCTTCTACATGGACGAAACGGAAGTCTCTAACATAGACTACCGCGAATACGTACACTGGCTCAAGCGGGTGTTCGGGGAATCCTATCCCGAAGTTTGGCGCAACGCCCTTCCCGATACCCTCGTTTGGCGGGAAGAACTGGCTTTCAACGAGCCCCTCGTCGAAACGTATTACCGCCACCCCTCCTTCGATTTCTATCCCGTTGTCGGCGTCAACTGGCTCCAGTCCAATGACTACTGCCTCTGGCGCACCGACCGCGTGAACGAAATGGTGCTCGTGGAGCGCGGCGTGTTCAATCCCAACCCGGAACAAACCGATGCGGAAAACTTCAATACCGAAGCTTATCTCGTCGGCCAATACCAGGGGGATATCCGCAAAAACCTCAAGGATTATCAAACGGGCGGCGAACGCCAGGTCCGTTTTGAAGACGGAATCCTCCTTCCTTCCTACCGCCTTCCCACCGAAGCCGAATGGGAATATGCCGCTCTGGCCCTCCTGGGGAATATGACCTCCTCGGAAGACGAGCGCATCACCGACCGCCGTATCTATCCCTGGAGCGGCAACACGGTTCGCTATCAAAAACGCAACAAATACCAGGGCGACATCCTCGCGAACTTCAAACGCGACGGTGGAGACTACATGGGTATGGCCGGTAACCTCAACGACCACGCCCACGTCACAGCGCCGGTGCGCACCTTTATGCCCAACGATTTCGGCCTCTATCACATGGCCGGCAACGTGAGCGAATGGACCGCCGACCTCTATCGCCCCATGACCAGCCTCGACCTGCGCGATTCGGAAAGCCAGGACCTCAACCCTTACCGCGGTAACAAGTTCCGTACCCTGGAACTCGACCCCGACGGCAAGCCGGTGGAAAAAGATAGCCTCGGCCGCCTCCGCTTCCGCTACGTGGAAGACGACGAAGCCGCCAACCGCGAAAACTACAAGCGCGGACAGGTGTATAACTACCTCGACGGCGACAAGGAATCCGAAGTGGTTTACGACTACGGCGTACACTCTCTGATCAGCGACAAATCACGCGTGATCAAGGGCGGCTCCTGGGCCGACCGCGCCTTCTGGATGTCTCCCGGCGCACGCCGCTTCAAAGAAGAAGACAAATCAGACCGCACCATCGGCTTCCGCTGCGCGATGACCCGCACGGGTACCCCCGCCGGCAACGACGATACGGGTGGGAACAACTTCAACGTGAAAGGCAAAAAAGTCAAAAGACGTTATTAATAAATACCTGCTTTAAACAAGTCATTGCCGAAAAGTCTCCATGCAACCCATGGAGACTTTTCTTTTTTTAAAAGCATCCCGGTCATGAATTCCCTCGAATTGCTCTACCAACTGTTCCTGGAAAACCCCCGGATCAGCACCGATAGCCGCCAAATCGCGGCCGGCTCCCTCTTCTTCGCCCTCAAAGGGGAACACTTCGACGGAAATGCCTTCGCCCTGGATGCCCTGGCCCAGGGCGCCCGGGTAGCAGTATCCGACGATCCCTCGCTCGCCGGGAAGAAAGGCATTTTTTCGGTAGACCATGTGCTCCAAACCCTGCAGGACCTGGCCCGCCACCACCGGAGACAATTTCCCGTACCCGTGATCGCCATCACCGGCAGCAACGGAAAAACGACGACCAAGGAACTGGTCAGCGCCGTGCTGGCCTCCCACTACCATACCCATTTCACGAAAGGAAACCTCAACAACCATATCGGGGTGCCGCTCACCCTGCTGTCCATGCCGCCCCAAACCGAGGTGGCCGTGATCGAAATGGGCGCCAACCGCCCCGGCGATATCGCCGAACTATGCGCCATCGCGGAGCCGAGCCACGGCCTGATCACCAATATCGGGAAAGCCCACCTGGAGGGTTTTGGTGGGCTGGAAGGCGTCAAAGCCGGCAAATCAGAACTATACCGCTTTCTGGAATCCCACGACGGGCTGGCCTTTGTCAACCAAAACGAAGCATTTTTGCAGGAACTGGCTCAGGGCCTGAAATTGGTGGTCCCGTACGGCATCGTCGAACGCCTGACCGGTGTGCCGGGCTTTCTCGAAATCCAGCTCCTCGCCGAACAACCCTTCCTCGAGCTGGCCTTCCTGACGCCGGAGCGGCGCAGCCAGACCCTGCAGACCCAGTTGATCGGGCGGTATAATGCCGAAAACGCAGCCACCGCCATCGCCCTGGGGAAATATTTCAAAGTGCCCCCGGAAAAGATCAAGAAGGCGATCGAATCCTATATTCCTTCCAATCTCCGCTCCCAGCTGATCCGCAAAGGGAGCAACACGGTGGTCATGGACGCCTATAACGCCAATCCGACCAGTATGCGCAACGCCATCGAGACCTTTGCCCAACTGTCCTCCGGCAAGAAAGTGGCCATTCTCGGCGATATGCTGGAATTGGGGGCCGCCTCTGAAGCGGAGCACCGGGCGATCCTCGAACTGGCGCAGGGTAAGGGCTTCGAGCAGCTTATTCTCGTCGGCCCGCTTTTTGAAGAAGTGAAAACCCCCGGCGTGTTGCATTTTGCCTCCACGCCGGAGCTGGCGGCATGGCTCGGCCAGCACCCTTTTTCGGATACCCATATCCTGCTGAAAGCCTCCCGAAGGATCGGCCTGGAGAAATTACTGGATTCGATATAACGGGAGGGTTGCTTGATTCGAAAGAATTCAACCGCTACGCGGTTGTTAAAACACCTCATTTTTACCCCCGATTGCATCGGGGGCTATGAATATTTAACCCTTTCAGGGTTTCTTCCGCTTGTACCTTCCTGCCTTCTTGCTGAAAGCCCCGTGCCGGTAGGCAAGGATAAAATATTCATAGCCCCGGGTATATAAGCCAGGAACAGGATGCCGCCCTCGATCCCGGAGGGATAAAATATTCATAGCCCCGGATGAAATCCGGGGTTGCCGAAATTCAGACGAAACAACCGCAGAGCGGTTGAATGATAAGCTCCTCGATAGTTTTTATTGAATTAATTCAAGCCTCACGTTTTATTTAAACCTCTTTAGCGCATTGAGCAGCCTCGCGGGCAGCTCTCCGTTGCTGGCCTGGGTGTAGTCGGAGTAAGAGCAGGGGATGAGCCAGTGCCGTTTCAGGTCCTGAGGAGGCGCTTCGGGCACTTGCAGCCACCAACGGCCGCTCCGGGCGCTTTTCCAGAAAGTCAGGTGGAGGTCCATGGCTTTGAAATCGACGATATATTCCAACAGGCCGTCGGTGCTAAGGGGGAAATCCTGTTTGCGGTTTCCAAATCCTTCGGCGAAATACCAGACCAGGTGGGCGCACAATTGCGCCGTTTGGCGGCGGCGGTCGAGGTCCGGCCGGAATCCGTAGATCCCGAATGCCCTCAATTTATCGCTCATACCCGCATACCGGGCCATTTGGCAGGCTTCCTCCGAAAATAGCCCGCTCGGCGTGGCCTGGCTTACTCCCGGCGCTTCCGATTGCCGGAGGGCGCCGAGCTGAAAACCGATCAGGTCGGCGTCCCGGAGGTAGGGCTCTGTCTGGGTGATGTCCGAACGGATCGAGCCGAGCCTGAGGACTTCAAAATGCCGGTCTTCCAGCATTCGCAGATCCGCCGGGGCCGTCAGATGGCTCTGGAGCCCCAATATGCTGAAATGGAAAAGGTCGGGATGGGGCTTTTGCAACAATTCGGCCAGAAAGCCCGAGCGGCCCGACAGCGCGACCCGCTCGTCGATGACCGATACAGACACGGGCCGCTGCAGGTTTTGCTGGGCCTGGAACTGCGCCTTGAGGTATTTGGGGTGGGAACTGATCAGCAGGGTGCAGACCTTGCTTTCGAACAGCTCCTGCAACAGGGGGATCAAAAACCCGGGATCTTCTTTCCGGGCATTGCCCAGGTCGATGATGGTCATCCCTTCCGGGGGAGGCGCCAGGGCAAAAAGCTCCTTGCGCACCCCCTCGCAGGCGGGCTCCTGAATGCCCAGCAAGACGAGGCTGCCACTGCTGATCTCATCGGTATCCTCCCCGAAATAGCGGATACGCCGTCCAAACGAGTTTTCGGGCAGTTGATCCCGGTAGGCCTTTAATTCACCTGAAAGAGGCCGAAGCCAGTTTTCCAGCATATCGCGTTGGTGTTATTTTCTTCCGAAATCGGCGGGGATTTCGCCCCAAACTTCGGTTTCCCATTTTAAAAGGGGGTTGGAAAAGGAATGCGTGGCCAGCCAGGTCTCCGCCCGGCCGATCACCTCGTAGAGATGGGCGGTTTTCGCATTGTGAACCAGGGTGGTTTTGCATTTTCCGGTCCGCACCCATTTGATGGCATTTCTGGAATCGGAATAGACCGGAATCTGGCTCCCTTTTTTTTGCAGCATGGCCAGGGCGTGGACGATGGCGAGAAATTCTCCGATATTATTCGTGCCCAGCGGAAATTCCTGGTGGAATATTTTTTCGCGGCTTCGGGTGTCCACCCCCTGATATTCCATTTTCCCGGGATTTCCGCTGCAGGCGGCGTCGACGCAAATACTATCCTGGATGATGGACGCTCCGGAGGCCGCTTTGCTTTTTGGAGGGCTTTTCGCGACGCCCGAGCGGACCGGCGCGCCCCGCTGAAAGGCCTGCCGCGCTTCCGCTTCCGATTCGAACGACATGAATTGAGCCCCGGGATAACCCTTGACCTGAGCCTGCGCCGCCGCCCAGGTGGTGTAGACCCCGGGTTGCGCCCCTTTCCAGACGACGTAGAATTTCTGTTTTTTTCCCTTGCTCATCCCGGCAAAGGTACCACCTTCACCCTTCACCCGGCACCCTGCACTGAAAAAAACCTTACTTTTACGCCTCAATCGGAAAAATATGTGGACCGACACCCACACGCATTTATATCTGGGACAATTTGACGAGGACCGTAGCCAGGTTGTGGAGCGCGCCCTGGCCGCCGGGGTGAGCTCTATGTATCTGCCCAACGTGGACAGCCGGACCATAGACTCCATGCTATCCCTGGAGCGGGAATTTCCAGACCAGGTGTTTGCGATGATGGGCCTGCATCCCTGTTCGGTAAAGGACAATTATAGAGAAGAGCTGAAGGTCGTGGAATCCTGGCTGGGGCGTCGCGATTTTTGCGCGATCGGGGAGATCGGGACCGACATGCATTGGGATAAGACCCGCCTCGAAGAGCAAAAGGAGGCATTTTTGACGCAGGTGCGGTGGGCTAAAGAGCTTGGAAAACCGGTGGTCATCCATTGCCGCGAATCGGTGGATATTACCCTGGAATTACTGCAAGCCGAAAAAGGCCCGCAGCTCCGGGGGATCTTTCACTGTTTCACGGGAACCCCGGAGCAGGCACGAGCTGTTATGGACCTGGGTTTTTTAATGGGGATAGGAGGGGTATTGAACTTTAAAAACTCCGGCCTGGACAAGGTGCTTGAATCGGTCCCATTGGAGTACCTGGTATTGGAAACCGATTCGCCCTATCTGGCGCCGGTCCCGTACCGGGGCAAAAGGAACGAAAGCGCTTATATCCCGCTTGTGGGGGCGAGGCTTTCGGACCTGAAAGGGATTTCGATGGAAGAACTTGCGAGGATCACCACGGAGAATGCAAAAAGCCTTTTTGGGCATCCAACCAAGTAGCCGGTTTCGGCATCTCTTGTTTCAGCTTACCACTGCCTGCCGGCAATGAATTCTCTGAAAAAGTATCCTGTTTCCGCGTAAAAGGGAAAAATTTTGAATTGTGGAATCTTTTTGCAATTTTTGTGGCCGTCAAAATTGCGGAAAGGCGCATTCTTTCTAACTTTGCTCGGGTTCGCGAAAGCTGCGAATGAAATATTACGGAGAGGTGGCCGAGCGGTCGAAGGCGCACGCCTGGAAAGTGTGTATACTCCAAAAGGGTATCGCGGGTTCGAATCCCGCCCTCTCCGCCGTTTTTTTCCTTTTTTCGGGTGATCTTTTTCAAAAATGCATAATTCCTATCAATCGTAAAACCTACTTGACTATGCGAAAATTATTTGCACTGCTGCTTGTCCTGGGTTTTGTTTCTTTTGCGACTTCCCTGTCCAATGCACAGGACGGCCAGGTAACAGATACCACGCAGCAAACGACCACCGATACCGCTCAGGCCGCACCCGCTGAACAGCCCGCACCCGAACCCGCCGCGGAAGAAGCGCCGGTTGAGGAGGGCGGCAAGGGCCTTGGATTTCAGGTCCTGAAAGAAAAATTCATCGAAGGGGGCTGGCAATTCATGACCCCGATCATGATCTGTTTGATCATCGGTTTGGCGTTTTGTATCGAGCGAATCATCTCCCTCAACGTGGCGACCACCAATACGGACAAGCTCCTTGCCCGCATCGATGAGAACCTCAAGAAAGGCGATGTGGAAGGCGCCATGGAAGTTTGCAAATCCACCCAGGGCCCGACCGCAAGTATCCTTTACGAAGGTCTGAAAAATCACAAGCAGGGTCCGGAAGCCGTGGAAAAATCCATCGTTTCTTTCGGTAGCGTGCAAATGGGTCTCCTCGAAAAAGGACTCGTCTGGATCTCCCTCTTCATTGCCCTGGCCCCGATGCTCGGGTTCCTTGGAACGGTTGTAGGTATGGTGGAGGCTTTCGACCGCATCGAAGCCGCCGGCGACATTTCTCCGACCGTCGTGGCAGGGGGTATCAAGGTAGCTCTTTTGACCACTGTCTTCGGTCTTATCGTAGCTATTATCCTCCAGATCCTTTATAACTACATTGTAACCAAGATCGACAGCATCGTCAACAGGATGGAAGACGCTTCCATCGGCTTGTTGGATGTGATGGTAGCAAACAATGTCTTCAAATCCTAAAAAGGAGTAGCATGAACTATAAGTATCTAGCCAAGTACGGGCAATCCCTGGCTTTTGGCGGAGGCGCTCTTCTGATCGTCATCTTCTTTCTGATCGTGCTTATCGCCGGACAGGATGCGGCCCTGAATTTCATCATCTGGGCAGGGATCGTTCTATTGGTCCTGACGATCGTAGCCCTGGTAGGGTATGCCCTTTACCATGTCATTCGAGACCCGAAGGATTCCGCCAAAGGATTGTTAGGATTGGGAGCAATGCTCCTCCTGTTTTTCATCCTATACCTCGTTTCCCCGGCCGAAACAACCGGGAAAATAGGCGCGTTGCGCGAAGAATTCAGCATTTCCGATAACCTGATGAAAGCGATTTCCAGCGGGATATTGACCACCTTTATCCTCGCTATATTGGGTGTTGGCGCATTTGTATACTCCGAAGTCCGCAATCTTTTCAAATAATTCGGCTTATGGCAAAGTCAAAAAACCGGATGAAGAACGAGATCAATGCCAGCTCTATGGCCGACATTGCTTTCCTTCTGCTCATCTTCTTCCTGGTGACCACCACCATCGCAGAGGATAAAGGGATTCTCGTCAAACTTCCACCCTGGTCGGAGGAACCACTTGTCGAATTGAAATTTAAACCGCGGAATGTCTACTCCGTGCTGGTCAATGCAGAAAACCAACTGCTCGTCAGAGGTCAGCAAATGAAAATCGCCGAGCTGCGGGATAATACCAAGGAGTTCATCGCCAATCCAACCAGAAGGGAAGACCTTTCGGAAAGCCCGACCAGAGCCATTATTTCGCTGAAAAACGACCGAGGGACCAACTACGGGACCTACCTGGAAGTCTACAACGAATTGCAGGGCGCGTATAACGAACTTTGGGAAGAGGAAGCCCTCCGCAAATACAATGTGGGGTATTCCAAACGCACCAATGTCAAAAAACGCGCGGTCCGAAATGCTTTGCCCCTGGTCATTTCGGAAGCCGAACCGACCAGCTACGGAACCGAGAATTAAACGCCTGGGAATCTTTTTATTTCGATTTCACAAACCTCACGGATAATGGCAAAATTTGGTAGCAAACGCGATAAAGGGACTCCTGCGATATCCACCGCTTCGTTGCCGGATATTATTTTTATCCTGCTCTTCTTCTTCATGGTTATTACCAAGATGCGGGACGCCGAACTCAAAGTCACGATCCGCACTCCGGAAGCCTCGGAATTGACCAAGCTGGAGAAAAAATCCCTGGTGAATTACCTCTACATCGGCCGGCCCATCGAAAAATATCAGTCCCTCTACGGCACCAGGCCGCGTATTCAGCTGGGAGACAAATTTGCCACCGTCGGGGATATTCCGCTTTTCCTCGAAAAGCACAAGGTCTCCGTACCGGAAGCCCAACACGCCAGCATCACCTCTTCCCTCCGCGTCGACGGGAAGATCACCATGGGAATCGTGCAGGACGTAAAAACCCAGCTCCGCAAATCCGGACAATTGAAAGTGAACTACTCCGCAAGGACCAAAGTGCAAGCGGCAGAATAGTGCCGATCTTCGGTTTAATAATACAAAGGGCGCGGCTGCAAACCGCGCCCTTTGTATTTTACCGCAGCCGGTCCATCGATTGCACCAGGTTTTCGTCCTTGCGGATATACCGTTGCGCAATCAATATAGCAACCATAGCCACCACCGGGAAAATAATGCCCCAGCCGTCGCCCGGCATGGCATCCTGCTCCATGATCGGATCCTGGATGAACAATACCACTGTCAATACCAGGCCGAGCAGGATGGCGATAAAGGCAAAAATGCCCAGCTTGATCTGCAGCTTCCTGTTCTTAAACAGAAAAATGCTCCCCAGCGCCAATGCTCCCCCCAACAAATAAAAACCGAGCAAAGCCGGCGAATCCGAAATAGCGTAATTTCCATCCGAAAAAAGAGCAGAAGCGCTTACCGGCGCAGGGGTTGCAGCAAAGGGCACACCCAGCAGCGCAAACACCAGGCCTCCGGCCAGCAACAGAAAAAGGGTTTGTATCCGTTGTATCATGGTATTTTTGTTTGCAAAGTACTAAGGAATGTTGCGAATATTACTTCCGATTTATATCAAACTACTTCTTAGCGTTCTTTGCGCCTTAGCGGTTAAAATTTCATAACCGCAAAGACGCAAAGAACGCAAAGGGGCACTGCTAAGTTTATTAAGTGCATATTTTTGCAAATATGAATATCGACTGGAGCTTTTGGGAATGGGATACCTTTTTGAAGGATCAGGATGTCGTCATCATCGGCAGCGGACTGGTCGGGCTGCAGGCTGCCCTCTACCTGCGGCAGGCACGGCCCGGCTTCCGGATCACCGTCCTCGAGCGCGGCATTCTGCCCTTGGGCGCCAGTACCCGCAACGCCGGCTTTGCCTGCTTCGGAAGCATGACCGAACTCCTCGACGATTTGAAAACCCATACCGAAGAGGAAATCTGGGAACTGGTGGACAAACGCTGGAAAGGGCTTCAAAAACTCCGCGCCCTCATCGGGGACTCCGTCATGGACCTTGACATATCGGGAGGATACGAGCTTTTTCGGGACCAGGATGAAGAAAGTTTCCGGGAATGCGCCGATAAGATCGATGGGTTTAATGGGCGCTTCCGGCAGATAACCGGGCTGCCGGGGATATTCCAGATTTGGGATCACCGCCTTCCGGAAACCGGCTTTCGAGGCATCCGCCACCTGATCCGCAACAGCGCCGAAGGACAGGTGCATACAGGAAAACTCGTATTGGCGTTATTCCAAAAGGCAAAAGACGCGGGGATACAGGTCCTCAACGGGGCCAACGTCCTGAAATTGGAAGAGGAGGCCGGAAAGGTGAATATTTTCCTGGAAAACAATCAGCGCATGGAAGCCCGCCAGGTGCTCGTGGCTACCAACGGATTTGCCGCACGACTTTTTCCGCAGCTTGCCGTTGTTCCCGCCAGAAACCAGGTGCTGATCACCCGGGAATTGCCCGGACTGCCTTTTCACGGTACCTTTCATTACGACAAGGGATACGTCTATTTCCGAAACGTTGGAAACCGCGTGCTCCTGGGGGGCGGCCGCAATATGGATTTCGAGACGGAACAAACCGACGTGCTCGACCTGACCGAACCGATTCAGAACAACCTGCTGCGCCTGCTCCGGGAGATCATCATTCCCGGCCAGCCCTTTGAGGTGGAGCGCTGGTGGAGCGGCATCATGGGCTTGGGTCCTAAAAAGAAAACCCTGATCCAGTCCCTGTCCGGCAGGATCCACGTGGCGGTCCGCCTGGGCGGAATGGGCGTGGCGATCGGATCCCTGGTGGCGGAGGAAGGCGCAAATTTGCTCCTCAAAGAAAATAGGGGAGTGTAAAATGTTGAAAATCAAAATAATGTATTATAAATTCAGGTGGGCCGCAATGGTCGTTGCGTTTTCGGTTTGGGCCCCCTCGCTCCTAAGTGCACAGGCGGACACCATCCCGATCCATGTGGACTTCAGCGACCTTTTCGAATTTTACCAGGAAAAAGGCAGGACGGTCCAGAAACTGTTGGGCTCTGTGGAACTCCATCAGGACAGCGTGTATATGTTTTGCGATTCGGCCTTTATTTTCAACGAGCTGGATGTCACTGCCATGAGCAATGTGCTCATCCAGCAGGGAGATTCTATTTCCGTCTTTGCCGACTCCTTATCCTATCAGGGCGCCGAGCGCCTTGCCGACTTGTTCGGCAATGTCATCCTGATGAACGGCAACCAAAAACTTTTTACCACCAAACTCCACTACGACCTCAACACGCGGATCGCCACCTACGACACCGGGGCCCTGCTCACCAACGACACCACGCAGCTGATCAGCAAAAGGGGATATTACTACGTCGGCCAACACGAGATCTTCTTCAAGGATAGCGTGCAGATCATCGATCCCAATTTCGAACTGCGCACCGATACGCTCTCCTACAATACCAACACCCAGATAGCCCGCTTCCTGGCGCCGACCCTGATCGTTCAGGATTCCAGCAGGATCTATTGCGAAAGGGGGTATTACGACGTGCGGAACCAGACGGCTCTTTTCTCCCAAAACCCTCAATACCTGAAAGGAGAAACCCTCGCCACCGCAGACAGCATCCGCTACGACGGCATGAAAAAAGAGGTGTCGCTCGAGGGAAATGCTTTTTTCGAAAGCGAGAAGCGCAAGGCCACCGCCGATAAGATCCGATACCTGGAAGATACCGAGGAGATATTTCTCATCGGCCAGGCCCGCTACGAATCGGAAAGCCAGGTGATCGTGGCCGACCGATTCGATTTCGAACAAGGAACCGGGTTGGGTATCGCCCAGGGAAATGTAGTCTGGCAGGATACCACTCAGGGCCTGTCGATCTATTGCGAACAGGCGCGATACAAGGAAAAGGGCGACTACATCCTGGCCTTCGGCGGCCGCAACAACCGGCCCCTGATGATCTCCAAAATCGACAACGACTCCCTCTTTTTGACGGCCGACACCCTCGTAGCCCATCGGGGCGATACCCTGGCCTCGGATTCGAGCCGCATGTTGCGGGCCTACCACCGGGTGCGCATTTTCAAAAGCGACCTCCAGGCCCTATGCGATTCGCTGTCCTATTCCTCGGGCGATTCCCTGTTCCGGCTCTACCGGGAGCCGCTGATCTGGTCGGACACTACGCAGTTCAGCGCAGACACCATCCACATCCGCATGCAGGAAAAGGGCGTGGAGCGGATCGACTTGTATAGTCAATCCCTGATCATCAACTCGCCCGATCTTGAGTATTTCAATCAGATCAAGGGAAAGTATATCAAGGCTTTTTTCAACGAGGAGGGGATACACCGGATGAGGGTAGAGGGCAATGCCGAAAGCCTTTATTACGCCCTCGACGATTCCAACGCCTATATCGGGGTGAATCAAACCGCGTGCAGCGAGATGTTGTTCGTCTTTGCGGAAAAAAAGCTGAAGGAGATCAAATTTTACCAGGAGCCAGAGGATTTGTTTCAATAACTTTCTTAAAACCAAAATAATGCGAGGAATGATAACCAAATGGTGCATGATCGGAGCGGTCCTGATATGGGCCGGCGGTCTGGAGGCTGCTTCCCGGCCGGATGCGGAAATGCGGCAGGCCGCACAGATCTACCAGCAGGGAGAGTACGAAAGGGCTGCAGTTTTATTTGAAGGACTGGTAGCTGCGGGGCACAGCTCCGCCTCCATATATTACAACCTCGGCACCTGTTATTATCAAATGGACGAATTGGGGAAGGCCATTCTCAATTACGAGCGGGCGGCCTTGCTTCAACCGGGGAATCCGAATATCAAGCAAAACCTGCGGCTTGCCAGGAACAAGGTAGCCGGGGAACCGATTGCCTGGCCCGTATTTTCGACATGGGTTCTCTGGGGGAGTTTCCGCGGCATGCTGTCGCCCAACGTTTGGGCGGTCATTGGGCTGGCGGCCTGCTGGGCGGCGCTGGGCTGCTGGTTGCTGGCCCGTCGCGCCGCCAGGCCTCTGTCCTGGCAGTTGATTTCCGGGTTTATGGTATTCGCAGCTTTGCTGTCATGGGCTTCGGCCTGGAGCGGCGCCCGCGCCCTTTCCTCCGAATTTTCGATTGCCATGCCCAAAGAAGTGGAGGTGCTGGTGGGTCCCGACCCACAAAGCGGCGTCCTGTCTACGGTGTATGAAGGCTGGAAGCTCCGGCGCCTCGACCGGATCGGCGAGTGGGTGAAGGTAGAGCTCCCCGACGGCCAAGAGGGCTGGTTAAAAACCGACGCCATCGAAAATTTATAAAGGGGTGCACGCGCCGAAGGCGAATGCTAAAAAAAAGCCCTGTTTCTGAAAGAAACAGGGCTCCAAATATAAAGCTATGAAAACTAAAACTTACTCTTTGCCACCCTGGAGCTTGGCCTGGTATTCTTCCAGTTCTGCCCAATTTCCTTCGGCGGCGAGGTTTGCCTGTTTTGCCCAGGTAGCCGGGTCGTGTACCCGGTAGCGGGGGCCGGCCTCATCGAGGATGGCCTGGATCTTTGCAAGATCGGCGTTGGCCAGCTCGGACCAGGTTTTGATCCCTCCTTCGTGCAGGAGTTCTTCGATTTTAGGACCTATCCCTTCGACGATTTTCAGGTCGTCCTGGGTGATTTTCTTCCCGGAAGGTAAGGTGATTTTTTCAGATTTGCCAGCTTTCGGGGCACTTTCTGCGGCTTTGGCCTCGGGAGCTTTAGGTTCTTTCGGCTCTTTTTTCTTTGCGACCGGCGCTTCGGTGGCTTCTTCCACGGCCGGAGCTACGTCAACCGCGATGGTTTCTTCCACCTTGGGTTGTTTCGGAGCGGGGGCTTTTTTTACCTTTTCCACCATCGGAGCGATGGTTTCAGCTACTTCCTCGAAGGGAATAATGCTGATAAAGGTGCGGTTGAGCCTGCGTTTGTTAAACTTGACGGTTCCGTCTACCGAGGCATGGAGGGTAAAGTCCTTGCTCATGTAAACGTTGTCGCCGGCATGAAAGCGGGTGCCCCGCTGGCGGACGATGATATTGCCCGCTTTGGCGCCCTGACCTCCGAAGAGTTTGACGCCCAATCGTTTGCTGTGACTGTCCCGGCCGTTGTCGGAACTACCTACGCCTTTCTTATGTGCCATGACACAATTCTTTTTTCAGTGAACAAATGGCGCCGGTTAGCCGGCGATGGAATCAATCTGGATCCGGGTAAAGGATTGGCGGTGTCCGTTTTTCACCTTATACCCCTTGCGTCTTTTCTTTTTGAAGACGATCACTTTATCGCCTTTGACGTGATCCAAAACGGTGGCTTTTACCTTTGCTTTTAGCACGGGCATGCCGATGCGAACATCGCCTCCATTGTCGATGAGGAGTACCTCGTCGAAGGAGACCGAGTCGCCTGAAGCGGCTTCTAACCGGTGGACGAAGAGCTTCTGCCCTTCCTCGACTTTGAATTGTTGACCGGCTATGGTTACGATGGCAAACATAGGTCTGTATTTGTTAATTAATCGAAAATTGCGTGCAAAGATAGCTTTTTCCTTTGGATTGGGAAAGCCCCAAGAGAAATTTGTTTAGGGAGTTTAGAAGGTTTAGGAGGTTTAGCTAGGAATTATCTAAACCTCCTAAACCCTCTAAACCTTCTAAACTCCATCAAAGGAGTTTCTCCAGCCTGAACTCCGTCCTGAACTTCAGCCCTTTGCGGTCGAGTTTCAGGCGGATGAGTTTGCCTTCCGGGCGGCTCAGCACCCGGTAGATGGCGTCCAGGTCGAAAAATCGGAAGGAGGAATAGTTGATGCTCACGATGATATCACCTGGGCGGACGCCGGCTTTGGCGGCGGGAGATTCCTTGAGCACGGCGTGCACCATGAAAGTTTTTAGCTCCGGCCCGGAGGCGATGACGAGCATGCCGCTCTTGTCGATGGGGAATTCCTTCTTATACAATCGGTTCGGTTGCAGGTAGAGCACCCCGCGGTAGTAGTCGAAGGTGGCGGTGTAGCGCTCCAGGACCTTGTTGCCCAGTATGCCGTTGCGGTTGTTGAGGAAAACCGAATCGACCATGCTACGGATCTCCTGGAAATGGACGGGAACATCGTGGAGCTGTGTTTTGCCAAGATGGATGGTGGGCATGATGCCAAGCACCCCTTGCAGGTTGCCTCCCAGGCCCATGCCGATATTGCCGGGGACTACCTTTTCCGGGATACTCAGGTTCGGGTTGGTTTCCGGGTGGATGACCATGGCGAGGCTGGCGCCGGAATCGACCAGGAGCTTGATGGAGACTTCATCCCCATTGGCGGGTTTGACCGTGGTGCTCAGGTAGGGCTTGCTGCGGTGGATTTCCAGGTCCAGCCGTTCGCTGTTTCTCGGGGCCCGGAAATCGGAAGGCCGGTAGAGCCGGATCAGCCGGTCTTCGTAGTCGATTTCCACGATAAATTGCCGAAAAGTGCTCGAACCCAAGATTCCGTGTACCTGGGTGCCGGTGTACTCATTAAAGTGGAACACATCCTCCTCCAGCACCAGAATGGATTGGTATGGAAGGGCCACGTCGCCCAGTTGGATGTGGATGTTGCGGACCAAAAATGCACTCAGTTCGGCTTCCAGGTCGGCCCCTACGATCTGGATCTCCCTTTCGTAGGTGAGGTCCAGCAGATTGGCTATTTCCAGGCTGGTCAGCAGGGTGGTCTCTGCCCCGGTATCGAAGATAAAGGTGAGAGGCAGTACATTCTGGAAGGTGAGTTTGATGAGGATGAAATGGTTCTTGTACTCGAAGGGGATCTCATAAACCTGATTGACCCCGGCAGGATTTGCGGCGTGCAGAGACCAGGCGGATAGAAAAAACACCATTTGTCCCGCCCACAACCACCGGATACCTGACCGAATCATGTAAAAAATTTATTTGGAAACCAAGGCCTTAAAGATATTCTTTATGGGGATGAGCTGCATTTTTTTTGAAAAAAATTATATGGAAGATGGTCCGGGCCGAAATAAAAATTCGGCCCAATGTCTTCGGTTTTTCACTATTATTTTGGACTTTTACCCTTTAATAGTTAGTGTCTAATCGACACCTATTTAAAGGTTCGTCTTGCATCCCTAGTTTCCTCATTTTTAAACTGGCCTTGTATGAATCCTAAATTCGACAATTTTTTAAAAACGACTTTTACCCTGCTGATTGCCCTGGTGTTCAGCAGCTTTGGCTTCAGCCAAAGGACCATTTCCGGAATGGTGACGGATTTCGATACGAAGGAGCCTTTGATAGGCGCCAACATCCGGATCGTCGGTACGGGTTCGGGTACGATTACCGATTTTGACGGTAGTTATTCGCTCTCCATTCCGGCAGAGAATAATGCTATCGAGGTTTCCTATACCGGTTACAGCACGGAAACCATTCAATTGGGAACCTCCAACCAGATCGACATAGCCCTCAAGGCCGGCGCGGTCCTGGAGGAGATCGTCGTGGTGGGTTACGGGACCCAGAAGACCAAGGAAGTGACAAGCGCCATCACCAGCATAAAAGCCGAAGAGTTCAACAAAGGCAACGTGACCAATCCCACGCAGCTCCTGCAGGGTAAAGTCGCCGGTTTGACCATCACACAGCCCAACAACGACCCCAACGGCGATTTAGGCATCGCCCTCCGCGGGATCTCCTCGGTGAGCGGTTCTACCCAACCCCTCATCATTATCGACGGGGTATTGGGCGCCGACCTGAAAAGCGTCGATCCTTCGGATATCGAATCGATTGACGTGTTGAAAGACGGTTCTGCTGCAGCTATTTACGGCACCCGCGGCACCAATGGCGTGGTGATCATCACGACCAAAAAAGGCCGTGCCGGAAAGCCCACCCTGGAATACAACGGCTTCGTCGCCGCCGAATCCGTTTCCAGTTCGCTGGAACTCCTTTCTGCTGAGCAATACCGCGCATACGTGGCCAATAACCCGAACGAAAAACCGGACGATCAGGGCGCATCGACCGATTGGTTCGACCAGATCACCCGCACCGGCCTCAGCCACTACCACGGCCTTTCCTACTCGGGCGGGAGCAACAGCACCACCTACTACGCGTCGATGAACTTCCGCGATGTGCAGGGCGTGGCCGTCAGCTCGGGCTTCGACCAGCTCAACATGCGCCTCAATGTATCCCAGAAGGCCCTGAACGACCGCCTGAAGATCGACCTCAACGTGACTAACACCTCCCGCAATATCGACTATGTCAACTACGGCTCCTTTCAGAATGCCCTGATCGGCAACCCGACCCTTCCGATTTATGTCGACGAGGCCAAGGATCCTGATCTGTATGAGCGCTTTGGGAGTTATTATCAAATCCCCGGTTCCAACGACTGGGAAAACCCCCTGGCCCAGGCCGAGCAGGTGATCGACGAAGCCCTCTTCCGCCGCTTTATCGGGAGCATCCGGGCCGACCTGGAAATTATCAAGGGGCTAACCCTCGGCGGATTTTACTCCACCCAACGCTCCAACCAGCGCTACGGAAAGTACGAGCCACTGACTTCCTTCGCAGGTGACGCCGTTGGCGGCCGCGCCCGCCGCGCACTGGACGAAAACTTCGACCAGCTGCTCGAAACCACCCTGCGCTATGACCATACCGGTGCAAAAGTTGACTTTAATATCCTGGGAGGCTATTCCTACCAGGCCTTCGAGGCGGAAGGGTTTTCCATCCAAAACCTCGACTTCCTCACCGACGCTTTTTCCTATAATAATATAGAATCAGGTCTGGGTATCGAAAACGGTTTCGGAAGCATCGACAGCTACAAGAACTCCAGCCGCCTGATCTCTTTCTTCGGCCGGGCACAGGCCTCTCTGGACGATACCTACCTGTTGTCCGTATCCCTTCGCCGCGACGGCTCCTCCAAATTCGGGGCCGACAACAAATGGGGCTTGTTCCCCGCGGTGAGCGCCGGGGTACGCCTGAAGAAATTCCTCAGCGGGGTGGAGATCATCGACGACCTCAAATTCCGCGTGGGTTATGGCGTGACGGGCAACCAGGACGTCATCCCCAGCTACGAATCTCTCTCCCGGTACAACACTGCGGGCCAGAACTTCCTGCTCAACGGCGTGTGGCTGCAAGCCGTTTCCCCGGTGAGCAACCCCAATCCATCCCTGCGTTGGGAACGCAAAGCCGAGACCAATTTCGGCCTCGATTTCAGCCTGATGGATTACAAACTGACCGGTACCATCGACTATTATATCCGCAATACCACCGACCTGCTGTGGCGCTACAGCGTGCCCGTGCCGCCCAACCTCTTCGGAGAAACCTTCGCCAACGCCGGCGAGATCCGCACTTCCGGCATAGAACTGACCCTGGGGACCAAGCCCGTAACCCGGGAAAACTTCGGATGGGATCTGGACTTCAACATCGCGTTCAACAAAAACGAACTGGTTTCCCTCTCCAATGAAGTGTACGATTTTGGCACCTTCCGTCCTACCGGCAACGTAGGTTCCCCCGGTCTGGAAGGCGTGCCCACTCATATTCTGGAAGAAGGCCAGCCACTGGGCAGCTTCTACGGATGGGAATATACGAGCCTGTCCGAGACCGGGAAATGGGTTTTCGAAGACCTCAACGGCGACGATAAATACACCGCCGAAGACCGCCAGGTGATCGGAAACGCTTACCCCGACTTTACCTTCGGATTGAACAACTCTTTCCGCCTGGGGAACTTCGACCTCAACTTTTTCCTCAGAGGCGCCTACGGCAACGAAGTGCTCAACCTCAAGCGCCTTTTCTACGAAAACGAAACCCTGCTGCCCGGCAACCTCCTGGAGTCTCTTTTCGACAACCCGGACCTCAAAGACGTGCAGAAGTATTCTTCCTACTATATCGAGGACGGCTCCTTCGTGCGTTTGGATAACGCGACCCTGGGCTACAACTTCAACATCGGCGGCAGCGGCGCGATTTCCAAACTGCGGCTCTACTTCACCGGCCAAAACCTCTTCGTGCTCACCAACTATTCGGGTGTGGACCCCGAGGTCAACCTGGGCGGCCTTGAGCCCGGTGTAGATCCCCGCCAGTATTATCCGCGCACCAGGACGGTGACCTTTGGGTTGAATGTGGGATTTTAGAATTTTTAGCTTAAAAACATATTAAACTGATAGGACATGAAGCTTTCTATAAAAATTTCCTCCATACTCCTCGCGGGCCTGTTCCTTTTTGGAATACCGTCCTGCACCAACCTGGATGAGGATCTGTACGATACCATCGGCGAAGACAACTTTTTCCGGACGGAAGAAGAATTCGCCGCAGCCCTGGGCGCCGCGTATGCGGGTCTTCGGGATTTCGCCTTTCAGGATACCCGTTACTGGAATTCCAACGAGCACTCCACCGATGAGGCAATTGCTCCCACCCGCGGCGCGGACTGGGGCGACGGCGGCCGCTGGATCCGCCTGCACCAGCATACCTGGGGCCCGGACGACGCCGACTTCAACGATGCCTGGAACTTCCTCTACCGCGGGGTCAATACCTGCAACCGCCTGATCTATCAATTCGAGAATTTCGAAGGCGAGATCACCAACCGGGAGGCCATCTTCGCCGAGTTGAAAGTGCTTCGCGCTTTTTATTATTACCTGTTGTGCGATATGTTCGGCAATGTTCCGCTCGTGACGCAATTCGACGTGCCGGATGGGTTTCTTCCCACCCAAGCTACCCGCCAGGAAGTGTTCAACTTCGTGGAGTCGGAGATCAAGAACAACATGGCCCAGTTGAGCGATGAGAAGAGCTTGCTGACTTACGGCCGTATGACCCAATGGGTGGCCCGCGCTATCCTGGCCCGCCTGTACCTCAACGCCGGAGTCTATGTTGGCGCCGAACGCTGGCAGGATTGCATCGACCAGTGCGATGCGATAATCAACTCCGGAAAATTCAACCTCGAAGCCAACTACTTTGCCAACTTCGCCGTGGCGAACGATGCCTCCGGTGAAGCCATCTTCGCAATACCTTACGATAAGAAATTCGGCCCCAACCTGCGTTTCCACCTCCAGACGCTCCACTACCTCAATAAAGAAACCTTCCGCCTGCAAACCACGCCCTGGAACGGATTCTGCACCCTGGCGGAATTTTACGATTCCTACGAAGACGACGATGCCCGCAAGGCTTCCTGGCTGGTAGGTCCGCAGTTCAACTCCTCGGGCGATCCGCTGGAGGAAAACGGAGAGCAGCTGGTCATCACCAAGGAGATCAGCTCTATTGAGAATGCCGCCCGGAATGAAGGCGCCCGCCTCAAGAAGTTTGAATTCGAAACGGGGATCGACCAGGATATGAGCAACGACTTCCCGGTGTTCCGCTATGCCGATGTCCTGCTCATGAAAGCCGAAAGCCTCCTTCGCCTCAACAAGCCGGGCGATGCGCTGCCCCTGGTTAACCTGGTGCACGAGCGGGCTGACCTGCTTCCTTACGGCAGCATCGACCTGGAGGAACTCTACCAGGAGCGCGGCCGCGAACTGGCCTGGGAAGTGTCCCGCCGCCAGGACATGATCCGCTTCGGGAAATGGAACGAGGCTTGGCAATTCAAGGACGCCATGCCCGGCGCCACCCATTTGAATCTGTTCCCCATTCCGCAGCCTCAACGGGATGCCAATACGAATCTGGGCCAGAACCCCGGATATTAAGCCCATGCTGGTTGCTAGTAAAAAGGGGCGCGGGCTTTGCCCGTGCCCCTTTTTAGTTTTTTGATCAAAAGCCTTAAATTCGGGCAAAATTACCCGCGTATGGTCCGCTGGCCTATTTGGCTGCTTGCATTGTCGCTGGTCGGCTGCCGGAATGAACAGCAGTCCGGAAAGCTTTTCGAGCTTCTGAAATCCTCCCGGACGAAGGTCAGGTTCGAAAACCGACTCCAATTCGACGAAGCCTTTAACGTGTATACCTACCGCAATTTTTACAACGGAGGAGGGGTCGCGCTCGGCGATGTCGACAACGACGGCCTGATCGATATTTACTTCAGCGCCAACATGGGTTCCAACCGGCTTTACCTCAATGAAGGTGGGTTTCGTTTCAGGGACGTTACTGAAAAGTCCGGGGTGGGCGGCACGAGGGCCTGGTCGACCGGCGTGACCATGGCCGATGTGAACGGCGACGGCCTACTCGATATCTATGTCTGCAATTCGGGCGATATCAAGGGCGACAACAAGCAAAACGAACTCTTCCTTAACAACGGCAACGGTACCTTTACAGAACAGGCCGAAGCATGGGGCCTGGCCGACCAGGGCTATTCCACCCATGCGGCCTTCTTCGATTACGACCGCGACGGCGACCTGGATTGCTACCTCCTCAACAACTCCTATCAGGCCATCGGCTCCTTCAACCTCAGGGAAAATATCCGCGCCGTGCGCGACCCCCAGGGCGGCGACAAACTATTCCGCAACGACGGAGCGCGTTTTACCGATGTCAGCGAACAAGCGGGGATCTACGGTAGCGTGATCGGCTTCGGACTTGGCGTAACCCTCGGCGACGTCAACCTCGACGGCTGGACGGATATATACGTATCCAACGATTTTTTCGAAAGAGATTACCTCTATATCAACCGGGGCGACGGGACCTTTTCGGAGGAACTGGAAAATATATGCCCCATATCAGCGCCGCTTCCATGGGGGCCGACATGGCCGACCTGAACAACGACGGCTATCCGGAGATCTTTGTGACCGATATGCTTCCGGAGGACGAGTCGCGGCTGAAGCAAACCACGATGTTCGAGTCCTGGGATAAATATCAGTACAACCTCGCGAATGGGTACTACCACCAATTTACCCGCAATATGCTTCACCTCAACCGGGGCAACGGCTCGTTCAGCGATGTGGCGCTTATGGCCGGCGTAGCTGCTACCGATTGGAGCTGGGGCGCCCTCCTGGCCGACTTCGACAACGATGGCCTGAAAGATATCTTTGTAGCCAACGGCATTTACCAGGACCTCACCGACCAGGACTTTATCAATTTCCTGTCCAATGAGCAGACCATTAAATCGCTGACGAAAGGGGAGAAGGTCAATTTCAAAAAACTGGTAGAAATCATCCCGAGCAACCCTATTCCCAACTACGCCTTTGCCAACCTGAGCGGTCTGCGCTTCGAAAATAAAGCGGCCGAATGGGGCCTTGACAAACCAGGCTTCTCCAACGGCTCGGCCTACGGCGACCTGGACAACGACGGCGACCTGGATCTGGTGGTCAACAATGTGAATCAGGAGGCCTTTATTTATCGCAATCAACTGAACGAAACACGACCCGGTAATGCCTGGCTGAAAGTGGAATTGGAGGGCGAGGGCAAAAATCCAGACGGCATCGGCGCCCGCTTGACCGTATTTGCCGGCGGCAAAAAATACTACCTCGAACAGATTCAGAGCCGCGGGTTTCAGTCTTCGATCGACCCCCGCCCCAACTTCGGGCTGGGCCAAACCAACCGGATCGACAGCCTGGTAGTGATCTGGCCCGACCAGCGCAAACAAACCCTGACGGGGCTACCCGTCAACCGGATCATTCAGGTCTGGCAGAAAGACGCAAGGGAAACCGAAGTTTCGTCTCCTCCGACAGCTCCCGGCCTGTTTTCCGATATTTCGGGCTCTGCCGGAGTTTCCTTCCGCCACCGGGAAAACGAATATGTGGACTTTAACCGGGAACGGCTTTTGTACCACATGCTATCCACCCAGGGGCCCAAAATATGCGGCGCCGATGTGGACCGGAATGGCATGACCGATTTTTACATTGGAGGAGCAAAGGGCCAGGCCGGAAAACTGTTTTTACAAACCGGCCCCGGAAAATTCTCTTCCTTGCCTGTGCCCGCCTTTGAAGCGGACAAGGCTTCGGAAGACCTGGGATGCCTCTTTTTTGAGGCGAATGGCGACGGATACCCCGACCTCTACGTGTGTAGCGGGGGCAATGAGTTTTCCAACGCTTCCTCCGACCTGCTGGACCGATTGTATTTTAACCGCGGGGGCCGGGGTTTCGAGAAATCGCCACAGCTTCTCCCCGTTTCCAAATACGAAAGCAATTCCTGCGTGTCAAACGCCGATATCGACGGCGACGGCGATCAGGACCTGTTCGTCGGGACCCGTCTGGAGAGCGGATACTACGGGATGCCCGTTAATGGTTATATACTGCTCAACGACGGCAAAGGCGTCTTCAGGGACCGAACCGCCGAACGGGCGCCCGATCTGCTAAAAATGGGCATGATCAGCGATGCCCTCTGGTCTGACTACGACCAGGACGGCGATCCGGACCTGATCGTGGTGGGCGATTGGATGCCTGTTGTCGTGTTGGAAAACCGGGAGGGCAGCCTGGTGCGGCTTTCCGGAGAGCACGGCTTGGCGCGTTCGAACGGCTGGTGGAATTGCATCGAAGCCTCCGACCTGGACGGCGACGGCGACGAAGACTATGTCCTGGGCAACCACGGCCTGAATTCGAGGTTTCGCGCTTCCTCCGAGGAGCCCTGCGTAATTTACCTCAACGATTTCGACGGCAACAGCAGCGCCGAACAGGTCATTTGCCGCATGGACCAAAACGGACAGGCCCACCCTTTCCAGCTTCGCGACGACCTGGTGGAGCAAATGCCCTTCCTGAAAAAGAAATATCTTAAATATAAGGACTATTCCATCGCCACGATGAGCGATATTTTCGATCCGGAGGCTTTGGAGAAGGCTGTAAAAGATACCGTTTTCACTCTTGAAAGTTCCGTTTTGTGGAACGAAGGGGCCGGGAAATTCCGCCTGGAAGCCCTACCTGCCGAGGCACAGGTTTCTCCTGTGTTCGCCGTGCTTCCGGCAGATTTCACTCTGGACGGGCGGCAAGACCTGCTCCTGGGCGGCAATTTTTTCGCCGCCAAACCCGATGTGGGGCGATACGACGCCGGCTACGGGGTATTGTTGAAAGGGGGAGAAAACGGGTTTGAGGCCTTGAGCCCTGCCCGTTCGGGACTACATCTTCCGGGAGAGATCAGGGATTTTTTGGGCATAAAAGTGGGGAGTGAAAACTGGGTGCTGGTGGCAAAGAACAACGACGAATTAAAGCTTTTGAAATGGCAGGCAACGTTAAAATAGCAACAGCGGGGATGCTTCTCGCCCTTGCCAACATTTGGATTTCTTCCTGCGGGGAGGGCCCGGCAGGCGCTTCGACCGATGGCTCCTGCATCAAATGCGATACCCTATACCTGGGGTATCGGTTCGGTATGAGCGAGGAGGAGTTTTTCGGCCATTGCCGCGAGATGAACCGCAGGGGTATTTTATTCGAAGGAGATGAGTTGAATACCGTGACCCAGGAGATCGATCTGACAGTGGCTTCTCGGATATACATCAGGCCCTTTTTTGACGATGAGGACAAGATTTACCAGCTCGACCTGCTCTTTCAGTACAATGTCCTGCCGATGTTCCGCAAGGACCTCACGCCTGCAAAATTGAGAAAGGAGGTCCTGGAGTATATGGAAAAAGAGCTTGGTGAAAAGTTAAAACCAAGGGATCATCCGGTTTATAAGCGGGTTTGGGAAAACGTGCAGGGTCACCGGAGGCTGAGGTTGTTTCACGAAGGGGAGCGGATAAAGGTGGAATACTACGATTTGCGCCACGAAGTGACGGGGTGACTTAGTCACCGGGTGACTGAGTCACCCGGTGAGGGTAAAAGCTTAAATAATTAATATAATGCGTTGTATTTCAGGTTTATGTGCGATTTTTTGCAAATTGTCGAGTGACCGGGTGACTCAGTCACCCGGTCACTCCATTTTCTCCATTTTCCTCCTGGTTATTGTACTAGCCCTGGCCCTCACCCCCTCCTGCCGCCAAACCACCTCCGACGACACCCTCTTCGAAACCCTGAGCCCCAAAAAAACCGGAGTCGCTTTTGCCAACCAACTCACCGAGACCGAAGACTGGAACATTATCGAATACCTCTATTTCTACAACGGCGGCGGCGTCGCAGCCGGCGATATCAACAACGATGGGCTGCCCGACCTGTATTTTACCGCCAACCAGTTCCCCAACCGCCTTTACCTCAACCTCGGAAATTTTCAATTTGCAGATATCACCGAAAAAGCCGGGGTGGCCGGCAGCGGCATGTGGAAAACCGGGGTTAGCATGGCAGACGTCAACGGCGACGGTTGGCTGGATATCTATGTATGCCAGGTCGGCGAGTATAAAATGATCTCCGGCCGCAACGAGCTGTTTATCAACAACCGGGACGGGAGCTTCACCGAACAGGCCGAAACCTACGGACTCGCTTTTAAAGGATTTTCCCAGCACGCCGCCTTTTTCGATTTCGACCGCGACGGCGATCTGGACCTCTACCTCCTGAACCACTCCGTCCACGCCGCAGAAAACTACGGACCTTCCTCCGGCCGCCTGCTCAGAAACGAGCTCGCGGGCGACCGGCTTTATCGCAACGACGACAACACATTCGTCGATATCAGCGAACAGGCGGGCATCTACGGAAGCCGGCTGGGTTTTGGGCTCAGCGTGGCCCTGGCCGATTTCGATGGCAACGGCTGCACCGACATCTTCGTGGCCAACGATTTTCACGAAAACGATTACCTCTACTACAACCAATGCGACGGCACCTTCCGCGAAGGCCTGGCCCAATCCATGGGGCATACCAGCGCCTTTACCATGGGTACCGCATCGGCCGATCTGAATAACGACGGATGGACGGACCTGGTGAGCCTCGACATGAAGCCCTGGCAGGAACCGGTTCTCAAACGCTCTGTCGGCGCCGATCCCCACGATATTTTTGAATTGAAACGCGGCTTCGGCTACCACTTCCAGTATCCCCGCAATATGCTCCAGATCAACCAGGGTCCTCTGGGAGATAGGGGGACGGTTTTTCGGGAAACAGGCCAAATGGCAGGTATCGACGCCACCGACTGGAGCTGGTCCGTCCTGGCCGCCGACCTCGACCTCGACGGCTGGAAGGATCTTTTTATTTCCAACGGCATCTGGCGAAGGCCCAACGACCTGGATTACCTGAAATTCACCTCCAACGAAAATATCCAGCAAAACGCGAGCAACCTCGAGCTGGCTTCTCACATGCCTTCCGGAGAAGTGTCCAAACGGGCTTTCCGAAATATTGCCGGCCAGAGATTTGAAGAAAATTCGGGTCCCTGGGGCCTAGGCCAGAAGGGTAGTTCCCAGGGCTCCGCCTATGCAGACCTCGACGCCGATGGCGACCTCGACCTCATCGTCAACAACCTGAATGCTCCGGCCTCCATTTTCCGCAATCATGCCAGGGAACGAAATGTGGGAAACTCCATCCGCATCCGCCTGGAAGGGGAGGGCCGAAACCGCTTTGGCATCGGAACCCGGGCCACGATATGGTCCGACTCCCTGGTCCGGACGGAGGAACTGCATACCTGTCAAGGCTGGCTCTCCTCCGTGGAGCCGCTTTTGATCGTCGGCATAGGGAAGCGGGAGCGGATCGATAGTATACGGGTAATTTGGCCCGACGGGCGATGGGAGCAACGGACAGGGGTTGAGATGGGGCCCGATCTGATATTTCGCCAGAAAGAAGCCGGTATAGGGCCCATACCTCAGGCGAAAAACCCACCACCGCTGCTGAATGAAAATCCTAAATTATTGGCTGGAACCTGGGTCCACCGGGAGAACCCTTCATTCGAATTCAACCGGGAAAAACTATTGCTCGCAGGCCTCAGCGCGGAAGGCCCCGCTTTCGCCGCCGCCGACCTTAACCTCGATGGGACGGACGACTTTTTTTCGGGAGGAGCGGCGGGGCAGTCGGGCTGCCTTTGGCTGAGCAGCCCGTCCAGGGGTTGGTTTCCGGCCGATACCTCTTTTCTCATCCCGTCCATCGCCCGGGAAGACACCGACGCCGTTTTTTTCGACGCCGATGGCGACGGAGACCAGGACCTGGCAGTAGCCAACGGGGGCTACCTCCCGCAAAAAAACAGCCCGAGCCCAGGCGGCCGGCTCTATCGAAATGAAGGGCAAGGACGTTTTTCCGCCGAAGTGCACCTGCCCCAAGCCGAGGCAAATATCTCCTGCCTGGTCCCCCTGGATTTTGACGGCGACGGCGATCTGGACCTCTTCGCAGGAGGCCGCGCCCGGACGGGCCAATACGGCTCGCCCGTGGATAG
The DNA here is from genome assembly GCA_016703765.1 of Saprospirales bacterium. GTDB lineage: Bacteria > Bacteroidota > Bacteroidia > Chitinophagales > Saprospiraceae > JADJTT01. Next base: position 98,127 of record JADJBL010000002.1, read on the forward strand.
TTACCTCTGGGAGAACGATGGACAGGGGCGCTTTAAAGATGTAACGGGTTCCAAAGCCGGCTTTCTCCGGAAACTGGGAATGGTCACCGACGCCTGCTGGCTGGAAAAGGAAAAAATGCTGGCGATAGTGGGGGAGTGGATGCCCCTGACCCTCGTAAGTTGGCGGGGCAATACGGCAGACGTCAGGAAATCCGCCGAAAAAGGATGGTGGAGGCGCATCCGGGCAGCCGATCTGGACGGGAACGGCAAGACCGACCTCCTGCTGGGCAACGAAGGGCTGAACCACCCATTTACCCTGCAAAAGGGAGAAAAAGTAGAAATGTTTATCTGGGATATCGACCAAAATGGGTCCCTTGACCCTTTGCTGACCTACTATCGGAATGGCGTCCGCAGCCTGTTTCACGACAAGGACGAGCTGAGCCAGCAGTGGGTGGAGATCCGGAAGCGCTACGTATCCTATGCGCCGTTTTCCGAAGCCACTCCGGAGGAGGTCCTCAAAGGCATGGAATGGGAGCGGGCCCTGCATTTGGAAGCGGATTTTCTAAGTTCCGCCATTTATTGGGATGCCGACCCGCAAGAAGCGCCGGTTCCCTTACCGCTGGAAGCCCAGGTGGCGCCCGTTTGGGATTTCGCGATACGCGATCACGACGGAGATGGATTATTGGATATTTACCTCGCAGGCAACACCTGGCTGAAGGCCCCGAAGGTCGGGCGCGCAGACGCTTCCTGCGGATTGGTGCTCCGGCAAACAGCCCCCCGCCGGTTCCTCGCTCTGGAACCCCGGGTTTCCGGGTTTATCGCCCCCGGCGAGTCCAGGCGCCTTGAATTTCTTTCGATGAAAGGAGTCTCGTCTTTTCTGGTGCTGGCCCGCAACAACGACGAGCTTATGATTTGGGAAACGGCACGATAAAAGTCGATAAGCGGCCACTTTTCAATTTACTACCTTTGCATGGGAATATTAAATACAAAACTATCATGAACTGGAAATCCTTTGTACTGGCATCTGCAATTTTAGGGATTGCTGCCTGTGCCGATGCTCCTGAAAACTGGAAAGCAAAGGCTGCCGACGCCCAGTGGACTCACCAAACGATGAAAAGGATCACCGACGTGATCGTTCACGATATTTTTTCTCCTCCGGTGGCCAGCCGTATTTACGCTTATGTGAGCGTGGCCGGTTATGAGGCCCTTCGTCCGGACTACCCCGGGTATCAGACATTGGCAGGCCAGCTAAATGGGCTGGATCCCTTGCCCCTGCCCGAAGAAGGGGCCGAATATTGTTTCCCCCTGGCCAGCGCGCATGCCTCCCTGTTGGTGGGAAAAACCCTGATTTTCTCCGAAGATTCCATTGCCGTTTTTCAGGAAAAAACGCTCGCGGCCTTTCAGGAATTAGGTATCCCTGATGACGTGTACCAGCGCTCCCTTGATTATGGCAAAGCGGTTGCGGAGCATATCCTGGCCTGGTCCGGAAAAGACAAGTATAAAGAATCCCGTTCCTATCCTAAATACGACGTCACCGGCGATCCCTCCAGATGGAGACCCACGCCCCCCGATTATATGGACGGCATCGAACCCGCGTGGAACAAGATTCGCCCTTTTCTGCTCGACAGCGCCAACCAGTTTATCCCCTTGCCTCCCACCGATTTCGATCCCAAAAAAGGAAGTAAATTTTACGAGGAGGCCCTGGAAGTGTATGAGGCGATGAATGCCGACGATAAAGAAGAGCGCCTGACGATCGCCAGGTTCTGGGATTGCAATCCCTACGTCTCCACCCATTCCGGCCACGTGATGTTTGCGACGAAAAAGATCACCCCGGGCGGCCACTGGATCGGCATTACCCAACTGGCTTGTCAAAAAGCCAATGCCGACATGATGAAATCGGCAGAGGCCTACGTCAGGGTATCGATATCCCTCATCGACGGATTTATCAGCTGTTGGGACGAAAAATACCGCAGCAACCTGTTGCGTCCGGAGACCTACATCAACGTCTATATCGACCCGAGCTGGCGACCCACCCTGCAAACCCCGCCTTTCCCCGAGCATACCAGCGGGCACAGCGTGATCTCGAACGCCGCCGCCACCGCCCTGACCGGCCTTTTCGGCGAGCCTTTCCCCTTTGAAGACACGGTCGAGGAAGAATACGGCTTTCCAAGGCGCTCCTTTAATTCCTTTTTCGAAGCATCTGAAGAAGCGGCCGTGAGCCGGCTGTACGGGGGAATTCATTACCGCCCAGCCATCGATTACGGCGTGGATCAAGGCCGCAAGGTAGGGCAGTGGGTGCAGGACAATTTGGTCACTCTTCACTAATTTTATTACCTTTACACCCATAGGCCTCCCCAAGCCTTTACGTATGATTCGGAGTTTGTACATTCAAAACTATGCGATCATTGATGAGCTTTCGATCCACTTTTCGGATGGACTGACCATTATTACGGGCGAAACCGGCGCTGGAAAATCCATCCTGCTCGGCGCCCTGGGCCTGATCATGGGTAAAAGGGCCGATACCAAGGCCCTTTACAACGAAGGGGAGAAATGCCTCGTAGAAGGCTATTTCGACGTGCGCTCCTACGACCTCAAAGAATTTTTTCGCGCCAACGACCTCGACTACGACGAGGAGGTCATCCTCCGGCGGGAGATTCTGCCCTCCGGAAAGTCCAGGGCATTTATCAACGACACGCCCGTAAACCTCAATTTGCTCCAGGAGCTGAGCAATGCGCTCATCGACCTGCACCAGCAATTCGATTCCCACGATATCCACAACGTGTCTTTCCAGCTCCGGATGCTCGACGCCCTGGCGGCCAACAAGCCCTTGCTTCTGGAATATCAGGAACACTACCGCGCCTTCCAGGCGGACCAACACCGCCTGAATGAGCTGACCCTCCGCGACCGCAATGCCGCAAAGGAGTCGGAGTTCATCCAGTTCCAGTTGAAGGAGTTTCGGGACGCAAACCTGCAGACCGGCGAGCAGGAGATTCTGGAAGAAGAGCTCGCCCGCCTGACCAATGCCGAGGAGATCAAGCGGACCCTGGGCGCCGTGTTTAACTACCTGAGCGAGGACGAACAATCGGTGTTGGGTCAATTGCAGCAAATGGTGATCTCCGTCGGCGGCATCCGCAAATACGCCGCTTCTATTGGGGAATTGCATCAGCGCTTTCAGGGCTTGCTCTACGAATTACAGGATCTGTCGAAAGAATTTGAGCGTCAGGCCGAAGAAACCGAATTCGACCCCCAGCGCATTCAGGAAATACAGCAAAGGCTGGATATCATATATCGCCTGCAAAACAAGAACCAGTGCCCCGACGTAGAGGCTTTGCTCGAATTGCAGCGAAATCTGGAAACCCAGCTCCAGGCATTTGAAGATATTTCGGGTGAGATTGTCCGGCTGCAACAAAAAGTGGCCGAGGCCGAGACCCGTTTGCAAGCCCTCGCCGCCCGCCTCTCCGAGCGCCGGAAAAGCGTGATCCCCGGATTTGAAACCCAGGTGCAGGACATGCTCTCCAACCTGGCTATGGAATATTCCCGGCTTCAGGTAGAGGTGCGGCCGATGGACCACCCCGGACCGACGGGAATGGACGAGGTGAACTACCTCTTTACGGCCAATAAGGGCGGGCGCCTCGCGTCCATCCGGGATGTGGCCTCGGGCGGGGAATTGTCCAGGCTCACCCTCGTCACCAAATCCCTGGTGGCAAGCGCCATTCCGCTGCCCACCCTCATTTTTGACGAGATCGACAGCGGAATTTCCGGCGATGTGGCCCTGAAGATGGGGCGGATCCTCCGCAGCCTTTCCAACCAGCACCAGGTCGTGGTCATCACCCACTCTCCGCAGGTTGCCTCCAGGGCCGACACACATTATTTTGTCTATAAACAGGTCCGCGACGATCGCACCGTGACGGGGGTTCGCCTGTTGTCGGACGATGAAAGGGTTACCTCGATCGCCACCATGCTGAGCCAGAACCCGCCCAGCGAATCGGCGATCCGCAATGCAAAAGAGTTACTAGCTGGATATTAATTTGATCATAAAACATCCTTATGGCTCACAACTTACTGAAAGGAAAGAAGGGCGTAATTTTCGGCGCTCTGGACGAACATTCCATTGCCTGGAAAGTGGCCGAGCGCTGCCATGAAGAAGGCGCGCAGCTCGTCCTGACCAACGCACCCGTGGCCATGCGCTTCGGCAAGATCAATGAGTTGGCGGAAAAACTCAACGCGCAGGTCATTCCCGCCGACGCCACCGAATTGGCAGACCTGGAAAAGCTCTTTCAGGAGTCCATGAAAGCCATGGGTGGGAAGATCGACTTTGTGCTGCATTCCATCGGCATGTCGCTCAATATGCGCAAGGGAAAGACCTATACGGAGCTGAACTATGAGCACATGCTCAAGACGATGGATATTTCTGCCATCTCCTTCCACAAAATGATGCAGACCCTTTGGAACCTGGACGCCATGGCGGACCACGGCTCGATCCTCGCCCTGACCTACATCGCCGCCCAGCGGGTTTTTCCGGATTACAGCGAGATGGCCGACGCCAAAGCCCTGCTGGAATCCTTTGCCCGCAGTTTCGGCTATCATTTCGGCATGCGCAACAAGGTTCGCGTCAATACCGTGTCCCAATCGCCAACCATGACCACGGCAGGGTCCGGGGTAAAGGGCTTTAAGGAGTTCTTTCAATATGCCGACAAGATGTCGCCGCTGGGCAACGCCTCCGGAGAGGCCTGCGCGGAATATTGCGTCACCCTGTTTTCCGATCTGACGCGCAGTGTGACCATGCAAAATCTTTTCCACGACGGAGGTTTCTCCAACATGGGAATGAACCCGGCCGTGCTGGACCTGCCAAGAGAGTAGATTTATTGGGGATTTTGGTCCGATTATTCGGCGTTTTGGTCGGTCCAAACGCCGAGGTCTGAACATCTAAGGGAATTGGTGGTTCTGATAGAGAATTTCGTCCTGAACAGAAACGTATGCTACTTTGGTCCGGGTTTATCCTGTTTATCGTATTGCTGCTCGCCCTCGACCTGGGGGTATTTAACCGCAAATCGCATGTCATAACCACAAAAGAGGCGCTGGGTTGGACCAGCCTGTGGGTAAGCGTGTCCCTGCTATTCAGCTTTTTTGTGTATTTCGCATACAGGGATCACTGGTTCGGGCTCGGAATGGAACATGGCCATCCGCTCGCTCCCGAAACGGCGGTGCTCAAATACCTCACCGGTTACATCGTCGAACAGTCGCTGAGCATCGACAATATTTTCGTCATCGCCATCATTTTCTCCTACTTCCACATTCCCAAGCAATACCAGCACCGGGTGCTGTTCTGGGGGATCGTCGGAGCTATTGTTTTCAGGGGTCTCATGATCCTGGCCGGTTCCTTCCTGATCGAGCGCTTCAGCTTTATCACCTACGTGTTTGGCGCCATCCTGCTTTATTCGGCTTATAAAATGCTGAGTTCGGACCATGAAAAGATGGACCCGAATAAAAACCCGGTGGTCACTTTCTTCAAGCGCTACTTTCCGGTGGTGCGAACCATTCAGGGAGAAAAGTTTTTTATCAAGCGGATGGGAAAAACCATGGCGACGCCTTTGTTTATCGCCCTTTTGGTGGTCGAAACGACCGATATCATGTTCGCTTTCGATTCCATTCCCGCCATTTTTGCTATCACCACCGACCCATTCCTGGTGTTCAGTTCCAATATCTTCGCTATTCTGGGCCTTCGCTCCCTGTACTTTGTGCTGGTTTCGGTCATCAACCGATTCAAGTACCTCCAGTACAGCCTGGTGCTCATCCTGGTTTTTGTCGGCATCAAGATGTTGCTGATCCAGGTGGTGCACATGCCGGAATGGCTGTCTTTCGCCGTAATTCTGCTCCTACTTGGAGGCGGGATTATCTTCTCCCTGATTATGGAAAAGAAGGAGGAAAGAGCCAACAAGGTAGAATCCTGAATTTTTTAGTTCTTAAGCCCTTTGAGCAGCAATAAGGCACAGGCCGGATTGGTGGCAAGTGGAATGTTATGCACGTCGCAGAGCCGCATGAGCATTTGCACATCCGGTTCATGGGGATGTTTTTCGAGGGGATCCCGGAAGAAAAACACCAGGTCGATCTGCCCGGTGGCGACCATGGCGGCGATTTGGGCATCTCCCCCTCTCGGGCCGGAGAGCATTTTTACCACAGATATTCCAGCGCGCTCGATATGCGAACCGGTCGTGCCCGTAGCATATAGCTGGGCATTCTCCAAAATAAACCGGTTTTGGAGCACAAAAGCCACCATTTCGGGCTTTTTGCCGTCGTGGGAAATAAGCGCGATGCGCAAGCGATTGCTCATAAGGTCGTTTTACGAATTTTTTTTCAAAATATCACCTAAATGTCAGGAATTTAACATTTAAGAGGGAACATCTTGGCATCCTAATACGTTCGCCTTTTAGATTAATAACCACCCAAAAACCAATAAACAATCCCTGACATATGAAAAGGCTAATGGTTTACCTGAGGGCTCGGCGGAGAGCAAAACGCGCATTAAACGGACGGAAACTCGTTTCCCGGAAGAATAGAAAGGTTGTAGAGGCCCAGCCTCAAACCAAGGCCGCGCAGTTGGAAATGAATTACAACGAGGACAGCAACGGCATGGGTTACTGCTAAGCTGCTGAATATCAACTAAAAAAAGCCCGGAAGGGGGAAATCCTCCCTTTCGGGCTTTTTTTATTCTTCCCAAACAATGGTTACCTTCGTGACTCCAATTTTTTACCATGCTGCTTTCCGTCATCATTCCATGCTATAACGAGGCCGCTACGGTCGAAAAGATCGTGCAAAAAGTCCTCGACGTGCCCGTCGAGAAGGAGCTCATTATCGTGGACGACGGTTCGACCGACGGCAGCGCGGAGATCATCCGCCTCATGGAAGGGAAATATCCCGTCAAAGCGCTCTTCCACCCGAAAAACAGGGGCAAAGGCGCCGCGATACGCAGCGGCCTGGCGCATGCCAAAGGCAAATACACCATTATCCAGGACGCCGACCTGGAAACCAACCCCATGAACTACCTCCAGCTCCTGGAAAAGATCCAGGCCAGCGGAAAGCCGGTCATCTACGGATCCCGGATGCTGAAAAAGAACAAGATCTACAACCTCAAATACTACCTCGGCGGCCGTATGGTGACTGTGTTCGCCAATCTCCTGTGCAACCAGCGCCTGACCGATCAGCCCACCTGCTATAAAATGCTGGAGACCGACCTCTTCAAGCAACTCGATCTCGAATCCAGTCGCTTTGAGGTCTGTTCCGAGATCACCGCCAAGCTCAGCCTCCGCAAGATCCGGATCGACGAAGTGCCCATGGATTACTATCCCCGCGACAAGGCCGGGGGAAAAAAACTGGGCTGGAGGGATGGCTACAAGGCTATTTTCACCCTGTTCCAATACCGCTTTCTGAAATGAGGTCGCTTTTTTCCTTCCGCGCCTTGGCCATCGTGCTGATCGCGTTTACCTTTTTCCGGATCAACGACATCCATAAGAAATGGCGCCGGGAGGCCCTGCTCAGCTATGATGCCGCCATTTACTACGCCTACCTGCCGGCGGTATTTATATACAAAGACCTTGGACCTGAAATACATGGACACCCTGCCGCCCTACATGAAGGAGCATTACAAGGTGACCTATGAAGAGCTGCCCAATGGGAAGCGGTACATCAAGACTACGATGGGCCTGGCCTGGCTCCACCTGCCCTTTTTTTTGGCCGGTCATTGGAAGGCCGGTCTGACTGGAAAAAACCAGAACGGCTATTCCCGATCCTACGAAAATTTTCTGGTCTACGGCGCTTTTTGCTATGTGATCCTGGCCATGATCCTACTATCGGTCGTCTTACGAGCCTGGTTTTCAGATCTGGTCACCGGGCTGAGCATCGCGTCGATCGGACTGGGCACCAACCTCATGTACTACAGCACCCTGGAGGGGCTGCACGTCCATGCCTATAACTTCAGTCTGTTCTGCTTTTTTCTGTATGGAGTGTACCGGTATTTCAAGCGCCCTGCCCTCTGGAAGGCCCTGCTTTTGGGCGTCTTGCTGGGACTCATCGCTCTGATCCGGCCCACCAACATCCTGATCGGGTTGTTTATTCCCTTGTTTGGCATTCAAAGCTGGGGGGACCTCAAGGAGCGGTTTATTTTTTTTGGAAAGAACTGGCCGTCCGTGTTGGTCTTTTGCCTGGGCTTCTTCGTGTTCTGGATCCCGCAAATGGCTTTCTGGCACTACGTTTCCGGTCAGTGGCTCTTTTTTTCCTACGGGGAAGGGGAGCGTTTTTTCTGGACCGACCCCAAGTTCCTGTACGGCTTTTTCTCCTACCGGAAAGGGCTGTTCGTCTATACCCCCATCCTGGCCTATGCCTTTCTGGGTTTTCTTTGGTTGAAGAAATACGCGGCTGATCTCTTTTGGCCGCTGGTAGTGTTTATTCCCCTCAACTTCTATGTGATGTTCTGCTGGTGGAGCTGGTGGTACGGCGGTAGTTTCGGAATGCGCCCAGCTATCGATTCTTACGGTTTACTGGCCATTCCCCTGGCCGCTTTCTTTACCTGGCTTTTCCGGCAAAAAATATACCTCATCGCGCCCATCCTCGCCGTTTGGGGATTTTTGATCTACCTGAATTTTTTCCAGACCCGCCAATACCAAAAAGGCCTGATCCATTGGGACTCCATGACCAGAGAGGCCTATTGGGCGGTTTTCCTCCAAAAAGAAAAGCCCGAAAACTTCGATGCCTTGTTGCAGACGCCTTCGAACGAGCAGGCAAAGGAGGGGGTGGATGAGTATGCCAAGTAGAGCCGCGATACTTCGCGGCTAACGGTGCGGAGCGGTTTCTCCCGGGCATGGTAGGTTTGCTGGAGGTTTTTCCTCCCTCCGGCCTTCGGCCGTCCCCCTCCCGAGGGGGAATTCGTGGGGCTCTGTGCTTTCGATTTTTTCCTGCACCTAATGCACTAACTCTGTGCTACTTCCGACCCGTTCCCCCGCTGGAGGGGGAAGGCCGAAGGCCGGGGGAGGAAAAACGCTGCGCTGACCTTTTGCGGTCGGGAAAAAAATTCCAAAAACCGGGGAGCAGAAACCTTTTGCACCCGGTGCTGCTTGAATTAATAATTAAGCAGATCAAAATTATGCCTAAACAAAAGGCCCCACCGAAAATTCGATGAGGCCTTTTTTGTAGCGGAGGCAGGACTTGAACCTACGACCTTCGGGTTATGAGCCCGACGAGCTACCAACTGCTCCACTCCGCGATCTTATTTCCAAAACACCTTTGTGCTTCGGGAATGCAAATTTACGTGCTTAACCGGTAAATTCAAATATTAGTTCGGGGAATTTGAAAAAATATCCAGTTACTTTTGTCCAAAACCTCCCTCATGGAGAAGATACCCTTCGCACCACCCCGCATCGACCAGGCCATTATCGACGAAGTGACGGAAACGCTTCGCTCCGGATGGATCACCACAGGGCCCCGGACCAAGCAACTGGAAAAAGAGATCGCGGCCCTGACCCACTCCCCGGCCGTGTTATGCCTGGGCTCTGCTACGGCGGGTATGGAACTGGCCCTGCGCTGGCTGGGCATCCGCGAGGGAGACGAGGTCATCGTGCCGGCGTATACGTATTGCGCTACCGCCAACGTCGTGGTGCACTGCGGCGCAAAACCGGTGATGGTCGACGTGCTCCGCACCGACGGCACCCTCGACCCCGGAAAAGTGGCCGCCGCCATCACGCCTCACACCAAGGCCATCATGCCGGTCGACCTGGGCGGCATGCCTGCGCACTATCGCGAAATCGGCGACCTCATCCGGAATCCGGCCGCCCTGAAACTTTTCAGTCCCGGCTCCCCGGAACAGGAGCAACTGGGCCGCATCGCCCTGATCGCCGACGCCGCCCATTCCATCGGGGCTACCTACCGCCGCAAACCGGCCGCCGAATGGGCCGATGCCACCGTGTTCTCCTTTCACGCGGTAAAAAACCTGACTACCGCGGAAGGCGGGGCCCTGTGCCTCAATTTCCCCGAACCCTTCGACAACGAAGCGATTTACAAAACCCTCAACCGCTGGAGCCTGCACGGGCAGTCGAAAGACGCCCTGGCCAAGTTCGGCGGCAATTCCTGGGAATACGACGTACTGGAAGCCGGCTATAAATGCAACATGCCGGATGTGCTGGCCGCCATTGGCTTGGTGGAGATCCGCCGCTACGAATCGGATACCCTCCCGAAACGGCGGGTGCAGTTCGACCTGTACCACAATCTGTTGAGCGGATTCTCCTGGGCGGAATTGCCCTGGTTTGCCACCGCCGAAAAACAGTCCTCCTGCCACCTCTACCTGCTCCGCATCCGCGACATCAGCCTGGAGCAGCGAAATGCTATTATCCAAAGGGTCTTCGACGCAGGCGTGTCGGTCAACGTGCACTACAAACCGCTGCCCATGCTCAGCGTGTACCGCGAAATGGGCTATTCGATGAAGGACTACCCGGTGTCCTGTGATTTTTTCGAGCGGGAGATCAGCCTGCCTGTTTTCTACGACCTGAGCCCGGCTCAACAGGAAAGGGTGGTGCAAGTACTTGCAGACGCCGTTCAGGCGGAAACGGGAGCTTCTTCCGGACTCCCATTCCATAAAACCGTATAAAGATGGGGGGCTACCGATTTTGGAAGGAGCTTATGGATCGTTTCAGCGCCCTCGTCGCACTCCTTATATTATCGCCGTTTTTTCTGGTCATGGCCTTCTGGATCAAACTGGATTCTTCCGGCCTCGTTTTTTATCGCCAGCAGCGGATCGGCCTTAAGGGCATCCCTTTTTTCCTGCTCAAATTCCGCACCATGCGCCCCGCCTCGGATCGGGAGGGATTGCTCACCGTCGGCAGTCAGGATAGCCGGATTACACGCGCCGGGTATTGGCTCCGCAAATACAAACTCGACGAGTTGCCCCAGCTTTGGAATGTGTTGAAAGGAGAAATGAGCATCGTCGGCCCCCGTCCGGAGGTTGAAAAATACGTCCGGCTCTATACCCCGGAACAGCGATTGGTCCTCAATGTAAAACCCGGCCTTACCGACCTCGCCTCCCTGCAATACTTTGACGAATCGGAGCTCCTGGCCCGCAGCCCCGAGCCCGAGCAGACCTACATCGCCGAGATCATGCCTGCCAAGTTGGCCCTGAATCGCAGGTATATCGATCAGATGAGTTTCAGGACAGATTTGGGGATTATTTTTCGGACAATAAAAAGGATATTTCAGAGTGAAGGGTGAGGAGTGAAGAGTGAGGGTCACACCCCTCACTCTTCACCCTTCACTCTTCACAAAACAAAAAGGAATCACCGCCTTCCTCTCCACCGGGTACTCCGGAAACTGCTCTTTATACCATCGGTGATGGCTCAGCGCGCGGGGGATCAGGTTGGCGGCCGTCCAGACGGCGAAGGAAAGGGCGGCGGGGTTCCAGGCCATCAGGGCAAAGCCCGTCCATTCGATGATCTCCCCCAGGAGGTTGGGACAGGAAACGAATCGAAACAGGCTGTTTTGGGGAATTTTATAACCCGTTTCACCGGGTTTGCGGAGGTGTAGCAGGATGGTGTCGGAGTATAGGTTCAGCGCCGCGCCGAAGATGAATATTAAAAGTCCGGCGATAAACCGGGGATGACCCGGATCGATGGGAGCGCCTTGCCATTCTCCCAAATAAAAGCCGTTGAGGAAGCCGTTGATGGAGTTGAAGAACACGGCCGAAAAAACGATGAAGAGCGGGATCATCTTCCCGCGCGTCCGGGTGCGCCAGGGGAAGATCAGGCTGCGGTGGACGTAATGGGCTGCCCATAGAGAGAATAAAATCCAGCTTCCGGTTGATTTTATGCCCTCGCCGCGCAGGAAAAAAAAGCTGAATACGAGCAGGGAAACCACCTCCATAATGGTCCAGCCCAGGCGATTGCCGATCGACAGGCCCCAGTTGCTGCGCATGTGCCGGCCGTAGGGCGCTGTCACTTTGATCTGGATGGGGATCAGTGCGATAGCAAAAAGTGTCCAGGCCAGGGTGAGCGAATTGAAATAATATTCATTCATTTGTAGGAGGTTATTTCGCTTGAAATTGGCAACCGGATTGCCCTTGAGTTGTTTATCTGATGAAGTTTAGAGGGCCTCCCCTCTAATAAATCCCCAAAATATGGATATCGCCCCGATTTTTAATACCTCCAAACGCCCGATCCTGATCGCAGGCCCTTGCAGCGCGGAAACCGAAGCACAGGTGCTGGCCACGGCCCGCGACCTGGCTGCGCAAGGCATAGATCTTTTCCGCGCGGGCATCTGGAAGCCCCGCACCCGGCCCGACACTTTTGAAGGGGTAGGGGAGGCAGGTCTTCCCTGGCTGGCCAGTGTCAAGCGGGAAACCGGGCTGAAGGTTTGCACCGAGGCCGCTACGGGCGACCACGTAGAAAAGGCCCTGGCTGCGGGGATTGATGTGTTGTGGATCGGCGCCCGGACCAGCGCCAACCCTTTTTCCGTGCAGGAAGTAGCCGACGCCCTCGCCGGTGTGGACATTCCCGTGATGGTCAAAAACCCGGTCAACCCCGATCTGAAACTTTGGCTCGGCGCAGTGGAGCGCCTCTACAACTCCGGTATCCGGCGCATGGCGATGATCCACCGGGGATTCTCCTATTACGGAGAGACCCAGTACCGCAACGCCCCCCGCTGGCAAATCCCCATAGAGTTGAAGCGCCTGTTGCCGGATGTGCAGCTCATTTGCGACAACAGCCACATCTGCGGGCGAAGGGATAGTCTGCTCGAAGTGGCTCAAAAAGCCATGGACCTGAATTACGACGGGCTGATGACCGAGGTCCACCCGGCGCCCGATTCGGCCTGGAGCGACGCCATGCAACAAATCACTCCCGTGCAATACAAGGGGCTGTTGGAGATGCTGGTGTTGCGCAAGCCCTCTTCTGATGATCCCGAATTCCTAGCCTATATCGAACAGCACAGGCACCAGATCGACGAGATAGACGAGGAACTGATCCATTTACTTGCCAGGAGGATGCACCTCGCCGAGGAGATCGGCGGCCTGAAGCGGAAAAAAGAGATCGCCATCCTTCAGACCCAGCGCTGGAATGAAGTACTCGAGAAAGGTCTTTTGCTCGGCAGGCAATACGGCCTGAGCGAGGGTTTTATGACGGCCCTGCTCAAAACGATCCACCAGGAATCTATCAATCACCAGGCCTTTGTCATGAACGAAGCGCAGGAAAAAAAGGCCGGCGAGTAAAAAAGTTCCCCTTTTACCGAACAATTGTCTTGCACCAAACATAATTTGAGCATTGCACTGTGGATTTTTCCCCTATTATTGCTCCTTGAAACAGATTAGACGCGGTTAAGCGTTCTCTGCGAAAAAGATTTCCCCTCTGACAAAAAATCTGGATTTTGTAATTTATCTGACAAAAAAGTTGGCGTATTATACTTTTTTCTTACTTTGTGTCTGGGAAATTTTTTTTTGAGAACACTTTACATTTTATCACGCAAAACGGGTTAGCTATGCTCATTCTTTACATCGCTGCAGCTGCGTTTATTGTCGGCGGGTCATTTATCTTTGCCCTGGATCTCGCCGCACCTCGCACAAATCGCCGCTATTATTGAGAACAAACTTTTTAGGGTACGCACAAAGGCAGCCGGGTTGGCAGACCGAATGAAAATTTGGCGCCGACGGCTGCCTTTGCCGTTTTTATTGCCCTTCTTCCCGGTTTTTTTCACACCTCCCACAGCCTCTTATCCTCTCCCTGCGTTTACCTAGTGTGTAAAAAAGAATCACCACCAAAATTTTTATCCTATGAAATGGAGGATCATACTCCCATCGACCTTATTGGGAGGCTTTCTTTTATTCGGCTGCCTGAACGACACCGAAACCACCCGCCTGGCAGTCGGTGAAGTAGAGGGATTTCGCCCCGTATACAGCCAGGATTGGAAGAGCATTCAATCGCTCGATCCGCGCCCCGTGGGACACCTGGGGAAGATCTATTACAAGGATTCCACCATCTATGTGGCGGAAAGCGGTTGGGGGATACACGTCATCGACAACTCCGACCCGGTTAACCCGCAGAGGATCAAATTTTTGCAAATCCCCGGCTGCCGCGATATCGCCATCAAAGGCAATATCCTTTACGCAGACAATGTGACCGATCTGGTTGCCATTGACATCTCCGACCTGAACAATATTAAGTTGCTCAAGCGGGTAGAGGGCCTTTACCCCGAAGTGGATCAAACCTCCCCGGAGGCCTACGAGGGCTATTTTGAATGTGTCGATCCGGCCAAAGGCGCCGTAGTCGCCTGGGAAACGGCTACCCTCGACAACCCACAGTGCTGGCAATAAATCCCCTTTACTTTTCAATAAGAAGAAAATGAAAAAGATACATATTTTATTTTTACTGCTTTTAGCCTTTTGGCTCCAATCCTGCGAGTTTGGGAAGGATGAATCCATCGCGCCGGGGGACGGGTCTACTGGAATTGCGGGCTCCTATGCCCGTTTTATGATTGTAGGCGACCGGATGTATGTGGTCGACCGGGAGCGGATCAAGACTTTCTCTCTGGATGACCCCGCCGATCCGTCTCTGCTCGATGAGAAGAGCATCGGTTCGAACATAGAGACCATCTTCAACCTGGGGGACAAGCTCTTTATCGGGGCGGGTTCCGGATTGTATATTTTTTCTATCGACGGAACCGGCATCCCGCATGAAGGCGGAGAGTTTCTATACTCCGAATTCGGCTTTGGATTCGACCCCTGCGACCCTGTCGTGGCCAACGAAACCTATGCTTACGTGACCCTCAACTCGACCAATCGGGTTCAACGCTGCCGCGTGACGGTCGAAGAACAGGTCAACCTGCTGAACATTTTCGATATCACCGACCTATTCAATCCTAGCCTCGTGGCCCAATACGACATGCATAACCCCAAAGGAGTGGGATTGGACGGCAACCTCTTGTTTCTCTGCGAGGATACCCAGGGACTAAAGGTATTTGATGTGTCCGATCCGCAAAACATCAAGATGCTGAAGCATTTCCAGGGCTTTACGGCATTCGACGTCATCCCGTTGGGAGGTTTGCTGCTGGTCGTGGGGCCGGAGAATGTGTACCAATACGATTATACAGACCTGGACAATATGGCACTGATATCGATCCTGCCTCTTGGGACATAAAAAGTATTTTTCGGAAAACCCGGAAGATTTCCCAAAAAAAAGTTACTTTTGCGCGAAATTTTTTCTACCATTAAATATTACGATTAACCATTTTAAATGTTGAGGACCATGAAAAAGATTCTTTTAGCGGCTGTAGCCGGACTTATCCTTGTAGCATGCAACAACACGGCCAAATTCAAAGCGCCGATCGAGTCGCTGGCTACCCAGTGGGATTCTACGACTACGGTTGTGGCCAATTTTGCAACCATGCTCGGCCAGGAAATCGCCAATGTACAGGCGATGACCAGCGGTATGATGGTTACCGAAGAGGCAAAAGCCAAGTTGGATGAGGCTGGCAAAGCCAAACTTGCCGAACTGGAAAGCGGTTGGGCAACCGAAAGCGCCGGCCTGAATGCAGCAAACGACGAAGTGAACGCATTTGTGACCAGCTGGGGCGAAAAAACCCAGAAACTGAACGCACTGAAAGAAGGTCTTGCCGCCGGTAAACTGGACAAAGAGACCGACGCTACGATCGCCGAACTTACGACTGCCGTTACCGATGCAGGCACCTCTGTGGCCGCCTGGACGGAAAAACTGAACGCAGCCAAGACCAAACTCGCCGAGATTGCCAAGCAGCACGGCGAATTGTTTGCCGCTTCTATGAACTCGACTTCCACCACCAGTGGAAAGAAGAAGGGCAACTAATTCAGCCTTAGACAAAATAACTTCCCGGAGGGGGTTGCCGCTATGCGGCAACCCCCTCTTTTTTTATGCCTGCTTGTGGAAATCCGGGAAAAAGGGGCTCCATAAAAAAGCGCTTCGGACGCTATCGAAGCAGCGTTTTTTCCCCCTCAGGGGTCTTACCCCAAACATCGCTGGAATTTTAGGAATACTTTTAACACAAAATAATTCTCCTATATCTCCAACAATGAGTATAATTGTGCCTTGAAAACCCAATCTATTTACTAATTCTCTACTGAAAGTACGGCAAATTCCAAAACGGTCGATATGAAAAGTTTTAGACTCCTGTTGTTGTCCTTGTTTATTGTAGGTGGCTCTATGGGCGTTTTCGCGCAGGATATCCACTTTTCCCAGTTCTATCTCTCCCCCCTGAACCTCAATCCGGCCATGACGGGGGTGATGAACTGTAACAACCGACTGATCGCCAACTACCGCAACCAGTGGGCCAGCGTGTTGAAATCTTATGCTTATAGCACGTATTCCGCTTCCTACGACCAACGCATCGCCGTGGGCCGCTACGATTATTTCGGCATCGGCGGTACCTTTTGGGGGGATAAGGCAGGAGAAGCCGAATTCAAGACCCTTACCGGCAAATTGTCCGCTTCTTATGCCAAGAAGATGGGCGGAGGCCGCAAAGAAGCCCACTACCTGGTAGTCGGCGCCGAAGGCGGACTTGCTCAGCGCAGCATAGACTTTATCAAGGCCCGCTGGCCCAATCAGCACGACGGGAGCGGCGGCCACGATCCCGGACTGAGCTCCGGAGAAGAGACCGCTCTTTTGAGCGATAACTTCCTCTTTGCCGACATGGCTGCCGGTCTGCTCTGGTTTTCCGTCTTCGACGAAAATAACAGCCTCTATCTCGGCGGCGCCTTTCACCACCTGAACCGCGCCAACCAGTCCTTCTTCGACGACGGGGTGGACGACCTGTTCAGCAGGTTTACCTTCCACGCAGGCGGCGATTTTATGGCCGGCTCGCGCTTCGGTTTGATCCCGGGTGTGATCGCCATGTGGCAAGGTCCTTCCTTCCAGGTGAATACCGGCGCCAGCATGAAATTTTTGCTCAGCGGCAACCGCCGGAATTATTCCGCTTTCCAGCTCGGCGCCTGGGCCCGTATCGCCAATAAGATCGAGACCGGCGTACTTATGGACGCCGTGATCCTCTCCACCCGTTTCGATTACGACAATTTCAGCCTGGGCTTCAGCTACGATGTAAACGTGTCCGACCTGGTCCCTGCAAGTAATAATAACGGCGCATTCGAATTCGCGCTCATCTACAAGATCTGCGGCCCGGAACGCCGCGGGGTTTACTGCCCGCGCTTCTAAAATCGCCCGGATTAAAGGCTCTTCAAGCCTTCCATTCCCCGCCGGACCCACGTTCCGGCGGGGAATTGTTTTTTCTACCCGCCCTTTTTTCCCTCAATTGGTTGGCTGGGTAGAAAAAACTTACCTACCTTAGCAAACAACCCAGAAGGTTTGTCCGTTCTTGTTTCCAGGTCTAAGAAATCCCGATTGTTGAAAATATTAAACCGATTGCTATGTTCGGAAGTAATAAAACTAAAGAAACTACCAAGAGCAACACCCCTGTTGCCGGCCCCTCCCATTCCTTCAACAGCCTGGTGCAGGGGACCCGGGTGGAAGGCGATATTCAATCCAAAAGCGATATCCGGATCGATGGAAACATAAAGGGGAGCCCGAAATGCGAATCCAAAGTCATTATAGGCCCTTCCGGAGGTGCGGAAGGAGAAGTTTCCTGTAAAAGCGCGGTTATTGAAGGCCGCTTTCAGGGCACCCTCGTCGTCGAGGACCTCCTGACCATCAAAGAAACTGCGAATGTGAGCGGCCAGATCCGCTACGGGAAGCTGGTGGTGCAGCCGGGCGCCGTCCTGGTTGGCGATCTTCGGATGAATGGGGTCTCTACCCCCTCCGCCAAGCCTTCGGGCGCCACTACCACGGGCGAAAGCCGCCAAAACGCGCCGGGAAATGTCCAAACCCAAAAAGAAACTGCAGGCTGACCAATACCTCAGATACTCCGGAATGGCCTTTCAACTGGCCATCGTCCTGATCATCGGGACTTACCTCGGAAGCCGCCTGGACGGGTATTTTCAAACCCGCCGGCCTTATTTCACCGCCCTGCTCGCTTTGTTATCGCTCTTTGCGGGGCTCTACATTTCACTCAAGGATCTGCTCTTCACCAAAAAGCCTCCGCCAGATGATGAGGACTGATACCATGTCTTCAAAAGTCTTTTTCCGCCAACTGGGCATCCTAACCCTGCTCACCGCAGTTGCGGTGGTCCTTTTCAATCGCTTTCCCATTTTTGCCGATCTCCAGACCCTCTACTGGGCTTTGCTCGGATTCTATTTCCTGTCGGCGGCAGCCCTGTTTTTTATGGGTAAAAAACTGGCAGCCAGCGAAAACAGAAATGCCTTCACCCAATTCGTCATGGGCGCCACTTTTTTCAAAATGCTGCTCTCCATGAGCGTGCTGGTCGTCTATTTGAAATTTGCGGCGCCCGAATCCAAGTACTTTATTCTGCCCTTTTTGACCGTATATTTGGCGTTTACCGTTTTCGAGACCTATTTTTTGATGAAGATCGCAAAGATCAAACCCGATGGAAAAGCTTAAAATCATCGTGAACGATACCCTTTCCTTTGAGGTCGAATCAGAGGAATTGGAGGGGCTGGATTGCGTCCGGACCGGCAGGAGCACCCTCCACGTGCTCAAAGACTCCCGCTCCTATGAGATTAAAATCCTCGGGACCAATTTTTCCGAAAAAAAGCTGAGCATCCAGGTTAACGGGAATACCTATCAGGCCGAAATCTCAGACCCCTACGACCAACTCGTCAACCGGATGGGGCTCTTGCTGGACAATTTCCACAAAGTAGACGAAGTGAAGGCCCCCATGCCGGGCCTGGTCCTACAAATTCTCGTCGCCCCCGGCGAGGAGGTAAAAAAAGGCGACGCACTCCTGATCCTGGAGGCCATGAAGATGGAAAACATCATCAAATCGCCCGGCGACGGGACGGTCGGGGAGATCGCGGTGCAGAAGGGCCAGGCAGTAGAAAAAGGCCAGGTTTTGCTCCGCATGGCATGATTCCGGTTCAGAATTCGCACAGGTGGCCGTTTTTCCGCAGCCATTTTTCCCACTCCTCATACTCCGGCATGACTTCCGAGACCAGTTTCCAGTACCGGTCGGAGTGGTTCAATTCCACCAAATGGGCCAGTTCGTGGATAATAATATAGTCTTTCACCTCCGGCGGGGCGAACAGCAGGCGGGTGGATAGGTTGATATTCCTTCCGGCCGAGCAGCTTCCCCAATTGGAGCTGTTGTATTTTAGACTTACCCTTTTGACAGTCTGTTGAAAGTACAGGGCGTTCAGTTCGAAGACCCGTCGTTTTATTTCCGGCAGGAAATGGGCTGCTACCATCCGGCTGAGCAATTTGCGAACCGCCTTTGCCAGGGAAAGGGGGTGCTCTTCCCGGCTCAGGGAAAGGAATATGTCCCGGCCCCGGAGGCTTGCTTTATGGCTTGGCCGGTCTTCGAAAGAGATGTGGAGGAAAAATGTCCGGTCGCCTACCACCAGGGAATCTCCGTCTTTATATCGGAAGGGTTGGAAGCGTTCGCGCAGGGCGGGCAGGCGTTTGAACTGGACATCGGCCCAATCCTGGAGGCGCTCCATATGCTGGTCCTCCTCTTGTTGAGAGAGGAAATGCGGCAAACGGACCAGCAAAGCGGATTTACCCACCGCAAAGCGGATGGATCTGCGATTTTCGCGGACTATTTTTACCGGCACATCCAGGTTGTCCACCTTGAATATTAACTGCCTGGACCGGGATTTGGCAGGTTTTCGCAACATCCCTTCCTCTTGTTATCCGTTTTTTTCGGCAAAATCCCGCATGACCCCGGTCAGAACCTTTACGCTTTCCACTGGGAGCGCGTTGTAAAGGGAGGCCCGAAATCCCCCTGCGGAGCGATGCCCCTTGACGCCTTCGATCCCGGCTTCCTTGCATGCCTTGAGGAAGGCCGCTTCCAGGTCCGGCTGTGTAAGGTCGTAGGTGACATTCATCCACGACCGGTCTTCGGGTACGCAGCGGCCTTTGAAGAGTGGGTTGGAGTCGATTTCGCGGTAAAGCGTCTCCTGTTTTTCGCGGTTTCGTCGTTCCATGGCTTCCAGGCCGCCCAATCCGAGGATCCATTCCAGGGTAAGCATGGTGACGTAGATCGGAAAAACGGGAGGCGTATTATATAAGGAGTTCTCTTTTGCGTGCACGCTGTAATCCATCATTGGGGAAAGATCACGGCCGGTGGCTCCCAGCATGTCTTTTCTGACGATGACGAGGGTAGCTCCTGCTGGTCCGATATTTTTTTGAGCCCCGGCGTAGATCAGCCCGAAGGGGCGAATATCGAAGGGGCGGCTCATGATGTCGGAGGACATGTCGCAAACCAGGGGGATGGGTGAATTGGGGAAAGCGTGGTATTGCGTGCCGTAGATGGTATTGTTGCTGGTCAGGTGCAGGTACCTGGCATCTTCCGGAATGGAGTAATTTTTAGGAATGAAGGTATAGCCCTCCTCCTTGGAGGAAGCGAGTATCTCGATGGTCCCGAGGCGCCTGGCGTCTTGTATGGCTTTGTAGGACCAGGTGCCCGTATCGACATAAGATGCTTTTTGATCGGGGGCCAGGAGGTTGAGGGCTGACATATAGAACTGGGAGCTCGCTCCACCGCTAAGAAAGAGGACGTGGTAAGCCTCGTCCAGTTGGAGCAATTCCCTGACCAGGTGGACGCTTCGGTCCATAATGGCGGTAAATTCGGAGCTGCGGTGGGATATCTCCAGCAGCGAGAGGCCGATGCCATCGAGTTCGACGCAGGCGCGGGCTGCTTTTTCCAGAACCTCGGCGGGCAGGATTGCGGGGCCTGCGTTGAAATTGTGTTTCTTCATGCTACGGGCTTTGTAAGTAAAAGGTAGGATGCAAAAATAGTCTATTGAAAGCAGTAACCCGGAGCCTGCCGGAGGAAAAAGTGAGATTTTTTTTGAAAAAAGATTGCACAGTATCAAAAAGCCGTTTACATTTGCAGCCGCTTTTGAAGAGAAGCAGCTACGGAATGGAAAAATGAGGGAATGTGGATAAAAAAATTGCCACAAGAATTTGCCGGGTGATCAAATCGCCGTATCTTTGTAGTCCCGTCTGAAAAACGGGTTTTAAGAGAGATATCTTGAATGCAAGATATGGGCTTTATGCCTAAAGAAGTTCATTGACAGAATGGAGAGAAAGAGAAGAATTAAAGAGGAAAAGAAGCGCAAGCGGATCCAAGTAAATTAAAAAAAGCTTAGGTCAGATGCCGTATAGATATTAATAGAGACGCGATTTATCGCGTCTTGAAAGATATTTACTATGGAGAGTTTGATCCTGGCTCAGGATGAACGCTAGCGGGAGGCTTAATACATGCAAGTCGAGCGGTAGATTTGACTTCGGTTGAATTGAGAGCGGCGCACGGGTGAGTAACGCGTACGCAACTTACCCCTGATAGGGAATAGCCCCGGGAAACTGGGATTAATGCCCCATAGTTTCGCCATCAGGCATCTTTGAAGGTGAATAAAGTTGAGGCGATCAGGGATAGGCGTGCGTCTGATTAGCTAGTTGGCAGGGTAACGGCCTACCAAGGCGACGATCAGTAGGGGGCGTGAGAGCGTGACCCCCCACACGGGTACTGAGACACGGACCCGACTCCTACGGGAGGCAGCAGTAAGGAATATTGGACAATGGGCGGAAGCCTGATCCAGCCATCCCGCGTGCAGGATGAAGGCCCTCTGGGTTGTAAACTGCTTTTATTGGGGAAGAATTCTTATTATTCATAATGAGTTGACGGTACCCAAGGAATAAGCACCGGCTAACTCCGTGCCAGCAGCCGCGGTAATACGGAGGGTGCAAGCGTTATCCGGAATCACTGGGTTTAAAGGGTGCGTAGGCGGCCAGACAAGTCAGGGGTGAAATATCATCGCTTAACGATGAAATTGCCTTTGATACTGTTTGGCTTGAAACAGGTTGAGGTTGGCGGAATGTGGCATGTAGCGGTGAAATGCATAGATATGCCATAGAACACCGATTGCGAAGGCAGCTGGCTGGACCTGGATTGACGCTGAGGCACGAAAGCGTGGGGATCAAACAGGATTAGATACCCTGGTAGTCCACGCCCTAAACGATGCTCACTCGACGTGCGGCCTTCGGGTTGTGCGTCCAAGCGAAAGCGTTAAGTGAGCCACCTGGGGAGTACGTTCGCAAGAATGAAACTCAAAGGAATTGACGGGGGTCCGCACAAGCGGTGGAGCATGTGGTTTAATTCGATGATACGCGAGGAACCTTACCTGGGCTCGAATGGTACGGGACGGATCATGAAAGTGGTCTTCCCTTCGGGGCCGGTATCAAGGTGCTGCATGGTTGTCGTCAGCTCGTGCCGTGAGGTGTTGGGTTAAGTCCCGCAACGAGCGCAACCCTTATCTTTAGTTGCCAGCATGTCATGATGGGGACTCTAAAGAGACTGCCGGCGTAAGCCGAGAGGAAGGTGGGGATGACGTCAAATCATCATGGCCTTTATGCCCAGGGCTACACACGTGCTACAATGGTCGGTACAAAGGGTAGCGAAGCCGCGAGGTGGAGCCAATCCCAGAAAGCCGATCTCAGTTCGGATTGGAGTCTGCAACCCGACTCCATGAAGGTGGAATCGCTAGTAATCGCGCATCAGCCATGGCGCGGGGAATACGTTCCCGGACCTTGTACACACCGCCCGTCAAGCCATGGGAGCTGGGGGTGCCTGAAGACGGTGACTTTACGGGGAGCTGTCTAGGGTAAAACCAGTGACTGGGGCTAAGTCGTAACAAGGTAGCCGTACCGGAAGGTGCGGCTGGAATACCTCCTTTTAAGAGAAACAAAAAGGCAAAGCTTGCCTTCCTTCCTCCTTTTTTCATCTCTCTCCTCCTTTTGTCAATGTCTTTTTTTTATTTATTTGATTTCGCCGTCAGGGGCGCCCATTCAAAGGGATGGGACTGGTTCGAGTCCAGGGAAAACAGCCAAAAGGGTTTCCGCGATAAAGCCAATGTGAGGGCTAAAGCGGGCAAAAATCCTGAAAAGTTCATTGACAGACTGGAAGATGGAATAGTAAAGTAAGGTAAAGGCACTGAAGCGCCGGACCGGATCCTGAAAGGGATCTGGAAAGACGAGGTGCAAGAAAAGCAAAAGAAGGGCGTATGGTGGATGCCTAGGCTCTCAGAGACGACGAAGGACGTGGTAAGCTGCGAAAAGCTGCGGGGAGTTGCAAACGAGCGTTGATCCGCAGATGTCCGAATAGGGAAACCTACTATGCTGAAGGCATAGTGCGAAAGCGTAAACGCGGGGAACTGAAACATCTAAGTACCCGTAGGAAAAGAAATCGAAGAGATTCCCTTAGTAGTGGCGAGCGAAAAGGGAAAAGCCCAAAAGCATATTATTGAGTAGCCGAACTGACTGGAAAGTCAGACCGAAGGGGGTGAAAGTCCCGTAGGCAAAACGAAATAGTATGTGAATGTGAGTAGGGCGGGACACGTGAAATCCTGTCTGAATATGGGGGGACCATCCTCCAAGGCTAAATACTCCTGAGAGACCGATAGCGAACCAGTACCGTGAGGGAAAGGTGAAAAGGACCCCAAGCAGGGGAGTGAAAAGACCCTGAAACCATACGTCTACAAGCGGTCGAAGCCTTTAGGGGCGACGGCGTGCCTTTTGCATAATGAGCCTACGAGTTACATCTTACTAGCAAGTTTAAGGACTTCAGGTCCGGAGGCGAAGCGAAAGCGAGTCTGAATAGGGCGATATAGCTAGTAGGAGTAGACGCGAAACCGAGTGATCTACCCATGGGCAGGTTGAAGGTTGGATAATCTCCAACTGGAGGACCGAACTGGTAAACGTTGAAAAGTTTTCGGATGACCTGTGGGTAGGGGTGAAAGGCTAATCAAACTCGGAGATAGCTCGTACTCCCCGAAATGCATTTAGGTGCAGCGTTATAAAGCGAGTCATGGAGGTAGAGCTACCAATAGGGCTAGGGGGCTTCACCGCCTACCAACCCCTGATGAACTCCGAATGCCATGACAGGTCAATAGCAGTGAGGCTGCGGGTGCTAAGGTCCGTGGCCGAAAGGGGAACAACCCAGACCAACCGCTAAGGTCCCAAAGTATGTACTAAGTTGTAAGAACGATGTGGGGATGCTAAGACAGCTAGGATGTTTGCTTGGAAGCAGCAATCCATTTAAAGAGTGCGTAACAGCTCACTAGTCGAGCGTTCCTGCGCGGAAAATAAGCGGGCATCAAGTACATCACCGAAGCGTTGGATTTACCGGTTAGACTGGTAAGTGGTAGGGGAGCATTCCAGCAGCGTTGAAGCTGAACTGTGAGGTTTGGTGGAGTGGCTGGAAAAGAAAATGTAGGCATAAGTAACGAGAAAACGGATGAGAAATCCGTTCGCCGTAAGACTAAGGGTTCCTTGTTCGATGCTAATCAGAACAGGGTTAGTCGGGGCCTAAGGAGTAGCCGACAGGCGAATCTGATGGGAAACGGGTTAATATTCCCGTACCTGTATACATTTCGAAGGGGCGACGAAGGAGCGTAAGATCCGCGTGCTGACGGAATAGCACGTTGAAGTCCGTAGGCTTTGAAGGAGGTAGGCAAATCCGCTTCCTGAGCTGAAAGGCGATAGTACACCGAGGCTGCAAGGCCGAGGTGATAGTGATCCCAAGCAAGCTTCCAAGAAAACCCTCTAAGGCTAGGTGTATACAGCCCGTACCGCAAACCGACACAGGTAGTCGAGGAGAGTATCCTCAGGCGCTCGAGTGATCCGTGGCTAAGGAACTAGGCAAAATTGACTCGTAACTTCGGGAGAAGAGTCACCCAACGCAAGTTGGGTCGCAGTGAAGAGGCCCAGGCGACTGTTTAACAAAAACACAGGACTCTGCAAAATCGTAAGATGCTGTATAGGGTCTGACACCTGCCCGGTGCCGGAAGGTTAAGGAAGGGGGTTAGGGGGTTAAACCTCGAAGCTTTTGACTGAAGCCCCGGTAAACGGCGGCCGTAACTATAACGGTCCTAAGGTAGCGAAATTCCTTGTCGGGTAAGTTCCGACCTGCACGAATGGTGTAACGATCTGGGCACTGTCTCGGCCACGAGCTCGGTGAAATTGAAGTATCGGTGAAGATACCGATTACCCGCAACGGGACGGAAAGACCCCGTGAACCTTTACTATAACTTCACATTGAGCTTGAGCATAAGATGTGTAGGATAGGTGGGAGGCTATGAAGCTGTCACGCTAGTGGTGGTGGAGCCGACGTTGAAATACCACCCTTTTTATGCTTAGGTTCTAATCCCTCACAAAAGGGAAACAGTGTGTGGTGGGTAGTTTGACTGGGGTGGTCGCCTCCAAAAGAGTAACGGAGGCTCGCAAAGGTACCCTCAGCATGGTTGGTAACCATGCGCAGAGCGTATAAGTACAAGGGTGCTTGACTGAGAGAGGGACGCCTCGAGCAGGTGCGAAAGCAGGCTTAAGTGATCCGGTGGTTCCGAATGGAAGGGCCATCGCTCAAAGGATAAAAGGTACTCCGGGGATAACAGGCTGATCTCCCCCAAGAGCTCACATCGACGGGGAGGTTTGGCACCTCGATGTCGGCTCGTCACATCCTGGGGCTGGAGAAGGTCCCAAGGGTTGGGCTGTTCGCCCATTAAAGTGGCACGCGAGCTGGGTTCAGAACGTCGCAAGACAGTTCGGTCCCTATCTGTTGTGGGCGCAGGAGTATTGAGGAGATCCGACACTAGTACGAGAGGACCGTGTTGGACGCACCGCTTGTGTACCAGTTGTGCCGCCAGGTGCAGCGCTGGGTAGCTATGTGCGGAATGGATAAGCGCTGAAAGCATCTAAGCACGAAGCCAACTCCAAGATGATTACTCCTTTAAGGGTCGTGGAAGATGACCACGTCGATAGGCTACAGGTGGAAGTGCAGTAATGCATGGAGCTGAGTAGTACTAATTACCCGTACGCTTTTCAGCAATCAAAATTCCTCGCCTTGGCGCTTGAGTGCCTAACTCTATAATACTATTCCATTTCCAGTCGTCTTTGATTTAAAGCCCCGCTTTAAATCATATAAAAATATTATGTGTGCCGCCCTGTGGCTGCACGTAAAGATTTGTTGGTGGCTATAGCTGAGGGGATCACCTCTTCCCATTCCGAACAGAGAAGTTAAGCCCTCACGCGCCGATGGTACTGCCCAAACAGGTGGGAGAGTAGGTCGCTGCCAACTTTTTAAAATATAACCCGCGCCCGTGTTCCTTTCAGGTTCATGGGCGCGCTTGTTTTTGGCCCATTCAAATCCATCCATGGAAAAGAAAAACTCCATTGCCCTCCGCATCGAATTGGCCTGGCTCCTGTTTACCCTCCTTTTTTTCGGCGTCATCGCCGCCCCCATCTACCTCAAAGTCCCTTCCTTCCCGTTTTATTGGACCAACCTCCTTTTTGTCGCCGTCTTTATCACCGCAACGAGGTATATATTTTTCCTCTCCGGTACCTTCCTGGCCCGGCGCCAACTCCTTAAAATCGCCTTCATTTTCCTCACTATCCCCTTCATCTTTTTTTTGGTCAGCCAGGTCCATCTATTCCAAACCTTTCTGGACGAGCAAGGACCTCAATCCCTGGTGGGCAATTTGCCACTGACGGAAGAAACCCAGATGAGCGGTTATATACAGACCGAGATGCTTTTGTTTGGAGTGGGAAGTGTGATCGCGATGGGCCTTTTTGCATTCAGGATGCTACTTTCCGTGTGGCGCGTGCACAACCACAAAACTGTTTAGCCAGTTTTGAAGGAGATCAAGCCCGTTTTCGGTGAGAATGGATTCGGGATGGAATTGAATGCCCGTAAGCGGAAGCTCCCGGTGGCATAAGGCCATAACCTCACCCGCATCGGTCCGGGCAATGCATTCCAACTCCTCCGGGAGATTTTCCAAAAGAAGGGAGTGGTATCGCATGACGGCAAAGCGCTCGGGAAGACCCGCAAAAAGCCGGTGGTCATTGTGCCGGATCATAGAGGTTTTACCATGCACAGGCACGGGCGCCTTGACCAGCGAAGCGCCGAAAAACGAGCCGATCGCCTGATGGCCAAGACAGACGCCGAGCATGGGAATGGAGCTGTAGAATGCCTCGACGCAGGCCATTAATAGCCCGGCATCCTGCGGCCTTTGAGGCCCGGGAGATAGTACGAGCCCATCGAATTCCCCCTTTTCAAGCCGGGAAAAATCGATCCGGTCGTTGCGAACCACCTCGCAACTCGCGCCGAGCCGGAGAAAATAGTCCCAGAGATTGTAGGTAAAGGAATCGAAGTTATCGATTAGAAGTAGGCTCGGACGAGGGGGGAGGTTCATCATCTTCGTTGATGTCAAAAATGTTGGGATCGCTCTCCTCCTGCTCGACGCTCATTTCCTTGATCCGGTCCATTGCTTTGACCGAGCCGGTCCAGAAATCCTTGACGGCGGGTTGAATAAATTGATATACTTTTCCGGCCTGTTCGGGGAAAACTTCGAGGTATTCGTAGGTGACGGAACCATCCTTAGAGTTGTCGAGGACCCCGGAGATATCCGCAAACCAAAGAATGAGGCTGTATAGAAACACCATGACGGCCGCCAGGAGCATACCCCCTGCAAATTGATTGACGACGTTGACGTTGGCAGTCCTGAGCACCCCTTCCGCCCCGCGCGCAAGAGTCCGGATGATCAGCATGGTCGCGACGAAGGAGAGGAGAAACCCGGCGAGGAACATGAGCGGATTATCGCTCCCGAACGCGGTTTCGAGAAATTTGGTGGCCGCCGGCGCGAATTTGAATGCGCCGACAAATCCCAGGAAGATGGACAATACATTGAAGATCGTACGGATAATCCCCTTTGTAAATCCAATATAGAATCCATAAATTGCAGCAATGACAAAAATAATGTCGATTACCATGCTCCGAAATTGGCTTTTTTATTGAAACTTTATCTCAGAATCCACGCAATGTAGTGCAATAACCCCTTATAGCACAAGGTATTTTGCTTAAATGGCCTAAAATTTCGATAAAAACACCCGATTCACTCCCCCTGATATATCTTTGAAAGGCCCCAATCCGTTCTATCGACTCCTAAGCTCCGAACCCATCCTTTATAACCATTAACCATTTACAAAAGATTTTTTACATGGAAAAAAGTCACATTCGTTTTGCGAGCACCCTGCTCTTGTGCTGGGGTCTTGCAGTAGGTTCGCTATTTGCCCAACCCTCAAAAGGGCGTTTACAGGAAATTCCCCCCGTGTTCGTGATTGGAGAATTCGAACAGGAATACGAAGCCCTCATGGGCAATTACTCGAAGTCCTTGCTGGACGTTTGCGGGAATGACATGAGCCTCGCCTTCGACCTGTGGATCGGCCTGATCGAAGAAATGGAAGCCTACTCCAAGCAAACAGGCTTCGAACTGAACGGGATCAAGGCCTGGTTTCACGTGTTCTTCGAAAAGGACGGCACCATTTCCAGAATCGGATTTTATCTCAAGCCGACCTCCCGTAATGTGGATACCGCTTCGCTGGTCAGCTTTCTGGCCGAATTTGTGGCCCAATACAAATTTCCCTTTACCTCGCTGGAAACCTACTCCAACTACACCAGCGTGAGTTTCCCCACCATATACAACCGGCCTCTCCCGGGTGATCACAATGGAGGCTAGCGGGTTTTTAACCCGCTTTGTCAAAACATTCCCATCCTTCAGGGGGTTTTAGTACACTGGCAAACCTGGATCGAAACATCCGCCACTGCAAACCGCAGATGTTTCGGCCCGGGTTTGTGCAGTTTGAGCATTTCAATTCTGTACTTTTGAGGTATGAAACGGCAAGCTGAAGCTATTATCCCCACTCCCTGGGGAGACTTTTCCATGATCGCCTTTTCCGATAAACCGGATGATTCGATGCCGCACCTGGCTTTGGTGCACGAACACATGGACCGCTCAAAACCGGTCCTGGTGCGTATCCATTCAGAATGCCTGACCGGAGATCTGTTCGGATCCCTGCGCTGCGATTGCGGCGAGCAGTTGATCCGATCGATGGAACTGGCCGCAGAGCATCGGGGAGCAGTGGTCTATTTGCGCCAGGAGGGAAGGGGCATCGGCCTCATCAACAAACTCAAGGCCTATACCCTCCAGGACCAGGGCATGAACACCCTGACCGCCAACGAGCATCTCGGATTGGAGATCGACGGAAGACATTACGACCAGGCGATCGAAATCATGATGGAACTCGGCATTACCGCCGTGCATCTGTTGACCAATAACCCGGCCAAACTGGAGGCCGTGGCCCGCTCGCCCATCCGGGTGGTGAGCAGGGTCCCGATCATCATTCAACCCACGAAAGAAAACTGGAAGTATTTAAAGGCCAAACAGGAGCTGATGGGACACTTTTTGTAGTTATTGAGTATATAAGTTAATGAGTTATTGGACAATAACTCATTAACTTATATACTCAATAACTCTATTTCGCTTCGGGCATTTTGCAAATCTCCCCTTCTTTGCGGCCACAAACGGAACATTCGCCGATCTCGTTCTTCAGCATCGGGTTGTTGGAGGAGCAGGTGCCCCGGAATTCATTTCCCGTGATGATATGGCGAATATTGATGAGCACGAAAGACACACCGAACACCACAAAGATGATCAACAGAATATACAGGAATTCCATATCGCAGTTTTTTACCGGCTCCCGGTTAATAATTGTATGGAAATACAACGTGGAGTCGGCTATATTAGTTTAATTTTGCAAACCTTCAGACCAGGCAAAAGTAGCACAAAATGACCGAAAGAAACGGCCGTTTGAACGAAAAGCTCGAAGCGTTTTCCCGCTTGCTCCGCATCATGGACGAGCTGCGCGAGCAGTGCCCCTGGGACCGCAAGCAAACCTTTGAATCGCTGCGAAACCTGACCATTGAAGAAACGTACGAACTGGCCGATGCCATCCTGGACCAAAACCCGGAAGATATCAAGGAGGAAGTGGGCGACCTGATGCTCCACATGGTCTTTTATGCCAAAATAGCCGAAGAAAAGGGCGCTTTTGACATAGCCGACGCACTCGACAGTATCTGCGATAAACTGGTCAAGCGGCATCCGCATATTTACGGAGATGTAATAGTGAATGGGGAAGAGGATGTGAAAAGAAACTGGGAGCAGCTGAAACTCAGCGAGGGGAAACAATCCGTGCTGCAAGGGGTCCCGAAATCTCTGCCCGCCATGGTGAAAGCATACCGGATGCAGGAAAAAACGGCTCAGGTGGGCTTCGAATGGGAACACCCCGAGCAGGTCTGGGAAAAAGTGGAGGAAGAAATCGGCGAATTCCGGCAGGTACTTCGCGAAGGCCACGACCAGGCGCGGCGGGAGGAAGAGTTCGGAGATGTATTGTTTTCCCTGGTCAACTACGCCCGCTTCATGCAGATCGATCCCGAAACTGCGCTCGAAAGGGTGAACATCAAGTTTAAGAAACGTTTTGAATTCATAGAGGCCAACGCCCCAAAGAACCTTCGCGAAATGAGCCTTCAGGAAATGGATGCGCTATGGGATGAGGCCAAACGATTGGAAAGGAAGTAAGAAATGCGTATCTTAATTGCTCCGCGGCCGGATTTTTAACCTAAACAGGCAATGAAAAAGATCGAGTTAGATATTGTCGCTTTATCGCACAGCGTAACCCAATCACACAATTATGCAGTGGTTCTGGGCGAACACAACGGGGCCCGCAGACTGCCTATCGTCATCGGTGGGTTTGAAGCCCAGGCTATCGCCGTAGCCATGGAACGCATGACCCCCAACCGGCCGCTTACCCACGACCTGTTCAAAAACGCCCTGGAAATTTTCAGAATAGACCTCAAGGAGGTCCTCATCAATAACCTGCTCGACGGGATTTTCTACGCCCGGCTCATCTGCGAAAAGGACGGGGAGACCATCGAAATCGACTCCCGCACCTCCGACGCACTTGCCATGGCCGTCCGCTTTAACTGCCCCATCTTCACCTATGAGTTCATCCTCGAAGCCGCCGGCGTCGTGCTGGAGGAAGCCGAGGAGAGCACCGCTCCCGCCGTGCGAAAAACCGGCGGCCGCAAAGCAAAGTCCTCCTCCCTCACCTCTTTTTCCATTGACGAGCTGACCAAGATGCTCGACGAAGCCCTGGGGAAGGAAGATTACGAGCAGGCAGCCCGTATCCGCGACGAGATCAAGCGCCGAAAGGGCGGGGGTTAATACATACGGGGCAGGGTTTCGAGCACCGTTTCCAACATGTCATCCGAAAAATCCAGATGGGTCACCATCCTCACGGTATGCGTACCGAACGACGAAGCTTTGATGCCGTGTCCGGCCAGATCTTCCAAAAACTTCCCTGCCGTCAGGGAGGGGATCAGGTCGAAGATCAAAATATTGGTCGAAACAGGCCTCAACCGGGCCACGAAGGGCAAAGACTCCAGCATGGAGGCGAGTTTTCTGGCCCTCAAATGGTCTTCTTTTAGCCGGGCTACGTGATGGTCCAACGCGAATATCCCGGCTGCAGCCAGGTACCCGGCCTGCCTCATCCCTCCTCCCATCACCTTTCTGACCCGCCGCGCCGCGCGGATAAAATCCCGGTCTCCCACCAGCAGGGAGCCAATGGGGGCGCCCAATCCTTTCGAAAGACAAATGGATATGCTGTCGAAAACCGGCCCGATCTCCAACGTCGTGCCGCCCGATTCGGCCAGCGCGTTGAATAGGCGGGCGCCGTCCAGATGGAGTTTCAGGCCCCGCCGGGTACAGACCTCTTTAATGGCCTTCATATCTTCCAGTTGATAATAGCTTCCCCCGGCCCGGTTGCAGGTGTTTTCCAAGACCACCAGGCTGCTTTTCGGAAGCCAGTCGAAAGTGGGCCGGATGGCCGCCTCCACCTGGGCTGCCCATAATCTTCCCTGATCCCCCTCGAGCAATTGAATGGCGATGCCCGAATGAAAGGCATAGCCCCCCACCTCGTATTGATAAATATGGGAATGCTGGTCGCAGATCACCTCGTCCAAGGGTTGGGTATGCACCTTGAGGGCAATCTGGTTGGTCATGGTCCCCGAGGGACAAAAGAGGGCGGCCGCTTTTCCAAACATCGCGGCGGCCTTGGCTTCCAGGGCGTTCACGGTGGGGTCTTCGCCGAAAACATCGTCGCCCACTTCGGCCCGCATCATAGCTTCGAGCATGGCGGGAGTCGGCCTGGTGACCGTATCGCTGATCAGGTTGATCATGGTATATCGATTAAAAAGTTTAGAAAAGAAGAGCCGGAGGGCTTAATATTGTGGCCTGTAACCAATCACTCTGGAAAATTAGAACTTGTAGTTATGATTCAGAAATTTTTCTTGCCGCTTTTCCTTTTCCTGTCCGCCTGGAGTTGCAATCAGCCTGCGGGAGAGGTGGGTTCCGACAGCCCAAAGACAAAAGACCCGGTCGAACAGTTGAAAGAAAAAGCCGTAGCGGAAGGCGATATCTACGGCAGGCTGCAGGCCTCGGTCGCCGTGCTTCAGGAGGAGTTTACCCGCTCTGAAAGCTCCATGCCCGGCTTGAAGCAGGTGAAGGTCGCTATCGATGCGAATTGCATCCTGTCTATTTCCAACAAGGCATTCGGAAACGAGGAAACCCGCGTGAGCCTCAGAGACCTGGATCCCAACGGGTTTGGCCTGCTTCCCGATCTGAACGAGGGCGATTTTCCCGGCCTGAGCATCCGGACGCTGGGAGGGAAAGAAGGGGTGGAGCTGTGGAAGGACGGGACCCGTGTCCACCAGAAAACCGAATTGGCCATTCACCTGGCCAACCGGGAGGCGATCGGCCGGATAACGCCTTATATGCTGCAAGCGATCAATATTTGCCAGGGAGTGCAATACCCGGATTGAAAAAATTCAGGTGACGGTAAAAAAAATGTGTTATTTTTTCGGGCAAAATGATAAAGGCTGTTACATAAGCTAAACAATATCACCGCACTAAATGACGGAGTTCAACAACTTCTTTAAATCGGCTTTTTCCGTAGATAACGTGATTTTCGGCTTTGATGAAGGCGATCTGAAGGTATTGCTCATCAGCCGCGGAGCGGAGCCGTTCAAGGGAATGTGGGCGCTGCCCGGCGACCTGGTCTATCCTAATGAGGACCTGGATTCCGCTGCGGGCAGGGTTTTGGAAGAATTGACGGGTCTGAGGGAGGTCTATCTCGAACAGGTAAATGCCTTCGGGGCCGTCAACCGGCATCCGCTCGGCCGCGTCATCACCGTCGCTTATTACAGCCTGGTCAAGATCTCCAATTATACCGTAACCCCCGCCTCCTTCGCCCAACAGGCAAAGTGGCATTCCCTCTCGGATGTGAACACCCTGGCTTTCGACCACAACGAAATATTGGACGCCTGCTATCAACGCCTCAAACAAAGGGTCCGCACCCGTCCGGTGGGTTTTGAGCTCCTGCCTCCCAAATTCACACTTACCGAATTGCAGCATTTGTACGAAGCCATCCTGGAGACCGACCTCGACAAACGAAATTTCCGCAAGAAAACATTATCCATGAATCTTCTCGTCGACCTGGACGAAACCCAGGAAGGCGTGGCCCACCGTCCGGCCAAATTGTACCAGTTTGCGCAAGAACGCTACGAGAAACTCGTTCGGGAAGGATTTTCCTTTGAATTGAAGGAGTCCAAGCGAAAGCCCTCTTCTCCTCCTTTATTGCCGGCATGAACAAAGTATAAAAAGAGCAATACGGGCGCCGCAGGCGCCCGTATTGCTCTTTAATAATTTTTTTTGGGGATTAATAAACGAATCCTTCCTCGTCGAAGAGGAGAATAGGAAGCCCTTCCCCGCCCACCGTCCGGTAGAATTCCACCAGATTGATCAATTCGCTCCGGCTGCCTTCATAGCGGAAGGCAAAGGTATTTCCCTGCCAGGGTACTTTAGGGGCGGTTAGTGTGATCGTATTATTGGATTCTACCCGGAAGCCGGTGTAGGTTCCGGGGTTAAGGTGGATAGGCACGGTCAGAATGCTGAGCTCCGAAAAAAAGGTTTCCGCAAGCAGCAGGGTGACGACCAGCTTGTAGTCGCCTTCTTCGGGGGACCCGAAGTTCAGAGTCGTGGAAGCAACTCCTTCCATGTCATCGCAGGGGTCTTCGAGGATGAGGTCTTTCAGGGTAAGCCGTATGGTGTGCGCTCCTTGATTCAGGTTGTAGTCGATGCCATAATTGGAGCAATCCAGCACATCGAGGGTCCTCAATTCCATTTCCAGCGGCCGTTCGCCGGGCTGGAGTTTTTCCTTCATTTCGATGTGGAACGCAATGGGGATGTCCACCACCGCCGGAAGGTTGTCCTGGTCTTTTTTACAGGAAAGCCCTCCGAGAAGGAGAAGTAGCAGAAAAGGAAAAAACGACGGTTTGCCGGTGTGGTTCTTCATGAGCGGGAAAGTACAATACTAAAAACGAAAAACCCGCCCGAAAGCTGCTTTCCGCAAAACAAGCTTTGAAAAAATCCATAAACGTGTATCTTTACGATGGAAATTGCTCTGTAGGCAATTTTCTCTGCTCCGATACCCCCGAAAAGTTTGACTCTACTCCTATTTCCTCTATCGATGCCCCCGCATTGGTAGCTACACATTTCGCAATTCCGGATTTGTCCGATCCCGCCACGGGACGGGCTTAAATTTCATTGAGATGAAATTGCATGAACATGGCTTTAACAGCCCATGGCGATTGTTAGTTATTGGGGCGACGTTGTTGGCCTCCGGCCTCCCGGGATCTCCACTCAGGGCGCAATGCGATCCCCCCTTGCAATGGGGTATGAGCTGCAACGACTGGATACAGGTGTCCCTGCCATCCAATTGCACCGAGGAGATCCTTCCGGATTTGATCCTGGAAGGCGCCCTTTTTCCGAACGCCGTATATGAGGTGGAAATATTCCACGGCATCAACTCCCTGGGAAATACAGCCCACTCCGGGCTCATCGGCCTGACCCTCACGGTCCAGGTCACCAACCTCTGCACGGGGGAAAACTGTTGGGGCAACCTGGCGGTTTCCGACCATTGGGCCCCATCTTTCGATTGTCCGCAAAATCCGGTCGTCCTGTTTTGCGGGCAGGATGCCGGCTTGGTTCCGCCCCCTCCTTTGAACGACAACTGCGATACCAACCTGACTCCCATTCTTTTTGGAGAGGCCACGGAAAGCTTTGGCTGTGGAGCGGTTGACGGCATTTGGGAAAGGATCATCCGGCATTGGGGCGGAGAGGATGCCTCCGGAAACGAAGCGAGCCCTTGCCAACAGGAGATCCTGATCCTTCGGGGAACCCTGGAAGAAGTGGTTTTTCCGCCCGACCGGGACGGAGAGGAAGCCCCTGTGATCGATTGCGGCAACCCGGACATCGACCCGGCCAACACCGGCTACCCGACCCTGAACGGACAAATAATGAACGGCGAACAATGCGCCTTTTCGGCCTTTTACTCCGACCTTCTCATACCCGACTGCGCCTCCACCCAGAAAATACTGCGCACCTGGACCATCTGGGACGGCTGCCTGCCGGCCATTCCGGGGCAAAATCCCCTGTCGCATTCCCAGATTATTTGGGTGTCCGACCTCGCCCCCCCGACGATCCAATGCCCCGGTGAAATAACGGTGTATCTCCAGACCCTCGCCTGCGAAGGGCCCGTCGAACTGCCCGCACTCGAGGCGGAAGATAACTGCTCGGGATACACGCTCTCCGTTCAAACCCCCGCTGGAAACCTGGAAACCAACGGCGGCATCATCGAGGGATTGCTGCCGGGCCTCCACCCCATCACCTATACGGCGACCGACGGCTGCGGAAACCAATCCCTGTGCGAAGTTTCCCTGCTGGTATCCGACGGCGTATCGCCGGTGGTCATTTGCGACGAAACGACCGTGGTCAGCCTGGACGCCGATGGCCAGGCCGAATTGCCGGCCGCCGACCCGGACGACGGGAGCTACGACGGATGCTCCGAAGTGAGCTTTTTAATCCGCCGGATGGATGACCCATCCGATTTTGCATCTTTTGCCGCTTTCGATTGCGAAGACGTGAATGAGGGGCCGGTGACGGTGCAGGTGCAAGTAAGCGACCTGTATGGAAATGTGGGCTACTGCATGGTTCAGGTGATCGTCCAGGACAAAATAGCCCCCTTTCTCGAATGTCCGCCGCCCGTAAGCCTCGAATGCAATCAGGACCCCACAGATCTTTCGCTGACCGGCGCCCCCGAGGTTTGGGACGCCTGCACTTTCCTGCTGGGTTGGACCGATATGGGGCTTTCGCCCAATGTTTGCGGGTGGGGCGAACTGATCCGCACCTTCCAGGCCGTCGATAAACCGGGCAACGTGACGATCTGCCAGCAGACGATCACCATTTTGAGCAATTCGCCTTTCGGCGAGGAGGACATTATTTGGCCCGAAGACTACGCATACAGCGACTGCACGGGGCCGGAATATTTCCATCCCGACAGCCTGCCAGCCCAGTCCGCATGGCCGGTATTCGGCGATCATCCCTGCGCGCTGGTGGCCACGAATTACGAGGACGCCTACTTCGATATCGCCACCCCGGCCTGTTTTAAGATCCTGCGCACCTGGCGCGTGATCGACTGGTGCCAGTTTGACGTCGCAAATCCCGATGCCGGGGGATATTGGGAACACGAACAGATATTAAAGGTCTCCGACCAGACCCCGCCGGCGATGGTTTGCAATTTTAATTCCTTCGTCAAAGTGCTCAGTCCCGACTGTCTGGAAACCATCAACCTGCCTTATCCGGGCATTACCGATTGCAGTCCGGAAGTGGAAATAACAGTGGAAAGCCCTTTCGGCCAAGGCTTTGGCCCTTTCCCGGGCGTGCCTTTGGGCGAATACCCGGTGACTTACACAGCGACCGATCAGTGCGGTAATTTCTCTTATTGTTCCTTTGTCTTGCAGGTGGTCGATGCGAAAAAACCGACCCCGTATTGCGAGAACGGGATTGTGGTCGAACTCATGCAAACCGGCATGCTCGAAATTCCCGCATCCATCATCGACGCGGGGAGCTTCGACAATTGCACCGAGCAGGAGGACCTGATCATCTCCTTTTCTCCCAACCCGGCGGACACGATCATCAAGGTCGATTGCAGCACGCCGGCCGGCCTGGTCATCGAGATGTGGGTGATCGACGAGGCGGGCAACGCCGATTATTGCCAGACCATCATCCTCATTCAGGACAACATGAACGCCTGCCCGGGCGTGCCGGTCGTGGCAGGTACCGTAACAACCGAGGAAGGGCTGGGCATTTCGGAGGTATGGATGAAATTGAACGGCATCGCCGATCCTCCCACCTTTACGGATCTGGCAGGCGCCTTTTCCTTCTTCGACCTCGAAACAGGAAGCGATTACACCATGACTGCGGAAAAAGACCTCGACCCCTTGAACGGGGTGACGACTTTCGACATGGTCCTCATCGCCCGGCATGTTTTGGGGACCCAGTTGCTAGACTCTCCCTACAAGATCATCGCTGCGGATGTGAACCGTTCCAATACGGTATCCACCCTCGATCTGGTGGAGTTGAGAAAAGTCATCCTGCTATACGAGAATTCCTTTCCCAACAATACATCCTGGCGCTTTATCGACGCCGCCCACGTTTTCCCGGATCCCTTTCACCCTTTCCAGGCGCCTTTCCCGGAGGCTATCCACTACAACGATCTGATCGCCGGGCTGCCTCCGCCTTCCTTTATCGCGGTTAAAACAGGGGATGTCAACCTAAGCGCCACGGGGTATTAGAAATTTCTCCCGGGCGGCCGGAGACAGACCGAAATCATTATCTTTGCCCGGTGGGACGCATTTTGGGCATCGATTACGGGACAAAGCGAACGGGGATTGCAGCAACGGACCCTCTGAAGATCATTGCCAGCGGCCTGGAGACTGTCCCGACAGGGGAACTGCTAGATTTTTTGGCGGCGTATCTTTCCATGGAGGAGGTGGAGACCATCGTCGTGGGCATGCCTTTATACCCGGACGGCAATCCGGCGCAAATCGCCCATCTGGTGGAGGGTTTTGTGAAAAAATTGAAGGAACTTTTCCCCTCCATAGCAGTTATTACCTGGGATGAGCGCTACACTTCCGAGGAAGCCAGGCGGATCATCCTGCAAAGCGGGGCCCGAAAAAAACAGCGGAGGGACAAATCCCTGGTCGATAAGATCAGCGCAGCCTTGATCCTGGAGGATTACCTCAAGGCCAATTTATGGTAATATAGTAGTGAATGAGTTATTGAGGTAATAAGTTAATTAGCGCAATGACCTCAAAAACTTAATACCTCAAAAACTTAATAACTTTTCATATATGATTTTGCCGATATACGCATACGGCCAACCAGTATTGAAGAAAAAAGGGGAGGATATCGGTCCGGAGTTTCCAAACCTGGCCGGATTGATCGAAGACATGTGGGAAACGATGTACAACGCACATGGCGTGGGGCTGGCTGCTCCTCAGGTAGGCCATTCGATCCGCCTTTTCGTGGTGGATACACTTCAGATGGCCAAGGAAGAAAAGGAGGTGAAGGGCATCAAGCAGGTTTTTATCAACGCACAATTGATCGAAGAGGAGGGAGAACCCTGGCCATACGAAGAAGGCTGCCTGAGCATCCCCGACATACGCGGCGATGTGGAGCGCATGCCCCAACTGCGGCTTCGGTGGGTGGATGAAACATTCCGGGCATTCGAAGAGGTTTTTACCGGTATGGAGGCCAGGGTGATCCAGCACGAATACGACCACATCGAAGGGAGGCTGTTCACCGAGCGGCTCAAGCCCATTAAAAGACGTCTTATCCAGCGCAGGCTGGACAACATAAAAAAGGGGCAGGTGGAAGTCGAATACCGTATGAAATTTACCGCCCCCCGTTAACCAACCCGTTTCACCCAAACCACCACATTTTTATGGAAGATTTACTGGCCAGGTACAAAGAGCGAAAACCCGAGATCGTCTTTGAATGGACCGACCCGGAAACCACTGCACGAGGCTGGGTGGTGATCGATTCCCTGCGCAACGGCGCGGCGGGCGGGGGTACCCGGATGCGGGAAGGCCTGAGCAAAGAAGAAGTGGTGTCCTTGTCGAAAGTCATGGGGATCAAGTTTTCGATCAGCGGGCCGGATATAGGCGGAGCAAAGTCGGGGATCGATTTCGACCCC
The DNA here is from genome assembly GCA_016703765.1 of Saprospirales bacterium. GTDB lineage: Bacteria > Bacteroidota > Bacteroidia > Chitinophagales > Saprospiraceae > JADJTT01. The sequence goes on from JADJBL010000002.1 coordinate 137,211, forward strand.
CAGGACCCCAGAAAGGATGAGGTGCTTCGCAGGTGGTTCAAGGCGGTAATTCCCCTTTTGAAAAACTACTACGGCACCGGCGGCGACCTCAACGTGGATGAGTTGAAGGATGTGGTCCCGATTACGGAGGCCCTTGGCCTTTGGCACCCGCAGGAGGGGATCGTCAACGGCCATTTTCATTCGGCGCCTGGAGAAAAGATCAAAATCGTCGGGCAATTGAGGTACGGCTGCGCCAAGGTCGTCGAAGACCCCCGGTTCGTGCCCGAAGGCCCGCGCAAGTATGCCGTGGCGGATCTGATCACGGGGTATGGCGTGGCCGAGTCGGTGCGCCATTATTACGACCTGTTCCACCGCAGGGATTTGCAGGGGAAAAGAGCGGTCATCCAGGGCTGGGGCAACGTCGCATCGGCCGCGGCCTGTTACCTGGCCGTGCACGGGGTGAAGATAGTGGGCATTATCGACCGGCACGGAGGGCTCATAAAGGAAGGCGGGATGAGCCTGGAGGAGGTGAAGTTTCTGTTCAACGAAAAACGCGGCAATAAGCTCCATTCGGAGCCCTTGCTTCCTTTTGAGGAGGTCAACGAACGGCTTTGGGGTCTGGGCCCGGAGATATTCATACCCGGGGCGGCCTCAAAAATTGTGACCCGGCCGCAGGTAGACCGTTTAATACAAGGCGGTTTGGAAGTGATAGCCTGCGGGGCCAACGTTCCGTTTATCGACGACGAGATCTTTTTCGGCCCCACGGCCACTTATACCGACGCCAACACCAGCCTGATTCCCGATTTTATTGCAAATTGCGGCATGGCGCGGGTTTTCGCGTATCTGATGCAACCGGAGGTGGAGATGACCGACGAGGCGATCTTCTCCGATGTGTCGCTGACGGTTCGAAAGGCTTTGGAAAAGGTAATGAAATCGGACCCAAATCCGCTCAAGATTGCATCGCGCGCGTTGGAGATGAGTTTGAAGAAGTTGGTAGAGCCCAAGAGCCACCCCGCGATTTAAATACTTTTTTTTGCCACTAGGCAAAATAAACAATACTTTTGTAAAGTACGTTACCCCAAATACATCCTCAAAACTGATCACAACCCGTCCCCTATGACATCCAGAGAAACTACCAAATTCTGTCTTCTGTTATTTTTTTCCATTTCCTTCGGCGCACTGTATGGCCAGGGTGGCAGCAATACAGCTGCTTACGGTGGGATACAGGCCACCCCGAAATTTGCCTGGGAAGTAGGCTTACACGGAGGGCACATGTTCTCCTCCGGCGATATTGCTTTCCGGCCCAGTTATGGCGGCGGCTTCCACGTGCGCAGAGCCCTAGATTACGTTTTTTCCGTTCGTTTGGATGGGATGTACGGCATTGCAAAGGGAGACAGCCAATCCTCCGGCCACCAGATCGAAGACGATCTTACCGGCCAGAAGGATTTTTTTATTCACAATACCACCTACGCCTCCTTCACCGTGCAGGGTGTTATGGTATTGAACAACCTCCGCTGGGATAAGCCCCGCAGAAGGATGAATATTTACGTCTTTGGCGGCGCCGGGCCAACCTATCTCCAAACCTCTATCGAATCGAAAACGCCGGGGCTTTTTGCCTATGACGATATCATAGATGTCCCCAATGGACCCCTTTCGGGCCGCCAAACCTCTCAATTGGTGACGGGACTCGAAGCGGGCGCCGGGGTCGCCATAAGGATCGCAAGCGGGTTCAACATTGCCCTGGAGCATAAAGGCGCGACCGTTTTCGGCAAGCGCACCGACATGCTCGACGGCGTGGAGGTCAAATTTCGCGATATCCTCAACTACACCGCCCTGCGGTTTAACTTCAACCTGCGCGCCGGCGGAAAACTCGCCGAACCGCTCTATTGGGTCAACCCGCTCGACGTGGTACTCAACGATATCTCCGAGCTCAAAGCCCGCCCCGTACTCGACCTGACCGACTCCGACAGCGACGGCGTCATCGATATCATCGATCAGGACAAGAGCTCGCCTCCGGGCGCTCCCGTGGATACCCGCGGGGTCCCCATGGATAGCGACGAAGACGGCATTGCCGACTACCTCGACCGGGAGCCTTACTCCCCGCCCGGCACCTCCGTGGATGGGGAAGGGGTATCGCAGAATCCGCAATACCAGAATGCCGACTACATCAGCCGGGATGAAGTAGAGCAGCTCATCGAGGATGCTCTCGCCGGGGGTGGAGGATCGGGAAATTCCGTAGTGGAATGGTTCCTGCCCATGGTGCACTTCAATATCGACAGCTATAAGGTCCGGGATGCAGATTATGGCAACCTGTCCAGTATCGCCAACGTACTCAAGTCCAACCCGAAGATCAAGATCGTCGTCCAGGGCTTTACCGACAAAACCGCCTCCGACGATTATAACAGTGTACTTTCATACAACCGCGCCCTGGCATCGATCGACCACCTGGTCAACCTGCACGGCATCGACCGCAGCCGCTTGATTCTGCAATACGGTGGCGAGGACAATACGCTCGTTCCCGCCAGCGGCAGCAGCCTGATGAACCGCCGCGTGGAATTCCGCGTGGCAGGTCCCAAAGACGCAGAGATGCCCCAGCCTCAGGGTGGGGGAGCCGCGCCAAAGGTGGAAGGGAGCCGGCAGGGGTATTGATAAACCTTGTTTGGTATTTATAAAAAGCAGAACGGCGACCATTGGTCGCCGTTCTGCTTTTTAATTTATAGGATTTCCCTACACCAACATCCTGATCGGATCCTCCAATAACCCCCTCAACGTCTCCAAAAACCGCGCCCCCGTGGCCCCATCCACCACCCGGTGATCGCAGGACAGGGTCATCTTCATGCGGTGGCCGACGACAATCTGTCCGTCCTTGACCACCGGCTTTTCCACGATAGTCCCGACGGCCAGGATGCAAGCATCCGGCGGATTGATGATCGCGGTGAATTCCTCGATCCCGAACATCCCCAGGTTGGAGATGGTAAACGTGTTGCCCTGCATCTCCTCCAGGGCGATCTTGCGAACCTTGGCCCGATCGGCGTAGGATTTGACCTCCTGGTTGATCTGCGACAGGGATTTCATGTCGGCGTGGCGGACGACCGGCACGACCAGGCCATCCTCCACCGCGATGGCGACCCCGATGTGAATCTCCTTGTTGTAGCGGATGCGGTCTTCGAGCCAGGAGGAGTTCACGGCCGGGTGTTGCCGCAAGGTGGCAGCGACGGCCTTGATGACCAGGTCGTTGAAAGATATTTTCACCGGCGCCACTTCGTTCATCTGCTTGCGGGCGGCCATGGCCTTTTCCATGTCGGCCTCGATCGTGAGGTAGAAGTGCGGGGCGGAAAACTTGCTCTGGCTCAGACGGCGGGCGATGGTTTTCCGCATCTGGGAAACCATTTTTTCCTCGAAAGGAGCGCCTTCGCCCGAATAGGTAAAGGGAATTACCGGCCGGGTTTCCTGCGCAGGCTGTGGCGCGGGGGCGGGACTACTGCTCAGCGCAGCTTCCACGTCGCGTTTTACGATGCGGCCCTGATCGCCGCTTCCCTTGAGCTGCGTCAGATCGACGCCGGCTTCCTGGGCGATATTCCGGGCGAGGGGAGAGGCTTTGATCCTATCGTCCGAACCACTTTCCGTGGGGGTTGAAACCGGCGCGGTCTCCAGCACGGGAGTGGGCGCCGAAGTTGCGGGCGCCGTGGCGGGCGTTTCCTCGGGCTTGGCAGCGCCATTGGAGCCGCCGGAGGCCTGAATGGCAGCCTTCCAGTCTTCCCCTGCATTTCCGATCACGGCGATGACGCCGTTGATGGCCACAGGGCCTTCTTTCACTGCTATATGCAACAGGACGCCTTCCACAAAGCTGTCGAGCTCCATGGTGGCTTTGTCCGTTTCCACTTCTGCGATGGTTTCGCCGATCTTGACCTTATCGCCTTCCTTCTTGAGCCAATTGACGATGTTGCCCTCTTCCATAGTATCGCTCATGCGAGGCATGCGAATAATCTCTGCCATATAGGTTTGCTTTTCTTTTGCTGACTGCAAAATTAATCAATTCGGGCGTTATCGCCGACCGAATTAATTAATTTTGCCCAATGAACTATTCATCCAAACTGATCGAAGAAGCGGTTCAGGCATTTTCCGCCCTGCCCAGTATCGGTAAAAAGACGGCCTTGCGCCTGGTGCTGCACCTGGTGAAAACCGAGCCCGGGATGACCGAACGCCTCGGCGAGGCCCTGCTGAACATGCGGCGAAATATCCAGTTTTGCAGGGAATGTCATCATTTGTCCGACGGACCGCAGTGCCAGATCTGTAGCGACCGCCGGCGCGACCGCTCCCTGCTTTGCGTGGTGGAGGGCATCCGGGATGTCATGGCCATCGAGGAAACCGGCCAGTACAAGGGACTGTACCACGTGTTGGGCGGCATCATTTCCCCGCTGGAAGGGGTGGGCCCCGAAGCCCTGCAGATCGATTCCCTGCTTCAGCGGGTAGCGGTAGGGGAGATCACGGAGATCATCATGGCGGTCAGCCCAACCATCGAAGGGGAGACCACCATTTTCTACCTCTCCAGGCAGTTGAAGGAATACCCCATCCGGGTGAGCACCATTGCCAGGGGCGTATCCTTCGGAGGGGAGCTGGAATATGCAGACGAGTTGACCCTGGGCCGGTCCATCATGGCCCGGGTGCCATATAAATCGGAGGGATCCTGATACACATGGAGGGCGCGAGGCTATCGGTCGTTATCGTCAATTACAACGTAAAGCACTTTCTGGAGCAGGCGCTGCTTTCCGTTCGTCGCGCCTCCTCCCGCCTTCCCGTGGAAGTCTTCGTGGTGGACAACAACTCCGTGGACGATTCCGTAGCCATGGTCCGCAATAAATTCCCCGAGGTCAAGCTGATTGCCAATCGACACAACGCCGGCTTTTCCGCCGCCAACAACCAGGCCATCCGCCTGGCGCAGGGCGAATACGTCCTGCTACTCAATCCCGACACCGTAGTAGAGGAAGATACCTTCGAAAAATGCCTCCGCTTCATGGACGAGCACCCGGAGGCGGGCAGCCTGGGCGTCAAGATGATCGACGGAGCAGGGGTTTTTCTCCCCGAATCGAAAAGGGGCTTTCCGGCCCCCCTGGTCGCTTTCTTCAAAGCCTTCGGCTTTTCCAGGCTCTTTCCCCGATCCAGGGTTTTCAACCACTACCACCTGGGTTATCTCGACCGCGACCAAACCCACGAGGTCGAGGTGCTCTCCGGGGCCTTTATGTGGCTGCGAAAGTCGGTCCTGGACCAGGTCGGGTTGCTGGACGAGACCTTTTTCATGTACGGCGAGGATATCGACCTCTCTTACCGGATCGTTCAGGGCGGCTACAAGAATTATTATTTCGCCGCAACGACCATCATCCACTACAAGGGGGAGAGCACGAAAAAAGGAAGCCTGAACTACGTCCGGACTTTTTACCAGGCGATGATCATCTTTGCGCAGAAGCATTTTTCGGGCGAAAAAATGCGGCTCTTCGTCACCATGATCCGAATGGCCATTTATTTCCGGGCCTTGCTCGCGCTGGCCAACGCCTGGTCCAAAAAGATCGCGCTTCCCCTGCTGGATGCCGGTTTGATGGTGGGCGGCTTGTATTTTGTGAAAAATTTCTGGGCGACGCAGTACTACAACGACCCCCATTATTTCGAGCCTGCCCTCTACTATTTCAATATTCCGCTTTATACAGCCGTATGGCTTTGCGCGCTTTTTTTCAGCGGGGCCTACGACCCGCCCTTCCGGCTCCGGCGGCTGGTGGGCGGCCTGATGTGGGGCACGCTGTTTCTGGCCGCCATCTACGGCTTTTTGCCGCTGGATTACCGGCCCTCCCGTGCGGTGATCCTGCTGGGGGCTATTTGGGCGGTGTTGTCCACGGTTTCGCTGCGCTATATCCTTCATTTTATCCGGTACCGGAATTTCGACCTGGGCCGGGAGCGGGAGAAAAACCTCGTGATCGTGGGCCAAAAGGAGGAGAGTCAGCGGGTCAGGTACCTGCTTCACCAGGTACAGGTGCGGAGGAATATCATCGGCGTGGTGGCGCCGATGGAGACGGAAGACTGGGAGACCTATCTCAGCCCCATTTCCCGATTGGAAGAAGTGGTTTACATTTACAAAGTGGACGAGATCATTTTTTGCAGCCGGGACATCAGTTCGCAGGAGATCATGGCCTGGATGACCCGCCTGGGGCCGCAACTGGAATACAAGATCGTGCCCGACGATAGCATGAGCATCATCGGAAGCAGCTCGAAGAATTCACCCGGCGAGCTGTACACCGTGGATATTCATTTCCACATCGCCACCCCGATGGCCCGCCGCAACAAAAGGGTGCTCGACTTCCTCATGGGAATGGTTTTGCTCCTGACCTACCCCATGATCTGCTGGCCCGTGGAGAGAAAGGGAAATTTTCTGCTCAATTGCATCCGGGTGCTGACGGGAAAACGCAGCTGGGTGGGCTATGCTTCCGGCGGCGGAACCGCTCAAACACTGCCTTCCCTGCGAAAAGGAGTGCTGAATCCGGCCAGCGGGTTGCGATACCCGATCCAGGACGAACCCACCCAGCAGCGCCTCGATTTTTTTTACGCCAAAGACTATCGCCCCTTCGACGACCTGGATATTATCTGGAGGGGGTTCCGGTTTTTGGGAAATAAATGAACCATGTCCCCCACTAAAGAGCGCATCGCACAACTGGCCCGGGAAATCCATGCCGAAACGGTGGAAACCCGCAGGCACTTGCACCGGCATCCGGAACTTTCCTTCCGGGAGGAACAAACTGGGGCATTTGTTGCTGCCAGGCTGGAGACGCTGGGCATTCCCCACCAAAAAGGAGTGGCAGGGCATGGGGTTGTGGGGTGGATCAGGGGCCTGAACCCCGAAAAGCGCCTTATCGCCCTGCGGGCCGACCTCGACGCATTACCGATCCAGGAAGAAAACGAGGCTTCCTACCGCTCCAAAAACCCCGGCATTATGCACGCCTGCGGCCACGATGTACATACTTCGTCTCTCCTGGGCACGGCTCATATTTTAAAACAGAGCTCCAATGAGTGGGAGGGCACGGTGCAGCTTATTTTTCAACCGGCAGAGGAGGTCCTCCCCGGAGGCGCTTTCCTGATGATCCAGGAAGGCGCGCTGGACAATCCACGTCCATCGCTCATCCTGGGGCAGCACGTGCACCCCTCCCTCGAAGCGGGGCGTGTCGGAATGCGGGAGGGGATGTTCATGGCCTCCTCCGACGAGATCTATCTCACCGTCATAGGAAAAGGGGGCCACGGCGCCATGCCCCAGGAATGCGTCGATCCGATCCTGATCGCCTCCCATATCGTCATTGCCCTCCAACAGGTGGTGAGCCGCAGTGCCAATCCGTCCATACCCAGCGTTTTGACCCTTGGAAAGATCGAATCCAAAGGCGGCGCCACCAACATCATACCCAATGAGGTGAGCATCCAGGGCACCTTCCGCACCATGGACGAAACATGGCGGGCGGAGGCCCACGATCTCATCCAAAAAATTGCAAGCGGCACGGCTTCCGCCCTGGGGGGAACTTGTCAGGTCAAATTGGCAAAAGGCTATCCCTTCCTGGTCAACGACGAAGAACTGACCCGATCCGTCCGGGCCTTTGCCCGCGAATACCTTGGGGCTGAAGACCGGGTCGTGGAGCTGCCCCTGCGGATGACGTCCGAGGATTTTGCCTACTACTCGCAGATCATGCCTGCTTGTTTCTATCGCCTCGGCGTTGGAAACCCGTCCCGTGGCATTACCTCCCCGGTGCATACCCCCACCTTCGATATCGACGAAGCAGCCCTGGAAACCAGTACCGGCCTGATGGCGTGGCTAGCCATAAAGTGCCTTGAGGACGGCAAATATTTGTAATTTTGTAATCTTTTCAAATCTCCCTAAATACCATCAAATCCCTTCAAACAATGGCCAAGGTATTAATAGTAGACGATGAAGCCAGCATTCGCAAGGCTTTCAGGAATATTCTGGAATTTGAGTCGTACCAGGTCGACGAAGCGGCCGATGGCCTGGAGGCCCTGGCCAAAGTGAAGCAATGGAAGCCCGACCTATTGATCATGGACATCAAAATGCCGAAAATGGACGGCATGGAGACCCTTGAAAAATTGCGTACCCTGTCGCCCGACACCCCGGTGATCATGATCTCCGGGCATGCCAACATCGACACCGCCGTAGAATCGGTGAGAAAAGGCGCCTTCGATTTTATCTCCAAACCACCGGACCTCAACCGGGTGCTCATCACCGTGCGCAACGCGCTGGACCGCTCCTCGCTGGTCACCGAAACCAAAACCCTCAAACGCCAGGTTTCCAAGGGCAAGGTCCAGGAGATTATCGGGGAGTCGGAAGCTATCCGGCAGATCATGAGCACCATCGAGCGGGTGGCGCCCTCCGATGCGCGGGTGCTCGTCACCGGCTCGAACGGAACGGGGAAGGAACTGGTCGCCCGATGGATACACGAATACAGCAACCGCAAGGACGCGCCATTGATCGAGGTCAACTGCGCCGCCATCCCCTCCGAATTGATCGAAAGCGAATTGTTCGGACACGAAAAAGGCGCCTTTACCTCCGCCATGAAACAACATATCGGGAAGTTCGAGCAGGCCAACGGAGGCACCCTTTTCCTCGACGAGATCGGCGACATGAGCCTTTCCGCCCAGGCGAAAGTGTTGCGAGCCCTGCAGGAGAACCGCATCAGCCGGGTAGGCGGCGACAAGGATATCCAGGTGGATGTGCGCGTCATTGCAGCAACGAACAAGGACCTGCGGGCCGAGATCGAAAAGGGGAGCTTCCGCGAAGACCTCTTCCACCGCCTGAGCGTCATACCCATCCGCGTGCCCTCGCTCAACGAGCGGCGCGACGATATCCCCCTGCTGATCCGCTATTTTATCGAAATAGTATCCGGCGAAATGGGGCTCCCGGTCAAAAAGATCGAAGAAACCGCCGTAGCCACCCTGCAACAGCTCAACTGGACCGGCAATATCCGCGAACTGCGCAACGTGGTGGAGCGACTGATGATCCTGAGCGGCGACAAGATCACCTTGAAGGACGTGGAGCTATACGTGCTTCCTACGGCCGCCTCCGACCGGCTGCCCCTGGCCCGTTTGTTTGAGCAATTCGGAAATTTGGAGGATTTGCAGCGTTACATCGCCGAAGAATACAGGAATTTCACCCGGGGCTGAACCGCAAAGGGTCCATGGGTGTTTAATAATTCCGGCTTATTTTTAAAAATTAAAGCAGCCTAAAAGTGAGATCCATGTCAGACCCGCTCAACGATAAACCACTTAAGCCCAGATATCAGCGAAAACAGTGGAGCAGTATCAAAGGAGAGAACTCCTGGACCATGTTCAAGGTCATCTCCGAATTCGTAAGCGGCTTCGAGATCCTCAATAAAATCGGACCCTGTGTTTCCATTTTCGGCTCCGCCCGGACCCCTTCTTCCGACAAATACTACAAACTGGCCGTCGACATCGCCCGCCGTCTTACAGAAGAGGGCTTCGGCGTGATCACCGGAGGAGGGCCGGGCATTATGGAGGCAGGCAACAAGGGCGCTTCCCTTTACGGAGGCCTATCGGTGGGCCTGAACATCAACCTGCCCTTTGAGCAAAACAACAACCAGTACATCGACCCCGACAAAAATCTGCAGCACAGATATTTCTTCATCCGGAAGGTGATGTTCGTCAAATACGCCCAGGCCTTTGTCGCCCTTCCAGGCGGCTTCGGCACGATGGACGAGCTCTTCGAGGTTTTGACCCTGATCCAGACCAAAAAAATATCGCCGATCCCCGTCATTTTAGTGGGGGCCGAGTTTTGGACCGGTCTGAAGGATTGGATCCGCTCCGTCATGTTGGAGCGCTTCCACAACGTCAACGAAACCGATCTGGACCTCATGCCCATCGTCAACGACGAGGAGGAGGTCATCAAGATCATCACGGATTTTTATTCGGGGGAAAAGAGGGAGCGGCTCAAGCCCAACTACGAGCTTTAATCCACAAACTGCCACGAGACCCCGGCCCGCCAGGTCATTTGCGGAATGGGATTCCCCGCCACCAGGTAATAATATTGGTTTGTAAAGACCGGCAAGATGTTTTCCAGGCGGAACAGGAAGCGGAATTTCCGCACCTTGAAAGCCAGGACGGCATCCAGCAAGGGTTGCCATGCCTCGGTGGGCGTGTTTTGCAGATAAAACTGCCCCGTGAGCGGATGGAAGGCATAGGGCGTGAAATCGCCGCTCACGCGGAGATCCAGTCCGAAGCGGGTGAGCATCACTTTTTTGAAGATCATGCCCTGGAGGTAGAGAGAGTGTGCGCCATACAAGACGGGAAGGCGGAGAAATTCCTCCGAAGCCTGCTGCAACGCCACCTGATTTTCAAAAAACAGCGGTCCCAGGCGCAGGCGCAGGGTGGCATTTAGCTGCAATACACTGACCGGCAGGCCCGTTTGCCGGGCCACGCCGAGGGTATCGAAATAAGTGAGGTAATTCACCAGGTGGTAGTTTCCGCTCACCTTTGCGTTTCCCTTAAATGCGCTGAGCGCTCCGCCCAGGGTGGTATGGATACTGGGTTGGAAATCGTTTTTCCAGAATAATTCTTGCGTGATATACAGCCGCTGCTCCAGCAGTCCCGGCGCATAGCGCTGGTTGATGGCGTAAGCCTCCAGTCCGCCCCAGTTTCCAGCGGGAAGGAACCAGCGTCCTCCAGGCGGTAATCGCCCGCGTTGCCGAGGATTCCCAGGTGTGCGTTGCCTTCCAGGAGGCCTTTTTTCCGATAGGCCAATTGAGCCGGAAAGTGGCGAAGAGATTGTTCAGGCTGCTATCGACGGGCTCCTGGTTCCAGCTGTGGAAGGTGTGCACCAGCCCTGCTTCCCATCGAAGCCGCTGCCGGCGGATGCCCGTGCTGTCGGGGGCCAGGCTGGTGAAAAAATGCAGTTTCAGCGCATTGCGCACGCTCTGGTGCTCGATGAAGTTGCGGATACCTCGTTGGTCGACCTGAAAAATACCGTAAAAGGCGGAGTCTGGCTCGGGGTTTTCGTCGTAAAATTTGTAGGTGTTTTGCCGATAAAGGAAGTCGTGGACGAGGTCCAGTTGGCCGGCCCTTTTTTTAGTCTCCGCGCCGGCGACAAACAAGCGCAGGTGTTGCACCAGGCCCAACTCCTTCGACGCATAGCGTGTCTGAGGGCTCTCCGTCAGGACCGGAATGGCGATGGGGGGCTCGATTTCCGAAGGTTGTTCTTCGATGCCGCCGTTGTGTTCCAGCTGATTGACGTTCGATCCGTATCGAAGGAAGGCCTGGTAGCCTTTTTTCTGGGGTTTGATCCAGATCCCGAAAGCGAAGGAAGTCAGTTCGGCCCGCTGGTGGATATAAGCCCCCTGGTTGTTGAGGCGGTGGTAATAGAGCGAGAGCCCAATGTCCTGACCGAACTCCCTTCCGAAATCCAGCTCCAGGGCGGTATTTTCCTGGTTGACGCCCTGGGAAAAAATGGCCCGGGTATAAGCCTGTCCGGTTCGGTAGAACAGCAGGCTATCCAGCGGCTTTCGCAGGTAATCGTAGGCGTCGAGGCCGAGGTGAAAGCCCTGACGGAAAGGGGCCTGGTAAAAAAGAGGTGTCGAAGCCGTGCCGAGGTTGCCCAGGTGGCCGCGAGGGGTCGGGCCTTTCCGGATGGGGTCGTATTGGGTGAAATATTCGCCGAGCAGGGTATCCTCCAGGGCAAAATCCCGGTAGGGGTTGTCGGTGTAGAGCCAATATACGTCGGATGTATCGGAGACAATGCCGCCGAGGCTGTCGTGCGCAATCACAGAGGTATCCGTCGGAAAGGGATCCTCGTCCTCGATCTGGGCTACAGCGGCACTTAGGGAAAAAACAAATAATAGACTTAAGCCAATTTTCATCTCCACAAAAGTAACGGAATTCCCGTTCCTTCCATTTTGAGGAAATACAAGCCGTTTGAAAGATGTTGCGGCAATTCGATCTCGATCCGGTTGAAGCCCTGGCCTACGGGAATGTCATCTTTTCGAAATACTTCGCGACCGTCCGGATGGAACAGCCCGATCCGGCATTCCCCGGCCGGGTTGTGCCAGGAAAACTCCAGGGTTGCCGTTCCGGTGGAGGGCTGGGGAAAAACCCTTGCTCCGGAAGCGGTCTTTTTGCTTTCGGAAAGCCTGGAGAGGAGTTCGATTTTTTCAAAAACAAACAAGCCGCCTTGCATATCCGAGATCAGCACAATGCCGCTGGGAAGGAAGGGATAAACGCCCCAGGCGCCCTGGTAGGAGCCGTTGTTGACCCCTGCGTAGGTGTCGTAGTAGGCCACGCGTTCGGGGTTGAGCGGATCGCTCAGGTCGAAGACCTGCAAGCCATCGTAATAGTAAGAAACGTATAGGAGGTTATCCCGCATCAACAGGTTGTGTGGGATGCTTTTTTGTTCTGGGGAGGTGGCGTCGAACGTCTCTGCTACCTTGATATCTCCCAGGTCGCTGACAGCGACGGATTTGATGTCTTTCCCATGGGTTTCGTCGGCCAGGAAATAATAGTCGCCTTCGGCATTCAGCCAGCCGGAGTGGTTGTAGCCCGATTGGATGTAGCTGGTCATCGTGCCCAGCACCTGCGGATTTTGAGGGTCTGTAAAATCGACCACCCAGAAGCCGTCGTTGCCGCAATTGAGGTAGGCGACGTGATCGCGCACATAAGCGTCGTGGACGTAAGGCAGGTCGAGGGCGCCGTTGGGGTAGGTGCCCAGGATCGTCGGGTTTTCCGGATCGGCCAATGAGAGAATGCGAAGGGAGGCGCCGCCGGAATTCAGGGTCGGGCCGCAGGCATAGAGCCGGGCGTTTAAGGTGTCGATATAGACATTGTGGGTGCGTTTGAGCAGGGTATTGGAGTTGTAAACTATATGCGTGCTGTCCGGCAGATAGGACATGTCGATGATCTGAAGCGTGCTTTGCCCTTCATCGGCCACTGCGTACAGATATTTCCCGAAATTTTTGAAATCGCGGTGCACCAAATCGGGGCCCTGAGCTGCGCCGGGAACAAATGCGGCTTCCACCTCGGAGATATCCTCCGGATCGCTCACGTCGATGAAATGCATCCCCGCCGTCGAACCTATGATGGCAAACTCTTTTCCGTTGATCGGCATACCCCAGATATCGTTAAACCGCCCGTTGAGCCAGGAAGTCGGCGTGATGGTGGGGTCGGTCCATTGGCTGAGGAGTTGGGCTTCCTGTGCCTGGGAGAAAGAGAGTAAGGGCAAGGCCAACAGGGCTACAAAGGAAAAGGCGAATTTCATGGCTAATAATTTGATTTAAAATAAAAAGAATCCGATCAGCAGGGTGATCAGCATCGTGATCGTGAGCAGGAAAATATAAAAGAACTGCAAAATGATAAATTTCGCGATTGTCTTTCCCCAGCGCTGCATGTAGAACCTTTTCTGCGCCAGCAATACATAGATCCCAACCAACAAAAACATAAAGCCGAGAAGAGACTCTGCGTCTCCGTCCCCGGTTAATGGCAGGACCAAAAGAACCACAATAAACGAAAGGAAAGCCAGGGTATGGGTGTGTATGGCAAAAATGAGGTGTTCGACGAAGTAGAAATCGCGCCGGACGTACAACAGCTTGAGGCAGAGGGCCAGCAAGGGCATGAGGATAAATACGGCCCAGGTCAGCTTCCCGATGAGGTAGGTGGCCAGGGAAGTCTGGTCCACCAAAAATTTAGCTTTTTGTTTGGTGATGATCCGGTTCCAAAAACCCGTGATCCCATATTTATTGATCAGGGAGTCGGGCTCCATTTCATAGAGGTCTGTGATGCTCACTTTAAGAGAATCCTGTTGTTCGACCCCGAAATTGATATTTGCATTCATTTCGATGGAATCCCGTTGGTCGGGGAAACCCTGGACGAAGAACAGGTGGAGGGAATCGAATACCGGTTCGAGGTTTCTCTGGGGAAAACGCTCGCGGGTTTTCAGCATGGCCGTGTCGAGGAGCACGAGAGATTTCTTGAGCTCCCAGGATTTTTTCAGTCCATCGGTCAACTCATTTACATTGCCCTTGATAATCCCCTCCCTGGCGGCGCGCCAGGTGATCATGGCGATGAGGATCAAGGTGACCCACAGGAACAGCCGAACCGGGTTCATGTACTTCTGCTGGCGGCCGATAAAGAACTCCTGGGACAGCTTGCCCGGGACCAGTAGCCCCCTGAGCGTCCGGAGCATCCGGGAGTCCAGGTTGAGTATAGCGAGCAGGGCTTCTTTTACGAGTTTAAAGAAGGAGATCCGGGTATCGCGGTCCTTTTGACCGCATTTGGGGCAATACAAAGCTTGTTCCGGAAGGGGGGTATCGCAGTTCAGGCAATGATCGGCGGTATGGAGGGGTCCGGATTCCATACAATTTATTTAAGCTCCGGGCGAGTGGGAGTAAGGGTCCCGTCATCCGAAAAATGCAGGGGAGTACCCGGAAAATCGGCGCCGGTCAGTTCGATCAGTTTTTCAGGGCCTGCTTTTGCGGGTCGATTTTCGGTCCGTGGGCCTTCATTTGGTACACAGAGGTGATCTCCCCTTGAATAAAAGCGCCCTCGCTATCTACGAATACTTTGAGGATGGGGGCGAAGCCCGCGGGCCCGCTCAGGCTGAAGCGGCCATAGGTGCAAAAATTGCCCAGACTGTAGGCGATAATGCGGCCTTTGTATAATTCCATGGCCCGGGTTACGTGGGGCCCATGGCCGAAGACCACGTCGGCGCCTGCGTCGATGACGGTGTGGGCGAAGGCATGGACGTTTCCGCGATTTTCGCCGTAGTAGGTCTCATAAGCCTTGGGTACTCGTTGGTTGGTAGCTCCTTCGGCGCCGCCGTGGAAGGAGACGATCACGATATCGCACTCGGCTGCCACCTGGGCCACCAGTTTTTCGGCGTAGACGAGGTTGCGGATGTCGCAGGTACCGCTATTCGGGGCAAAGGCCACCAGGCCGTATTTTACACTGTCGCGGGTGATGATGGCATACTCGTCTGTGCCGGCCAGTCCGGCAAACTGAATACCGGCCTTGCGCAGCATTTCCTTGGTTTTTTGCCGCCCGACCGCGCCGAAGTCGCCCGAGTGGTTATTGGCCAGGCTCATAAAATCGAAACCGGCATCGACCAGGTTATCGACGTAGTGTTCGGGGGATCGGAACACATAGCAAACATCGGGGTTTTTGCAGGTCTTGGCGGTACCTCCGCTGGTCAGGATGGCGCCTTCCAGGTTGCCGAAGGTGATGTCTGCGTCTTTCAAAATGGGCAGGACATCCTTCATCAAGTCCTTGCCATCGTTGGGCGGAAGGTAGGAGGGGGATGGGTAATTCGTCCCCATCATAATATCTCCGACGCCGATAATCGAATACATCATCGGGCTGGCTTCCTGTGCCGAAAGCGGCAGGGAGGCAAGCAAAAAGAGGGGAACAAACAACAGGATATTTCTCACGATAAAATCAATTTAAAAAATATCCGGCGTGGCCGCAGGCCGACGCCGGATATTTATAAAGACAAAGCGGCCTGCGGCCGCTTAAATAATATTACATTTTAATCCATAGACTGGTTAGGCGTGGAAGCCATTTCCACCAAATCCTGGTATTCCCGGGGAGTAAGACCGTCCATGCAATAATGGATGGGGTTGATCTTTTCGCCTTTGAGAATGATCTCGTAGTGACAGTGCGGCGCGGTAGAAGTACCGGTGTTGCCAACGGCGCCGATGGTTTGGCCGCGTTTGATCTTCTGCCCCTGGCGGACGTCGATGCGATACATGTGACCGTAGAGGGTCTTGAACCCGAATCCGTGGTTGATGATCACGTGGTGGCCATAGCCGGAGCCTTTGTATTCGACACTTTCCACTACCCCGTCGCCGGTCGCCTGGATGGGCGTGCCTTTGGGCGCGGTAAAGTCGATGCCGGTATGCATTTTGCGGACTTTCAGGATAGGGTGCAACCTGTAACCAAACCCGGAGAGCACTTGCATACTGTGAGCCAGTTTGTCCGCACGGACGGGTTTGATCGAGGGAATGGAGGCCAGGAGCGTTTCGCGGTCCTTGGCCAGCGTAATGATGGTATCCAGCGATTCCGACTGCATTTTCAGCTGGCGCTTGAGCTTGTCGACGCGGTCCAGAGTGGATACGAGGACTTGTCCGGTGCGCTTGTGCATGATAATATCGGAGTATTTGTTGTGGCCCCCGACCCCGCCGTTCCAAACGTTGGGATCGATTGGGTCCATGCCGAACATCATGCGGTGGACGCTCGCGTCGCGGTCCTGGATGTTCTCCAATACTTTGCCCATCACCGTGAAATCTTCGTTGATCTTCATGTACTGCGTTTTGATCTGATCGATTTCGCGCAGCAAGGCCTCTTCCTGGGGAGAGGGGAAGAATTTCCAGACGAGCAGGGTAAATAATACGGCAGAAACGAAAACGGCGCTAGCAAATCCAAAGATCTTTAAAAATCGGTCTTTAAATGTAACTTCGACCTTTTCGTAACGCAACGTATGCGTGTTGTAAACAAACTTTTCTTTTCCCATGAGCTTTGAGTTGGTGAATAAAATCCACCTCCTTGTTTTTTTTTGTGTGTGTTCTCAGCAATGCAGGAGGAGGTCACACCCAGTTCGGGACCCCAAAATTAGAATTTGGTTCGAGGAATCCAAAATAATTTTCCAAATGATGGAGCGCCAAAGACGGAGTGTATATGTTTATTGTCAATAATCAGAATTTTGTTTCAACAAGTAAAAAGGTACCCAACTACTTGATTGTTCGTAAATTTCTGAAAAAATATAAGACGGTCCAAATTATTAATTCAGCAATGTGGATAACTTTCCACATTTTGCTTTAAAAAGGCCTGAAACACCCCTATGGAATTGTGGAAAAATTTACTATTTCATTGATTATCATCTTTTTAAAGGTTTGATCGGCCATTAACAAATTAAAGGATTTATAATAGGTTCGGAACTCCTTTCCAGACCCCAAGTTGCGGTATAAATTGCCCGTTTGCTGGAAATTCCTTTCTTTTGTACCCTCAATTGCAATTCACCATATTCATATGACAGCCCAGGAAATTCGCCAGCGCTTCCTCGATTTCTTCGAATCGAAAGGCCATAAAATAGTCGCTTCCTCGCCCATCGTGAGCAAAAACGACCCTACATTGCTCTTCACCAACGCCGGGATGAACCAGTTCAAGGACTTCTTCCTTGGCAACAAGGTCCCGGAATTCCGCCGCATCGCGGATACCCAGAAGTGCCTTCGGGTGTCGGGAAAACACAACGACCTGGAGGAAGTGGGCCGCGACGGCTACCACCACACCATGTTCGAAATGTTGGGCAACTGGTCATTCGGCAACTACTTCAAAGCCGAAGCCATCGCCTGGGCCTGGGAACTTCTTACCAAAGAGTACGGCCTCGACCCCGACCGTATTTACGTGAGCGTATTCCAGGGTGACGAGTCCGAAAATCTGGCCCCCGACGACGAGGCCCGCGAATTGTGGAAGAAATGGCTCCCCGAAGACCGCATCCTCCCCTTCAGCAAGAAGGACAACTTTTGGGAAATGGGCGATACCGGCCCCTGCGGCCCTTGTAGCGAGATTCACGTCGACCTGAGGCCCGAATCCCAGCGCAGCAGCCGCGACGCCCGCGAACTGGTCAACATCGGCGACCCCCTCGTCGTGGAGATATGGAACCTGGTATTCATCCAGTTCAACCGCCGCGCCGACGGCAAACTGGAAGAGCTGCCCGAAAAACACGTCGACACCGGCATGGGCTTCGAGCGCCTCACTATGGCGCTCCAAGCCAAAAACTCCAGCTACGAGACCGACATCTTCCAGCCCTATATCCGCTTCATCGAACAGGTGAGCGGCAAAAAATACACCAACAGCTATGCCCCCGATGCGATGTCGGACATCGCCATGCGGGTGCTCTGCGACCACATCCGGGCGGTTTCCTTCGCCATCGCCGACGGGCAGCTTCCGTCCAACACGGGCGCCGGGTACGTCATCCGCCGCATCCTTCGCCGGGCAGTTCGATATTATTATTCGTTCCTCGACCTCCGGGAGCCGTTTTTATTTCGCCTGATCCCCCTGCTGGCGGATGCCTTCGCACACGTATTCCCCGAGCTCAAAGCCCAGACGGGCCTTGTGGCGAGCGTTATCCAGGGGAGGAGCAATCCTTCCTCCACACCCTCGAAAACGGCCTGCGACGCATGGAAAGCATTCAGGCGCCCAAAGGCGTGATCAGCGGCGCCGATGTGTTTGAGCTGTACGACACCTACGGCTTTCCGAAAGACCTGACCCAGCTCATCGCCGAAGAAAAAGGCCTTCGCATCGACGAGGCCGGCTTCGACGAGGCCCTGCTGGCGCAGAAAAAGCGCTCCCGCGCCGATGCCCAAAAGCAGGTGGGCGATTGGATACCGGTCGGAAACGGAGAGTCCAATGAGTTTGTGGGATACGACCAATTGGAGGTGAGCAATGCCCGCGTCCTCAAATACCGCGTCGTGCACACCAAGCAGGCCGACCAGTACCAGATCGTCCTCGACGTCACGCCCTTCTATGCCCAAAGCGGCGGACAGGCGGGCGATACCGGCACGCTCAAGGTGGGCGACGACTGGCTCAAAGTGCTCGACACCGTCAAGGAAAACGACCTGATCATCCATATCGTCGATCAGTTGCCCGACAAGCCCGAGGCCCCCGTGATCGCTTCCGTGGAGAAAACCCGCCGGAAAGCCACGGCTCAGAACCACTCGGCCACCCACCTCATGCACGCCGCTCTGCACCGGGTGCTGGGCAACCACGCCCTGCAAAAAGGTCAGGACGTCGACCCCGATCGCCTGCGATTCGACTTTTCGCATTTCCAGAAAGTGACGGACGAGGAGATTGCCCGCATCGAGACGATGGTCAACGAGAAGATCCGGGAGAATATTCAACTGGAAGAAGACCGCCACGTGGACATCGAATCGGCCCGCAAATTGGGCGCGATGATGCTGTTCGGCGAAAAATACGGCGACCAGGTGCGCGTGATCACCTTCGACGCCAATTTCTCCCGCGAGCTCTGCGGGGGCACCCACGTGCCCGCCACCGGGGAGATCGGCCTGTTCAAGATCCTCTCGGAGAGCGCCGTGGCCGCCGGCATCCGCCGCATCGAAGCCGTGACGGCCGACAAGGCCCAGGCCTATATCGAGCGCGAACTGGAAGAGCTCAACGAGATCCGCGCGCTGTTCAAGACCTCCCTGAACCCGGCAAAGAACGTGGCTTCTATGCTCGAGGAAAACAAGGCCCTGAAAAAGGAGATCGAACGCCTCCTCGCCGCCCAGGCCGGCGGCTTGAAGAACGAGCTGAAAGCCAAAGTGCAAAAGCTCGGCGAGCTCAATTTCCTTTCCGCCATCGTGCCCCTTGGCGACGCCAACGCCCTGAAAAACCTCGTCTACCAGCTCGAAAGCGAGATCGGCAACATCGTCATCGTGCTCGGCGCCGTATCACAGGACAAGCCCCAGTTGCTCGTGGCCGTCAGCAAAGAGCTCACGGAGTCAAAAGGTCTCCACGCCGGCAACATGGTGCGCGAGCTGGCCAAACATATTCAGGGTGGGGGAGGAGGACAGCCGTTTTTCGCCACCGCAGGCGGAAAGGATGTTGGGGGGTTGGAGAAGGCGGTGGTGGGGGCTGCTAAACAAGTTTTGGAGGATGCAACCCAGCCTTAAACAATACTCGTCGGAGGTTGACCACTCCTTGGCGGTTTATCTTCATTCGTTAAATAGTAGCTCTTCCCGTGGGTGTAAGCCCAATAATCTCGGAGTAGCCGTCATTCCAGGTAAAGTGTTCATCCCAAGATTGGATTCGAGGATTAAATAAGGAGGAGATATTTCCATTGGCAGGATCTACTCCTTCTATGTGGTTGTATTTGAAGCTATTACAACCCTGGCAGGAATAAGCTAAATTATCGATTGAATTTTCTCCTCTCTTTGAGGTTGGAATTATGTGCTCTATGGCAAAGGGGTCGGGGGAATACTTTTCCTGGGAACGGCAATATTCACAAACCCTTCCCGCCCGCTCAGCAACCGCTTTTCTTAAATCATTGTTCCCCATGCGAGCGGATGCCAAGCGTTTTCATCAGATCGTCGAGGGAGACTTTTCTGAGTTGGGCCAATTCCACCAGAAATTTGAAGCGCTCCGCGTTGGCCAATTCTATTTGGTTTACTATCTCGAGAAGCTCCCCATGCTCTTTCTTGGTAAGGGTATTGGCATCTCGCTTGGCAATCAGCGCGTGGTATCGATTCCAGGTTTTTTCCGAAATTTTGAGGTCGACCTTTTTCAATAATTCCACTTCCTTGGATTTTGCGTCTTTAGAAACTCCAGGGAGGAGAAAATCCTGGAGCACTTCGACAATCACCCAGTCAACCCCCTTGCCCTTCTGAGCTGCGATCTGTTTGAGTCTGTCCTCCAATTCAGGAGATATATTTATGGTAATAGACATTTTCTTTATTTTATTCGAAAAAACAGATTAATCGGTATGGTTATTTCCCGATATTAAACCAAAAGTTGTGACCTGAAGTTTCCAGCGGATCGAAGTTAATAGATTTTATAATGCATTGCAAGTTATAGGCGCGAGCCGCGAAGTATCGCGGCTCTACAGCCGCTCCACCGCCCTCCCATCAATCACCCCGCCAAAAAACACGGCATTTGCCATCAGCTTGTTCGTGCCGTACCAAAAGGCGCGGAAGCAGGGGTCCTGCGCCATGCAGATCACCCGGCCGCGGCCCAGACCGCTGACCACGATCCCGGCCGAACCCTTTAACGAGTTCTTGTGGATGTCGTTCATATACCCGCTGAGCGGCTGGTCGGAATCGTATACCAAGGGTGTGGCGTAAGGGTTTTTCGCCGGTTTGAAAAACAGTGAACTGTTGCGAAACAAAGGCAATGATCCATCGGTATAGCCATATCCCAGGGGGTGGGTGAGGTCCAATTTTCCCGAAAAAATAGCCCCGCGGAGGGCCCTGGCGCCCTGCTCTTTCTCCAGGTCGGCATAAGACCTTGGACCGCCGCTCGTGTCCTTTTCGGACGAAGGAAAAAACTCGAGTGTGGTCAATTGCTGCCCGGCGGCCCATTTGGCCGCGTTTTTGACCGCGACCAGCGTACCGCCCTCCTGCACCCATTGCTTGATCTTTTGCACCGCGCCGGTGGAAAGGCCTTCGTAACTGCCGTCCACCAGGATCAGCACGTTGTATCCGGACAGGTCGAACCTCGACAGGTTGTCCAGCTCCAATTGCGTGAGAGGCAGGTTGTACCGCTGGTCGAACAGGTGCCAGAGCTCCCCGGCCTCGCTCGAATTGACCCCGTCGCCGGTGAGGACGGCGGGCCTGGGCAAGTCTAGACTTATAAAACGATCGCTGCCCAGGTCGATGCCGGGCTCCATCAGGCCGCTTTTCATGGCCTGTATCTCCACCCCGCTCCCATCGGCCACCAGTTGCAACCATTCGTGCAGGGCCGCGGGACTTAGCGCCTGGTTTTGCACCGGAATGAGGATGGTTCCACGGTCGAAAGCGCGGCCCCGCTCATCGGTGAAGGGCTCGGTGGCGACCTTTGTGCGGAGGCCTTTTTGCTGGATGAGATAAAGGGCTTTGGGGGCAAAATAATCCGTCCAGGGAAGGAGATAGGCGTAGGAGCTATAACCGACCTTCGTTGCGGCCGCCCTTGCAACAGCCACTATCGGCCGATCTTCTTTCCCCGGCTGTTTCCATTGGTTCTTATCCAGCAGGGTGTACTGGAGTTGAAAAGCGAGCGGGAGCGTCCAGGCCGAAATATCGTAGAAAATGCTGTCGGGAAATTGGTCCACGCTTTCAAAAATGGTGCGGATCAGCGGATACTGGGCCTGTTCGAGGGGGACCTGCCAGGAGGCGCCGGGCTCGAAGCGCAGGCCGTTGGCCTGGATCGCGGTTTTCACTTCGAACACCTCGATGCGGTGGCGCAGCAGCAATTCGACGAAGGCCCTTGCCCGCGAGGGGTCGCCCGGCGAGGAGAACACCCATGCCTTTTCTACTCCCTGCCGGGCTTCGACCTGAGCTTTCTCGTAAAACTCCTGCTGGTATTCGAGCAACTCGATGCGGAGTTCGTTGGCAGCCTTCAGGGTGGACAGCGCCGTTAGCACCTGATTGCGAATGGCGAAGGAAAAGGGAAGCACCCCGTTGTCCGTCGCCCGAAGATGTCCCTCCATGCCGGCCTGCTCGAAGAGGATGCCGATACCGCCGTTCAGGTCGGGGTAGGTGGAGCCTTTTCCGTAAAAATAGTCGTCAAAATTCTCTTTCGAAAAATACAGGGACCCCACGGCGTCCAATGCCTCGGCATGGTATCGGCCGATCTTTTCGGTCAGTTCCCGATTGCGGGCAGGGGTGAGGGGGTTGTTTCGCTCGGGCACCCCCGGCTGGAAGAAGAAGGTGCTGTTGGGACCCATTTCGTGGTGGTCGGTGAGGACGTTGGGCTTCCAGTTCTGGAAAACCCTCAACCGGGCTTTGCTCTCGGGCTGTTGTGCCGGCAGCCAGTCGCGGTTGAGGTCGAACCAGTAGTGGTTGGTCCGGCCTCCCGGCCAGGGCTGGTTGAGCTCCCGGTTTTGGGGATCGGAGACGAGGTTGTTGCTTTTGTTGGCATTGACCCAGGCCGAGAAACGCTGCATACCGTCGGGGTTGAAACAGGGGTCGAGGAGGATCACAGAATTTTCCAACATATCCAAAAGCTGCGGGTCCCGGCCCGCACAAAGATAGTACAAGTAGGCCGGCACGGCATTCGCCCCGCTGGCCTCGTCGCCGTGGATGGTGAAGCCCTGGTAGAGCACCACGGGCAAATCAACCGGTTTCAGTTTTTTGCCGGTTATAGTGGAAAGCCCCAGGTGCTCCTGCCGGATCTCCTCCAGTCGCGAGAGGTTGGAAGGGGAGGAGATGTAACAGACCATCAGCGGCCGGTCCTCATGGGTTCTGCCGATCTCCTCCAGCCGTATGCGGTCGCTTTTAGCGGCTACTTCCCGGATATACTGGAGCAATTGGTCGTGGGTCAGGTGCCATTTCCCGATGGAAAACCCGAAGACTTGCTCCGGAGTAGGAATGGCGGGATCGTATTCCATTTTTGGGAGAAACCAGGAGAGGGGCTTGCCCTGGGCACCCAAGAGCAAGCTCCAGCAACTCAGGAGGACCAGGAGAGAGAGATTTTTCGGCATTTCTTTGAGACTTGTGCCTGGCAAGATAAAGTTGAATAGTTGAAAAGTTGAATAGTTTAACGGAAGCCTTTTTGGCAAAGCCAAAAAGATTAATTTCAACTTTTCAACTTTTCAACTTTTCAACTCCCAAATGGACAACGCACTCGTCGGCTTGCTGCTATTCATCGTGCTGGGGGCTTTTGCCGCCATGGTATTCCTGAATGTCTACTTTCGGGTGAAGGTGTTTAAATCCTATAAAACCCTGGTGCAAAACCGCGTGGAATTTAGCGCCCGGCATCTCTTCAACCGGGAGAAGATGGAGGAGGAGATCATGCCCCGCTACCCACAGATGCGGCAGGAGATCGAGACCTTCGTTCGTCACCTCCGTTATTCCATCCGGATGGCCACGGTCCTGATCGCACTCATCACCCTGTTCGGGGCCATTCTCATGTACTTTCGCTAGCTTGTTTCGCGTTCTGTCCCGCAAATGCACCCATTATGAGCCCTTTCAGGATACTTCTGTTAGTTTTAGTCTTACCACTGCTGTTTGCCGGCTGTTTCGAGATCCGCGAGGAAGTGGATTTGAATGCCGACGGCACGGGCCGGTTTACCTACACCCTCAACCTGAGCGAGAGCAAGGCCAACCTGGCCAATTATATGCGTCTTGGGACTTTCAACGACCGAAAAGTGCCCACCCGGCAGGAGATCGAAGAAGAGATCGCAAGTGTGAAAAAGACCCTGGCCGCTTGTAAGGGCATTACGGAGGTGCGCAGTTATTCCAATTTCGAGGATTTCATCTTCTCTTTCAGCGCCCGTTTCGACAACGTCCAAAACCTCAATGCCGCCCTCAATAAAATAACCGCGACCATGGAGCAGGTTCCCGGCGGCGGGTCGCAGCTTCGCAATTTCACCTATACGGCGGGCGCCTTCCGCCGTTATTTCGAATACCCCATCGGGGAGGTGGATTACAGCCAATTGACTTCCATGCAACGATATATGCTGGAAGAAGCCCGCATGGTGAGCGTCTACCGCTTTCAGCAACCCATCCGCGAGTATTCCAACCCCAATGCCCAAATGGCGCCCAACCGCCGGGCCATCAAACTGGAAGTGCCCCTCGGCTCAGCCATCAAAGGCGGCGGGACGCTCGCTAACTCTATTTTATTTTAGTTGAAAAGTTGAAAAGTTTAAAGTTTACTTGGGGCCTTTTTGGCTTTGCCAAAAAGAAATCAACTCTTCAACTCTTCAACTTTTCAACTCTTCAACTTTTCAACTATTCCCCTATCTTGTATCAAAATTACCAAGACCCATGAAGAAGCTTTTTTTGTGTTTTTTACTTCTTTCCGGCCATACCCTCGGAGCACAGGACCTCATTTCTCACGTCCCGTCCGATGTCACGTTTTTGTTTTCCTGGAACGCCAGTCAGGTGAGCCAAAAGGTAAATACGCGGCAGTTGCTCCAACAGGAATCCGTAGACCTCCTTTTTCAGGATATGGTGAAGGGTTTGGACTCGCTCCAGCAGGAGGAATACTACAACCTGTTGACCAATCCGGAAACTTACGGGATCAATAGCAAGCAATCCATTCATTTACTGGGCCGGAATAACGGGGAAGGCTCCTTCTACGCCCTGATGTTTCCGCTTTTCAACGCCTCGCTTTTCGAAGAGTTCGTCGCAAGGCAGGCTATCATTACAGATCAGCCCGGCGAAATCATGGAGATGGAGGGATACAAGCTCGTCCAGATGGGCGGCTACTACCTGGGTTGGAATGAAACGATCGGAGTCATCGCCGACGGAGAGGCCGCAGCACCGCAATACGATTTTACCTTTCCGGAGGAAAACCCCTACGACTATGAGGAATATCCTACCTATGATGAGGAAGTCCCGACCGAAGAAATAGCAGTAGAAGAAGCGCCCGTGATCGAGGAAGTGGTAGAGGAAGTGGCGCCGGTGGAGGAGGAAATGATTATCGAGGCGCCGGTGGAGGAGGAGGATATTGTCATCGAGGCGCCATATCCGATGGACTATACGGAGGAAGAACCTTATACAGAAACAGAGGCGGTGACCGGATGGGTGGACGAGCTGCTAAATCGCTATTTCGACCAATCCCTCACAAGCAACCCCGATTACCTCGCGGCGGCGGCAAAGCCGGCGGACGCCCATCTGTGGGTCGATTACCGCCAGTTTATGTCCATGGGCCAGGGAGGCATGGGCGGTTTTGGCGCACAGGGCATGGCCGCGTTGGGCGGCGCCAATCAGTTGATCGACCAGATGTATAAGGACGTTTTCCTGACCATGACCCTGAATTTCAACCAGGGGGCTCTGGAACTGCAATCGCAGATGGTGGGAAGTGGAAAAATGATCGAGGTAATGAAAAATGCCTATGATGCGAAGTTCAACAAGAAAATGTGGAAATACGTCGACGGGCGCGAGCTGCTTGGGTACTACTCCGTCCGCTTTGACGTGGAAGACCTGGTAGAGGGTTTCAAGGAAATATTCCTAAGCGCCATGGCCGACATGCCGATGTTCGGCAACAGTTTTTCCAAAGTCACGGATGTGCTGGGCATCATCATCGACGAAGATGCCCTGTACGACCTTTTCAAAGGAGATATCATGGTGGCCATGACGGGCGTCCGCCAGTCGGAAACCCCGGTGACCAGCTACGAATACGACGAAAACTTCAACCCCAGCCAGGTGGAGAAGATCGTCAAGAAACAATTCCCGGAATTCCTGGTCATGACCTCCTACGGCAACGAGGAAAATATGATGAAGCTCATTCGGCTCGCCGAATCCTTCAACGTGGCAATTTCCATGGGCAGCTACTATCAGATACCCGGAGGAACGGATGGGCAGGAGTATTTCCTAGCCCTCAAGGATGGCGTGCTGCTGTTTACCAATGACGGCGCCCTCATTCAGGAAGATCTGGACTCTGGGGTCGCCGCTTCTTCCCGGCTTGGAAAAATGCACCGCAAAAATCTGCGCAAAAACGTCCAATCTATGTTCTGGGATGTCCAGGCCACCTGGAATGCCCTGCAGCAAACAGACGCCGCTGCTTCCGGAGGAGAAATGGCCGAAGCCATGGAAAAGGTGCAAGACAAGCTGGACAGCATTTCCATGCTCACTTCCCGCAAGTCGCTCCGCACCAGCCTGACCCTCGACCTGATGGACAAGGAGTCGAATGCGCTGGAGCAGGTCTTGTACCTGATCAACCAGGTCGTATTGGAAGCAGCCGGATTGAAACGCATCTGACGGGAGCGAATCGGGAAGCTCATTCGTTATTCTCTGGACCGCCGCAGGCGGCCGCGAATCAGAAAACCCTGCCAATGTTAAAGATCGGCGTTTTGGGAGTCGGACACCTGGGGAAGATACACCTCAATTGCCTTTCCATGATTGAGGGACTCTTTGAAGTTACCGGCTTTTCGACCCCGACAAAGGCCACAGCGAGGAAGCATCCGCCCGATTCGGGCTGAAACGTTTTGAAGACCTGGATGAATTGCTCGACGCCGTCGATGTAGTGGATATCGTCACCCCCACCGTGATGCACTTCGATTTGGCACAAAGGGCGATGCGCAAGGGCAAGCACCTGTTCATAGAAAAGCCCGTCACCCAAACCGTGGCCCAGGCCGAGGAGCTCATCCGCCTCCAAAAAGAGCTGAACCTCGTCGTCCAAATAGGCCATGTGGAGCGCTTCAACCCGGCCCTCCTTTCCCTGGGCAACCTGCCCGTCAGACCCATGTTTATCGAAGCCCACCGGCTTGCCCTTTTCAACCCCAGAGGCACCGACGTGTCGGTCGTGCTGGACCTGATGATCCACGATCTGGACATCGTGCTGAGCATGGTGGATTCACAAGTCGTTTCCATTTTCGCCAGCGGCGTAGCCGTCGTCAGCGAAACCCCCGATATCTGCAACGCCCGGCTCGAATTTGCCAACGGCTGCGTGGCCAATCTCACCGCAAGCCGTATTTCCCTGAAACAAATGCGTAAATTGCGCCTTTTTCAAAAGGACGCCTATATCAGCCTGGACCTGCTCGACAAACAGGCCCAGGTCATCCGGCTTTTCGACCAACCCGACCCGGACGGAAACCCAATGATGGAATTGCCGACCGCCAACGGGTCGAAGTGGATCTCCATTGAAACGCCCGCTATCGAACAAACCAACGCCATCAAAATGGAGCTGGAGAGCTTCGGCCTGAGCGTGCTGCACAAAACCCCTGCGAAAGTGCCCCTGGAAGACGGTTATGAGGCCCTCAAACTGGCCGCCTGGATCAGCCGCGACCTGGAAGAACGGGAAACCCGTATCAAAGCGATGGGCATCGCACCTTAAATCAGAAAAAGTATAATCTCGTGAAATACCTCCCAATCCTATATTTTTCGCTTGCCGGCATTTTACTACTCGGCGCCTGCGACCTGATCAACCCCGAAGAACAGGTTCCCGCCTATGTGTATGTGCAGCCTTTTTCGCTACAGGCAAACCCCAATATCGACGCGGGCAGCCTCGACCATCGGATCACGCACGTATTTGCCTATGTCGGGTCTGAATTTTTGGGCATTTATTCACTGCCCGCCCTCATTCCGGTGCTTCTGGAAGGCGAGCAGGAAGTGCTGCTCGATCCGGGCATTCGGGAAAACGGCGTTTCCATTACCATTGGGATCTACCCCTTTTACGAGCGCTACCAGAAGACCCTGGATCTCAGCCCCGGCAAGATCGATACGCTCAGCCCGGTGACCCGCTACCGGAGCAATTCCAAGGTCCATTTCATCGAGGACTTTGAATCCGGCCTGCCCATATTTTCGGAAGACCGCGACCAGAATGCGCTGACTTTTTTGGATGTCACCTCGGAGGAGGTATTTGAGGGCGCCAACTCGGGCTTTGTGCGGCTGGATACGCTCAATGCCTTTTTTGACGCCGGAACGGACCGCAACCAGACTTTTATGCTCGGGGAGGGAGGCAAAGTATTCCTGGAAGTCAATTACAAAACCGATATCGACGTCCTGTTCGGATTGGTGGAAATCGATAATACCGGCCAGGCTTTCAGCTATTACGATTACGGCCTCTTGCCCAGGGAAACCTGGAATAAAGTATATTTCAACCTCACCGACCTCGTAACAACTACTAACGCCGAAGAATACCAGATTGCGGTTACCGCGGGCCTGCCTTTCCAAAACGGGAAATTTACCCTTCCGGAGGCCTTTGTTTACCTCGACAATATCAAGCTGATATCCTTTTAGCGATGGTAAAGAAGATTACGCCCAATCAACAACCCCCCGCAGTTCGCCGCCTGCGCCAGTGGCATACCTGGCAATACCGGATCGCCGATTTTCTGTCGGCCATGATAGCCTGGGCTTGTTTTTTCCTCTACCGGAAAAGCCTCGAAGGGGCGCCCCTCGACCTCTCCGTGATGAACGACACCAACTTTTATTACGGGATCGTCATCGTGCCGGCCGGCTGGGCCTTGTTTTATTCCCTGTTCGATAAATACGAGGACATATACCGCCTGTCCCGGATGGCCACGCTGGCCCGGACGCTTTTTTTGAGCTTTTTGGGTGTCGTCTTCCTGTTTTTCGCCCTCATCCTCGACGATCTGGTGCGCGATTACCGCACCTATTACAGTTCTTTTGCCGTGCTTTTCCTTCTCCACGCCGGACTGACCATCACCGTGCGCATGGTGCTGCTCACCAGGGCCAGCCGGCGCCTGAAAGCCGGCCTGATCACCTTTCGCACCCTGATCATCGGCGGAAATCAGAACGCGGTGGACCTGTACCAGGAGATCACCGGGCGGAAAAAAGGGCTCGGCTACCACTTTGTGGGCTACGCCGACCCCAACGGCGATCAGGGGAGTCCCCTTTCCATGTACCTGCCCCGGCTGGGGGACATCGGGCAACTGGAAAACCTGATTCGGTCCAACAACGTCGAGGAGGTGATCATCGCCGTCGAAACCTCGGAACACAACCGCCTGCGCGAAATCCTCAATATCCTCTTCGACCTGGGCGAACACATTCTGGTCAAGATCATTCCCGATATGTACGACATCATGCTCGTCGCCGTGAAAATGAACTCCGTCTACGGCGCCGTGCTGATCGAGATCAAGCAGGACCTGATGCCCAAATGGCAGCAACTCATCAAGCGCCTGCTCGATTTTACGGGCTCCCTGATCTTCCTGCTGGTGCTGAGCCCTTTTATTTATACATCATGACCAGCGTGCGGTTTTCCTCCAAAGGCCCTATATTTTTCAAGCAGGAACGGATCGGCCTCAACGGAAAGCCCTTTCTGATCTATAAATTCAGGTCCATGTTCGTCGATGCCGAGCAGGAGGGTCCGCAATTGTCGTTCGACAACGACCCGCGCTGCACGCCCTGGGGCGCCGTCATGCGCAAATGGAGGCTCGACGAGCTGCCGCAATTCTGGAATGTGCTGAAAGGGGATATGTCGCTGGTCGGCCCTCGCCCGGAGCGAAAATTCTACATCGATCAGATCATGAAAGAGGCCCCGCACTACCGCCACCTGTTGAAGGTCCGTCCGGGCATCACCTCCTGGGGCCAGGTCAAATACGGTTACGCCTCCAATGTTCCTGAAATGATCCAGCGCCTGAAGTTCGATATCCTCTACATCGAAAACATGTCCCTGGCCCTGGATTTCAAGATCCTGTTTTATACGGCGCTGGTGCTGTTGCAGGGGAAGGGGAAGTGACTAAGGGGAGAGTTTAGAGGGTTGAGAAGGTTTAGGAGGTTTAGTTTTTCCATTTTGTAAACCTCTTAAACTCCCTAAACCTTCTAAACCTATTTGAACAAGGATTCCACAAAAATCTTCTTGTTAAAGACCTGGAGCTTGTCGATGGCTTCGCCCACTCCGATATACTTGACGGGGATTTTGAACTGATCGGAGATGCCGAGTACGACGCCTCCTTTGGCGGTGCCGTCGAGTTTGGTGAGGGCCAGGGCAGTTACTTCGGTGGCGGCGGTGAATTGGCGGGCCTGTTCGATGGCGTTCTGGCCGGTCGTGGCGTCGAGCACGAGGAGCACCTCGTGGGGCGCGCCGGGCAGGCATTTGTCGATCGAGCGTTTGATCTTGGTCAGCTCGTTCATCAGGTTGATCTTGGTATGGAGCCGGCCGGCGGTGTCGATGATGGCGACGTCGAGTTTGTGCTGGATGGCGTATTGAACGGTTTCATACGCCACGGCGGCGGGGTCGGTATTCATGCCCTTGTTGAAAAAATGGCAGCCTACGCGCTCCGACCAGATCTTGAGCTGGTCGACTGCGGCGGCGCGGAAGGTGTCGCCGGCGCCCATGACTACGGACTTACCCTGTTGCTTGAACTGGTAGGCCAGCTTGCCGATGGTGGTGGTTTTACCCACGCCGTTCACGCCGACTACCATGAATACATAGGGCTTGTGGGTGGAGGGGAGGGAAAAATCCTCCAGGTCGGCCGTATTGTTTTCGGTCAGCAGTTCGACGATCTCCTGGCGGAGGATGGCGTTGAGTTCGGTGGTGTTGAGGTATTTGTCGCGCGCAATGCGATCTTCGATGCGCTGGATGATCTTGACGGTGGTATCCAGGCCGACGTCGGAGGCGATCAGGGCCTGCTCCAGGTCGTCGAGCACCTCGTCGTCCACTTTGGATTTGCCGGCGATTGCTCTGGACAATTTATCAAAAAAGCTGGTTTTGGTTTTCTCCAGTCCTTTGTCGAGGTCGGCTTCGCGTTCCTTATTGAAAAACTTTTTGAAAAGGCTCATGCGCGCAGTATTCTAATAGAAAATGCAAAGGCACGACGCAAAGCGCCGTGCCTTTAAAATCCCCGATATGGGGGCATATAAAAGGCGATTTATTTCTGTTCGAAGAACTCCTTCACCTTGTCCTTGTGAATCATCTGGACTTTATAGGAGTATTTTCCCGTTTTGGGGTCTTTCACGCTTTTCACCACTTTGACGTGGTCGCGGCCGGTGCCGACGTTTCCAGCACGTTGAGCTACCTTTGCGTTTTTACTGACTTTTGCCATCGTTCAAAATTTTTCTAAAGATAATCTATTTGATCTCCCGGTGCAAGGTCTTGCGCTTCAGAATGGGGTTGTATTTCATCAACTCCATACGATCCGGGGTATTCTTCCGGTTTTTTTGCGAGACATAGCGGGAGGTACCGGGAAGGCCGGAGTTTTTGTGTTCCGTACATTCCAGGATGATCTGCAGGCGGTTGCCTTTACCCTTCTTTGCCATTTTAGGACCGTTTAACTTTTTTCAAAAATCAGATTTCCACGCCGATGTTCACGCCTTTCTGCTTGAGCTCCGTCAGGTAGGTAAAGATCCCTTTCTTGTTGATCGTCCGGAGGGCATGCATGGAGATCTTCAAAGTGACCCACTTGCTCAGTTCCGGAATAAAGAAACGTTTTACCTGCAAATTCGGCTCAAAACGGCGGCGCGTTTTCCGGTTGGAGTGGGAAACATTGTTGCCGTACAGAGGGCGCTTCCCCGTTAATTGACAAACCTTCGACATCGTTCGTTCGTTTTTCTCGAAATGAATATTCGCCTGTTCTCCAGGCTTCGTTATCTGTGACCTCGGAAGGACTCGAACCTTCAACCTTCTGATCCGTAGTCAGATGCTCTATCCAATTGAGCTACGGGGCCCTTTTTTCAAAGGCGGAGGCAAAGATAAGAGTTCTATACGTCTTAGTAAAGTGTTTTTTGAAAAAAATCCTAATAAACAATAACCTTCTCTGAAATCGGACCAATCCCATTCTCCAGTACCACCCAATACGTTCCCGGGGCGAGGTTGGAGGTAGGGAGGGAAATCACCTGGCCGGCGAAGGCTTCGGGGGTGGCCGAAACCTGTGCCACGCGCTGCCCCAGCGCATTGAACAAGTGAAGGGTCACCGGCTCCAGATCCCTCGATCCGTATACCACCTGGATGGGCTGGCCGGAGAATAAGGGGTTGGGGAATACCCGGATCAACCTCCGGCGGTCTGCGTATTGGCCGGGGTCGTCGAGGCCGATCGGCTGCAGGGCGCCGTGCAAGTACAGGACGCTGCGGAACAAATTGAGGCGGCCGCCGGTAGCGGTGAGTCCATGAAATGTAAACAGGGAATCGACCCCGCCGAGGATCGCATCTCTTACCAACAGCGCCGTTTCCCGGGGGGAGGCTTTGGCCATCTGCGCAAAAGGAACGCTGGGGATGGAGTACAACAAGGCCACGGCGCCCGCCACATGCGGACTGGAAGCGGAGGTGCCGCCGAAGCTCTGGTCGTAATCGCCAGGCGCAATCGTATAAACCCCTTCATCGGGTGACCCTCCCGGCGCAGCCAGGTCGATCGATTCGAGGCCGAAAGCGGCCTCCTCGTTCTTTTCATCGTAGAAGTCGGCATTAGTCACCGCGATCAGGTAATCGCTCCGGCAGGAAGTTGGAATATCGCCTTCCAAGTCTACATCCCAGTGGCCGTTGGCCGTAGCCCCCACGCTCAGTACGCCGGCATGGCCGAGCGAATCGAAAATAGCCTCCAGAGAGGGGAAATCCGAGCAAAACACCTTGTTAAATCCGAGCGAAGCATTCGTCGCTACGATATATGCCCCTTCCGCCCCCTCGCTTTGGTTGTATTTTTTTCTCAGTTGAAAGCAATAGTCGTAGGCTTCGATGATGTTGCCGATGGTCCGGACCACCATGGGAAGCATCTGCACCTCCCAGTTTACCCCGGCAATTCCCGTATCGTTGTTGCCCCGGGCGCCGAGGATGCCCAACACTGCGGTGCCATGGGATCTCACCGGCAGGATGGGGGTGCTGTCGTCGAAATTCCAGCCCTGCACATCGTCGGTATATCCGTTCTGGTCCTCGTCCACGAGCGGCAAGCCCTGGGACTCGGCCGTGTTGGTCCACAAATTGCCGACCAGTTCGGGGTGCTCGAGGTCGAAACCGTCGTCCATCACGGCCACCACGATCTGGTCGCCCAGCGCTGTCTGGCCTCCCGTAGCAAAGGCCCAGGCGTCAGGCGCCTGAATGCGCTCCATATTCCATTGGGCTTCGAAAAAAGGATCGTCCGGCTCTACCCCCCGGGGAACCAGGTAAAAGTTAGGTTGCAAGCCCAGAAAACCTGGAACGCGGCCCAGCTGCTCCCGGATAGAATACTCCTCCTCCCGCCCGAATTGGATCAAAAACGCCCCCGTCCCCGCAGAAAGCGGACGTATTAAACCCACGTCCTCCAGGACCGGACATGCCAGCCCCCGCGCCATCATCAATACCCATTCGCCTTCTTTCTGCGAATCAGACAGCGGCGCTTGTGCGCGAAGGAGGAAACCCAGTAAAATCAGCAACCCAAAGAACAAAATTCTCATTCTAAAAAATATTTCAACTTTTCAACTTTTCAACTTTTCAACTTTTCAACTTTTCAACTAAACCTCCTTCCTCAAAGCCCGGATATACCGCACCGCTTCCAGCAGACGGCTCCCATACCAGGAAAACATTTCTCCGTTCACCAAACGAATAACGCTTTCAGGGCAGATTTCGCGGAAATGGGCCATGTGTTTTTCCGAAAAAGGGAAAGGTTCGGACGAAAGCAGGATGAGCTCCGGGTTGGCGCTCTGAAGGTCGGCGTCTGTGATCTCCGGGTAACGGGGGTGGCGGCTGAACACATTTTTAAAACCGGCCAGGCGCAGCATGGAGTCGATGAAGGTATTGGCGCCGGCGGCCATGACGGGCTGATTCCAGATCAAATAGGCCGCTCTTTTGGCCGGCCATTTTTCGGCGCGAAGCCTGGAAAATTCTCCCTGCACTTTAAGCGACAGCACGGTGGCCGCTTCGGCCTTGCCGGTCAGCTCGCCTATCCTGCGGATCATCTCCAGCGCATCGTCCGGTTTTACGACATCGCTGATCCAGACCGGAAAACGCTCTTCCAGCCATTCGATCTGCTCCTTTTCGTTCTCCTCCTTATTGGCGATCACCAGGTCGGGCTTCAGGGCCGCAATCTGGTCCAGATGCAGAGATTTGGTACCCCCCAGCTTGGGTTTAAATCGAAACTGGTCCTCCGGGTGGATGCAAAATTTGGTGATGCCCGCAATTTCCCGCTCCAAACCCAGGTAGAACAACAACTCGGTTTGGGAGGGGACGAGGGACACGATCCGCTGCGGGGGGAAGGATGAAAGGCTCACCCTGCGCTCCATCTGGTCGATGAAAATTCGCTTCATGGGCTCAATGTTCCTTTATAAAGTCTTTTTCTCCGGCCTCGATCGAATAATTCAGGTGGTTGACGGAAGGGGGGATGGGGCAATTATATCCCTCCGAAAACGCGCAGTAGGGATTGTACGCCAGGTTGAAATCTATGGTGATCCGGCCCCCGGCGATATCCAGAAGGGAAAGGTCGAGGTAGCGGCCCCCGCCATAGGTGTTTTCCCCGTTGCTCCAATCTTTGAAGGGCAGGAACAGGTGGTTCTTATAGATCTCCATTTGTTGAAGCATCAGGTTGCGGTACACGGCCAGGCGGAGGGTATCTTCCCCGAGGGCAAATTGCAGCCAGCCGTGCTGGACAAAGGTCTTGGTCTTTCCGCTGGAAGTGGGCATGTCAAAGGGTTCGGCCTCCGGGGTCGGGATAAAATCGGCCAGGACTTTGTAGCGCGGGTCGGGCGGGTAAAAATCCAGGTAAGCCGTGTCCGATGCCGTCAATGGCGCCCGTTCGCCGGTGATCAGGTCGCGGGCGTATTGATGCCGGTGTTGGGAAATACCGCTCAGGTAGCTGCTGTCTGCTTGCCCGGCCAGGGGAAAGGAGAGGGCGAGGAGAAAAAGAAGCAAGGCTATTCGCATGACACCTTATAATTGTCCGACCAAAGCGAGCTTTCCGTCTCCGCTGACCGCCATCCGGGTGATAGATTTGATGTTATAACTCCGCAGATCGGCGATTTCCACCCAGCCCTTGTCGCTTTTGGCCGGGTTGAAGCGGAAGATCCGGCTGGCATTACCCATGAGAAAGGAGCCGTCGTCGAGGATGACGAAATCCTCGCTGCCGTCCGGAACTCCGGTGATGGTTTTGAATCCGAAATTGGGGTCCAGCAGGTTGAGTTCGCAGAGCGACCATTTGGTGGGGCTTTCCTTTTTAATGAAGGCCACGTTGCCGTTTTTCAGCCGCTGAAAGCAGCGGCCCACGTCGCTGGTAATTTTTTTATAAGACCCATCGGAGGTATTGGCGATGATGAGCAGGGTCGGATTGCCCACCACGTGCAGGAGCACATTGCGCTGGTTGATCCAGTGGTAGTAGCCGATATTTCGGATGGTGGGAAAAACCGGTTTGCCCTTTTCCAGGCGGTCGATCGGAAACTGCCAGAGCCGTTGGGTCCGGTCGGCGTCGCTTTCCACCCGCACGGCAGAAAAAAAGTAGGCATTGGGCGTCAGCATCGGCGAATATTCCGACTCCTTGGTGGCGGTGACCCGCATTTTGGTGCCCTTGGTCAGATGAAGGGCGTAAATATCCGTCTGGGAAGTATCTCGCAGACTGCGAACGGTCAGATACAGTTCTTCGTTGGAGACCCAGTAAGGCTGGTTGTTGTAGCCGATGGGGTTGAACGAAGTCAGCATTTTGGGGCTGGTCAGCCGGAGCGCGTCCTCTTCCATCTTCAATTGGAAAAGGTAGACGTGACTTGTCGAGATTTGGGCAGATAGGTGAAAAACCGGACAGGCCAGTAAAAAGAATAGCAAACATTGCCGTATCATAGCGTTCTATATTTATTAAGCAAATTTGCGAAAAAATTGCCACCCTGCTATGAAAAAAGGAATTCACCTGCTTTTTGGTCTTTTTGGTTTTTGGTTCGACACTCTATTCCCAACCGGTTATTTCCCTGGTAGAGATCGCCGCCGGTTTTTCCAAGCCGGTCGATATCTCCCATGCCAACGATTCGCGCCTCTTCATCACCGAACAGGCCGGCGTGATCAAAATCCTCAGGGAGAACGGCCAGATCGATCCCGGACCTTTCCTCGAAATTACTGATCGGGTCAACGATAGTGGAAACGAAAGGGGCTTGCTCGGG
The DNA here is from genome assembly GCA_016703765.1 of Saprospirales bacterium. GTDB lineage: Bacteria > Bacteroidota > Bacteroidia > Chitinophagales > Saprospiraceae > JADJTT01. The sequence continues at coordinate 173,357 of JADJBL010000002.1, forward strand.
CTTGCCTTTCACCCCGACTTTTCCAACAACGGATATTTTTTCGTCAATTACACCGGCAGCGGCGGGCATACCCGGGTTTCCCGCTTCAACCTTTTGCCGGGCAACCCGGAAAAAGGCGATCCAAACAGCGAGCTCATCCTCCTCACGATCAACCAGCCGTATTCAAACCACAATGGCGGCGACCTGGTCTTCGGCCCCGACGGCTACCTCTACATCGGCATGGGCGACGGAGGCTCTGGCGGCGACCCCCAAAACCACGGGCAGACGCTTACCTCCCTGCTGGGGAAGATGCTGCGCATCGACGTAAATAACCAGGATGCCGGGCTCAACTACGTCATCCCCCCGACAATCCCTTTGTCTCCGATACCCTCAATATCCGCGACGAGATCTGGGCCATCGGCCTGAGAAACCCCTGGCGCTTCAGCTTCGACCGCCTGACCGGCGATCTGTGGATCGGCGACGTGGGCCAGGAGGAGTGGGAGGAGATCGATTTTCAACCCGCAGGAAGCCCGGGCGGACTGAACTACGGCTGGCGCTGCTATGAAGGAACCCACGCATACAATACCAACAGTTGCGGACCCATTGGCAACTACATCCCCCCTGTGTACGACTACTCCCAAACCGTCACCGGCGGCTGCTCCGTCACCGGCGGCTATGTGTACCGAGGCTGCGCCTACCCCAACCTGTGGGGATATTACCTCTTCGCCGACTACTGCAACGGCCAGTTTTGGGCCATCGCCCCCAGCGACGTGGGAGGCTGGCAGGTGCAAACCCTGAGCAACCTGGCCAACCTGCAATACACCTCATTCGGAGAAAATTACGTGGGCGAGCTATTCGTAACCGCCCACAGCCAGGGGAAGATCTACCGCGTCACCGAAACGAGCGGTCCCTCTTTTGCAATAGATGCTACCGTCCAGGATGAAACCTGCGAAGGAGCAGGCGACGGCGCCATCGCGCTGAGCTGGCCTCCCGTCAACGAGCCCCTTGAGTTGCTTTGGGAAAACCAGGACACGAGCGCCATGCTGGATAGCCTCGTCGCCGGCACTTACTGCGCGACCTATTCCGGCGGAAACGGTTGCCAGAGCTCTTTATGCGTGGAGGTGGGGCAAGGGGTCTTCGAAGCCCCGGACATCCAATGGAATGACACCATCCTTGCAGTGCCTGCGGGATTTGTAAGCTATCAGTGGTACCTGGATGGAACCCTTATCGAGGGCGCGCAAGATTCGACCTTTATGCCGCTCATAACAGGCGCTTACTCCGTGGAGGTGACCAATGATGCGGGTTGCCTGGCGGGCTCTTCGCCCTTTACGGTGGTCATCAATAATGTAAGGGAACAAAGCGGCGACGTAAGCTGGAATATAAGCCCCAACCCATTTTCAACCTCCTGGGATTTTTTCCTGGAAATGAAAAAAGCAGGCCATGTCGATCTCGAAGTTTTTCAGCTAAATGGCCTGTCCGTATGGCGTCAATCCTGGAAGAACACCTCGAGGATCGAATCCCGGATCGATGCAAACGCCTGGCCAAAGGGCGCTTATTGGGTCAGGCTCAGCACGGAAAAGGGCCAGTGGACGGACCAAATCCTCAAACAGTAATTTGCTCAAGTAACGATGTTACGCACAAAAGGGTTTGAAGGGAGAAGGCCGATTAACGGGGCTTTACGAGCCTAACAATCCCTTTCAATCCTCCAATCCCCAATAAACATCTCTTGTGCGTAACATCAGCTATAAGATATTGTCCAGATTCAGCAGGCCCTCGAGTTTTTCGTAGGGAATGAGATATTCCGTCGGCCCGAGGGCGTATGCTCCGGCCTCGTAGACATTGTAAATCATGTAGAGGCCTTCGGAGGTAAAGACGAAATTGGACGGAAGGCTGAACGGCTCTCCGAAAAAATATCCCTCCTCCTGCAAATTGGCGGTTTCGGGGAGACCCCGGGTCAATTTGAATTCTTTTTCGGCAAGCTGCATAAAACCGGCGCGATTGGTCATCATTTTATCCAGAAGGAGAAGTTCGCCGGAGGGGAGCAGGAAATTGAAGGTATTGGAATAGCCCACCGGATGTGCGCCGCCCGTGAAAGAGGAGATCATCAGTTCTATCGACGCAATTTTGGGCGAATTGAGGTGAATTTCGTGCCCCATTTCGATCGACCAGCCCAGCACGTAATCCGGGGCTTCTGCCAAAAAACTCTTGTAGCTGGCCACAAATTGGTCGGCCAGCTGTTCCAGGTTTTTGGAATCGCTTTCCTCGGGGTTGAGCGTGATCAGCACCTGGCTCATGGCGTGCCGGATGGAGTCGTTGATCCGTGCAGCCAGCGGCCCCTTGGCCTCGTCTGCAAGAGGATATACCATTTCAAGCCGCACGCAGGCGCCGCCTTCCGTATCGCAGCCCGGGCCGTCTTGCCTTTCGAGGGTTGCGGTGGAGAAATTCAAGCCGGTGGATTGCTGGCCTTTCGCGGAATTATTTTGGCAGGAGATCAGGGCAATGGCCGCAAGGAAAAGGGCAGCGAGAGCGGGGCTTTTCATAAATAATTATTGAATGGTGATGGTGGCGCGTTTGAAGGCCAGGCCCAACAGCTGTTCGGCCGAATTGCTGATCTCGATGACTACGGGCTCGCTGGAGAAAAAGACCTGGTCGGAGGTTCCGGGCTCGCCGATAGCTGCAAAGCAGACCTTGTAAATAGGTGTGTTGTCGGGAAGGGTGATGCCTTGTACGGCCAGATCAAACCATGCGGTGCCCATTTTCCCCTGGTCGGTGCGGTTCAATCCAAAGTTATTGAGGGAAAGGTCCTTGAGCTTCAGTCCGTCGACTTTGAGGAATTTAAGGGCTTTTGGATTCCAGTTCATGCTGTATTGCATGGAGAGGATGTTGTTGAAATCGCGGACGGCGATATCCAGGCAAACCGTGTCGCCTTTGGAAACGGTTTGGTCTGCGATGACGAAACGGATTTCCTGGGGGTTGGAGGAATTAACGGGAACCGTAGCGCCGGCATCGGCTGCTTTTTCGGCCGTTTCGGAGTTGGAATTGCAAGCCCCGGAAAAAAGGGGGAGGAGCGACAGGAATATCAATTTAACAAGCTGCATGTTATGGGAATTTTTTTCCGGCACAAAGGTAGGAAAATTCCGGCAGCCAAGCTGTGCAAGGGATAGGCGGGCATAAAAAAGGCGGAGAAATGACTTCTCCGCCTTTTGGCCCGGGATCGGTCCGGGTATCAGTAAGTTAGACCGTTCAAGCTTTCTTTCCGTTCTTTTGTTCTTCGCCGGAGGCTGATTTATTAGCGCCCCATTCGGCAAGTCCATAGGCATAGCCTTTTCCGGGGTAATTCGTTTTGACGAGGTCTCTGCGCTTGTTAGCCAGCTTGTGGATGCTTCGGTTCAGCTTGCCGCGGAGATCGATGTCGCTCATGGTGACTTTATCCTTTTTGTTCTTGGCCTTGGCCATGTCCATGATATCTGCGTTGACCATGGGCTTTTTGGCGTCCCTGATTGAATTCATAATGAACAAGTCCCACTCTGAGAGCCGATAGCCTTTGGCTTTGCTTTCCTCTCCTTTCAAACTGAGCTTGGGCGATTTTTTAGCTGTTTTTTCTGCCTTTGGCGCTTTTGGCGCCTTTGGAGCTTTGAGCGCTTTTGCTGTTTTTTTTGGCGCTTTTTCCGCTTTTAATGCTTTGGTTTTTTTCGGAGCCTTGGGCCTTCGGAGCTTTCAGAGCTTTTGCTTTTGCTGTTTTTGACGCTTTAGCGGGTTTGGGAGCAGGAGTTGCTACTGTTTTTGTCGCTAAGGGCGCGCTTTCGGTTTTTTTCGGACGTCCTCTACCGCGTTTGGGAGCGGAGTCGTTTTTGTAAGCAGGTTCCTGAGTTTTTTCCTTGCGAGGCCTGCCTCTCCCTTTTTTCGGGCCTTCCGGCTTCGCTTCGGGTTTGGAGGCTACTTTAGCGATTGCTTTAACTGCTGTCTTTTTCTCAGGTTTGGCGACGGATTTTTTCGAAGCGTCCTTTTTCGTTTCCTTTTCCGATTTTCCGTATAGTTCTTTCACACGGTCCAGGTTATCCTGTGCCTGCTGAAGGAGGTAAGTCAATTGCCGCACTTCGGAAGAGTACCGACCAATAAGGCCGTCCAAATCCTGGGCGTCGACCAGATTTGCATTTTTGTTCATCATCGAATGATTTAAGATTGAGAAAATATGTTGTTAAATGAATGCTTTTGAGTTCCAAATAATAAAACCATCACCGGGAAAAATCAGGGTTTCCGGTGAAAAGGGTAGAATTTTAAAGTAGTCCAAAGGTGTGGAAAATCGCAAACAGGGCTTTTAAAACAGTCGAATTGCATATTACTGCAACTTGAAAAAATATAATTAAGAGGGTTTGCGGCTTGACTATAACATTAATTAAAATCGATAGAAGGATTTTTTTGGGCAATAAAACCCAATCCTTATCCCGCGAGGGCAAAGAAATGGGGTGTTAGTTTGAATTCATTCCGTAATTCGGGCGAAAAGTCGGAAAAAAACAGTTAAAAAGCAAGAAAATAAAGGCTAAAAATTAATTTTTGCGATTTTTAGAGTCTTTGGCTTCTAAGGATTTATGCGAATTACCTTGAAAACCAATTTCCTGTTTTCGCCAATTTTATCAAAAAAACAAAAATAAGTTCCTGATTTCCAGTTGTTTGAAGCTAAGTCAAAATTCTCGCCTCCGATCATTTTTTTCGAAAATATTTCAATCCCATTGATGTCTGAAAAAGAAACATTCCATTCCCCGGATGGTTCAAGACATTGGATTCGAATAAAATCTGAAAATACCGTTGGAGAAACGAGGCAAGAAGCGGGCATCTCCCCGGGAAAATCGATTTGCCCCGAAGTGTTATCCGGCGCCAAAAGCACGTCCAGCGTGAGATTTTCCTGCTCCTCCAGGGAAAGGGGAATAAATTTCGGACTATACCCATCTGCATAAACAGCCAGCATATATGCGCCGGGAAGCAATCCCTTTCCGAATTTCCCCTGAAGATCCAATTCGAGGGTGTCGTTCAAGGGGTTAATAAGCGCCAAGGCCTGCGGAAGCGGAAGGCCGGATATGGAATCCCTTACGCTGCCATAAATTCGCGCGGCCCGCGGCCCATTGAATTCCCAGACAAATAGACCCCGCACCCGGTCCCCTCCGATGATCCTTCCCGAAGGAAGGTAGGGGCAGGCAGACCAGAGTCCCATAAATCCGCCGCTCAGGCCTTCAAAAGTATCGAAATAACCGACTTCGACCGGCAATTCCGGGTCTGCGATATCCAGCACCCTGACGCCCTCTGTATTGTGGCTCAATATGGCCAGATCGCCCAAAATATAGGGGTTGTGCACCAGGCTGGCCGAGTTGGCAGTGTACATGGCCACCTGATGAATATTATCCAAATTGGAAATATCGAAAATCCGCCCGGGCTGGCCGTCGGCTTCATCCGCGAGAAATAAATAATTCTCGTCTGGCGTGGTAGAACAACTATGGGTATTGAGCCCCGGGTCGGGCAAGGTGGTGATCAATTCCGGGTTGGCGGGATCGGATATATCTACGATATCCAGGGTTTGTTGATTATTAGCGGCCCCATAGAGCCGGTCTCCCCTCACATGGCAGTCGTGAATGTAGTACCCCGGCTGATAGACGCCGATCTCCACAGGTTGCGCCGGATTGCTGACGTCCAAAATATGCACGCCTTCCGTGCTCGTGGTCCCGCAAACATACACCCTGGGACTCTCGCTGTAAATATCCCGCTGAATGATATGCCCTCTTGTAAAAGTAGCAGAATAGGTCGTCAGCAACGTCGGGCTTCCCGGCAGGGGCGTCAGGTCGATCACCTGCATGCCCTGGCCCATTCCCGTACCTTCCGTTACGACGTAGGCCTGATGCCCTACCACCGTGATCTCGCGCCAGTTGGAAACCGGTCCGGGAATAAATCCAAGCTCCGAAAAAGGCTCTTCCAGCCGGTAGATCGCTGTGCCCGTCTTCGCGCCCAGCAAGGCGTATTCTTGCCCATCGGGCGCCGCATAGTACCAACTGCCCGAATACCGCTCATCCCCACGGTTGTATTCCCACAGCAACTCCACGTTCCACGCATTCTGCCCGTAAAGCGGTGCAAAGCTCAAAAACCAGAAGAAAAATATTAACGGAGAATACGGCACGTTTTTCCTTTCTATCTTTGTCATCTATAGGTCTTGAGGAAGTTTTTTGTTGAGATGAGTGGCTGAACCCCTAAAGGTATAACATGAAAATCGATATATTAGCTATAGGCGCCCACCCAGACGATGTGGAATTGAGCTGCTCCGGCACCCTCCTGCGCCATATCCGCCAGGGGAAAACGGTTGGGCTGCTCGACCTGACCAGGGGCGAATTGGGGAGCAGAGGAAACGCCGCCATTCGCGACCAGGAGGCTCGGGAGGCAGCCCGGAAAATGGGCGCCCAATTCAGGTGGAATGCCGAGCTCGCCGACGGTTTTTTTTCACACGAAAAAAACTCCATGCTGCCCATTATTCGCGCCATTCGAAGCTGCCGCCCGGAAATCGTGTTGTGCAATACGCTTTCCGACCGGCATCCCGACCACGGCAGGGCCGCAAAATTGACCGCGGATGCCTGTTTTTATTCCGGTCTGATGAAAATCGAAACCCTGGATGAGAGCGGAAACCCGCAGACGCACTGGCGGCCCCGGGCGGTTTACCACTATATCCAGGACTATTTTCTCCCCCCCGATTTCGTGGTGGATATCACCGATTTTTTCGAAGAAAAAATGGAATTGGTGCTGACCTTTCGCTCCCAGTTCTTCAACCCCGGAGAAAAAGATTTCGAAAAAGAACCCGACACTCCAATTTCGGGCAAAAATTTTCTCGATTCCCTCAGAACCAAAGCTTCCGTATTCGGACGTCCCGCGGGCTTTGACCTGGCCGAGGGCTACCAGGTGGGCAGAAGTCCTGGGGTTAGGGACTTGTTCGATCTATTGTAATCGCTCAGATTTTTTCCCTCCAGACGGTCCACATATTCCTGCGTGCCGAGTCGGAAACGGATCGGAACCCTGGATTTTTTCTCCCAATTCCATTCCACTGCGCAAAAAAAGGAGACGGGTTTGGTCGGAGGAAGAAATATCGGACTGCTTGTCGAATAAAAAACCTGTGAAAGGCGGGGAGGCGTTGTAAGCTCCTGCCCATGGACTTTCGTTATCCCGAGACACAGCAAAAGCGGAAAGAGGATTGATTTAATCCACCGCTTCCTTTTTGAATTTTTTGCTTCCGTCATACAGCTCGAATTTCAAAAATTTGCAGGGAATGGCGCCGTTAAACAAGGCGATCCTTCTCGAAGGCCGCAATCCGATGGCGTGCATCCCTTTTTCATTGCCGGTAAGCACCCAGGCCTGATAACCAGGAAAGCGGTGTTTGAGGCTGCTCCCGATCATCTGGTACAACTCCTCGATCTCCTCGACGGGCATTCGCTCGTTATACGGTGGGTTGAAAACCATCAAACCCTTCCCTTCGGGCACGGCGCATCGCTCCAGGGGCGCGTGCTCCCAGCGGATGAGGTGCTGGATATCCGTATGCGCCGCATTGACCTGGGCGATCCGGATAGCGTTGGGGTGGATATCCGACCCGAAAATGGGTGCCGCCTCTTTTTCCTTATTGGCCCAGGCCTCATTTTTAACCTCCTTCCAGAGGGCCTGATCGAAATCCTTCCATTTTTGAAAGGCGAAATGCTCGCGGTACCATTGGGAGGGAGTATGGGTTGCCATGAGGGCCGCCTCGATGGGCAGGGTGCCCGAACCGCACATGGGGTCCAGAAAGGGGACGTCCATGGGCCAGCCGGCCAGCTTGAGCATCCCGGCAGCGAGCACCTCGTTGAGGGGCGCCGGACCGGTTTCGATGCGGTAGCCGCGTTTGAACAGGGGCTCGCCCGAACTGTCGAGCAGCACCGAACATTGATTTTCGCGGATATGGACCTGGACGGGCAGGGTGGGGGATTTCAGATCGACATTCGGCCGCTGACCGAATTGATCCCTCAATTGGTCCACGATGGCGTCCTTGGTCTTCAGGGCTACGTAGCGGGAGTGATTGAAAAAGGTGGAATTGACCACGGCCTCCACGGCCAGGGTGTCGTCCGGACTGAGGTAGTTGCGCCATTCGATGGCGCGTACGCCTTCGTACAATTCCTTTTCGTTGGTACAGGTAAACGAGTGGATCGGGATGAGGATCCGCAGGGCGGTTCGAAGCTCCAGGTTTGCCCGGTACACCCATTCTCTTCCTCCTTCGAAGGAAACGGCGCGGGTGAGCTCCTCGACGGCCGTTGCGCCCAGATCGCGGAGTTCCCCGGCGAGGGCGGATTCGAGTCCCTGGAAGGTCTTGGCGATGAATTGCATCAACGATTATACTTGAAAGACACCTACATTAAATTTTTCTATCGGGGCGTTGTTGGCCGCCTCGATGCCCATAGAGAGAAAGCGCCGCGTTTCCCGCGGATCGATAATCGCATCCACCCATAGCCGTGCAGCCGCGTAAAAGGGAGAAGTCTGCTGATCGTAGCGGTTTTTTATGGCGTCGAACAAGCGTTTTTCATCTTCCTTGCCCAGTTCCTCGCCCTTTGATTTGAGGGTGGAGATCTGGATCTGCATGAGTACCTGCGCCGCCTGTTCGCCGCCCATCACCGCGATCCGGGCATTGGGCCAGGCGACGATGAGCCTGGGGTCGTAGGCCTTTCCGCACATGGCATAATTTCCGGCGCCATAAGAATTGCCCATGATCACGCTGAATTTGGGCACCGTCGAATTGGCCACGGCATTGACCATTTTCGCGCCGTCCTTGATGATGCCCCCGTGTTCGGACCGCGTGCCGACCATAAATCCGGTCACATCGTGGAGAAAAACCAGGGGTACCCGTTTTTGGTTGCAGTTCATGATAAACCGCGCCGCCTTGTCGGCCGAATCGGAGTAAATGACCCCTCCGAACTGCATTTCTCCCTTGGCGGTTTTCACCACCTCCCGGTTGTTGGCCACGATGCCCACGGCCCAGCCGTCGATGCGCGCGTAGGCGCAAATAATGGTTTTTCCGTACCCCTCCTTATAATACGTGAGCTTCGAATCGTCGACCAGGCGCTTGAGGATTTCCACCGTTTTATAAGGCCTGGAAGAGCTTTCGGGAATATATTGCAGAAGGTCTTCCTCTGCTTCTTTGGGCGCAGCAGGGGCGATCCGGTCGAAGCCGGCCTGCTCGAATTTTCCGAATTTATCAACGAGGTCCTTGATGGTGTCCAGGCAGTCTTTGTCGTTTTTCGACTTGTAATCGCAGATGCCCGAGATCTCGGACTGGGTCTTTGCACCGCCCAGGGTCTCTTTATCGGCGTCTTCGCCGATTGCGGCTTTGACTAAATACGGCCCGGCCAAAAATATAGAGCCCGACTGGTCTACGATCAGGGCCTCGTCGGACATGATGGGGAGGTAGGCGCCTCCCGCCACGCAACTGCCCATGATGGCGGCTATTTGGGGAATGCCCATGCTCGACAGGCGGGCGTTGTTGCGGAAAATCCGTCCGAAATGTTCTTTATCGGGAAAAATTTCATCCTGCATCGGCAGGAAGACGCCTGCGCTATCGACCAGGTAGATGATGGGAAGCCGGTTTTCCATGGCGATTTCCTGAGCCCGGAGGTTCTTTTTCCCGGTGATGGGAAACCAGGCGCCGGCTTTCACCGTAGCGTCATTGGCCACGATAATGCACTGGCGGCCTTTCACGTAGGCGATGGACACGATCACTCCCCCAGCGGGGCAGCCACCGTGTTCTTCGTACATTTCAAAACCGGCGAAGGCGCCCACTTCAAAAACGGGGCGGTCTTTGTCCGCCAGGTATTCGATCCGTTCCCTGGCCGTCAGACGGCCTTCTTCCCTGATCTTGTCCAGCTTTTTTTGGCCTCCGCCGAGTTTGATCTGGTCCAGGCGATGTTGGACTCGGTGGATCAAGAGCTTGTAATGGTCTTCGTTTCTGGATAGGTCCAGATCTATTTTCGACATAGTAATCTATTGGCTTGGTTCCCGGCGCGCAAGATACGAATTATGGCCGGAAGGAATAGGCATAGGTGTCCGAGTAGCCCTCGTAATACCCGTCGAGCACGATCTCGGCTCCGGCTTCCAGCAGCAGTTTGATGGCTTCCATCCGGGTTTTGACCCTTTTGTTGTTGACATGGGTAATGATATATCCCGGCTCCATCCGGGTTTCTTCAATGGTGCTGAAACGGTAGATGCTGACCACATAGACCCCTGCCTTGCCCACCACTTTGATTTCCTCTTCGGAAAGGTCCCTCAGCTCGAAGCCAAGGGTTCGGAGGAAACTCTCCTCTTCGGAATCCGCCTGGGGACTGGCGGCATAGGCGTCCTGCAGGATCACCTGGGCTTTTTCGAGCTTTCCGTCGCGCAAATATTCCACGGCGAGCTTGTTGCCCGGCCGATAGCGCGCCACCATTTCCTGGAGCTCCGGCATCGAACGCACCTTGTGTCCGTTGACCTTTATGATCACATCGCCTCTGCGCATCCCCGCCTTGTAAGCCCCCCCTTCGGAGGTCACCCTGTTGACGAAGACTCCTTCGGAGGAGGACATGCCTAGTTCCTGAACCAGTTGGTTGGTGAGTTCTTCGATGCCGACGCCGAGCACGCCCCGTTGCACCCTGCCGAAGTCGCGCAGGTCGCGCACTACTTTATGAGCCAGGTTGGAAGGCACTGCGAAGGAATAGCCTTCATAGCGCCCGGATCGGGTGATGATAGCCGTATTGATCCCGATCAGGTCGCCCCGGGTGTTGACCAGGGCGCCTCCGCTGTTGCCGGGGTTGACGGCGGCATCGGTCTGAATAAAGGATTCAATGCTGTATTCCCCCTCCAGGATATCGATATTGCGACCCTTGGCGCTCACGATCCCGGCTGTGACGGTCGATTCCAGGTTGAAGGGGTTGCCTACGGCCAAGACCCATTCTCCGACGCGCACCGAATCGGAATTGCCGAAGACAATATGGGGCAATCCTTCGGCATCAATTTTCAACAGCGCCAGATCGGTGGAGGGGTCTACGCCGATCAGCTTGGCGTTAAACTCTCTTTTATCGTTGAGCGTAATTTCAAAATTGTCCGCCTCTTCCACGACGTGGTTGTTGGTCACTACATAGCCGTCGGCGGAAATAATCACTCCGGAGCCGGAAGAAATGCCTCCGTGGTAGCGGCGCAGCCAATGGCGGTTTTCCGCTTTAATATTCACCACCGAGGTAATCACCCGCTCTGCCGCGACGATAAAATGGGAAGGGGTCCCCGATGCCCAGGGACTGGGGCTCGAGATACCGCGGCCTTCCTCCATAGTCGAGAGAATATCGCCATAGGGCTGTTTTATGGGCATAACTGTTTCGCGAACGATCACCTCTTGCCGGGGACCGAAAAAATGATACAGGGTAAGGGCGATCAACGCACTCATAAGCGAGGACAAAGCGATCCAGCCAAATTGCTTCATAAAAAAGGCTTTAAAAGCTATTACTTTGCAAACAAAGTATCTTAAAATGTCTTGGGTTTATTAACCTTCTTAACGCTATTTGAGTTAAAAGGATGAGCCCAAAACTGTTTAATTTTGTTATTTCGGGGATTAAAAATAAGCAAATGACGGATAACCCTTCTCCTTTTGAGGACCCGGATTCCAGATCCAGCGGAAATATTTGGGGCTGGAAATTTTCCTACATCAGTCTCGCAATCATTTTGTTTATGGCAGCCCTCATGTACTTTCGCTGGATACAGCTCGGGAAGCCCTCCCTCCGGCAGCCCCCCGCTGTGGAGGAGCGCCAGGACTTCGGAGAGAAGTAAACCTATGGTTTGAATATTCAATTGTTTAGGAGGTTTAGAAGGTTTAGAAAGTTTAGGCTGAAAAGAAAACTAAACTTTCTAAACCTTCTAAACCTTCTAAACCTCTAAAACAGGTTTAAGAATGAAAAACAAGCCCCCCCATCTCATTCCCTTCTTCAAATACCACGGCGCCGGAAACGATTTTATCATGTTGGATCACCGCGCCGACCCGAGAATCGACCTGGGGGACGACCAACTCATTGCCAGACTGTGCGACCGGCATTTCGGGATCGGGGCGGATGGGTTGATCGCGCTGGCAGAAGCACCCGGATTCGATTTTGAGATGAAATACTACAACGCCGATGGGAAGGTGGGGAGCATGTGCGGCAACGGAGGCCGCTGCGCCGTAGCTTTTGCCAGGTTGCGGGGTAACCGGAAAACGCATTTCCACTTTCTTGCGGCCGACGGTCCGCACGAGGCATACCTGCGGGAAATGGGTTGGGTGGAGCTGAAAATGGGCGATGTCCAATCTGTTGAAAGCGGAAAGGATTATTTCTTTCTGGATACGGGTTCGCCGCATTATGTTCGCCTCGTAGGAGATCTGCCGGCCGTGGATGTGCTGGCTGCCGGAAGGGCGATCCGCTATAACGAGCGGTTTAAGAAGGAGGGAACCAATGTCAATTTTGTGCAGCACGACGGTCTCGGGATCGACGTGGCGACCTACGAAAGGGGCGTGGAGGGCGAGACGCTTTCCTGCGGCACCGGGGTTACGGCTTCCGCACTCGCTGCCTATTTGAAATGGGGGGATGAAAAAGACGGCCCGGTTCATGTGCCGGTGCGCACCAAGGGGGGCGAGCTGGATGTTCGCTTCCTGAAAACCCCGGAGGGATTTACCGATATATGGCTCTGCGGCCCGACCCAGCTCGTGTTTGAAGGAAGTTTCTCTCTTCCGGGCTAAGCCTTACTCTTCAAAATCTTCTTCCGAAATCTCCATTTTCGCGCCCGACAGCTCGTTGTAAGCGTGGCGGTCTCCGGCCAGGTTGGCAACCTCCATGCCGGCCTTATAAACCGAAACGGCTTGGTCGATATCCTGCTTTCGCAGGTACAATTTTCCTAAATGGTAATACAGACCCACGTATCCCGGATTGGATTCCCGGAGGGACAAATAGTATTCCAGGGCCTTGTCGTCGTTGCCCAATCCCTCATACTCTTTCGCCAACGCAAAAAGCAGGAAGGAGTCTTTGGGGGAGGATTCGAGGAGCTGCAGGAGTTGATCGAGACGAGCCATTATTAAAGTTTAGAGGTTTAGTGGGTTTAGAAGGTTTAGAGGATTTAGAAAGGAAAGTAGACTAAACCTCCTAAACTTTCTAAACCTCCTAAACCTTAAAGCGAAGCTTCCTTCATCGACAGATTCACCCGTTTTCTAGCCAGGTCCACGTCCAGCACTTTGACCAGGACTTCCTGCTGGAGGGAGACCACGTCGGTCGGGTTTTTGACGAAGGTATTGGCCAGTTGGGAAATATGGACCAGTCCGTCCTGCTTGACGCCGATATCGACAAACACGCCGAAGTTGGTAATGTTGGTGACGATGCCCGGCAACAACATGCCGGTGCGGAGGTCTTCGAGGGTGTGCACTTCCCTTGAAAATTCAAAGGTGCGGGCCTCGCCCCGGGGATCGAGCCCGGGTTTGGCGAGCTCCTTGAGGATATCGTTGATGGTGGGCAGTCCCACATTTCCGGAAATATACAATTTGGGGTCGATCTTGCGCTGGAGCTCCTTGCCGCCGACCAGCTCTTCGACGCTGCAGCCCAGGTCCTTTGCCATGCGCAGGACGATGGAGTAGCTTTCCGGGTGTACAGCAGTGTTGTCCAGAGGGTGCTTGCCCTCGCGGATGCGCAGGAAGCCCGCGCTCAGTTCGAAGGCCTTGTCGCCCATGCGAGGCACTTTTTTCAGTTCCTCCCGGGAGCGGAAAGCCCCGTTTTCGGAGCGGAACTGCACGATATTTTGGGCCAGCGCGGGCCCCAGGCCCGACACATAGGTCAGCAAGTGTTTACTGGCGGTGTTGACGTTGATGCCCACCCTGTTTACGCAGCTCTCCACCACCCGGTCGAGGCTCTCGCGGAGCTGCACCTGGTTGACGTCGTGCTGGTATTGGCCCACGCCGATGGATTTGGCTTCGATCTTGACCAGTTCGGCCAGGGGGTCCATCAAACGGCGGCCGATGGAAACGGCGCCGCGAACCGTGAGGTCCTGGTCGGGAAATTCCTCCCGGGCCACCTCGGAGGCGGAATAGATCGAGGCGCCGCTTTCGTTGACGAGAAAAACGGGAATGCGGGAGGCAAAGGAGGCGGTTCTCAGGAGCGAGATCGTTTCCCTGCCTGCGGTGCCGTTGCCCACGGCGATGGCTTCGAGTTGGTGTTTTTCGACCAGTTTTTCAATACTGGAAAGCGTCTCTTCCACCTTCAACTGGGGCGGGTGGGGATAGACGACGGAGGTGTGAAGCAGGTCGCCGAATTCATTGAGGACCACAACCTTGCAGCCCGTTCGAAAGCCGGGATCGAGCCCGAGCACCCGCTTTTGCCCGATAGGAGGGGCCATGAGCAGTTGGCGGAGGTTTTCGGCAAAAACGAGGATGGCCTCTTTGTCGGCTTTTTCTTTGGAACTATTCCGAAATTCCGTCTCGATAGATGGCGCCAGCAGGCGCTCGTAGCCATCGCGGATGGCCTCCTTCACCTCCGATGCGCAGGGACTGATGGGCACGAGATACATCCGGTCGAGGGTAGACAGCGCTTCCTCCGGATCGGGTTCGATGACCAGGCGCAGGAAACCCTCCTCTTCTCCCCGGCGCATGGCCAGCAGGCGGTGAGAGGGGCATTTCTGCAGGGGCTCCTCAAACTGGAAATAATCGCGGTATTTGGCGCCTTCCTCCTCCTTCCCCTGGCCACTTTGGAGCGGATGACCGCTCCCTTGCGGAAGTAATGGCGCACCTTGTTCCGGGCCCTTTCGTCCTCGTTCACCCATTCCGCGATGATATCGCGGGCGCCTTGCAGTGCGGATTCGATATCGGGTACGGCTTCGGTAATATAGGCCTTAGCCAGTTCGTCGGGTCTCGATTTGGTTTGTTTGAAAATGGCCTGTGCCAGGGGTTCGAGGCCCTTTTCGCGTGCCGTGTCGGCGCGGGTTTTCCGCTTCTTCTTGTATGGCAGGTAAATATCCTCCAGTTCGGTAGGGTCGTAGCATTGCTCGATCCGCTTGCGGAGTTCCTCGGTCAGTTTCCCCTGCTCTTCGATAGATTGCAAGACAAAGACCTTGCGATCTTCCAGGTCCCGGAGTTTTTTCCATTGCTGCTGGATCTCGGCGATCTGCACTTCGTCGAGCGAGCCGGTGCGCTCCTTGCGGTAGCGTGCGATAAACGGAATGGTGGCTCCTTCTTCGAAAAGCAAAATGGTTTGCCGGACGGAAGATTCGGGGAGTTGGAGGGTTTGGGAGATAAGTTTGGGGATGATCATTTTTTATAATTCCGGAAACCGCTTCGGCTCCGCCTCCCGCATTAAATTATAGATTGTTTCAAACACGTCTTCCGGATTGGGTTTGGAGAAATAATCTCCATCCGATCCGAAGGGGGGGCGGTGGGCTTTGGCCGTCAGGGTGACCGGCTGGGAGTCGAGGTAGCGATAGCCGCCCTGTACTTCGAGGACTTCGCGGAGCATATAGGCCGTGCCGCCGCCGGGCACGTCTTCGTCCATAAAGACGATGCGGCCGGTTTTTCGGAGGGATTCGACGATGGATTGGTTGAGGTCGAAAGGCAGGAGGGTTTGCACGTCGATCAATTCGACGGAGATGCCCGCCTTTTTGAGGAGCTCGATGCCCGCCTGGGCTATCCGGATGGAGGAACCGTAGGTGACGAGGGTCAGGTCGCTACCTTCCTGGAGGATTTCCGAAATTCCGAGGGGGACGGTGTATTCCCCCATATTGTCGGGCAGGGTTTCCTTGAGGCGGTATCCGTTGAGGCATTCGATCACCAGGCCGGGGTCGTCGGATTGTAGGAGGGTGTTGTACATGCCCACTGCCTGGACCATGTTTCTGGCACGCAGACGTACATACCGCGAAGTGCCCCGAGCAGCATCCCGATGGGGGAGCCGGCGTGCCAGATGCCTTCCAGCCTGTGGCCGCGGGTGCGGATGATGGCCGGCGCCTGCTGAATGCCGTTGGTGCGGTACCGGAGGGTGGCCAGGTCGTCGCTGAGCGGTTCGAGGCCGTAGATGAGGTAGTCGAGGTACTGGATCTCGGCGAGGGGCCGGAGTCCGCGCATGGCCATTCCGATGGCTTGGCCCATGATGGTCCACTCCCGGATGCCGGTGTCGAAGAGGCGCTCTTCGCCATATTTGGCCTGGAGGCCTGAAAATCCCTGGTTTACATCGCCGATCTTGCCCACATCCTCACCGAAAGCCAAAAATTCGGGGTATTTAGAAAAGGCGAAGTCGAAAAATGCATTCAGCACTTCGTATCCGTTCTTGTGGGGCGAGTTTTCGTTGAAAACGGGCGGCACGACCGGTATGCGGAGCGCGGAGCGGGGGGAGCTGCTGTACAGATGGGTTTCGTAGCGGTTGGAGGCTTTTTGTCCGGCCTCTACCAGCCAACGTTTGAGTTCGTCGAGGGCAGGATGCTGCTCGCCCAGGGTGGCGAACACCACGCGCCTGGCATTTTGCACCACTTCGAAGAACAGGGGATTGAGCAGGTTTTTCAGCTCCTTGTGCAGGTGAGCAACCTCGGGAAAATCCATTTTGCCGTACAAGCCGTCGAGGTAATGAACAGCCTGCTGGACGGGCTCCATATAGGCTTTCCAGGCCTTGTCGCGGCATTGCCGGACGTATATTTTCGCTTCTTTCTCCAGTTCGTCCAATTGTGAGGCTCCGGCAAGCCCTTCCCGGATCATCCACTCGCGCATTTTCAGGATACAGTCGTGGTCGCGCTCCCATTGCAGGCGCTGGGGAGATTTATATCGTTCGTGCGAGCCGGAGGTGGAATGCCCCTGTGGCTGGGTCAGTTCCTGGATATGGAACAGGGCCGGGATATGGGTTTGGCGGACTTTGGCCAGGCCTTTTTCGTACAATTCGCAGAGGGCGGTGTAATCCCAACCCTTGCACGTATATATATCCATGCCTTCTCCGTTTTCGTCGAGTTGAAAACCGGCAAGGGCCTTGGAGATGCTTTTTTTCACGGTTTGATAGTCGATGGGCACCGAAATGCCGTACCCGTCGTCCCAGACCGAAATGGCCATGGGGACTTGCTGGACGGCGGCGGCGTTCATGGCTTCCCAGAAAACCCCTTCGGAGGTGCTGGCGTCGCCTATGGTGCAGAAACACACTTCATTTCCCTGGTGGGAGAAAGGGTTTTCCGAATGGAGGCCGGGGATGTTGCGGTATTTTTGGGAGGCCAGGGCCAGTCCGAGCGCCCGGGCCATTTGCCCGGCGGTGGGGGACATATCGGAGGAGATATTAAAGGAGTCGGTGTGATTGGTCCAATTGCCTTCGGGGTCGATGCTTGGGCTGGCAAAGTGGCTGTTCATCTGGCGTCCGCCGGAGAAGGGGTCGTTGTCGGGATCGGCGTAGAGCTGGGCGAAAAAGTCTTCGACGCTGCACAGGCCGAGGGCGAAGAGGAGGGTTTGGTCGCGGTAATAGCCCGAGCGCCAGTCGCCTTTGCGAAAGGCTTTGGCCAGGGCGACCTGGGGCACCTCTTTGCCGTCGCCGATGATCCCGAATTTGGCTTTACCGGTGAGCACTTCTTTTCGGGCGAGGAGGCTGGCTTCCCGGCTGATGCAACAAACGCGGTAATCGTGGATGACCTCCTGAATATAGGCTTCCTCTTTTTTCAGCCCGGAGGGCTTCGCAAGCGGGTTTTCCAACATAACGGTGGTGATTATTGGATTTATTTGGCAGGGTATTTCAAAATTCCCGGCGAACCGGGATCATTCCGCAAATATAAGGGATAATCATTAACAACTCATTAACCTCGCAGCTTATGGGAAGGGGTTCCATCATTCCTCATAAAGCCGTACTTTTGGAGCGTTGTTAAAAAACAAAAAATTACATGGTGATGAAAAAATTCCTTTCCGCTTTAACTTTTACGGTACTGGCTACTGTATGGATGTCCGCTCAGGTTACCGTTTCGCCGACTCCTGCCCCTGTTGATGAGAACGGCCCGGTCATGACGCTGGAGACCACCGAGATCGATTATGGAAAGATCGAGCAGGGTGCAGATCCGTACCGCGTGTTCAAATTTACGAATACGGGCAAAGCGCCCCTGGTGATCGAAACCGCCAAAGGAAGCTGCGGCTGTACGGTACCTACCTTTCCGAAAGAACCCATCTCTCCGAGCGAGTCCGGCGAAATCAAGGTACGCTACGACACAAACCGGGTGGGCAAATTCACCAAGACGGTGACCCTGACCACGAACGAAGGCGTTCAGACGCGTACGCTGCGCATTTCGGGCGAGGTGACCGCCAAGCCGACCGAGCCGGATGGCGTGCCGGCCAGCACGGGTGGCTTCAATAACTGATCGCAAACCCAACAGCATAAAAAGAGAGCCCTGTCGCGCTGAGCGGCAGGGCTCTCTTTTTTTTACCCCAAAAAGAAAACCCTTGCTTCAGGGAAGCAAGGGCCTCTAACCCAAACAAATAAACACAAAAACTACTTTTTAGTACTGCAAAAATACGCAATTCCTTGAAAAAGGCAAACCGGAACCGAAAAAAAGAGGCGCTTCCCGACCGAAAAGGCTGGAAACCCTGACCCTCAAGGGGGTACCGGCATTTGATAAAGTATTCTTGCAATGTGTTCCCAGTAAGATGTTGATGGTCAAAATCATCCTTTTTTTGATTAGAAAAAGGGCGTTTTCCATCTATTGATTACAAAAAAGGGCCTAGTTGATTTATAAAAAAAAATATACGACATAGTAAATATCTTACATTTTCTCTTTGGGAAAAATTGCTGAACTTTGTAATCCTTCTCGCGCAATACGCGAAAATACTGCATTTTTTGCCATTAGAGCGGGGACGTCCGTTGAGGATTGACTCGCACTCCAACATCTTACTGATACATACGAGGTTACATCACACTAGACGGGTTTACTAGTGTATTTTTTCACCATTAGCATTATGGAGAATGGTTAGGGACCATACTACCGTATGGGATAGTTGTCTGCACACTATCCGGAAGAACGTCAATTCGCAAAGCTTTAAAACCTGGTTTGAGCCGATCAAGCCCGTACGGCTCGTGGAGAATGCCCTGACCATACAGGTGCCCAACAAGTTCTTCTATGAATGGTTGGAAGAACACTACGTGTCCTTGCTGAAGATGACCATCCGCAAAGAGCTGGGCGACAAAGGCCGCCTGGAATACCAGATATTGATGAATCAGGCCGAAGAACGCCGCAAAGTCAGGGTTCAGGCCCCGATGGAAGTGGCTGCGGGCGTCGGCAACGGACAGCCGGAGGGCTATGCCCCGGGCATGGTGGATGCCCAATATATCAAAAACCCCTTCGTCATTCCGGGTATCAAAAAGATCAAGGTCGACCCGCAACTCAACCCCGCCTATACCCTCGAAACCTTTATCGAAGGAGATTGCAACCGCCTGGCGCGCTCGGCGGGCATCGCCGTGGCCCGCAATCCGGGCGGCACGGCCTTCAACCCCCTGATCATCTTCGGCGATGTCGGCCTCGGCAAAACCCACCTGGCCCACGCCATCGGGAGCGAGGTCATGCAGAAGCACCCCGAAAAACAGGTGCTCTACGTGTCGTCCGACAAGTTTACCAACCAGATCATCGAGTCCATCCGCAACAACGCGGTGAGCGACTTCGTCAATTTCTACCAGATGGCCGACGTCCTCATCGTCGACGACATCCAGTTTTTGTCCAACAAACTGAAAACCCAGGAGATCTTTTTCAATATTTTCAACCAAATCCACCAACAGGGAAAGCAGATCATACTCACCTCCGACCGTCCGCCCAAAGACATGGACGGGATCGAGGAACGGCTGATCTCCCGCTTCAAGTGGGGCCTGTCCGCAGACTTACAGATACCGGATTTTGAAACCCGCATGGCCATCCTGGAGGCCCGCATGGGCCGGGAAGGGGTGGACCTGCCGCAGAGCGTGCTCGAGTTCATTTGCTACAACATTCGCAACAACATCCGCGAACTGGAAGGGGTGCTCATCTCTATGGTGGCGCAATCCTCCCTCAACCGCCGCGAGATCGACCTCGATCTGGCCAAAGAAGTGGTCAAGAACTTCGTCACGGAGATCAATAAGGAGATCACCATCGAGTTTATCCAGCAGCTCGTGGCCGATCATTTCAGCGTGCCCGTCGAAAAACTGGCCGGGGAGACCCGCAAGCGCCAGATCGTGATCGCGCGCCAGCTATCCATGTTCCTGGCCAAAAACCTGACCGACAAATCCCTCAAAGCCATCGGCGAGCGCTTCGGCGGCCGCGACCACAGCACCGTCATATACTCCTGCAAAACCGTGCAGGACCTGCTCGACACCGACATGATCTTCAAGGAGACCGTGGCGGAGCTGGAGAAGAAGATCAGGCTGTCGTTGAATGAAAAATAGTGATTGGTGACTGGTGACTAGTGACTGGTATTGTTACAAGTCACTAGTCACCAGTCACCAATCACTAAACCAAATCTTCCCATGGGTGTTCTCCTTCTCAAAATACCACCCATACCATGCCTCTTCGCGCCTTTGCCTTCCTGGCTGTTTTCCTCGGGATTATTTTTGCCATCGATTGGTATGTCTTTCAGGGCATCCGGACGCTGACGGCGCCGATGCAGCCTGCCGCCTTGCGCAAGGGGCTGCGCTGGGCGTATTGGGTGATCAGTATCGGGCTTCCGGCGCTGATGTTTTTCGCCCTGTTTACCGCAGACCGCTCCAAGGGGATCACGCCGTTGATGTCCTATTCCGCTTCGTTTTTCATCACCCTGTTCGTCACGAAGCTGGTCTTCCTGGTGGTGTTGTTCGGAGGGGATATCGCACGGGTGGTGGAAGGGGTGGTTAACAGGATAAAAGGTCCGGCGGAAGAGACGGCTTTTCTGCCCGAGCGCCGGCGCTTTGTCAGCATGCTGGCCCTCGGT
Organism: Saprospirales bacterium; assembly: GCA_016703765.1. Classification (GTDB taxonomy): domain Bacteria; phylum Bacteroidota; class Bacteroidia; order Chitinophagales; family Saprospiraceae; genus JADJTT01. Next base: position 194,280 of record JADJBL010000002.1, read on the forward strand.
ATCGCCTCGATTCCGTTTGCTTCCTTTTTATATGGCATTGCCAAGGGGAAATACCTCTACAAGGTGCACCGCCACACGCTGTTTTTCGACGACCTACCCACGGCGTTCGACGGTTTTACCATTACGCAGATTTCCGACGTGCATTCTGGAAGCTTCGACGACCAGGAAGCCGTGCGCCGGGGCGTGGAAATGGCCCAGGCCCAGCAGTCCGACCTGTTCGTATTCACCGGCGACCTGGTGAACAATGCCGCCATCGAATTCGAGCCCTACCTGGAGATGTTCAAGCAACTCCGGGCGCCCTTCGGGCAATTTTCCATTTTCGGCAACCACGACTACGGCGATTACACGCCCTGGCCCACAGAAGAGGACAAGGTTGCCAACCTGGATCGTTTGAAGGAATACCATCGGCAGGCCGGTTTCCGGCTGCTCCTCGACGAGCATGTGATGATCGAAAAGGACGGTCAGCAACTAGCCTTGCTCGGCGTGGAGAACTGGGGCGTCGGCTTCGGCAAGCGGGGCGATCTGAAAAAGGCCTCCGAGGGCCTTCCGCAAGACACTTTCAAGATCCTCCTTTCGCACGACCCCACCCATTGGGACCACGAGGTCAAATCGTTCGACAACCCCGTGCAGCTCACGCTTTCGGGCCATACCCACGGCATGCAGGTGGGGCTGGAGATACCCGGTTTTCGCTGGAGCCCCAGCCAGTACCGCTACCCCAAATGGGCCGGCGTGTACGAGGAGGCCGGCAGGATGCTGCACATCAACCGCGGATTTGGTTTCCTCGGTTTTTCGGGGAGGGTAGGTATTTGGCCGGAGATTACGGTGTTGGAGTTGAAAAAACGCGTGTCGTAGAGCCACGACACCTCGCGGCTCCGGTGCGGGTGAAGAAAACAGGAAAGCTTGACCCAAAGCGATAGGGCTCATTCACGAGGTCATTAGCCGCGAGGTGTCGCGGCTCTACGCGGGGTTATTGCTTCTTCCCCCAAATCCCGTATTTCTGGTGGTTAAGAAAGGGGAGCAGGTGAAGGGAGTTTTCGGTTTTCAGTGTTCAGTTTTCAGTTAATACAACTGAACATTGAAAACTGAAAATTAAAAACTAATGGGAACTTGTCGGCCCCCTTTCAAGTTTTTTCTCCGAAGCCCTTGCATAAGCTAAAGAGGATGCCTACTTTTGTCAGCCCAATCAAAAAAGTAGTTCAGCCAAACAGGTGAGATGGGTGAGCGGCTGAAACCAGCAGTTTGCTAAACTGCCGTACTGGGAAACTGGTACCGAGGGTTCGAATCCCTCTCTCACCGCTTCTTTAGGCCGCCGAAGCATTAGCATAGGAGGCATCGTTTCGGGGTGTGGCGCAGTCCGGTTAGCGCACCTGCTTTGGGAGCAGGGGGCCACAGGTTCGAATCCTGTTACCCCGACACCGGCCGCCGTGCTTAGCGTAGGCGGCCAAGCGATCGCCAAAGCTTTCCCAACGGCGATCGGAAGAGTTAAAAAGGGCCGGCAATTTTGCCGGCCTTTTTTTGTTACCCCCCAATAAAAAAAGGCCTCACGACCCTTCAGCCGTGAAGCCCCTTTAAAATTCACTATATCTAGAGAAAAGGTTTTGTCTAACCAGTCACCAGTCACCAGTCACCAGCCACCAGTCACTATTATTAGCACTGCGCATCCTGCAAATCCGTGCCCCAGCAATGCCAGTCGAGGTCTCCGAATTTTTCGAAATCGCGCACCCGGCCGTGGCTGTCGATGCTGTTCCAGTTGATTTCGAGCAGGTTGTCGATGTCCGACTTGAAGACGTCGTAGGCGCGGTCGAACTCAGCGCTGGCATCGGCCGATTCGCGGTATTCGATGTAGCTTCCGTTGCCGGCGTCGCCGGGGATGACGTTGGTGTAGCGGATGGAGGCCTGGCCGGCGCCGTTATCCTTCAGGTATTCGATGGTGATGAAAGGCGTGGGATTGAAGGGATTGTAGTTCAGCGTCCAGCTTGCGTAGGACTGATCCCAGGCGGTGATGCCGCTGTACCAGAGCACGTCGCTGAATGCGCCGTCCTTGGAGATGTACATATCCCATTTTACTTCGGAATTAACGAGGAGTTCGCCGTACAGTTTGGCGTGGTAGGTGCCGCTATTGTCGGACACGGTGTAGGCCCAGAGCCAGATCCCTCCGCCTTGATAAACGGCCTCGTGGTTGAATGATTCGTAGAAGGCAAGGACGGGGACAGCGGTATGAACGGTCAATACCGTGTTCCAGAAAATCACGTTGGCGACGGAGTGTCCCCAGTTGTTGATCGTCCTTTCATCGGGGTCGGAGTTGGTGAATCCATCCTTGAATTTTTGGTCGATGGGCAGGATGAAGGTCGCTGCGGCGGGCAGCTGCGGAGCTTCTTTCCCTGCGTGGGGATCGAGGGGCTCTTTCTGGCAGGATTGGAATACGGAAACGGCAAGTACAAGGGCTGCAAATAATCCTAACTTTTTCATTGCTTTCAATCTTTTTGGTTAAAGAATCTATTCGTTTAATTTCGAATTCATCTTTAATACACCATTGTGAAAGCTTACCCTTAGTCGGAGGGAAAAAGTTTTTTAGTGACTGGTGATTAGTGACTGGTGACTAGTCCTGAAACCAGTCACCAGTCACCAGTCACCAGTCACCTAGTCACTATTCTGCTATTAGGGTATCAGATATAACCGCACAAACCCCAAAAAAACCGTGCCCCCCATTGCTGATATTCGTCGGGAGGCTGCTGGAGGCCTCGTCAAAGACACCGCCCTGCCATTCGGTTTCCATCGCGAGGGCGCGCTGAAAGGCGGCGAAATCGGGGTTGAGGCTGTGCTTCCGTTCGATCACGATGCTCCCCTTCGGGAAAACCACCGTTTCCCGCGGCGGCCTGAACAGCTCGTTGACGTCGAGGGTCCTAAAAGTATAAAAGAACATTTTGGCGCGGGCGGAATCGGAATTCACCAAATGGGTCCAATCGATATCTATTTCGTACATCGCCTGCTCGTAAGGCAGATAAATGGGCGCTACCTCCCCGACGACGAGGCTGTCCGTAGCGCCGTAAGGGAGGAAATCCAGCCTTTTCATGGGGTAAACGGGCACCATCCTATTAGTAGCCAGGTAATTACCTCCATTCCATTGGATGTCAAGGGTATAATTGATCACCAGTTTGGCGGCAAAGGCCTCTTCGCTCAAATACCTCCCCGGCTGACCGGGGACCTCCTGAAACACATAAGTCTCGCCTCCGCCCGCGACCCGCAGCTCCGCGCCCGTGGCCGGCGCTGGTTGCCCGTTGAGATCGTCGTAGCTCAGCGACAGCAGGATCTCCTGGTTTTTCAACTCGTTGGTGATGATCGCCTCCACCACCAGGGCTCCGTTTTCGAGCGGCTGGAATTGCCAGTCGGTGGGTTCTTCGCAGGAGGGGAGGAGGGTGAGGGCCAGGAGTGCCACGGGGTGAGTGCGAAACATCATAACGTAAATTTATAAGTCAACGAAGGCAAAAACCTCACCAAATCGGCCTGGGTCGTTATCAGGGCGTGCTCTCCGATTGCGTTGGCCTGCACCACGGGGGCGCCGTTCGGGAGTATTTTATTGAAATTGACGGCCACGATGTTTTTGTGCGCCAGAACATTGAAAATGGAAAAGGTCAGGCTGTGCTGGTAGCGGCTTTCCGGATTCTTGTTCAGGGTAAATTTGAAGGCGATGTCGAGCCGTCGGTAATTCGGCAAACGGTCGTTGTTTTTTTCGCCGTAGATCGGCACAGTCACCTCGTTGAAGGTGTAAAAACCGGTGGGGGAGGAGAAGGCCGAGCCGGTGTAGGTGGTCCAGAACGCCGAAAAAAGGGTGCGGCGCGCGATATTGTAGTTGAGCATCAGCGAAAAATCGTGCGGCCGGTCCTGGAAAGCGGGGTACTCCCTTCCGCCGTTGACGCCGGGCGTTTGGCGCATGGTGCGCGACCAGGTATAGCCGATCCATCCGTTCAGGCGGCCCTGGTCTTTTTTTAGCAGAAATTCTACGCCATAAGACTCCATCTGCCCGAAGCGGAGCTCGCCCTCGATATAGGGATTCAGGAGGGTCTGGGCATGGTCCGCGTAGTCGATCTGGTTTTTCATCTTTTTGTAGAATCCCTCCGCGCTGAACTCCAGCCCCTGCTTCGGCAAATATTTCACGAAACCCAACGCCACCTGCTGCGCCGCCTGCGGTTTGATGTTCGGACTGCTGGGCAGCCACACTTCGAAAGAGGTAAAAGGGGACACGGAATTGGAGATCAACTGGATATACTGGTGGTAGATGCCGTAGCTGAGCTTTAGCGAGGAAGTGCTGTCGATGCTGTACTGCACGCTGGTTCGGGGATCGAGGTTCCAATACGTCTTATAGGCGCCACTCGGGGTCGAAACGGTATCGATCAATTCGTGGTCCTCATCAAAGGTGTAATAGGTAGCCGGGCCGAGGTTGGACCAAATGGAAAGCCTCGCCCCGGCATTGAGCCGCCATTTTTCGCCCAGGCGGTAATCGGCGTTGTAATACCACACGTTTTGCCTGGAATAATCCTGCTTGATGCTGGGGAAAAATGTTGCCAGCTGGCCGATCAGGATTTTTCCGGGATTGAAATAATAGCCCTGAATCTCCACCCCGAACTTGGTGGTGAGCCTCGAGCTGTTGTAATTGGTGAAATCCGATTTGAGGCTCAGGCTGGCGATGCCCGAATCCCAGGCGTCCTGGGTGGTGGACAGCTTGTATTGGTAATTCCCCGTGTGGATGATCGTGTTGGAAAATAATTTCGGGCTGAAAATATGGTTCCAGCGCAGCGTCATCGCGAAGTTATTCCACTGGATTCCAGCCCGGCCGAGGGAAAACCCGCCGGCATTGTTCAGGATGTCCCAGCTATTGAGGAGTGTGAAGTACAGGCGATTATTGTTGTTGATCTTGTAGTTCAATTTAAAACTGAAATCCCCGAACCGCAGTTCGAGATCCGGGAAGGCGGCTTGATAAATCCACTGAAAATTGGACTGGCGAAAGGAGGTAAAAAACGAACTTTTCTCCTTCACCAGCGGCCCTTCGAGCGAAAGGCGGTTGATCAGCGGATTGAGGGCCCCGCTAAATTCCAGTTTATTCAGGTTGCCGTCCCGGGTGCGCACGTCCACGATGGAGGAAAGGCGGTCGCCCAGGTTGACGGGGATATCGCTTTTATACATTTTGATATCCTTCGTAAAATCCGGTATCACCAGCGAATAAAAACCGAACAAATGCGCGGGATTGTATACCGGGGCGTCGTCGATGATGATCATGTTCTGGTCCTTTTCCCCGCCCCTGACATAGAAAAACGCCGATCCGTCGCTATGCGTTTTGACCCCCGGCAAGGCTTGCAGGCTTTTGATCAGACCCGACTCCCCGCCAAACTCGGGCATATTGTCGAGGTCTTTGGGCTTGAGCTCCAGCTTGCCCAACTGCCTTTTCTCCAGCAGATCGCTGGTCGGAATCTCCACGAGGATGCTCGGCAGGACCAGGGGGATATTCTGGAGCCGGACATCCCTTTTTTCGTCTTTCACCAGTTCCAGGCTTTCGACTTCAGGAGAAAATCCGAGGTAGGAAAATTCAAGGGTATATTTCCCCTTTGGCAGGCGGAGCGAATAAAAGCCGAATCCGTTGGCGCTCGTGCCGGAGGGCGTGCCCCTGGCGAAGACCGTCGCGCCGATGAGGCTTTCCCCCGAGGCCCGATCGACTACAAAGCCGCTGACGGTGAAGTATTCCGGCTCCTTCGGCCCTTCTTCTATCGGAATATTCCCGGACTCCCGGCGGTTCAGCACGATCTGATTTTCTACGATGCTATACTCGATCGGAATTTTGGTAGCCAGCATCTTGAGGGCGTTTTCCAGGCTTCCATTTCTGATTCGAAAGGAGATCTGCCGCTTGGGATCGATGGCGCGGGGGTTGTATGAAAACTGGGCGCCGCTCTGCCGAGTGATTTCTTTCAAGACTTCTTCCACACTTATTCTCGACCGTTGGAGGGTGATCTTCGGACCGGTAGTTTGGGAAAAGCCTGGAAAGATATATGTCAGAATAAGGAAAAAAATCAAAAAGAATTTTTTCATAGTGTCCTTTTTTTAGGACACTGATTGGTTAAGATTCATTATGACTGCTTATGATCCACGCCGGAATGATCATAAAAAATCATAAATGGTCTTAATCAATCAGTGTCCATAAAACCTACTCGCACCCTTGCCCGGAGAATACAATATCCTGGCCGTTTATTTCTGCTTTAAGACCCAAGGTCCGCTCGATGATCTTTACGATGGCTTCCAGAGAGTCTTGCTCATAGGTGGCGGTGATCTCGCAGGATCTCAATTCAGGGTTGGCGATGGAGATGTTGGAATGGAACCTTCGGTTCAGGTCGAACACCACGCTTTCCAGGTCGGCGGTTTCGAAGACGAGGACGCCGGTTCTCCAGGCCATGTAGTTCAGGTCGTCGTTCGCCTTTTCCGTCAATACGCCTGTGGCCTTGTCGTAGACCGCGATCTCGTCGGCGCTGAGGATAACCTGCTGGGTTCCGGCGCTCACCGAAACCGTGCCCGATTGTACGATCACCTGGATCTGGGGCTGGTCTTCGCGGGCGTCGACGTAGAAAGCAGTGCCCAGCACCTCGATCTCGATATCCTGGGCGGTGATGACGAAGGGGCGGGCCGTATCGCGCTGCACCTCGAAGAAAGCGTCGCCGGCCAGTTCGACGCGGCGGTATTTTTTATCTGCTTTGGGCGAGAATTTCACCAGAGAGTATTGGTTCATGGCCACTTGCGAACCGTCGGGAAGGCGGTTGTCGGCGATGGCGTTTTCGGTGGCGAACTCCAAAGATCTGCCGCGGTTGAGGTATTGGAAGACCCAGACTCCCGCGATTACCAACACAATTGCCGCTGCTACGGCGCGCAGGTAAAAGCCGATGCCGCGCTGTGGCCTGGCCTCCAGCGAAACCGTTTTGGCTTCCGGGAACAAAAGTCCCGCAGTGGCTTGCCATTCTTTCTCCGCGTCGATGCCAAGGGCCTGGTTTTTGATCCCCGACAGCATCCATGCCTTTTTGAAGGCGTTGAACTGCGCTTTGTTTTCGGGCGAAGACAATACCCAGTCCTCCAGGAGTTTTACCTCCTGGTCGGCTGCATTTCCACTCAGGTACCTGGCGATGAGTTGGAAATAGTCTATTTGGTTGTCTTCGGTCATGTTATAGTTCTTCTCCCTCTTTATACACTTGAAGGGTCGCTTACCCTATGTGTGGTTTGGTTTTTTAATGAAAAAAAAATATAAGCCATAGAATCCGGACGTAGTCCTTCAAAAACTCCTTCAGTGTTTTCAGCGCCTTCGACATATGCGCCTCCACGGTTTTTTCGGAGATATCCAGTTCGAGGGCGATTTCCTTGTATTTCATTTCCTTGAAACGGCTCATTTCAAAGACCTGCCTGCATTTTTCGGGCAGGGCCTGAAGGGCTTCCGCCACTTTGCTTTCCAGGTCGGAATACTCCTGCGGGTCGTCTTCTTCGAAGGCGATCTCTATATCGTTGATTTCCAGGTCGAGCACCTGGCTGCGGTATTTTTTATGATCCCGGATGTAGTTGAGGCAACGGTTCCGGACGGAAGTATACAGGTAGGATTGGATGGATTTTTGGGTGTCGATATTTTCGCGGCTCTCCCAGAGGTTGATGAAGACCTTTTGGGTGATGTCCTTGGCGCTGTCCGCATCTTGCACATACTGAACCGCGTAGTTGCACAAGGGCGCGAAGTGCGTCTTGAACAGCTGTTCAAACAAGGCTTTGTCCAGCGTGGTATGTGCAGGCGGCTTTGACATGGCGATGGGCAAAGCTATTGAATATTCATCCAATAGCCTTGCCCAAAGCGATCAAAAATCTTTCTGCGCATCACAACCCCTCCACCACCTCCTTCAACATCCCCTCCACCACTCCGGCGAGGTCCTTGAGATGGGCATTGCGAATGGCGGTCATGGAAGCCACCGGGTTGACAGCGGCCACTTCCACTTTTCCATCTTCCAGTTCCTGGACAATGACGTTGCAGGGGAGCATGGTGCCGATCTTGTTTTCGGTTTGGAGGGCTTCAAAAGCATAGTTTGGGTTGCAGGCGCCGAGAATCTTGTACGGACGGATATCCTTGTCCAGTTTGTTTTTGAAGGTGCTCTTCAGGTCTATTTCCGTGACGATGCCGAAGCCTTTTGCTTTTAAGGCTGCTATCGTGTGGTCTACCGCGCCTTGAAAATTCCGATCCAATACTTTGCTGAAATAGTAACTCATGGTTCTTTTTTGTGCAAAGGTCGGCGGCTTGGTGCAAAAGGTCGGTGATTGCAATTACACATGCCCCCTTCTGTAAAAAAAATCAAATCCTCTCCCGGGAAAAGTCATTGTACTTTACCTTGTTTATTCCAAATCTTGCCCGAAGGCTTTCATTCCGTATGAAGGGATGGATGTGTTGATTCTCCGAACAAAAAACCCACGTGGACACATAGACCTGAATAAGTGAAAGATCCATTCAAAATCCTGCCTTTATGAAATTTCTGAAATCGCTGGCAAACAGAGCTTTTTCTACCTCTGCTGCCGGCTTGTACATTTTGCTATTTGCCATCGCTATCGCCGTAGCCACCTTCGTCGAAAACGACTTTGGCACCAGCTCGGCGCAAAAGGTAATCTTTAAGTCGCGGTGGTTTGAACTGTTGCTGGTCCTGTTTGGCATTACGTTGATCGTCAACATAATCCGGTTTCGGATGATCCAGAATAAGAAGTGGCCCCTGCTCACCTTCCACTCGGCTTTTGTCATCGTGCTGATCGGTGCGGGAGTGACCCGGTATTATGGCAGCGAGGGCATGATGCATATTCGCGAAGGCAGCGCCTCCAATTCGTTTTTGTCCGCCGAGTCCTATCTCCAATTCGAGGCGATCCATCAAGGGGAAAAATACGTCTTCGACGAACCGGTGCTCTTTGCCACCCTGGGGAATAACCATTTTAAAAAATCATACTTACTGGGCGATCGGGAAGTGCAGGTGGAGGTGATGGATTTTGTGCCCAATCCGGCGGAGGTGATGACGGAAGCAGCGGACGGCCTACCTACCTTTAAGGTCGTCGTTGGGGGTATGAACGGGAGGGAAGAGTATTTTGTCAAACCCGGCGACCGGGTTCCCATCAACGGCACGCTCTTCAATTTCGGCAACCCGGAAGAGGCGGGCGCCTTCAATGTGAAATACGAAGAAGGGAAGCTGTTTTTTAAAGCCGACGTTCCCTTTACCCAAATGCAGATGGCCACCCAAACCAGGGACACCCTTCTGCCCGGCGATTATCGCCCCCTGATGCTGCGCAGTCTTTATTCCAGCGGCTCTCAGAGTTTTGTGATCGGAGATTTCAATTCAAAAGGGAAGGTGGAGCTCCGTTCTTCCTCCACTAAAATGACCAGCGCAAGTCTAGGCGCCCTCCACATGAAGATCAGCCCCGGAGGCAAGGAGCAGGAGGTATATGTGGTCGGCAGCCAGGGCGTGAAAGGCCGGCCCAGGGTCTTGTCGTTTGACAATACCAGTTTTGCGGTATCCTACGGCTCCAGGGAGGTCTTACTGCCCTTTTCCATTCAATGCCACGATTTTATCATGGAGCGCTACCCGGGCACCGACAACGCTTCTTCCTATGCCAGCGAGGTCACCCTGGTGGACCCCGGGGCAAACGTCCGCAAAGCCCAGCGGATCTACATGAACCATATCCTGAACTACAACGGCTACCGATTTTTTCAATCCTCCTTCGACCAGGATGAACTGGGTACCTACCTGAGCGTCAACCACGATTTTTTGGGCACCTGGATCTCCTACACCGGCTATTTTTTGCTGACGCTGGGCATGATCCTGACCCTGGTCAGCCGCAATACCCGATTCCGGCAACTGGCTGAGAATATCAAGAAAATGCGGTTGGCGGAAAGCTCCTTTTCCATCCTGATCCTGGCCGGTTTGTTGGCCTCTCCGACCATTGGCCATACCGCCCCGCCCTACAACTTCAACCTGCCGATGGTTAATAACGAGCATGCGGCCGAATTCGGAAAATTATGGATGCAGGACCACCGCGGGCGCATGAAACCCATGAATACTTACGCCGGCGAAGTGCTCCGTAAACTGTCCAGAAAGGAAACACTATACGGGCTGACGGCAGAACAGATCATCCTCGGCATGGCAGCCTCCCCGGGCGACTGGTACGATGTGCCCCTCATCAAGATCGGCAAACACGAGAAGATCAGAGATATCCTCAAACCTACTGGTGAGCTGGCCACGTACAACGACTTTTTCGATGAAAACGGCGATTATAAATTGAAAGAACTCGTCCGAAACGCCTATAACGCCCAGCCCAGAGAGCGCGGAGTCCTGGAGAAGGAATTGCTGAAACTGGATGAAAGGGTCAATATCACCAGCATGGTCTTCTCCGGATCCTTTATGCGGGTGTTTCCCGTGCCGGGCGACCAGACCAACCATTGGCAGGCGCCGGCTGAAAGCGGTCACACACACAATGCCAGCAGCAACAGCGCTTTTTCGGATAAATTTTATACAGCATACATCCCCACGCTCCAAAAAGCACTCGACAACAATGACTGGAACCTGGCCGATCAATTGATCGCCGAACTGGGCGTCTTTCAGCAAAAAAACGGAGGCGCCATTCTGCCATCCAAAGCCAAAGGGAATGCGGAGCTTTTTTTGAATACGCTCAACGTGTTCGGCAGGGCCGGCAAAATGTACGGCCTGCTGGGGCTCGCCTTTTTGGGGCTGCTTTTTACCTCTGTGTTTAAACCCAGCCTAAAGCTGAAATGGCCCAGCCGGATCGCCTTCGGCCTGTTGGCCTTCACCTTTGCCGCGCACACGCTCGGCCTGGGGCTGCGTTGGTACGTTTCCGGCCGCGCGCCCTGGAGCAACGGATACGAATCCATGATCTACATCGGGTGGACGACGGTGCTCGCCGGACTGATCTTTTCGAGAAAATCCATGGGAGGCCTTGCGGCTACTTCGGTGCTGGCCTCCACCATCCTGATGGTTGCGGGGCTGAGCTGGCTCGACCCGGAAATTACCCCTCTGGTGCCGGTATTGAAATCTTACTGGCTGACCATTCACGTATCCCTGGAGGCCGGGAGCTACGGATTTTTGCTGCTGGGGGCGATCATCGGCGTGCTCAACCTGATCTTCATGATCCTGGCTACGCAGAATAACAAGAAGAACGTGTACAGGATCATAAAGGAGATGTCCTACATCAGCGAAATGACGCTGATCGGGGGACTGTTCATGGTGAGCATCGGCACCTATCTGGGCGGGGTTTGGGCCAACGAATCCTGGGGAAGGTACTGGGGCTGGGACGCCAAGGAAACCTGGGCGCTTGTGACGGTGTTGGTGTATTCCTTCATCCTCCACATGCGTTTCATCCCCGGTCTGCGGGGCGTGTACGCCTTCAATGTAGCTTCGTTGTTCGGCCTGGCCTCGGTGATGATGACCTACTTCGGCGTTAACTATTACCTTTCCGGCCTGCATTCCTACGCCGCAGGTGACCCCGTTCCGATACCAACTTTTGTGTATTACACCGTAGCCGCGCTGCTGGCTATCAGCGCCCTGGCTTATTGGAGGTACAGGGCAGTTAGTAAGTTGATAAGTTAATAAGTTATTAAGTAACAGGACAAAAATAATTTAAAAAGTGCACGGCCTGCGGCCGCGCACTTTTTAAACAACTTTTGCCCGCCGCAGGCGGGCAAAAGTTGTTTAATTAATTTTGTTAAAGAGCTTAACTCAATCACTCAATCACTCAATCACTCAATCACTCAATCACTCAATCACTCAATCACTCAATCAACTCAATCACTCAATCACTCAATCACTCAATCACTCAATGTTAGCCCCTTCCATAATGACATCGTAGCGGTATCCCGCGCCGAAGTCTTTATTGAGGGCGATGGCGCCTTTAAGGGTGACGATGGAACCGAGGGGGACCACCTGATCTGTGGTCACGGTCAGGTCCGGGTTGCCGGCTGAGCCGTCCTGGAGGTGTACCCAGTTCCGGCCCATGATCATCGGGTTGACCTTGACGCATTTCCCGGTTATTTTGACGACTTTTCCCTCGTATTTTTTGAGGTTGGCCATCAGCTCCGAAATTTTAATTGCGCCTTTGGAAGGCTCGACCTTGACCGGGCCTTCCAGCACGGCATTTTCTGCCTCCAGATTGGACAGGGTTTCCTCCACAGCAGAGCCGCCTGCGCCAATGGGCTGGTCGGATATGCCGGAGACCAGATATAGGGTTTCGAATACCCTGTTGTATTCCCGGCTCAGAAAGTTCTTTTTCATCAAGCCGCCCGCGTAGTAGTAGGTATTTCCAACCTTGACCTCCGATTTGGGAATGGCGATCCAGAATTCTTCTTCATTTTCCGTTACGCGGAGGTAGGTATATTTTTCGGTATCCAGGACCTCTTTCGCCACGACCTTGTGCTCCTGGTCTGGGGAAGGGTCCCCGGCCATATCTCCGGCCTGTGGGAACACCACGCCCGTTCCATCGGAAACGGATTGACCTTCAATCACTTCCGGCTTTGAATTACAGGCAGCCAGGAGGAGGCCGAACAGAAACAAGGCTGCAAAAAATACGGGGTTTTTCATTTTCTTGAAATTGATTTCTTTTTAAAACCGCTGAATGACCTTTGTGTTGAACAAATGGTAAATTCTCTTTTCGTCATCGAGGGCGCCTTCGTAAAACACATAAAACCCCAGGTTGCGGGTGATCCGCAGGTTGAAGTCCACCCCTCCTATGTATTGGCTGGTGGTATATTCGTAATTCTTGTAATGGTAATCCACCATCCGCACGTACAAGTCCCCGCTCAGTTTGCCTTTGACGATCTCCCTGGAGATCCGCAACCCGAACATTTTGCTGTTGAGGTAACCCGTTTGGAGCAGGTTTGCAGTAAGGCTGGCAGAAATATTGAGCAAAGGGACCCTGCTGAAGGTCAGGAAGCTGTTGAGGTTCTTGGAATCGTTTTCCCCGCTTTTCTGAAACCGCCAGCTGGCATTTACGCCCCAGGTAATCGTTTTGAAAGGCCGGAGGTTAAAGCCGACGCGCATGCCCTGGCGGGTTTCATCCTCGATGAGCTGGTCGATATAATTTTTATACGACTCGTAGTAAATGACGTTTTTCCTCGTGTCATAGGAGGAGGACAGGCTCAGTTTTTTGGAAACCCGATACTGCAGGGAGACGAACAAATTGGTGAGACTAAGGGTGTTTTTCGCTTCGTTATTGATATTCTCAAAGAGATCTACTTCAAACGAACTGAAAACGTTGAGGTTTTTTACCAGCGAATTGGAATGCTGGAAATAAATAAACCGCCTGTCGGTGAGGAAATGATTCCTTTGATCGACAATAGCCAGGGTGCTCTGATAAAATTTGTTCGGATTGGCCGATACGTGCCCAATGTAGGCGCCTGCCTGTAAAAGGTTGGGATCAAAGCTGTAGTCCTGATAATTCGGCCTTGCCCCGGCGATGGCGCCGACGAGAAAATTTTTCTTAAAAGCCAGCTCAAACTGGAGGCCGTCGATGGCGCCCATGCTCGATATTCTGGAATTAATTTTCCTTCCAAGGCTCAGGCTCGAATTTTTGCTGAAATCGTACCGGACGGACAGGGAATACACCTTGAGTGCATTGTACAGATTATCCTGCACATCCGCCCATTCGCCGAGGGAATGGCGAAATGTGATATTGCATTCGGTGGAAAACCGCGAGTTTCCAATATGATTCCCTCGCATAGTAAAAGCATAACGCATCCGGTGTGACGGGCTTTCTTCCGACAAATGGCTGTATGAGGCCGCGGAGACCCTCCCGCTAATGCGCTGCTTCAATTCTTCCTCCTCGTCCTGTGGGGGAGGAGCGGCTTCGGTAATTACCTCCACTGGCTTTTCCTCCTGGGGTTTTGCAACCTCGGCCCTTACCATCCTTTTGGCGGATACGACTGCCCCGACCTCCAATTTATCAAACACATCGAGCGGGGTACAGACACATGAAATGGAAGATTTATTGCTGACGAGCAGCGTAGGAACCATTTTTCCATCCCTGGCCACATAAAGGGTATCGCCCGATTTGATGGCTTCGGTGGTCCCGAATTTCACGTACACATTTTGGGAAGAGATAAAGGAGACCGTCCCTTTGTCATACTTGATCTCGATCTGCGCTGTTGCGGAGAAGGAGATTAAGGCAAAAATGGCTATATTCAAAAGGCGTCTCATCGGTCTTTGACTTTGCACTGTCAATGTTAATTATCACCGTTTGGGTGACAGCTATAACAAGCAGTACTGGTGTATGAATACCCCTGCACTCCCTGGTGGTCATTATTGACTTCGTTCTGGTTGTCGTGTTCGTGGCAATCTATGCAACTGAATATGGCATAATTGCCCGGTACTATATGGCAATCGACGCACTGATCCCATTCTCCGTTGTGGTTTCCGCTGTAGATCGGGAAATATTGATCGTCGTGGTCCCAGGTCGATGGCGTCCAGGAGCTCTGTGTATGGCAATCCTGACAGGTGGTCGGGAATTGCGCCGACTGGTGGTCGGGGTCATTCGTGTTGTTATACTCGCTTTGGTGGCAACCGAAGCAGGTAGAGGGCGTATTGTTGTAATTGCCGTTGTGGCAGGCGTCGCAATCGTTTGCGATGGCGGCATGGGCCCCGATCAACTGGTAATAGTTATTGTGAATGGGGAATGTGGCCGGCATCCAGTCGGGGGCCGTGGTATGGCACATCGCACAATTGGTAGGTATCCCCAATGCCTGGTGGTTGGGATTGGTGCTTTGTGCATAATCCGCCGTATGGCAGCCCTGGCAGGTGTTGGGCGTATTATTGTAATTTCCGTTGATGTGGCATGCCGCACAGTCGTTGGCTATCGGTAAATGTGCCCCGGTGAGGGGGTAATAGATATTGTGGTTAAAACTGGAAGGCGTCCAGGCATTCTGGCTGTGGCAACTTGCGCAATCGGTAGGGAACTGCGCCACCTGGTGATCCGGGTCATTGGTATTGTTGTAATCGCTTTGGTGGCACCCGAAGCAGGTGTTTGGCGTATTGTTGTAATTGCCGTTGTGGCAGGCGTCGCAATCGTTTGCGATGGCGGCATGGGCCCCGATCAACTGGTAATAATTATTGTGGGTGGGGAAAGCGGCCGGCATCCAGTCGGGGGCTGTAGTGTGGCACATCCCACAATTTGTGGGAATACCTAAGGCCTGGTGGTTGGGATTGGTGCTTTGTGCATAATCCGCCGTATGGCAGCCCTGGCAGGTGTTGGGCGTATTATTGTAATTCCCGTTGATGTGGCAGGCTGCACAGTCGTTGGCTATCGGTAAATGTGCCCCGGTGAGGGGGTAATAGATATTGTGGTTAAAACTGGAAGGCGTCCAGGCATTCTGACTGTGGCAACTCGCGCAATCGGTAGGGAATTGCCCAACCTGATGATCCGGGTCATTGGTATTGTTATAATCGGTTTGGTGGCACCCGAAGCAGGTGTTGGGCGTATTGTTGTAATTGCCGTTGTGGCAGGCGTCGCAATCGTTGGCAATTGCTGCGTGCGCCCCCATCAGCACATAATAATTATTGTGGGTGGGGAAAGCGGCCGGCATCCAGTCGGGGGCTGTAGTGTGGCACATCCCACAATTTGTGGGAATACCCAATGCCTGGTGGTTTGGGTTGGTGCTTTGTGCATAATCCGCGGTATGGCAGCCTTGGCAGGTATTGGGCGTATTGTCGTAATTCCCGTTGATGTGGCAGGCCGCACAGTCGTTGGCAATAGGAATATGTGCCCCGGTGAGGGGGTAATAGATATTGTGGTTAAAACTGGAAGGCGTCCAGGCATTCTGGCTGTGGCAACTTGCGCAATCGGTAGGGAACTGCGCCACCTGGTGATCCGGGTCATTGGTATCGTTGTAATCGCTTTGGTGGCACCCGAAGCAGGTGTTTGGCGTATTGTTGTAATTGCCGTTGTGGCAGGCGTCGCAATCGTTCGCGATTGTTGCGTGCGCTCCCATGAGCACATAATAATCGTCGTGGGTGGGGAAGGCGGCGGGCATCCAGCCTGGGGCTGTAGTGTGGCAGGTTGCACAGTTGGTGGAAATTCCCAAGGCCTGGTGGTTGGGATTGGCGCTTTGCGCATAATCCGCAGCGTGGCAGCCCCGGCAAGTGTTGGGGGTATTGTCGTAATTTCCGTTGATGTGGCAGGCCGCACAGTCGTTGGCAATAGGTATATGTGCTCCCGTCAGGGGATAAAAATTATCGTGGTCGAAACTGGAAGGAACCCAGGCGTTTTCCGTGTGGCAACTCTGACAATCGGTCGGAAATTGCGCCGCCTGGTGGTCGGGGTTGGTGGTTTGATTATAATCATTTAGATGGCAGCCTGCGCAAGTGCTTGGCGTATTGCTGTAATTCCCGTTATGGCAGGCCGCGCAATCCTCTGCGATGGCCGCGTGGGCGCCATTCAAGGCATAAAAATCATTGTGGATGGGGAAAGTCGCTGGCGCCCAGTCGGGGGCGGTGGTATGGCACATCGCGCAATCCATTGGCAGCCCGATCAAGCCATGGTTTGGATTGGTACTCTGGGAATAATCCGTGGCATGACAACTGGCACAAGTATTGGGCGTGTTGACATAATCCCCATTGTGGCAGGCGTCGCAGTCATTTGCAACGGCCGTGTGGGCCCCGTCCAGGGGGTAGAAGTTATCGTGTATCCCAAAAGTGGCAGGCTCCCAGCCCGGCGCCGTAGTGTGGCAGGAGGCACAATCCGTGGGAAGGCCTAGCATAACGTGGCTAGGGTTGAGTGACAAGTTGTAATCGTTGGAATGGCACGCATTGCAATCTGTAGGAGTGCCCTGGTAGCCGCCGGCATGGCAATCGATACAGTCCGCTAAGGTATTGGCGCCGGTCAGCGGAAAATTGGTGTTGTTGTGATCAAAATTTATATCGGAATCTCCCGTAGGGTGACAGGCAAGGCAGGCCGGACTATTGTATGAATAGCCGCCCACCCCGTTGTGCTGGTCATTGGTCTCGGGATTGGTATGACAGGTGGTACAGGTAAACACGGCATAATCCGAAGGATTGGTATGGCACTCCACGCATTGATCCCACTCCCCGTTGTGCGACCCGCTATAGATCGGAAAATACATACCGTCGTGGTCGAAAGTGGATGGCGTCCAAGCATTTTCCGTATGGCAAGCGGCACAGTCGGTGGAAAATTGAGCCGCTTCGTGGTCGGGCTCAGCAGTCTGGTTGTATTCCGTGGAATGGCAGCCTACGCAGGTGTTGGGGGTGTTGTTGTAGTCCCCGTTGTGGCAGACGGCGCAATCGTTTGCGATGGCTGCATGGGCCCCATTCAGGGCATAGACGCTGTTGTGGTCGGCAAACATCGCGGGGTTCCAGCCCTGAACGGTGGTATGGCAGGAAGCGCAATCATTCGAAAAACCCAAGGCATTATGGTTCGGGTTGGTCGTCTGGTTGAAGTTGCTTTCATGGCAGGCCAGGCATTCGGTAGGGGTGTTTTGAAACCCGCCTGAGTGGCATTCCAGGCAATCCGTCGTGATGTGTTCGCCCGTCAGGGGGAATCCGGTTGCGTTGTGGTTGAAATTAAAATCGGCATCCCCGGTAGGGTGACAGGCAAGGCAGGCGGGGCTGTTGTAGGAATAGCCATTCACCCCGTCGTGATCGTCATCTGTCTGCGGATTACTGTGGCAGGTAATGCAGGTGAACACGCTGTAATTCGATGGGTTGGTATGACAGTCCGTGCATTGATCCCACTCCCCGTCGTGTTTTCCGCTATATATCGGGAAATATTGCCCGTCGTGGTCGAACGTGGAGGGCTCCCAGGCATTTTCCGTATGGCAACTTTCGCAATCGGTAGAAAATTGAAGCGCCTGGTGATCCGGATTGTTGGTGTTGTTGAAATCGGTCAAATGGCAGCCTACACAGGTATTGGGCGTATTGTTGTAGTTCCCGTTGTGGCAGGCTGCACAGTCGTTGGCGATTTGCGCGTGGGCTCCGTTGAGCTGGTAGAAAGTATTGTGGACCGGGAAAGTGGCCGGATCCCAATCCGGCGAAGTGGTATGGCACATCGCGCAATCGGTGGACAGACCCAGCGCCTCGTGATCCGGGTTGGTCGTTTGGCTGAATTCGGTCGTATGACACGCCGCGCAATCCATCGGGGTGCCCTCGAAACCACCGGCATGGCAAGCGATACAATCCGTCGTGGTATGAGCGCCGGTCAGCGGGAAATTGGTGCTGTTGTGGTTGAAATTAAAATCCGCCTCCCCGGTGGGGTGGCAGGCCAGGCAAGCGGGGCTGTTGTAGGAGTATCCATTCACCCCGTCGTGGTCGTTATTCGTTCCGGGATTGGTATGGCAGGTGATACAAGTGAACACGCTATAGTCCGACGGATTGGTATGGCAATCAGCGCATTGATTCCACTCCCCGTCGTGCTTCCCGCTGTATATGGGGAAGTATTGCCCGTCGTGGTCGAACGTGGCAGGCTGCCAGGCCGATTCGGAATGGCAACTGGCGCAATCGGTAGAAAACTGGAGGTCGCCGTGGTCCGGCTCTGTGGTCTGGTTGAAATCGTCTAAATGGCAGCCTACGCAGGTGTTGGGGGTGTTGTTGTAATCCCCGTTGTGGCAGGCGGCGCAGTCGATTTGCGTGTGGGCTCCGTTGAGCTGATAATATTCATTATGGATATCGAAGGTGGCCGGCATCCAGCCGGGGTCGGTGGTATGGCAAGATGCGCAATCTGTGGGAAAGCCCAGGGCGACGTGGTCGGGGTTGTCGGTCTGGTTAAAATCGCCCGTGTGGCAGGCCGCACAGGCGGTGGGCGTTCCGGCATACCCGTTTGCGTGGCATTCGATGCAATCGACGCCGATGTGGGCGCCCGTGAGGGGGAAATCGGTCGAATTATGGTCGAAACCTCCTTCGGCATCTCCGGTGGGATGACATACCAGACAGGCAGGGTCTTCGTAAACGTAGCCGCTCACACCGTCGTGGCTGTTGTTGGTTTCGGGGTTGAGGTGGCAATTGGTACAAGTGAACACGCCGTAGTCGGAGGAATTGGAGTGGCAGTCGGAACATTTATCCCACTGTCCCTGGTGTTTTCCACTGTAGATCGGGAAAAAACTGGCGTCGTGTTCCAAAAACTCGGCGGGCATCCACCCGGGATCGGTCGTATGGCAGGATGCGCAGTCGGTGGGGAAGTTAGCGCTTTGGTGGTTTGGATCGTTGGTATTATTGAAATCGGTCTGGTGGCAGGCCACGCAGGTATTGGGCGTATTTCCGAAATCTCCCGAAGTGTGGCACTGTGTGCAATCGGAGATATCGTGGCCCTTGGTAAGGGGAAAGAAATCGTGGTTGACCTGACTGGTAGTCCAGTCGAATTTAAACACGTCGTGGCATTCGCTGCAGTCTTTTGAAAAACCCGCCTCCTGATGCTTGGGATGGAGTGTGGCGGTATAATCGTCGAGGTGGCAATTGATGCAATCATTCCCGATTCGGTCAAAGCGGAGTGCAGTTTCCGAGGTATGACATTCAAAACAACCCGCCGCGCTGTGGGCGCCCACCAGGGGGAATCCATTTTCGTAGTGCAGCTCGCTGATATTGTCTACCAGCCAGTTTTCGGAGTCGTGGCATCTGGCGCAATCAGCCCCCACGGTTTGCTGGTGCATGTCGGTATGGCAGGAAATGCATTCCGGACTGGCTTCGGAGAATATGAGGCTTTGGTGGCAGCTTCTGCAATCGACAGAGATATGTTGCCCAAGCAGCGGGTAATCCGTTTTATTGTGATGAAAGCGGGCCGTATCGGTGACCAGCTCCCAGCCGGTTGCAGCAGAAAACTTCGGTTTTGCCGGTGAGTTCAATTCCCAGGAATTATTGATAACCCACCCCTCTGTCGAATGGCAAGCGGCACAGTCGATCTTCAGATCGGGCCCGTGGGGCGACTGGGAAAGCAGGTTGACCGCAAGCCCGAGGAATACTATTATTTGTGACAGTCTGCGCATTCGAAACTTTTGAACTTATACTGCACGATTATTTTTCCGTTGATTTCTGTGCCCTTATGACAGGCGCTGCATTCTACATTGACGTGTTTTCCGTCCAGCTTGAAAGCCGCCCGGTCGTGGTTGAATTTGCTGGCTTCCCATTTTTCAAATGCATGGCACTCCTCGCAACTGGTCACACCGTTCTTTTCAAATTGGCGGTCATGCACATTGTCGTGGCACTGGGTGCAGGTTTGAGTAATTCCAATAAAATTTACTTGGTTTGGAGCCTCGTCTTTGACATGACATGCCGAACAGTTTTGGCGGGCATGCGCACCTTGGAGCTGATAACCGGTCAGATCGTGATTGAAAAGGTTATCCTGCCAGGAGGTACTTTGATGGCAATTTTGACAAGTTTGGCCAGGGTAGAATTTGACGTCGAGGTGTCCTTCGTGGATGTCGTCGTGACAATCTACGCATTTTTCGCCAATCTTTCGGAAACTCCATTTAGCATTTTGCAGATGGCACTCAAAACAAGGCGTGGCGGCGTGTGCGCCGTCTAATTTGAATTTAGTCTTGTTATGGTCGGATAGCGTGAACAGGCTCAGTTGGAAGCCGTCGACCGAATGGCATTTTCCGCAATCGGGCGCCACGCCGTTCGTAACCAACTGGCCCTGGTGGTAATCAGTATGACAGGAGGAGCAGTATTTGTGGGGTAGGGGATCGGTAAACCTGGTTTTATGGCAGGCCTTGCAATCCACCGTCTTGTGCTTGCCCAACAATTGGAAATTCGTCAGGCCGTGGTTGAAACCCTCCATGCCGCCCTGATAGCGGAAAGATTCTTCGTTGTGGCAGTCCGCACATTTGCTGCCGAACTTATTTTGGTGAACATCCTCGTGACAAGTGGCGCATTGCTGGGTCTGCACCCCGGACCTGTCGAGGAAGACGGTAACGGGGGTGGCGTCCGGTTTATGACATTCGAAACAATCCACTCGTTTGTGTTTTCCTTTGAGCGCGAATTTGGTCTTGCTGTGGTTAAACCGATTCATACCGGCAAACTGGGTAAAGGATTCCTCCGTGTGGCACTCCTTGCAATTGGAGAGCAGTTCGTTGAAATGGACGTCTTCGTGGCAGCTGCTGCAATTGGAGAAGGGGACGTCGGCAAAGCGCTGGAATTCCGCCCCGTTCTTCGTTTCCTTCAGATGGCATTCAATGCATTCGACGGTTTTGTGTTTTCCCGACAGGGCAAAAGCTGTTTTGTCGTGGTTGAATTTTCCGGCAGGGACAAATTTCTCCGTGGTGTGGCAACTGGCGCAGTCGGTCGACAGGGTCGCCTGGTGGTAATCCTGGTGGCAGCTGGCGCATTTTTGATCGAGTCCCAGGTACGTTTTGGGTTTCTTTTTCAACTCGCGGTCGCCGATGTAATCCGCTTTGTGGCATTCCCGGCAATCGGTGGTCTTGTGCGCTCCGGTCAGATCGTACCCGGTGAGGGTGTGGTTAAACAGGTCCTCGTTGAGGTGCACCATATCGAAATTGCGGCCGTGGTGGTCGCTATGGCATTCGGCGCATTCTTTTCCCCTGACTTCCTTGGAGGCGTGGTAACCCAGCTTTTTGTCCACCCGGCTTTTAATCTCCTTATGACATTCCAGGCACTTGTCGTTCGAAACCTTTTCGCCCAGGGTATGGCATTTGGTGCAATTCGACATGCCTTCCAATGCAGCATGCGCCTTGGCCAGGTCGCCCGGAGATATCTGTGCCGATACCCGGAGGAGGCTGAAAAGGAGCAAAAAAGCAATTGGAAGTATGTTCGGTTTCATCGCAGGCCCTCTCTCTTACGCTAATGATGTTTTTTCATGGTGTAACCAAATCGCTTGGATATCTGTATGCCCGCTTTTTCCAGGAAACCGGTCGGCAATTCGCCCCCGGCGAAAATGTAGACCAGGTCGTTCTTCAGGGTAAAATGACTTCCGCCTTCCTCGTGGGAGAGTACGGTTTGATCGGGTTCTATTTTTACGAGGTTCGTCTTGTACTTGATATCCACCAGGCCTTTTTCGACGGCGGCCTGCAGGTTTTCCCTGTTTTTGGGTTTCAGGCGGCTAAAGTTTTCCTGGCGGTAGGAGATGACCACCCGGTTTTGCTCCGACAGCGAAAGCGCCGCTTCGATGGCCGAATCGCCGCCGCCGACTACCACCACGTTTTTGCCGTTGATGTTTTCCGGTTCCAGAAGGCGGTAGGCTACTTTTTCGAGCGTTTCTCCGGGGATGTTTAATTTCCGGGGGCTTCCGCGCCTGCCGATGGCCAGCAATACGTATTTGGTCTTGAATTCTTCCCCTGTCAAGGTGGTGACTTTGAAATGTCCGTTTTCGAGGCGGATGTTTTCGACTTTCATATGCTCCCGGATCTCGATGTCGTTCCTGGAAAGTACGGTGTTCCAGAGATCGAGGAGTTCGGACTTGCTGGTATTGAACAGTTTCACCTTGCCATAGAGAGGCAGGTCCATGGGGGCGGTCATGACGATCTTCGAGCGGGGAAAGGTAAAGACGGTTCCGCCGAGGGTGTCTTGCTCGAGGGTCACAAATTTTAGTTTGTGTTTTTTCGCGGTCAGGGATGCGGAGATGCCGGCGGGGCCTGCGCCCACGATGACGAGGTCTAAGACGGAGGGGTCGTTCCGAATGCCGGCTTTTATGATGTGTTCCACTGCGGCCTGTCCCTGCTCTACGCTGTTTTTGATCAGGCCCATTCCGCCCAGTTCGCCGGCGATAAATATTCCGGGGATATTTGTCTCGAAATTTTCATTGATATGGGGAAGGTCTACGCCCCGTTTTTCCGTTCCGATGACCAGGGAAATGGCTTCCACCGGGCAGCTGTGGAAGCAGGCGCCGTGGCCCACGCAATGGGAGGCGTTGATCAGGGTCGCTTTTCCGTTCACGATCCCCAGGATATCCTGCTCCGGGCACGCGGCTACGCAAGCCCCGCTTTTAATGCAAGTATTCACATCAATGACCGGATGGAGCGACACGGGTTCGAACAGGCCCTCCTGCTTTGCCTTCTCGATTTTTGACTCGACCACCCGGGAAGCCTTTTTCAGCTTTCTCAAATAAATGACTATGACTGCGAGGCAGGCCAAAAGGACGATTCCGTAGGTGATTGCTTTTTCCAAAAGCATGTCAGAAAATTAAAAGATCCATTTATACCCGAAGATTATGGTGATAATAACATGTATTATCATGATAACCAGCATGATAATCGCAAACGGCAAATGCGCCACGTGCCAGTATTTGAATAGTTGCTGCATGGTTTGAAGCCGGTCGATCCGGTTATTCAACGCCATTTCGTTTTTGATCAGCTTGCTTACCTTGAGAACATCTGAGTTGGCAAGCCTGTTTCTTCGCAGAATTTCTTTAACGCCGGCGATGGTCCGTTGGTCTTCGAAATAATGTTTGACCATCCTGCTCAGTAAACTCCCCTCCTCCCGGATCTTGGCGCGGGTCGATTCCAATATGGCGTGATAGCTCTCCTGGTCCAGGCTGTAAGAATTTTGGAGGAGGGCGCCAATATTGATCTTCATTTCATGCACCTCGTGAAGGCTCAGTTCCCTGCCCTCGATCGTCCTGGGTATCTGAATGTAGATAAACCTGCCGATGATGCCGCTGGCCACCACCGCCACCATACTCCAAAAACTGATGGAGACAATGCCTCCAAACTTGAATGCCGTGTGAAACAGGATCATAACAGGCCCCAGGCTGCACAAAAAAATGTGAAACTCCAGCCAGTATTTCAGCCTGCCGAGCCGGGAGAGAAACCGGTAGCGTTTTCTGGCGATGTAGGAAAATACCCCGAAAATAATCAACAAGGTACCGACGATACCCAGGCCATGACCGAAAATCCCGCTGGGCTTGAACAGGTCGTGGTCGGGGTGGTAAAACCTTTCGACTATGCTGGTGCTGTAATAAGGAATGCCTCGGTAAAACAAATAGACCGTAGTCAGGACGACGACGGAGATAAAACTATATATGTAAAATCGGTGGGCCAGCTGGGACATGAGAACACAATGTTATGAAAGAACAGAATGTTCGCATCGGGAAAGGCATAAATCTCGGGCAATCCCCGGGAATACTTCATGCCCGTGTCCACTTCAGGTTAGTTTGGCCAAAGATAGTAAATTTTGACAAATGATCATATGATCATTCTTCATACCCCTCCAACAATATCCCGGCGACCTTGTCGAGCGTATCCTCAAATCTCATGGCATTGGTCAAACCGGCCTGGTAGAGATTGTTCAGGTTTTCGTCGGAGACGTTGTCCATGCCGGAGTCGGCGGTGTACAGGTCCGGCATGATGCGGATGTATTGTTCCTTGCGGTTGATGGAGTCGTAGAGCTTTTTGAGCTGATAATCGACGGTTTCGGACACGGCGCTCATCATGATGTCGATGATGGGTGTCAGCCAGCTGACAATTCCCCAGTTTTCGGCTTTGCCATGCTTATATTGTTTGTTAATAGTACCCGTACCGATCGACAGGATAAACATGTCGCTCGGGTTGAGCAGTTTATCGCCCTCGCCGAACAGCTTGAGCGACTCGATCACCGCGCACATCGTGGGGTTGTTGGCGAACAGACCGCCGTCGATGGTATGGTAGATCAGGTCGTTTTCCGATTTTGCCGAACCGGGAGGGAAGAAGGTCGGCGCCGCAGAAGTGGAGCGGGTTACATCGCGAACAAAGAAATCGTACATCCGGCCCTTCTTGATGGCGTCGTGCTGGGTAAAAAACACCGCCTTCCGCTTCTCGATGTCGTAGCTGGTGATCAGGCAGGGTTTGATGAGGTCGCTCATCCGGAGCTCCCCGAAATACTTGAGGAGGATGGCGTTCATATTGGTGCCTTTGTATTTGGCGCCGTAGAAAGCTGTGCCCATGGGGATACGTGCCGAAGTGGCCTTGGTGAATATGAATTGGCCGTTTTTCAGGTAGAGGTCTACCGCCTCATGAGCCGAATACTTCGGATAGGTTTTGTCGTCCGGATGCGGCGCCAATAAGGCGCAAGTGAGTATCCCGCCGGTGGAGGTCCCGGCCAGCAAGTCGAAAAACTGCGCGAGCCGCAGATGCCGCTTCGGTTCTTTGCCGGTCTTCTTCCGGTAATTTTCATTGAGTCTGTCCTCGAGGGCAGCTAAAATAGAGGCCGTAATGATCCCACGGATACCGCCTCCGTCTAGGCTCAGCAATCTGGTATTTCTATTCTTTTCCATAACGTTCTATAAATAATAGCTTGAAATTGGGCTGTTAAATTAGAAAAAAATTCCCAAGCGTTACCTTTTACACCGGGAGGCGTCTCACAAACGGTATTTTTACCATGAGTACACATCCTATGAGAAAAACAAAGCCCTTCCCGGATTTCCCGGGAGGGCTTTGCGCGTTTTTGGGGTTAGCTTCAGGGGATTATTGCTGTGACTCGGGACGGTTGACGGACGGTGACTAGTCACGTTAGTCTTATACTTCATAGTGTAACGAGGAGGCAAAAGTAAACAAAAAAATAAAATTTTTTTACCGTCCGTCCCATCTCTAGTCACCAGTCACCAGTCCCGCCGTCCGCCGTTTTTTTCCTATCTTGGCGGGAACAAAAACCCCGCTCATGCTCTACACCATTATCCAACACGCACATTCCGGCTGGCGCTGGGTCGTTCTGATCCTGCTGGTCTGGGCCATTGTTTCCGCCTTCGGCAAATGGAGGAGCGGAGCTTCTTTCACCGAGGCGGACAGAAAGCGCGCCTTTTTCGCCATGACGGCCACCCATTTGCAGTTGTTGTTCGGCCTGGTCCTTTATTTTATCAGCCCCTATGTGAAATTTGCCGACGATACCATGAAAGATCCACTGCTCCGGTTTTATACCGTGGAGCATATCTTCATCATGGCCCTGGCCATTTTCGTGATCAGCGGGGGCTACCGCAGATCGCTCGGCCGGGCAACCGATACCGCAAAATTCAAAACCCAGTTCTATTATTTCCTCATTGGTCTCTTGCTCATATTAGCGGGTATTCCCTGGCCTTTCCGGGAAGGCCTCAGCGGCGCCTGGTTTTAAGACAGGTTCCTAAAACTTACCGACATGGAACGAATCACCAACTTTCTCAAATCGCTCGGAAAGTGGCCGAGCATCCTGTTGCTGCTTGCCACTTTCTTCGGGATCAACGCCTTCTTCTTTCCCTGGGCGGAGAAAAAACTCGCCGGTTTTGGAGGCCCCGGGACCAAGGTGCTGGACCTGCACTTCGGATTTAGCCCGGAGGAGGCCTATCAGTTTCTGGAAAAAATCGGCCCGGAAGGCAGGTCGCTCTACGGGCTGATCGAGGGGACGGCCGATATGATCTATCCCATCGTCTATAGCCTGTTGTTGGGGACCTTGCTGGTCCTGATCTGGAGAAGGATCCTTCCGGAAAACAGCCGCTGGCTCAGGCTCGGCCTGATACCCCTTGTAGCGGCCGTATTCGATTACCTGGAAAATATCTGCAACCTCATCCTGGTGCAGCGCTTTCCCCAGGCATCCGATGCGGTAGCTCAGGCTTCTTCTTTGATGGGAATGGGAAAATGGGTTTTCTTCGGTTTGAGCGCCTTGCTCCTTGTTGCGGGGCTGGTGATCTGGGGCGTAAAAGCGCTTTCCACCCGCAAATAGCCCGTCAGCCATGCTGTCAATTTGTCCTGCCAATCTTATCAATTTGGCAGGCTTCATGCCCGTTTTCGGGTTTGGCACTCCTATTGATAGGGGAGGGTGGGATCACCATAAAATCTAAAAATAACTATGGCAAAGGAGATTGTATTTGATAGGATTGCGCAGGAAAAACTCAAGGCCGGCATCGATAAGCTGGCAGACGCCGTGCGCGTAACATTGGGCCCCAAAGGCCGGAATGTCGTACTTCAGAAAAAATTCGGCGCACCCCAAATCACCAAGGACGGAGTGACGGTGGCCAAAGATATCGAACTGTAAGACCCCCTGGAGAACATGGGCGCCCAGATGATTCGCCAGGCGGCCTCCAAAACCGCTGATCTCGCAGGCGACGGCACCACCACCGCCACGGTGCTGGCCCAGGCCATGATCACCGCCGGAATGAAAAACGTGGTGGCAGGCGCCAACCCCATCGACCTCAAGCGGGGCATCGACAAAGCCGTGAAGGCCGTCATCGAGCACGTGAAGAAACAAGGCGAAGTGGTCAGCGACGACCTCGACAAGATCAAACAGGTGGCCTCCATTTCGGCCAACAACGACGAAGAGATCGGCTCCCTCATTGCAGATGCGATGAAGCGCGTCACCAAAGACGGGGTCATCACGATCGAAGAAGCCAAGGGCACGGAAACCTACGTCGAGGAAGTAAGCGGTATGCAATTCGACCGCGGATACCTCTCGCCGTATTTCGTGACCAATACCGAGAAGATGATCGCCGAGTACGATCACCCCCTTATTTTGATCCACGACAAGAAGATTTCGAATATAAAAGACATCCTCCCCATCCTCGAGCGCGTGGCGCAAATGAATCGCCCGCTCCTCATCATCTCCGAAGAAGTGGATGGACAGGCCCTCGGCACCCTGGTGGTCAACCGCCTTCGCTCGACCCTTCAGGTGGTGGCCGTGAAAGCCCCTGCTTTTGGCGACCGCCGTAAGGCCATGCTGGAAGACATCGCCATCCTCACTGGCGGTACCCTCATCAGCGAAGAGCGCGGCTACCTGCTGGAAAACGCGACCATCGATATGCTCGGCAAGGCCGAAAAGATCCATGTCGACAAAGACAATACCACGATTGTGAATGGGGAAGGGGAAGAAGCGCAGGTGAAAGCCCGCATCGGCCAGATCAAACAACAAATCGAGAACTCGACCTCCGATTACGACCGCGAAAAACTGCAGGAACGCCTTGCCAAGCTGGCTGGAGGCGTAGCGGTATTGCACGTAGGCGCGGCCACGGAAACCGAGATGAAAGAAAAGAAAGACCGCGTGGACGACGCACTCCATGCCACCCGCGCAGCGGTGGAGGAAGGGATCGTCGCCGGAGGCGGAGTATCGCTGGTGCGCGCTATGGAAGCGCTCACCAACCTCAAGGGAATAAACGAAGACGAAAACATCGGCATCCAGATCGTGCGCAAGTCGCTGGAGTCGCCCCTGCGAACCATCGCATCCAACGCCGGCCAGGAAGGCTCGGTGGTGCTGCAAAAAGTGGTGGAAGGCAAAGGCGCTTTCGGATACAATGCCCGCACAGACCTGTATGAAGACCTCAAAAAGGCAGGAGTGATCGATCCGGTGAAAGTGACCCGCATCGCCCTGGAAAATGCGGCTTCCGTCGCGGGAATCGTGCTGATGACCGATTGCGCCATCAACGACAAGCCGGAAAAGAAAAAAGCAGCCATGCCCCACGGTGGCGGCGGAGGAATGTACGACGATATGATGTAGGCGAAAGCCGATTTAACATAGAGGGCTGTGCTGCTATTTGTAGCACAGCCCTCTTTTTTTTGGTTTTTTATTGATAGGATTACTATTTTCGCCAAAATTCTATCCGCCCATGTTCACATTGATGATCATCGTTTTCTTAGTCGGTTACCTGGCCATTGCCCTGGAACACCCTATCAAAATTGATAAATCGGCAAGCGCCCTTCTCACCGGCGTAGCCATCTGGACCATGCTCATCCTGGGACATGAGGCCTTTCAACCCGCAGATATAGCAGCGGCAGGACATGGATCGGGCTGGGTGGTCCACGAACTCGAGCACCACCTGGGAGAGATCGCGGCCATCGTCGTTTTTCTGCTGGGCGCCATGACCATTGTCGAACTGATCGACGTGCATGGAGGCTTTACGGTGATCACCGACAACCTGAAGAGTAAATCCAAAGTATCGCTACTCTGGGCATTGAGCATCCTGACCTTCTTTATGTCCGCAGTGCTGGATAACCTGACCACCGCCATCGTGATGTCGGCCTTGCTACGGAAACTGGTTAAGGACAAGCACGACCTTTGGTTTTTTGCCGGGATCATCATCATCGCGGCCAATTCCGGCGGCGCCTGGTCGCCCATCGGCGACGTGACGACGATCATGCTCTGGATCAACGGGCAGATCTCGGAAAACATCATCCGGCATATCTTTATTCCCAGCGCCGTGTCCCTGCTCGTGCCGCTGGCGATCGCCTCCTTTTTTATCAAGGGCGATCTGGAACGCCCGGAGGTGGAAAAAGAGGCTTTCGGCCACGGCTCCTTTGTAAGCTTGAAACAGCGCAGGTTTATCCTCTTTCTTGGAGTAGGTCTTCTGCTTTTTGTACCCGTATTCAAAACCGTCACCCATTTACCGCCCTATATGGGTATTCTCCTCGCCCTTGGCGTCCTTTGGGTCGTGACGGAGATCATGCATAAGGGCAAATCGGAGGAAGAAAGCTCTCCCTCGACGCTCACCGTCGCCGCAGTAATCAGGCGCATCGACGTGCCCAGCATCCTGTTCTTTCTTGGAATTCTGCTCGCCGTAGCCGGCTTGCAAGCTGCGGGCCACTTGACCCTGTTGGCCGAAACCCTCGACCGTACGATTGGCGATATCTACGTCATCAATACGATTATCGGGGTTTTATCTGCCGTGGTCGACAACGTGCCCCTGGTGGCCGGGGCCATGGGAATGTATTCCCTGGAAACCTACCCAATAGATCACAAATTCTGGCAATTGCTGGCCTATTGCGCCGGAACCGGAGGGAGTATTCTGATCATTGGGTCGGCCGCCGGCGTGGCTACCATGGGGATCCTGAAAATCGACTTCATCTGGTACGTCAAGCGCATCAGCCTCCTGGCCCTTTTGGGTTACCTGGCCGGGGTGCTGACCTATTATTTCCTGGGCTAGAAATCCCGCTCGGAAGGCTTTTTTTCCCGTTCGGACCGAAATAACGGGCGGGGCACTGCTGCAATTTGCACTTTTGAGGAAATCTGATAGATTTACCTCTATGATGCTAAAAATTCCCTTTCGGGAGCTGGCCTTCTTCGGCCTGCTTTTTTTCTCCACCTCTTCATCCCTTTCCGCTCAGGCTATCTGGATCAATAAGAGCGGCAAGATCGATTTCAGGTCCGACGCACCGCTTGAAATCATTCAGGCCAGTTCCAATGTCTTGAAAGGCGCCCTGAACACGGAGGACCAAACCTTTGCTTTCAGCATTCAAATGGCTACTTTTCAGGGCTTTAACAGTCCCCTGCAAAGGGTTCATTTTAATGAAAACTACATGGAAAGCGCCAGATATCCCGAGGCCACCTTTTCCGGCCGGATTATCGAGCAAATCGATCTGAGCCAACCCGGCGAATACCTGATCAGGGCGAAGGGCCTCCTCACCATCCACGGCGTGCCCGTCGAACGGATTATCAAGTGCAAAGTGATTATCCAGGGCCAGGGCTGCCGGTATTCGGCCTCTTTTTCGGTACCGCTCGTAGACCATGCCATCACGATTCCCAAAGTCGTCAACCAAAAGATTGCAGAAGAGATACAAGTCAGGGTGGAAGGGGAGTTGATGATGAAATCTAAATGAGTTTAGGAGGTTTAGAAAGTTTAGGAGGTTTAGTTTAGTACCCTCCAAATCCCTTTTAAACCCTCTAAACCTTCTAAACCTTCTAAACCCTCTAAACTCTCTAAACCTTCGAATGCTCCTCCGCTCAATATATCCATTCTTCCTCCTTTTCCTCGCGCTCGGGCCAGCCATCACCCTGGCCCAAAAGCCCTTTTTTCGGGCCTTTTCTTTCCCGGAGGAATACCGGGACGTTCAGATCGACGAGTTGTTTCTTTCTTCGGCCGGATATATCTGGATCGGGGCCGACGGCGGCCTGTTCCGGTTTGACGGGCATTTGGCTTTGCCGGTCCAGGCTCCAGGCATAAAGGGCCCTTTTTCGGTTTCTTCCATTTTCGAAGACAACAAAGGCGTCCTTTGGATCGGCCTGGAAAACGGGAGTATCTATTATATGGACGCTTCTGAAAAGCTCCATCTATGGGAGCCGGAAGAAGGCCTGCCTACTGTGGCTGTGACAGCCATGGCCCAAGACCCGGCGGGTAATTTTTGGTTTTCCACCTATGGGGAAGGTCTGTATTGCCTGAAAGGGAAGCGCCTCTATCACTTTGGAGAGGACGATGGACTGAGCGGGGACGAGATTTACGACATGACCATCGACTCTTTTGGATACGTCTGGTGCGGAACCGACAGGGGGATCGATGTAGTCGGCTGGGAAGGCGATAAAAAATCCATCACCCGGATCGGCCTGGAGGAAGGGCTGCCGGACGAGATTGTGCGCTTCCTCGTTTCGGACGAACACTGCGGTATATGGGTCGGCATGCACGATGGAGGACTCTGCCGGATCGATCCCAAAACCAGGAAAGTGGAATTTATGGTTTCGGATTGGGACCTGGGGCCGGTGACCTCCATCGCCTGTTTCCATAATAAAGAAGTCTGGATCGGGACCGAGGGCAAAGGTCTGTTCAGGTTGGATATGCCCTCCGGAAACCTGGAAAACCTCAGCCCGCCCAACAACAGGCCCGGAAAGAAGATCCATGCTCTCCTGCGCGACACGGAAGGCGGCGTGTGGATTGCGAGCAATGCACCGGGGTTCTACGCCGCTAACAGGCAATTTGAAGTGGTGAGCCGTTCTCCGGAAGATATTCAGGCCGTACTGGCCGACCAACATGGAGGCGTATGGCTGGGCGCCCAAAAAGGACTTTTTCACAAGCCGGCATATCGAGACACTTTTTTGCTCATCCTCCCCAAATTGGGGCTGAATGTGATCAGCCTGTTCGAAGACCATTACGACAATATCTGGATCGGCACCTACGGCGACGGGCTTTATTGTTATCGCAAAAAAGATGGCAAATTTATACACATTGGAGAAGGGCCATTGCTGGGAAACGGCAGCATCCTGTCCATCGGAGGAAAGGATTACCTGGTTCTGCACCGACGGGAAAGGCCTGAGCGTACTGGAAGACGGGGTATTTACCACCTATACCCATGCCGACTCCATACCCTTGAAAGCTGTATATTCCATTGCGGAGGACGGCAAGGGCAATATCTGGTTCAGCACCCGCGATCAGGGCATTCTCAAGTTCGACGGAAAAAATTTTACCGGCCTTACCCTCAAGCAGGGCTTGCGCAATCTCTCCATCTCCGGCCTCGCCGCCACCTACGACGGCCAACTGCTGGTCATTCACCGCAGCGGCATAGACCTGCTCACGCCGGAGACCGGCCACCTGATATACTACGACGCAGAAGTGGGTGTCCCGGATGCCGAACCCAACCTCAACGCCATGGATTCAGACGGAAAGGGCAATGTCTGGATCGGGATGCCCGGTCATTTGATCCGGTTCACCACCCTGGAACAGCCCTTGCGGATACACCCGGAAACCCGTCTGGAAAAAGTATCCGTAATGCTGGCCCCTGTGAACTGGTGGGAAAAAAGCGAGTTTGGACACCGGGAGAATTTCCTGGCTTTCGATTTTGTGGGGATCTGGCTTACGGACCCGGAAAGCGTGACCTACCGCTACAAACTGGAGGGGTATGACCAGGACTGGAACTACGCCCGGGACCGCCGCAAAACGTATTCGCATCTTCCCCCCGGGAATTACGCCTTTCACCTGAGTTCCAGCGAGAACGGCGCATGGCTCGACGAACCTATAATGAGCTACCATTTCAAGATCAGGGCCCCGCTTTGGCAAAGGCCCTGGTTTATCGCCCTTTCCATTATTGGTTTGGCAGCATTGAGTTACTACCTTATTAAAAATAGGGAGACCCGGATGCGCCGGATTGAAAAGTTGAAACGGGATTCCATCCGCAGTCAATACGAGACGCTCAAGAGCCAGATCAATCCGCATTTTCTGTTCAACAGCTTTAACACCCTTCTGGCCTTTATCGAAGAGGACCCGGCCCTCGCCGCGGAGTACGTCGAAAAGCTGTCCGATTTTTACCGCGTGATCCTGGCCTATCGGGAAATGGAGAAGATCCCCCTGGAGGAAGAGCTAAAGCTCACGGAAAATTTCGCCTATTTATTAAAAAAACGCTTTGGAGAAAATTTCTCCCTGGACATTCGGGTCGACTCCCGGTCGAATTATTTCGTGGCGCCGCTCGCCCTTCAGATGCTGGTGGAAAACGCGGTAAAACACAATGTGGTCGGCAAATCCAAACCCCTGAAAGTGTCGATCGAGCGCCTGGAAGGCGATTATCTCCTGGTGACGAATAACTTACAACCAAAAATGACGGCAGACCCTTCGACCGGATTTGGGCTCAGCGGTATCGTCAACCGCTATGCCATGCTGACCGACCGGCCTGTGTTGGTAGAGAAAACGGAAAACGAGTTTCGAGTAAAAGTTCCTTTGCTAAAATAAACGAACAATGAACGTCCTGTTGATCGAAGATGAAGAAGCCGCTGCCCGGCGACTGACCAAAATGGTGCAGGAAGCCCTGCCAGGCGCCAACATCCTGGAGTGTCTGGACAGCATCGAACAAAGCCTCAACTGGCTGATCAATAACCCCCCGCCCGACCTTATTTTGATGGATATTCACCTGGCCGACGGATCGAGCTTTGAGATCTTTCAGCACGTCAAGATCCAGAGTCCGGTCGTCTTTATCACGGCTTTCGACCAGTATGCACTCCAGGCCTTTAAGGTGAATGCGGTCGATTACCTGCTCAAGCCGGTCAAGCGCGAGGAGTTGGACCAAGCCCTGGAGCGGATCGGGCGCTGGAAGAAAATGGAGGGGATGGGCTCTTATGACCGCCTGGCCAAAACCATGCAGCAGGGCGGCTGGAACAAGCGCTTCCTCATCCGGCTGGGACAGAATTTCCGGGTGGTGGAGCTCAAGGAAGCCGCCTATTTTTACACCCAGAACAAAATCACTTTTTTGATCTCCCACAACGGGAAACGCTTTCCGCTAGAGTATTCCATGGAAAAACTGGAGGAAATGCTCCCGCTGGAACAGTTTTTCCGCATCAACCGGCAGTTTATCATCGGTCTGGAGTCGATTAAGGATATGTATTCCGTGTCCAAGTCGAGGGGCAAGCTCCGTCTGGAGCCCTCTACCGATCTCGATACCATTGTCAGCACCGAGCGCTCCCCGCATTTTAAAAAGTGGCTGACCGGTCACCAGTGAAAAGGGTTCCAAATCCGTTTATTCCCGTTCGGGGTGGTATTCTTCCCGTTCGGTAGTCACAACCTAGGGACCTCCCCTCCACCCCCCTATCTTTGATGAAAATATACGACCTATGGGCCGGACCCTTTCCGCTTTTGCAATCGGAGGCTTTTTTTCTGCTGCAAATAATAAGCGCACCTTCATGTAAGCATTTTCCCCTGGAGGATATCATCCCCGATCCGGGCGATACCATCGTAATTGTACCGCCTCCTCCGGACGATACCCTCGGTACGCCCTGCGACCCGAACCTGATCTATTTTACGCAGCAGATATTGCCCATCCTGCAGTCGAACTGCGCCATGTCGGGCTGTCACGATGCGGCATCCGCACAGGACGGGGTGGTATTGACCAGCTATGAATCCGTGATGAATACGGCGGAAGTGGTCCCCTTTAATCCCGGGGAAAGTGAATTATACGATGTGCTGGTCGAAGACGATTTCGAAGACCGCATGCCCCAGCCGCCGGTAGCCCCGCTGAGCGCCGAGCAGATCGGCCTTATTTCGGCCTGGATTCAGCAGGGCGCCAAAAATTTGAGTTGCGATCCGGATTCGGGCGGCTGCGATACGAACAATGTGGGCTTTGCCGCCTACGTCTTCCCCGTGATCCAAAGCTATTGCCTGGGATGCCACAGCGGAGGATCGCCTTCCGGAGGGATCAACCTGAACAGTTATGCCGGGGTACAGGCTGTTGCTCAGAACGGACAGTTGTACGGCGCCATCTCCCATGCGCAGAGCTACTCGGCCATGCCGCAAAATGGCGCGAAATTGTCAGATTGCCGGATTTCCAAGATCAAGTCCTGGATTGACGCCGGCGCGTTAAACAATTAAATTGGGATTTCGTTTGTGATTGAAGTACAACTGACTAAAAGATGAAAATCCCTAAAATGAAATCCCCAATTCCCTTTGCCGCAATATGCCTGGTTCTTTTGTCGGGCGGATGTTATTACGATATAGAAGAGGAGCTTTACCCGGATACCGGCTGCGCCACCGATAGTATTACGTATTCGGGATTCATACAGCCTTTGCTGGAAGATAATTGTTACGTCTGCCATAACGCGGTCAGTCAGGAGGGGGTATTGTCCTGGAAGGGTACGACCACGTGTTGGTCAGGGTCACCGGAGGAGATTTGATCGGGGCGTTGAAGCACGAATCGGGATTCTCGCCTATGCCTCAGAACCAGCCCAAGTTGGTCGATTGCCAGATCGAGAAGATCGAAGCCTGGATAGCGGAAGGCGCGCTGAATAATTAACCCCGATCACTATGAAACCATATTTGAAATACATATTCGTGGGGATTGCCGCCGTGGTCATATTCGGCATTTACCTGTTCAACAAGCCCCATAAAAACGTCTCCCGGGCAAAGCCCGATTACACGATGGAAGCCAAGGCCCTCTTCACCGAGTTTGAAGAACGGGAGGAGGAAGCGAATACGAAATACCTGGATAAAGTCCTTCAGATCAGTGGAACGGTGAAGGAAGTTACGGCGGATGACGAGGGAGGATTAAGCGTCACGCTGGATACCGGCAACGATTTTTTCGGCGTTGTCTGTGAATTGCAGGAGTCCTCAAAATGGACCAGGGAAGATTTTAAAGCGGGACAGGAGGCAACTTTCAAGGGCCTGTGTTCCGGAATGTTAATGGACGTCGTGCTCGTGCGCTGCGTCCGGATTGAGTAAACCAAAAAATGACATATCCAATGAAAAGAGTAATTGTTGTTCTCAGCCTCGCATTTGCCCTGTTAGGCGCAAACCAGGCCTCGGCCCAGAAGTTTTTTACCCGGGAGGGGAAGATCTCCTTCTTCTCCGAAACGCCGGTTGAAAATATCGAAGCGCACAATCAAAAGGCCACCAGTGTGCTGGAAACCTCTACGGGCCAAATGGAATTCGCGGTCCTCGTCAAGGGGTTTCAATTCGAAAAAGCCTTGATGCAGGAGCATTTCAATGAAAATTACCTGGAAAGCACCAAATTCCCCAAAGCCATCTTCAAAGGGACCATCCAGGAGATCGCCAAGGTGGATTTTGAAAAGGACGGAACTTACCCCGTCGTGGTTAAAGGCGATATGACCATCCACGGCGTCACCAAGCCTGTCACAGCCAACGGCCAGATCACGGTGAAGAACGGCGCGATTTCGGCCAACTCCACCTTCAACCTGGCGCCAGAAGATTTTGACATCAAAATCCCGGCCGTCGTGCGGGATAACATTGCAAAGAGCGTGAAAGTGGTCGTCAAGGCCGACTTTCAGCCCTATACCAGCAGTGGATCTAGTAAAGATCGGGCGGTCGGAGACCGCCCGATCTTTTTATTCTTAAAAACTTTACCCCATGAGAAACCGTATACTATTGCTCCTGTTTTTGCTCTGGCAAATTGCCCCTTTAGCGGCCCAGGAAGACGATCTCCTTTCGCTCCTGGATGAAGAAACGGAGCTGGAGGAAACAGAGTATGTCACCGCCAGTTTCAAGACCAACCGGGTGATCAACCTGCATTCCCTGGAATCTACGGCTGCGGGCGTGTTCGATTTCAAGATATCGCACCGATTCGGGTTTTTGAACGGAGGGCTTTACGAACTCTTTGGCCTGGACAATGCCAGCATGCGTTTGGGAGGCGATTTCGGGATCACCGACCGCCTCACAGTGGGGGTAGGGCGCAGTACTTTTGAAAAGACCTACGACGGTTTTCTGAAATATAAATTCCTGCGCCAGAGCAAGGGCAAGGTGAATATGCCCCTTACGGCGGCTTTCCTGAGTACGGCGGCGATCAAGTCGATCAAATGGCCGAACCCGGATCGGGAGAATTACTTTTCC
Source organism: Saprospirales bacterium (assembly GCA_016703765.1). Classification (GTDB taxonomy): domain Bacteria; phylum Bacteroidota; class Bacteroidia; order Chitinophagales; family Saprospiraceae; genus JADJTT01. The sequence goes on from JADJBL010000002.1 coordinate 231,234, forward strand.
TCCCGGATGTATTATACGTTTCAGTTGATCCTGGGGCGAAAGTTCAGCGAACGGCTGACCCTGCAAGTATCGCCCACCCTGGTGCACAGGAACCTGGTGACCACGAAACTGGAGGAGAACGATGTGTTTGCCGCAGCATTCGCAGGAAGGATCAAGATCAGCAGCCGGCTGGCCATCAACGCGGAATACATCTACGTGCTCCCCGACCAATTGGCGCCGGGCTTCAAGAACTCCCTTTCCATCGGGTTCGACATCGAAACCGGCGGCCACGTGTTCCAACTTCATTTTACCAACTCCACGGCCATGGTCGAGCACGGGTTCATTCCCCAGACGATCGGCGACTGGCTCGATGGTGGGGTGCACTTCGGCTTCAACGTGTCCCGGGTTTTCACCGTGGTCAGGCCGAAGTTCGAGTAAGCAACCAATCGAAAACAATAAAAAAAGGCCCCCCTGGCAGATATGCCGGGCGAGGGCCTTTTTTTAGTTATTAAGTTTTTAAGTTAATAAGCTATTGACTTTTAATAACTTATAACCTTAATAACTCAAAAACTTGAACTTTAATAGTCTTCCTCCGGTTCCTCTTCTCCGCTGCTGATGGTATCCGGATCGATCATGGGATCGGGGAAAGAGTCTTCCTCTTCTTCGAATTCCATGCCTTTGTATAGTTCGAAATCGTCGTCCTCCTCGCCTTTTGGAGCGGAGGGTTTCTTGGGAGCGGAGCTGTTGGAGGATTTGCGGATCACCTTGTCGATGATAATCGGGGTGGTGGGCCGGGATTTTTTCGAGGGAGAGGCAGGTGCATCGGAAATATCTGCCACATCGCCCATTTCGGCGTCGCCGGAATCCAGGGAGGAAGAGGAGGAGGTACTCGGTTTTTGAGGCTGGGGCTTGGCCAGTTCGGCGTTTTTGGCCGCGATGCTCTTGGTGGTGGTGGGTACGGCGAGCAGGCGTTTTTTGTCGATCAATTCACCCGATACGACGCAGATCCCGTAGGTCTTGTTCTTGATCCGGACCAGGGCGTTTTCGAGGTCCTGAATGAATTTGCGCTGGCGGATCGCCATGTCGTTCAATATCTCGATCTCGTTGTTGATGCTGCTGTCGTCCATCCAATCGCTTCCGTATTCGTCATCGCTGTTCTCCGTGATTTCGAATATCTGGCTTTGCAGTTGTTCTAATTGAACTCTTGCCATATCCAGTTTCTCTTGGATCAGAACTCTGAATTCCTCCAATTCCACATCTGAATATCTATTCGTGCTGGTCATGAATCGGGTTTTTTGTTACGCACCTTCCAATGCGTAAACCAGTTAAAAATACATCGCCTTGCTTCCGGCGATTGAACCGCAAAAATAAGGGAAGAATTCCCATTCCCTCCAAATTTTTTTTCAAAATAGGGCATTTGCGGAGCAACAAAGGCAAGTAAACGGGGAGTTTGAAATAATATTGCAGCGAGGCCTGGAATTGTTGAGTTTTGTTTGGATTCGGAAGGCCTTTCGGCTCTTAGTTTTGGTAGGTTTCAATGCGTTCATCGAGGAGCTTGCCCCCCACGTCGAGGGTCAACTCCAGCAAGCCATGGGGGAGGTCGAGGTTGACGCGGTAGAGGACTCCCCGGGCGGGGGTTTCCACCCGGCAAAGGACGCTGGGCATTTCCATATGCGGATAACGGCGGTTCAGAAAATCGCGGACGGCTTGGGGCAACTCGCTTAGTTCCACGTAGGTGTTCACACAGACCCATTGCCCCGTTTCGGCAAACTGAATCTCCCTGGAGAGCCCGTTCTCAAAAAAGGAAGCGCGGAAACCATCCTTCCAGACCTCCCAATAAACCTCCTCCGCCCTGGGGTGAACCTCCTGGAATAACTGTTTCACGCCAAGGGGCACCACGCACAGCGGTTCATCCGCCTCCTGGGCCCAAACCCCTGAAAAGTTGCCCGCCCATATAGGGATGAGGAAAAGCCAAAGTCTCATATTGAAAATAATTCTATAAGAACGCCATCCCAGCCGCAGGCCGGGATGCAAGTATAAGACAACTCAAGTTGCAGAAAATGTAACTTGTTTCAAACCAATTTGAGCTGAAAATTCTGAATAGTTTTGAATAATACTAATGAAAAAGTGTTCCAAACTCCATGGTCTTGGAACACCTTTGATTAGAGATGACTAAACAGCCCTCTCAAATGGAGAGGGTCCTCCCTAATTATTACCCATTTTCCTCATTGCCTTGGTTGTTTGCAAAGGAAGAGTTTTTATTCTTCCTTTTCCACGCAGACAAAGGAAATCCCTTGTCGCTGAAATTGCAATGATTATTATCATCCCCGTCGCTGAATCTGCGGAAATTGAGGTATTTTACAGTCCTTTAAAAAGAACTACTTCATTCACACAAACCAGTCGTCTATGTTAAATGTGATCATCGGGCTGCTCCTCATATTTCTGCTCTATAGCCTGTTTGCCACCACCATCCTGGAATTGCTCGCCGCCTTTCTCTCCTTCCGCGGACGCAACCTCGAAAAAGCCATCTCAAATATGCTGGACCCCGACAACCCGGATCTGTTCAGGGAGTTTAAGGAAAACCCGGTCTACAAACAGCTGGCCGGCCAGTTTATCGGCAAAACTTCGCCGCCTTCCTACCTCAGCTCGGAAAAATTCCGCTCCATCCTCTTCCAGGTCCTCGGCCGGAACCAGGAAGGCGACAAAGTGGAGGAATGGGTAGGAAAATTGCCGGAAGGCCCCCTGAAATCGACCCTCGGCCAATTGTTGCAAGATGCCCGGCAGGACAAAGAGGAGTTCAAGCAAAAAGTGGAAATGTGGTTCAACGATGTGATGGACCGTGCCTCGGGCTGGTACAAACGCAATATGCAACGCATCCTCATCATGATAGGCATGGGCATCGCCATCTCCTTTAATGTCGACTCCCTGCAGGTTTACGGCCAGCTGTCGCGCGATCCGGATGCAGCCAACAAAATGGCCCTGGAAGCCGCCAAGGTGGTAAGCACTGCCGAACCCGGCCAGGAACAACCCGCAGAACTGAAAAAGGAAGTTTACAGCCTGCTGGCGGAAAACCTCGAAGTACTGAAAAGCCCGCTTGGCATTGGTTGGGAAAAGGTGGATCTGAACACCTTGTCTCTCGTCGACTGGATGGCTAAACTGTTTGGATGGGTCGTGACGGCCTTCGCCATCTCCCTGGGCGCGCCCTTCTGGTTCGACCTGCTGAAAAAACTGGTCAATATCCGGTCTTCGGGCAGCAAGCCGGCCTAGGGACAAAGCTAAAACCTTGCCCTCTGCGCCGCTGTTTACTGGATTAGAAATCAATACGAACCATGGCCTTGTCGTCGAAACCGATCTGGAAACTGGAAGATGGCTCGCTCAGCCGGCAAAGCGACCAGCTCGCCGTCGAAGAGCCCCTGGAGATCCGGGTGGCCTTCGGCCAGGGTACCGACCGCAGGCAGGAGCCCCTGGCCGTCACCATGCGAACCCCTGGCGATGATCACGAGCTCGCGCTGGGCTTCCTCTTTACGGAAGGGATCATCAGCGCCGCTTCCGATGTCATCTCCCTTCGCTATACCGGCGAACAATGGGAGGAGGACATGCAGTACAATTCCCTCACGGCCGAGCTCGACCCGAAAATCGCCTTCGATCCTCAACAATTGAGCCGGCATTTCTACACGGCGACCAGTTGCGGGGTTTGCGGAAAAGGGTCTATCGAATTGGTGAAAACCCATACCTGCTTTTTCCCCATCGAAGACAGGCCCACGATTTCCGCTGCAACCCTGGCCTTGCTATCAGAGCGGCTGCGTCAATCCCAAAAGCTCTTTTCATCCACAGGCGGTCTTCATGCGGCCGGCTTGTTCGACCGGGAGGGAAATCTTCAATTGCTCCGGGAGGACGTCGGCAGGCATAATGCACTAGACAAGCTGATCGGCGCCTCCCTGCGCTCGGGCGCCGTGCCCCTGCGCGACAGCGCCCTTATGGTCAGTGGCCGGGCCAGCTTCGAATTGGTGCAGAAGGCCCTCATGGCGGGTATTCCCATCCTGGTGGCCGTAGGAGCCCCCAGCAGCCTGGCCGTCGAATTGGCCGAAGAGTACGGCATGACCCTGGTGGGGTTCCTCCGGGAACGAGGTTTTAATATCTATTGTGGCAAAAACCGGATCCTATTCGATCCTTAAATACCCTTCTATGAAACTGCGCTGCTCTTCGGGCAACATCCGTATTCGCGTCCTTCGGTCCGACATAGCCACCCTGGGACAAACCGGGCGTATCGCCGAACAAATCGAGCTCCCCGCCGGAGGATCGTTCGGGTTCTCCCTTTCGCTCGCCGAAGGTCAAAACCAACTCGGCGCAGCCTGGGATGACGGCGTGCTGCACATCACCCTGCCCTCCGGCCCCGCCCGCGATTGGATGAACTCGGAACAGGTGGGGATGGAAGAAACCTTCGAATTGAGCGGAGGCGGCAAGCTCTCGCTGCTTGTGGAAAAGGATTTTCCCTGTCAGCACCAGCCGGGTTCCAACCCCGGCGAAACCTTCCACGAACTGGTCCCACCGAATTCCTGAAATACGCCAAATCCATCAACCATGAAAACACGTCTGTATTTTGCTCTCCTCCTTCTTTCCGGAATGAGTTTGCAATCGTGCATGCAAACAACCAGCCTGCAGGTCCTGCAACCTGCCGATATGCGCATTCCCGACCACATCGGCACGATTGCCACTATTGATCGCAGCAAACCCGCCAGCGGATTTCTCAATGTTCTGGAAGGCCTGTTTACGGGCGAGTCGATCGGTCAGGACAAGCGGGGCCGGCTCAAAGCCCTCGACGGCCTGACCCATTCCCTGACACGCACCCCCCGCTTCCAGGTCAAGCCCACCGACGTAGAACTGGAAGGAACCAACGCCGGGGAAAATATGGCGCAGCCGCTTTCCTGGTCGGAGATCGAAACCATGTGCAAAATGTACGACGCCGACGCGGTACTGGCCATCGAAAGCTATGACAGTGATGTCATGGTCACGACGAGCTCCTACCTGGAAAAATACAAGGACAAAGAAGGCGTGGAACGCACCCGGACCAAATATCGGGCCACCGCCAACCTCGACGTGACCATAGGCTGGCGCCTCTACGACCCCAAAACCCGGATCATCGAGGACGAGTTTTCGGTGCACCTCGACGAATCTTATTCCGCTACCGGAGATCAGGAGAGTCGGGCCAAAAGCAGCCTCTCGGACCCGGTGTACCGCGCTTTCGAGCTGAGCTACCGGGCCGGGCAGCGTTACGGCATGCGCATCGCCCCCGTATTTGTGAATGTCAGCCGATCGTTTTTTTCGAAGGGGAAAGGGCTATACAAGGACAAGATGAAACAGGCCGCCCGCCTGGCTGAATCCGGCAATTGGGAGGAGGCGTCGGCCATCTGGACGCAACTGCTTTCGGATGCCGACCAAAAAACCGCCGGCCGCGCCGCCCACAACCTCGCCGTGGCCAGCGAAAGGCTTGGCCGGCTCGAAGAAGCCCTGGCTATGGCAGAACAGGCCTGGACCAAGTACGGAAATAAAACCAGCCGCAATTATATCGGCATACTCAACCAACGCATCAACGACGACCGCAGGGTCCGGTCCCAGCTGCCGTCCCGAACTTAATTTTTAATCGTTTAGAAAGGTTTAGAGGGTTTAGGAAGTTTAGTTTTTAATTATCTAAACTTCCTAAACCCTCTAAACCTCCTAAACCTTCCGGAAAATGAATACCACACTGTTTATCCGCATAACCGGACAGGTTCAGGGGGTCGGATTCCGGCCCTTTGTGTACCAGCTGGCAATCAAGCACCAACTGTCGGGCTGGGTGAATAATTCCCTGGAAGGGGTACATATTCTCGTATCGGGAAAGGAGGAGGCGCTCGATGAATTCGTGCAAGAACTGAAAACCGAAAAACCCGCCATCGCCTGGATCTCCGAATTTTCGGTGGAGCCGGCTCCTTTCCAGGATTTTCCCGACTTCCGGATCGTGAAAAGCAACCGGGAGGGAAGCGGGCAACTCGTATTGACGCCCGACCTGGCGATATGCCCTTCCTGCCGGGCGGAACTGCGGGATCCGGAAAACCGCCGTTACCGCTATCCTTTTATTACCTGCAATTACTGCGGCCCCCGCTATTCTCTCCTCCGCGGCCTTCCCTACGACCGCGAACGCACGAGCATGGAACCCTTTTCCATGTGTCCGTCCTGCCTGGATGAATATACCCGGCATACCGAATGGCGCTTTTTCTCCCAAACCAACTCCTGCACCCAGTGCGGGATGTCAGTGGCTCTGTACGACCGGGATTTCCATCTGTTGCAATCCGAGTACGAACCCTGCATCGGCCAGGTAGTCGAGGCTTTGGAGCAGGGGAAAATCGTCGCGGTGAAAGGGATAGGAGGTTACCTGTTGCTTTGCGATGCAAACCACAGAGAAGCCTTAAAAACCCTGCGCGAACGAAAAGGCAGGGCCCGCAAGCCCTTTGCCCTGATGTACCCAAGCCTGGAGGCAGCGGCGCTCGACGTTCAGTTGGAAGAGCCCCACAGGAAGGCCCTGCTTGGCGCGGCCTCGCCCATCGTGCTGGCCTTTATCCGGCCGGAACACAATCCCCGGCTGTGCCTGGACCAAATCGCACCCGGACTGGACCAATTGGGAGTCATGATCCCCTACGCCCCTCTTTTCGAACTGATACTGGGCGGGTTTGGACGGCCCGTAGTGGCCACCAGCGCCAACCGGAGCGCTTCGCCGATTGTGTACAAAGACGGGAAAGCCCTGTATGAACTGTCGAAAATGGCCGACCTGATCCTGGTTCACGACCGCGAGATCATCATGCCGCAGGACGACAGCGTGCTCCGATTTTCCAAAAAACACCGGCAATCCATTCTTGTGCGCCGCTCCAGGGGCCTGGCGCCGGCCTTTATCCATCCGCCCTTCGATGGCTTGTCGGAAACCATAGTGGCCATGGGCGCAGATATGAAAAGCGCATTCGGTTTTTTGCACCGGGGTTTTGCCTACATCAGCCAGTATTTCGGCGACCTCGACAGCTTCGACACCCAGGAGCGGTTCAGGCAGTGCAGGGAACATTTTACGGGGATGTTCGAAGCCCAGCCGGCAAGGGTGTTGGTGGACCGCCACCCGCAATATTTTTCTACCCAATTGGGCCTGGAGCTGGCCCGGGAAAAGAACATTCCCCTCGTCGAAGTGCCCCACCACGAGGCCCACTTTGCGGCTGTGCTGGGCGAAAACCATTTGCTCGAAGACCCTTCCCCGGTGCTCGGGGTCATCTGGGACGGCACGGGCATGGGCAACGACGGACAAATCTGGGGAGGCGAGTTTTTTATCTTCGAAAAAGGCGTTTTTTCCCGAACCGGACACCTCGATTATTTCGACCTGATACTCGGGGACAAGATGCCCAAAGAACCCCGGATAACAGCCTTGTCTGTTACCCGGGGCATACCTGGGGCGGAAGGTATTTTGCGGCCCAAATTCAGCGATTCGGAGTGGTATATCTATGAAAAGCTCCTCTCCAGAACCAACAACCTGAGGACTTCGAGTATGGGCCGCCTTTTCGACACCGTGGGGTCCCTCCTCGGCATCCTGGATGTGGCGGAATACGAAGGCGAGGCGCCCTTGTATTTGGAGCAGGTTGCCAGGCGCTGGTTTGAAGAGCAGGGGCTGGGTTTTTCGGGAACTTATTTTTTCGGAGACTTGAAGACCGGTAAGATCCACACCAAATCTCTTGTGGCGGAAATCGTAGAAGATATCCTGAACGGAGAACCGACGGGAAAAATAGCCGCAAAATTCCACAATACCCTGGTAGAATCCGTCCGGCAGCTGAGCCGGCACAGGGGCGTTTCCCGTCTGGCCTTCAGCGGAGGGGTTTTTCAAAACGAGTTATTGATAGACCTGCTTATCGAGCGACTGGGAAAGAGCCATCAATTGTTTTTTCACAGCCAGCTATCGCCCAACGACGAGTGCATCGCCTTTGGGCAGTTGGCCTGGTATTATTTGATAGTCCGTACATGAACCGCAAAGGCGCTAAGGACGCAAAGAAAATTAGCGTTCTTAGCGCCTTTGCGGTAAATTATTCAAGATTGGGTGCAGTGGCTAATATCAGTTATGTAATTTTATAGCATGAAATTTTTATCGGAATACCGCGACCCCGAACTCGTTCGGGAATACATCCGGGAGATCGGGAAGATCACCACCCGCGATTGGGCTATAATGGAGGTGTGCGGAGGCCAAACCCACAGCCTGGTGAAAAACGGGATACTGGGCCTGCTTCCGCCACAGATCCGGATGATCCACGGTCCCGGTTGCCCGGTCTGTGTGACCCCTTTGCACCTGATCGACCACGCCATTCATCTGGCGGAAAAGGAGAGGGCGATCCTCTGCTCATTTGGCGATATGCTCCGGGTGCCGGGCTCGGAAAAAAGCCTTTTACAGGCAAAGGCGGAGGGCGCCGATGTCAGGATATTATATTCCCCGCTGGAAGCGGTGAGCCTCGCCAAAGAAAACCCCACGAGGCAGGTGGTTTTCTTCGCCGTGGGCTTCGAGACCACGGCCCCGGCCAACGGACTGAGCGTGGTTCACGCCGCAGAGCTCGGCCTGAGCAATTATTCCATTCTAACCTCTCACGTATTGGTGCCGCCCGCCATGGAAGCGGTGCTCGACGACGAAGAAGCATCGATCCAGGGCTTTCTGGCCGCAGGCCACGTCTGCACGGTAATGGGTACGGCCGAATACGGCCCGATTGCCGCAAAATACAAAGTGCCCATCGTGGTCACCGGTTTTGAGCCGGTGGACTTGCTGCAAGGTATCCTGATGACGGTCAGGCAGCTGGAAGAGGGTCGTTATGAGGTAGAGAACCAGTACAGCAGGGTGGTTCGCCCCGAAGGCAATCCGGGCGCCAGGAAAGTCCTGGAGCGGGTTTTCGAGGTGAAGGATAGAGACTGGCGGGGACTTGGGACCATTCCGATGAGCGGCTACGAATTGCGGGAAGAATACGCCGCGTTTGACGCAAAGCGAAAATTCGAAGCCCCCGAGGGCAAAGCCGAAGAAAGCTCTCTATGCATGGCAGGCCAGGTCCTGAAGGGGATCATCAAACCGCAGGAATGCCCTCAGTTTGGCAAGGCATGCACTCCTTCCAACCCACTGGGCGCGCCGATGGTGTCTTCCGAAGGGGCTTGTGCCGCGTATTATCACTTTTATCACGTCATGGAGGAGACTAAATAATTTCATGGGACATAAGTGCCAAGACAAAATATTTAAGGCGGGGCGTAACTTTGCCCGCCGCAGGCGGCAAAGTTGTTTGATTAATTTTGTTAAAGAACATAAGCAATCAAATGGAGACCAATAAAAAATCCCTTCACTGGGAATGCCCGATGCCGGAACTGGATTTTGACGTGATCACCCTGGGGCACGGCAGCGGAGGGCTTTTGACCAATAAATTGCTGGACAGCGGCGTGTTCGACCTCCTGTCCAACGAATACCTCGATAAAAGACACGACGGCGCTTTTCTGCCGGGTGGGCTCGCGTTCACGACCGACAGCTTTGTCGTTTCCCCCATTTTTTTTCCGGGAGGAAATATCGGCGAACTGGCCATAAACGGTACGGTGAACGACCTGGCCATGTGCGGAGCGGTCCCCAAATTCCTGTCCTTGAGCTTTATCATAGAGGAGGGATTACCGGTGACCAGGTTTTGGGATATCCTCGTCTCGATCCGCAACGCCTGCGCCACGGCGGGTGTGGTTGTGGTAACCGGCGACACCAAAGTGGTGGAGCGCGGGAAAGGGGATCAGATTTTCATCAACACCACCGGGATAGGTTACACCCATCCGAAGGCCAAAATTGATTCGCGGCGCATTGGGGCGGGCGACAAAATAATCCTGAGCGGCAACCTGGCTGCGCACGGGGTGGCCATTTTATCGGTGCGGGAAGGCCTGGCTTTTGAATCGGATATCCTCAGCGATACCAGGGCGCTCAATCGCCCTGTCGAGGCCCTGATCGAGCGCTTCGGCGAGGGAGTAAAGCTCCTGCGCGACCCGACCCGGGGCGGAGTGGCCACCGCGCTCAATGAAATAGCCCGGGATACCAGGCTTGGAACGGAGATCCGCGAGGATCAATTACCGATTGCCGAGCAGGTAGCCGGCGCTTGCGAGATCCTGGGGCTGGATCCCCTGTACGTTGCAAACGAAGGGATATTTCTGGCCTGGGTCGATGCCTCCATTGCGGACGAATGCCTGGCCTTCCTGCGCCAAACCGACGAATGCGCGGAGGCTGCCTGTATCGGCGAAATGGTGGAGGAGCATCCCGGAAAAGTAATCCTCCAAAGCAGCATTGGAGGCCGAAGAGTAGTCAATATGTTACCGGGCGAACAATTGCCCCGGATATGCTAGTTCTTTGATTTTTGATGGGCGATGATGCCCGCTATTTCTTCCGCCGATTGGGATTCTGCGATCAGGCCATCCTTGATGAGCAATTCCAGTTGAAGGGGCATGGCTGAGGAAGCTTCGACCATACTTCCATGGAAAAAGTCGGAGAGGTCGTCGTAGACCGAGCAGAGGTAGAGGCGGTATAGATCGCGAATGGAGTCGAAGGCGAGGATCGTGCGGGTGGGTTCGATGGAGGTGCCCGTGCATTCGAGGAGCATGGGGTATTCGAGGTAGTCGAGGATCCAATACCCGATCAGGTTGGCTTCATAGGGCGGATAAAGGACCAATTTATTGGGAATACCCCATTGATCCAGGTATTTTTTGACCTCTTTCAGCTGTTTTTCCATCCGCTGGGTGGGCAGGTTGTCGAAGGGATATTGCGCCCTGGGGGTCCAAAGCTGGTTTTTTTCCTCAAAACATTCGACGTCGCCGATCCGGGTTTTGTAATCGAATTTAGGATAACCCGGAACGATGTAGCCTGGATAGTAATGGGTATAGCCGTGCTCCAGGCCGAAGGAGATCTCCGCGAGCATCGTGAAAAAACCCAGGCTGTTCTTTTTATAATCGGGATGGTACACCCCCATGATGCTGGCGATGCTCTCCTTGCCGAGGTCGAAAAAGCTGAAGCCCACGAGATCCTGACCGTTGTAAATACAGGTTTCGTAGGTGTTGAAGAGGTTGAAATTCCCGTCGTCGAGCAGGGATACTTTGAGGGAGGGCGCCAGACGGCCCTGGAAATTTTTCCGGTACTTTTGATACAGGCGTTCCTTTTCCATATTGATCTTCCCGGGTCGGGTCACCACCTGAAACTGTGCGGAATTGCGGGTGAAGAGCTTGCGCTGCCTTTTGGTCATCTCAAAGCCGGTCAGCGGAAGGCGGACCCAGACGGCGGGATATAAATGGCCCTGGAACATGAGAAACCTGCATGTGAACATCGATTGCCCCATACGGTACCACCCCTTGGCGAGGTAATGGTCCAGCAAGGCCGGGGGTAGATGATCCAGGTAGAGCTTCTCTGTGAACATAAGGTTCTATGATAGGGCAAAATTAGCGCATTACAGCTAATTTGCACGAGGATTAATACTTATTGGAATGAATTGGCGTTTCAAAATGAAATTTTGGCGGGCGCCCGCTGAAAGACGAATAAAGCAATATTAAACTCTTTTCTATGAAAATGACTACACTTTCCCTTTTGTTTATGCTGTTCATCGGCGCGAGCCTGCAAGCTCAAACCACGACTTCCGGCCGGGACCAAATGCACCGGGAGCAGACGACCACGGATGTCAAGCGCCTCCAAATGCAGGATCTGGATGAAAAACGGCTTCGTCTAGAAGAAGCCATCTCCGACGCAGACCTGGAAAGCGCCGAAATTATGAAACAAGAAATAGCAACCGCAATGGAGCGGCAAATTGCCTCGGGGTTGCAATGGCAGGCACAAAGCCAGCAGGCTTATCCGCCGCTGGAGCAAATGAAAAGCATCCTGGACCGCTTTTCCTCCCTGAACCTCGAAAGCCTTGGGTTGGAGAAGGCCCGCGAGGCCGGCAATATGGTCTCCGAATTTGCCGCCTTAATGGGGAGAGCTGCTTTTTAGTTAAGATTGCTTCAGCAAGCAACTTGATCTATGTTTTCCGGTCTTTGGCCTAATTCTTTTTGATTTTGATGGCTAAAGAAGCCATTTTTAGCCCTATCATTCATCAAATCATAAAACCATGAAAACTTTTGCACTAGCCCTGGGCTTAATCCTGGGGTTAACGTCTGTAGCCTCGGCGCAGGATGAAACCCTTTTTGACAACGCCAGGGTAGTCGGCGCATTTGGAGGCCCTTTTGTAGAGTATCACCAGATCCTCGGCGATGAAGGCCTGATGGTCGGCGGCGGCGGGGCTCTTCAATTCAAACGCTTCTTTTTGGGAGGTTACGGAGTCGGAACCCACTTCCCGGAAACCCTTGTCAATTCTGAGCGCTACGTCGTCAATATAGGGCACGGCGGTTTTTGGCTGGGATATACCATCCCCTCCCACAAGCTGTTTCACCTCTATGTGAGCGCCAAACCGGGCTGGGGACAGATCCGGTTCAAAGAAGACCGGGACGATAAGGACCGCGATGCCATATACGCCGACCGCATTTTTGCGTTTACTCCTGAGATCGGCCTTGAGATCAACGTGACCGACTTTTTGAGGATTGCCGCCACCGGCGGATACCGCCTCGTCGCCGATGTGGACAACCTCCCCGAAGCCTATTCCGATGAGGATTTTAGCGGTTTCATGGGGGCGTTGACTTTCCGGTTCGGTTCCTTCTAGGTATAAAGAGGTTTTTTCATACTAGTTCAGTTTTGATGCAGGCAACTCCAATGGAGTTGCCTTTTTTCTTTGTTACCTTTGCCCGCGGACGTAAACCAATTCCCATGACGGGTTTTTCTGCCCTGTATAAAGATACGCTGCGTTACCTCGAGGAAAAGCTCCCCATGTTTCAAAGGATAGGGCCCGCAGCGATCAAAAAGGACCTGACCAATACCCGCACCTTGATGGCGCACCTAGGGCACCCGGAAAAAACCTATCCCACGATTCATATTGCCGGCACCAACGGAAAGGGCTCCACCGCGCACATGATCGCGGCGGTCCTCCAGGCCCACGGCCTGAAAACCGGGCTCTATATTTCGCCCCACTACAAAGATTTCCGCGAGCGGATCAAGATCAACGGCCGTTTTATCACCAGCAAAGAGGTGGTCGAATTCGTGGATCGGCAACGGGAACTGATCGAACAGATACAGCCCTCTTTCTTCGAAGTCACCGTAGCCATGGCCTTCGACCACTTCCGGCGGCACGAGGTTGACGTGGCGGTGATCGAAACCGGTTTGGGCGGAAGGCTGGACTCCACCAATGTCATTAAACCCCTCTTGAGCATTATCACCAATATTGGCTACGACCACATGAGCCTGCTCGGCAATACCCTTCCGGAAATTGCGGGAGAAAAAGCCGGGATCATAAAACATACTGTTCCCGTGGTGGTAGGCGAGCAGGATCCGGAGACCCGCTCCGTATTCGAGAAAAAAGCCAGGCAGGAAAAGTCGCCGCTTTTTTGGGCTTCGCAGAACTACCGTGCGGAAGTCCTAAGATCGGACCCCTTTTCCAGCGTGTTCGACGTGTGGGAAAACGAAACCTTGAAATACCCGGCCCTGGAACTGGAAGCCGGCGGACCCTATCAGTCCAAAAACCTGGCCACCGTGTTGCAGGCCTTTTCCGTCCTCCGGATGACCTGGCCGGCTGTGCGCTGGAACGAGGAACAGCTTCGGGAAGGCTTGAAAAACCTGAAAAGGAGCACCTATTTTATCGGCCGCTGGCAGCAGCTCGGCGAGCGCCCCATCATACTTTGCGACAGCGCCCACAACCCCGACGGGTTAGAAACTATCCGGGAACAACTCCTGGCCATGCCCTACCGGAAACTCCACCTGGTGCTCGGTTTTTCGGCAGATAAAGAGATTGGCAAATTGCTTGCCTATTTCCCGAAAGACGGTATTTACTATTTTGCCAAAGCCAATATCCCCAGGGGGATGGAGGCGCATACATTAAAGGAAAAAGCCGAAACAACAGGCCTGAAGGGCAGGGCCTATACTTCGGTGCGCAATGCCTTCCGGGCCGCCAAACGCCATGCCGCGCCGGAGGATGTGATCTTTGTCGGCGGCAGTATTTTTGTGGTGGGAGAAGTGCTTTAAAAACAGCTATTCATGGCCGGATACTCAAAAAGGAAGTTCGCCTATGCCATCTTTGGGATCGCCCTGTTCCTGGAATTGGCAATGCAGACGTTTTGGAGAAACCAGTTCGGCCCCTACTGGAGCCCCGCAGTTTGGCTGATCGCCGGACTGTCGGTTGCCGGGGCGGCCCTTTGGCTCTTTTCCGGTACCAACCATGCCCCCGCGCTCCCCGCAAAGGCGCCCATGCTGCCATTTTGGGGCCAATGCCTGGCGATCGCGGTCCTGTTCCTGGCCTGTTGCACCTTCGTGCTGTTTCAGATCTGGCCGGTCTTCGACGAATTTCCCATCGACCCCCTTCAATCGGACGTGATCCCCTCGATGGAAATTTATGTAAAACGGTTGTTGGGCGGTGAAAAGGTGTACAGAACCCTGCATTTTCCGGGTTGGGACGTAGAGCCCACCTATTTTACCATGAACTGGCTGCCCTATGTCGTCCCGGAACTATTGAAGATCGATTACAGGTGGCTCCCGCTGGGTATATTTTACGGCATGACGGGCATTTTTGTGGGGAGGATGTTGTGGCAGCGCAGGCCCATTGGGGAGGTGGCCCTTAAAACCGTCCTGCCTTTCGGGGCGCTCTGGCTCCTGATCCGGGAGGACCGGCATATTTTCGGGCATTCGGTCGAACTGACCGCCGTGGGCTTTTATCTATTCCTGGCCCTGACCCTGTTTCACCGGAGGACCTGGCTCATGGCGCTCGGCATTGTGCCTTGCCTGCTTTCCCGCTACGCTTTTACGTTTTGGCTGCCCGCCTATTTCGCCATGATCTGGATCGCGAAAGGCTTTGGGCCCGCTTTCCGCACCGGGCTATACACTTTGCTTGGGGTGGTGCTTCTGTATATCATTCCATTCTGGATGAAAGACCCCGGGATTCTGACGCGGGGATTGGATTATTACGAAAAAACGGCGATAGGTCAGTGGCAGACCCAACCCTGGCAGGAGCCGGGGCAAAAGCCCTTCCACCTGAACAGGGGCCTGAGCTTTTCCCTCGTATTTTTCGACTATTGGCCCGGCGCGCTGGAGGATAAGATCGCCGCTGCCCGAAAGGTGCAATTCTGGGTTTGCCTGATCGCCGCTGCCGGCATGCTGATCGGGTTTTATTTTTGGAAAAAAAGAGGGCTCAAGCCCGAACACTACGGCCTCGTTAGTTTAAAGGCCTATCTGGTCCTGTTCTACGGATTTTTGCACGTACCTTTTTCTTACCTGTTTTTGGTGCCCCTGTTCATGTCCCTCCCCTTGCTTTTCGAAGTGGGCAGGGAAAAGTCTAATCTTCCCCCCGGATGAGCCGCTCCCCGAGTTGCAGGGTGCATCCCTTTTGAACGGTATACAGGCGCTCCACATCTGTGCTTTTGTGGTTTCGAACGACCAGCCGGGCCGGACCGTATTCGGGTTTTTTCTGAAACAGGACAAAGCCGGCGGCGCAGTCCGAGAGCTCGATGTGGTCGGCGATGGCTACCGAATGGTCTTTCACCGCCAGGCCGGTTGGGCTCCGTTCGATCCGGATGTCGAAACAGGCCAGGTCAGAGCGCTCGCCTACGCTGATCCCTTTTTCGCCGCAATCTTCAAAGGCGCTGGACTCCAATCTGAGTCGGCTCCCCGAGAGGTCCAGGCCGTCGTTGGCGCATTTCTTAAACGAGGACCCCCGGATCTCGCCTGTACAGAAATCGCAGTCAAATCCATCGGAAGGCGTGTCGAGGAAAAGGCATCGGTCCATGTCCACTTTGCATTGCACCAGGTTGAGGGCATCTTCGCTATTTGTGAAACGGAAAATACAGTCTGCCAAACGCACCTCTGCGCCGGAGAAGGTGACCGCGCCGGTCTGCGTCCAACCTTTCCATTGAAGGGCGCGGAGGCGTTCAAAAACGACGTATTCGAGACTGGAAGCCGCGTTGGGCGCCAGCACGGTAAACCCATTGCCGCTCCCGTCGCTGCTGGTGATCAGAACGGGCTCCTCCGGCCTGCCGGAAAGATGAACCGGCGAGGCGCTCAGCAGGCCCCCGCCGGATATAAAATCCAGGGTCGTGCCGGTGCCCGCTTCCAGGGTATAGCCCTCCGGGACGACGATCATTTCTGCGATGGCGTGGCGTCCTTTCAAAAGCGGATGCTTCGGCCCTGGACCTGCCATTTGGCATCGCTTCGGGGCAGGGGCCGGTCAAATAATTCCTGACGGGGGGTGGTGGAGACAGACGGAGGAGAAGATGTGAGTTTTTGGCGAAAAACAGGGTCGGAACCCGGGAGGCGGTAAACCAGCCAATTCGCACCGGCGGGAAGCTCCGCCAAGCCCGGCTCTGCCCAGCCATTTCCTGAGACCAGAGCGCCCGATTTCCCGTGAAAATTTTCCAGATCAGCCCAGGCGCCGCTGCTATCCCTGCCCGTTTCCAAAAGAAGCGGGCGGTCTGGCGCCGCCGGAAACCAAATGGGGGCGGGTAGGGGAGTCCAGGGGCCGTTTTTCTCCCTTGCATACCCCAGCAGTTGAAGAGGGAAATAATGGAGGTTCCGAAGCCGCCAGGTTCCGGTTTTGGGCGCCCGGTCCGCCACCCAGGAGTAGTTTTCCTGGGGAAGCAACATGGCCCGTTTGTACTGGACCGAGCGGGTGAACTCCTGTTCCCGGAACGAATACTGGGGGTATTCGCGCAGGAGCGCCAATTCGCGGGGAAGGCGTTCGGCGGAGACAGATTCGAAGAAAGAGCTCAGGAAATCGGGGCTGGAATACCGGTTCAGGTAGCCGAGGTAGGAGGCCACGAAAGCGGTATCCCGAAAAAGAAGGTCTTGGAGCTCGGCGGGTTTTCGTCCGTCGGGCCCTGTGTAGCCCTGGATCATAAAAGCAGTCCGGTTGGATGGCCCCGTACCGTATCCGTCAAATCCGACCGGCTCTAAGCGGTCGGTTATGGGGTTGTAGTAAAAGCGGAGGTTATGCCAGGCGGTGCTGTGGTGGGCATCCATCACATCGGCGATGGCGAAAAAACCTGGCCAGGCGATCGAGGTCAAACAGATTCGAGGCCGGGCGTAGCCCTTGCCGGAATTGCTCGATCAGGGAGCCGGCCCGCAGGCTCATGGATGCCAGTTCGGGGTTTTCGGCGGTTTTGTCGGGGTCGAAGGGCTCGATGGCCGCGTTGTTTATGTTGGAAGATTGCAGCCGGATTTCCGGCGACACGGCGCCTGCCAGATCGATCTGTTGCTTGAGGCCGTCCCAAAAGCCGGCTTCGTCGAGCTTCAGGATGGGCCCTTCCCGCCGGCCCTGGCGTTCGACCAGGTATTTTTCGAAATGCTCTTCCACGGCGTACAGGCCGAGCGATTCGCCGTTCAGGCGCAGCTCGGCAAAGTCGTATCCGGTGGTAAGCACGCCCTCCTGCTTCCAGCATTCGTGCAGGAGCCATTCGTGGAGGAAGTACCGCGTGCCGGGGTGCTGGAGGGAGAAGGTTTGCATGCCGTTCCAGAATCCATCCCCGGTAAGGGCCACCCGGAACGACCATTTCCCCTGGTTGAGGTGGTCTAGCCAGTCGCCTTTGAGCCGCACGCGAATGGGAGCTGGGCTTTCGTTTTCTTTCCAGGTCAATTTCCCTTTGACCCAATCCTCCGGACCGGTTTCCAGCAGCCCGGTCTGCAGGGCCTCGGCCCGTTTTTTCTCCAGTTTTTCGAGGGAGGGTTTATCAATATAAAGGTCCAATACGGGGAGTTCGAACTCGCTTTCCTGATAGCTCCGCAGCAGGCTGACTTCGAAATCGTCGAAATAAACGCTGTCCCGGCCGTCGGAAAAAACGTAGACCTGCGTGAACGCCGGCAGATCGCGAAAGGGGATGAAAAATTGCAGTCTGAGCTGCTCCCAGCCGTTTTCGTCCCGGTGGTAGGAAAAGGGCTGGGTCAGGTAAAAGGGATCATCTCCCCCTTCCGAGCGGGCAGCGAGGTAGCTGCGATCGCGCGGGCTGCTGAAGCGCCATACGCTGGCCTCGTATAAACTACCGGGTTTCAAATTTTCGAGGCGCACCCCGATGCCGAATTGCATTTCCTGGCCTGGCAATAGGCGGCAGGAATACCTTCCGGTGCGGGCGCGTTGGGGGCTTTGGGTATCGCCGTTGTCGAAGAGATAGGCGCCGTCGCGGAAAAATTTGCCCTCCCGGTATTCGGCCCCGCAAAAGGGCAGGTCGGGGCTCTTCATGCCCGCCCGAAGCCAACTTGATTGCAGAGCTCGGAAGATTGGCAGCCCCAGGAACGCGAGGGAAAGCAAAAGGATGGCGGCGAGCCATACGAGGGGCAGCCGCTCTTTTTTTCTGCGGTCTGTCAGGATCATACCATGAGCTCGGGTTGGTCTACGATGGAAATCCGGGATCCCGGCGCGTATTGCAGGAGTTTATCCTTCACCTCCGACAATTGATCGATGGAGTCGGCCTGGCAGAGGAAGGAAAGGTCCAGGCCGGGGTCCATGGTGTCCATCCTCTTGAGCTCTACGAAGGGGAACACGGCGCTCAGTATGCCCGATATCTCTACAAGGTCGGTCTTGTCGGTGTGGAAATTCAGGTAAACAGCTCCGGATCGCCGGGAGGGACCTTTTTCCGATAGGAGATTCTTTGCAAAAAAAAAAGCAGGGCTAATATCAGGACAAAGGATACCAGGCCCAGGATGGGCTCGTTTGCCCCGCCGGCCAGGCCCAGGCCGATGGCGATAAAGAGGAAAGTCAGTTCTTCCGGGTCCTTGATGGCCGCCCGGAAACGCACGATGGACAAGGCGCCCACCAGGCCGAGGGAGAGGGCGATGGAGGATTTTACGATCATGATGATCAGCAGGGTGCCGAGGGCCAGCGGCAAAAAGTTGTTGCCGAAACGGCTGCGGTTGGAAATCGAGTGGGCAAAACGGATGTAGTACCAGCGGAGGATGGCCGCCAGCAAGGCCGTCAGCAGGATATTGAAGAGGAACTCGTCGAATGGCGTGTTGTTGGTGAATTCGGCGAGGTACTTATCCTGAATTTTTTGAAGAATATTCATGCCATATCTTTGTTCGCGTTTGTAGTTGGCAAAAGTAATATAACGCAACTTTCGTAAACTAAATAAATTCATGAAACGATGATGGGCGGGCTGCAGCCCGCCCATCATCGTTAAGAGCAGGCCGCAGAATGTCTTTTGAAAATCATTAAAGAAATTTTGTTTACAAAGTAATAAGTTGCGTGACCCGCAACTTGTAAATATAAAAGGCGCTCCGTGGGGGAGCGCCTTAAAAACTATAAACAAACAAAAAACATTTCAATGGGGATAGGGCAGGAGCCCGGGAGTGAATTTAACAAGATAAGAGTTAAAGGGTTTATATATCCCGGACTTTTTTTCAACTTCGTCCTCTACATCCTGTTAATTTTTCGAGAGAAAACCAAAGCATGGAATCAAAGAGTCCTTCCGGGTCGCGGGTCGTATTTATCGTGTTTTTTGTACTGGCGGCCCTGTTCGCCAGCCGCTTTCTTATGGCCTTCGGGCGGATGTTCCTCGTGCTGGCAGGTCTGGCCCTGCTGGGCTACGGCGTTTATCTGGCGCTGGGCTATGTGAGGGATTTAAGAGAGAAAAAACGCCACGAGAGCAGTCCCGAGGGCGTAATCGAAAGCAGGATGGTGTATTGCGCCACGGAGATCGAAAAGAACCGGGAGGCCGTAGAGGGGATTCGAAGGATTATCGCGGGCCTGGAGGAAAAACTGCGCCTGGCCAACCAGGCCGGAGAGGAGAACAAACAACATACCCGCACCCTGGTCCGCGAATTTGAGGCGGAGATGGAGTTGCGGGAGGCCAAGGTCCATTTTCTGGAAACCTGTTTGAGGAAATTGCAGATCATTCAGCACAATTTTGAATTAAGCAAGACCCTGGCCCTGAAAAAGGCCGAATTGCAGGCTATGAGGGAGCAAAATTTCGAAGAGATCGCCGGCCTCGAAGAATTGCGCACCGGCATCGAATACGACCGCACGTATCTGGAGACGATCGACAACCTGTCCTCCCGGATGATCGGATCCCAATCGCTGGAAACCGTGAAAGCCCTGCGGAAAGAACTAGAGGAAATGACCCGCTCCCTGGATGAGAAGAAGTAGTGTGGTATTCGCGTTGTTGGCCATAATGGCCTGTGCGCAGCCTTCCTCCGTCAAGACCTATCTTTTCCTGGGCCATCCCTACCGCTGGATCGGCTCCGGCGACCGGGTCGACCCACGGGTGGAGGAACTTTCTCTGGAGCGCTACGACCAGATCTTTTTGGGTGGAGATGTCTGCGCCAAGGCCACCGGAAGGAGGGAGACCCTGGCCTATCTGGACAGCCTGTTTCGGTTTGAAAACGGAAACGTGCACTGGGCCTGGGGAAACCACGATGTGGAGCAAGGCCATGAAGATTGGCTCCTTCAAACCACCCGGCGCCCGGAATTTTATCAGGTCTGGCTGGACGGGATTGCGCTGGTAGTGCTCAACACCAACCTCCTGCAATGGCCCAATGCGCGTCCGTCGGAGGAATTTTGCTTGCGGATGGAAAACCAGTACGCCATGATCCGGGACCTGGCCGACACCGTAAAAGCAGCCTCGCACGTGCTGATACTTCACCACTACTGCCTGCTTACGGATGAATTGACCGAAAACACCTACGGCCTGGATACGGTATTCAATTATTACAAGCCCTTTTTAAAAATGCGCTGCCGGCCAGATGACGCCACATTCGAACAGGCGATATATCCGCTGCTGGTGAAAATTAGGGAAAAGGGAATAGAGGTCATCCTGGCCGGAGGGGATATCGGGCAACGATCCAAAGCATTCTCATTCAAAACCGCCGAGGGAATTTGGTTCCTGGGCTCCGGAATCAATAATTCCGCAGACCCGGCGTATGCTCCGGCCTATGTGACCAATTTCGATCCGGACTCGGTGCTGGTTTTTAGGCACGAGGTGGAGAGGAGAAAATTGAGCTGGGAGTTTTATGATTTGGGCGAAGAGGGTTTATAGTGTTTAGGAGGTTTAGAGAGTTTAGAAGGTTTAGTTTTTTAAATCACCTAAACTCTCTAAACCTTCTAAACCTTCTAAACCCCCTTAATAACTTCCCCCCGCAACCCCTTGCTTGAACTCATCCCAGGTCTTCGTTTTATAGACATTGTCGCCGACGAAGTGGAGTTCCTTCATGATGTCATCCGGCATTTTATAGCCCGGGGATACGGTGATAATCTCGAATTTTTCGTTGAGGTACACGATAGAGGGGTAGGACAAGCGGCCGTTGAGCAATTGAATGGCGAGCTCGTGCGCGCCGCGGCGGCCATAGGCCTGAAATTTAAAGGTATTGCCGTCGAAGACGATGTCCTCTTTTTGTTCGGCGTCCAGCTTAACGGCGTAGAAGTTTTTCTTGAGGTAATCCATGACCGTTTGATCCTGGAAAGTCGTGGCGTCCATGCGCTTGCACCAGCCGCACCAGTCGGTGTAGACATCGACCAGGATCTTGCGCGGCTCTTTCTTATTGGCTGCGACGGCTTCTTCCCAGGTGTGCCATTTCAGATCGCCTTCGCCCCCCGCGCTCACAGCCGGTTGGGATGGGCGCAGGACAAAAGAATAGATCAGAACCGCGACGAGGAGGAAAGCAACTACGGGAAGAACCTTTTTCATGGATTAGTATTTTAATGAGTAATGATAGCTCAAATAAATTTCAAAAGTACATTTTCTGAAAACGCCATGCCATGAAAAAAGTTGTCGTCGCCGTGGGAGGTTCCAGTGGTTCCATTTACGCAAAAATATTGCTGGATAAACTCGCCGGCCTCTCCTCGCAGGTCGCCACGGTAGGGGTGGTAATGTCGAAAAACGCGACTTTTAACTGGGAGCACGAACTGGGCAACCGCAAGTTCAGGGATTACCCCTTTTCCTTTTTCGAACCCGATGATTTCCGCGCCCCCTTTGCCTCCGGCTCGGCGAAATACGACACGATGATCATTTGCCCCTGCTCCATGGGTCTGATGGCCCGGATCGCCCAGGGGATTTCCACCGACCTCACTACCCGCGCGGCAGACGTGATGTTGAAGGAGCGGCGGAGGCTCATCCTGGTTCCGCGCGACACGCCCTACAACCTCATTCACCTGGAAAATATGCGCAGCCTTACCCTGGCCGGGGCTATAATATGCCCGGCAAGCCCCTCGTTCTATAGCCGCCCCCAAACGATCGAACAGGTGGTAGAGACCGTCGTGGACCGGGTTTTGGACCTCGCCGGCTTTGAGCTCCAATCTTTCAGGTGGGGTGAGGAGGAGGAATAAAAGTAGAAATACCTTAACTTCGGCATTTTTTAGAACCAACGATTTCCAATAAATATCAGAAACCTATGAGAATTATCTATTTCGGCCTGTTCGGCCTCATGTCTTGTTCCGGTTTGAAAGTACAATCGGGTGATACCACGACCAATCAATCAAATGAAATAAAAATGGATTCAACAGAAACAAAAACGGACTCAATCAGCTACAGCCTGGGCATACTGGTAGCCCAAAACCTCAAAAGCCAGGGATTCAATCAATTGGACGCGGCCAGCCTGGCCAAAGGGCTTTCCGAAGGCCTTAAGCCGGGGATTCCCTCCACGGAGGTGGAACAAGCCAACGCCATCGTACAAACCTATGTCATGAAACAAAAAGAACAGGCAGGCGGCGCCAACCTGGAGATCGGCCGGAAATTTCTCGCGGAAAACGGACAGCGCCCCGGCGTAGTCACCCTCCCCAGCGGCTTGCAGTACGAAGTGCTCAAACCAGGAACAGGCGCCACCCCCAAAGCCACCGATAAGGTAACCGTGCATTACCACGGCACCCTGCTCGACGGGACGGTTTTTGACAGCTCCGTAGAGCGCAATAAACCCGCTACCTTCCCCGTCAACGGGGTCATCAAAGGCTGGACCGAGGCCCTGCAATTGATGAAAGTGGGCGATAAATGGAAACTCTTCATCCCCACCGAACTGGCTTACGGCAGCCGCGGCGCCGGCTCGGATATCGGACCCAATGCAGCGCTGATTTTTGAGGTGGAGCTATTGGGAGTCAATTAAGGTTTAGAAAGTTTAGGAGGTTTAGAAAGTTTAGTTTCTAAACCTCCTAAACCTCCTAAACTTCATAAACCCGTTCAATGCATATTGACATCGTCACCGTCCTACCGGAGTTATTGGTCAGCCCCCTGGGGCACTCCATCCTCAAACGGGCTCAGGAGAAGGGCCTGCTGGAGGTGGAAGTGCACGACCTGCGGCCTTACGGCCTGGGTCGGCACCATCAGGTCGACGACTATGCTTTCGGGGGCGGGGCAGGCATGGTCATGATGCCCGAGCCGCTGGCCAATTGCCTGGACGAGCTAAAAAGCCGGCGGGAATACGACGAGCTCATTTTTATGACCCCCGACGGAGTCCGGCTGACGCAAGGACTGGCCAACCGGCTTTCTATGAAGAAAAATTTGCTCATCCTCGCAGGGCATTACAAGGGGATCGACGAACGGATACGGGAGCATTACATCACCATGGAAATATCCATCGGCGATTACGTATTATCCGGGGGGGAATTGCCCGCGGCGATCATGGTAGATGCGATCGGACGCCTGATCCCGGGGGTTTTGGGGGATGAAACCTCTGCCCTGTTCGACTCTTTCCAGGACAATATGCTGGCCCCTCCGGTGTACACGAGGCCGGCGGTTTTCCGTGGCTGGGAAGTGCCGGAGATCCTCCTGTCCGGAAACACCCCCGTTATCGAGGATTGGCGCCACGAACAGGCCCTGGAGAGGACCCGGCAACGCAGGCCGGATATCCTGACAAGTGATGAGTAAACCCATTATATGAGAAAACTTACTTCGCTCGGGTGCTGGATGTTTCTTCCCATTTGGCTTTCCGCCCAGATCTATCTGATCAACCCCTCTTTTGAAGGAGATGAACCCCAGGACGCCACGGTTCCTGCCGGATGGCATGCCTGCAAGGAGGGCACCACCCCCGATATCCTGCCGGGTGTTTGGGGGGTGTATCAGGAGGCCTCCGAGGGAGAGACATACGTGGGGCTGATCACCCGCTCGGACGGGACCTGGGAGAGCATCGGCCAGCGATTGTCCACTCCTTTGAAGGCAAAGGAGTGCTACTCCTTTAGTTTGGACCTTTGCCGGGCCATAACTTATGCAGGATATAACAATCCCATCAAACTGAGGATTTGGGGAGGCAGCGAGAAATGCGTCAAGACCCAGCTCCTGGCTGAATCCAAATTCATCAGCCATACGGACTGGGAGACCTACACCTACCAATTCGTGCCGAAGGGAACGCTCCATTATATCATTCTGGAGGCTTTCTATACGGAGGGCAATACCTTTTCCCACCAGGGGAATATCATGATCGACCATATCAGGCCGATCAAGGTGTGCATTCGGGCAGGACTTTAGGGTTTAGTCGGGCTCGCTTTTCCGCTTGATCTCCTCCATGATCTGCTCGGTCTCCTGCATGAGCTGATCCATGTCCTGGTTGAGTTCCTTTACCTTTTCGGCTTGTTCGCCGGCCACTTCCGTAGTGTTTTTGGCCCGGTCGAGTTGTCCTTCGAGGTCTTTGCGTTTTTCCTCCAGGTTTTGGATCCGGTCGACGTATTCCGGCGCTACTTCCCGGGCGTTGGTTTCCAGGTTGCTGATGAGCAGGCGCATTTTCTCGATGGCGTTGTCGTATTTTCCGGAGTCGAATTTCTCCTTTTCGGATTTGAGCAGATCCTTGACGGCTACGCCTACGTCCTTCATTTCCCGGAAGATTTCTTTGGCATTTTGCTTTTCTTCGCCGGTGCCCATAAAATAGTTATAGACCAGCAGGAATAAGACCAGCACGACGGCGAGTTGAATAATTGTTTTTATCATGGCGGGTAGTTTTACGCGACGTTCAAAGATAAGCCGGGATTGGGATGAATTACAATTTTATGCGAATTTCCCTATTTTCGCAGCTGCGAACAAAAGCGCTTTTAGCCAACTTGAATTAATACACTACTAAGTAATGGAATACAATCCCCGCGAGATTGAGAAGAAATGGAAACGGTTTTGGGAGGAGCAGGGTGTGTACAAGGTGACACACCAAAGCGACAAGCCCAAGTTTTACGTCCTGGATATGTTCCCCTATCCCTCGGGCGCAGGGCTGCACGTCGGGCATCCGTTGGGGTATATCGCCTCTGATATTTACGCTCGCTTCAAGCGGCACATGGGTTTTAACGTACTACACCCCATGGGCTACGACGCCTTTGGCCTCCCCGCCGAGCAATACGCCCTCCAAACGGGGATGCATCCGGCCAAATCGACACAGGAAAATGTCAAACGCTACCGCGCCCAGCTGGAAAATATCGGATTCTCCTTCGATTGGGACCGCGAGGTCACGACCAGCGACCCAAAGTACTACAAATGGACTCAGTGGATCTTCCTCCAACTGTTCCAGCATTACTACGACCAGGAGGCAGACAAGGCCGTTCCGGTGAGCGATCTGGTGAGTCGCTTCGAGAAAAGCGGCAATGCCGGCCTGGGCGCGGCGACCACGCAGAAGGAGGTCTTTTCTGCGGAGGGCTGGAAGGCGATGAGCGCGAAGGAAAAAGACGATGTGCTGATGAATTACCGCCTGGCCTATCGGCAGGTGACCTATGTCAACTGGTGCGAGGAATTGGGCACGGTACTGGCCAACGACGAGGTGAAAGACGGGGTGTCGGAGCGGGGCGGATTTCCGGTGGAGCGCCGGCCCATGCTGCAATGGCTGCTCCGGATCACCGCCTATGCGGAAAGGCTGCTCAACGATATGGAAAGCCTGGAATGGTCGGATTCGATGAAAAAAATGCAGGGCAACTGGATCGGTCGAAGCGAGGGCGCCCAGCTTTTCTTCCCCATTGATGGATCGGACAAAAAAATCGAGATTTTCACCACCCGGGCGGATACTATTTTCGGGGCCACTTTTATGGTGCTGGCCCCCGAACACGATTGGGTGGCCGAGCTGACGACCCCTTCCGAAAAGGAAAAAGTGGCCGCCTACCTCAAATACGTCAAATCCCGTTCCGACCGCGACCGGATGGCGGAAAAGGCCATCACCGGCGTTCCGCTCGGCTCCCATGCGGTCAATCCGTTCAACGGAGAAAGGATACCTATCTGGATCAGCGAATACGTGCTGAAGGATTACGGCACGGGCGCCATCATGGCCGTGCCCAGCGACGACGACCGGGATTACCGCTTTGCCACGCATTTCAAGCTTCCCATCGTCGAGATCATCGATAAATCAGGGTTCCCGGAGGCTTCCCGCCAGGACAAGGTCGGCGTCATGATCAATTCGGACTTCCTCACCGGAATGCAGGTGCCGGAAGCGATCGAGGCCATCCTTCGGGAAATCGAGAGTCGGGGCATCGGAAAGCGGCTGGTGAACTACAAGCTGCGCGACGCCATTTACAGCCGGCAGCGCTACTGGGGTGAACCCTTTCCCATCGTCTACGATACCGAGGGGGTAGCCCACCCCATGTCCCTGGAGGAACTCCCGCTGGAGCTCCCCGATCAGGAGGATTTTCAACCCGGAGGGGGCGGCAAATCGCCCCTGGGGCGCAACGAGGCCTGGGTCAACCTGCCCGGAGGCTGGACGCGGGAAACCGACACCATGCCGGGCTTCGCCGGCTCCTCCTGGTATTTCCTGCGGTATATGGACCCCCACAACGACCAGGCCTTCGCGGCCAAAGAGGCCATCTGGTACTGGAAGGACGTCGACCTCTACATCGGAGGCACCGAGCACGCGGTGGGCCATTTGATGTATTCCCGTTTTTGGAATAAATTTCTCTACGACAAGGGCCTGGTTTCCGTCGTGGAACCCTTTAAAAAACTGGTCAACCAGGGTATGATCCAGGGGGTGATCGAATACCTCTGCCTTGAAAAGGAAAAGGTGGACGGATATAGCCGCTTTGTCAGCGCCGATCTGCTAAATGGGGCGGAAGAAAATATCGTAAAAATACCCATCCACGTCAATTTCGTAGAGGATTACGGTTCGCCCAATTCATTCCTGAACATCCAGGGCATCGAAAAATTTGTCGAATGGCGGCCCGAGTTTAAGGATGCCATTTTTGAATGCAAGCAGGGCGTTTACCACAAAGGCGTCTTCAGTTCGAAAAACGGGGCAGCGGATAGCCACCTGCTCACCGTTTCGGAGGTGGGTAAGATGTCGAAGCGGTATTTCAACGTCATCAACCCCGACGATGTAGTCGAGGAATACGGCGCGGATTGCTTCCGTTTGTACGAAATGTTCCTGGGCCCCCTGGAGCAGGCCAAGCCCTGGGATACCAAGGGGATCGACGGGGTGTCGAAGTTCCTTCGCAAATTCTGGGCCCTGTTTTTCGATGAAAAGGGGAACTGGTCGGTCGGCGAGGAGGAGCCCAGCCGGGAAGAGCTCAAGGTCCTGCACCAGTGCATTAAAAAAGTGCAGGAGGACATGGAGCGCTTCTCCCTGAACACCTGCGTGAGCGCCTTCATGATCGCCACCAACGAACTGCGCCGCCTGGATTCGCGCAAGCGGGCGCTGCTGGAGCCGCTGACCGTCCTGATCGCCCCCTTTGCCCCGCATTTGGCGGAAGAACTGTGGCATCGCCTGGGCAAGACTACCACCGTCGTGAATGCGGTTTACCCGGAATGGAACGAAGAATTTCTGGCCGAGGATTTTGTGACCTACCCCATCAGTATAAACGGCAAAAAAAGAGCGACCATCGACTTGCCGGTAGATTTGCCGGTCCAGGAGGTCGAGCAGGCTTCCCTCGGCCTGCCCGCAGTGCAGAAATGGCTGGAAGGGCTCACCGTTCGCAAAATGATCGTCATCCCCAACAGGGTTGTCAATATCGTGGCGAATTAGACCTTTTCCTCAGAAAACACCGCCGTTTCATCAATCGAATAAGTATATTTGTTCACAAGGGCCGCCTGCGGCGGCCCAAAAGATTCATAAAGATTGAAGGGGCGGGCGCAGCCCGCCCCTTCAATCTTTAAAAGCTTGTTTGGTTTACAAAGACTTAAAAATTTCACATAGCCCGCCGGAGGCGAGCTGAAAGAAACCTGCGCATGAAACGGAATTGGCTACTATTGCTGGTATTACCCCTTTCCTCCATCAGCAGTTCGCTCTGGAGCAATACGATTGCGGGAGGACCCTGCGACCCTCCCTTCTTATTGGCGGTTTCCAATATCACTACCACCACGGCTACCCTGAACTGGACTCCTTTGGGAATGGAATCGGAGTGGGAGGTGGCCGTCGTGCCTCAGGGAAGCCCGACGCCTAGTTTGCCTACCCTGAGCGGGGTGTTGTCACACCCGGTTGTTCACCCCGGTTTGAATCCGGCCACCGACTACGATTTTTACGTCCGGGCGGTATGCGACAGCATGCCGGGTCCCTGGGCAAAATACAACAGCCATTTCCTCACCGGCTTGACCAATCCTTCAGGCTGCAAGCTGGGCTTGCGGGTTCCGGACGAACAGTGCCTGGATTTTCAGATATGGGTCGGCAATGCTGCCGGAACAGCCATGGGAACGGATGTGTACCTTCTTGCGGTACGCCTTACCATGCGCCACACCTGGGACGACGATGTGGACATGAGCCTTATGTCTCCGGACGGGGTGTGGGTGGATTTGAGCTCCGACAACGGGGGGAACGAGGAAAATTACGGCACGCCCTCCGATCCCAATTGCCAGAACGTGACCGTATTCGTCAGCGAACTGGCGCCGGGGGCCTGCGACCTTCCCTCCATTCAGGTCGGAGAGGCGCCTTTTCTGGGACAGTACCTGCCCGAACAATCCCTCACCTGGTTCAATACCGGCGCGAATCCCAATGCGATCTGGACCCTGCGCGTGTGCGACGATGCGGAGGACGATATCGGGAGGCTCGAGTTTGTCGAGCTGGTTTTTGCGCCGCTCGTTTGCCGGGCTCCTGCCGGGGTGACGGTGATCAGCGTGGATTCCACTTTTGCCAATCTGGACTGGTTTCCGGGCGACTCCTGCACGGGAACCTTTATCGAATACGGACCTCCGGGCTTTACCCCGGGGACCGACGAAAACCCCGGCCCAGGTGGAACCGTGGTGGCAGCTGCCTGCCCCCCTTACCAATTGATCGGATTATTGCCCGAAACCACTTTCGACATTTATATCCGGGAGGCCTGCCCGGGCGGTGGCTTTTCCAACAATAGCTGCCCCATTTCGCTGAGCACGCTGTGCTCTCCGGCCCCCGCTACCCAATGGGAGGGGTTCAATAACGAGACCGTCTGTGAAGGGATCTGCTCCACCCCCTGCGACCTGAGCGGGATTTGGGCCAATAGCCGGGCCGACGGCCTGGACTGGCTGGCCCACGCGGGTGAAACCGAGACCCCGGGCACCGGCCCCTCCGACGATTTTCCGGGAGGTGGAAATTACGTGTACCTCGAGGGATCGGGCGCCTGCGATTTCAACAGCGAGGCCATCTTATATTCCCATTGCATGGAGATCGTTGCCCCTCCGGGCTCCTCCTGCCATTTTTCCTTCGACTACCACATGTTCGGCACGGCCGTGAACTCCCTTCAGCTGGATATTTCCGAGGATGGAGGACAAACCTGGACGAACCTTTGGCAGCTTTCCGGCAACCAGGGCGAACAGTGGTACCGGCAGTTCATCGACCTGAGCGCCTACCACGGGCAAATTGCCCAGCTTCGTTTCGTAGGAAAGAAAGGAAATAACGTGCGGAGCGATATCGGTCTGGATAACCTGACCTTTTTCGGCTCCTTCGACTTTGGGCAGCCGCCCTTTGTCTATTTCCAGGACCTGGATCTGGACGGCTACGGAAACGACGAGGTATTCTTCGCTACCTGCGAACCCATTGCCCCGGCCGGGTACGCAGCTTTGGGAGGAGATTGCTTCGACCTTTCGGAGCAGATCAGTCCGGGACTGCCCGAAACCCCCTGCGATGGCTTTGACATCAATTGCAACGGGATGGTCGATGAATGGGTGTTGCCCACGCCTGTAACGACCCACGATACGATTTGCAGCGGGGCATTCGGACTGGTGGAAGCAGAGCCGGCATTCGGTGGGACCATCGTGTGGTACGACGCGCCGACGGGTGGAAATCCGCTGGACACCGGGTTTTTCTACCTCCCTATTCCGCCGCCGGAACAAAGCGGCAATCTCCCTGTCACGTATGAATATTATGCCGAAGAGATCAATATCCAGGGTTGCACGACGGCCGTTCGGGGCATTGCGTCCATTACGGTGCTTCCCCGGCCGGATATTTTCATCCCCCCGGGACAGTTCGAACCGATCTGCGCAGGCGATACGGTGGACCTTTCCACCCTGATCATCCAGGACCTGAGCAATTCCTTTGGAATGCTGACCTATCATTCATCCTTTCCACCCACGCCCGGCAACCAGATCGATCCGCCAAGCGTTCATCCCTTGTTTTCTACTGAATACTATATCATGTCCACCGCGGAAGGCGGCTGCACCGATGTGGACAGCGTGACGGTGCTCATCAAAGACAGCCCTATCGCGGAAATCATCGGCGATAGCGAGCTCTGCAAAGGGGCCAGCGAAATACTCCAGGTGGTCGATCAGGGCAATGGCATTCCTCCTTTGGACTATGTTTGGAGCAATGCCTCCAACGCCACTTCGATCTTTATCCTCGGCAACGGCCAGGTGGGCACGATAAATACTTACAGCGTCACCATCACCGATGCAGGCGGATGCCGGTCGTCTGATTCGTTCGACGTGGAAATAACCGGCAATATTAATTCGGTGCTGGTCAGCGAACAGGATGTGAGCAGCTGCGACGGCAGCAACGGGGCGATCAACCTCATCGTGAACGGAGGGAATACGCCCTTTAGCATAGCCTGGCAGGGCCCCAGCTCCGGGACAGCCAGCTCCGGGGGGGTCAGCTATACAATTACCGGGCTTTCGCAGGGCGCCTACACCCTCACCGTGACCGACAATTCGGCCGATCCCTGCCCCTTTATTATTCCCTTGGCCATTGTAAACGGGCCCCAGGCACAGATCACCCTTACTTCTGTGGAGCCGGTGAGTTGCTATGAACAAATGGACGGCTGCATTGAATTGGAGGTGTCGGGTGCAAATCCCCAGATCGTCTGGAGTACCGGCGCCATGAATACGAATTCCATCTGCGGCCTGGACGGGGGCTCCTATTCCGTCACGGTGACGGACGGAGCCTGCGAAAATGTGCTTTCGGGGATAATCGTTCAGGAGCCCGACAGCCTTAGCGGAAAGATCGCCTTCCTGAAAAATGTCAGTTGTTTTGGCGCCGAAGACGGAGAGATCATCGTGGTGGTCGGCGGGGGCACGCAGCCCTATCAATACCTTTGGTCGAATAGCGATATCACCCCGAACCTCTTGCAGGTCGGGGCCGGCGAATACACCCTGACTATCACTGACGCGAGGGGTTGCCAACTGGTTTTAGGTCCGAATGAGATCACCCAACCGGATGCCATTCTCTGGACCATGCTGGAAACCCCGGTTCCCTGCACGGATGGGGTGGGGGGTAGCCTGGAAGTCCTGGTCTCCGGGGGCGTGGAGCCCTACGGTTACGAATGGAGCACCGGATCAAACCTTCCCCAGATCGAAAACCTCGGCCCGGGGATCTACGACCTGACTATCACCGACCTGCACGGTTGTACGGTAGAAACTTCCGGCCTGGTGGAAAACCCTCCGGCACTCCAGGTGCAGGTTTCGCTGCTCCTTCCGCCCAGTTGTTTTGGGATGGCCAACGGCCAGATCGGGCTCAATGCTTTTGGAGGAACCCCTCCCTATACCTTTGCCTGGTCCAGCGGCGATACGGGGCCCCTGGTTGCCCTTCCGGATGGGGTGTACGACGTGACGGCAACGGATTCAAAAGGCTGTATTTTTGTCTTGAGCGGGATCGCGCTGGTGGCGCCCAACCCCGTTTCGGTCTTTAACTTTATCACTCCCGAATCCTGCCTGGGTAAAGAAGACGGGCAGATCCAGCTCGTGCCCCAAAGCGGGCAACTCCCCTTTAGCTATGAGTGGGAAGATGGGTCGACCGGCGCCGTGAGGCAAAACCTGGCCTCGGGAGAGTACTCTTGCACCATCACCGACGCCAACGGCTGCGAGCGGGTTCTCGTTATTCAAGTGGGTTACAACCAGCCTATTTCTGCCAACGTGACCCCCCTCGGCCCGAACTGCGCCAACGGGGCCAACGGAAAGATCTTTCTGACCCCCATGGGCGGCACACCCTTTTATTCCTATCAATGGAATAGCGGGCAGACGACCAAAGACCTGCTCAACGTGCCGGCAGGCTCTTATGTAAGCACGATAACCGATATGAACGGTTGTAAACTCATCATCGATACCATCGAATTGCTGAACCCCCCACCCATCGTGATCGAATTGCTCGCCCTGGATTCCATTTCCTGCTTTGGGGTCGAGGACGGCGCCATCGACATGGGCGTTTCAGGGGGCGTTCCGCCCTATTTGTATACCTGGAACACCCAGGAGACATCGGAAGACCTCGACCAGATCGGGGGAGGGATTTACGTGCTGACCGTAGAAGATTCGCTGAGCTGCGCCTTCAGCGGCGTGCCGGTGGTTCTGCCCGAGCCATCGCTTTTGGTGCTGGAGGCAGAGGCGATCGACGTGAACATCAATTGCCAGTCGAATTCTCTGGATACCCTTTTCGTGCAGATCATGGGCGGCTCGGCGCCATATCATATCCTCTGGAACAATGGGCAGCAAGACCCCTTTGTGCTCGGAAGCCCTCCGGGCGATTATTCCGTCACCGTCACCGATGCCCAGGGATGTGTCGACAGCCTCACCTCGCTGAAAGTGCCGGAACCGGTGCCTTATATGACGCTGACGGTCAATACCGATTTCTCCTTTTCCGGCGATTGCCAGGATCCCGGGGGAAGCGCATCGCTGAAGGTGATCATCCATGGAGGCCAGGCGACCTTCCAGTACAACTGGAGCGTAGGCATCCAGGGGAGCACCAACCTGCAGAATTTCAGCCTGAACAACCTGCTGGAAGACACCTACTCGGTGACGGTCACCGACGCCACCGGCTGCGTGGCCACCACCAACCCCGTCGTGGTGAATTTTCCGAACCCTTTGAATGCCGTAGTCACGGGCTCCTCCATAGGGGATGTGTATTGTAAATTCGGGAACGACGGCTTTATCCATCCGATCGTCAACGGAGGGGCGCCTCCCTATCAGTTTGTATGGATGAATGAGAACGGCGAAACCGTGGGCATATCCCAAAACCTCGACAGTATTCCCGCCGGCTCTTACACCCTCCAGGTGGTGGATCAAAACGAGTGCCTGATAACCATCGCCGATATCGAGATCACCGAACCGCAAAATGCGCTGGAGGTTTCCCTCGACGTTGACCACCTGGTCTGTTACGGGGATAATCAGGGCGCCATTACCGTGTTTCCCACAGGCGGTTCGCCGCTCTACTCTTATTCCTGGAATATCCCTGGCAACGGCTCCTTCCAGGACGAGCTCCCCGCCGGCTTTTACTTCCTGACTGTGGAAGACTCGGAGGGTTGCCTGGTCTCGATAGATTCGATCGAGGTGATCCAGCCCGATTTGCCACTGGCGCTCGACGAGGTCGAAATTTCGCCCATTCTATGCAATGGGGAAAAAACCGGCGCGATCAATATCGAGATGGGAGGGGGGACGGAGCCCTACGACTATATCTGGAGCAACGGCAAACTGACGGAAGACATCAGCGGCCTGGCCCCCGGTAGCTACAAATGCACAGTGGTCGACGCCAACGGCTGCCAGTTTGTGACCCAGCTCTTTTCCCTGTCCGAACCGGACGACCTGCAACTCGCGGAGGTGGAGGTCGATTCGGCCACGATCGGTCTGGCGGACGGCTCTCTAAGCGTCCTGATCGAAGGAGGGGTCATGCCCTATTCCTATGCCTGGAGCAACGGAGATACCAGCTCCATGGCGGACTCCCTGTTCTCCGACAATTATTTCCTGACCGTCACAGACGCCAATGGCTGTGTGCTGGAGTTGCAGATATTCCTTCCCTTCCTGCTGCTAGACGGCACGAAGGACATTCTACCGGGCAGCTTGAGGATCTATCCCAACCCCGCCAAAGACATCATCTGGGTTGAAACCGGGGGCATCGACCTGCGCGAGCACAGCATCGAGGTCTGGGACCTGCTCGGACAATCAGTACGGACTTTTCAGCCTGCGGACGAAGATACTTCGCCGCTTTCCCTAAGCCTGGGCGGATTGCCTCCCGGAATGTATATCATCCGGGTTCGATCGGGAACAGAGGTGATAGGAGAGGGGGTGTTGGTGGTGCATCAGTAAGAATAAGGGTGGGCAAAGCCCACCCTTATTCTATAATCGTAAACGTCGTCCTCCGGTTGGTCTGGTGCTCGGCCTCCGTGCAATCCGCGCAGATACAATCGACCGCCGGGGACTCCTCCCCGAAGCCGGCGGCGAGGAGCCGGTCTGGCGAAACCCCTTTAGAGATCAGGTAATCTACGGCCGATTGGGCCCTTTTCTGGGCGAGCTCCTGGTTGTAGCGGGTGGCGCCACGGCAGTCGGTGTGCGAGCCCAGGCGGATGCGGATTCCGGGATTGAGCATCAGGTCTTTGGCCAGTTGTTCGAGGGTGGGCTCGGCATCGGGACGGATATCCCAACGGTCGAAATCGTAATAGATGTTTTCGAGGGTGATCTCCTTATCCACGTAGAGGCGGTCGAGCACTATTTCCAGTTCGAAGCGGCGGACGGGGTTGGAGGGGTCGCGGCCCAGACCGGCGGCGGAAAAAACGGCTTCCTTGTTCCAATACCCCTCGCGGGATGCGACGAAACTGTAGGTCGCGTTTCCCTTAAGCTCCAGGCTCAACAAGCCATCGGCGCCCACGATGTGGCTGGTGGCGGTTCCGTTTTCTGCGATCCGCAATTGGGCGCCTTCCAGGGGTTTTCTGCCCAGCAGGGCGCTGTTTGGATCGTCGGCCTGGCGGAATATTTTTTCAAGGACATAGACGTCCAGAAATAGCTGATACACAATGGTTTTTTCGGGTTCTTCCGGCAAGGGGACGCTGGGCTTTCGTTTCTCGGCCAGGTAGATATCGTCGCCGCCTTCGCCGCCTTCCCGGTTGCTGCTGAAGTAGGCTTTGAGCTGGGTCTCCGCCTCCGGGGAGCGCTCTGTGATCGCAAATCCGAAATCGTCGGCGCCGCTGTTGACAGGAGGTTTGAGGTTATAGGGGGAGGACCAGTTGTCGTCCGACATCCGGAAAATCTTGAAGATATCCAGCCCGCCCATGCCGGGGTGCCCGTCGGAGGCAAAATAGAGGGTATCTCCGTCCAGGCTGGGGAATTGTTCATTCCCGGGCGTGTTGATCGCCCTGCTCAGGAGCCCGGGCTCGCTCCAGCCGTCGGCCAGTCTTTCCGTGGTGTAGAGGTCGTACCCTCCCCAGCCGTCGGGGTCGTTGGAGCAGAAATAGAGGGTATTGCCATCGGCAGTCAGGGCCGGGTGCCCGTAGTTGACGAAGTCTTTTAAAAAGGGGAGGGGCATCGGAACGGTCCAGCTCTCTCCTTCTTTGCGGGAATACAGGATCTTGCAGTATTGGTCGCTGCGTTTTTCGGAAGTGTAGCAGCGGGTGAAGAATACCTCGTTTCCTCCAGCGCCGAACACCGCGGCGCCTTCGTTCCGCTCGGTATTCAGGGCGGGCAGGTCCAGGGGAGCGGCTGTCTGGGTTTTCAGGTCGGCCACGAAAAGGTCGGAAAAATCCTTTCCGGTCCAGTAGTAGGT
This sequence comes from Saprospirales bacterium, assembly GCA_016703765.1. Taxonomy (GTDB): domain Bacteria; phylum Bacteroidota; class Bacteroidia; order Chitinophagales; family Saprospiraceae; genus JADJTT01. The sequence continues at coordinate 267,103 of JADJBL010000002.1, forward strand.
ATCGTCGCCCTGGGCGCTGCTGCGGTCGGAGGTGAAGACCAGTTGACGATCGCCCATCGCGGAGGGCGCATAATCGGCGTGGTTGCTGTTGAAGCCCGAGGGGGCGACCTGGAAGTCGCGTTGTTTCTCTTTCAGCCAGCCCTGGGCTATCTGACAGGCCGTAATCTCTTTCCGGTATTCGTAGGGACTTCCGATCTCCAGCCCCAGTTCCTTAAAAGCGGCGATGGCTTCCTCGTATTGCTGGTTGCGCTTGAGCGCGTAGGCGTATTCGCGCAGGGCCTCAAAGCCGTATTGATTGTCGTATGCAATCTGATACCAGGAGACGCTCTGGGGGCTCTTGTACATGTTTTTATAGCTCTCGGCGATCAGGAATGCCAGCTTGCCCCGCTCCACGCGGGTTTTTTCTTTGTTGTATTCCTTTTCCAGGAGTTGAACGGCGACGGAATATTGTTTCCGTTCGAAGGCCAGGCGGCCGTCCTTGATCTTTTGAGCAGAGAGTAAAAGGGGAAGAAAAAAGAACTTACTGGGCTCGGTCTTTTTGCCGAAAGACAAAATGTCTTTGGAAAGTTCTGCCATGAGCGGAGTAGCGACAAATATGGAGGAATACGTTCCCACCGTGATCCCGACGACGATCGCAAAGGCAAAGCCCTTGATGCTGCCGCCCCCGAAGATGAACAACACGACCACGGTAAACAGGGTTACCAGGGAGGTCATGGTGGTGCGGCTCAGCGTGCTGTTGATGGCATCGTTGAGCACCTGGTCTTTCGACCTGCCGGTGTAGGTTCGAAGGTATTCCCGAATCCGGTCGAAGACGATCACCGTGTCGTTGATCGAGTAGCCGATGATGGTCAGGATGGCAGCGATGAAGGCCTGGTCGACTTCCATGGAAAAAGGCAGCACACCGTGGAGCAAAGAGAATACTCCGAGGGTGATGAGCACGTCGTGGAAAAGTGCGGCCACGGCGCCGAAGCTGTATTGCCACTTGTTGAAGCGGATGAGGATATAGAGGAAAATGCCCAACAGGGCAAAGAATCCGGCATAGAAGGCGCTGGTCTTGATGTCGTCGGCCACCGTGGCGCCCACTTTGGTGGAGCTGGTGATATGGGTAACGCCCTGGGAGTCTGTCTTTTTGAATTTGTCGAAATCCAGGTTTCCACCGCTGACCGAATTAATTCCTTCAAAAAGTTTTGCTATGACCTCCTCAGATGCGTTCGGGCTGGAATCGTCGATCTTATAGCTGGTGACGATGTTCAGGGTGTTTTGGGTATTGACCGCTTTTACTACGGGGGTAGCGCCCCCAAAGGAGGTGGTCAGGGTTTCCCGCACGCTTTGAGCATCGACGGGTTGAGCAAACTCGACATTGTAGGAATATCCGCCCTTGAAATCCACGCCCAGTTCAAAGCCCCGGGTACCGATACCGATTAAAGCCGCGAGGATCAGGGTACCGGAGATGAAGTAGGCGATATAACGATTACCCATCCAGTTGATATGAATATTGCTCAGGAATTTTTCGGTGAATGGTCGTCCAGAAAGTCAGGCTGCGGCCTTTCGACATCCACCATTCGATGACCAGGCGGCTTACGAGCACGGCGGTAAACAAGGAGGCCAGGATACCGACGATCAGCACCACGGCGAAGCCCTTGATAGGCCCGAGCCCGAAATAGGCCAGGATAATGGCTGTCAGCAGGGTCGTGACGTTTGCGTCGATGATAGGGGCGTAGGAGTGGGAAAAACCGTCCGCAATAGCGGTGAAGGTGGACTTGCCCGCTCGAAGCTCCTCCTTGATCCGTTCATAGATGATCACGTTGGCGTCGACGGCCATACCCATGGTGAGCACGATACCCGCGATACCCGGTAGTGTGAGCACCGTGCCGATGGAGGCCAGGGTGCCGAGTATGAAGAATACGTTGAGGAACAGCGAAAGGATGGACACGAAACCGCCGCCGGAGTAGTAAAACACCATGAAGCCCATGACCAGCAAAAAGCCGATGACCAGGGAGATGACGGAACGGTTGATGTTATCTTTTCCGAGGGAGGGCCCTACGAGGCTTTCCTGGATGATCTCCGTGCTCGCCGGCAGCTTGCCGATCTGGAGAATGTTGGCAAGGTCTTTTGCCTCCTGAGCAGTAAAGCTGCCCGTGATGGAGGAGTTGCCATTCAGGATGGGGTTGATTACGCGCGGCGCCGATGCCACTTCGTCGTCGAGGACGATGGCGATCTCCCGGTTGTTGTCCTGGGCCGCTTTTTGGGTCATCTGGCCCCAGGTGCGGGCGCCCGACTGGCTCATTTGCAGGGAAACCTGCATTTCGCCGGTTTGCGGATCGGGGGTTGCCTGGGCGTCCACCACTTCACCTCCTTCCAGAGGCGCCTGGTCTTTTCCGCCCGGCATTTTTACGGCGTAAAGTTCAAACCGGTTGGTTGCTTCCTTGGTTTCCGGGTCTTTGACCGGATCGCGGGACCAGAAGAATTTCAGGTCGGGCGGGAACAGGGCCCGGATATCGGGGCGCTGCAGGTATTCCATGACCGTAGCGCGCTGGTTTTTTTCAGAGGTACCCATGACGGCATAGCCCAGGGCGCCGGTTTGGTTGACCTCAAAGCGGTCGAGCAGAGGGCCGCTCTGGCCGGCGAAGTCTTCGCCGGAGAGCACTTCTACGGAGTCGATCGCGAATTTGGTGCTGTCGATGTTACCCAGGGAGTCGACGGAGTAGGTGGTGTCGATGCGGAATTCGGTCGCGGTCGTGGTTTCCTTTGTGGCAGTGGTATCAACCTCCTGGCGGAGCCGATCGTTGGCCTGCACGAAGCCGTCGATGATACGGCCGTCGATGATTCGGTAGCACTCCCAGAATTCGAGTTTGGCGGCTGCCTGCAGGAAGGTCCGTGCGCGTTCGGGGTTGTCGATGCCGGGCAATTCCACGAGAATGAGGTCGCGGGCGGCGTCGAGGGTCACGTTGGGCTGGGTAACGCCGAGTTTATCGATCCTTTTTTTGAGCAGGGTAAAGGTGCGCTCCACGGTCGCGTTGGCTTCCGTGCGCAGCAGATTACCCATGTCTGCATCGGTGGTATTGGCGGTGATCTGGTCTTTCAAGGCATCGGAAAAACGGAAAATCGAGGACAATTTCTTTTCTCCGGCCTTCTCATTCCAGGCACTCATGAACAGGGTGATGTAATCGCTCTGGGCATCGGCGAGACTCTCCGTGGCCTGATCCAGCGACTGGCGGAAGGTTTCGACCGGATTCTCGTTTGAAAGGGCGATCAGGAATTCGCGCAGGTCGACTTGCAGCAGGACGCTCATCCCGCCTTTGAGGTCGAGACCCAGGGCGAGTTGCTGGTTTTTGAGATCCTGATAGGTGTATTTCTTGAGCAGCGGGACGTTTAAAACCACCTCGGAAGATACGGAATCGAGGAAACGTGCTCTGGCATCCTTGTATGCCGCATCCTGTTCGGCTTCCGGCGCTGCGGCCGATATCGTTTTTGCATAATTATCCGCATTTCTTTCCACACCCCGCGTAGGCAGTAAAAACAAGTACTGCGCCAGGCAAACTACCGAGATGACGATCAGAAAGAACTTCACAATTCCCTTCCCTTGCATGTTGTATTATTTTGTTAAAATATCGAAGTAAACCTTTTCGGCCTTCGGGCCGTTCTTGAGGTGTAAGCCCCTCCCGAAAAAACTCCGCAAATATACGGGGTTTTGCAAAACTTGCGGGAAAGTAGATAACTTTTTCTATTTTTCGGCGGACTTCATGCTCTGTACTATCATTGATCACCAAAAAATCCATTCTTCATGGGAATCTTTTCATTTCTTAAAAATGCCGGCGCCAGCACCATCAAAGGGAAGGCCGCCGAACCGGCTGCGCCCGCCACACGCGATCTGGCTGCCGAAATCGCCAACCGAACCAAGAAGATTAACCTGCTCCGCGAACTGGTAGAAAGCTTCGGCTTCAAGGTCAAAGATCTGATGATCGACCTGGATGGCGAAGCCGTAACCGTTCACGGCGAAGTAGAAACTTACGAACAAAGGGAAAAAGTCGTGCTCGTGCTCGGTAACGTCGATGGCGTTGCCTCCGTAGATGACCGCCTTACGGTAGCGCCGTCTGCTCCTGCCGCACCTCCCGCTGTCTTTTACGAAGTGCAGAAAGGGGACTCCCTTTCCAAAATCGCCAAAGCTCATTACGGCGACGCCATGAAATACCCCGTCATTTTCGAGGCCAACAAACCGATGCTCAAAGACCCGGATAGTATTTACCCGGGCCAGGTGCTCCGCATCCCGGCGATCGACTAAGACCCGGCGTTTTGGATAACAAACCGCATGGCAATCCGATACCTTTTTTTAGGCTTCGCCCTGACATTTGGCCCCTCCTCCCTGCCCGGCCAGGAGGAGGGGCCTCTTCATGCCTTGTATGAATCCGGGCAATGTCCCCAGCTCGTCGAAGCGGTGAAACGCCAATCCAACGACAGCCTGAGCGCCCAGATTTGTTTCTACAGCGGGGTCTGCCTCATGGAACTGGCGGATTACCAATCCGCGCTCGGATACCTCGACCAGGCGATCCGGAAGGACCGGGACCTGGCGATAGGCTACTTTTTCAAGGCGGAAGTCCTTTTTCAACTCAACCGGCTTCCGGAAGCCCTGATCCAGTACGACAACGCCATCCACCTGCGGCCGGAGGTGCCGGATTTTCGGGTTTCCAAAGGGCAGGCCTTCTTCCAGGCCGGAAGATACCCCGAAGCAATCGCCTGCCTCCAACAGGCCCTCTTGATGCCCTCCTGTCCGGAAAAAGCCTTTATCCTGCTCGGGAGAGCCTACCAGGAGAACAAAGAAACGGACCTCGCCTTTAACACCTTTTACAAAGCCCTCGAAAGCCTCGACCCCCAAGGCCCTAACTACCCCGAATGCCTGCATCGCATCGGACAAGCGCAATACCTCGCGAAAGACTATCCCGCCGCCGAAGCGGCCTATTCCCTGCTGCTCGCAAAAAAACCGGCGGATTATCAGGGAGTGAGCAAACTGATCCAGGTGCACTACGCCAAGGGGGAATACGAAAAGGGCAATGCCCTGAAAATGAAACTGTACAGCGCCTACCGCCAGAATCTGCTGCCGACGGAAATGGTCGAAACCGGTTTTTGCTTCGACCAGTTCGAATGGCAGGGAAAGCGGATTTACGCCTACGAAAAGCTCGACGAGCCAACCGGCTATTACCCCAAACACATTTTTATGGTCACCGACGAAAGAGACCATGTCACCCAGGTCGTTCAAACGGAACATACCCTGGCGGCCTCCCTCAAAGGAAAAAAATACGTCCTCGGAAAGATCGAGGATGGCGTCCATACCCTCTACGAAAAAGAAGCATTCGACGACAATTTTGAGTACGATCTGCTCAAAAAAGCCGTTATCAGGGTGCTCAGGGGGAAAGGGAGGAGTTAAAGGGGAGTTTAGCAGGTTTAGAAAGTTTAAGAGGTTTAGACTAAACCCGCTAAACCTTCTAAACCATATAAACCTCCCAGTTGCTAAGAAATAAAGAAACAATTCCAGCAAAATGTCAGTAGAAGTTCTCGGTTTAACAAAGGTATATGGAACGCAGCACGCGGTGGAGGACGTGAGCTTTCGCGTCGGAAAGGGCGAGATTCTCGGGTTTCTCGGCCCGAACGGGGCGGGGAAGAGCACGACGATGAAGATCATCAGTTGCTTCATTCCCCCGACAGGAGGGAGCGTGAACGTGTGCGGGTACGACGTGGAGCGCGACTCCATGGAGGTGCGCCGTCGCATCGGGTACTTGCCGGAGCAAAACCCCCTGTATCGCGATATGTACGTGAAGGAATACCTCCATTTCGTGGGCAGGCTGCACGGAGTGCCCCGCCGGAAGGAAAGGGTGGAGGAGATGATCGAGGTCACGGGCCTGACCCTGGAGCAATCCAAGCAGATCGGCGCCCTTTCGAAAGGGATACCGGCAGCGGGTAGGGCTCGCCCAGGCGATGCTCCACGATCCGGAAGTGCTCATCCTCGACGAGCCCACCTCCGGGCTGGACCCCAACCAGCTTGCCGAGATCAGGAGTCTGATCAAGCAGTTGGGCAAGGAGAAAACGGTGATCTTTTCCACGCATATCATGCAGGAAGTTCAGGCCTTGTGCGACCGGGTGGTCATCATCAACCTGGGCAAGATCGTCGCCGACGACCCCATCGAAAAACTGTCTGCGCGAGTGGGAGGACATATCTACCTCACCCTCGAGTTTGCCGAACTGGTGACGGAAAAAGACCTGAAAAAACTGCCCCATATCCTGGAAATACAAGCCCTGGGCGAGCGGAAGTGGAAGATCGTGACCGAGGCTGCGCACGATATCCGGCCCGACATCTCCCGGCTCGCCTCCGAACGCCGCTGGACCATCCTGGAGATCCACCGGGAAATGGCGAGCGTGGAAAATATTTTCCAGGAATTGACCCGTTCAAAACCCAAAGGCAAATGATCCTGCGGCTCATTATTCCCCTTTTGGTCCTTGCGGCCAATACCCTGGCGGCGCAAACGGAACCGGTGCTGGTTACCAAAAATTTTCATTTCCGCGAGGGGATCTACCTGTCCCAGGAGTCCTTCCGGCACGACTCGCCCGACATCCTCTGGGACCAGGTGCAGGCCAAATGGTACACCAATCCCCAGACCTATCTAACCCAGGTGGAATACATCCGGCACGACGAGAGCGCTGCGGCGCTTTCTCCCGACAGCATCTGGGGCTTTTGCATCCAGGGCGTGCCCTATATCCGCCTGTCGCGGGATTGGATAAAAAAAGAATTGGCTACATTTGCTCCGCTCCAACTGAGGGGTAAAATTTGTTATTTCGATTTCGACCGCATGGATACCACGGAGGTGCTGATCACCGCCTACAATCCGGCCAACGGAATGCCGTTTCGCAGAGGGATGATCCGCAAGGAAAAGCAAGTGAATTGCCCCAAGATCCTGCACTTTGAGACAGGCGCCCTGGCCGATTTCAACCGCGAAAACCTCGCCGCCTGGATCGCCGACGACCCCCAACTCCTGGAAGCGGTGATGGATATCCGGGAGGAAGAGCTGGAGAGCAAATTATTCAAAACCCTCCTGATCTATGTGGATCGGAATAAGGTATATATTCAATGATCAGTATTTATTGGAAAGAAATCAATGCTTTTTTTAGCTCCCTGATCGCCTATATCGCCATCGGGGTCTTTCTGGTGGTAATGGGCGTGATGCTTTGGTTTTTGCCCGATTTCAGCCTGCTGGAATACAACTACGCCACCCTGGCGCCGTTTTTCGACCTGGCCCCGGTGGTGTTTGCCTTCCTCATTCCCGCCATCACGATGCGCTCCTTTTCGGAAGAACGCCAGACCGGCACCATCGAACTGCTGGCCACCCGGCCGGTGACCGACCTGCAAATCATCCTGGGGAAATTTTTTGCCAGCCTGACCCTGGTGCTGTTTGCGCTCATTCCCACGATCATTTACTACATCACGGTTTACCAGCTAGGCGTTCCGAAAGGCAACCTGGACTCGGGGGCGATCCTGGGCTCCTACTTCGGGCTTTTCCTGCTGGCGGGCGCCTTCGCCTCCATCGGGGTTTTCGCCTCCTCCCTGAGCGCCAATCAGATCGTAGCCTTCCTGCTGGCCATTCTCCTGTGCGTGTTTTTTCACTGGGGTTTCTTCTTCTTCAGCAAATTGCCCGTATTTGTAGGCACGCTCGACGATTTCATCCAGCAGTTGGGCATCGATTACCATTACGACTCGATTAGCCGGGGCGTGCTCGATACGCGGAGTTTGCTTTATTTTTTCTCGGCTATCGCATTTTTTATCGCCCTGACCCTGGTTTCTCTGGAACGGAGGAAGTGGTAAACGCAAGCGCTTATGTCCAAAAATAAAAAACGAAATCAAAGCCTGCTCCAACTGGGGCTTTTCTCCGGGGTCCTGGTGTTGTTGAATGTCCTGGGCAATATCTTTTTTACCCAGATCGACCTGACCGAAGAAAAGCGCTATACCCTTACCAAAACCACAGTCGACCTGGTCAAAAACCTCGACGAACCCGTCTTCGTACGGGTACTGCTGGAAGGGGAATTTCCCGCCGGCTTCAAACGCCTGCAACGCGCCACCCGCGAAAAACTGGACGATTTCCGCAAACAGGGCGGCGGCTTTTTATCCGCAGAGCCCCTGATCCAATACGAGTTCGCCGATCCCAACGCGGGCACCGCCGAAGAGATCAACCTTCGGCGCGAGGAATTCCGCAAGGAGGGCCTTACACCCACGCTGTTCCGCCTGAAAGACACGGAAGGCACCGAGGAAAAATACATCTTTCCCTACGCCGTCTTCTCCTACAAAGGACGGCAGGTGACGGTAAACCTGCTGGAGAACCAACCCGGCTACAACCAGGACGAGGTGCTGGGCAATTCGATCAACCTGCTGGAATACAAATTTGCCAGCGCCATCCAGAAACTCCGGCTCGACCAAAAGCAGGTCATCGCCTTTACCGCTGGACAGGGTGAGGCCTACGACATCTACACCAGGGATATCGTCGGCGCCCTGCGGCCCTACTACGATTTCGGCCGGTTTTTCCTCGACAGCAACTACATGGTGCCTCCGCAGATCGACCTCCTCATCGTGGCCAAGCCCACCCAGCCTTTCACGGAGCAGGACAAGTTCAAGCTCGACCAATACATTATGAGCGGGGGAAAGGTCATTTTCCTCGTCGACCGCCTGGAGGCAGAGCTCGACAGCCTCCGCGCCGGCGCCACTTTCGTCACCCGCGAGTATCCCATCAACCTCGACGACCTTTTGTTTCGCTACGGGGTCCGCATCGAGCCCAGCCTGGCGCTCGACCTCCAATGCTCCCAAATCCCCCAGGTAGTGGGCAGCCAGGGCGGCAAGCCCCAGATTGAGATGTTCAACTGGTTCTACCACCCCGTGGTGGTGCCCCAGACCGAGCATCCGATCCTCAAGGGACTCGAAAACGTGAACCTCTTTTTCCCCAATTCGATCGACACGGTAAAGACAAAAACCCATATAGAGAAAACGGTGCTGCTGGCCACTTCCAACTACAGTCGCGAGCAGTTCCACCCCGTGCGGCTCGGTTTTGAGATCCTGCGCTACGACCCCGATCCCTCCAAATTCACCAAAAAACAAATCCCACTGGGCGTCCTGCTGGAAGGCGAATTTTCTTCCCTGTATGAAAACCGGGTCACGGAAGAAATGGAGGCCGGACTGCGGGAGATCGGCGCCACTTACAAAAGCCAAAGCCCGCCCAACCGCATGATCGTGGTGTCGGACGGCGATTTGATTCTCAACCCGGTGGTAGACCCGGAAACCATGGGCATCATGCCCCTGGGCTACAACGTGTTTGAACGCCGCATGTACGGCAATAAGGACTTTATCATCAATTCGATAGAATACCTGCTCAACGACGCCGGGATGGTGGAAGCCAGGGGAAAAGAGATCGAGCTCCGGCCGATCGATACCGTGCGGGCGACCGACAACCGAACGATGTGGCAGTTGTTGAACATAGGAGTGCCCCTGCTGGCCCTGGCCCTGTTTGGGACGGTATTTATGATTTTGAGGCGAAGAAAATATGCATCTTAAAACCAAAAACAAATCAAGAATTAGGCAGTGCGGGCTCCGCCCGCACTGCCTAATTCAAATTTTTCACCTTTAGCTATGATGAAACGATCTACAAAAATCCTGCTGGCTTTGTTGCTCTTGTTGGGCGGCGCCACCGCAGCCTACTTTCTGGCCGGAAGGAGCTCCGGCGCCGGCATGGGAGGCTGGGACCGAAAATTCAAGGTAGAAGACCCCGAATCCATTCACAAAATATTTCTCGCAGACCGCCGCGGCAACCAGACAACCCTGATCCGGACCGGCGATAAATGGATCTATAACGGAGCGCATCCGGCCAACCCCAACATCATGAAAAACCTCCTGGAGGCCATTACCAGGGTGGAACTTCAATATATTCCCCCCACCAGCGCCACAAAACCCATGGTCGAAGACCTGGCGGCCAACGGCATCAAGGTCGAGGTGTACGGGAAGGGCGACAAATTGCTCAAAGCCTACTACGTGGGCGGCACGACTCCCGACGAGCGCGGTACCATCATGATCATGGAGAACGCCGAACAGCCCTACGTCACCCAGATACCCTCCATGGTGGGCGCCATCAGGGGGCGGTATGCCATTACCGGCGACGATTGGCGCGACAAGGCCCTCTTTTCCATGAAACCGGAGGACATTCGCTTCGTCAGCATCGAATACCCGCGCTTGAAGAACCGTTCCTTTATCCTGGAGAGGTCGGGCGAGGAGTTCAACATCCGGCCATTTTACGAGGTGACGCCTACGATCAACGCCCCCTACAAAAAAGGCAGCGGCGAACAGTTTCTGGAGGGCTTTGAGGGGATCATCATCGAGGCTTTTGAGAACGATAACCCCCTTCGGGATTCCATCACGCAGCGCATCCCTTTCAGCATCATCACGCTGAAAACCAAATCGGGCGAGGACCTGACGCTTCGCATGCACCCCGCTATTTCCAGCAACAGATTCCTTGAAACCGGCCCGCCGGTGTACGAACATTACCTCGTGGAAGCATCTCCGAGCAACGATTTCATGCTGGTCCAGGACCGGATCGTATCCCGTATCCACTGGGGCTATGATTTCTTCTTTGTCGATCAGAATAAAAAAGAAACACAAAGCCAATGAGGAAGCAGGTTTTGGTATTACTTGCCTTTGGCCTCCTGCTTCCGGTCTTCTCCGTTTCCACCCACCCCGCCGGAGAGCCCGCCTGGGGCTTCTTCGGCCATCGCCGGATCAACCGCCTTGCGGTTTTTACCCTTCCAGCGGAGATGTCCGGGTTTTACAAAAAGCATATCGAATACATCACCGAACATGCCGTCGATCCGGACAAACGCCGGTATGCCACCAAACACGAGGCCGTGCGTCACTACATCGACATCGACCACTGGGGCAGCTACCCCTTCCCGGAGGTGCCCCGCGACTGGACGGATGCCCTGGCCAAATACAGCACCCTGAAGGTCCTGACGGAAGGCGGCGACACCTCGGTTGTGTTCGGTCCAGGCCTTGAAAATGCCCTTGCCTACGAAGACTACCGGGCCTTTTTTCAGCAGACGATCCAGCCTCAATACTACGAGGACGCATGGACCTGCTCCTGTGCCGAGCTTGAAACCCTGGTCGGCGTAGCCCTCCCCGCCTGCACGGGAGGGGTGGTAGTCGACGGATTTTCCGAATACGGAATCCTGCCTTATCACCTGCTGACCATGCAGCGGAGGCTCACCCGGGCCTTCGAGGAAGGCGATCCCGGAAAGATCATCCATATCTCCGCAGAGATGGGGCATTACATCGCCGATGCCCATGTGCCCTTGCACACCACAGAAAATTACAACGGCCAGATGACGGGCCAGGAGGGCATTCACGCCTTCTGGGAAAGCCGCCTGCCCGAGCTCTACGCCGACGCGCAATACGATTTTTTCGTGGGCCCGGCTCAATACATCGATCAACCGGCCGATTATTTCTGGGATATCGTCCTGTCCAGCCACCTGTTGCTGGATGAAGTCCTGACCGGTGAAAGGGACCTGAGCCGGAGTTTCCCGTCGGATCGCCAGTTTTGCTACGAAGAAAGGCTGGGACAGACCATACGCACCCAGTGCGAGGCTTATGCAAAAGCCTACCACGACCAACAGGCCGGGCAGGTAGAAGCCCGTATGCGCGCCTCTGTCCTGGCGGTGGGAAGTTCCTGGTACACCGCCTGGGCGGACGCAGGTTCACCCGATCTGAACAAACTGGGCAAAGAGGCCATTGCCGCAAACACCGAAGAGGAGGCACTTCTGGAAAAAGCCAAAAAGGAGGCTCAGGCGCAAGGGAGGCCGCATGAGTAAATCGGAGCGCTTATTCGGTTTGATCGGTTTCCCGCTGGGGCATTCCTTCTCCAAGCAGTATTTTACCGAAAAATTTGAACGGGAGGGCCTCGAGAATTGCCGGTATGAACTGTTACCGCTCCCAACCCTGGACGGCCTTTTCAGGCTGCTGGACAAGAACCCCGGCCTGGAGGGCTTCAATGTGACCGTTCCCCACAAGATCAACATCTTTGTGTTGCTCGCGGAGATCGACGAAGTGGGCCGGGCCGCCGGGGCCGTAAATACGGTGCTGATACGAGACCGCTGCCTGCGCGGCTACAACACGGATGCCTGGGGCTTCCGCCAATCGCTGGAGGGTTTTATTCCGCGTGGGTTTTCATCCCGCGCGCTGGTCCTTGGAAACGGAGGATCTTCCAGGGCGGTTCAGTTTGTGCTCCGCCAGATGGGGCTTGAATGTACAGTGGTTTCGAGAACGCCTGTAGAGGGCATGAAGACCTACGCTGATTTGGACCGGCAAGTCATGGAGACGCACCGCCTGATCATCCAGACCACGCCGCTGGGCATGAGCCCGCAAACGGAGAGCTGCGCGCCCATTCCCTATCACTTTCTGAACGGGAATCACTATCTTTACGATCTTGTGTATAATCCGGCTGAAACACTTTTCCTGGAACGGGGCAGGACACGCGGTTGTGCGGTTAAAAATGGCCTGGAAATGTTGTACCTTCAGGCCGAAAAATCCTGGGAGATCTGGAATTCCTAAACAATAAACCGGCTGGCACTATGAAAAAGGAAGGTAAACCAGTAGACACACCGTTAGAAAAGCTGGACCGCCTGGTCCAGGAAGCAGTACACCCGCTCAAGCTAGATTTCTCCAATACGGAGGTCGCTTTTTCCGATAAATCCAATTCCGAACTCAAAAAAGGCTACTGGCTGTTCAGATTGATGAACAAGCCCTGGCTCGTAAATCTGGGCACCAAGCTGGGCATACCTGCCGTCCGGATGGGCTTTCCCTTTGTCAATATGATCATTCGCCGCACGATCTTCCCCCAATTTTGCGGAGGCGCTACCCTGCTCGAATCCCAGCGCACCATCGAACGCCTGGCTAAACGAAACACCTCCACGGTTCTGGATTTCGGCGCCGAGGGCAAATCGACGGAGGAGGATTTCAACCGCACGATGAACGAAACCCTGCGGGCGATTGAATTTGCCTGCTCCATTTCCCAAAATGCCGTGGTGAGTTCCAAATTCACCGGCCTGGCGCGCTTCGGCCTGTTGGAAAAACTCCAGACCGGCGAAAAGCTGACCGAGGATGAAGCGCACGAATACGAAAACGTGCTCAAAAGAGTCGACTCCATCAGCCATGCCGCCTGCCAGAAGGGAATATGCCTGTACGTCGACGCCGAGGAGACCTGGATACAGGATTCGATCGACGCGCTGGTCAATAAAATGATGCAGCGCTACAACACGGAAAGAGCCGTCGTTTTCAATACCTATCAGCTCTACCGCCACGACCGCCTCCAATACCTCAAAGATTCGTACAAACACGCCAACGAAAACGGGTATTTTCTGGGCGCCAAGCTCGTCAGGGGCGCCTATATGGACAAGGAGCGCCGTCGCGCCGCCGAAAAGGGTTATCCTTCTCCCATCCATCCCGACAAGGCGGCAACGGATGAGGCTTACAACGCCGCCATCCGCTTTTGCCTCGACCATTTTGAGAAGATCGCCCTGAGCAATTCCACCCACAATGCCGACAGCAATATGCTCATGGCGCGTCTCATCGTGGAGAAGGGATTGCCCCGACACCATCCGCACCTCAACTTCGCGCAGCTCTTCGGCATGAGTGACAACATTACCTTCAACCTGGCCGATGCGGGCTTCTACGTCTCCAAGTACGTCCCCTATGGCGATGTAAAAGACGTGATCCCCTACCTGATGCGCAGGGCCCGGGAAAACACCTCCGTAACCGGGGATATGAGCCGGGAATTGTCGCTGATTTACAAGGAAATGAAACGCCGGCGCCTGGTCTGAGCGCATTGCCATGAAAAAAATCTTTCTCAAGCCCAAGAAGGAGGAATCGCTTCGCCGGTTCCATCCCTGGATTTTCTCCGGCGCCATCTCACATTGGGACTTCGAACCGGAAGAAGGAGACGCGGTGCAGGTGCTCGGCCACAAAGGCGAGTACCTCGCGGCCGGCCACTACCAGAAGGGGAGCATTGCCGTCCGGATTTGCGCCTTCGAACCCCTTACTTCCTTCGATACCCCTTTTTGGGTGGGCAAACTGAAATCGGCTTATAACTACCGAAAAAGCCTCGGGCTCATCCAGAATCCAAAAACCAACTGCTTTCGCCTGGTTCACGGCGAAGGGGACGGCCTTCCGGGGCTGATCATCGATATTTACGGCACGGCGGCCGTCATGCAATGCCATTCCATCGGCATGCACCGGCACAGGGAGCAGATCGCCCAAGCCCTGGCCGTGGTGCTCGGAAAGCAAATGGAAGCCCTGTTCGATAAAAGCCATGAAACCCTCCCGCCGCACTACGCAGCTACCATGCACAACGGGCATTTGCTGGGAGGAGGCGAGGGCGCCATCGTCCGGGAAAACGGCCACTCCTTTTGGGTCGATTGGACGGAAGGACAAAAAACGGGTTTCTTCCTCGACCAGCGCGACAACCGCGAATTGCTCGGCCGATACGTCAAGGGAAAATCCGTGCTCAACGCCTTTGCCTATTCCGGCGGATTTTCGGTCTACGCGCTGGCCAGCGGAGCGCGGCAGGTGCAATCGGTCGACGTCTCTTCCAAGGCCATCACCTGGACGCATCGCAACGTGGAGCTAAATCAGCTGGGAGCGGAGCGGCACGAAGGCATCGTCGCCGAGGTGATCAAGTTTTTCAGCGCCTCCGAAACCCAATACGATGTGCTGGTCGTCGATCCCCCCGCTTTCGCGAAAAGCATTGCCAAGCGTCATAACGCCGTACAGGCCTATAAAAGGCTCAACCTCGCCGCCATGAAATGCCTTCGCCCGGGAGGGATCCTGTTCACCTTCTCCTGCTCACAGGTGGTGGATAAACTGCTGTTTTACAACACCATCGTCGCCGCCGCCATCGAATCGGGCAGAAAAGTGCGCGTCATGCACTACCTCGAACAACCGGCGGATCATCCCGTGCAGTTGTTCCACCCGGAAAGCAGCTATCTCAAAGGGCTGGCGCTTTATGTAGAGTAGGGCTAAAAACAAAGAACCCGGCCAGCGGCCGGGTTCTTTGTTTAAAACTTGGGACAGTTTACTTTCTCCCTTCGCTCTGCGGGATGCACGTAAATAAAGGAAATTTCATACGCCCCGCGCCCGTCGGTCGGGCGGTTCAGGTAGCCCGCGTTGACGTCGTAGCTGAAGCCGATGTTGAAGCGTTCGACTTCCAAAACCGTAGAAATGATGACGGATGGAAGGCCGTAATCCCCGCCTGTAGTATCTTCCTGCCTCGAAACCTGGCCCCACACGCCGGCCCGGATGGCCAGCTCCCGCCAATCGTTGTTGCTGTAGCGGAAATTCCCTCCGAAAATCGTCGAGAACGAAGGCCCCTGGAACATGCCGATCACCGCCGGCAGCAGGCTCAACTCATCCGAAAAGGGTATCTGCCCTCCGACCTGTGCCAGTAGCTTCATGTAGAGATTCTGTGTGGAGTTGTCGAGAAAGGAGATCTGCGGCCCGTTGAGGTGATGGGCAGATCCGCCGATGTAAAAACTGGCATCGTCGTCGAACAGGGCGTAATAGAGCAAGCCCGCGTTGAAGTCGAGGTACATATCGCTGCTCACCTTGCTGTTCGTGCCATACAATTCCCCATTGGGTGCATTGAAATCGACAGCGACGGTGCCGGGATTGAACTGGTTGGAAAACCACAGCTTGGAAAAATCGAGCGCATGTTGCCCCATTCCGACCTGTAGCCCTCCGATGAGGAACTGGTCGTTGGTACGGTAGCGGTTGCCCGACAATTGCTTCATGTACGAAGCGCTGAGGTAGGCCTGGGTTCGCAGGTAGGGGGATGCTCCGGCGCGGTCGTGGAGCGCGTTAAACCCGAAAGCTACAAAATCTCCCTTGCCGATCCGGGAGCGAATGTCAAAGCTTGCCGCGTAGGTGCGGAAAGGCTCATCGACCACGCTGCTCCACTGGTCGCGGTAGTTGAGGGCAATGCGATATCGGCCCGAATGAACGCCGGTCATCGCCGGATTGGTCTGGATCGGCGCCGAGTAAAACTGGGCAAAATGAGGGTCCTGACCCAGGAGCGAACCAGCGAAGAGTATTCCGCCGAAAATCGTCGCAATGGAAATGGCTTTGGAGAAAAGTTTCATATGCTTCCGTTTGTGAATTGGTTAGTTAGTGGCAGATAGCGGGCCGAGCCCGCTATCTGCCAATGGAAATTTATCTGATTAAGGTCGTTGTCCCTTTGAATGCCTGCTCCAACCCGTCGATATATTCTACTTCGACATACCAGAGGAACACGGCCGAATTCAATTCCTTGCCCTTAAAACTGCCGTCCCAGCCCGTCGAGGGGTCGTTGGTTGGGAAACTGCTCGATTCGTAAACCAGTTCTCCCCAGCGGTCGAAAACCCGGAACAGGGTGACGATGGTCCCCTCCTGCCCGTGCACGAGCAACAGGTCGTTTTCCCCGTCGCCATTGGGCGAAAATGCCGTGGGCACCAATACAATCCGCTCTTTTTCCACCCGGACGATCACCTGGGCGCTGGCTTCGCATCCGACCGTATCCACCGCCAAAACCTCATAGGTGATGGTATTTTGCGTGGAAGAAATCGTTTCGGTGCACTCCGTGCAGGACAGCGTCCCGTCGTAGGGCGCAGTCCAGGTAATCAGGACGGGGCCCTGGTTGTTGATTGTGGAACTGGTGAGCGTTACGGTTTCACCGAGGTTCATGGTGATTTCGGGCGCCTGGGCAATGAGGATCTCCAGGGCGGGAGGTTGTCCGACGACCACTTCCTGCGACCAGAAACAGCCCTTGGCGTCGCGAATGGTAATGGAATAATCCCCGGCGAAAAGCCCTACCAGGGTACTGGATCCGGTATAATCTATGCCGTTCAGGCTGTAGAGGTAAGGCCCTGTACCTCCCTGGGTGGAGATCTGGATGCGGCCGTCGCGGTCGCCAAAGCAGGAGACGTCCGTAATAGCCAGCTCGGGTGAAATAGGACCCGGCTGAGAAACCTCTACGCTGTCTTCCCGGAAACACCCGTTGGCGTCGGTCAGGGTGAGGTAATACAATCCGGCCGGTAGCTGGTCGATGGCATTGGCGCCGGCGCCGGTCGACCAATTATACTGATAGGGCTCGATACCCCCATCGGGAGTAACGCTGACAGCCCCTTCCTGAAAACCGTAGCAGTCGTTCGGCGACACGGCGAAATCGACCTGAAGCGGGGCGGGCTGGTCGATCTCGATCACTGCCGCTCCCTTGCAACCAAGCAAATCTGTTACCTCCACCGAATAAATGCCGGCGCTGAGCCCGATAGCAGTCTGGGTGATCTGGCTGCCCGCATTGGGGTCCCATAAATAGGTGATGGCGCCCGTGGCATTCAGCACCGAAACGACGGTGGCCGAGCCGTCGTCCGTGCCGAAACACAAGGCGTCGAGCCCGTTGAGCTGAACGACCATGGCCTCCGGTTCCTCCAGGAAAATGGTTTGAGTTGCGCTGCAACCCTGGTCGTCGGTCACCGTAACGGTATAGTCCTGATTGCCCGACAGGCCGGAGATCACGTCGTCGTTCCAGCCTGGATTGGAGCTCCAGCTATACGTCACGATCCCCGATTCCGAACCTCCTTCGATGGCCGTGACCGCCAATTCGCCGTCGGTGCTGCCGAAACAGCTCACCGGAGCAAAGATCATCGTGATGATCATTGGCTCGTATTGAGATATTTACGCTGGCGCTGGCCTGACAGCCGTTGCCATCTGTCACTGTGACAGTATAGACTTGCGGGGAAAGACCCGAAACCGAAGCGGTCTGGGCGCTATTGCTCCAAAGGTAGGTATAACCCGAGCCCACGGTTCCTCCAGTCGGCGTGACCTGGGCCTGACCCTGGTTTTCTTCGAAACAGCTGATATCCGTTTGCGAGGCCGTCGCGCTGAGCGCAGAGGCCGGTTGTGAAATGGTTATGGTCGCAGTGGCCTGGCAACCGTTGTCGTCCGTCACCTCCACTTCGTACATGCCTGCGGGCAAGCCGCTCACCGTGGGGGTAATCGTGCCGTTCAGGTCGTTCCAAAGGTAATCGTAGGGGGAGGTGCCTCCCGCGGCCGTCACCTGAGCTGAGCCGGTGCTGCCCCCGAAGCAGGGCACATTGGCGAAGGTAGTGCTCAACACCAACTGCGGCGGTTGGGTTATAGTCGTGCTCCCGCTTATTTTACAACCATTTCCGTCGGTGACGGTCACGGTGACCGGACCGGCCGAGAGCAGGGTAGCGGTGGGCAGGATCTGGGCCAGTGGATCGCCCCAGAGATAGGTGAAGTTTCCGGCGCCGCCCGAGGGGATCGCCGTGGCCTCCCCGTCGTTTTCGCCGAAACAGCTGACACTAAGGATCTGGTTGACCGAAAGGAAAAGCGGATTAGCGCCGCCAATAATAAAGGACACCGTATCCAGGCAGCCGCCGAGGTCTTCGACGATGCCGAGGTGCGGGCCGGGGCAAAGGGTGTTGAAAAAACCGTTGCCGGACTGGGTCAGGACGTATTGCCCACCCGTATGAATCACGGTGTAGGTGTAGGTCGGCAGGCCGCCCGTGGCGAGCAGTTGGACCGACCCATCGCATTCGCTGGCACAGGTGATGCCCGCCACGGTTTGCGCAGCCAGTTCCACGGTGCAGGTCACGCAGTCCGAAGTCCCGATAAGGGCTTCGCAAAACGACCCGTTGTTGATCACCTGGACCTCGATGCTGGCCAATGCCCCGTTGGGCAGGCCGGTGAGGAGGTGAGACAGGGCTCCATTTGGGGGCCCCCATCCCTGGTTATTCACGTTCACCTGGTATTGGGTGAAGGTGTCGATCTGGGTCCAGGAGAACAGGATCTGGTTGGCCACCGAGGGGTCGCAGGAAACGAGGGGCGCCGGAATGGGCGGCGCGATACTCACGGCTATGCTGTCTGTGTAAAGGCAGGCATAGCTATCCTGGGCCTGGACGATGTAGGTATTGGCGGATTGGGGTGTAGCCACCGGAGCGGGGCAGTTGGTACAGCTAAGGGTGCTGTTGGGCGTCCAGGAATAGGTAACCGTATTTTGGGTATTGAATGTAATAGACCAGGAGTTGAAATTTCCGAAGAAATTGGGGCCTGCACCGTCGGAAACCAGGAGGGTCCAGTTCCCGTTGATAGGGGCGCCGTTGAGGGTGTTCCAACTTCCCTCCGGTATGTAGTTGCCGGTGAAGGGAGTGGTTCCCGCTGTAATGGGCGTGACTGCGGTGGGCGTGAAACAGGTCTGGGTATAAAAATCGCTGGTTCCCCCGTTATTGCTGGTCAGCTCCATGATGGCGCCGTTGGGGGCCCGGAGCCGCACGATGATGTCGCTCAGGAAGTTCGTATTCAGGTCGAAGCATACCTGGGCAATATTCGTAAGCGGATTGGTAATGACTGCCGGGAAAATACTATTGACCAGGATGGGCGATTGGTATGGGTTGGCATGGGGGTGATTGGCAAAACCCAGGGGATAATTCTGATAAGATTCAAAAGTAACCGCAGGCGCTGTGGCGGCCACTCCTACATTGAGGGTCACCTGGTCTCCGACGCAGACCGTGGTATCGGGAATCAGCGTGATATTGTCCTGGCAATTGTGGCAATCCGGGTGGGTAAAGGGCAATACGTTGACCTGCACGGTGGTATCCCAGGTGCAGCCGAATTCGTCGTAGAGGAAAAAAGTATAGCTGGCCACGCCCGCATTTTCGGGAGAGGCCTCGATGGAATCCTGGCTGAAATAGGTGATGGAGGGGATGGAATCCCATTCCCAGTCGATATAATCCGCTGTAAAGGTTTCCAGGTCGGGATAGAGGTCCGGGTCGAATTGGACGCTCCAGCTAAAACTATACCCGTTGTCGATAGCCCAAAGGTCCTGGACCGTAATGGTCCATTCTCCGTTGAGTGGGCAACCCAGCAGGTCGGTCAGCGGGTCGAACGAGTTGTAATCGCCCGGAGGGAGGGTTTGCGGGGAGAAGTTATTGGCGTATTGCAGCCAGGTGCCGTTGGTGGCGTTTTGGGTCCAGTTGTAATCATAGCCCACGCCCGGAATAGGCGGGTTGAACCCTTCGTCGGCTTCGTAGGGCTCGCCGAGGAAGACTTCGCCGCCGATCTGGCCGGCAAAATTGTGCAGGGTGATGCTCGTTCCGTCCGGGCAGGAGAGGCTGATCTCGAGGTCGCGGACATACGAATGCTCGATATTGATCCCGATGCCGAGCAGGTCGTTGATATTGGTAAGCACCTGCCCGGGAGCGAAATCGCTGAAATAAATGCTCGACTCGTAGGAGGCGCCCGTACCGTCTGGCAGCGGAAGGGAGTCGGAGCGGATCCCGGTGCTTTGGAAACTGCCTTCCGGCGGGGGAAAGATGGTGAGCACGGAGCCGGAGGTATCCTGGCTCACGGTGGCGCCTATTGCGATGGTATCGCCCACGCAGATCTCGTTGTCCCAGTCGGGAGAGAGCTCAAATACGGGATAGGAGGCGACCCGCACGCGCTGGCTCAGAAAATTGGTATTGCGGCAGCCGAACTGGTCGGTAATCGTCAATTGCACCACATATCCGCCAGGGGTGGGGTAGGGGTGCGAAACGTTCGGACCCAGTCCGATGGCGCCGTCCCCGAAATCCCATTCAAAGGTGGAGGTCAGGTCGGAATGGTTGTACACGACGCCGTTTTGCGGAAAAAGCCCGTGACCGGTAAAGGAAACCTGGTCGCCCGGGCAGATATCGATATAGCCCGTATCGACCGGGCTTACGGCCGGATCGGAGTTGACCAGCACGGAGGTGATGATCTGGCAGGCCGGAATGCACTCGATGGCCGCGGCCCAGCCGGCGCCCTGGACGGAGGCATTGGAGTTGAACGTGATGGTCAGGCAACCGCCCGGATTGGCAGCTGTAGCCTGGACGATAAAGGGCGCCCCGGGAAGGAAGTCGGAACTGCATCCCAGGGAAGGCGAACCCGTATTGGGTCCGTCGAAAAAGCACAGCATGTCGGGCGCGATCACATCCACGCCCGAGAAATTGAGGCGGATATGGGTGCCCGTGCTGAAATCGGGGCAAATGACCGTAGTGAAATTCTGGTTCGCCCCATAGTTATTGGCGCCCCCTCCACTGTCCAGAAAGAACCCCCCACAGTCGTTGATGGGGCTTCCGTTCATGAGGTAGTTTTGACCCGACATGGGCAGGGCCGGGGCCAGGAAGCACAAAAGCCAAAGTAAAATTCGCTGGTTCATGCGATAAAGATTGAAGCAGTGTTTTTGGGAAAATCTGTTTAGAGGCTACGGTTTGCCATGTCGCACTATACGGAGATACGAAAAGGCAGTGTTTCGCTGCAAGACACAAGGCCTGGTTTCGGAAAGATTTTGGGTTTGGCGGGGCCGTCTCAGTGTAAATGCTCGTTGAGCATGCGGTTGAACTCCATCCCGGACCGGCGTATGAGCACTTTGCGCGTGCCGTTGATGCTGTAAACCGTTTGGGTCTGGAAATCCTTTTGTAAGCCCTGTTCCTTTTCCAACAGGAGGATGTTGATCGATTCGGGATTGTCGATCCGCACCACGGGAAAATCCATAGCGCCCTTGTCTTCCGGGTAATCCGAAAGGTACCAGGCGTTATCGAGATAGAAGTGGAGCCTGCTCAACAGAAAGGGATTTTCCGTCTGAAGCCGTTCGAGGTATTCCTGGTCGAGTGCGGCGGAGAGGCGTGGATCAATGGGAATCGGTTCCTGGGAAAAAAGTAGAAAAGAGCACAAGAATAAAGAACTGGTAAACAATAACTTCATAAAACAAAATTAACGTTGTCAAACGGATAAGGTCATAAAGTTATTTGGTTTTGAGGATTTCACCCCAAAGAGCGGACTAATTAACTAAGGATTTTCGACTTTTTTTTGGAATCTGCTAGAAAGAGGCCGGGGAGCGCCGGAATCCATATCATATATTCAAAAATAACAAAAGGCGCAGAGAATTACCTCCCTGCGCCTTTTACTCACCAGTCACCAGTCACTAGTCACCAGTCACCACCCTAATTCCACCTGAAAATAAACGGCAGGCGGGCCTGGACGCCCTGAGCAGAGCGCATATCCCGGTAGTAATCGTACAGATCGCCGTATTCGCCGCCCAGTTCCCGGCTGATCATCCGCGACCGGATATCTTCCTCATCATCCATGAAGGTTTCCATGAATTGTTTAATGGGATCTTTTACCACGGGGTATTCCTTGGTCCAGTAATCATCGATCCCGGCGAGGCTGGCCGCCGTGGTCAGCGCCTGTTCCATGCCGCCCAATCCATCCACCAATCCGAGCTGCAGGGCTTTTTCGCCCGTCCAGACCCTTCCCTGGGCTATTTCGTGCACCTGATCGCGGGTCATGCCGCGGCCTTCGGCCACGCGTTGGAGGAAGGTCTCGTAGATCTCGTTGACGTCTGCCTGCATGATCTGGTGCTCCGGATCGGTCCAGGCATAAAACGGGGTCAGGCTGGTGGAATACTGGCCGGTTTTGACCGTATCGAAGGTGATCCCCAGTTTTTCCTCAAACAATTCCTCTACGTTGGGCATCATGCTGAACACGCCGATCGAACCGGTGAGCGTGGTGGGCTCTGCATAAATGGAGTCGGCCATGCAGGAGATGTAATATCCGCCCGAGGCGGCGAAATCGCCCATGGAGACCACGATGGGTTTCCCGGCTTCCTTGATCAGTTTGAGCTCTCTCCAGATATTCTCCGAGGCGAGGGCGCTTCCGCCCGGGGAGTTAACCCGGAGCACCACGGCTTTAATATCGTCGTCCTTTCGGATCTTCTCCAGCCATTTGACGTATTGCTCGTCGGTGATGAGCCCGGGTTGACCTTCTCCACCCTGGATACTCCCTTCCGCATACACGACGGCAATTTGGTCGGCGGAATAGCCCTGGTCCATTTCTTCGGACATGTAATAATCCGCCAGGTCGAGGAAGGGGATCTTGTCGTCGTCTTCCAGGCCCATCTTCTTGCGCATCTCGGCCATTAACTGGTCTTTATAGCCCGCCACATCGACCAGGCCCAATTTGACCGCGTCCTCCGGGTTGCGGATCTTCCATCCGTTGGCGATGTCTTTCAGCTCGGTCACGGTCAGTTTGCGGGATTCGCCGATGCCGCTCAGGTATGAATCGTAGAGGGATTCGACGAATTCGCGCACCTGCTCCCGGTTTTCCGGGCTCATTTCCGTCAGGCGGAAAGGCTCGGTGGCGCTTTTGTAATTACCTGCGTAAGTGACCTGCATATTGACGCCGATCTTGTCCAGCATATTCTTGAAAAAGGGCTGGATCATAGCAAATCCTCTGAAATCGAGATCGCCTATGGGGTTGAGGTAAATCTGGTCGGCTGCGGAGGCGATATAGTAAGTGCCTTGTTGGTAGTAATCCGAATAGGCGTAAATAAACTTCCCGCTCGTTTTAAAATCGAGTAGGGCCTGGCGCAGGGCGCCGGCCGTTGCGGAGCCCAGGGATATCTGCTTCATGTCCAGGTAGATCCCCTGTACCCGGTCGTCGGTCTTGGCATACTTGATTGCCTGGACCATATCGCTCAGTCCGAGGATATACTGGTTTTTAAAATCGAAAGGATTCATCTCCAGGTTGTTGGTCTGTTCCGGAACGGGTTGTTCGAGGCTGAGATGGAGTACGGTATTCGGCTTGACGCCTTTGGGTTTATTTGCCTGGCCGGCAATTTGAACCATGATGCCAATGCTGACGAGGCTCAGCACGACGCCGGCCAAAATGACGCCTAAACAGGAGGCGAACATGAATTTAAAAAACTGTCCCATATTATGATCGCTTAAATTTCAATACAAAACGTAATTGAATTCCCAAAGTTAGACAGCGCCCGACCTACCTTTGTAATTTTTAGATTAATACTCCTTTAATGGGGATGAGCGGTCCATTTTTATGCATTGGAGCAGCGAAACCCGGCCTTCCCCTGTCTAACATGGAGGGCTGGCTCCGCCTGCATGGAATATTTGTAGGGAAATGGCCAATCCCTACAAATTTTTGCGAGGTTTGACCTAAAAGCGGAATAGCATACTTAAATTTGAATTTCTATTGCCAAATCCCCTGTTTTAAATCGATACTATGAAGTTAACGGTACAATCAATCAGACTGATCCTATTTATCAGCCTGGGCTTCGCGGGGCCCGCAATTTTGATGGGGCAACCCCTGGAAGTGACCGACGGCGCCACGAACCCCTACACCCCCCAAAATCTCATCACCAACGTATTCCTGGGAGAAGGTGTCGAAGTGCTCGACGTCCAGTATTTTGGAGTAAATACGGCCGTAGGTTTCTTCAAGAATGGAGAAGATGAGATCGGCATCGACCGGGGCCTGGTCATGACCACGGGGGCAGCGGCAAATAACGGCACCACCCTGGGCGTCACCAACCCCGGAAGCACCTTCGCCTCCAGTAGCAACGGCAGCACCGTGACCGACCCCGACCTGGCCATGATTGCCACCGGGGGTATTTTCAACGGAGCAAAGTACCTGATTACGTTCATCCCTACGGCCGATACCCTTCGGTTTAATTATGTCTTCGGTTCGGAGGAGTACCCCGAGTACGCCTGTACCAGCTTCAACGACGTGTTCGGGTTTTTCATCAGCGGACCCGGGATCAACGGCCCGTTCGAAAACAACGGGATGAACATCGCCCTCATCCCCGGTACCGCCCAAAACGTATCCATCAACAACCTCCACCCGCAGAACGGGGCCAACTGCCCGCCCGTCAACGTGCAGTATTACAACAATAACAACGGGATGGCAACCATGCCGGTTTACGACGGCTTTACCGACGTATTCACCGCCGAGGCAGTAGTCGTACCCTGTGAGGTCTATACCATCAAACTTACGATCTCGGATGTGGGCGACCCCATCTTCGATACCGGCGTATTCCTGGAGGCAAAGAGCTTCGGCACCGGTTCGCTCGACGTGGATATCGCCACGCTTTCCCTCGACGGCACCATCACCGAAGATTGCTCCGATGCGGTGATCACCTTTAGCCTTCCCACGCCCACCGAATCGGATTTCCCCATCGACTTCAACCTGTTCGGCACCGCCACCAATGGAATAGACTACACCACCATTCCCATCGATCTATTTATTCCGGCAGGCGACAGCACGGTCAGCGTGCCCATTCACGCTTTCAACGACGGCATTTTCGAAGGGCTTGAATTTATTGGCATCGACGTACAGCGCGATGTCTGCAACCGGGATACCTTTTATATTAATATCCGGGAGAACGAATTGATCCCGCCCGAACTGGGCCCCGATCAGCTCATTTGCCAGCTCGACGTGCTCCAGTTGGACGGCACGATCAATATCCCGCTGCCGCCCCGCCTTCGTTTACCAATCAAAATAATATCACCATAGGGCCTCCCTTCGCCAACGTGTATTCCCCGGTTCAGGTCGCGGGTGTGCAGCCCTTCCAGCTCGGCCCGGGAGTGATCCAGTCCGTTTGCTTCAATATCGACCAGAACTGGCTCTCGGACCTCGATATCTTCCTGCTGGCGCCCAACGGGCAGTTTATGGAATTAACCACCGACAACGGCTCCAACGGAGACGATTATGTCAATACCTGTTTCACCCCTGACGCTAGCCTGCCCATCACCTACATCAGTCCCCCGGCCTCCGGCGCTCCTTATACCGGCATTTTTGCCGCCGAAGGGGTGTGGTCGGATCTCTGGAGCTCCGCCGACAACCCGTCGAACGGAGAATGGAACCTCCTGCTCATCGACGATGCCAACGGTTTCCAGGGCACCCTGCTGGACTGGACGATCACCTTCAACCCCCTGTACCAGATATTCTACGAGTGGACGCCCTCCGTGGGCCTGAGCTGCGACGATTGTCCGCAACCCACGGCCAGCCCCGACACGACCACTACTTATATTCTCAGGGCTTACGACTCTTATGGCTGCGAGGTCTTCGACACCATTACCGTGAATGTCGAAAGCGTATTGCCCGCCCCCATGGTGAGTTGCGGAACCATTACCGACTCCTGTATCACCTTCGTGTGGTCCACTCAACCCGGCGCCTTTGACTACGAGGTGTCGCAAAACAACGGAGCGAGCTGGGATCTTGCAAATGGACTGTTATCTCATACGGTTTGCGGACTGACCTTCAACCAGACGGTCACCCTGCAGGTCCGGGCCATCGACAACTGCGACGGATTGATCGGGGAGGCCACCTGTACGACGCCGAATTGCGATACCCCGACCCCGTCTATTTCTGCACAGGTTGACGCCTCCTGTTTCGGGAACTCGGATGGCTCCTTCTCCCTGACGGCTTTCGGGCCCTATCCGCCTTTTACCTATACACTCGGGGCGGTTTCCGATACGATCGGGGCTTTTACCGGTCTGGCCGCAGGAACCTATACGGTCACTGTTTCCAACTCCGTCAGTTGCCCGACGACCATTAACGTCACGGTCGGAGAACCTCCCGCCATCGACCTGAACGAGTTGATCCTCGAACCCATTTCCTGCAACGGCGCCAACGACGGTTCGCTGAGCGTAACCATTTCGGGAGGGGTTTATCCCTATACATTTGACTGGGGCGGCGGCGTCACCGATTCCATCGCCACGGGCCTGAGCCCAGGGCCCATCCAGGTGATTGTAACCGATGCAAACGGCTGCCAGTCGGTGGGCCAGTTCGACGTCGTCGAACCCGATCCCCTGACCCTTACGCCTTCCAATAATTTCATCAACTGCAACGGCGCCAGCACAGGAGAAGCATTTGTGACGGTGGTAGGCGGCACGGGAGATTATACCTATCAATGGGATCCCGCTGCCGGCGCCCTCGACACCTTCCTCGTCAACGGCCTTCCCGCCGGCTCCTATTCGGTGACCGTGAGCGACGAAAACGGCTGCCAGGAAATCGCAGGCTTTAACATCAACGAAGGAGCGCCCATTGTGCTGACCACCGGCGCCACGGAGGCGACCTGTAATTCCTCCGGCGACGGTTCGGCCACGGTGAACGCATCCGGCGGTTCCGTGGGGATTTTTACCTATCAATGGGATGCCGCCGCCAACAACCAGGTCACTGCAACCGCTACCGGTCTGGACGTGGGAACGTTTTGGGTGACGGTCACCGACATCGTCGGCTGCGCCGATTCGATCTTCGTAGATGTCACGGCGCCCAACCCCATGGTCGTGAGCATTTTCAACGATTCTACTACCTGCTTTAACATAGCCGACGGTTTTGGCGAGGTATTCGTCTCCGGCGGCTCTCCCGGATATACCTTTGCCTGGAGCGACGGTGGCCCTGCTACCCAGATCAGGACAAACCTTGCCCCCGGACTACAGTCCGTCACTATTACAGACGACAACGGTTGCTTCGAGATTATCGACTTCGAAGTGAACCAGCCGGCGGCGGTCGGCGCCAACCTGCTCTCCACCCTGGTGAATTGCTTCGGCGGATCCACCGGTACTGCCACCGCGATACCTTCCGGTGGAACGCCGGGTTATCAATATCTCTGGAGCAACGGCCAAATCACTCCGACCGCTACCGGTCTTCCCGCAGGAAGCGCCGGCGTGACCATCACTGATGACAAGGGCTGTGCAAGCTCTTTCACCATCGTGGTAAGCCAGCCGCCCCTGCTCGACATCACGAGCCTGACCTCTACCCCCGCGCTTTGCTTTGGGGGCAGCACGGGAACGGCTACCGTCACTGCCACGGGCGGCACAGGAACTTATTCCTACCAATGGAGCAATAACCAGGCGACGCCTACCGCCAGCGGACTACCCGCCGGGACGGTCAGCGTGACGGTTACCGATATCAACGGTTGTACCGACACCCAATCTACCGGGGTAGGACAGCCTACCCAGCTCAGTACCTCGATCGGCGGTACCAACCTGTCCTGCAGCGGCAACCCCGACGGGACGGCTACCGTGACCCCCTCCGGCGGTACCTTCCCCTATTTCTACATCTGGACCAACGGCCAGCAGACCCAAACGGCGACCAACCTTCCGGTAGGCGTTTCGGGGGTTACCGTTACGGATAACAACGGCTGTACGACTACCAACACGGTCAGCCTTACGGCGCCGATCGATCTGAGCCTCGGCCTCAGCGGCGACAACGTCGATTGCAATGGAGGCCAGGACGGCAGCGTTACGGTTTCCGTGGTGACGGGTACAGGGCCCTACGATTATATCTGGAGCAATGGGGAGGCCACCCCGACGATCAGTGGATTGATACCGGGAATTTACTCCGTGACTGTTACGGACGCAAGCGGCTGTGAAGAGATCGCTTCGCTGCAAATCACCCAGCCCCAGGCCCTGAGCGCCGATCTCGGCCAAACCGACGCGCTTTGCAACAACGGGGCTACCGGAAGCGCCAGCGTGACCGGTATTTTCTACGGACCTACCCCGGCCGACCCGGACGATTTTACCTATCAGTGGAATACCTTCCCGCTGCAAAGCACCGTATCCGCCACAGGGCTTACCGGCGGTCAAACCTATACCGTGACCATTACCGACCAGGCCGGATGCACGCTGGTGGAATCTATTACTATTGGCAACCCGCCGGCCATCGATATCTTCATCGAATCCATCCTCGACGCCTCCTGCTTCGGGGGTAAGGACGGGGTTGCTACGGCAAGCGCCAGTGGCGGTTCTCCTCCGTATACCTTTGTCTGGGGCCCCAATTCGGGCAGCCAGGTCGGACCGGAAGCCAGCGGACTGGTGGCCGGGACCTACGGGGTGATCGTCACCGACGACAACGGGTGCAGCAACTCGACCACGGCTGTGGTCGGTCAGCCCAGCCAGTTGAAGCTCAGCTTCGCCGTCGACCCGGTTGATTGCTACGGAGAAGATTCTGGAGCCGCTACGGCCATTCCGGGAGGCGGAACCGCCCCCTACGTCGTCACCTGGTCGACCGGCCAGAGCGGATTCCTGGTCGACGCACTCTCGACGGGCACTTATCTGGCAACGCTGACCGATGCAAACGGTTGCGATATGGAAAGCGAAGTCTTCGTGCCTCAGCCCGCCTCGCCCATCGTGGCCAACTTCACGGAGCGGGATGTGAGCTGTTTCGGCGGCGCGGACGGGTCGGTGACCTTCGAAACCTCAGGAGGTACGCCGCTCTATTCCTATAGTATCGACGGGATCAATTACTACGGATCACCGCAGATATTCGGCTTGCTGCCCGGTACCTATAACGTATTCATTCGGGATGCCAACGGCTGCGGGTACATCTCCGATGATGTCGAGATCGGCGAGCCCGATCCCCTGGTAGTCGACCTGGGGCCGGACATCGAGATCGTCGCCGGTCAAACCCTACAACTAAGTTCCACGGTGCTCAATGCCACGGGCGCCCTGACCTATATCTGGGACCCCATTTCTCCCGACTCGCTTACTTGCTACGATTGCCCGGTAACGGAATCCCTCGACCCCGTTTTCTACGCTGCGTCCTTCCGCCTGACCGTGGTCGACGAAAACGGCTGCGAAGGGGAGGATATCATTCGCGTGCTGGTTGACAAGGAAAACCCGGTGATGGTGCCTACCGGCTTCTCGCCCAACGGAGACGGTCAAAACGACCGTTTGATGGTGCACGGAAAACCCGGGACCCGGGTGTTCCTCTTCCAGGTTTTCGACCGCTGGGGAGAACTGGTCTTCGATGCCCGGAACTTCAATGTCAACGATCCCAATACCGGCTGGGATGGGGTTTTCAAAGGACAATTGATGAACGGAGGAGCCTTTATCTGGTATATCGAAGTGATCTTCGACGACGGGACACAGGCGGCTTACAAGGGTACAAGCACCCTGGTGAGATAAAGCCGAAGAAAAATCCTGAAAAGCAATTGCCACCGCCGCAGGCGGTGGCAATTGCTTTTGAAAATTATTTTAAAAAAAAGTAATTGTTTTCATAAACATTGTTGCGCCATTAAATGTATATACATATATTTGTGCCATGAAACTGGAAGACGAGATCCACCAAAAAACCTTTAAGGACGTTTTCATGAAAGCCCAGATCAACGTGATGTTCACGGCGGCCTGGCTGGATCAGCGCACGAGCGGCGCTTTGAAAAAGTTCAGGATCTCCTGGCAACAGTTTAATATTCTCCGCATCCTAAAGGGGATGCATCCGGAGCCCGCCACGGTAAAACTGCTCACCGAGCGGATGATTGACAAGATGTCCAACGCCTCCAGGCTGGTTGAAAAACTCAAGAAAAAAGGCTTGGTGTACCGCCTCGAATGCCCGGAAGACCGGAGAAAGGTCAATGTCGGTATCACCGAAGCCGGTTTGGAACTGGTCGAGCAGGCTTCCAGTTCGGTCGACAGCCACATGTCGGGTTGCCTCAAGGCGATCTCCGAAGGCGAAGCGGCAATATTGAACGACTTGTTGGACAAAATGAGGGGTTGAATTTTTTTTGCACCTATTATTGTATAGACACTTAATGTTTAAACTTTAAATCACTAATTTTAAAAGCTGGTATTATGAACAATTCATTTTTTCGCACGCTGATCTTTGCACTTTTGATGGTTCCCGCCGTATCGATGACCGCAGGAACCGGCCCGATTGAAACTTACAAGGTGAACCTCGCTTCCAGCAAATTTGCCTGGAGAGGGTATAAGGTGACCGGACAACACCACGGCGTAATTTCCCTGACGAGCGGATCGCTCCAGTTTCAGGACGGCAAATTGACGGGTGGCCAGTTTGTGGCAGACATGACCACGATCGATGTGCTCGACATGACCGGAGAATACGGGGACAAACTGGAGGGACACCTCAAGTCGGACGATTTCTTCGGCGCAGCCAACTATCCGAACGCTACCCTGACCTTCACCAAGGTGACCTTCCTCGGCGACAATGAATACGACATCAGCGCCGATCTGAAGATCAAGGGCAATACGGGTAAACTCCAGTTCAAAGCCACGGTGATCCAGGCCGGTAACCAAATCCTGGCCGATGCAGCCGTGAAAATTGACCGCTCGAAGTACGATGTGCGCTACGGTTCCAGCACCTTTTTCGGGGACATGGGCGACAAGGCCATCTACGACGAATTTGACCTGACCATCAGCCTGGTGGCCGGTAAATAAGCGATAGACAACTGTTTTTCTTTAAAGGCAGCCCGACTTCCAAGCCGGGCTGCCTTTTTTTTGTTAGCCCTGATGGATCGGGTTGTGCCTCGGGCTCCTGGGCCGGATGATCAGGCGCAGGGATTGGTCGTAGGTCATGTAATTCCAGACCCAGTTGATAAAGACAAAAACCCGGTTTTTAAATCCGATGAGCTGGAACAGATGCACCAGCAGCCAGATGAGCCAGGCAAAGAAGCCCTGCGTTTTGTAATGGGGAAGGTCCACCACGGCACGGTTGCGGCCGATGGTCGCCATAGAACCCAAATCCTTGTATTGGAAAGGCTTCCAGCCGGAGACGGAGAGCGAACGCAGCATATTGGCGGCCAGATTCCGGCCCTGTTGAATAGCCGGCTGGGCCACCTGGGGATGGCCTTTCGGATAAGCTTCGTCCTCCATATAGGCGATATCACCGATCGCAAAGACGTTATCCAAACCCTGCACCCGCGAGTACCGATCCACCCGGATGCGGTTGCCCCGGAGGATGGCGGCTTCGGGCAGCCCGGGCACCTTGTTGCCGATGATACCGGCCGCCCAGATGACCTTTTTGGAGCGTATCCGCGTCCCGTCGTTCAGTTCCACCCATTCCCCGTCGTAGTCGGTGACCATGGCGTCCAATTTGACCTGTACATCCATTTTCCGAAGAAATTCCAGGGCCGCCTGGGAAGACTCCTCCGACATGCCGTTCAGGAGCCGGGGGCTTCCTTCGGCCAGTAAGATCTGCATTTTGCCGGCGTCCAGTTCCGGGTAATCCTTCGGAAGGATGAATTTCCTCATTTCGGCCAGCGCTCCCGAAATTTCCACCCCCGTCGGTCCGCCGCCGACCACCACGATATCGATCAGGCTCTGCCTGTCCTCCGTGGTTTTTGCAGAAAGTGCTTTTTCGAAATCGTTGAGCACGGAATTCCGGAGGTAAAGCGCCTCGGAAATGGATTTCATCGGGATGGCTTTCTGCGCAATGTGCTCATTCCCAAAAAAATTAGTCTCGGCCCCAACTGCTATTACCAGGAAATCGTATTGTATAGACCCGATGGGAGTATGTACCTGTCGGGTTGCCGTATCAACCGCTTCCACGGTCGTCATCCGGAAGTGCACGTTTTTCTTTTTCTGAAACATCTTCCGGAGCGGAAACACAATAGAGCTGGGCTCGAGGCCCGACATCGCCACCTGGTAGAAAAGGGGTTGAAACTGGTGGTAATTGTTCTTATCAATCAACACGACCTGAAAAGGCCCTTTCGACAGACGTTTGGTCAATTCCAGCCCCGCGAATCCTGCGCCGACCACTACGATACGCGGAAGAGCCGATTCGGGGATCTGAATCTGCAAGGCTGCTTCCGCTGCAAATAAACTGCTTTCCATTTTTATTGAACTACAATTTTCAGTGTCTGTATTTCGCCGGCCGTTCGGATCACCAACTCGTACATGCCCTTTGGAAGATGGCTCAGGTCGGCGGAGTAAGTACCCCAGCTCTGCTGTCCGGAGGGGAATGTCCAAACTTCGCGGCCTCCCGCATCGAGGATCCGAAGCTCCGGCGATCGGCCCTCGTATCCTTTCAGGATGATGTCAAACTGCCCTTTGTTCGGGTTTGGAGAAATGACCACGGAAGTCCCGTCGCTCAGGTCCTCCGTCCCGGTAAACTGGACCACCACATCTTTGCTGAGCTCCACGCTTCCGCAATCGTTGGTCACTGTCAGGGTCACCGTGAAGGTCCCAGGGCTTTCGTAAGTATGCACGGGGTTCTGCTCTGTGCTGAATGCGTCATCCCCAAAGTTCCAGGAATAAGACAATCCATAAATCGAATTGTTTGTAAAAGTGACTTCTCCATTCATGCTGGTAAACTGAAAATCGACAATCGGCAACGGCTTGACAGCGATAAGCTGGTAGGCCGAGTCGTAAAAACTACCGTCGTAAACCAGGAGAGATGCGATTTGGAAGCCTTGTTCGAGGTAGTAAACCGTGTGGGGCCCGGGTCCGATAGCGCTTGGAGGCTCGGACCCCGTGCCGAAATCCCATAAGAAGGAAAGCCCTTCGCCCGTTGCATCTTCTTCAAACACGACCGTTTCCCCCTGGCATATTAGATCCTCTGAAACCAGGATACCCGCCTGGGG
Source organism: Saprospirales bacterium (assembly GCA_016703765.1). Taxonomy (GTDB): domain Bacteria; phylum Bacteroidota; class Bacteroidia; order Chitinophagales; family Saprospiraceae; genus JADJTT01. The sequence goes on from JADJBL010000002.1 coordinate 300,351, forward strand.
CAGGACGATGTGCTCCACATTCACATTGTCGATGTACAGGCTGTTGCCGTACCCGGTGATATTGATAAAATGGATGACCAGCGATTCGCCGGCAAAATCCGCGAGGTCCACGATCTCCTTTCTCCAGTCGCTGGAATCCTGGGGCTCGAAGGGAAAGGTTTGAGGAGGAACCGTCGCCAAAATGTCTTTTTCCTTGTAATAAACGGTCCCCGCAAAAGTGCTGCCGCAATCGGTATACACGTCGATGCGCAGGGCCTCCCAATATTGAACCAGGTCCCAGACCGCGTAGGACAAATCGAAGGTGAGCTTGATGTCCGGGCCGGCCCCGCTCAGGTCGTAGGGGAAGGTGATCAGGACGTCCTCGGCGCCCGAGTTGTTGTAGTAGTAATTATCGACCCACATGGCCGTGGTCGGCAATCCGTCTGCCCCGAGTACTTCCTTGGCTTCAAACGTATAATCTCCGTCGTCATTCAGGATATGCCAATAGTCGGGTGGGATATTCCCTTCGAAGGTCTCCGCGATACCGCCGGACACGCCAGGGCCCGGGTAGATGACCACCGAAGTTTGCTGCGACAGGGTATCGTTGAACCCCGCCTCATCTGTGCCGTCGGGAATGTGGACCCAGACCCGGAAATCAAAAAGCCCTGGGCCTTGTAATTCGAGCGGGATGGATAAATCGAACGTAACGGTATCCCCGACCGGAATGATCCCGGTCACGGATTCGGTTACAACAGGCTCATTTCCAAGCTGAAAAGAGATCTCCGGGTCGGCCTGATCGGTCGATCCGTTGTTCCAGACATCGACGGATACCAGGGTTTCCAAAGCGTCGCAACTCGTGAATCCCGCCCCTGGGTTATTGATTCTCGCGATGGCCAGGTCGTTTTGCAGGGTACAATTGAACAGGCCTTCGCTCCAGGGGATAGCCACGGCGCGCCTTCCGCGCAATCCCCCCTCGCCGGTGGCGCGCACGGAAAACCAATGATCGAGCGTCGGATTGCCGTTGATAGCGGGCACGTCGTAAAACAAGTCTGCTGTCGTGCCGACCGAGTCCATATATAGGTCGCCGAGCAGGAAGACGTCATAGGTTTGGGCCCCCGGAACCGAATCCCACTCCAGGCGGATGAACCCGGGGCATGCCTGCCCGATCTGGAGATTGGCCGGAACCCCTACGATAGAAAAAGGGAATCTCGTTCTGCCCGCTGATCCCATTCCGACTCACCCGCACAAAGGCCTTTCCCGTGACTTGATCCGGGACGGTCCATTGCAGGAGCCGGGCATTGCCCGCCAGGGTAGCGGCGGAAGTCCAGGTGCTGCCGTTGTCGATGGAGTATTCGACCAAAAAACTATCCTGCACGCCATGGGCGTCCCAGTGGATGATTTCCACTTCTCCCGGCGCGAAACCCTCTCCGCCGTAGGGGTGGGTCAGGGTGATTTCGTCGTAATAAAAATCGTAGGTGACCCAGTATTTCTGGGGGCCAAAGGGGATCTCCGTTCCGCTAATGAACAGGGATAAGGGCCCCGGCCCCGGATTGGATATTCGGATCTGTTCGACGTTGTTGAGCGAATCCCTGCCCGGAAAGGCCGGCAGGTCCAGCATGGCGGGGGAGGGGCTGGGATTGAGTATCAGAGGTCTGAAAGGGGGCCCGGCGGGGTTTTCGATTTCCATGTCCAGATCGTTTACCAGGGCTTTGAGTGCAAACTCCGAGCCTTCCGGATCGCTCCAGCACACCATGATTCTGGCCTGGAGCACGCCGGCCGGTACGTCGATGAGGTGCTGGGTTAGCCCATCCTGTTCGATTTCCCCTTCGAAAAATCTCTTTTCTTCGATGCTCAGGGCGGCGCGGTAGGCGTTTACGTGGCCCCATCCAAACTTGAAGTCGGGTCCCTCGTTGCCCAGGTCGTTGGCCGTATTTAGCATGACGGCTTTCAAGAGCGCCGCTTCGGCGATTTGACCGGCGTTGCTTTCGCTGTATGCCTGGTGGAGCTGCGCGGCGATCCCCGCGATGGCCGGCGCGGAATAGGAAGTGCCGTCGCTGATCGAGTAGGTATTGCCCGGCAGGGCGAGCATCACATCCTCGCCGAATCCGGCGATATCGGGCTTCAGGCGGCCGTCGGTGGCGGGCCCTCTGCTGCTGAAATTGGACAATAGCCCTTCCGAGGTCAGAGCGGCCACGGCCATGGAGTTTTTCGATTGTTTATGCCCTCCGGTAATATTTCCCCATCCGCTTCCGGCGCCGTAGCCGCAGTTTTGTGCGCCTGCGTTGCCGGCGGAGAAGACGTGCAGAAAGGTAGGGTGTGCGTACAATTGCTGATCGACAGTTTGGGAGGTCACGGAGTAGCCCTCGTTGCATCCCTGCGAATAGGAGGTATTGGTCACCAGCACCCCGCTGTTGAGGTGCAGCGACAGGGTGCTGTCCAGAAAATCGGGCACGTAATTCAGGGTATGGATGATCGAACCGGCGGCCATCCCCTTGGCTTTCGGGTCCAGGTTGCCGGCGCCGCCCACCACGGAAGAGACCTGGTCTCCATGGGTTCCCGAATCGCTGTTCACATCCTCCTGGTCGAGCCGGTTGTGGAAGTCGATATGCGCCCCGACGAACCCATCGTCGCGAACCAGCGCATGGACTCCTTCTCCGGTATAGTGCCTGCCGGATGGAAATTCTGTGTCGATGGCGTTGGTCCTATGGAGGTTCCGGCCTTTGAAATCCTCCGGTTCGCCGGGCTCGGGGGCCAGTTCGAGGTAGGCCACAAAGGGCAGCCGGGCGATTTCCGCCACTTTTTCCGGATCGATCGCCGCGAGCAGAAAATTATTCCGGCCGTTGTGCCGGACGATCTCGATCCCGAAGGCGCTGCAATAGGCCAGGACCTCCTCCACGGGGAGGGAGGAATAATATTTGAGGCTAAGTTCCAGCTTTCCGTGGCGCAGGGCCCAATCCGGATACGGCAATTCGAGGAGGTTTTGAGCCACTTTGAGGTGTTGGGGAATGGGAGCGAGGCTGCGAATTCCGGCATCGAGCAGTTGCCCGGCGCCGATCCCGGCCGGAAGGGAAGCTATGTATGCTTTGTGGGGAATATAATCGAGCAGCAGGATACCATCTTCTGCGAGCCTTTGCCGTTGTCCGGCCGTCGGGATCTGCTCAAACCGGATCAGTCGGAAGAATTGATCGCCCACCCTTTCGGTTTCGGGGTCCACTTCCTTCATGTCGAAATCACCTGCATTTTCGGGCAGCAAAAGGACGCCGGAACGGAGGTACAGGAGATCGGAATGCTGGGCGGAAAGGCGGGGGAGTGCCAGCAGGAAAAACAGGCAGATGGCAAGCGAGGCGGTCGCAGTTTGTTTCATACAGCTATCCGTTTTGATATATGATCAAAGATAAGCCCTCAGCCGGCGGCGGTGCAGACCGGGGCTGTATTTTTTCCGTATCATTTCCGTCAATTCGAAGTATTGGTCTTCATGGCTCCAGAAATCGCAATCTCCCAGTTCGATCAATAAAATAGGGAGGTCGTCAGTGGAACGGAAATAGTCCTGGTAGGACTCCTGGATGGATTCGAGGTAGGAGGAGGGAATCTCCAGCTCATAGGTTCTGCCCCGGCGCTGGATATTTCGGATCAGGTGTTCGACCGGGCGGTGGAGGTACACCAGCAGGTCGGGTTTGGGGAAGGAGGCGTTGAGGATATGGAACAAGCGCTGAAACAGCCGGTACTCTTCGGAGTTGAGGTTGTTTTGAGCGAACAGGAGGGTCTTGACAAAATAGTAGTCGGCCACCACGGTTTCCTGGAACAGGTCTTTCTGGATCAGGTGCTCCTGGAGCTGTTTGTGGCGTTCGGTCAGGAAGAAGAGCTCGACCGGGAAGGCGTATCGCTCCGGGTTGTCGTAGAAATAGGATAGGAAGGGGTTGTCGGCAAATTCCTCCAGCACGAGCCTGCAGGGATAATCGCGCTCGAGCATTTTGCACAGGGTGGTCTTGCCCGCGCCGATATTGCCTTCGATGGCAATAAACTGATGTGGGAATGCCTGCGCCATCTGTCAGGATTTCTCTTCGAGCAATATGACCTCCAGGGGGTCTTCGCTGTTCCAATAAAGGTCTTCGACCGTTTCCCGGAGGATGGGATGCACCCAGTCTGCGGCGATATCCAGCAGGGGTACGAGCACAAAATTGCGCTGGTGCATTTCCGGGTGCGGGACCATCAGGTCCTCGGTCTGGATGATCAGGTCGCCAAACAGGATCAGGTCGATGTCGATGATGCGGGGCGCCCACTTTTTTTCGCGCTCCCGGCCCATCTCCCGCTCGATGGTGTGGATGTTGCGGAGCAGGTCTTCCGGGTTGGATTTGGTCTCCAGACGCAGGGCCATATTGAGAAAGTCGGGTTGATCCGGATTTCCCCAGGGCTGGGTCTCGTAGATGCCCGATTTTTGAATAATCCGTCCCGCCCTTAGTTCCAGGCGCGCGCAGGCTTCTTTCAGGTCTTCCATGCGATTGCCCACATTGGCGCCCAAATGCAGGATCGCCTGCTGGCGGGGATTGCTCATACTTCTGGTTTATTTTGCCAAAAGTAATTTATTTTTTGGAAGCCCGGCATCATATAGAGCGGGCAGCAACCCCGTTCAACCTGGGGTGAGGTAATGTTTCTGAAAGAAGGGTATGTACCGCTTGATGGATTCCTCCAGCAGGAGGGTATTGAGGTTGCCTTTGGAAAAAACCCAGACGGATTCCACGATATTCATTTGCATGAAATCGGGTTTTTCCTTGTACAGGCGATGGTAATACTCCATGGCTTCCGCCTTGTTGGAAAAGTAATGGACGTACAGGACGGGCAAATTGCTCAAAAAAGGAAGGGATACCCTCGTGGAGACGAGTTCCATTTCCGGATACAGGCGCAGGTTGTATTTGACCACCTCTCCGCTGATCTCCCGCACATCGGCCCATTTCTCCGAAAGAACGATCAGCACGATATGCTGGCTGTCGGGTTGTTGGACATAGTCGGGCATCAGAAAGGATTGGGCGGACAGGGGGGCCCATACGGTCAGCGAAAGGACCAGGGATAAAATCAGATATGTTTTTTTCATGGGAAATAATTACGCTGTAAACAAAGTTCCTTTTATAAATCGAAGGCCCGTCCAAAGGGAACGGGCCTCGAATCTCTAACCAAAAAAATAACAATTCTTATTATCCGACAGTTTAGATAGATCGGCCTATGGGACAAAGATAAGAAAAGCAGCCAAACCAGAAAAGGGGGCCAAATGGAAGTGTTTTTTTATCTTTGGCCTTCTATTATAATGTTTGGTCATATTGATTGCAAATTGCTCCGGGGGATTCCCCGCCAATAAATAAATAAACCCCTAACTTTCGGTGGTTCAACCTAACGAACAGCATGATTCTGATTTATTGCGCCTTTTGTCGAGAGACGACGAGGGTGCGATGGAGGCTTTGTTTAAAAAGTATTATGCCTTCGTGAGCATCGCCGTACTACGCCTGATTGCGGATCCTGAAACGGCAGAGGATATTGCCCAGGAAGTTTTTATGGAGATATGGAAAAGGAGGAACGCGCTCGACATCCAGATTTCTTTAAAAGCTTATCTCAGAAAAACAGCCGTGAATAAGACCCTGAATTACATTCGCCACCAGAAAAACTACAAGAGCGAAGAGCTGTCCGAGCAGCAATTCGAACTCCACGCATCCGAAAACACTTCACTGGAGACCAATGAATTACAAGCCCTGATCGAACAGGCCATCGACCAGTTGCCCGAGCGATGCAGGCTGGTTTTCAAACTGAGCCGACTGGAGGAAATGTCTTACCAGGAAATTGCCGACAAACTGGATATTTCGGTCAAAACCGTCGAAAACCAGATCGTCAAGGCGCTCAAACAGCTTCGCGAAACCCTGCGGCCGTTCCTGAACGGCGGACTGCTATCCCTGGTTTGGTGGATTTTGTTCTTTTAATTTTTTCGGAACTGAATAGGGGGGATCTTCCTTTTCTGTGTCCAATAGATAGACGATAGTCTTCTAAGTTATGAATGACCACGAACGCTTGTTGCTATTACACAAGAAATGGATTGGCTCCATTTCCCAATCGGAATTAAGTTTGTTGGAAGACGAACTTGCTTCCGACGAATCATTCCGGAAGGAAGCCACCTGGCTGGAAAAGATGTGGGAAAAAGCCGCCAAGGCAGAGCCTTCCTTCCAGCCCGATGCCATCGGCGCCTGGGAAAAGTTCCGGAAGAGGCTCCATCCTCCTTCCACGGCTTCCCGCGTGTTCCTGATGCCTGCCATCTGGAAGGGCGCTGCAGCCGTTGCGCTCCTGGTTTCCCTGGTAGCGATCGTTCCGCTTTTTCTTCGCTCCGGCGAAGACGGGCTTCAACACGTTCATTCCGGAAATGGAAAAAACAACGGGTACACCCTGCCGGACGGCTCGGTGGTATGGCTCAACGCGTTCAGCCGCCTGGACCATCCCCCTGTTTTCGACGCGGATAAGCGAATGGTAAAACTCGAAGGCGAAGCCTATTTCGAAGTGGAAGCCGACCCCTCGCACCCCTTTATCATCGAAACGCCCCATGGCGAAGTCCGGGTCACGGGCACGGTTTTCAACGTGCGCGCTTACAAAAAAGAGAAATTCGAAGAGGTTTTCGTGAAATCAGGAAAAGTGAGCTTCCAGTCCCGAAGCGGTAAATATTCCGTACAACTTAAACCGGGAGAACGGGCCAACCTCCAAAAGGCCTCCAGGAAAGTGCTACCTCTGCCCGAGCCGCTGGCCGCCCCGCTGTATTGGAAAGAAGGGAAGTTGAATTTCCGGAACGCCCCGCTTCGCGACGTATTTAAGGTGCTGGAAGAGTACTTCCACGTGTCGTTTAATACCGAAAAGGCGCTGGAGATCCTCGATTGCCCCCTTACGATCGACTTTGCCGGATACAGCCTTGCGGAATGCCTTGGATATATTAACAAGCATACGGGCCTTACACATAAGTATAACAGCAACCAGACCATTATCACCCTGATGGGAGGAGTCTGCCCAAAATAAACCCTTCCTGCTCCGTTTAAAATTAAGCGTCCTTCCGGAAAGCGGATTGACCGGAGTTATCGTTATATTTCCACTTCGATACGAATGGACCTATGCGATACCTGTTATTTGTCATTTTGCTGTCCGGCTCCCTGCACCTTTTTTCTCAGCCGGGGTCGGACATACGCTACGATTGGGCCATAGATTCTATCTCTCTGGAGCAGGCCCTCTACGACCTTACCGATCACACGGGGGTGTCGATCTCCTTTATTAACTCTATCCTTCCGGATATCCCTTACCTGACGCACACCTTCCAACAGAAAACCATCGAAGAGATACTGGAAGTCCTGCTGACGGGCGCCAACCTTCGTATTGAATGGGTAGGCCGGCAGATTCTGATCTTGCGAAATCCCAATACTTCCCTGAACAAATTTTCGATCAGCGGCTATGTGCGCGATTCGCATACCGGTGAACTGCTGATCGGGGCCAATGTATATTCCCTTCGCTTTGCCAAAGGCACCACCACCAACTCCTATGGCTATTTCAGCCTCACCCTGACGGAAGGCCCGGTGGACCTCAGTTTTTCCTACCTGGGGTACAAAACCAGGACCCTGCCGCTCGACCTTCGTTCCAATCAGGTTTTCAACATCAGCCTCAACCCTTCCCTGACACTGGGAGAGGTATTGGTTATAGCCCCTTCCATCCGCCCCGGCGCACTCAACTCCTCCCCCGGAAAGCAAAACTTTCGCTCGGAAGATATCGAAAGCTTGCCCTCGCTGGGCGGCGAACCCGACCTGTTAAGAATCAGCTACCTCTTGCCGGGTGTGCAGACCGGTTCCGACGGATTCGGGGGCTTATCGGTACGAGGCGGTGGGGTCGATCAGAACCTGGTCCTGCTCGATGGGGCGCCGGTGTACAACGCCACGCACTTTGTCGGCATTTTCTCCATTTTCAACAGCAGCGCCATCCGGACTTCGCAGCTATTTAAAGGAGTCTTTCCGGCCAGATATGGAGGCCGGGTTTCTTCCGTGCTGGACGTGAGGACCAAGGAAGGCAATAATAAGGACTGGATTGCCGAAGGCGATATCGGCCTGGCTTCCGGAAAAATCTCGGTGGAAGGGTCTCTGGCCCAGGGGAAGAGCTCCATATTTGTGGGCGCCCGCCGCTCTTTCCTCGACCTGTATAGCCGGCCCTATACCCGGAGGTATTTCGAGGATATGGACGCCGAAGGGGAGGTGGCCTACTATTTTTTCGACATCAACGCCAAGGTCAATTACAAACTGGGCCACAAGGACCATTTGTACGGAAGTTTTTATACCGGAGGGGACAAATACTCCAGCGACCAGGAGCGGGCCAGCGAAGAGGGAGATTCCACAGTGCTCAACCGGGGCGAACAAGCCGTAGAATGGGGTAATGCCACCGGGGCGCTCCGGTGGAACCATTTGTTCAACGATAAATTATTTTCCAACACCACCCTCACCTACAGCCGCTTCTTCTATGGGTCGCGCGACCAATATACGCGGGAGACGACCTTTGGCGACCAGCCTATGTCCCGGGATCTCCTTTACTTTCGATATCATTCCAACAACCGGGATTTAGGCATTTCCACCGACTTCGATTACCGGCCCGACCCGGACCAGACCATCCGTTTTGGGGCCAGCGCCGTCTTGCACCATTTCCAGCCAGGTAGAATTTCCTACGACGAAAATACCCAGACGGACAGCCTCTCGGAGGAGTCCATCGATATTTTGCTCGACCGAACCGCCCAACAGGTTGGGGAATACGACCTCTATTTTGAGGATGAATTTCAGGTGAAAAGCGAATTCGGGGGGAATCTGGGTTTGCGCGCCACAGCCTTGCACGTCGACGGCCGCTTGTTGTTCTATCTCCAGCCTCGGTTCCAACTCCTTTTGCGTCCTCGCGCCCACCTGCTGTTTTCAATCGGAGTGGGCCGTTCCGTTCAAACCCTTCACCTGTTGAGCAATTCGGGCATCGGAATGCCGAGAGATCTCTGGGTCTCCAGCACTTCGCGCATCCGCCCGGTGGATTGCTGGCAAGTTTCGGGCGGCGCCAGTTGGACCAAATGGAAGGGCCTCGAACTGAGCTTCGAAGCTTTTTACAAATACATGAAAAACCTGATTGCATTTCAGGAAGGGCTCATCACTGCCATCGACGCCACCAACTGGCAGAATAAGGTGGCGGTAGGAGCGGGTTGGGCATACGGCGCCGAATGGATGCTGAAAGCCCGGGGCAAAAACATATCGGGCTGGCTTGCCTATACCCTGGCATTCTCTAAACGGCAGTTTGAGGAGATCAACCTCGGAGAATCCTTCCCCTTTAGTTTCGACAGGAGACACTCCCTTCATTTGACCGGGACCTGGGCGATAAGCCCGCGCTGGCAGGCATCCATTGTATGGACTTACGGCTCGGGAGCGGCTACCACCCTTCCCAGAAGCAGTTATCAATTCAACCAGTTTAACCTCCTGTACTCCGACGTGCCCCCGCAATTTCCGTTCATCCTCGATCTGGCCAACTACGGCCGGAAGAACGACCTCCGGCTTCCCGATTACCACCGCCTCGACCTGGACCTGAAATACATCTGGAAAAAATCCAGGGCGGAGCACCAGCTCTCCCTCGGAGTATATAATGCGTACAACCGGTTTAACCCGATCTACTATATCCTTGCGGAAAGGACGGAGGACGGGAAAAATGTGAAGAAATATCTGGAAGTGGCGCTCCTTCCGGCTGTTCCGACCCTGAAGTACCGATTGACCTGGGCCATGCAGCGGGGTAGGCAGCTGCCCAATTGACTTTCGCCAAAAATGGCTTAATTTTGTGCCCAATGAAAAGGCCCGCCTTAATTGCATCCGCTTTATTTATGCTGTTCCTCCTCCCTTCCTGCGAGCGGGGTGCGAGGATCGATCTGGATGCATTGCCTACCGAACTGGTGGTGCAGGCTAATTTTTCAAACCTCGACACCCTGGAGGTCGTGGTGAGTAAAACCAGGCCCTCCCTGAGCGAAGAGGATATAGTATACGTGTCCAATGGAGCCATCGAAGTGTTTGTCGGCGATTTTTTTGTGGACCGCCTCGGATTTATTCCCTCTCCCATTCCGCAGTTCCCCGGGTATTACATTTCTTCCAAAGTGGTTCCTCAACCAGGCGAGCATTTTCGAATGACCCTGGACGTTCCCGGATTCAAACGGGTGCAGGCCCAGAGTACGATGCCTTATCCCGTGGAGATCGACACGGCTTTTACCAATCTCCTCATCGAAAAGGAGGAAGTCGATGTTACCAACAACATGGCCACCATCACGATTGGGGTCAAGATACTGGACCCTGCATCTCCCGGACATTTCTACCACCTGAATTTTTACCAGCAGGGCTATGATCTGTATATTGAGCAGGACGGCGATACCCTGAAGACCTCCTTTTTCTCCCTTCCCCTACCCATCGAACCCGAGGACGACGCGATCCCGCTCATCCCCTATATCGACAACCGGGGTGTGTTGTTCACGGAGGAAGCCCTTGCGGGCAACCAGGGCGAGCTGTCTTTCAGCGGCACCTTTAAATACCGCAGAGAAGACCAGGAGCTCGGGGATTTTATCATCGAACTACGCTCCGTATCCCCGGAATACTATTATTACCACCGCTCGCTGGCCCGCCAATTCCAGGCGAGCCATGATCCCTTCTCCGAGCCGGTGATCCTTTACACCAATGTCGAAAACGGACTGGGCGTGTTTGCCGGCTTCGTTCCCCGCTTTTATCAGGTGGAAACTACACACTGAGTGGTGACTGGTGACTAGTGACTAGTGACTAGTATTTTCACTAATCACCAGCCACCAGTCACCAGTCACTAATCACTAGTCACCAATTCACTCTTTTGAAAAAAAGAACTTCCTCCATAGGGGTACACGGAAATATTCGTGTCTAATGAGATACAACGCCCAGAATAATGGGTGGTCTATTTCAAGTGATGAAAATTTCCGGGTTTATGAATGCTACTTTACCCCGTATTTTATTTGCCGATCAGTTCCCGATTTTCGACTCCCTTTCCCCGATAGAAAGGGCGAGGTTAGAGGAAGTTGCCGAGTTTAAGGTCAAACCGAAATACAGTTTTATCTATCTGGCCGACGAACCGTCGGACACCCTGTTCTTCCTCGCCAAAGGCGCGGTCAAGATCGGGACCCACTCCTGCGATGGCAAGGAGATCATCAAGAGCCTGATCCATCCCAAGGCCATATTCGGCGAATTGGGCTTGATCGGCGAGCAGCGCCGCCAGGATTTTGCGCAGACCCTCAAGGAGGAGGTTCATTTGTTCACCATCCGGGTGGAGGACTTCAAGCGGTTCATGAAGACCAACTTCCTGCTCTGCGACCGGGTCATGAGCTCTTTCGGCGACCGGCTGATACGGGCGGAGAACAAGCTCGAATCGCTCATTTTTAAAGATGCCCGCACCCGGATCGTCGATTTCATCAAAGATTCGGTGGAGAAGCGGGGCCACAAGATCGGGTTTGAAATGTTGCTCAAGCATTCCCTTACCCATCAGGATATCGCAAACATCACCTGCACGAGCCGGCAAACGGTGACCCTGGTGCTGAACGAGCTGCGGAAATCCGACCTGATCTACTTCAACAGAGGTAAAATCCTCGTTCGCGACATAGGAAAATTGTCATGAGTTCGGAGGAAATACTATGGCTGATTATTGGTATTTCTCATAGTGTGTTCTCAAAACGTTGGATGGCCGCCTCACTAACCCGGGGCGGTCATTTTTTTTCCGGCGCTACGCGCCGAAAAGTTTTTTTTTGAAGGGCAGCAAAAAGGACTCTTAGGGCGTCTGTTTTTTATTACCCCTCCCGATCCCTCAAAAAAACCATACGCTCCAACGGAATATATGGTCATGCCGGAAAGGCTTGTTGTTAATTGCGGCTTTACGAATTATTTAATAGTAAATTTGCCCCGCCCGGGGTCCGCTGACCTCCGGATTTTTTTATCTTTGCGCCGTAAATGAAAGTGTCCCATGAACAGATTACATCTACTATTAGCGCTACTTCTGTGTGCCTACCTCCTGCCAGCCCAGCAGCTATCCCTGTTTACCCAATACCGGGAAAACCTGGGGATATTGAATCCCGCTGCGATTTCCGCTGATTACCTGGTCTACGAATCGAACGTCTCCCTCGGGGCTTCGTATCGCACCCAGTGGACGGCTTTTCCGGCCAACCCCACCACACAGACCATTCATGGGGTATATATGAACCCCGAACGCTACGCCTTCAATATGTTTGCCGGAGGATACCTCCTCAACGACCAGACCGGCCCCACCGGCCTGACCGGATTGTACGGCCGCGTAGGCGGTATCATAACCGGAGATCCATACTACGGCGGGGTTTCCATCGGGATCAGCGTCGGGCTGGTGCAGTTTCGGCTCAAGACTTCCGATATCCGCTTTCGGGAGCCCGACGACGTGGTTGCCCTCGGCGGAGACCAGATGCAGCTCTATCCCGATGTCGGCGCCGGTATTTTCGCCTATCGCCGCATAGAAGGCGGGGCCCTTGCAGACGATGTGATGTACGCCGGCTTCTCCGTGCCCCAGGTCATGGGGCTCGACCTTACCTTCCGCAATGACCAGGGCGAGTACACGACCCAAAGGGTGCAACACTTTTACGGAGTGCTCGGCTTTTATAAATTCTTCGAAGATTACAGTTTCCTGGAACCTTCCGTCTGGGTAAAATATACTCCCAACACCCCTGTCAACGTCGACTTCAACCTGCGCTACCAAACCGCTTACAATTTCTGGATCGGAACGGGTATGTCCACGGCGAAGAACTTCCACATGGAAGGAGGCGTCCTTTTTGGCGAGCCGGGTTTTGGAAACCTCCTCCGCCTGGGGTACGGCTTTGATTACTCCTTTTCGGATTTTGGACCGTTCACCGGGGGAACCCACGAGGTGAACCTCACCTACACCTTTGGCACCCGTTAATACACCCGCACTGACTTGTAAGTGATCGATGTTGAAACATCCCAAATCATATTCAACTATGAACCGTTTACTACCGCTCATTTTTTTGGGAGCGGCTCTCTTTGTGAGCCTCAATAAAGCATACGCGCAGCCCACCGTATACATCGATCCGGACTTCATCCTGATCGATTCGCTCGAACAAACCTGCCTCCAGTTCAAGACCCGCGACTTCACGGATATCCAGGAGATGCGCTTTACCGTGCGCTACAACCCGGCCGCCGTGACCCTGGTCAATATCCCGCCCGCAAGTCTCAACGCGAGTTTGACGGGCCTGGATATCGGCGATTTCTTCGTCGATCCGGTCGAGGGATACGTGATCTTCACCTGGAAAGTTCAGAACCTGCCCGGCTGTGTGGCCTTGGCGGAAACCCTCCCCGATGACGCGGTCCTGTTTGAACTTTGCTTCGAGGGGATAGAAGGCTATTCCGAAATCGTGATCACGGACGATCCGGAAGACATCTACGTCACCCGTCTCAATTCCTGCCCGCTGGATATCGGCCTGTTTATCGACAACGGCTTCATCGCGGTCGATAACCAGCCGCTCACCGTCAACGTGCCCTTCGTCAATGCCAATAACGGAGAGATCATTTGCATGGATTTTACGGTGGAAAATTTCACCGATATCGTCAGCTTTCAGTTTTCGGTCAACTGGTATAGCTCGGTGCTCAAGTATGTATCCTACGCCGGATTCCTGCCCGGGATGCAGCCCCCCAACGTGAATCAGCCCCTGGGCTTTGCCACTTTTTCCTGGCTAAACCCAGACCCGACCCAGGGCCTTTCCGTCGCCAACGGGGCCACCATATTTCAGCTCTGTTTTGAGGTGACCGGCTCCTGCGGCCAGACCTCCCCGGTATCCGTTACCAGCGATCCTACGCCCATCGAGATCATCTTCGAAGGCGATGAAGGGATCGACGTCGGCGTACTGAACGGAGATGGGGCCGTGAGCGTCAATTGCTTCAATCCCAACGGTTTGAGCATCAACCTCCCCGACGTCAGCATATGTCCCGGCGAATCTTTTTGCATGGATGTGACGGCCGACAATTTCGACGACCTGGTGGGATTTCAATTCTCCCTTAACTGGAATCCGGATGTGATCCAGTTCACCAGCATTACGAACATCAACAGCAACCTCTTTACTTTCAATATGAGCGACTTCAATACGGCGGGGTCCAATAACGGTTTCATCACCGTAGATTGGGACGACCCCTCCTGTTTTGGAGAAATCCTGCCCGACGATGCCGTCCTGTTTACCGTCTGCTTTTCCTCGGTAGGAGGGGGCGACGTCAATACCACGGTGGCGGTTACCGGTACTCCCCTGGCCATTGAGGTGCTCGACCAATGCCTTGGAAACAGTCAGCCGCCCAACACCTTCAACGGTTTTGTCGACGTCTGCGACCTGCCCGGCGTGGTGGTGATCGCGGGAGGCGCGACGGCCAACCCCGGCGAAAGCGTCTGCGTGAACATCGACGTGCAGCAATTCGAAGACGTGGAGAGCCTCCAGTTTTCCCTCATCTGGGAAACCTCGGTGCTCGATTACACCGGCGTGAGCAATTTCGGTCTGACCGGTCTTTCTGCGTCCAACTTCGATATTTCCTTTATCGGCTTCGGCGCCATCTGCCTTTCCTGGACAGCCCCGGGCGCGGGAGAGACACTGCCGGACGGGACGACCCTGTTCGAGATCTGTTTCAACGCCATCGGCGATCCCTTTGAATGCTCGACGTTGTCCTTCACCGAATTTCCCTGCCTCGTGGACGTGGTGACCGGCGAATCGAATGGCACCAACGTGGGCATCGAGCCGGTGGACGGAGAGATCTGCATGCTCAACCCCTTCAACTTCGGCGTCACGCCCACCAGCATCGACGGTTTCCAGAATACGATCCTCTGCGTCGATTTCGAGGTGACCAATTTTATCAGCCTCGAAGAAGTTAATTTCTCCATAAACTGGGATCCAGCCGTATTGCTCTATTCCACCGTCAATAACCAAAACCTGACCGGTTTTAACTCCACCAGCTACGACGACTCCAACGCCACTTTCGGCCTTCTGGGGATCAACTGGACGGAGCCCGTGGGCAACGGCCTGAGCCTTCCCAACGGTGCAAGCATGTTCGAGGTTTGTTTCATCGTGACCGGCGACCCGGGCGAATGCACGCCCATTTCCATTACCGGCACGCCCCAGCCGATCATCGTCATCCCCGACAACTCGGGGGGAACCAATATCGGCCTGGTGACCACCCCCGGCGAAGTCTGCTCCAGCCTCTTCCTCTCGATGGGCTCGGTCGTAGTCACCGGCGTGGATTGCGTCGGCGACAACTCCGGCGCCATCGACATCACGGTGACGGGCGGTAGCGGGGTTTATAACTACAGCTGGTCGGGACCCGGCATCGTGCCGCCCAACAATACCAGCGAGGACCTGGCCAACCTGATCAACGGCAATTTCATTGTCACGGTGCAGGATCAGATTTACTTAAACCTCACCTTTAAAGATACCATCACCGTCGGGTTTTCCGCCAACGCGCCCGTAGCAGCGGCGGGCGCCGATACCACCCTGCCTTGCGGGGAAGTGGCAATGGACCTCGACGGCTCGGGCTCTTCCCAAGGGCCGCAATACAGCTATCTGTGGACGGCCATCTCCGGCGGCTTCGTGGCCCCCGGCACGGAAATCACGCTCACGCCCACCATCGTGGGCTCGGGCTTGTACGAGCTCGCCGTGACCGATATCACCACCAGTTGCAAGATTACAGACACCCTTTTTGTGGAAGCAGCCACCTCCCCGGGCGTGGACATCGCCTCGAGCGGGGATATCAACTGCCTGACAGATACGATCCAGTTGAGCGGACTGGGTTCCTCTTTTGGACCTGAATTTACGTATGCCTGGACCACCGTCGGCGGCGCCTTCGTGCCCGGCAATGAAGACTCTCTGATGACCGAGGCTATTGCTGGCGGTTGGTACTTCTTTACCGTCACGAATACGACCAGCGGTTGCAGCACGATAGACAGCGTGGAGGTACTGGTGGATACGATTCAGCCCATTGCAAACGCGGGCATGGATCAATTGATCACCTGCTCCGTAAACGTAGCCAACCTCGACGGCACGGGCTCTTCCAGCGGTGCGAATATCGCCTACCAGTGGTACGACCCACAGGGCGATCCCCTTTCCACCAACCCCTCGATCCCCGCATCGGAGCCCGGCACCTATGTTTTCGACGTGACCAATACGGTTAACTTCTGCCAGGCCAGCGACTCGGTCGTAGTAACGGCTGATACCCAGTTGCCCACCGCCATGGCGAGCGCCAGCGGGAAGATCAATTGCACCAATGCAGTCATTACCCTGCAGGGTACCGGCTCTTCGACCGGGGCCCCGGGTGAGTACACGTATTTGTGGACTGGACCTGGCGTGGTTTCGGGAATGAACCAGCTCAATGCGCAGGCCAATTTACCCGGCCCCTACGCGCTGTCCGTGATCGACAACGGCAATACCTGCCAATCCTTTCGGTCGTCCTGGTGCAGTTGGATACGCTTCCGCCCTTTGCGGAGGCCGGGCCCATCAGTACCATCACCTGTACGGTAAACCAGGCTACTCTCAATGGCACGGGTTCCTCGAACAACCCTGTAGGGCAATACACCTACCTTTGGACCGGACCGGGCGTTCAGGCGGGCACGGAGACCAGTTTGATGGCCACGGCCACAACTTCCGGCTTGTACACCCTTACCGTGACGAATACGCTGAACGGATGTACCAAATCCGACACCGTTTCCGTCCTCAACAATAGCAATAACCCGGTTGCGGATATTGCATCGCCTGCAGGCACCCTGAACTGCCTCAACCAATTCGTCACCCTGAATGCAACGGGTTCTTCCCAGGGAGCGCAATTCCAATACACCTGGAGCGGCCCCTTCTGCATTAACACCAGCGTGCCCCTGATGCCGGTCGTCGGCTGCTCCGGCACCTTCACCCTGACGGTGACGAATACCCAGAACGGCTGCGTGGATATGCAATCCATATTCGTACCCGAAGACACCAACGACCCCATTGCAGAGGCTTTCAACTCCTCCTTTGATTGCAACGATACCGAAATACAGCTCGACGGGACGGCCTCCTCTCAGGGGGCGGTCTTTACTTATGAATGGACCGTCATTCAGGGCCCAGGCGCCATCACCTCTGGAGTGAGCACCCTTAACCCGACGGTAAACGGCCCCGGCGCCTTTGGTCTGGAAGTGACCAACACCCAAAATGGGTGCATCGCCACCGATATTGCACAGGTTGTAGCCGATACGATCCCTCCCGGTGTGAACGCCGGCCCCGACAGCGAGATCAGTTGCATCGATCTCACTACGGTTCTTTTCGGTTCCTCCGACCCGAATGTGACCTACCAGTGGCTGTTTAACGGTACGCCCATCCCGGGCGCCACTTCCGCCAACTATACCGCCGATGAGGCTGGTACCTACACCCTCGAAGCCACCAGCACCCTCAACGGATGCACCGGCAGCGACGATGCAGAGGTAGCCCCGAACAATACCCCGCCACTGACCGACGCCGGTCTCGACCAGGACCTGGGTTGTGAAGATGAAACGGTAGTGCTCGACGGCTCCGGCTCCGACTCAGGGCTCACCATTACCTACGCCTGGACGGTACTCAGCGGTCTTCTCGACCCCGGCACCGTGGCCGATCCGATTGCCGTGGCTCAGGAAGCCGGGACATACGTGTTGACCGTAACCAACCAAACCACCGGCTGCTCGGGTTCCGACACCGTGGTGGTAAACGCCATCATCGGTCTGCCGCTCGCAGATGCCAGCTTCGGAGGCGATCCCTGCGAAGTCGACGCCTTCCTGCTGGGCAATTTGCCCGAAGGAACGACGGGGATCTGGACGGTAAACACCACTGCCGATATCGAGGACCCCACCAATCCCAGCACCAATATTTTCGACCTGGCGCCGGGCATAAACATCATAACCTGGACCCTGTCCTCGCCCAACTGCCCGAATTACAGCACCTACACCGATACCATCACGGTGGCCGGATTGCCCATTGCCAACAACGACATCGGCGAGATCACCGGCGACGTGGAGTCGGTGGAGATCGACCTTTTGGCCAACGACCTGCTGCTGGGGATCGACTATACTTTGAACATCGTGCCTTTCCCGGGCCCCGGGACGGTCGAACCGCAAAACCCGCTCGACGGCGTGGTGACTTATTTCGCCTCGGCCCTCTTTGCCGGTAACGTGGAGTTCCAGTACGCGCTCTGCAACATTAACTGTCCCGACCTCTGCGATACGGCTTTTGTCCGCATCACTATCGACAAGGAGATCGACCTCGACCAAACCGTACCGAACGGGATCACCCCCAACGGCGACGGCACGAACGAGACGCTCATCTTCGATATCCTGCTGGCAGATCCGACCCGATACCCCAACAACAGCCTCATCATTTTCAACCGCTGGGGGGATGTGGTCTTCCAGGCTGCGCCTTATAACAACGACTGGGATGGTTCGAGCTCCAACGGCCCGCTTCCGGCGGGGACCTACTATTTCATCCTGCGTCTGGATATCGACGACTCGGATATTGTGCGAGGAGATATAACGATTGTCAGATAAACTTACTATCTTCGTCAAGAACGGCCCCGGGGACACTTCGGGGCCGTTCTTGTTTTATGGAAATCCGGGGTCCTTTTTCTCCATACAGGTATCCCCTACAATTTATTCCGATGTAATAACGTACCTTAACATTTGAAAACACACCTCTATTCCATGAAAAACTGGAACTCATTATTGCTGGCTTGCTTCCTACTGTTTACATCCTCGATCTCTTTTTCCCAGGCAACTATCGAATTGACCGTCACCGGCGGTACGGCCACCACGACCTGCACAGACCTGTTCAGTTCTCCCGACCCTCTGTGGAGCGTCGAGGTAGAGAACGGCGGCTGGGTGAATTACCCTCAGCAAGGGTTTTGCTATACCGCCTTGCCCAATGTTCAGTTCAGCCAAACCTACACCTGCCTTACCAATGCGCCGGCGACGATCAACGTCTGTTTCCGGGCGTTTGAAAACGACGGGACGGGCATTTGCACGATCACTGCGGCTTGTGAAGAAACCATTTGTCAGAATTTTGCCGTCCCGACCACCCCGGGCAGCCTGAGTTACACCCTGGCTTTGCCGAATGGCCAAAGCTCGGGAGGCAATGTCCAGTTTACCATTTCGGCCAGCGGCACCGGCGCCATGGACAACGAGGCGATCTGCGGAGCAGTCGACGCCGGGGTTCTGGATATCGGCGACAGCTGGGGCGACGCCAGCGCCAGCACCTGGTTCAACTTCTGCGCCAGCGCGGCGGGCGACCCGAGCCCGGCCGACCAAGGCGCTTCCTGGTACAACAATGTCGGGTTGTGGTTCACCTTCACTACCGGCCCGACTCCCACACCCTACGTCCGGATCTTAGCCAACTCCGACCCCGAAAACCTCGGCGACCCCTTAAACCTCCAGGTGGCAATCTGGACCACCAGCGATGGAACCTGTACCGGCGCCTTTACCCTCGTCGATGAAAGCTTCATCAACGGAAACTGGAACGAAACCCTGCAGGTCAACTGCTTGCAGCCCAATACGACTTATTTCGTGCTGGTAGACGGCACGGCTGACACCCAACCCGAATTGTGGGGCTATTTCGGGCTGAGCATCGAAGTCCTGGACGTACTCAACGCGGGCGATATCCGCTGCACGGCTACCCCCATGGGGCCGATTCCGGATGGGGGCTCGGTGGCCACGGGCCTTTATACCAATATCTGCGCCACATCCGCAGGCGACCCCAACCCCAGCACCTTTTTCGGCGACAAGCCGGTGTGGTTTACCTTCCAACCCCCGGCTTCGGGCCACGTGCTGATCCACGCGACGAGCAACCCGCTCGATGCCATCAATATCCAAATGGCGCTGTACCGCTCTTCCAACAATGCCTGCAACGGCGTGTTTACGGAAATCGATATCTCTTACACCAGCGGCAACCTCGACGAATCTATCGAAATATCCTGCCTCGATCCGACCCGCACCTACTGGGTGCTCATCGACGGAGCAACGAATAACAGGGACGGCATTTTCAGCATGACGATCAGCGATGAAGGGGACGATACCCCTGTGACCAATCAGGCCTTCCTATTTTGTGCGGGAGGTTCCATCTCAGTCGGCCCCAATCTGTACACGACCAGCGGCTTATATGTCGATACACTCTTACTGCCCGGCGGTTGCGACAGCGTGGTGATCACCGACCTGACCGTGCTGAGTACTCTGATTCCCTCCATTACCAATGTCGTTTGGGCTGGAGGGCTGGGCAATAACGACGCTTCGGCTTTGGCAGGCGCCACGGGCAGCCTGGCCCCGTATTCGTACCTGTGGTCCAATGGTCAGACCAGCGCCCAGGGGACCGGCCTGGTCGGCGGCAGCACTGCCTGCGTGACCATTACGGACGATAACGGCTGCGTGGCCGATACGTGTTTTTCCGTGCCTTATTACACCTTTATTTCGCCGACCGTAGCTGGAGATTCCCTGGATTGCGCAGGCGATACGGACGGAACCATCATCTTTTCGGCAGTCGGCGGATTGCCGCCCTATTCCTACACCTGGAATAATACAAATAATACCCTTTCGGGAAACGGGGCCATAGCGAGCGCGGGCCAGCAGGTTACGCTCAACAACCTGCCCGCGGGGACCTATGTGCTCAGCATTGAAGACGGATTGCTCGACACGACCGTAAACGTCGTGATCTGGGAACCACTGCCCCTTTCGGCTCAAGTGATCCTGCAGACCAATGCCTCCTGTTTCAGCGAGTGCGACGCCCAGCTGGAAATTCAGGCAACGGGCGGAACTTCACCTTACCTATACTCCTGGAGCAACTCCGCCTCCGGTCCCAAACTGTCCGACATCTGTGCCGGCATGTACACCGTGACGGTCGAAGACGCCAAGGGCTGCACCTTCGTGCAAACCTATACCCTCACTCAACCCGTCGAATTCATCGCCAGCATTCAGGTGCTTCAAAACGTATCCTGCTTCCAGGGCGCCGACGGCATGCTCACCGTAACCGCCATCGGCGGTACCCCGGCGAGCTACCAATGGAGCAACCTGGGTCAGACTGCGACCATTAGCGGGCTGAACGCCGGCTCCTACACCGTAACGGTTACCAACCAGGACGGCTGCCAGGATATCGCCACGGCAACCGTTACCCAACCGGCCGCTCCGGTGGGGGTTTCCGTACAGCTCCTGCAGGAGATCTCCTGCTTCGGATCTGGCGACGGGATACTCCAGGCGGTGGCCAGCGGGCCCGGAAATTCGTTTAACTACTCCTGGTCGAACGGCGCAAGCGGCTCCACGGCGCAAGATCTGGGACCGGGTTCCTATACGGTTACCGTGAGCAACGAGCTGGGTTGCAGCGCCGAGACACAGGCCAGCCTCACCCAACCTACCGAAATCGTGGCAGATATCCTCGTAGAAGACATCACCTGCGAAACCATCCCAATCGGGGGCTCCATTGCGGTCGAAAGCGTAAATGGGGGAGAGGGGCCTTACCTCTATTCGCTGGACGGACTCGTCTTTTTGCCGGATACGGCCTTTTTGGGCCTGTCCTCCGGGGCCTTTACCGTATATATTTCCGATGCGACGGGTTGTGAAAAGAGCTACCCCGTGACCGTCCTGCCGCCGCCCGTGCTGCTCCTGGACCTCGGCGATGACCAGACGATCACCCTGGGTGAGCCAGTTGAGTTGACCGCCATGGTCAACAGCAGCGATGCCGTGTTTAACTGGATCAGCGATATAGGATCAGTCGATTGTCTGGATGCTTCCTGCGAGGATGTTTCCTTGCTTCCGGTGGAAAGCGGTCTGGTGTACGTCGACGCCCTGGATACCCTGACCAAATGCAGGGCGAGCGATTCGCTTTACATCCAGGTTCTGAAAGAACGCAAACTCTATATCCCCAACGCCTTTACCCCGAATTTCGACGGGGTGAACGACTATTTTATTCCTTACGGGGAAAAGGGAGTAGAGCAGATCTCCTTATTGCGGATCTTCGACCGCAACGGCGCCCTGGTATTTGAAGCCATCGACCTTCAACCCGGCGACGAACCCAACGGTTGGGACGGCACTTTCGGAAACAGACTCGCCGCAGGCGGCGTATACGCCTACCTTGCCGAAGTGCGCTTTATCGACGATGTGGTGCTGATATATAAGGGGGATGTGGCCTTGGTACGTTGATGGTCTTAGGTTTAGAAAGTTTAGGGAGGTTTAGGAGGTTTAGTTAGTTTGGACTAAACCTCCTAAACCTTTCTAAACCCTCTAAACATCTTTGCAGGATCTCGTCATCCTAGTTTATCCTCTCAAAAATCCCGGCAATCCCCTGTCCTCCGCCGACGCAAGCGGTGACCATACCGTATTTTTGACCTCTGCGCCTCATTTCGTTGAGCAACTGGGTGCTGAGTTTGGCGCCGGTACATCCCAGTGGGTGCCCCAGTGCGATGGCGCCTCCGTTTACATTGACGATTTCGGGGTCGAGGCCCGCCTCCTTGATGACGGCCAGAGCTTGGGTCGCAAAAGCCTCGTTCAGTTCGATGAGTTGGATGTCGGAGAGTTTCAAGCCGGCTTGTTTGAGGGCCTTCGGAATGGCGGCGCAGGGGCCGATGCCCATGTAAAGCGGGTCGACGCCGGCCACGGAGCAGGAGACCAGGCGCGCGATGGGTTGGAGGTGGAGCTGCACGACCATTTCTTCGCTCATCACGAGGGTAAAGGCCGCCCCGTCCGAGGTTTGAGATGAACTGCCCGCCGTGACGATGCCGTTGCTGGCAAATGCGGGCCGCAGTTGAGAAAGGCCCTCCAGGGTAGTTTCCCGTCTGACGCCTTCATCGGTATCCACGACATAAGAGCGTTCTACTTTTTTCCCTTTTTCCACAAAAACTTCCGGCACTGTAATGGGCACGATCTCGTCGCGGAACAGCCCGGCGTCGATGGCTTTTCCGGCCAATTGATGGGAGCGCAGCGAAAAGCGATCGGAGTCCTCGCGGCTGATCCCGTATTTTTGCGCCACCGCCTCGGCCGTGATGCCCATGCTGGCGATGTAGTTGGGCGTGCTGTTGGCTACGTTGTAATTGGGCGCCAGCTTGTATCCCGTCATGGGGATCATGCTCATGTTTTCAGTACCCCCCGCGATGTAAACCTGTCCCATGCCGGCCCGGACCTTTGCGACAGCTATAGAAATGGCTTCGAGGCCCGAGGCGCAGTAGCGGTTTATGGTCATGCCCGGGGCTTCCTTGCCCAGCGCGCGCAGGGAGATCATGCGACCGATTTGCAGGCCCTGCTCCCCTTCGGGGTTGGCGCAGCCGACGATCACATCGTCTACCAGGAGCGGGTCCAGTTCGGGAGTTTGTTGCATGAGGTATTTTATGACATCGACGGCCAGGTCGTCGGAGCGATACTGCCGGAATCCGCCTTTTTTAGCTTTTCCCACTGCGCTGCGATAGGCTTTTACGATATATGCTTCCATGAAAAAATTCAGTTTTTAAGTTTTTAAGGGAATAAGTTTTTAGGCTAATTTCTCAGCGGCTTCCCGTTTTGGAGGATGTATTGCATCCGTTCGAGCGACTTGGGCTCGCCGCAGAGGCTCAAAAAAGCTTCCCGCTCGAGGTCGAGGAGATACTGCTCGGAGACTTGCTGGGGAGCGGTGAGGTCGCCGCCGCAGAGGACCCAGGCCACCTTTTTGGCGATCTTGATATCGTGCTCTGTAGCATACCGACCGAGGTATAGCTCGTTGGCTGCGATGTAAAGGGCGCCGAGGCCTCCGCGTCCCAGCACCTGGATATCCTCCCGCTGGATGGGTTGGGTGTAACCCAGGGCTAATTCCAGCACTTTCTCTTTTGCCCTCGCGATATTGCGGGGGGTATTTATTTCCACCATGTCCTTTTTAGGCTGCAAGTATCCGTATTTGAAGGCTTCGTAGGCTGAAGTGGAAACCTGGGCAGTGGCGATGACCCTGAATTTTTCCACCAGGGATGGAATCTGCACGTCGCCGTCGAAGAAGGAGTCGGAGAGCCGGAGCGCGAACCCCTTGGTGCCGCCGCCCCCGGGGATGCTCCCGGAGCCCACTTCCACCAAACCGATATAGGATTCTGCTGCGCAGACGGCCGCATCGCAGTGCATCACCATTTCGCAACCGCCTCCGAATACGTAACCCTGGGTGGCGGCGACCACCGGGACGGAGGAGTAGCGGCAGCGCATGACCGTTTGCTGGAAGAGGTTGACCGCCATATTCAATTCGTCGTATTCCTGCTGATAGGCCATCATGGCCACCATCATCAGGTTGGCGCCCACGGTGAAATTGGGTGCGTTGTTGCCGATCACGAGGCCCTTCCACTGGCCTTCTTCCGCGATCTTGATGGCATCCTGGATACCCTGGAGGATGCCTTCGCCGATGGCGTTCATTTTGCTCGTGAACTCCAGGCAAAGCACCCCATCGCCGATATCGTGGAGGGTGGTTTCGCTCGTCGTATGCACGGGCGTCTGATCGCGGTAATTGTCGAGGAGGATAAAACCCTCGGCGCTCGAAACCGGGAGGTAACTGCCGGAGGGGATATCGTAAAAAAGCAGGCGGCCTTTTTCCCTTTTGTAAAAGGATCTGTGCCCCTTGCTCAGCATGTCTTTAACCCAGGGAGCCACGGCATCGCCTTGCGCTTCGGCCCCTTCGACGCCCTTTTGCACTCCGATGATATCCCAGTATTCGAAGGGGCCGAAGTCCCAGGCAAAGCCCGCGCGAAGGGCGTCGTCGATTCGAAACAGCTCCGCGCTGATCTCCGGGATGCGGTTGGAGGCGTAGGAGAAGAGGCTCAGGAAGGAGCGTCGCACAAATTCGCCGCCTTTGTCCTCGGCCTGAAACAGGGCCTTGATCCGTTTGCGGGGATCGTCGATCTGCTTGGCAAGGTCGAGGCTTGGCAGTTTGACCCGCTGAGAGGGGCCGTATTCCAGGGTGGCCAGATCGAAGGCCTGGATGATGTTTTTACCCTGCTCGTCTTTTTGGTCGGTTTTTTTGTAAAATCCCTGCCCGGTTTTATTTCCGTAGAATTTCTTTTCCACCAGGTGCATGAGGTAGCCCGGCAGCGAAAGTTGTTGTATGGCCGCATCGGAAGGGCAGTTGGCTTTGACGTCCTGGATGACTTTTACTGCGGTATCGAGCCCTACCAGGTCCACCAGGCGAAAGGTCCCCGTTTTGGGCCGGCCGATGGCCGGTCCTGTAAGGCGGTCGACCGCTTCGATGCCCAACCCGAGTTGGGGCGCTAATTCGAGCGCGTTGCCGAGGGCGAACAGGCCGATCCGGTTGGCGATGAAGGCCGGGGTATCCTTGCAAAGGACAGTTTGTTTTCCGAGGTGACGGCTGCCGTAATCCATGAAAAAGGCGGTGACTTCCGGATCGGTGGCCGCAGTGGGGATGACTTCGAGCAGGCGGAGATAGCGGGGCGGGTTGAAAAAATGGGTGCCGCAGAAATGGCGGCGGAAGTCCTCGCTCCGGCCTTCTGCCATCATCCCGATGGGGATTCCGGAGGTATTGGAGGAGATGAGTGTACCGGGTTTGCGGTGTCGCTCCACCTTTTCGAACAATTGTTTTTTGATATCCAGGCGTTCGATCACCGCTTCGAGTATCCAGTCGCATCCGGCGAGTTTCGGGAGATCGTCTTCCAGGTTGCCCACGGTAATGCGCCGGGCAAAGTCCAGGTCGTACAGTGAGGCCGGTTTGGCCTTGATGGCGTTTTCGAGGCCTTTTTGGGCAATGGAGTTGCGAAGCAGCGGGTTTTTTGCCTGGGCTTCGGGCATATCCGGGGGCAGGATGTCGAGCAGGAGCACTTCCAGTCCTGTATTTGCAAAATGGCAGGCCAGCCCGGCCCCCATCAGGCCGGAGCCCAGCACGGCGACTTTATTTATTCTTCTCATGATGATCGGATAAAGATTTCAGGCAAGTTTAGCGAAAATTCGCTGGAATGGCAATTTAAGGTTTAGAAAAGTTTAGAAAGTTTATGAGGTTTATAAAGTTTATTTTTTTTCATAAACCTCATAAACCCAATAATAAACCAATATTCCGCCCGAAAATGGCGTTACCTACCCTTGTTCCGCGAACTTTTTCTATTTTAGCTGCCTATTAGCAGGATAGGCTGTGAAAACCGCAGCTTGAGAAACATTTACACCCACAAAACAAAAGATAAACCATGTTCACAGATTTTCTTTTCCTGTTCCAGAATGCCGAGATTGAAACCCAGGTGAAAAGCCAAAGTTTTCTGGACATCATTATCCAGAGCGGCCCGGTTGGTATTGCGATCGTATTGATCGAGATCCTGATGTCCTTCATTGCATTGTATATTTTTGTGGAACGTTATCTGAATATCAAGCGGGCCGGCCGGATCGACGAGAGTTTTATCCATAACATCCGGGCAAACGTCGGTTCGGGAAATATTCAGGCGGCGAAGGCGCTTTGCCTTTCGACCGATTCCCCGGTAGCGCGGATGGTGGAGAAAGGCTTGATGCGGATTGGCAAATCCCTCCGCGACATCGACGCGGCCATTGAGAACGTCGGAAACCTGGAGGTGACCAAGCTGGAGAAAAACCTTTCCACGCTGGCCAGTATCTCGGGGGCAGCTCCTATGATCGGATTCTTCGGAACGGTTACGGGTATGATCCAGGCGTTTTACAACATGTCCACCCAGCAAAACGTAACCCCCGATCTGCTCGCCGGTGGTATCTACCAGGCTCTGTTGACGACAGCTTTCGGGCTCTTCGTGGGTATCTTTGCCTTGATCGGCTACAACCTCCTCGTCGCAAACGTGGAAAAAGTGGTGTTCAAAATGGAGCGCACCTCTATGGAGTTTATGGATCTATTGCAAGAACAGGCTGTATAAAGCCCCAAACCGCGCATCATGGGATTGAAGAAACGAAATAAGGCCAGCGCCGAATTCAGCATGTCTTCCTGACGGACATCATATTTCTCTTGCTGATCTTTTTTATGCTCACGGCCAACTTCGTCAAGGTCCAGCCTTTTGAATTGCCCGAGTCGGACTCCAAGACGGTCGCTCCGATTTCCGCTATTGTAGCGATTACAAAGGACGGGCAGTTCGAACTGAACAGCATACCGATCACGGTTGGGAACCTGGAACGGGCATTGAGGGAGGAGCTCAGCGGCATGGAAGGCCAAAAGGACGTCACCGTCACGATTGTGGCCGAAAAAGGACTCCGTTCAAAGACGTTACTACGGTCATGCAAATCGCAGGCCGTATGAAAATCAAGGCCATTTTGGCCACCCAGCCCAAAAAAAGCTCCTGATCGATTATGGCACTAAAAAAACGCACCAAGGCAAGCGCCCTTTTTAACATGTCGTCCATGACCGACATTATTTTCCTTCTACTCATTTTCTTCATGCTGACCTCCGGCCTTGTGGCGCCAAATGCCCTCAACTTGAAAATGCCCGGTTCCTCCAGCACTGCGCTTCCCTCCACCGACCGTTTGGATGACGTGACGGTAGATCCCCAAGGCCTTTATTTTCTAAACGGCCGTCGAGCTACCCTGTTCGAACTGGAAACGAACCTGGGAGCCAAGGCCTTGCAAAGCGCCAAGCAGACCCAGATGATCCTTTCCCCCGATCCGCAAGCTCCTACGGAGGCCGTAGTCGCCGTAATGGATATCGCCTTGCGGTACGACATCGAAGCGATCCTTGCTGCAGAAGCGGAGTGATTTGTGTTAACTAAATCAAAATCCTGCCCTTGCGCGAATATTTTTTAAAACATCCACGTTATCAGGATTGGTCAAAATAAAGAGTTATGGATTACCTGTTAAACCGCAAAGAAGAGCAAAATAGAAAAAAAGGCATGATCTCCAGCGTGATCATCCACACCTTTTTAATGGCTCTGTTGATCATCCCCTTGTTGACCTACCCCGATCCGCCTCCGGGCCAGGAGGGCATTCTGGTAAACCTCGGCGGCGACTTCGGCAAGGGCGAGGAAAACGCTCCCGAGGGCGAGCCGGATGTCGCAGTGGAGGAAACTAAAGATCCCGAACCCGAGCCCGAACCGGAGCCCGAGCCCGAACCGGTTAAAGAACCCGTCAAAGAGCCCACGAAGGTCAAACCGAAACCCACCCCCACCAAGGAGGTGGTCACGACGGAGGACCCGGAAGCCATCGCGCTGAAAAAGAAAAAAGAAGCGGACGCCAAAGCCAGAAGAAGCCAAAGGCGGACGCCGATGCCAAAGCAAAGGCCAAAGCCGATGCGGATGCCAAAGCCAAAGCCGATGCGGATGCTAAAGCCAAGGCGCTCAAAGACAAACTCGGCGGCGCTTTCGGCGGCGATACCGGCGACGGAAAAGGCGATACCAACAACGGTGGGAACGAAAGCAACGAAGATGGGGACCCCAACGCGAAAAACCTCGAAGGCCTCAACCCAGGTAAGGGCCAGGTTGATAAAGGGCTTTCCGACCGGGGCGTACTAGCCGCCCCCCGCCTGACCGATACCTCCCAAAAGACCGGCAAGGTGCGCATCAAAGTCTGTCTCGACGGCGACGGCAATGTCGCTACCGCCGAATACACACTCTCGGGCTCCACGAGCTCCGACAGCCAGCTAAAAGAGATGGCCATCCGCAACGCCCGCACCTGGAAATTCAAGAAAGGAGAAGACGGTCAATGCGGCTTTATTACCTACGAGTTTAAGGTGCAGTAACCGCACCCCGCCATAAGTAAAGAGGGGGCCTGTCGTTCAGCGGGAGCCTGCTCACAGGCCGCAGGCCGCTGTAAAAAAAGACCCGCCCGGGGGGTAAAAGGGCGAGTCTGCGTTTCCAAAATATTAGGAAAATGGGGGTTTGTGCTATATCAGGGGATTAATACCCGGCTTTTCTTTTGGCCGGCAGCGCGCTTGCTTGGGATTTGTTAACCTCCTCCCATTCGATCAGGATACCGTCCGTATTCAAAATCACTTTGCCGGGGTTATGTATTTCGCCATAGACGATCAGCGTGGCCTGATTGCCTATTTCCAAAGAAGCGTTGGAGGTCAGGTCGAGCGAGTAGATCTCCAGCACTCCCGAATAAATGACGGGGTAGGACCTCGAACCGGTCGACACATCGGGGATTACCACGCTGGAAAATTCGTTGGGCACTTTGTAGGCGCTCCAGTTTTTGGGGCAATTCCATTCGCGCTCCAAACCGGGGGCCCCGCCGATCCAAAAATTGAGAGTCTGGGAAAAAACAGGAAGGGAAAGAGAAAGAACTAAAAGAGAAGAAAACAGGCCGGAAACAACGAGTGACTGGGCTTTCATGGTTTGAGTTTTTAATTAGATTATCAAGGGGGTATTCTTATATTCATGCTCTTGATTTTTGATGATTACTTAAGTGGTAGGACAAATATGCCGGCAAAACCCCCGAAGGAAGAGTTTGTTCGACGAAAATCGGCCAAAATCGGCCCAAGTAGCTTAAAAGTTTGTTTTTTAGTTAAAATATAAAATAATAACAAAGCAATTAAGAAAAAGTTAATGCATTATTTTAAGAAAATGTTAACATATAGATTTTTTATTCTACGGCCGAAGGCCGTAGAAGGGCTTATTCAGGAAGTCTGAGCGGCCCTCGGCCGCTCAGACTTCCTGAAATAATTTTTTTAAGCATGAAAATAAACGACAAATACGATCCCGGCCACTACCATGCCAGGGAGGGCCGCTACGCCGACATGGTCTACCGCCGTTGCGGCCGGTCGGGCCTCCGGCTTCCGGCCATTTCGCTGGGGCTCTGGCACAATTTCGGACATACCGACGACCTGGAGACGGCCCGGCAGATCCTCCGCGCCAGCTTCGACCATGGAGTTACCCACTTCGACCTGGCGAATAACTACGGGCCGCCATATGGAGCGGCGGAAGAAAATTTCGGGAGGCTTTTCCGCCAGGATTGGGCGCCGTATCGCGACGAGCTGATCCTCTCCACCAAAGCCGGCTGGGATATGTGGCCCGGCCCCTACGGAAATTACGGCTCCCGTAAATACCTGATCGCCAGCATCGACCAAAGCCTGCGCCGCATGGGACTGGATTACGTGGATATTTTCTACCACCATCGACCCGATCCGGAAACCCCTCTGGAAGAAACCATGGGCGCCCTGGACCAGCTCGTCCGCCAAGGCAAGGCACTGTATGTAGGTATTTCCCAATACAAGCCGCAGGAAACCGCACGTGCAGCCGCCATTTTGCGCGAGATGGGCACGCCTTTGCTGATCCACCAGCCCCGATACAGCATGCTCGACCGCTGGGTAGAAGAGGGCCTGCTCGACACCCTAGAGAAAGAAGGGGTGGGCGCTATCGCCTTCTCTCCGCTGGAGCAAGGCCTTTTGACCGACAGGTATTTGCACGGTTTTCCGGAAGACTCGCGCGCCGTGCGGGACGGGCGCTACCTGAAAAAGGACCGGATCACGGACGAAAAACTCGCCATGATCCGCCGACTGAACGAGATCGCGGGCCAGAGGGGGCAGTCTTTGGCCCAGATGGCTATCGCCTGGCTCCTGAAAGACAAGCGCGTTACTTCGGTGCTGGTCGGCGCCAGCAGCGTACAGCAGATGAATGACAATATCGGGGCTTTGAAGAACCTCGAGTTTTCGGAAGGGGATTTGGAGGGGATTGAGGAGGGGATCAAGGGTAAATAAAATTACCAATTTGCCTATTTACAATCCCTTATGAAATGAGTAAATTTGTCGACAGCTGCCTAACCTTAATTCAAAAAAAAATACGCCAATGAAAAACCTGACCATTTTATTCCTCATTTCTTTTTTTTCATTACAGCTTTCCGGTCAGGGTTTTGAATGGGCAAAAGCAATCGAGGTCATCGACAACAGCCTGGCCGCGGGTGTTTCCACGCCGACCGACGTAGAAGCTGACGCCTCTGGAAATATATACATGGCCGGCATGTTTAGCGGGGTTGTCGACTTCGGGGGAGGGGAGGTCACCTCTTCCGGCGATTTCATCCCTACATTGGACGGGTACATCTGCAAATTCAGCCCGTCCGGCGAGTTCATCTGGCTGGAGGTCCTTCCCTCCTTCCTGGGAGGGGTAGACGACATCGAATTGGACGAGGAAGGCAATATCTACCTTTTGGCGAATTTCAACGAGGAAATCACCGTTGCAGGCCAACAGGTGGTTGCCGGGGTGAACGACCATGGGTTTATCATAGCCAAACTGAATGCAGACAGAGAACTGCAATGGGTTTCTTCGGTGCTTCAAATCAACACGTTCGATGTGGTAAGAGGCAGTTCCATCGAGTTGAACTCCAACGAGGACCTGGTCGTAGCCGGCAATTTCGACGCGGAAGTGAACATCGGAGGGACCATCCTGGAGGCAGTCAACCCAGGCGACGGGAACCATTTTCTTGCTGTTCTGGGTCAAGCAGACGGCGATTGGAATTGGGTTAAACGAACTTCCAATTTGGTGCCAATAAGCGCTATCCTCGACGTGGCCACCGATGCAGAGGGGAATATTTACGCAACCGGCGCAACCATCGGCGTATCCGATTTCGGAGGTATCACGGTGACGTCCATTGATAAGCAGGTGTTTTTTTTGGCTAAATACGATGAATTGGGCGATCTGCAATGGGTGAATCATTCCCTTGGGAGCACCAGTACTTTCGACGACGAAGGGACGGCCGTGGAAACCGATCCCGCTTCCGGCGACGTATACGTAACCGGTACCTATGGTTCGACAGAATTTCATATTGGGGGAGTTATCCTTCAAGAGGAGGACCTCTGTTGCGGCGAGCTTTTTCTGGCGAGGTTCGATGGCTCCGGCGCCTTGGTGTGGGTAAAACAAAGCCATGGGGTAGCGGCAATGACAATACCACGGTCGATATGGCCCGGAGTTCAGACGGCGGAGCGTTGCTCACGGGCTATTACGGTGGCTCCAACGGAGGAGACGCTATTTTTGGAGAAGGCGCCAACGAGGTCACGCTGTCGGCAGGTCCTGCCAATAGCGTGTTCGTAGCCAAATACGAAAGCAATGGAGATTGCGACTGGGCAAAAGGCTTTCATGGAAACACAGCTACTGCAAACGCCAGGGCAACTACTGTGGCCGATGCAGGGGATGGGGGACCGGTTGTTGCGGGAAATTTCAGCGAAAACCTTATCATGGAATCCATTACGCTGAATTCTACGCCCACTATCTTAACCCCAAACATGTTTGTGGTGAAAATGAACGACGCCGTTTCCACGTTCGACAGACCTGCAAGCCATTCCTTGAATATCAGTCTGTCGCCCAATCCCAATGGAGGTTTGCTACTTGCAGCCTGGGAAAAACCTGCCGCCGCCGGCGCTTTTTTACAGGTTAGCGACCGGGCCGGCAAGATCCTGCATAGTATGTCTGCAGAAGGGCTAACTTCGGCAACCCTGGATCTTTCAAACCTGGAGAATGGCATTTACTCCATTTGCCTCCTGGCAGGCGAATACAAAGCGGTTGAACGGTTTGTTTTAAGCAGGTAACTCGGACAGGACAGGCAGTAAAAAGTAAAACTCGCTGCCTTTGCCAGGCTCGCTTTCCACCCCGATCGACCCACCCATGGCCTTGATAAACTCCTTGCTAATGGCCAGGCCGAGCCCTGTGCCGGACTGATTGGATCCCGGCACTTTAAAGTATTTTTCAAACAACTTTTCCTGAAACCCGGGATCGATGCCCGGGCCGGAGTCCCGAACCGAGAAGCGCACCCGGTTTCCGGACTGACCGATGGTGGAAAGCACGATCTCGCTGCTTTCCGGGGCATAGCGGATGGCATTGGACAGGAAATTGATCATCACCCAGGTGACCTTGTCTGCGTCGCCCAGCACCTGCTGATCCGATTCCATTTCCCGGACGATCCGAATGCCTTTCGCATGGGCTTGTTGCTGAAGGGCATGCACGGCCATTTCCACCACGTGCGAGGGTTGTAAAGGTTGGATATCCAACTGAATATTGCCCGTTTCCACCTGGGCCATTTTCAGCAATTCCCCGACGATCTTTAGCAGGCGGTCGCTGTCGTCCCGGATGCTGTCTACCAGCTCCAGTTGGTCTTCTCCTAGCGCGCCGGTGCGGCCGTCCTTGAGCAGTTTGAGGCTCATCATGATGGAGGCGATGGGGGTCTTGAGCTCGTGGGAGATGGTGGCGATAAACTGCGTTTTAGCGTAGTCCTTTTCGCTGAAGGAGGTAATATCGGTGAGCACCACCACAAAACCGATAGCTACGGGCCGGTCTTCTTCGGGCTGTTGCATAAAAACAGGGATGATCTCCCTGGAGTAGAGCTTTTCTTTTCCCTTTTGGACGACCCGCATGGATTTGGTTTCCAGGTTTCCCGATGCCAGGTCGGTCGCGATGGATTGGATAAAATCGTTGGCTTCACCAAGGGTCTGGATCTGCCTTCCCTTGAGCCTGCTTTCCTCCATATTCAGCAGTTCACAGGCCAGCAAATTGGCAAAAAGGACGGTATTGGTATCGTCGATCCCGATGATGCCCTCGTGCACCTGGTTGATGACGGCGTCGATCCTTTTCTTTTCTGCCAGCAGCAGGGCGTAATTGCTTTGGTTGTAGTGGTATAGCTTTTGGGCCATTTGGTTGAAAGAGGCGGCTATTTCGCCCAATTCATCCTTGCTGGCGATGTCGAGCTGATGGCGGTAATTTTTTGCGGCAATTTGTTTGATCCCCTCATTCAGGCTGGACAAGGGTTTGAAAAAATAAATGGGTATCCGGAGAATAAATGCCAGGGCGAAGAAGACCCCGGAAAATCCGAAAAGGGCCATGTACAACACCAGGTCCTCGGCTGTTTTATTCGCCTTCGAATTTTTCTGCAGCAAGGCCTCCTCGTTCATAGAAAAAATAGCGGAAGAAAGGGTCCTTACCCGCACGATTTGCGGCAAGACCTGGTTGACAAACAGGCCGGTATCGAAAACGGGTCGTTTTCTCAAAGCTTCGATCTGCCTTTGCAATAAGCCGTATTCGCTTTGGAGTTCCGAGGTTAGTTGCTTTTCCCCGGGTTCGGTGATATTTTCAATCTGATTGGCAATGATACCCCTGCAATTTTCGAGTGCCACGTCGAGGTCCTGATCCAGGTCTTCCTGCTCTTTCAGGTTGGGAAGGATCGAAACAACCCGATCCAGTCCGGCGCTTAGGCCTTGCATATATTGAAGGGTTTGGTAATTGTCCTGCATGATGGCCCTGGAATCCACGGCCAGTTTTTGGAGAAAATAGCTGCCCAATCCCGAAAGCAGGACGATGATTACAAATAACAGCAGCAGGGACAGGTAGAGCTTTAATTTTAGTTTCATGGCTGTCAGTACTTTGCAAACAAAGCAACTTTAATGATTTTCTAAAGACATTCTGCGGCCTGCGGCCGCAGAATGTCTTTAGAAACAATGATGGGCGGGCGCAGCCCGCCCATCATTGTTTCTTGATTTTTTTTACTTTTCGCAGTAGTCAGGTCACTACGATCAGGTCGATATCGGTTTCCGCAATTTTTTCTCACCAGTTTCGCGAAGTA
Source organism: Saprospirales bacterium (assembly GCA_016703765.1). Classification (GTDB taxonomy): domain Bacteria; phylum Bacteroidota; class Bacteroidia; order Chitinophagales; family Saprospiraceae; genus JADJTT01. The sequence goes on from JADJBL010000002.1 coordinate 334,872, forward strand.
GTTTTTTCCAGTAACGGCGCGCCAGATGCTTTGGTTGGGCCTGCCGATTACGATGTTGGTGGCCTTGTGCTCCATCGCCGCTTTAAACAGGGCATCCGGAATGTTTTCGTTGCCCTGGACCTGCAGCACCTTTGCGCCCAGTTCCGCGGCGAGTTTCATGTTTTGCAGGAGCTTGGTTTGCACCCGGCTCTCTATCCGTACGGCCGATTCCGCTTCTGCCTGGACGTACACCACAAACCAATCGGCCTTGTAGTTCGTGGCCAGCCTGGCGGTTTTCCGGATCACCTTGGTGGCCATTTTCTCATTGGTGCTGATGCAGGCCATGAAGCGCTCGACGATGGTTTGCTTGTCGGCGCTCGTACGGTCGATCTTCCTTTCAAGGTTCTTGGCCACCTGGAGCAGCGCCAGCTCGCGAAGCTGGAGGATTTTTTCTGCCTGGAAAAAATTATCCAGGGCCGATTGGATCTTTTCCCCCTTGTAAATTTTGCCTTCTTTCAGGCGCTGGATCAGGTCTTCGGCAGGCAGGTCGATGTTGACCACTTCATCCGCTTCCGCAAAAAGGGTATCGGGTATCCTTTCGGAAACCTCGATCCCGCTGACGGTGAACACCTTGTCGTTGAGACTTTCGAGGTGTTGTACGTTGAAAGCCGTGATCACATTGATCCCCGCCTGGATCAGGTCCCTCACATCCTGCCATCGCTTTTCATTCACGGAGCCGGGGATGTTGGTATGTGCTAGTTCGTCGACGATTACCACCTCGGGTCGTTCGGTGAGGATGGCCTCCAGGTCCATTTCCTCCAGTTCCTTCCCCTTATAAAACACTTTCTTTCGGGGAATGACGGAAAGCCCTGCCAAGAGGGCTTCCGTCTCGGGTCTTCCATGTGTTTCGATGAATCCGATCGCGACGTTTTCCCCGGCTTTTTGCAATTGATGAGCCTCCTGCAGCATCCGGTAAGACTTTCCCACCCCGGCGATCATGCCGATGTAGATCTTCAGTCGTCCGCGGCGGGATTTCTGAATCAGTTGCAGGAAGTAGTCCGGTGAATGCGGCATAGTCTAGGGTATTTTGACGCTCAGGGCGCAGACCAGGGAGTAATTGTCGCGGGTCAAATCATTTCCCGTTCCGAAAATGGGGTCCTCGCTATTGAACCACCTGCCTTCCAACCGGAGCATCGCGTTTTCCCGGATGCGACGGTCGATGTTGAGTGAAAATCCGGTGGTCTTGAACCCCGATGGGGTACCAGTGGCCACTATCACGCCATTTTCGTCCTGGAAATATTCTCCCCGGAGCGCCATCGCCCAGTTTTCTGCAAGAGCAAATTTAAGGATTCCGACAGGAGTGAGCCAGGTGTCGAAACCGTCGTTCCCTTTAGCTTCTTGCTGCCATCCCATATCGAATCCGGCGAGCAGGGAGATTTTCTCCGAAAACTGAAATTCGCCGTACAGGTTGTTGAAATACCTCATTCGGCGGGTCAAATCCGGGTCGTCGGAGCCGACGAAAGTACTCCAGTTCAGGCGGACGCCTTCGCACGGATAAAACACCACCTGAGAGCCGAAGGCCGGCAGGGAATTACCCCCAACCCGCTGAATGCGTTGCCATCCGTTGAAAGCCAGCAAGGCAATATCCCACTTTTCCCCCGGATCCCAGCTTAATTTGGCGCCGGCCAGGTAGTAAGGCGAGTTCTCGGCGGCGAGGGAGCGCGTAAGGGTATAGTTATCGGCCGAAATGGCGCCTTCAAAGCCGATATGGGACGAAAAAATCCCGGCGTCGAGCCAAAGCGAGCGCGTTTTGTTCAACGCGATGCCGGCATTGGCTTCATAGACGTGTTGAAGCAGGCTTTGTTCGGCGGCCAGGTTGTACTGTGCGTAGGTTCCGGCCATCAGGCCCAGGGCGGCGCGGTAATTCCCTCCGTCTATTTTAAGGGATGCCAGGCCGAGGTTGAGGTTGACTTCATTGTGGCGTTTGTGGTTGTACAAGAAAGCCGGCCTTTCGTGGTTTTCGGGCTTAGAGAAATCGTAGGCGTAATAGACGTCTACAAACCCGCTGAGGTCGACATCGGGGAGCGAATCGTTTTTGGAAATCGCGGGTGAGACGGCGCAGAATAGAAGCGCCAGTAGAAGTATTAATTTCATTGTTGCGAGGATTGAGGCAGCTCGTCGAGCGCCAGGTTGAGTTTTAACACGTTAATCAATTCTTTCGGGCCGAACAATCCGAGATAGGGCCCTTTGGTTTGTTTTTCAATGAGCCCGGTCAGCCCCCGGACATCCATATTCCGTGCCCTGGCGACGCGTTCGGCCTGGAACAGGGCTGCTGCTTTGGAAATGTGTGGGTCGAGGCCACCGCCGGAAGCCGTAACCAATTCCACGGGGATATCGGCTGCGGTTTTTCCGGGGTGATAGAACAGCAGCGTATCGATGCGTTGTTGCACCGTGGAGAGGAAATCCGGGTTGGAAGGCCCGTAGTTGGATCCGCCGGTTGAAGAAGCGTCATAACCTACGGCCGAGGGCCTTCCCCAAAAGTATTTCGGGCTGTGAAAGGACTGTCCGATGTTTTCAAATCCGATGACCTTGCCGTCGCGCTCCACGGGTTTGCCGGTGGCGGTGTGCGGGGTGAGTTTGCCAATACCCCAGATCGCGAGGGGATATGCCACGCCGAAAAGGAGGAGGGTGGCGAGGATGAGGAAGAGCGATGTTTTGAACATTTTATAAGGTTTTGTACACTGATTTTTTAAGATCGATTAAGATCAGTTAGGATCATAATCGATCTTAAAAAATCAGCGTACCATTTTATAAAAAAAGTGAGACAACGATATCGATCAATTTTATTCCGGCAAAGGGCAGCAAAACACCCCCCAGCCCGTAGACCAGCAGGTTTCTCGACAGGAGGGACGAGGCGCCGACAGGGCGGTAGCGCGAGCCTTTCAGGGCCAACGGAATCAGGGTCGGGATGATGAGTGCGTTGAAAATGACCGCCGACAATATCGCCGATTCGGGACTGCTCAGGTTCATGACATCCAGTACCTTCAATCCGGGGATGGTGGCTGCAAAAAGAGCGGGCACGATGGCGAAATACTTGGCCACGTCGTTGGCGATCGAAAAGGTGGTGATGTTGCCGCGGGTGATGAGCAATTGCTTGCCGATCTCCACGACTTCGAGGAGCTTGGTCGGGTCGCTGTCGAGGTCGACCATGTTGGCGGCTTCTTTGGCGGCCTGGGTCCCGCTGTTCATCGCCACGCCCACATCGGCCTGGGCCAGGGCGGGGGCGTCGTTGGTGCCATCGCCCATCATGGCGACGAGTTTGCCCTGCTCCTGCTCGGCCTTGATGTAGTTCATCTTGTCTTCCGGTTTGGCCTCGGCGATAAAATCATCTACTCCGGCCTGTTCGGCGATGAATTTGGCGGTGAGCGGGTTATCGCCGGTGACCATGACGGTTTTTACCCCCATTTTCCGCAATCGCGTGAAGCGCTCGCGGATGCCGGGTTTGATGATGTCTTCGAGCTGGACGACGCCGATGACTTTGTGGTCGAGCGCCACGGCCAGAGGGGTCCCGCCCTTGGCGGCGATGGTTTCCACCTGTGTTTGGGTCAACGCGGTTTCCGGACCGGAAAGATGCGCCCATTTCCGGATGGCGTCCCAGGCTCCTTTTCTGATCTTCTGTCCACTGGTGAGGTCGATGCCGCTCATGCGGGTTTCGGCTGAAAATTTGATGAATTTAGCATCCTTAGGGGTCGAAAATTCCGTTCCGTACAATTGCCGGCTTAACTCCACGATGGATTTTCCCTCCGGGGTGGCATCTGCGAGGGAGCTAAGGGCCGCGAGGTTTGCGAAGGCCAGTTTATCCATAGTTTCCACCGGAAAAAATTCGGTGGCTTTCCGGTTTCCGATGGTGATGGTGCCGGTTTTGTCGAGCAGGAGGGTGTCGATATCGCCGGCGGTTTCGACGGCTTTCCCCGAGGTGGCGATGATGTTGGCCTTCAGGGCCCGGTCCATGCCCGCAATTCCGATGGCGGAAAGCAGGGCCCCGATGGTGGTGGGGATCAGGCAGACGAAAAGGGAAACCATGGCCGCTATCGACAGAGGGGCGTTCAGAAAGTCGGCGAAGGGTTTGAGAGTCACCGTCACGATGAGGAAAACGAGGGTAAAACTGGCCAGCAAGATCGTGAGCGCGATCTCGTTGGGCGTTTTTTGCCGGTTGGCGCCCTCAACCAGGGCGATCATTTTATCGAGAAAGCTTTCGCCCGCCTGGGCGCTCACCAGCACTACGATGCGGTCCGACAGCACGCGGGTGCCCCCGATCACACTGCTGTGGTCGGTTTCCGCTTCCCGGATCACCGGGGCAGACTCTCCGGTGATAGCAGACTCATCGATGGAGGCCAGGCCTTCGACGATCTCCCCGTCGGCGGGGATGATATCGCCGGCAGTGCAGACAAACTGGTCGCCGGGCCGGAGTTGGGAGGAAGGTACTGTGGTTTCCACCTTGTCCTTGAGCAGTCTGGCGGGAGTATCCTGGCGGGTTTTGCGCAAGGAATCGGCCTGGGCCTTGCCCCGGGCTTCGGCGATGGCTTCGGCGAAATTTCCGAACAAGGCCGTGAGGAGCAGCAGCAGGGTGATGACCAGGTTATAGCCGGGTTCCCCGAGAAACGCGCCCGGAGTAAAGGCGGAGAGGATGGTAACGACCCCCATCAGGGCCGTGCCGATCTCGACGGTAAACATCACCGGGTTTTTGATCATCAGCCGGGGGTGGAGTTTTGTGAAGGACTCCACTGCGGCCTTTGAAAGCATATTTTTTGTGAGAATGGAACTTTGCTTTTTCATTACTAAAAATTTAAAAGGACAAAAACTCAGCAATAGGTCCCAGCGCCAAAACCGGGAAAAACGAAAGCGCTGCGACAATCAGAATTACCCCCAGGAGGACGGCGGAAAACGCCATGCTTTCCAGTTTCAGGGTTCCGCCGGATTCGGGTATTGCCTTTTTTGCCGCCAGCGAACCTGCGATAGCGATGGGTCCGACGATTGGGAGAAACCGCGCCAGCAGCATGACCAGGCCGGTCATGATGTTCCAGAAGGGGGTGTTGTCGCCCAGGCCTTCGAAACCGGAACCGTTGTTGGCCGAGGCCGACGTGAATTCATACGCCATTTCCGAAAACCGTGGAACGAGGGGTTCTTGAGCCAGGCCGCAGCCAGGTCGGGGTTTTCCGTTGCCGCGAAAGCCGCAATGGCCGTGCCGACGAGGATCAGGAAGGGGTGGAGGATCACGACCAGGGTTGCGATCTTAACCTCCCTGGCTTCGATCTTCTTGCCCATAAATTCGGGCGTCCGGCCGATCATCAGCCCGGCGATGAACACCGCGATGATGAGGTAAACGAAGAAGTTGATGAAGCCCACGCCCACCCCGCCGTATACGGCATTGATGAACATATCGACCAGATAGACGCCGCCCGAAAGGGGGGTATGGCTGTCGTGCATGGAGTTGACCGATCCGTTGGAGGTGCTGGTAGTGGCTACGCCCCAAAAGGCGGACGCGACGGGGCCGAAGCGCATTTCCTTTCCCTCCAGGTTGGGTTGTTCGGCAAGGCCCATTTTTTCCATGGCAGGGTTCCCTTTCATTTCTTGTGTGATGGAAACCGCGTTAAACGATAAGAACAACAGGGTCATCACTCCGAAAATCAGGATCGCCAGCTTCCTGCGGTTGAGGTAAAAACCGAAGGCAAAAACCAGGGCGATGGGAATAAGGAGGATGGAAAAAGTCTCGGCCGCATTGGTCAGGTAGTCCGGGTTTTCAAAAGGGTGGGTAGAGTTGGGACCGAAAAAGCCGCCGCCGTTCGTACCGAGCTGCTTGATCGCCACCATGGGCGCCACCGGTCCGCCGGCCACTTTTTGAGTTTCCCCCTCCAGGGTAGTGATTTCCTGTAAGCCCCTGAAATCCGCCGGCGCTCCCCTGAACACCAGGAACACCGCTACTGCGATAGACAAGGGGAGGAGGATACGGGTATTGCTTTTCAGGAAAAGGGCCCAAAAATTGCCCAGGTTCGCGGCGCTTTTGTTCTTCAGTCCCTGGAACAACAACGCCAAGGCCGCGATACCCGTGGCGGCGCTCACAAATTGCAGCCAGCAGAAGACCATCAACTGGGTAAAATAGGAAGCCCCGGTTTCGCCGCTGTAGTGTTGCAGGTTGGTGTTGGTGGTAAAGCTCACCGCCGTGTTGAAGGCCAGGGTAGGCTCCCAGTTGCCGAATCCGTTTGGATTCCAGAAGGGGTGCAACCCCTGCAGGGCGAGGAACAGGTAAGCTACCAGGAAAAAGCCCAAATTCAATACCAGAAGGGCCTTCATGTTGCCTTTCCAGTCCATCGATTGTTCGGGATTCACCCCTGCCAGGCGGAGGAGCCTGTTTTCGAATGGGTTCATAAAATCCGTCCAGACCCGCTGGCCGGAAAAGACTTTGGCGATATACCTGCCCAAGGGCCACGCCAGCAGGACGGAGGCCAGAAAGATGAGCAGCACGCCGTTGAATTCGGTATTCATGGCTAAAACTTTTCAGGTTTTACAATAGCGTAAAGCAGATAGCAGCCAACCGCTGCGCTGAGGAGAAGCAATGCAATCATTTTTTTTTGATTAAATAGATTTCGTAAAGATTGACAGGATGAAGAGGCCAAATTTGGGGCCGGGGTGAGAGGGTGTGGGGATTGGAGGGGATTAAGGGGCTGAAAGACAAGGGGTTATTTTCTGAAAATCCCGTTTGGGGATTTCAGGGGATTGGGGGAAAACCCTTCGGATTCCGAAGGGGGAATGTTCGCCTACGATAATGAATGAATATTACAACCCGTAATCCTTGAGCTTTTGATAAAGCGTGGTGAGCCCTATGCCGAGCATTTTGGCGGCCTGGGTTTTGTTGCCGTGGGCGAGTTGAAGTACCCGCAGAATTTGTGCTTTTTCAGCTGCGGCCAGGGTGAGGCCGGCGGGTTCGGCATGATGGGCCGAGGGGTGGGGAAGGAGTTCCGGCTTCAATTCATCTCCTTCGCAGAGGATGACGGCGCGTTCGAGGATATTGCGCAGCTCGCGGATGTTGCCCTTGAAAGGGAGGGGCATCAGGGCGTTTTGAAAGGCTTTGGAGATTTTTAGCGGCTTTTTCTTCGATTTGAGGCAAAATACCCGGACGAAATGCTCGGTGAGCAGGGGGATGTCCTCGGCGCGTTCGGCGAGGGAGGGCAGTTGGATTTGGAAGACGGAGAGGCGGTAGAGCAGGTCTTCACGGAACCGGTGTTCGGCGGCCTCTTTTTCGAGGTTTTTATTAGTGGCGGCGAGTATCCTTACATCCACTTTGAGCTCTTTGGTATCGCCGACCTTGATGAAGGCGCCGTTCTCCAGCACCCTCAGCAGGCGGGCCTGGAGATCGAGGGGCATTTCGCCGATCTCGTCGAGGAAGAGGGTGCCCTGGTGGGCTTCTTCGAAAAGACCTTTTTTGTCCTTCACCGCGCCGGTAAAAGCGCCGGCCTTGTGGCCGAAGAGTTCGCTTTCCAGCAGCTCGTGGGAGAAGGCGCTGCAATTGACCGCCACAAAGGATTTGAGGGCCCGCGGGCTTTCGGCGTGGATGGCGTGGGCGAAGACCTCCTTGCCCGTGCCGGTTTCGCCCAGCAGGAGGACGCTGGCGTCGGTTTTTGCCACTTTTTTTGCCAGCCTTACCGCCTCCCTGATCGCTTCCGACTCGCCGATGACGGTATCGAAGCTGAATTGCCGGCCGATCTGTTCCTGGAGCCTGTGTATCTGTTTTTGCATGCGCACTTTTTCCGCCGCCTTGTGCAGCAGGGGGATCATGCGCTCGTTGTCCTCGCCTTTTTCCAGGTAATCGAAAGCTCCGTTCTTCATGGCCTGCACCCCGTCCGACACGTTGCCGTAGGCGGTGAGCATGATGATCTCCAATTCGGGGTGCTGTTGTTTGACGGACAGGCAAAAATCGAGCCCGTTGCCGTCGGGCAGTTTGACGTCGCAGAGGATGACGTCCACCGGTTTGGTCTCCAGCAAATGCCCGGCCTGGGCGAGGTTTTCCGCCTGCAGGACCTCGTAGCCCTCGTAGGAGAGGATCCGGGAGAGGAGGGTCCGGATTTTGAGCTCGTCGTCTATGAGGAGGAGGGTGGGGGGCATTGCATTTTATGGCGTTGGTGTTACCTTTATATAAAGAAGGAAAATTATGAAACTTATTCCAACTCTCCTATTTCTGCACTGATCCTGACCGCCTGCTCCAATGCCGATCCGGTACCAGTGAAAATGGAGGCGATCTCCGATCAACTGCAAAACGGGGACCTCATATTCCAAACCTCTCTTTCGGACCAAAGCAAGGCCATTCAACTGGCTACCCGTTCAAAGTACAGTCATATGGGTATTGTGTACAAAGAAGGCTCTGAATACTTTGTATATGAGGCAGTTCAGCCCGTGAAATTGACGCCCCTCGATGAATGGATCAAGAGGGGAGAAAAGGGGCACTATGTGGTGAAACGCCTCAAAAACGCCGAAAAAGTATTAACTCCCGAGGTTTTGGAAGCCATGCGTATATCGGGAGAAAAATTCCTGCAAAAGGACTACGATATATACTTCGAATGGTCGGACGAAAAGCTTTACTGCTCTGAGCTGGTCTGGAAAATATACAAACAGGCCACGGGCATTGAAATTGGACCACTTCAACAATTAAGGGAGTTTGACCTTACCAATGAAATGGTCAAACAAAAGATGAAGGAGCGATATGGAGATCAAATCCCTCTTGACGAGTTGGTGATTTCGCCGGGGGCGATGTTTGAATCGGAGGAGTTGGTGGAGGTTCGAATAGGGGAGGCAAGGTAGGGGATGGCAAAGGCTGGGAGGGTAAAGGTTGGGGGTGAAAGAGGATTAATATTACTTGATTTAGGCTTCTGTAGATGCTTAAGGGAAAAGGCGTGTTGGTGGGACTACCACAAATTATTTTAAATATTACGAAACACTTTCCTGAAGCTAATGGGCAAGAAGTTTTGTAACAACATTATATTTGCAATAGCAAATGGACATTTTATTTTAGATTATATTTAAGTTATGCAGGAATGAGGTTTTCAGAAAGGATAGGGAAGAAAAAATTCAGAGTTGAAATTCAAATGGATTACATGGATCGTGATTTAAAAAATGGTCTATGGAATGTGATAAGCATGGTTTTTACTACACCAATGATGAGGGTTCAATGGACTGAGAAGTGGCGGGCCAAAGCCGCGGGGGGCCCGCGGCCCCCGAGCGGCGCGGGGCGAACCCCCCCCACCAAGTGCCCGGAGAACCGTTCACCGACCCCGGTCGGTCCTGGAGGCCTTCCCCCCCCCAGCGTTCCCCTTCCCCGTTTTTTTGTTGTGGTACCGGGGAAAAGAATTTTTTGTAAAAGGGGGGGTCCGCGAACCCAAGCGGTTTTGTCCCGGAGGGGTTGGGGAACAAACGGGGGAAAGGTTCCACCGGATGGGCGGAGAAACCACCGGGGGAGTTCCTTGGGGAAAACCCCGCAGGCCGTCACCCGTCCCGGCCCGCCCCCCCCAGCCCCACCACAATGGCCGGGGGGGCGCCCCGGGTACGGGGAAAAGGAACCCAAGGGGTTCCGGGCGGCCCCCGGGGGGGGGGCGGGGGGGCGGGACGGGTAACCCGGGGCCCGGCCCGGCGGCCCCGTCCCCCGGGCCGAGGGGGAGAAATGGGGCCCTTTTTTCCCCAAAACCTTTGGTAGGAAAACCGGGAAAAACCCCCGGGATGGTTGGGAAAAAACCGGCCCCACCACCCCGGGGGGAAACAAAAACCTCCCCACGCCCCGACCCCGGGAACCCCCAAAACCAGACCCCAACGGCGGGCGCCCCCGCGGGGGGGGGTATACAGACCCGCGGGCCGCGCGGGCCCCGGCCCCCCGCCCAACGAAGAAAGCCCCCCTCGGGCAATCGGGCCGGGGGGGCCCTTAATTTGGCACGGCACCCCGGAAAAAAAGGGGAAAAAAGAAGGTAGCCGGCGGGGCCGCCGAGCCCGGTGGGGGGGGGGCGTGCCGCGGTACGGCCGGCGGGTGCGCGGAACCGCCACCCGGCCGCAGCCGTCTCCATCCCCCACCGAATGGCCCGGGCGCCGGCGCCCGCCCGCGGCGCCGCCGCGGCCGATCGCGTGCCCGCGGCACCCGCCGGGGGGAGCGCTGGCGGTCCCGGTGCCGGGGAGGGCCGGCCGCGGGAGAAACTGCGGGGTGGGGCGGCGCCGCTCGCTTATCGGTCGCCCGCGGCCCGGGGGCACCACGAGAAATCCCCCCCCCCCCGCCTTGTCCCGTACTCCCGCCCGAGCCCCCCGACCGCCCCCCCCCCGCCCCGAAGCGCCCCCCCGAACGGCGTCCCCGCCCCCGGGGGGCGGGTGGGGTGTCTCCGGCGTCTCTTTCTTTCTTTTTCGTCATGTTTTTTGTGTCTAGCGCGGAAGAAAAACGCCCCATAAGGCCCCCCCGAGGGGGTTCACCCCTCTTCGTAAATTTATTAAATCCATTTGGTTTTCATTCTTCAAAGAGCTCTCTTGACCAAATCCCTACTACTACCGAGCAAGTTGTAGATTTAATTAGGGATAGGTACTTCTCTTGGGATTACCTTACAACGTATGACTTTATTGATTTTATCGTCTCAGAGGAGGACTCCCAAATCGTCAAAGATGCATTTTTGGAAGGGTGTAATTTTATTTTAAAAAGGGAATTATCTGGATATCGATTCGTTAATGGGCAATTAGCTCCAATTACGAGAGAGGAAGAAATCAATGAAATTGAAAATGCAATTTTATCAACTTCAGAGAACCAATTAAAGGGTGTAAATATTCACCTTTCTGAAGCACTAAAAAAAATGTCCGACAAGAAAAATCCTGATTTTAGGAATTCAATTAAAGAATCAATATCTGCTGTAGAATCGCTTTGTCAGCAAATCACTAGTGACCCTAAAGCTGAGCTTGCTAAAGCCCTAAAAACATTAAAAAGGAAACTCCCCATTCATAGCGGCCTTGAACAAGGATTTATCAAAATTTATGGCTACACTAGTGACGGTGATGGTATCAGACACGCTATGTTGGATGAAACAAACTTAGATCAAGAAGATGCTCTTTATATGCTAATTGCTTGCAGTTCTTTTGTAAATTATTTAATAGCTAAAGCAAGTAAAGCTGGTATAAATTTTAAAGCCCTCCCAAATGCCCCTCCAAAAAATCCCCCAAATTACAAACCCAAACCCCATCTCCCCGCGGATACGACTCCCCCTCATACACAATGATGTATTTGGCCTTAGCACCCAGGTCGGCTGCACTGAGGTGAAAGCCTTTTGAGACGGATGCCATGGAGAGTTTGATCTCCACGGCGATTAGCTCATTTTTGGGGTTTTGATGATGAGGTCAGCTTCGGCGCCGGCGTGGGTGCGGTAGAAGAAAAACTCGAAAAATTCGCCGGAGGCCCGGCGGATTTCTTCTACGACATATCCTTCCCAAGAGGCGCCGATGAAGCGGTTGTCGAATAGCTGATCGGCCGCGCGGATGCCTGACAGGGAGTGAAAAAGGCCCGAGTCCCGGAAAGTAAAATTTTGAGGCCTTCACGAGCCGTTTGCTGACATTCGCGAAATAGGGAGGAAAACGAAAGATCAGATAGCTGCCCTCAAAAATGTCGAGGTACCTCGAGATAGTAGGGGCATTGATTCCCAAAGACCGGGAGATCTCGCTGATATGGAGCAGATTGCCGTGAAAAGAAGTAAGCATTTGCAGTGTCCGGCGCATGGCCAGGGGAGAGATTTACCCGAGCGCCCGTAGATCGTTCAGAAAGTATTGAGGAAATTATCGAGCCATCGCCAGACAATACCTCATCCTTCGCCAGCAGAGGCTCAGGAAACCGCCTCTTACCCAATGGGTCAGCATGTCGGTATGACTTGCAACTTCGGGAAGCGAAGGGAGTCAGTTCGGTATAGGCAATCCGCCCGGCCAGCGATTCTGAACTTTCCCGTAGCACCCCAGGCGAAGCCGATCCCAGAATCAGAAACCTACCCGGACGGCGGCTTTCGTCCGTCAATGCGCGCAACAAGGAAAAAGCCGGGGCATCCGCTGAATCTCGTCGATAATCACCAGCTTGTCGTCATGATAGCGGGGTAGGTTTCTGCCTGCTCGAGTTTGCGGATATCGTCATCCAATTCCAGATCGAGGTATACGGCGGGAAGATTCAAGTCCTCCATGATGGATTTGGCCGGTGGTCTTACCTACCTGTCGAGGGCCGAGAATGCCGGTCACCGGGAAGAACCCGAGATTTTCGGAGATGATTTTGGCTGCTTTCCTGGGAATCATGAAGCAAAAGTAGGGGGTTTTACCTTGAAAACATAGGTATGTTCCCATCTATTTTTCAAGGTAAAAATTTCTCGTACCCTACTACCTCGCCTCTTTGAACCCACGGTGGAAGTATTGTCCGACTCCTCCTACGATTTCGATCTGGGGAGGAAATTCCACCAATATAAAATATCCCGACCCTCCAGCAATTCCTGGAAGACTCCTTGACCCTCGAAGAGATCTACCGTTCGGTTAGCTTTGAGCAGCGTTAGCGGTCTTTATTTTTCCCTTTTTCACCTATCGTCCCAAGCATGAGCGCATTCGAACCCGTTCTTTCCCCGGTGTCGATCTCGTGC
>JADJBL010000003.1 GCA_016703765.1 Saprospirales bacterium
GTATCAAAGAACAGGTTAACATGTTCAAACCCGGAGCAAAAATTGGCTATGCTGAAAGGCGGTTCCTGGGATTGATTCGCAGCCAGGACGGCTCTTTCCAATACCTCTTTGAGGTCGTTAAAATCGCTGGGATTTTTGATATACACATTAGGCGCCGTTGAGGAAGGTTTCATATATCCTTTTCGGATGCCGAAGTGGGTATATGGCGATCGAAATATCCTTTAATTTATCGTTGCTTCTTATTTCTTTCAGACATTCCAAGCCGCTTTTCCGGGGCATATTGAGGATCGAGAAGAGGAGGTAGGGCAGTAGCGTGCCTTCGCCAACCAGATAATCCATTAACTGTACGCCATCGTTCAAGGTGCGGACAATGGTTTTCGTTTCCAGTTCATCAAAAGCGCTCCAGGAAGAGGAAGCTGGTCGCCTTCGTCGTCGTCGGCCAGGAGGATGTGGGCGGAGCGTTTTTCATAAATAATAGTTTAAAGAGGGAATGTAAATGTCAGACACTCCCGCTCCTTTATTCGGTTCCCGTAACATTAATAATCCCTTGATGGTTCTCGACAATCTTTTGCGATGGCAGGCCCAATGCCGAGTGCCATCGAATTCGCTTTTTCGTGAAGTCGCTGAAATATTTCAAAGATGGGATCTTTAAACTCGGGTTTTGAAGCCGATTCCGTTGTCGGAAACGGAGATATGGCAATACTTACTGGCAGGAGAAAACCTGCCGGCAGGCAGGGAAGGGGTTTCGTCGTATAATGTATGGCCCTGTTTAACGCCGCTGGTAATCAGTATTTGAGGGGGAACGCCTGGTTTTGAAAGCAGGCGCGTTGCTGATCCAGGTTGTGCAGGGTTATCGAAACTGGAAATGGATGATGTTGGCTTCCGCAGGTGTCGGCAACTATTACGATTGCCTCTTTGTCGAAGCGCTTCTTTCAGTTCGGTTTATTACACTCTTCGATGAGGTCTTTGGAGTCTGCTTTTTCAAACACGGAGTTCGACGTTGCTGGCCCGGGGTATGCCCGGGGTCTTCGATCAGGGTTTGCATTCGTTTGGCGGATCCCTGCATTCTGCTGAAATACGATTTGCCGTTTTCGGACAGATTTTTTGATATTCCGTTTCGAGGATGCGGCCGGTGAAGGTTTGAATTTTTCGCAAGGGCTCCTGCATATCATGGCTTGATATATACGTGGAAGGATTCAAGCTCCTTATTCATTTTTGCAGTTCAGCATTTTTTTTTCAACAAGGGTTGCATTGGCTATTTTTATTTCATTTGTGCTGGCGGCCACTGCATTTTTTAATCGTTCTTGTTCAGCTTTACGGTCTGTAGGTTGTTTTTGGAATGCGTGTTTTTCCTTAAGTAGAAGTTGCATCGTTTTCAAACGTAATTCTGTGACATCATGAATCGCGAGAAGAATCAGTTGTTCGCGATTTGTGTTTTGAATGATACGACTAGCATTTAACAAGAGTATCTTTTTGCCCATACCGGGCACATTGTAAGTCACTTCATAATCATGGAAGTGCGCGTTTTTGGGAATGATATTTTCAAGCAATTTTCGCAAACGTGGAATATTCCATTGGTTTTGGCTTAAGTTATACAAGAGCATGCCCTTGGTTTCCTCTTCATTCACTTTAAATGCTTTATAAAAGGATCGGTTAGCAGATTTGATGCACAGGTTTTTATCCAGCACCATCATGGGTTCATGGATCGTGTCGGTTAATGCTTCCAAAAATTTATACGACTCATCCAATAAGTCGTTGCGGGTTTGCAACTCCTGATTAGTTGTAATCAGTTCTTCGTTGGCACTTTCTATTTCTTCTTTGGACGTTTCCAGTTCTTCGTTCAGTGTTTGTAATTCTTCATTGCTTGAAATCACTTCTTCATTCGCACTTTGTAACTCCCTGGGTAAATTCTTCCTGATCACGCGAAAAATCGAGTGAATCTGCATGCACCGCGGCTAATTCCTCTTCAAGTTTTTTAATTCGTCTGTCTTTGGCAGCAGACATGCTTTTTTTATCATTGTCGATAAAGTCGCTTGTCGCCAATTGACCTGACTTGGAAAAAAGGACTAATAATAATGGGTCTTCCCATTCTATTTTAAGTGGTGTCACCTCTATGCTGATCTGGATGATTGATGAATCCGGTAGCTTTATTTCTATCGCATCTTTCTGTACCCGTTCATTTGTTTTTTATCACATTAGAAATAGTGGTGCGTAATTCAAAGGCAATTTCAGGTCTTGCCATTTTAAGAATATTAAATGTGGCTTTGCCGGCCGGATGTGTTAAAAAGAAATCGGTAGTCCCCCGAAATTGCTGAATATCCATGTTGTAATTAATGACCACAGTGGCAGGCATATGATTGGAAATAAGGATGGCATCAATGGCACTTTCCAAATTTCGGCTGCTGACTGGTGCACTTTTTTTTGAATTGGATAGTTTAGTTGTTCTTGGACCTGTATTTTGTAACTGTAAATATTTTCGAGCGATATTATTTGATAAACCGGGCATACTCTCGCCTGATTTATTTTTTCGTACATAGATTTTGAATTTTTTATTATAATCTTCAAATAAGGTGGGTGCAGTACCAATGCTTTCCGATTTACCAACCATCAGGTAAGCACCTTCATTGAGTGCATAGTGAAACGTTCGAACTGCTTTTTTTTGTGCAGCAGTATCAAGGTAAATAAACAGGTTACAACAACTGATAAAATCCAGCCGCGAAAACGGTGGATCCGTTAATATATTATGTGGCGCAAAAATGCAAATATCCCTCACCGATTTGGTAATTCTGTAGTCGCCATCCGTTTTAGTGAAGAATCGTTGAATTCGTAACGGTGACATCAGTTCAAGATCTTTTTTAGTATACAAACCCGCCCTCGCCTTTCCTATCGCTTGTTCGCTTAGATCTGTAGCAAACAACTGAATGGGTATGTCCGTTTGTAATCCATCTTGAATTTCGAGCAGCATGATGGCCATAGAATAGGCTTCTTCTCCGGAAGAACATGCCGGCACCCAAACACGTAAACTTTCGCCTGGTTTTTTTTCTTTCAGAAGTTTCGGTAGCAATTTGGTTTTTAAGTATTGATACGTATCCGTTTCTCTGAAGAAGGAGGTAACATTAATCAATAAGTCCTGATACAGAATATCGATCTCTCTGTCTTTCCCTCAACATTTTCCATATTCCTTTAAGGTGTTTATTTTATATAATAGCATTCTGCGCACAATGCGCCGTTTAACCGTATTCATTTTGTACAAACTGAAATCACTACCGGTACTTTTAAATAACAGGCTAAGAATATTCTTTAATTCAGGATCATTATTTTCATGCAATTCGTCCTTTCCGATGGCTTTGGTCCGGGTTCTCAAAAAGGGATGCTTGCTGAGACGGGCTAATTCAAGGGCTATTTCTTTGGGAGATAAAATAAAATCAACAGCACCGGCTGCAATGGCAGACTGTGGCATACTCAGAAATTTGGCGGTATTGTCCTGGGCAAAGGTGAATCCACCATACAACTTATGTCTTTCATGCCATTCGTGCCGTCACCGGCACTGCCGCTGAGAATGATGCCAATGACGCGCTGTTTTTGCTTTTCGGCCAGCGAGCAGAAAAAGTATCGATCGGTAGATGGGAATCTTCCGCTTTTTGACGCGGGTATCAGTTTGATATGCCCATCCCTCCACGGCCATTTCTTTTGCTGGGGGATCACAAAGACATTATCCGGCGCCATGCTTATCTTGTCTCATCAATTTCCTGCACCTTCATCAGGGTGGCACTGCCCAGAGCGCGGTGAAATGCTTTTATGGTCGGGGCTCCAGGTGCTGCACAGACAAAGAGCCATGTACGTATCAGGCGGCAGGTTTTGCAGCAGCAGGGTGATCATATCAGCCGCCAGCCGATGACCAATGACTACTACCGGAAAAGGGTTTCGAGCCTTCCCGGCCGGAGATTTTATTTGGAGTGGTGGGTTCCATACGGGAGGATTATAGATCGCCCTTGAGTACAAAATCTTCCTTTCCGGGGAGGGAGAGTTTTTCTTCGAAACAAGGGTAAGCGCCTGGAGGATCACATTTTTGAGTATGGAAAATTCGGCGGGCTTGCCCGGATGTAGTAGTGGGCGGCGTCTTTGTAGACCAGGTTTAGCATATCCTGGTCGAAGGCGGTAGAGAAAATAAAGACCGGGAGGCTTTTGGAGTTTGTCGTCAAGCCTGATCTACTCGAGCCAGGCGAAGCCGTTTTACCCGGCATATTGAGGTCGAAGCAGCATGCAGGGCCGGGTCTTTGGTTTGGCGAGCCGCTCCTTGAGCTGGTCGCCGTTATGCACAGTGTGGTCAGGTTGGTGGATAAGGGCAATTCTTCCGGGGCTTCCTTGAAAAAAGGAGGCAATGCGTCGAGGTCGTCATCCAAGCAAGTAGAATGTTCAGGTGCGTTGGGGCGGGTGAGATTCAAGGTCTAGCGTTCATTTTCGAAGTTGAAAAAGGTAATTAAGTGTATCCGAAATGGTCTGAATCTATTCCTCTAGCAAGGATGGGACTGGGGGGATTCCTTCTCCGAGTGTGTCCATGCGCCAAATATACGAAGAATTGGGGGAAGAAGCGAGGGGGAGGGCTCTAATCAATGGCGATGGGTTGGAAACCCATCGCTACGGACGCATAGAACGTATTAGTCCTGCTCGGACTATAACTCCGAAGGTATCTTGGCAACTGGGCACCAATAAAAAACTTCATGCCACAAGCCTGCTAATGTTCTTGACTTTGACAAGTTGGGCAGCAAACAAGAGGCATGCCTTTAGATCTTCCTCCCAGGTCTTCGTAATCATCAGGATCTCTTGCTGGGTCATGTCGGATGCAAGAAGCTCCAACAACATTTCTACCGGATATCTCAGGCATCACACCGTAGGTTTGCCATGGCAAATGGCCGGGTCGATCGTAATACGTTTTAACAATTCTGTCCTTTCCATTCTTAGTTGATCTATTGGATACTTTACAAGGTAAGGAGTTTCTGGAGCGCGAGGGCAAGGGTCGTGTTTTACTCGGGGCTATTTTCTTCGTTAATAACCCCTTCAATATCCAGGATCAGGCCGTTAATCTTAGGGAGGGAAGAGCCACCAGTCTCTTCCGGGGTGGATTTCCGCAAAGTCTTCGTAATCTGCCTCTGACGTATAGCAAAAAGCCGGTTGAATAGAACTCCATCTGATCGGTCGATTCTGCCAGTTTTGATCAGTTCCTGGTTAAATGCACTTTTGAGTCCTGAATGTGTAGCTGCTGTGAGCCCTTTGAAAGCCATATAGGCAGAAACCACATAAAAACAGGCATAATACATTCGGTTTGCCGCGCCATTCCATCGTTCTTCCTGAAGCAGGTATTCAGCGTCCTGGAGGGATTCCCGAGCACGTTCAATCCGATGCCTAACCAATTCTTCTTTGGAATAACTCATGCCCGGCTTCCTTCTTTTTTAATAATCTGGTAGATAGGCGTAACGGCACGACCTTCCCATTCTGTTTTTGTATGAATGATTGTGCTGATAACCGAATCACTCCGGAGTTCCAGGTCGTACAGCTGATCAAGAATAAACCCTTTTAAATCAGAGGTAAGTGGCCGTTCAAGTAGCACCAGAAAATCCCAGTCTGAATCCGGACGGAAATCTCCTCTTGCCCGGGAGCCAAACAATATGACTTCCGCCTTTGGATCTATCTTTATAACTTCTTGTTTTACAAGCTTTACAACGTCCATGCTTTTGGCTGGATTTGGTTCAACTCTTAAAGGTAAGGAATTCGGGGAAGAGTTTCAACCAGTGGGGATTTTACGTTTGGATGGCCGCTTCGAGATTGGCTCTGTCTTTTTCAGGCAAAGATGGCATCTTTCAGAATTCGCTTTTTGTAATAGGGTTTGTGAGATGGTGTTGCCAACAGTTTTTTATTCATCGCAAAAAACTCTAGTTACAATCTGGGTATTGGGGTTAAAATGAACTCTCATGTTATCTGAACCTGCAAACACCATTGGATACACCAACAAAAGAGCAAACAGATTTAGAAAGAATTTTTTCATTATTAATTATTGGCAACGGGGGTGCTAACAAGCCTGAGAAGAGAAAAAGGAGATAAGTGACTTCATAGCCTTTTATGCCAGTTCCTTAGTAGGGCTGGCCTTACTTACTGCACAGTCTTGTGGTCGTTTTCAGATTTATTCTTCTTCCTCTTCAGAAGATTCTTCCTCCTTTTTTACTTCAGTTGGATCTCAGCGTTAATTCTTCCAATGCCTTGTCAGAGATATTCTCAAATTCAGATTTGTCGTAAATGGAAAGCAGATAAATATCAATTTTTTCTTCATTTTCTATGACTTCTACTTCGACGTAGGTTATCACGCGCATTCCCCCGCTTTTGCCTTTTCCTTTACTGGTTACGGCCAATCGTATTTTGTAGGTATCTTTCCCTACAAGGGTTCCCATCTTTGGGTTTTCTTCCAGTTCGCCGGCCAATTCCGCCAACTCCGTTTTTAGTGACCGGTACTTCTTCATAAGCCGTTTAGCTTCCCGCTAAAAATTAGGAGTAACAATCACTAGCCAAGACTCATTCAAAAACTCGCTTAACCGTGATTCGGAGGGGTTTTTCCTTGCTGTATCTCCTTTACTTTTTGAAAGCCGATGTCAGGCTTTTCTTTACTTGGCCGTAATTCACTTAATTCTGCTAATTCCTTCAGAATTTTTTGCCATTCGTTAAAAGGATCACGACGGCCTGTTTGTTGCCGGCCTCATCCGTTAAGGCATTGAGTCGAGATGTCTTTACTCATAGATCAGTATCGTTTCTCTTGTTGAAACTTAACAAGTTTTCTCTTAAGTTCAGCCATATCCGTTGTTTTTGCTTAAAAAGCTGGACAAGCTAAAGTACCGAAAATAGTATTAATAATCCTATCTCGCAGCCGAATTATATGTCCCCCAACGACAAAGGCCCGCAAACCATTACAGTTTGCGGGCCTTTTGCGCCTCAGGTAGGACTCGAACCTACGACCTACGGATTAACAGTCCGCCGCTCTAACCGACTGAGCTACTGAGGCATTTTTGACGCCTGGCTTTCAAAGGCGAGTGCAAATGTATGCCATTTCCCTTTTTTCCGCAATCTTTGCGCCGAAATATTTTACAAGACTAAACCCAAACCATCGCATGAGCTTGTTAGCAGTAGGCACCGTCGCGTTCGACAGCATCGAAACCCCTCGCGGGAAGGCAGACCGCATCGTCGGCGGCGCCGCCACATACATCACCCTGGCCGCCTCCTATTTCACCCGGCCCGTCCACCTGGTGTCGGTCGTGGGCGACGACTTCCCGGAGTCCGAACTCCAGCACATGCAAAGCAAGGGGATCGACCTGGAAGGCCTCCAGATCCTCGAGGGCGAACGCTCCTTCTTCTGGGCCGGCCGCTACCACGACAATATGAACGCCCGCGATACCCTCGAAACCCAGCTCAACGTGCTGGCCGATTTCGACCCAGTCATCCCGCCCAGCTTTCGCAGGCCCAAATTCCTGATGCTGGGCAACCTCACCCCCGCCGTGCAGCAACGCGTGCTCGACCAACTGGATGAACGGCCCCGCCTCGTGGTGCTCGATACGATGAACTTCTGGATGAATACGGCCATGGACAGCCTGATGGAGGTCATCGCCCAGACCGACGTGCTGGTGATCAACGACGAGGAGGCCCGCCAACTATCGGGCGAACACTCCCTGGTGAAGGCCTCCGAAAAGATCCTCCGCATGGGCCCAAGCACCCTGGTGATCAAAAAAGGCGAACACGGCGCCCTGCTCTTCGGCAGCGATTCGATCTTCTTCGCCCCGGCCCTGCCCCTCTCCGAGGTGTTCGACCCCACCGGCGCCGGCGATACTTTCGCGGGCGGCTTCGTCGGCTACCTCGCCCAAACCGCCGACCTTTCCTTCGAAAATATGAAAAGGGCCGTGATCTACGGCTCGGCCATGGCCTCCTTCTGCGTCGAGCGCTTCGGCATCGAACGCCTCAAAAACCTGACGGATATAGATATCAAGAAAAGAGTGGAGGCGTTTGTGAAGTTGGTCAATTTTGACGCGCAGCTTTAATTTTTTAGAGCGAGAAGGCCAGGCCTGTGGCCTGGCCTTCTCGCTCTTGTATATTATTGCTTATTGGCCAATTGCCCGCAAGCCGCATCGATGTCCTTGCCGCGGCTGCGGCGGACGGTGACCATGATACCCTCCTTGCGCAGGTGGGCGGCAAACAGGTCGATCCGGTCTTCGGCCGATTTTTCGAAGGGCACTCCCTCCACCGTATTGTATTCGATGATGTTGACCCGCACGGGGAAGCGCCTGCACAGGCGCGCGAGATTCACCGCGTCGCGTAGGCTGTCGTTGAAATCCTTCAGCGCGATGTATTCGTAGCTGATGCGGTTTTTCGTTTTCCGGTAAAAATAGTCGATGGCCTCCATCAGCGAGTCGAGGTCGTTTTGCTCGTTGATGGGCATGATCTCGTTGCGCTTGGCGTCGTCGGCCGCGTGGAGGGAGAGGGCCAGGTTAAACCTCACCTCGTCGTCGGCCAGCTTGCGGATCATCTTGGCGATACCGGCGGTGCTGACGGTGATGCGGCGCGGCGACATCTCCAGTCCGTCGGGCGCGGTGATGCGGGCGATCGAGTCCAGCACATTCGAATAGGCCAGCAGGGGCTCGCCCATGCCCATGAACACGATATTGGTCAGGCCGTGGCCGAAAACCTCCAGCGATTGCTCGTTGACGAGCACCACCTGGTCGAAGATCTCGGCGGGATCGAGGTTGCGCACCCGCTTCATCTTGCCGGTGGCGCAGAAGGAACAGGTCAGGCTGCAGCCCACCTGGCAGGACACGCAGACGGTAAAACGCTTTTCATCCGGCACGGGTATCAGTACGGATTCGATCATGTGGCCGTCGTGGAGGCGAAAACGGGTCTTGATCGTGCCGTCGCGGCTGCGCTGCACCTTGTCTTCGACAATGGCCTGCATCAGGAAATGCGCGCCCAGTTTTCCGCCGAGGCACAGCGACAGGTTGCTCATATCCTCGAAGGAGCGGACGCCTTTTTTCCAAAGCCACTCCCATACCTGCCGGGCGCGGAATTTCTTCTCTCCCTGGTTTTCGAAAAAGGCCTCCAGGTCTTGGAGGCTGCATTTCCGGATATCGAGTTTGGCTTCGGTTTGGATCATTTTTTCAATAACAAACTACAGGGTTGTAAGTTATTAGCCGAATTTTTTATTTACCGCAAAGACGCAAAGGACGCGAAGCAGCCGGACTTTTACAACCCTGTATAATTGTAAAAACTGAGTTTCTTCGCGCCCTTTGCGCCTTAGCGGTTAAATATAAATTATGAGCTCTTTCTGCTGGCCGTCTTTTTTTTCGGCAACTGAATCGTAAACGTCGTCCCCTCGTTCTCTACCGATTTTTTCACGTAAATTTTTCCGGAATGGTAGTCTTCGATGATGCGCTTGGCCAGCGAGAGGCCCAGGCCCCAGCCGCGCTTTTTGGTCGTGTAGCCCGGCAGGAACACCGTGCGCCACTTGTTGGCTGGGATGCCCTTTCCTGTGTCGCTGATGTCGATATAAATATAATCCGAGTCGTGATGGACGGCGGCCGTCAGTTTGCCCGTTCCCTCCATGGCGTCGAGGGCGTTGCGGAGCAGGTTTTCGACGACCCAGGCGAAGAGGTGGGAGTTGATATGGACCAACAGCGGCGGCTGCGCCGTGCCCGGAAAATCGAACTCCACCTTGCGCGGCGCACGGGCCTGCATGTATTCGCGCGATTTTTCCAATTCGGTAAAAATGTCGATGGGCTGGAGTTCGGGGGAGGAGCCGATCTTCGAAAAACGGTCGGCGATCAACTCCAGGCGGCCGACGTCGTTGAATAGCTCGTCTACGACCTGCTGCACTTCGGCGTCGTCGCCCCGGATGCTGCGCAGGTGCTCGATCCAGCCGATGATGGCGGAGGTGGGCGTGCCCAGTTGGTGGGCGGTTTCCTTGGCCATGCCGACCCATACCCGGTTTTGTTCCGAGCGCCGCGCCGTGCTGAAGCCGATATAGCCGAAGCCGATGAACACGCCGATCAGGCCCAGTTGCACCAGGGGGAAGTATTCGAGCAGGGTGAGCAGGTTGGATTTTTTGAAATACAGCCTTTGGGCAAATCCCTCTATGGGCTCAACCCCTTCGGCCTCCATGCGGGCGAGTTCCTGTTCGAGAAATACGCGATTGGTGTCGCGGCCCTCGCCGAAGTTGAAGGCGTCGATGATGACGCCCGTCTCGCTGACGAGGATGACCGGGATCGTGGTGTTGGCCTTGAGGATCTCCGTGTGCAGGGTGAAGTCGAGGCAGGGGTCGCATTCCGGCGGCAGGGGTTTGGCGATGGCTTCCTGGGCCATCAGCCAATGTCCGACCTTGTTGTATTCCTCCCTGGCCAGCCGGGAAGTGACGTAATTGGTGTAGACCAGGGAAACGGCCACGATCAGCAGTCCGCCTGCCGCCAGGTACCATTTCCATCTGGATTTATTGGTGTATCTATTCATACTTTGCGCGATATAGAACCCAAAATAAAGTAAATTTGGGCCTTCATTAAAAGGGGCCCCCCGGGGGGGGGTTTTAAAAAAAATATTGGGGGGGGGGGGGGGGGGGGGGGGGGGGGGGGGGGGCCCGGGGCCCCGGTGAAAAAAAATTATCTTTGCCTTTGGGTTACATTTTTTCTAGAAATAACCTCAGCAATTAAGTACCAGAACAATATGAAAATAGCAGTAATCGGCACCGGATACGTGGGCCTCGTGACCGGAACCTGTTTTGCGGAAACGGGAAACCAGGTCATCTGCGTCGATATCGACGCCCGCAAAGTGGCCCGTTTGCAGAACGGAGAGATCCCCATCTTCGAGCCCGGGCTCGACGTCCTCTTCGAGCGAAACACCGGCCAGGGCCGCCTTTCCTTTACCACCGATATGGCCGAGGCGATCGAAACCGCACAGTTTATTTTCCTCGCCCTTCCCACCCCCCCCGGCGCCAACGGTTCGGCAGACCTGTCCTTCGTGCTGGGCGTGGCCAAGCAGTTGGGCGGAATGATTAAAGATTATAAAGTGATCATCGATAAGAGCACGGTGCCCGTGGGAACCGCCGAAATGGTGCACGCCCTGCTCGCGGAACAATTGCCGGAGGATCTGTTCGACGTGGTGTCCAACCCCGAATTCCTCCGGGAAGGCGTGGCCGTGGAGGATTTTCTCAAGCCCGACCGCGTGGTGGTGGGAACCCGCTCGCCCCGCGCCCGCAAAATGATGAACCAGTTGTATGAGCCATTCGTCCGCCAGGGCAATCCGATTTTATTCATGGATGAACGTTCGGCGGAGATGACCAAGTATGCGGCCAATTCCTACCTGGCCACCCGCATCACCTTTATGAACGAGATCGCCAACCTCTGCGAGCTGGTAGGGGCCAATGTCGACATGGTGCGCCTGGGCATCGGGAGCGATTCCCGCATCGGCAAGCGTTTCCTCTTTCCCGGCGTGGGCTACGGCGGAAGCTGTTTCCCCAAAGACGTGCAGGCCCTGGCCAATACCGCCGGCGAACACCAGTACGATTTCAAGATCCTGCGCTCGGTCATGGAGGTCAATACCAGCCAGAAAGTCAGGCTGGTCGACAAGATCAAGGCCTATTTCGGCGACGATCTCAAAGGTAAGACCATCGCCATCTGGGGCCTGGCCTTCAAACCCAATACCGACGATATCCGCGAAGCGCCCGCCCTTTACACCATCGACGGGCTGCTGGAAGCCGGCGCCCAGATCCGGGCCTTTGACCCGGAAGCCATGGAAAACGTGAAGGCCCTTTACGGAGACAAAATTTTCCTCGCCAAGGACCAATACGAGGCGCTGCTCGGGGCCGATGTGCTGGCCATCGTCACCGAATGGGCCGCCTTCCGCTCGCCCAGTTTCGAAGTGATGAAAGAACTGCTCAAAACCCCCGCCATCTTCGACGGCCGCAACCTCTACGACCTGGAGCAAATGCGCGACGCCGGGTTTTATTACGAGAGCATCGGGAGGGAGGCGGTTAAATAGAGCCTCCTGAAATACCTTTTTGGAGTCATTTACGTTTCCTCAGTTTAGGAGGTTTAGAAAGTTTAGGATGTTTAGTCCCCCTTCTAAACTTTCTAAACCTCCTAAACCTTCTAAACTCCCAAACCTCCCAAACATGAATCTCCGTCCTCTCCTCCTCTTCCTGCTCCCAGCCATAGCCACATCCTGCGCAAAAACCGAAAAAGTACAGGTTCACGACGAGCAGGGAAAACTGATGCAGGAATACCGCGTCGACATAGAAACCTACGCCAAGGTAGGGGAATACGTGGCCTATTACCCCGACGGGAAAAAACAGGAAGTGTCGAATTTTGTACAGGATACCCTCGACGGGCTGCGCACCCTGTACCACCCCAACGGAGAAGTGCAGATCGAGGAGCGCTACCGGATGGGCTTGTTCGAAGGGCCTTACAAGGCCTATTACGAAAGTGGCAAACTGGAACTGGAGGGCAATTACGAAGACAACGCCATGACGGGCGCCTGGAAGCGCTATTACGAAAACGGGCAGTTGATGGAAGAAGTGGTTTTCGTCGGCAACGAGGAGAACGGGCCTTTCGTGGAATACTACGAAACCGGAAAGCTCAAGGCCAAAGGCGAATACCTGGAAGGCGACCACGAACACGGCTTGCTGGAGCTCTACGACTCCACCGGCGTGTTGGAACGCAAAATGAACTGCGAAAGAGGCCTATGCCGGACTACCTGGATGCGCGATTCGACCACGATCCAATAAAAAACTCCAAACGATGAGATCGATTCTACTGCTGTTCCTTTTTTCGGGAAGTTTGCTGTCTCTGCGGGCCCAGACCGGCGGCCGGGCGGTGTATCAATTTCTACGGCTCGCCCCTTCCGCCCGGATCACAGCCCTTGGCGGCAACCTGATCAGCGTGCGCGACGACGACGTCAACCTGGCCTACGGCAATCCGGCGCTGCTCAACCAGGGCATGCACCAGGCCCTTTCCTTCAGCCATAATTTTTACCCCGGCGGCATCCAGAACGGCTATGCCGTGTACGGCCACCACGTCCCGAAATGGGACCTCACCCTGCACGGCGGGCTGCAATACGTCCAATACGGGGATTTCCCCGCCACGGATGAAATGGGCGTGCAAAGCGGAGAGTTCAAGGCCTCGGAATACGCCCTTACCCTGGGCGCCGGCAAGCAATTATACGAACGGCTCTCGGTGGGAGCCAACCTCAAATTCGTCAGTTCCCAGTTGGAAAGCTATAATTCCGCCGGATTCGCCGGAGACCTGGCGGCCACCTTTTTCGACACCACCAGCCGCTTCGCCCTCTCTCTCGTGATGCGCAACATCGGCGGCCAGGTGTCGGCCTACCGGGAGGATAACCCGGAGAAACTGCCCTTCGATATGCAGCTCGGGCTTTCCCATCGGCTGCGCTATCTGCCCTTCCGGATTTCCATCATTTACCACGATCTCCACCGCTGGAACATCCTCTACGACGATCCCAACTCAGAGGAGCCGACGGATTTTTCGGGGGAAACCCCAGAGCCGAACAAGGGCAGCCTTTTTGTCGACAACCTCTTCCGGCATTTTATCTTCAGCGGGGAGTTGCTTTTTGGAAAGAACGAACCGGTGCGGCTCCGCGTCGGCTACAACCACCAGTTGAGGCAGGAATTATCGGTGGTGAATTTTCGCAGCCTGACCGGCTTTTCCTTCGGCGTCGGCATCAAGATCAACCGCTTCCGCATCGATTACGGCCGGGGCATCTACCACCTGGGCGGCGGGCTCAACCATTTCACCCTATCCACGAATTTGGCTGAATTCTCTCATAAACGCATGCTGGATTAGTAGTTGAAGGTAAAAGTACCTTTGGGAGCCAAATATTTCACTTTTCTTTCAACTTTTCAACTTTTCAACTTTAAACTGAGCGCGGTTGCTTAAATCAGTGTAAATTGAACTACAAAGCAGCGAAAACCCCCATCCAGGAGTCTAATTACTTAACAGAAAACTTCCCAATCTTTGACAGATAGAGAGTTGATCGAAGGATGTATCCGGGAAGATCGCCGGTGTCAAATGGAGGTTTTCCGGCGGTTCGCCGGAAAGATGATAGCCGTATGCCGTCGATATGCGCGGCACGAGCTGGAAGCCGAAGACATCCTTCAGGACGCTTTTATCAAGGTGTTTGACAACCTGGGAAAATTCGAGTTCAAGGGCTCTTTCGAAGGATGGGTGCGCCGCATTGTGATCAATACCGCGCTGAAAAACTTCCAACGGGCCAGTTTTCAAAAAGAACAGCTGGGGCTGGACAACTTCGACGAGCAATCGATCGAGCCGGAGGCGATTTCCAACCTTCAGGAAGAAGAACTGATGGACCTGATCACGAGGTTGCCCGACGGATACCGCGTCGTGTTCAACCTGTACGTGATCGAGGGATTTAGTCATAAGGAGATATCCGATATGCTGGAGATCGGGGAGAGCACTTCGCGCTCGCAACTGGTCAAGGCCCGGAAGATGTTGAAAGAACAGATTCAGAAAATTCAAATGATCGTACTATGAGCAATCGCGAGATGGATCGGATCCTTCGGGAGCGGTTGGAACATTTTGAACAGGAAGCTCCCATGCACGTGTGGGAGCGGGTCGCCGCAGCCCGCGCGGCCGGGAAGCGCCCTGCGAGTCCCTGGCTGTGGTGGAGCGGCGGTTTCGGCGTGCTGGCCCTGACGGCCGCCGTTGCGCTTTGGCTCCTGCTGGGACAAACCTCCTGGACGCCCGGCGCCCCCGAACAACCCGTCAATCAAGGTCAGGCCATCGACAATCCGATGACCGAAGACTGCCCCCCTACTGCAACAGCCTCTGCTCCGCAAGTTAAAGCTGAAGGCCTCCAGGTTTTTCAAAAGCAAAAGGAGGAAACGCAGGTAGCGAAGGCGGCTTTTATTCCCGAAATGCCGGCCGGATCTGAAATGGTTGAAGAGCAGGTGGAAAGCGGCTCTTCGCTCGTTCAATATGTTTCTTCTTTTGAGGGCTTGAAAAGCGAGTGAACCAGGCATAATCGACTGGAAGTACGGCAGGAATCAGGCTTTCCCCGAGATCAGTTGCAATGCATTTGGAAAGGAATTGTGGAAACTCAACCTGTATCTCGAAGCCGTCGGTTCGCCGGAATACGTATTCCGCAGCCTGGGCTCCAAATCACAGGAATTCGCAGACTATGCCGGCTCCCGCGATAAGATGGAAGAGGTCAGGGGCGGTTTCACGACCGGGGTTCGCCTATCGGCTGTGACCAATTTCGGGGTATCGGTCCGCACCGGTATTCAATACGGACAAATCAACGAGGTCCTAAACTACCGCGACCCGAACGATTTCCGGATGATCGTCACCAACGTGTACGATCAACTGGGAAATATCATCGGCACGGACACGACCTTCCAGGCGGGCACCCACCGGGTGGTCTCCTATAACCGCTACCGCATGCTCGATGTGCCGCTGATGGCGGGCTACGAGTTTCAATTCCCGCGCTTCTCCATGGCGGTGCACGGAGGCGTTTATTTCAATCTCCTGTTCGCTCAAAAAGGGAAAATTCTTGGCCCCGACGGCGAGCCGGTTGGAGTTACTTCGGGAACTCCCAACGCATTTCCGGCTTTCAAAGACGAGCTTGGAATGAGCCTTGCGGGCTCCATCGGATTCAATTACCGCCTGACGCCGGATATCCAGTTTATCGTGGAACCCCAATTCCGGATCATTCTCGATCCGGTCACCCGTTCGGCCTACCCGCTGAAGCAAGACTACTTTTTGACGGGGGTGACGATGGGGGTAAGGAAGAGTTTATAGAGATTAAAGGGCAGCCGCGGGCTGCCCTTTAATCTCTGTGATTTTTATTTTTTCTTTAAAAGATCCCGAATCTCCATCAGCAACTTCTCCTGTGCCGAAGGCTCCGCCGGAGCCGCGGGGGCTTCCTCTTTCTTTTTCTGGGCATTGCTATAGGCTTTCATCACCATGAAGATGGCGAAGGCGATGATCAGGAAGTCGATGATGCTTTGAAGGAAGGCGCCATAGCGCAGCAGGACGGCTTCTTTGACCACTGCTCCGTCGGCGCCTGTCTCGGCGGCCTGGAGGGTATAGGCCAGTTGGGAAAAATCAACTCCGCCCAGCAGCAGGCCGAGGGGAGGAAGGATAATGTCGTTGGTAAAGGAGGCGACCACAGCGCCGAAAGCGCCGGCGATGATCACGGCAGTTGCCAGTTCCAGCACATTGCCGCGCATGATGAAGGATTTGAATTCTTTCCACATAGCGTATTCAGTTTTATTAGGACTTAAAACTGAAAATAGAAAAAATTCATTACGCTCCCAATTCCTCCCGAATCTTATTCAACGCCGAGCCCGAATTCACCCATTCGATCTGCGCCTCGTTGTAGGTGTGGGCCGCTTCGAACGACTCCTCCGATCCATCGGAGTGGTGCAGCACGACCTTCATGTTTTTGCCGGGCGCCATCTGGCTCAGGCCCTGGATGTCGATGAGGTCGTCCTGGCGCACGCGCTCGTAGTCGGCGGGGTTGACGAAGGTGAGGGCCAGCATGCCCTGTTTTTTCAGGTTGGTTTCGTGGATGCGGGCAAACGATTTGACCACGATGGCCCGTACGCCCAGGTATCGCGGCTCCATGGCCGCGTGCTCGCGGGAGGAGCCTTCCCCGTAATTTTCCTCTCCGAAAACCACGGTGCTGACGCCCTGGCGCTGGTATTCGCGGGCGCTGTCGGGCACGGCCATGTATTGGCCGGTCTTGAGATTGAGCACCTTGTTGGTTTCGTCGTTGAAATAGTTGATGGCGCCTATGAAGCAATTGTTGGAGATGTTTTCCAGGTGGCCGCGGTACACGAGCCAGGGACCGGCCATCGAAATATGATCGGTCGTGCATTTGCCCTTGGCCTTGATCAATAGCCGCATGCCTTTAAGCTGAGCCTCCGTGATGGGTTTGAAAGGCTCCAGCAACTGCAACCGCGAGGAAGCCGGGTTCACGTCGATCGGTACCACCTTTCCGTCGGTAGCAGGTGGAACAAAACCGGCGTCATCCACTTCGAAACCTTTTACGGGAAGTTCCTGTCCGGTGGGCGGATCGAGCCTGACCTGCTCGCCGTCCTCGTTGATCAGGGTGTCGGTGAGCGGGTTAAAGGCCAGGTCGCCGGCGATGGCCATGGCGGTGACGATTTCGGGCGAAGCCACGAAGGCCCGGGTCTGGGGATTGCCATCGTTGCGCTTGGAGAAATTTCGGTTGAAGGAGGTGATGATGGAGTTGGCGCGATTGGGGTCCGTCGTATGCCTCGACCATTGGCCGATGCAGGGGCCGCAAGCGTTGGCCAGCACCACGCCGCCGATTTCTTCGAAAGCCTCCAACAGGCCGTCGCGCTCCACGGTAAAGCGGATCAGCTCCGAGCCGGGGGTGACGGTGAACTCAGATTTAACTTTCAGTTTTTTGGCCACGGCCTGCCGCGCGATCGAAGCGGCCCGGTCGAGGTCTTCATACGAGGAGTTGGTGCAGGACCCGATCAAGCCGACTTCCAGCTTTTGCGGGTAACCATTGTCCTTCACGGCCTGTGCGAACTTGGAGATCGGCCAGGCCAGATCGGGGGTATAAGGTCCGTTGATATGGGGTTCGAGGGTAGTGAGGTCGATCTCGATGACCTGGTCGAAATAATCCTGCGGCTGCTCGTAGCACTCCGCATCGCCGGTCAGGTGGTGAGCGATGCGGTCGGCCAGTTTGGCCACCTCTTCGCGGCCGGTGGCGCGCAGGTAGCGGCTCATGGAATCGTCGTAGCCGAAAAGAGAGGTGGTGGCCCCGATCTCGGCGCCCATGTTGCAGACGGTCCCTTTTCCGGTGCAGGACATCGACTGCGCGCCCGGGCCGAAGTATTCTACGATGGCGCCGGTGCCGCCTTTTACGGTCAGGATACCGGCCACTTTGAGGATGACGTCCTTGGAGGAAGTCCACCCGCTGAGTTTGCCGGTGAGTTTGACGCCGATGATTTTGGGCATTTTCAGTTCCCAGGGCATGCCGACCATCACGTCCACCGCGTCGGCGCCGCCTACGCCGATGGCGACCATGCCGAGGCCGCCGGCGTTGGGGGTATGGGAGTCGGTGCCGATCATCATACCGCCGGGGAAGGCGTAGTTTTCGAGCACGATCTGGTGGATGATGCCGGCGCCGGGTTTCCAGAAACCGATGCCGTATTTATTGGAAACGGATTCGAGGAATCCGTACACTTCGGAGTTTTCGTCCATGGCTGTGCGCAGGTCCTGCTCGGCGCCGGTCTTGGCGAGGATGAGGTGGTCGCAGTGCACGGTGGAGGGTACCGCCGTTTTGGAGCGTCCGCACATCATGAACTGCAAAAGCGCCATCTGTGCCGTGGCATCCTGCATGGCCACGCGGTCGGGCGAGAAAAAGACGTAGTCTTTAGCCCGGTTGTAGACGTGCAAAGGGGAGTCGGGATGGAGGTGTGAATAGAGGATCTTTTCGGTGAGGGTCAGGGGGCGGCCCAATTTGCGGGTTACCTGTTCAATTTTTTTGGGCAGGGCCTCGTAGTAGGCGCGGATGATATCTATATCGAAGACCATTTTTGAGGGGTTTGTTTCGGTACTTTTCAAAGGCGATGCAAAGGTACATTTTTTGCCTCACTTACATAAAGCAAGCCGAAGACAGAATAGTTTAAATTCGCGAATTTGTTCTTCTCAGCGAATTTTCGCAAAATTGACGTATAGTTTACCTGCATGAACGGGACATCGCCCCACGAAAGGATTTTATTTGGGTTAAAGGTCAGACAGTGCCGGACCGGCCTGGGGCTTTCCTTTGGGGAGCTTTCGGAGATGTCGGGCCTGTCGGTTTCGTATTTGAACGAAATTGAAAAGGGCAAAAAATACCCCAAGCCCCAAAAGCTCAAGGCGCTGGCCAAGGCCCTCAAAATCCCCGCGAAAGAGCTCGTTTCGCAGGAAATGGAAGGGAATCTCGCGCCCGTGGGTGAACTGTTGCGATCCAATTTTTTGCAGGAGCTCCCCATGGAGTTTTTCGGCATCGAACCTTCCAAGGTGGTCCAACTGATCGCCATGGCCCCCAGGCAGGTGGGCGCTTTTATCTCGACCCTGGTGGATCTGGCCCGAAATTATTCCCTTCGCGAGGAAAATTTCTACTTCGGCGCCCTTCGGTCCTACCTGGAGATGCACCACAATTATTTCGAAGAAATCGAAGATTCGGTCGACAGCTTCCGCCGGGAATTTGGGTCGCTCCCTTTAGATACTCCGGAGCTGGCCGATTTCCTCGGGACCCTGCTTCGGGACCAATTCGGCTACCGGATCGTGGACGACGGTTTGAGCGCCTACCCGGAATTGCAGGAATTGCGAGCCGTCTACCTCCCCGAAACCCGGCGCTTGCTGCTAAACGGGGGACTCAGCGCGGTGCAACGGGCTTTTCAATTCGGAAAAGAGCTCGGTTTTCAATACATGGGGCTCGTTCAAAGGGCTCACACCTCTTCTTTGCTCAAGGTTCTTTCGTTCGAGGAGGTGCTCAACCATTTCAAAGCCAGCTATTTTTCTGCTGCGCTTTTGATCGACCGGGGATCATTCGTCAAAGACCTGCAGCAATTCATGGGCCAAAGCTCCTGGAGGGAAGAGATTATTCGCGGCTGGTTGGATAAATACTCTGCATCCCCGGAGATGATCGTCCAACGGATGAGCAACCTGTTGACGGAACATTTCGGCATCCGCAAATTTTTTGTCTGGCGTTTTGTCCGTTCCGGAAAGGGCGTATTCCGCCTGGACAAAGAACTGAACCTCGTGAAGGAGCACCTGCCCTCCCGGAATACTTCCCTGGAGCATTTTTGCGGCCGCTGGCCCTCCGTCACCCTGCTGCAATCCGTGAATGGCGAACAGCGGACGCTTGTCCTGGCTTCGCGCGCCCAGGTTTACGATACGGGAGACACCTACCTTTGCCTGACCTTAGCCCGCCCCGCGGCCCCTGCCGCCGACCATACCGTGAGCATCACCCTTGGCCTGCTGATCGATGAAACGCTGGAGAAAAAAGTGGGGTTCCTCCGCGACCCGGCGATTTCCGAGCGGGTGGTCAACCAGACCTGCGAGCGCTGCACCATTTTGGATTGCAAAGAGCGCATGGCGGAGCCTTCGATTTTCATTTCCAAAGAAAAATCCAAACGGATCAATGAGGTTTTGGGGAGATTGGAGATACCAGATTAAAGGATGCCGAACCGGGCGCCATTTCTAACCATAAAAATCAGCGTGCTGCGGGCAAAGCCCGCAGCACGCTGATTTTTAAATACCTCAATTATTCGGCGCCCCAGCGTTGATCCAGATCAGGATCTGCTCCAGATCGCAATCGGGTAGCTTCGTGCCGTTGGGCGGCATAGCCTGATAAGAGGCCTGGTGGTTTACCGAGCCCCAGAATCTGCCGTCGTCAGCGGTGGTTTTTATCTCGTTATAGCTGAGCAGTTTGACCCCGCCTCCGGGGTTGTTGTTGCCGTGGCAACCCGCGCACTTGGTCTGCACGAGGGGCCCGATGATGCCGGCAAAGGTCACGTTGTCGGTGTTGCATTCGTCGCAGCTGAGATTCTGGGCGCCCTGCTGTATCCATTTCAGGATCAAGGCCTTTTGTGCAGCCGTTAAAGAGGAGGCCGGCGGTGGCGGCATCAGTTCGTCGCCGCTCTCGCTTAGAACCTTATAGAGCTTACTATCGGAGGGGTTGTTCAGCTTGACCCCGCCCGTGTTCCGGGTATAGGCATAGTCTACAAGGATCACCCCTTCCTCGTGGGAAGCCACATCGTGGCACCCCGACATCGTACAGTTGGAAATGAGGATAGGCAATACATCCCTTTCGAAATAAACGGTATCCGGATCACATGGATGGATGGTTGTGGTATCGATGGGCATCGTATCAATCGGAATGATCAGCAGGTCGCCGATGTAGACGGGCTCTCGCTCGCAAGACATAAATTGCGTAAAGAACAAAACCCCCAACACCGCCATTGGCAAATAAAAAAGCTTTTTCATCACTTGGGTTTTAAAAATTATTGAACGACCTCCGAACACCTGTTGAGCACTACGTCCGACAAATAACCGGTGCAGATCCCCTTGAAGCAGACCCTTTCGCCCGGCTGGAAATCAGTCCTTTTGTGTTGGCCCATAGGATCGAGTTCGCACAATACGCCCCCCATGGGATCGCCTGCGTCCAGTTGGATGGAAACCACATTGTTTTCATTGGATAATTGCGCCACCGTGCCGCATACCTGGACGATCTTGTCGAGGTATTTTCCATTGGCGGTGGTTTCGTCGGTGGTAAACTGGGTATACAAGGCGGTAGCCTCGAGCATGACATCCGCTTCGGTGTTGACAACTTCCCGGTGAGGCTTGTTCCACATTTTGTAACCGATAAATCCCCCGATTACAACAGCTGCTAAAACGGCCAATAGGCCGTACTTGATAATTGGTTTCATTGGAATGATGGTTGTTTTACGATTTGAAATACGCGGGAAAGATTGAAGCCGAACTGGATGTCGCCTTTCAGCCAGGAGCCGTTGTCGTCCGTGAGAAAGGCGCGTTCGTTCATCCCGACCGCGTTGGAGAAATGAAGTTGGAATACGTGCCCTCCGGTCTCGATATCAAACCCGATCGTCAAAGGGTCTTTGACCGGATCGCCTGGAAAGCGGTTGATGACGTAGTAGTAATCCCAAACCAGCGCGACGCGTTTGGAGAATTTATACCGCCCGCCGAAGCCTACCGAATAGAGGTCGTTGGGGATGAGGCGGTTTGGGACGATATTGGTATGGACCAGTGTCGGAGAGAGCTGCAGGGTAAAGCGCTCGCTGAATTTGCGCCCCACGATCAGCTGATGGTAGTATCCCAGGCGTCGACTGAACAGGGGTTTGACCTCCGGAAAACCGACGGGATCTTTCAGCCCGTTCACTGTCACGCCACTGACCCACAGCAGGGAAACCGGCATGGTCTTTTTTCCGGTGGATTGCCAAAGGAGGCGGTATTTCACAAAGCCGTCTATCTCCTTTTTATTGGTGCTGCGGCCTACGCCCACCATGAGGTTGGGGGTGATGCCGTAATCAAAGGCCAGGCGCATGGAGGCGTTGTCCAGGCCAAACATCTGATAAGCGCCCAGGCTGAATTTGCCAAACCGGTGCAGGATGCGGAAATCGAGGACCCCGGCGCCGAGCATTTCCATGCTCTGTCCGTTGACCACCCGGGTGGATTTGAAGGCGTTGGTGACCCTATCGGTTGTTTCTTCCTCGCTTCCGAGCAAATCGAGCAGCGAAGGTTCGTCCTGCGCCTGGGCAAAAGGCATTACCATTCCGAGGCAGCAAGCCAAAACGATGGTTTTTATGATCGGGAGCATGTTATTGTACCAGTTTGTAAAGTGAAGAATCGACCCTGACCTTGACCTCTTTGGATACCTTGTTGCCGACCAGAGCGGGAATTTCGATATCGTAATCTCCCAACATCAGCGTAACATCAGATGCAGCAGTAATTATCCCTTTGCTCACGGTGACAACCCCTGCGGAAGTGATCTCTTTTACCACGCCGTGCAAGGTCATCTGTCCTTTCACGGTGACGGGGTAGGACCCGTCTTTACCCCAGTTAACGGCCAGCGGGTTTTCGATTATCCCTTTGAAAGAGGCCTTGGGGTATTTGCTGCTCTCGACGTAGTTTTCGTTGAAATGCTCCTGCATAAGGGCATTTTTGAACTGGAAGCTCTTCATCAATACGGCCCATTCCATTTGCCCGGTTGCGGCGTCGATCACACAAGTGGCGGTATTGGTATT
The DNA here is from genome assembly GCA_016703765.1 of Saprospirales bacterium. GTDB lineage: Bacteria > Bacteroidota > Bacteroidia > Chitinophagales > Saprospiraceae > JADJTT01. The sequence goes on from JADJBL010000003.1 coordinate 22,841, forward strand.
GGCGCGGATCTCCTCCATATCGTCCAGCGCTCCTTCTGCATTAAAGGAAATAGCTCCCGAGCGGGTGAAATATTTCTCCTGCGCATTGACCGTGTTTGCAAAAAAGAGGATTAGTATGAAGGAAGAAATGATTATTTTTTTCATTGAATTGCAGATTATTGATTATTTAAAAATAGGACAAAGAAGTCTGTATGCCTAATTATTCGGCGCTCCTGACTGGACCCAGGCTTGAAGGATGGCGATATCGCAATTGGATAGCTTGTTGGCGCCCTGTGGCATGGGGGAATACCCATACGAGTGGGTGACGCTTCCCAGCAGAGAATTGTCGGTAATAGTGGCCTTCACCCCGGTGTAATTGCTGTAGTCGATGTTCCCGGACGGGGCAGAGCCCGAATGGCAGGATATACAATTGGTTTGAAGGATCGGCTGGATATCGGCGGAGAAAGTAAGTCCCGTGGTATCGCAGACCCCTGACGAGCAGGCGGTATTATGGGCTCCCTGTTCGATCCAGAGCGCTATGGTGCTGATCTGTTCAGAGCTTAGACGGCTGTTCGGGGCAGGGGGCATAATTTCATCGCCGAAGGGTTCGGTTAGCGACTCATAGATCTTGCTCTTTTTGTAATTGCCGGGCACGATCCCGTGAGAGGTGATGGATTCGTAGGAAGTGAGATCGTATCCTTCCTCCTGGTCGATACTATTGTGACAGCCGCTTTGGGCGCAACTGCTCAAGAAAATGGGCAGCACATCCCGCTCGAAGCAAACCCCGTTGATGTCTTCGACGTACTCTTTCGTACATCCGGGTAAAAAAAGATAAAAGAGCGCCAATACCAGAATTGACGGCAAGACCAGTGCTTTCATTTTTTGAATGTTAATGGAATTAAAGAAATTAAAAAAGAAATAAAACCTGCATGGAGTGCAAGCAAAACATATCTTCCCGGAGCAGGACTACTATATAACATTTTAAATACGTTGGCTGTTTTGCATTCATGTCAAACCCAGAGGCTTTTCATCCCGAACGGGAATAAAACCAGGCTCAACGGAATGGGATAAAACCATTCACCACAGTCAGGTGCGGATAAGAAACAAATGGTTGTAAACCACCCGGGGAATTAACTCAGCCTGGGAGGTTGCCAGATATCGGCCAGAAGAGAGGATGTGGGAGAATAAAGGAAGGCAAAGGTGGAGGCAGGCGCCACTGGATTACAGGAAGATTCCGTGAATCCGGGCGGCAAGGCCTGCAGATGGCTGGCAAAATGCGTATTGCCGGCCCCTTTTAGCGGTAATTTGCTGTGGTCGCTTTGGGAGAGGTGGTTGGTGTGAATAGGACTGTAATGCAGGTGCAGGTACCCGAAGAAAGTAAGACCGGGGTCGCTTTGCCTGTGTTGGCGAAAGTGCTCTAATAAGGCGGGAATCCTCCCAAACTCGGCAATAATTGGCGAGGAGGCAATTGAAGATAAAAGGAAAATACCCAGCAGTCCGGTGGCTAAAAGCTTGTTCACGCTGCAAAAATAACCCAATCCCTGGTTATTCCAAATGACTTTGCCACGAGGCCGTCGCAACATACCATGCCATAGCTCCTGCAAAGTAAGCAGCTACATCCAGCCAATCGGCCGTAAAGCGAGGAGATAGCCTGGGGAATACCCATTCGAACACGAAGGAGAGAAAGGCGGTAATACAAAAGATCTCAAAGGGTCCGAACCTCCTTTTGCCCCAAAACCTGGCCTGCTCTGCCTGAAATCCGGTGAGCAACAAGGGCATGCACAACAGGGTGTCGAGATAGTTGTCAGCCAATGGAATGGACATGCCCAAGCCCTTCTGGCTGATCTGGTGAAGCAAAAACAGGACCGCGCAAAGAAGGGGAAAGGGATATAACAGGAGCGCTCTCATCAAAAGGCGGCGGCGAATGCCATGAAAAGCCCGATAAATAAAAACGGAGAAAGAATGATCATCATGAGGATGCCGAGTATCCGTAGGGTGATCTTGCCGGTGGCGACAAGGAGGCTGTCTCCTGCGCGGACGGTGACGAAATGAAAGAATTGCCGGTAGGAGTCCTGGGCTTCATTCATCAATTTTTTTTTGGGTGTCGAGTCCATAAGTGATAATGGGTTGATTGATGGGCCCAAAGGTAGGAGGATTTTGTTTTTAGAACAAGTGTTCTAAAATATTTTTTACCTTTGCGTTGGAAAAACAACGGCATGAGCACCAAAGACCGGATTTTAGAGGCGGCATTGAGGCAATTCAACGAGCTCGGCACCGACCAGACCACCCTGCGCAGCCTGGCTGAAGAATTGGGTATCAGCCACGGCAACCTCTGCTATCATTTCAAAAATACTGACGCGCTGATCGAGGCCTTATACGACTGCCTGATCGCGGAGATCGAGGAGCAGGTCATCCAGTCGCAGCATCCCGATAATGAGTTGGAGGAAATGGTCTTGCAGGCGGAAACGACTTTTCGCCTGTTGTACAAATACCGTTTTTTGCTCCTCGATCTGGTGCGGATCACCCGGCGGATTGAGAGCATCCGGCAGAAGTTCAGGGCGGTGATGCAGTTGCGCCGGCTACAGTTTCACGTCACTTTCGGCCATCTGGTGCGGAGGGGTTTGATGCGGGAAGAGTGGGTCCCCGGCCTGCACGACCGGCTGATCACCAACCTGCTGGTGTTGGGCGATAATTGGATACCCAACGCGGAGATCCATTTCGACGAAAAGGGAGAGTCGGTGATCCGGTATTATTTCGAAGCGTTCAAGGCGGGATTGACGCCCTATCTCACGGAGCAGGGGATGGAGGCGTTCAGGTAGGCGGCCAATACCCCATCAAATCTATGAACCAGATCTTCAACTGGTTCTTGACCCTTTTCCGAAAATTTTTGATTTTTCTGAAAAACGATTCCCGCTTCGGGGCGGTGTAATTGGATTTGTTGTAATGCGGGAAAGGCGTATCCGGGATCGGTTTGCCGAGAAAGGGGCAGAGTTTTTCCCAGCGATCGCCTTTTGTGAAATCGAGTACGAGCAGGTCGTGCGGCCTGTTTTTGAAATATTCGAGCACCTCCAGGTTGTGTTGCGAATAGACCCGGATCGTATTTTCCCGGTCGTCTTTGGGCAGGCCTTTGCCCCGGCCGTAGATCCATTCGTGCTGGGCGCTCCTCAGATCGCCGATATGTTTGGACACGCTTTTGTACCAGTCGTTTTCATCGCGGACTGTGAGGATGAACTTGCAGCCGGGTATTCTCTGATCCAGCACTTTGTAGATCATGTACCAAGGGGTATCCTCCAGGGCGTCGTAGTTTTTTATGATCCGGAGTATCCGGTCGTAGTTGCCCCGCAGGATGGGGATCAGCGCCCTGGGGGTGGTATCCTTGACGGAGTACCCCAGTATTTTCAGGGCTTCCCTCAGGGTGGAGGTGCCTGTTTTTTGAAAGCCTACGCCGATGATTTTGCCTTTGCCTTGCATTGTTATCTGCATAGTGACCGGGTGACTCAGTCACCCGGTCACTCAGAAAGATTCAATTAATTGATTTTTAATATTTTATCTATTTTCTCTTCACCGGGTGACTAAGTCACCCGGTGATCAAAAAATTCAATTAATTGATTTTTAACATCTTACCTGTTTTGTCCTCACCGGGTGACTCAGTCACCCGGTGACTATGTGTTTTTTTAGGGGAAAAGTAAATCTCGCCATCATCAGCGAGCTAAAAATCAACGCCGTACAAACAATAGGAGGCAGGAAAGTAAGGAAGGCCATCACCAGGAAACAGACCCCGAAAATGACCAACTCGATATGGATCAAGCCTTTCCAGATGTGGAGTTCGGCCTTTTGCCGGAGCATAAACCAGTTGAGCACCCCCCCGAAAAGGAGGAGCAGGGGAAAACAGGCACTCATGGAGGTGTACAAATCGTGCATGGTGGCGGTGAATCCGTTGCCCATGTCCATTTGGTAGGTCGTCATCAGGTCGATCAGTTGCCGCTCGGTCTCGTTGCCCGCCACCGGCTTGCCGAGGAAGCTGAGGGAGTGAAAGGCGGCCGTGAGGAATTGAAGCGCGATGGCGGCTTTGATCCAAAAAGTGTGTTTCTTCAACATGGTAAGAAGGGGTTAAATTATTGAATAGAAAACCTGCAAAAAATCTCCGATCGGGTTTTGATCTTTTCAAACTGGATCTCGCCGCTTTGCTCGCTCCCGATCCTGATCCCGTCGATGTAATAAGTCGCCGTTCCCTTGCGGCTTCCCTGAACGTTTACCTCGGAATTATAGAATGACCCGTCCAAAGTTTGTTCCCTAATTATCATTGGTTTTCCCATTTGCTCCCCGATGGCGGCAAGCAGGTAAGCCGCCTTCTCCTTCGCGGCTTTGAGCGCCAGGATTTTCACCTCCCGGCGCAGGCTGTCCATTTTCGAATAGCTCACCCGGGAGATGGAGGCGTCTTTTATTTCCAGTTGCTCCAATTCCTGGTACACCCGACCCACCGTGGCAGCGTCGGAGACCTTCAGGATATAGTCTTTCCGGGTTATGACATCTTTGGTCTTCCAACGCACCTTGACATAACTGGCGTCCGCATCCGAAAGGACCAGCTTGTCGCGGTCAATGCCCAGTTTTTGGATCGATTCCAGGAGTTCTGCCTCCTGTTCCTCGATCGTGATCTTGACTTTGTTGACGTATTTTTCCACGATGGAGATCCCGATGTAAATCTCATCGGGTATGACTTCCAGTTCCGCGGATCCGGTAACTTCAATATACGGTTGTTCTTCGGCCGGAGATTGTCCGAAGGAGGAAAGGGCCAGGCTCAGAAAGCCACATGCCAGAAGGATTTTGGCGTTTTTCATAATTTCAGTTTTAAAATTTAATATTTCCCAATTCAGTCGCTCAATATCAGGTTGCGAACTCCCGTCCAGACGCCTTTTTCCGACTTCACCACATCGACCATGCCTGGCCCCCCCGGGAATCTCGGGTCGGAACTTTCTCTTTCCGAAACATAAGGATCGTCCTTGAAAACGAAGTCATTTATATAAAAAACTTTCCCACCGCCCGGAATTTTCACGGCTGCGTGGATATGGGCCGGGGCCGTACTTTTTGGATAGGAGGCCGGCCGGATGGTTTGGATTTCATAGCGGCCGTTCTGGTCGGTCCGGCACCAGCCGTGCAGATATCCGTGCCATTTCTGGACACCGGTCTCTTTGCCTTTTTGGGCATAGATTCCTTTGTTGTTGGTATGGTAGGCGTACAACAACACGTCTGGCAATGGGGTCTTGCCGTCCGCCTTGTAAACGGTCCCTTTGAGGTGCAGGCGCTCGCCGGGCTCTTCCTCCCCGCAGATACTCATGATGTGGCTGAGGGTAGCCGGCATGTTCACGAAGTAACAGTTGATGTTCGCGTCGGGGTCGTCGCAATCGCCGGGCCGGACCTGAAGAGACGCAGATTTGGATTCGGGATTTGCCGAGGGATCGGTTTTGCAGGAAAACAGAAATAAGGCAGGTAGCAAGAGGGCGGCGGAGAAATTTTTAATGGGTATCATGTTTGAAGGTTTACATGGATCACTCCACCACCGTCACGACCCCCGATTCCGCCGTATTGCTCCAATGCCCCGCCCTGTCGCGGATCCGGAGGGTAAAAGTGGTGGTTTCTGCGTTGTTTGCCGCATTCAGCAAAATGGTGTGATCCAGCACGATATCCAGTTCGCCCTGTATGGCGATGCTCGCGTTCAAGGGCGCCCGGGGGGAAAGATGATACAGGAAAATCAACAAGCCCGGATCCCGCTGATCCACCAGTTCGATGGTGTAATCGTCGGGGTCTTCCGTGCCCAGATCGCCGTCGCCGTCGAGGTATTTGATCTTGAAAACCAGGGGGTCTTCGTATGCCTTTACCTGGCTTGCCGACACGCTCAGCAACTCGATCTGCGGCTCGATGTCGATACCGGGCAGCAGGTCGTCCTCGATGGTGCTCATCTTTTCCTTCGTGCAGGAAAATACACTCAAGAGAGCAAGGACAACAAAAAATGAAACCGGTTTCAAACAGTTTTTTGGCATCGGTGTGAAATTTTTTCAAAGCGCGATAAACGCGAAATAAGTCTGCAAGGGTATCTGGCTCTCGTTCTCCGGAATCTCGGTCGGAGCGCTATGGTCCGAATCCTTTACGTAGGTCCGGAAATAGACGACCTGCCCGGGCAGAAAACCCAGGACCGCCGGATTGATCGTCACTTTTTGATAGTGCGGTAGTGGAAAGCCCGCCGGCTGGCTGAACACGCTGTCGAAAAAGTCCGGTATCAGGGTGAGCTCCATATTCAGCTCGATGGCATTGCTAAAATCGACGGGATCGGTGGAGAATTTAATTTTGTTGTAGGTTAAAAAATTTCCCAGGGTCGAATCTCCGGCGGGGGTGACGTCGAGGTACAAAAACCAGAGGGTCAGGTCTTCATCGGCCGGGGTCATGAACGGGTTGTAAAAAACGGGACCCCTGGCGGTATCGACCCGGAAATCGCCCTGGTTCGGCAAGACGCCCACCACGCCGTAGCAGGTGGGTTGAAGGCTGCTCTGAGAGGGCCCCTGCCCGTAAATATCTTTTGCGCCGCCCATGATCCAGGCGCCGATCTTTTGCAATACCTGCGGCGTGAGCTTATTTCCGCTGGAGGGCATCCGCTCGAAATTGGGCGGATTGTGCCGGTTGATGCGGTGCCACATCATCGATTGGCTGGTGTCCCCCGGGCTCACGCGGTATGCCAGCGGGCCGGTCGGGTAGTTCTTGACGATGGGGTGGTACACCAGCGAATTATAAGCGCTTTGCACCGTGCGAAAATCGGGCTCGAAGGTCCCGTCGTGGCAACCGGGCACGTTGCAGGACTTGGAGAATACATAGGTGTGCAGCCCCAGAAAGGTATTCGAGTCCACCGGCGGCAGAGGGTTCTCGTTGTTGGGGTATTCGATGTCGTCGAAAGGGTTGTGCGGCGGATCGGGCAGGGGGATTTCCTCCTGGAAATTCCTGGTACATCCCAGTCCTAGCAGCGCAATAGCGGAAAATAGAAAAAATGCTTTATTCATGACCTTCGGTTGCTGCGTTTATACAAAAGCCTCGTCCAAAACCCTTCCCGGCAGGAGGTAAGAAGGAATTTCCTCGTGAAAACCAAGAATATGCGCAATAGTCGGCACGATATCGATCGATTCGCCCACCGGGTTGTTGGGCGAGCCGAAATTTTGCCCCTGGGCCACTTTCCCGGAAGGCCCCGCCACGATGGCGAAAAGTCGCCGCGAGTTGTCGTCGCCCGTATGGTCGTATGCGCGAAGGCCGTTGCCGTCGACGAGGTTGTTGCTCTCCATGTTGCGCCCGTGCTCGGGGATGCAGATCATGATCGTATCGTCTTTCAGCACGGGGTGTTGCTGGATCTTGTTCCAAAGCCATCCCACGCCGTAGTCGGCCCAGTGGAGGAGGTTGACGTAGGAGCTGAAGTCCGAATGGCACACGTCGAGGTTGGTGGTGTTGACCACGAGCAACTCTGGCGCAAAGCGGTCGAGCACCTCCCAGGCGCCCGTGAGGGCGATGCCGTCGCCGCTGAGCAAGCTGTAATCGTTGCCCGGCGTCGGCACTTCGATGGTGCCGGACTGCACCTTCGCGATGGTGTCGAGGTAAAAATTCTTGATCGCCTCCCGGTCCTCGGGCCTGTTCTGCAAGCCCGGTAGGTTTTCCGCGGAAAGGGGGAAATTTTTGTCCAGCAGGGATTTCAACTGGTTGATGCGGCTCACGTCGTCGGGCTGGTAGGCCACGGCGTTGCCAAACTGTTCGAGGCCCGCGCCGGCAAACACGGTGAGCGGGCGGAGATAATTTGCGCCGTACGCCGGACCGTAGGAGGGGTGCAGGCTGTAGTTCAGCGAGGGGTAGGGCCCTAGTCCTTCCGAGATCCACCAGGCGTTGATGGCGCTGCGCTCGGGGTCGGAGTGCCTGCGGTAATATTCGAACAGGGTCGGATAGTCCGGGTTGATATTGAGGTTGAGCCCTGTTTCGGTATAGTTGCCCGTGATGGCGACGGTATGGCCGTTGTAATGGCCCGTGGGACCGGTTTTATACCGCACTTCCCGGAAGAGGGAGCCCTGCATGGACAGGGGATTGGCCAGGATCTTCGGCCATTTGGAATAAACCAGGTTTTGTGTGGGCGCAGCGCCAGACAGGAGGTTTTCCATGAGGTTGCCCCCTGTGAGAATGCCCTGATTGAACAGGTACTGCTGCTCCACTGATTCCTGGTTGCGGATGCCGCCCGCAAACAGCACGTACACCACGTGGTTGACCACCCGCGCGCCCGTCGCAGCAAAGAGCCGTCCGGTAGGCAATATGTATGGCGCCGCGATGGCCGTGGCCGCCGTCAGTGCCGTCTTTTTAATGAAATCTCTTCTTTTCACGATGTGGAAGTTACGGGATCAATAAAACTGGTATTCATTGGCAAGCGCAAACCCCTGATAGATCAGTTCCGGCGTGAGCTCCAGATCGGATTCGATCATTTCGCGCAGCTCATAGACTTCGTAAGGGCTTGGGAGGCGGAGGAAAAAGCGGATATAGGTGTTCTCGATAAATTGCCCGATATCGGCCCTCATCTCTGCGTCGGAGGGGATGATTGCCCCGCCGCCGTTGATGTAGTTGTTGAGCACGAGCTCGTCGATCAGTTGCTTGTCGCCGCTGGCCAGGCGCAATTCGGAGAGCTGGGCCAGGTCGGAAGGGGGAATGGTGGATTGAAACAGGTTGGCGTACAGAATGGATAGATATTGCTCGGAGCTCTTCTGCTTGGTTTTCTCCACATTCGACTGGTATAGCGTGTCGCCGTTGATGCCGTAGATATAGTTGTCGGGCACGACCTCGCGGATGGTGGTAATTTCCTTTTTGCAGGAAAGAGTTGGGAGGAGAAGAAGGGCGAAGAGTAAGAGCCTCATTTTTAGGGGATTGTTGGGGATTAGAAACCTGCGTACTCGTCGGTGATAGCTACTTGCACCTGGATGTCCTGATAATCTTTGCCGGTATGAAGGTCGATGGTTGCCAGGCCCATTTCGGGGGAGGTGGGTTTCCGCGCCAACAACTGGCCGTATATATCGAACACCAGCCCCTGGTTGAACTCGGGCGCCTGGGTGACGATGTCCAGAAAATCGTTTTTGCTGTTGCCGTCCTTGAAGAGCAACTGGGCAGGGAATCCATCCACCATGCTGATGCCGGCGGCTTCTTCGGTGGCGGTGGGGGCGCGTTTGAAGAAATTTTCAAAACAGGCCAGCACGAAGTTGAAACTGCCCATGTTGATCTGGTCGTAGATGCTGTTGTAGGCCATGCGGGAAAGGAACCCCCGGGTGTCGATCGCGCCGCTTTGGTAATCCGGAAGGGCGTTGTACAGGTCGTCCATTTTTGCGATCTCCGGCACGAGGAACTGGGCCAGGGCCAGGTCGCCGTTCTGGATAGCCAGGTCGTAGACGAATTCCAACGTAGCCAGTTCGTCGGCGATCTCCTGGCGGGTGATGCCGTTGAGCACCGAGCCGCTGTAGATTTCCCAAAACCTTTGGTAGTATTCGTCCTCCTCCAGGATGTTGCGGACGACCGATTCGCGCACTTCTTCCTTCAGCTCGCCGTCGCGGAGGATGGTGGTGGCGGCGTCGAGTTCCAGTTCCAGGGGTTCGCGGCCCAGCAGGTCGATATAGATCTTGTTGACGTACGTCCGGATCTGGAGGGTGGTCACCCCCGAATATGGAGGCGGTTCATTGTCCGGAATGACCACATTCTCGTGATCGATCTGGTAGATAGTTTCCTTAGTCGTGCATTGAACGAGTGAAAGGGCAAGGGCCAGAAGGAGCGCGATGCGGGGCATTGGAGGAAAATTTAGGCTGACTGGTTTATCGGGAGCAAGACAACATGGTGCAAGGAGCAGGGATATAGGCCTCCCCAAATATAGGGCCTTGAGTGGAGAGTTGCAAGGAGAGCGGGGTGGGGGAGAAAAATTGAACTTTTTTATCCCCAAAAATCTTTATCTTTCATAAAACTTTTGTGTGAAAATGAATATGCAGTCGACCAAACTGGAGCTCATCAAAAAAATTGCATCTATCCAAAGCGAAGAGTTGTTGGAAAAGATCAAGCATTTTTTGCGGGAAGAAGACGTCGATTTGGAAATTCCTGAAAAGGCGCCTTCATTAAACAAGAAAGAAACGGAGCTTTTGTTAAAGATCAATGAAGGACTTCCGGAAGCAGTCCAATTAAGGTATAATGAACTGCTAAGCAAGTTGTCTGCTGAATCATTGACGCCGCCTGAACATAATGAACTATTGTTGTTGGTTCCCAAGGTAGAGGCAAAAAACGCGGAAAGGTTAAAGTATTTGGCACAACTGGCCAAATTATGGAATACGTCGGTCGATGGGGTCATGGATCGTTTGGGAATCAAACCGCCACCTGTTTTTTATGCCTAGAAAGTACCTTCCTGAAACGGGAAAGCAACTGGTAATAAAAAGGGCAGATGGTTGGCAAGTCGCAAGGGGGGCCAGACCCCCCCCCCCCACCATAGATTATTCCCATCCCCCAAAAGGCGCCAACTCCGGGGAAAACCTTGCCCTGGCCTGTGGAGGTGCAATGCCCATAAATATACCAAGACGGAAGCTTTGGACCCAATAACCGGAGAATTGGTTCCGCTTTACCATCCCAGAAAAGAAACCTGGGTAGCTCATTTCGATTGGGATGCTGATTTTCTTCAAATAATCGGAATTACCCCTTCAGGACGGGCAACCGTCAGGGCTTTGAATTTGAATCGCCCCGAGCTGGTCAATCTCCGCGAAATCCTCTTATTTACCGGAGAACATCCGCCACTTCACTTATGAAATTCTTCCTCCACCTCGCCTACAAAGGAACCCGCTATCACGGCTGGCAGCGCCAACCCGGCCACCCGACCGTGCAGGAAACCCTGGAAGGCGCCCTGGGGCAAATGCTGGGCAAAAAGATCACCTGTATCGGCTGCGGGAGGACCGACGCCGGAGTGCACGCCAGCCAGTATTTTTGCCATATCGTGGTGGATCAGGGTTTCGATTTCGATCCGGTCTTCCGCCTCAACAAAATGCTGCCGGACGATATTTCCATCTTCGATCTGTTCGAAGTGGACCGCGACGCCCACGCGCAGCGCGATGCCCTCGAAAGGACATACACCTATCGAATTCATACCGCCAAAAATGCATTTCTAAGCGAGGTGAGCGGCTATTATCCGGCTGAAAATCTGGATGTGGGGACATTGAAAGCCGCCGCAGAAATGGTGGCGGCGCAGCGCGACTTCCGGTACATGTGCAGAAAGCCGGCGGTTTACAAAAGCACGGATTGCGATCTGAGGGCCGCCGAATGGCGGGAAGAAGAGGACGGGCGATTGTCCTTCCGGATCAGCGCCAACCGATTTTTAAAAGGGATGGTGCGCCTGCTGGTGGGCAATATGCTGGAAACGGGCTACGGAAGGCTCGGCCTGGATGAGTTTAAAGACCTGATGGAAGGCCGCCGGCCGGTGAGCTCCTATCCATTCGCCTACCCGCAGGGCCTGTATCTATCGGAAGTGAAGTACCCCTATCAGTCGATCCTCAGGTCTTCCACGTAACAATCCGGGCACTGGGTTTTGGTCCAGCTAAAGGTGCCGGCCGGGTAGCTGAGGTTGGTTTTGAAGGTGCTGAGGGTGAGCGTATAGCGCGAGCCGTCCTTTGCGAAAGCCTTGATGCGCTTGATCTGGCTGCTGGCCTTGTCGACGCTCAGCCGGAGTTTGGAGTATTCCGAGTCGGCGTCCAGGGGTTTGAATTCGATGTCCTGCACGATCTTGCCGGCCTCCGGTGTATTCGTTGGAGAGGACGTAGACGTAGTCTTCGCGCTCGTAGATGCGGAGCATATCCATGGGGGAGAGGAAGCCGGACTCTTCGTCCTCCTCGAAATTATTGATCTGCACCTCCTTGTTTTCCTTCAGGTAGAGCCAGATGGATTTTCCATCGCAAATGAGGTGTTGGGTTGCCAATTCCAGCCGGTATTGTTTCCCCTGCTGGATCATCTTGCCGGTTTGTTCCTCCTTCTCGTCGGCGCCGGGGAATTCGATCGTAAGGTTGAAGGTAGCTTCCACCGATTGGTAGGCCTCGTATTTGGCCTTTACTTTTTCCAGCACCGCCCGGGCCTCGGGATCCGAATCGCTCGCCTTGGTGTATTGGTTTGAGCCGGGTTGAGCGCTAACTGCGAGCGCAAATAAGCCGAAGAAGAGGCCGGAAAATATGGATTTTAACATAGTATGGTCGTTTTACCGCTTGATAAACGATATCGGGGTGCAAATATTGATAAAGGAACGGAGAGGGGGGTGTTAATGAGTGTTAATTTGCTTCGATCTACAAATGGTCGTATTTTAGGAGAGCAAAACAGATCGTTATTCCATGCGCTTCTTCACCGCCCTTTTACTGGCCGTTTGTTTTTTTGCACTGCCGCCTGCGGCGAAATGCCAAACACCCTCCTTCCAAATGTCCATGGACATAGCCGGCCACCGTTTGGGAGATTTGATGGTCAATGAAAATGACCAGATTGTAGCATTGTTTTACGGCCCTCCCTACACTATTTTTTCCCACTACTTATATTTAATGGATGTTACGAATGGGGTTGATTCTCAAAATGCCATACGGTTATCTATGGGCTCACAGTCCAATTTTTAAAGTCTTACGGAACCAGCTTTCAATTGGACAGGGTAATCCTGCTTGAACCTACAACTTTGGGTCCTTGCTTAATAAGTTATGATATTAATACGGACGAGATTTGGACAAGGCATTCGACAAGCAGTTTGAGTGCTGATTTTATCGTGGATGAAACGGGAAATATTCTTGCTGTAATTACCCCCTACACTGGTTTTCCACAAAGTCCGTATCCAGCACCGGATGTAGCAGAGTTGTTTTACCTCGATTCCTTGGGGGCTACCATCTGGCGCAGGGGTTTGCGTTTTTCCAAACCCGGCTTTTCATCCTTCGAACTGGTTACCGAGGAACTTGGTCTGATTCCCGGTATCGGCTATTATTTGACGGGCAGGTTCGAAAACTATAATAACTCGGGGCTCGACGAATATTTCGTCATGAAACTGAATCTCGACGGAACCCCCGCGATCATGAAAACGATCGGGGCGCACGAACTGGATCAATTCTACATCGGCATCGACGGCATCTACCTGCTGGGCAAGACGACCTCGCCTCTTCCCTTCACGGGCAACGAAGCCAATGCCCTGCTGGCAAAATTCGATCCGGAACTCAACCTGCAATGGGCCAAAGTATTTTACGGAGAGGCCTTTGAATATTCGAAATCTACCCTGAGCATCGCGCAGGACGGAACCCTCGTCCTGGGCTACTCCACTTGGGCCTTCCGGTGGCGGGCAGGTTGGACGGAGCGGGCAATATCCTTTGGCAAAAAGGCTACCCCCTTGTACGAGCCGCAGATCGATGCCCTGCGGACGGGTCCTGTTGCTGGCTACCCAATATCACTTTGATCTACAGGCGAGGTCTTTGTTCAATCGATTATCGCCAAACCGACCCCTCCGGAGATATTCAAAATTGCGAGACCTTTCCGACCTGCTTGAAAAGCGTCGAGATTACCTTCAATGAGGGTATTTTTCAGGCAGACACTTTTGAAATTGACGATCTGGGGACCTTGGAGCTGGATAAAGAACCGGCACAGTTCGGTTTTTCCGAATTCTGTGATATCCCGCCTGCCCCTTCGCCGGAGTTTGTGATCCCGGATACGCTCTGCGTGGGAGACAGCGTACGAACAAGCGGCGCCAACAACGCGCTAGCCCACCGGGTCAGGTGGAGGCTCATCGGGGGGGTGGACAGCGTTCAGTTCGACTCCACCATCTTCGGGTATCGTTTTCAAAATCCGGGAGAATATACCCTTCAGCAAACCGTGTGGTTCCTGGGATGCGGCTATAGCAGCGAAAGGACGATTACCGTGCTGGAACCGCTGGAAGCCAGGATCCGCCCGGAGGGCGTTGTGTGCGAGCCCCCTCCCCTCAACCTGACTGTGAGCAGCAACCGTCCGCTGACCGATTATATATGGAGCACGGGGCAGAGAAATCCCGAACTGAGCGTTTCACAGTCCGGTATCTATTCGGTCGCGGTGAGCGACGGGTATTGCCTGGACGCCGATACCGTTTCGATTTCTTTTTTATTGAAAGCCCAAATCTACCTGCCCAATACATTTAGTCCCAACGGCGATGGGATCAACGACGTATTCTTTCCCCAAGGAACGGACTTCGTGCCCGTCCGCCTATGGGTTTACGACCGATGGGGAGGGCTGGCGGCATTGGAAGAAGGCCCGGAAGCGCGCTGGGATGGGGGAAATGCTCAGCAGGGGACGTGTCGTTTTGGAACCAAAACGGGGAAAAAAGAGAAGAGAGAGGGGCTTTATGAAAGGATTAATTCGCATAATTTCATAACGCCTCCGGATATTTCACCCCCGTCAAATACAGCCCCTCCGGCGGCACGCTCCAGCTTTTGGCGAAGCGCGTCTGCTGGTCCATCGCCTCTTTGATCTCTTCGAGGGAAACTTCGTCCATGCCCACGTTCAGGCACATGCCCACGATGAGGCGCACCATGCCGCGCAGGAAGCGGTTGGAAGTGATGTAGAAAACCATTCGGTCGTTGTCCGGGTCGTGGCGCCACTCGGCGCGCTGGAGGTCGCAGCGCATGGAGGTGTCGTCGGTATTGGATTTGCAAAAGGGGAAGAACGTGTCGTAGTCCAGCAAGAGGCGGGCGGCCTCCTCCATCTTGCCGAAGTCCAGCCGGCGGCGGAAAGGGAAAAAATAAGCCAGATCGGTGCTGAAAGGATTTTTGGACAGACTGACGTAATATTCGTAGCTCCGCTCGAAAGCGTCGAAGCGGGCGTGGGCATCGGGCTGGACGGGGAAAAAGCGCCGGAAGGCGATGTCCGGCGGCAGAAATTTATTGAGCCGGGAGAGAAAGCCCTCCGGAAATTCCCCCTCGAAATCGAAATGCAGGTAATACTCCTTCGCATGCACGCCCGCGTCCGTGCGACCGCAGCCGGTCACGTCGATAGACCGGGCCAGGATGGTCGACAAGGCGTTTTCGACGATGATCTGCACGCTGGGCTTAGGGCTTTCCTGTCTTTGCCAACCCACGTAGCGGGTTCCTCGGTAACACAATTCGGCGAAGTAACGCATCAAGCCGCCTTCAACTTATGAAATTTGGAGGTGGAAAGCTTGTTCATCGCGTAGGGCAGGTCCACCTCGAAGCGGTCCACGTTTTTCTGGGAAGGAAGCTCGAACATGGCGTCGGTCATGATCGCCTCGCAGATGGAGCGCAGGCCCCGGGCGCCGAGGTTGTATTCCATGGCCTTCTCGGCGATGTAGTGAATGGCCTCCGTCGTGAAGCTGAGCTTGATGCCCTCCAGTTCGAAGAGCTTGACGTATTGTTTTACCAGGGAGTTGCGCGGCTCGGTCAGGATATTGCGCAGCGACTCCAGGTCGAGGGGCTCCAGGTAGGCCAGCACGGGCAGACGGCCGACGAGTTCGGGGATGAGGCCGTAGGATTTGAGGTCCTGGTGGTTGACGTACTGGAGGAGGTTGTCCTTGTCGACCTGTGGCTGGTTTTTGTTGTGGAAACCGATGACCTGTGTGTTGACCCTCCGGGCGATGAGCTTTTCGATGCCATCGAAAGCGCCGCCGCAGATAAACAGGATATTCTGGGTATTGATCTTGACCAGCTTCTGTTCCGGGTGTTTACGTCCGCCCTGCGGCGGTACATTGACGTCAGTACCCTCCAGCATTTTGAGCAGGGCTTGCTGCACGCCTTCGCCCGACACGTCGCGGGTGATGGACGGGTTGTCGGACTTCCGGGAGATCTTGTCGATCTCGTCGATATAGACGATACCCCGTTCGGCCGACTGGATGTTGTAGTCGCAGACCTGGAGCAGGCGGCTCAGGATGCTTTCCACGTCCTCGCCTACGTAGCCGGCCTCCGTAAACACCGTGGCGTCTACGATGGAGAAAGGAACGTTGAGGAACTTGGCGATGGTTTTCGCCATGAGCGTCTTGCCCGTGCCGGTCCGGCCGACGAACACGACGTTCGATTTTTCGATCTCCACATCGTCGCTGACCACCTGCTTGAGGCGTTTGTAGTGGTTGTAAACCGCTACGGACAGATATTTCTTGGCGTCATCCTGGCCGATGATGTATTGGTCCAGGTGGCCCTTTATCATGCTGGGGGTGATATTGTCCGGGAAAAAGAAGTCGTTGGTCTTGGCCTGCTTGCGCTTGCCCTGGCCGTCGTACAACTCTTCCTGGATGATCTCGGAGGCCTGTTCGACGCACATTTCGCAGATATGCGCATCGATCCCCGCGATGAGGATCAGGGCCTCGGATTTATCCCGCCCGCAAAAGGAGCATCGATAACTAGGTTTGTTTTTCCGCATGGACCAATTATTTTTCTTTACGGGGACTGCTTCTGTCGAGCACTTCGTCGACTAATCCGTATGCCTGGGCATCCTGGGCGGTCATCCAGTTGTCGCGATCGCAATCCCTTTCAATTTCTTCGTAGGTTTTGCCAGTATGGTTGGCCAGGATATCGTAAAGCGATTTTTGCTGTTCTTTGACCAGTTTGTAGTAGATCTCCATTTCGGTGACCTGGCCCTGCATGCCGCCCAGCGGTTGGTGGATCATGACGCGGCTGTGCTTGAGGCAGGTGCGTTTGCCCTTGGTCCCGGCTGCGAGCAGCACGGCGCCCATCGAAGCGGCCAGGCCGGTGCAGATGGTGCTGATATCCGGGGCCACGTATTGCATGGTGTCGTAAATGCCGAGTCCGGCCAGCACAGAGCCGCCGGGGCTGTTTACGAACATGGTGATATCGCGCTTGGGATCGGCGGATTCGAGGAAAAGCAACTGGGCCTGGACGATGTTGGCCACGTCGTCGCTGACGGGGGTGCCCAGGAAGATAATGCGGTCCATCATGAGGCGGGAGAACACGTCCAATACGGATACGTTCAGTTGCCGTTCTTCGATGATGTAGGGAGTGAGGCTTTGAAGGGAGTACCGCTCCACCTGCTGGCTTCCGAGCCCCAGGTGTTTGGTGGCGTATTTCATGAATTCGTCCTTAGGGAACATAGAGGGTGATTTTTCAATTAAAAAACTCGTTTCTGTGAAGTAAAATAGAAACGCCGCATTTCGGGAACAAGTTGAAAGCGGGAAGATTTACCCAGGTCTTTTTTCGTAGAGCGCCATTTCTTTTTCGGACAACTCCTTGAAGGCGACCGGGGTTTCTTTCACCCCAACGGCTCCCTCGATGGTGCGGTAAACCTTTTCCTCGAGCAGGTCTTCGGCAACTCTTTCGAGCTGTTTCTCGTCCTGCATCAGGCGGTCGATGGTGCTCTGGATCACGGTTTCGTCGAGCTGGTAGCCCACCGATTCGTTGATCCGGCGGGCGAAGTCCCCGCGGACCTCCTCTTCGGTGATCTCGAGGTTATTATCGCGGATGAGTTTATTCCGGATCAGCGACCAGCGAAGACTTTCGGCGAAGCGGTCGAAGGTTTTTTCTACTTCCTCCGGGGTGTTTTTTTCGTCGGTCGTAGCCAGCCAGCGCTTGAGGAACTCCTCCGGCAATTCGAGTTGCTCGCGGTTGAGGTCGAGGAGTCGTTTGCGCAGGCTTTGGGAAAACAGGCTGCCTGCCCGCCGCGTGAAGTACTGGCCGAGTTCCTCGCGGATGCGTTCTTTGGCTTCCTCGACGCTGGTTACGACGCCCTCGCCGAAATAGGAATCGAACATAGCCTGGTCCATAGGCGGCAGCTCGGCCCGGCGGATGCGCTCGATGCGCCCTTCGAACTCCGTTCCGATCTCCCCGTCGGGTTCTTCTTCCAGCCCGAGGTAATACCGGCGCACATAGCCGTCATTGGCTTCTTTATTAATGGCAAAGGGGTTGAAGATGAATTTCTCGCCGACCTTTCTCTGCAGCATGTCCTTTTTGAAATCCGGATCGAGTTCTTCGTCCAGGCGCAACGAAAAATGGTGGTGAATGCCGCCGTGTTTGTGGGCGCCGTTCTCCAGCTCTTCGGCGTGGAGGGTCAGCAGGTCGTCTTCGCGAATGGGGCCTTCCTCCACGTCTTCCAGCTTGCCCATGCGCCGGCGGATGCCTGCCAGGTCTTTTTCCACTTCCTCGTCGGTGATGTTGGGAACGAAGCGCTCCACGACGTTGTCCGTGCCGAGGCCTTTGATGTCGAAAACAGGGGCCTTGCCGATGTCGAATTTGAATTCGAAATCGCCCGCCTGGGTCGGATCGAAGGAAATCGGCGCCTGTTGAGGGGAAGCGATAGGATGGCCCAGGTAATTGGTGTCTTTGTCCTCCCGCAGAAAGTTATTGATCTCCTCCTGCAGCAGGTCGTTGATCACATCGGCGAGAATGGCCGGGCCGTAGGCCTTTTTCAGGTAGCCTTCCGGGGCTTTGCCTTTCCGAAAACCCTTGATATGCGAGCGGTGTTTGTAGTTCTTAAGTGCAGAATCAAAGGAATCGGCGTAGGATCCTTTATCGATAAGCACGGTTAGCGATGCGTTCAGTTGGTCGAGGTCTTCTTTTACTACTTTTGACATGTTGTTTCAGAAAGGTTCTGATGAGATAAGGTTACGGACGGAGATAAAGTTGTACGGGTGGAGGGACTCGAACCCCCAAGCCTTTCGGCACTAGATCCTAAGTCTAGCGCGTCTACCAGTTTCGCCACACCCGCTATTGCCCTTTTTGCAAAAGCGCTGCAAATATAGCTTATTTTAGCTCAATGGGAGAACCAATAAGCTAATTCTCCTTATAGAGGGCAGGAACGTTTGAAGGGGCAAAATCGTTCTCACCTAAGCAGATTATTCCCAATCAGGATAAAAACGAGTAAATTTGCCGGCAGTTCCCGGCGCGGAAAGGTTATTCAATACAGGAACTAATATGGCTGAGGTTTCGATCATACAGGCAGAAGAAAAGCAACTGATACAACGGGCATACCGGCAATTGCTTCGCTCCATCAAATCCGACCCGGATGATGTGGACCGCAGGAATATTCGCCTGGCTTACGAAATGGCGGTGGATGCGCACAGCAAACAACGCCGCAAATCGGGCGAACCCTATATCCTGCACCCCATTGAAGTAGCCCGGATCTGCTCGGAGGAGATCGGTTTGGGGCCGACGGCCATCGTCTGCGCCCTGCTCCACGACGTGGTGGAAGACACCGATGTGACCCTGACCGAGATCCGGGAAAAATTCGGCGAGCGCATCGCCCGCATCGTGGACGGCCTGACCAAACTCGACGGCTCCTATAACAAGGATACTACGCAGGCCGAAAATTTCAAAAAAGTGCTCAGCACCCTCGTGGAAGACGTGAGGGTGGTCCTGATCAAAATGGCCGACCGCCTGCACAACATGCGCACCCTGGGCGCCATGCCCCGCCACAAACAACTCAAGATCGCCGCCGAAACCAGCTATATCTACGCCCCCCTCGCCCACCGACTGGGCCTCCATGCCATCAAGACCGAGTTTCAGGACCTCTGCTTCAAGATCACCGAACCCGAAGCTTACGGGGAGCTCGACCGCCAATTGCAGGAAACCAAACGCGAACGCTCGCGCTATATCAACGAATTTATCCGCCAGCTCACGAAAAAACTGGATGAGATCGGGGTGCCGTACCGGATCTTCGGCCGGCCCAAGGCGATCTCCTCTATCTGGAACAAGATCAAAAACAAATACGTCACCTTTGAAGAGGTTTACGACCTCTTTGCCGTGCGCATCGTGGTCGATGTAGAGCGTCTTAGGGAAAAAGCCGTCTGCTGGCACGTGTACTCCCTCGTGACGGATGTGTACAAACCGGTGCAGGAGCGGCTCAAGGACTGGATCACCACCCCCAAATCAAACGGCTACGAGTCCCTGCACACCACGGTGGTCGGCCCGAAGGGACGTTTCGTGGAGGTGCAAATCCGCACCGAACGAATGGACGAGATCGCCGAGCGCGGTTTTGCCGCCCACTGGAAATACAAAGGGGTCAACAACCAGGGCGACGTCTACGCCTCCTGGCTGGAAGGCATCCGGGAATTGTTGGAAAACCCCAACAGCGACGCCCTAGAATTCATCAGCGATTTCAAGACCAACCTCTTCAACGAGGAGGTCTACATCTATACCCCGAAAGGGGACATGAAGGTGCTGCCAAAAGGTGCTACTGCCCTCGATTTTGCTTTCAGCATCCACTCCGATATCGGCTACCACTGTACCTCGGTGAAGGTCAACGGCAGGCTCGTGCCCATGGGGTATGAGCTGAAAAACGGCGACCAGATATCGGTGGTCACCAACCGGAACCAAAAGCCAAACGAAGGCTGGCTGAAAATGGTGGTCACCGGAAAGGCCAAGGCCAAGATTCGCTCTGCCATGAAGGAAGAGCGCCGGCAACAAGGGTTGATCGGGCGCGAGCACCTGGAGCGCAAGCTCAAAAACATGAAGGTCGATTTCGATGCGGGCGTGGAATTCCTGGTCAAGCACTACAATTTCAACTCTCATATCGACTTCTATTTCGCCATTTCGACCGAGCAGTTCAACCTCTCGGAGGAAATGAAGCAATTTCGGGTGGAAGCCGGAAAATTGGTGGAAGCCACTCCCGGGAACAAACCGGCCCAAAAGGGAGACGATGAGCAACCCCTGCTGAAACCCCAGACCAAGTTTACCGGAAAGCCCAAACTACTGGTGGGTGGCGAACCGGCCGACCAATACACCTACTCCTTCGCATCCTGCTGCAACCCGCTGCCGGGAGACGATATTTTCGCATTCCTCTCTCAAAATGCAGGCCTGAAGATCCACCGCACCAGTTGCCCCAACGCCGTGCACCTGATGGCCAATTACGGCTACCGCATCATGAAGGCCGAATGGGTCTCCTCCCCCGATTCCAGATTTGTGGCGGACATCCAGATCACCGGCATCGACGATGGCCCAGGGATCATCGAACAACTGACCCACGAGATATCCACCAAGCTGGGCGTGAATATCCGCTCCTTTAATATCCACGGCGACGAGGGCTATTTTGAAGGCAAGATCAGCCTTTTTATCGCCAACACCGATCAGCTGAATATGGCAATTCGCACCCTGAAAAACTTGCGCAACGTTTCGACTGTTACAAGAATAGATTAATTCTAAACAAGGTGAAACCCTCATCATGAGTAGTAAAAAAAACGAGGACGACCTGGTCAAGGAGGTGAAGGGTATTTTTGCAGTTCACCTGGAGCAGCAAGGCTTTCGCAAAACGCCCGAGCGCTTCGCCATTTTGGAGGAAATCTACCGGCGCAACGACCACTTCGATGCCGAGGCCCTGTATATCCACATGAAAAACCAGAACTATCGCGTCAGCCGGGCCACGGTGTACAATACCCTCGAACTGCTGGTCAGCTGTGACCTGGTGAAGAAGCACCAGTTCGGCAAAAATCTGGCCCAATACGAAAAGTCATACGGATTTAAGCAACACGACCACCTAATCTGCATGGATTGCGGGGATGTGCTGGAGTTTTGCGACCCCCGTATCCACCAGATCAAGAGCATGATGGGCGAAGTCATGAAATTCGAAGTCACCCATCACTCGCTCAACCTTTACGGGCACTGCCACGGCGCCTGCTCCCGAACCGCTTCGAAAGAGCCCGAAGAAGGAGCCCATCCTTTAATAGAATTGCCTTAACTTTGCAGGCTTGATAACAAGGGTCTAAAAAGATCGAAAAACATTCAATCATGGCTGTGGACGTCCTGTTAGGTCTCCAATGGGGAGATGAAGGAAAAGGAAAGATCGTCGATTTTCTCGCCAATAACTATGGCATGGTCGCCCGCTTCCAGGGAGGGCCGAACGCCGGGCATACCCTGAAGTTCGACGGACAAAAATTCGTGCTCCACACCATCCCTTCCGGCATTTTCCGCGAAGGTCTCCTCAACCTCATCGGCAACGGCGTGGTCGTGGATCCGGTGACACTGCGCAAGGAGATACACAACCTGGAAAAGCTGGGCATCGACTACCGCGACCGCCTGATGGTGGCCAAAAAAGCCCACCTCATCCTCCCGACCCATCGCTACCTCGACGCAGCATCGGAAGCATCGAAGGGAAAGGAAAAGATAGGGTCCACGCTCAAAGGCATTGGCCCGACTTATATGGACAAAACGGGCCGCAACGGCCTGCGGGTAGGGGATATTATGCTGCCCGAATTCGAACAGAAATACAAGATCCTCCGCTCGAAACACATCCATCTGGGCAAGTTGTATCCCGATATCGAATTCGAACTGGAAAAAGAGGAAACGGCCTGGATGGAAAGCCTCGAACTGCTTCGCAGCCTGAAGCTGGTCGACGGCGAATATTTCATACAGGAATTTCTTCAAAAGGGCCACAAGGTGCTGGCAGAAGGCGCCCAGGGCTCCATGCTGGACATCGATTTCGGAACCTACCCCTATGTCACTTCCTCCAACACCGTCACCGCCGGCGCCTGCACGGGACTGGGCATCTCCCCCCGGCAGATCGGCGAGGTGATCGGAGTGACCAAGGCCTATTGCACCCGGGTGGGCGGCGGACCCTTCCCCACAGAGCTGGAGGACGAAACGGGGGAAACCCTTCGCCGCGAAGGCGCCGAATTCGGCGCCACGACAGGCAGGCCCCGCCGCTGCGGCTGGCTCGATCTGCCTCAGCTTCGATACTCCATTATGCTCAACGGAGTGACCCAACTGGCGGTCACCAAAATCGACGTGCTCAACCAATTCGAGGAAATAAAAGTGGCCACCGCATACCGGTACGACGGAAAGATGACCGACCAACTCCCCTTCGACCTGTGCGATATCAAGGTCGAACCCGTGCTGGAAAGCTTCCCCGGATGGGAACAATCCCTGGCAGAGGTGAGCGAATACGAAAATCTCCCGCTGCCTGCCAAGCGTTACCTGGAGGCCATGGAACATCGCTCCGGTGTGCCGATCTCCATGGTGTCGACCGGCCCGGAGCGCCAGGAACTCCTTCTCAAATCGGTCAGCGCAGCCGTTTAACGAACTTAATTTTCCCCACATGAGAGCGATCCTCCTTTTCTTGCTGGTACTTTCGACCGGGTTTTTTCAAGCCGGACGGGCACAGACGCCCATCACCCTCGACGATATCTGGAAGGATTATTCCTTTACTGCGAAAGCGCTGCCCGGATTTAATTTCCTGGCCGACGGCCGCCACTATACGGTGCTGAAAGACCATTCGATCGCCAAATTCGATCTCTTGAGCGGGCTGGTGGTCGAAACCCTGTTCGACGGGGGAAGACTCAAAGGGGAAAACGGCTTCGACGGGAAGGTGGATAGCTATGAATTCAGTGAGGACGAGTCGAAAATATTGATCGAAAACGGAGAGGAGGCGCTCTTCCGCCATTCCACCCAGGCGAATTTTTTTGTGTGGGACGGGAGCGAGATCAGTCCCGTTTTTCCGGAGGCAAAACAGCGCTACGCCGGATTTAATCCCCAGGCCGATAAGGTCGCCTTTGTGCTGAATAACGACCTGTACTACAAGGACCTGAAAAAAAAGGCCGTCGTGCGGATCACGCAAGATGGGGAAGTCAACCGCATCATCAACGGCGCCACGGATTGGGTGTACGAGGAGGAGTTCAGTTTTGCACAGGCCTACCAATGGTCGCCCGACGGGAAAAAGATCGCTTTCTATCGCTTCGACGAGAGCGCCGTGGCCGAATTTACCCTGATTTCGAACAAGGGAGAACTGTACCCCAGCCAAACAAAGTATAAATACCCCAAAGTGGGCACGGACAATGCCCTCGTGTCCATCCATATCTACGACATCGACTCGAAGAAAACCCGAAAAGTGGATCTCGGGCCGGAAACCGACCAATACATCCCCCGCATCAAATGGACGCAGGACCCAAACCAGCTCTGCGTATTCCGGATGAATCGCCACCAAAACGAGCTCGAACTGCTGCTCGCCGATGCCAAAACGGGTAAAACCCGACTCCTGTTGAAAGAAAGCAGTCCTTACTACGTCGACATTCACGATAACCTCACTTTTTTGAAAGACGGCCGGCACTTTCTCTGGACCAGCGAACAGGGTGGCTGGAACCATATCTACCTCTACGACATGGAAGGCCAACTCGTGCGCCAGCTCACCCAGGGCGAGTGGGAGGTGACGGATTTTTACGGAGTGGACGAGGCGAAAGGCACGGTGTTTTACCAGGCCACGGATGGCGATCCGCTGAGAAGGTCCATCCATTCCATCACTTTGGATGGGCAAACGGATAAGGTGCTCCGCAGGAAAGGCGGCTGGCATAGGGCCAACTTCAGCGGCAATTTCGACTATTTTGTGGACGGGTTTTCCACCGCCAATACACCGCCTACTTACACCCTGGTGGACCGGAACGGGCTTGAAAAAAGATTGATCGAGGACAATGCACACCTGCGCATTTTGCAGGAGGCCCACGGCGTACAACCGCTCGAATTTTTCTCCTTTACCACTTCCGAAGAGGTGGAATTGAACGGATACATGATCAAACCGGCTGATTTTGACGAAACCAAAAAATACCCGGTTTTGATGTACCTCTATGGCGGACCGGGCAGCCAGGAGGCGACCGACAGCTGGAAAGGCCAAAATTACTGGTGGTTTCAGATGCTGGCCCAGCAAGGCTACGTGATCGCTTGCGTCGACAACCGCGGCACCGGAGGCCGGGGAGAGGAATTTAAGAAAATGACCTACCTGAAAATGGGCCATTACGAAACCATCGACCAGATCGAGGCCGCCAAAAAACTGGGCAGCCTGCCTTTCGTCGATCCCAACCGCATCGGCATCTTCGGCTGGAGCTACGGCGGTTTCATGTCCAGTCTGTGCTTATTCAAGGGCAGCGACGTGTTCAAGGCGGCCATCGCCGTGGCGCCGGTGACCCACTGGAAATGGTACGACACCATTTACACCGAACGGTATATGCGCACCCCGGCCGAAAACCCAGAGGGGTATGAAGACAACTCGCCCGTCCTTTTTGCCGATCGGCTGAAAGGCAACTACTTGTTGGTGCATGGGACGGGAGACGACAACGTCCATTTTCAGAATACGGAAGAAATGGTCAATGCCCTGATCAAAGCCAACAAGCAATTCGACACCTATTTTTACCCCAACAGGAACCACGGGATCTCCGGCGGGCCGACGCGGCTTCACCTGTTTACCAAGATGACCAGCTTCCTGAACGAGAAACTGATGAAAGACAACCGCCCCGTCGGCGCACAACCCAAACCTTGAAAGCAATATGAATATCATTCTCACCAACACAGAAACCATCCCGGGATATGAGATCACCGAGATGCTCGATATTGCCAGAGGCAGCACGGTACGCGCCCGGAATATCGGCCGCGACATCGTCGCCGGTTTTCGGAATATCGCCGGAGGAGAAATTATTGAATACACCCGGCTGATGGCCGAAGCCCGCGAACAGGCCATCGACCGCCTGCTCGCCGATGCGGAACGCCTGAATGCGGATGCGGTGGTCAATGTCCGGTTTACAACGGCCATGATCATGCAGGGCTGTTCGGAGATCCTGGCATACGGCACCGCCGTCCGCTTGCGAAAAATTAACTAGAGTGGAAAAGAAGAAGAAAGGAAAGCTGGAGATCGTCAACCGGCGGGCGGAGTTCGAATATCATTTTGTAGACACCTACGAAGCGGGGATTTCCTTATTGGGCACGGAGATCAAATCCATCCGCGCAGGCAATGCCAATATCAAGGACGCCTTTTGTTTTTTCGAAAACGGAGAGTTGTACCTCAAAAACATGTACATCAAAGAGTACGCCTTCGCCACCTATTTCAACCACGAGGCGCGCCGCACGCGCAAACTGCTGCTCCGCAGGCCCGAATTGCGCAAGCTGGAAAAACGCGTCAAGGAAAGAGGATTCACCATTGTGCCCTTCAAGGTGTATATTTCGGAAAGGGGTTTTCTTAAAGTCGTGATCGCCCTGGCCCAGGGCAAAAAATCCTTCGACAAGCGGGAATCCATCAAGGACAAAGACAATCGCCGGGATATGGAACGGCTCAAGAAAATAAAACTGTAAAACGATTCTATGCGCCTGGCTGACATGAAGGATAACGAGGAAGGCATCCTGGTCCGTTTCGAAGACGAGAGCCTGGCGGTCAAACTCATGGCCATGGGGGTGTTGCCGGGCAGCCGCCTCATGATCATCCGCAGAAATGGCTTCGGCAAAACCCTCTACGTGAGGGTAGATCAGATGCATTTGGCTATTCGCAAAAAAGAAGCGGAATGCATCGAGTTGAAGTGACGGGAACCGGCGCCCTCAAAAAACGCAAGCACCAGGTGATCGCCTTGCTTGGAAATCCCAACAGCGGAAAAACCTCCGTATTCAACAAGCTCACCGGCCTTCGGCAAAAAGTGGGCAATTTTCCCGGCGTAACCGTCGATATCAAGTCGGGCCGCATGGAACTCCAGCCGGGCCGCGAAGCAGAAGTGCTCGACCTCCCGGGTACCTACAGCCTCTTTCCCCATTCCAAAGACGAGCGCATCGTCGCCTCCATGCTCTGCAACCCGGGGGATGAAAATTTCCCCGACGCCGTCATCTACGTGGCAAACAGCGCGCAACTGGAAAAGCACCTCTTGCTCTTTACCCAGTTGCTCGACCTCGATATACCCCTGGTGCTGGTCCTGAATATGGCCGACCTGGCCCTCGAACAGGGCATCCGGATCGATACGGCCCGCCTGGGCCGGGAGTTTCAAACCCCGGTCGTGTCCGTCAACGCGCGGACCGGCGAGGGCATGGATGACCTCAAGGCAAAGCTGAAAGAGGTCTTTTCGCAGGACACTCCCGCAGCGAGCGCAAAAGAGCGCAAACCATTTTACCGCCTGTCCGTCCAGGAAGAAAAAGCGGGCGAATTGGCGTTTGAAAAGACGCCGGTTAGAAATACGTATCAGGGACTTTTGGTGGCGCACCACCATTCCTGGCTGCCCTGGCTGAACGCCGAGCAGAAATATTCCATCGGGGAGGGGCTTCACGAACTGGAGTTTTCCGACCTGAAGCTGCAAGTGCGCGAAACGATGCAGCGATTCGACAACCTGGGTCCACTGTTGCAGCGAAATTTTGTTCGCCCGAAAGACCAGCCGCTTTCCCGCTCCGAGATCGCCGACCGGGTGCTCACCCATCGGTGGTGGGGTCCGGTGATCTTCTTCGGCATCATGTTTCTCGTCTTCCAGGCTATATTCGTCGGCGCTACTTATCCGATGGACTGGATCGAGCAGGGCTTTGGCGCCCTGGGCAGCTGGATCGGTAGCACCTTCCCCGATTCCTGGTTCACCAATTTGCTAGTGGACGGCATCCTGGCGGGACTGGGCGGCATCCTGGTTTTTATCCCTCAGATAGCCATTCTGTTTTTTCTCATATCCCTGTTGGAAGAGGTCGGCTACATGGCCCGGGCTGTGTTCCTGTTCGACAACGTGATGAGCCGGTTCGGGCTGAACGGCCGGAGCATCGTGGCGCTCATTTCCGGCGGCGCCTGCGCGGTGCCGGCTATCATGTCCACCCGCACCATCGGCAACTGGAAGGAGCGCCTGATCACGATCATGGTCACCCCGCTTATCAGTTGTTCTGCGCGCATACCGGTTTACGCCTTGTTGATCGGTTTTGCCATTCCTTCGGTGCAGCTCCTCGGGATATTCAACCTGCAGGGGCTCGCCTTCATGGGGCTTTATTTGCTGGGTATATTTGCCGCCCTCGGCACCGCCCTGATCTTCAAGATCGTATTGAAAAGCGAAGAGCGGAGCTTCTTGCTACTCGAATTGCCCGATTACAAGCCGCCGCAGATGCGCAATGTAGGGCTCACTGTGTATGAAAAAGTAAAGACCTTCACCTTCGAAGCGGGCAAGATTATCCTGGCCATTTCCATTGTGTTGTGGATACTCGCCGGCTACGGGCCGGGGAATAAAATGGCCGAAGCCGAGGCCGAGGCCCGGGTAGTTGCGCAGGAAAGCCGCCTCGACGAGGCTGCGACCGCCCATCTGGTGGCCTCGCGCAAGATCGAAGTATCGTATGCCGGTTACCTGGGCAAGTTCATCGAGCCGGCCATCCGCCCCCTCGGATTCGACTGGAAGATCGGCATTGCGCTGATCACCTCCTTTGCTGCCCGCGAAGTGTTTGTGGGCACCATGGCCACGATCTACAGCATCGGCAGCGATTCGGACGAATTTGCGATCCGGGACAAGCTCAGCCAGGAGCGCGACCCCATTACCGGAAAACCGGTTTACAACGTGGCCACCGCCTTATCCCTACTTATTTTCTACGTATTTGCCATGCAGTGCATGAGCACCATCGCGGTGGTGCGGCGCGAAACGCGCTCGTGGAAATGGCCGCTCATCCAGTTCGCCTTTATGAGCGGTATGGCTTATTTGGGGAGTTTGTTGGTGTATCAGGTGGTGTCGTCGCTTTAATCGATATACTCCACGATCTGCAAAAAGCGCAATCCCAGCGTCACTTCGAAAGTAATGTTGATAATGCGCCGCTCGGAAACGTTGCGGTTGGTTCCGGTGTAGGGGTCGTACACGTTTTCGATGGCGGGCTGGTTGTATTGTCGCGATAGATCGGGGTTGAAGGTAAATTCGAGGATGCCGCCGACCAGTTCTCCGAAGGGCATTTCGAAGCCCCCGCCCAGGGTCATGCCGTAGTTGAGCCTCCGCACCCATTGGTCTGTCGGGAAGGTGGTGAGGAAGGGGAAGTTGGGGTCATCGTAATCCTTGAGATTGGTATTGATGGTGTAGTCGCCGCGCAGGCCGAGCATGTAGTAGGCTCTGGTTTCCCCACGTCCGATCTGATGCTTTTTCTTAGCCCCGATGGTGAGGGACGCGTTCCGGAATTGAAAATCCTGTGCGGGGGCTGTTCCGACATTTCCGCTGACGGGGTTGGTAAACCGGAGGTATCGCAGGGCGCTTCCTTTCACGTGGTATCCCGCCTGGGCGAAGAGGACGTTGTCGCCCAGCGATTCGATGAAGACGATGCCGTGGTAGCGGAAGAGGGGTTGTTGCTGGAAATCGTTCCATTTCTGAAAACCCATCGTCGGTCCTCCTTTCACGCCGAAAGCGGAGCCGTTCTGGGCCCAGCTCGTGGCGGCGAATGCCAATAGCAATAAGGCGAGGAACCCGTTTTTCATGATGTATTTGTTTAAAAGGTGGTTTTATTTCACCCGCAATACCTGTCCCACCTTGATGATATTATTCTTCACTCCGTTCATCTGGCTGATCTCTGCCACGGTAACCCCGTAGCGCCGGGAGAGGCTGTACAGGGTATCGCCGGTCTGCACGGTATGGTAAACGGGCGCCTGATCAACGACCACCGGGGGATTTACCACAGGAGGAGGCAGGGGGCTGGGGTTTTCGATGGGTTTGATTTCGATGACTTCTACGGGTTCCGGTGGCCGAACGGGGGTGGGAGGGGGCGCTTCGAACTCATCTTCCTCATCTTCATCCAGTTCCGGTAGCGCGCCGAAGGGGTCTTCTTCCGGGGGCCAGGCAAAATCGTCAATATTGATCACCTTGTCGTAAACGGGTTTATCGATCACTTCGGTGGTCAGTTTGGGACGGGGCTCGCCTTTCCTTTTCTTTCCGCGCAGGAGGATAGCTTCGCCTTCGGCGGGTTGGGAGTTGAGCGGCATGAGGTTTTTCTCGTAGAGTTTATCCAGCTTGATGCCGTATAGCTGAGCCAGCTCGTACATGGTCTCACCTTTTTTGACGTAATGGATATTTCGGTCGCCGCGGTAGTTATTTCGCTTGGGTTCCAGGAAAACCCGATCGCCGGCTTTGAGGGGCGTATTGGGCTTGGCAAGCATTTCGTTGTACTGGATGACTTTGAAGACATCGCGACCGGAGCGGGCGGCGATACTGGCGGGCGTTTCGCCCTCTTCCGCCACGACCACATCCACGTCGTTGACCTGGAAAATGCCGATGAGGAGGTCTTCATAGGTGTCTTCTTCGACGTTGACAAAGGGATCGTTTATGACGGGGAGTTTGTCGTATTGAGCCAGTTGATAGCGTTCGATGATGGCGATCAATTTGGTGTCGTAGGTGGCGCTGGTGGCATAGCCGGCCTTTTTCAGTCCCGAGGCCCAGCTTTTGTAGTCGAGGGGATCGAGTTGAAAGAGGAATCCATAGCGCCATTCTTTTCTGGGGTCGCGCAGAAATTCGGAGTGGGCGATGAAGGAATCTTCAGGCCTTTGGTAGCCCCGGAAGCAGGATTCGATGGGTTTCCCGAATTCATCAAAATCGTCGTCGATCTTGTGGAATTTTTTTCCATCCCAGTCGGCGCCGCATTTGATGCCGAAATGATTTTGGGCTTTCTGGGCGAGCTCGCTTTGTCCGGAGTTCGATTCCAGAAGGCCTTGGGCCAGTTTGATGCTTGCGGGAATACCCGCGCGTTCCATTTCCCGAACGGCGATTTCCTTATAGCGGTCGATGTAAGCGCGTTGCACTTCCATTTGGGCGGGGGCCAGAACAGGTATCCAAAGGAGGGTGAGCAGGATACTAATGCGCATAAACAGTTTTTTTTAGCCGTTAAATAACGCAATTATTCGCGAAAAATGGTATATGGCTTTAAAAGAAGCATTCCGAAAAAAAAACTCCCGGACCAGGGGACCTGACCGGGAGGGACGCATCAAAAAACAGCAGACTACGGATCACAGGCCGGAGTGGCCTGGTGATGCCGGATATTTTACGCAAAACGGGAAAATGGTCAAAGGTTGCTGATACGCCGGATCACTTTGTAGAGCCGGGTATGAATATTGACTTCTTCGATAAAGGGATCGTGTTCAAGGTGGTTGGCGGAGATCAGTTTCAAGTGCGTGACGCGGCCTCCGTGGAAGATGCGCTGGACGTATTTGACCCAGAGCGTTCCGTTGTTGCGGATAGCGTAGATCTGGTTGTCCTTGACGTATTGAAGGTCTTCGGCTTCCCTGCACACGACGACGTCGCCGTCGATGATGAGGGGTTCCATGCTGTTGCCGTTGATGGGGAAGGCCACCAGCCCGGAGCCGCTCAGGCCGGGGAGGGAGAAATAATCCAGGTCTTCACCCCGGAAGCCGTCGACATCGACCGCCGAGCCGGCAAAGGCCTCGGTGGAGGTAAAGAGGATGTTGCCGTGATAGCCCTTTTCTGCGGGTTCGGACACGGTTTTGGGCAGATCGAACCCGAAGGGGGAGCCGAAACCGTCCAGCATATAGGATTCATTGACGCCATATTCCCGACAGAACCTGCGCGCCTGGGAGTAATTGATGACCCTTTTGTCGCCGTGGTTCAAAAAGGCGCGAATGATATGGCCGTATGCCCGGTTGCCCAGGATCTTCTCGGCAAAATCGCCCATACCCTTGCCGTTCCGATCGTTTTTCACAATAATGCCCCGTGCTTCCAACATATTGAAAGCCCGGATAAATCGATCATTTAACTGTAGCCGGTCTTCTCCGATCATAAGAGGATGAGTTTTTGTTTGTAAAAATCATCGGGAGGATGAATTTTGTTGCAAGATAAAACAAATAATTTTACCCGGCAATACCTTTTAAAAAAAAATGTTCGTTTTGGGGGACGTTTGGAGGCTAATAGCTGGAGTATAGGCTAAAGTCCGAGGGAGATACAACGTTTCGTTTTAAATTGGTGACTGGTGACTGGTGAATAGTGACTGGTAAATAGTCACGAGTCACTATTCACCAGTCACTAATCACTAATTACGCTTTATTCCTATCTTTACTCCCCGAACTGAAATAGAAATATGGGTAAAGTCATTTCACTGCTCAACCATAAGGGCGGTGTGGGAAAAACGACCAGCGCCATTAATATCGGGGCAGGTCTGGTGGAACTGGGCAAAAAAGTATTGTTGGTAGACCTCGACCCGCAGGCCAACCTGACGCTGTCCCTTGGGCTACCGCGGGAGAAGATCACCATTTACGAGTCCATCCGGGGCGAATCGGAATTGGTGCCCTACGCATACAAAACCAATCTGGACGTCGTGATCTCCTCGCTCGACCTGTCGGGGGCGGAGATGGAGCTCATCAACGAGGCGGGGAGAGAATACCTGCTTCGGGAGCTCTTCGAACCGGTGATCGGCGAATACGATTTCATCATCATCGATTGCCCGCCTTCACTTGGGCTGCTCACCCTCAACGCCCTGACGAGCAGCCACTACGTCATCGTACCGCTGCAAACCGAATTCCTCGCCCTCCAGGGACTGACGAAGATCAAACAGGTGATCGACAAGGTGAAGGTCCGTCTCAACAAAAGCCTCTATATCATCGGCGTGGTGGCGACGATGTACGACTCGCGAAAGGTCCTCAACCGCGAGGTGGTGGACACCATCAAGAAGTTCTTCGGCAAAAGGGTTTTCAAAACCATGATACGCGATAACATCGCCCTGGCCGAAGCGCCCTCCAAAAGGAAGGACATCTTTCAATACAGCCCCGGCAGTATCGGAGCACAGGACTACCTGGAGCTTTGCAAGGAATTGATCGAGCGGATCGAAAATGCCCCGGTGATGGAAGAAACGGAACCCGCCGAAGAATAATATTGTTGGACTGGCAGTTTTTTGAAAGTGGCCAAGAAAAATTTACAGACGGTCTGGAAAGCCTCTTCCTCGATGCGAGGGAAGACTCCCTGTCCAAGCAAAGCCCCCTGCTGCTCGAAACCGGGCAAGGCACGGAGGCCCAAAAACGCAGGGTCAAGTCCTCGTCCGGAAAGCATTTTTCCGACGAGCTGGAGCTGTTTTTCCAGGAATCCCTCCGGGAAAGCCTCGAAAACGAATTGTCTGCCACTTCCTCCCAGCCCGACCAGTCCATGAAATCCGCCCGCTCGCGCCGCTCTTCCCGGCCGAAAGACGGCCTCGACGCCCTGATCCGCCGAACCATCGAAACCAGCGAAATCGACCTGCACTACGACGAAACCAAAAAACGGGTCGCTTTTACCTTCGACAAGGATAAACTCGAAAAACTCAAGCAAATCGCCCGCCTTGAAAAAGCCTTCCTGAAAGACATAATCGCCAAGGTCGTAGCAGAGTATATCCGGGGGAATATGAGAAAAAAGCGGGAGGCCTCTAAACCTCCTAAACTAAATAAAGACCAAAAGCTCATGAAAACAACCTTACCTCTTTTCCTC
Source organism: Saprospirales bacterium (assembly GCA_016703765.1). Lineage (GTDB taxonomy): Bacteria > Bacteroidota > Bacteroidia > Chitinophagales > Saprospiraceae > JADJTT01. The sequence continues at coordinate 55,956 of JADJBL010000003.1, forward strand.
CTCCTGCACGCAGCCTTCCTCCTTTCCGCCCAATCCACGACGGTTCGCGTGTACGAGATCTTCCAGGAAAAATGCCAGAGCTGTCACAGCCAGGCCGCTCCCGCTGCGGGGCTCGACCTGGAAGGCGCCGGCGCTACCCTCGAAGCCAGGGCCCTGGACGTGCGCGGCAACCTCTTCAATATTACCCCCTCCAACTCCTATGCGGCCTCTCAGGGGTACAAGCATATTTACCCCGGGCGACCCGACCGGAGTTTCCTCTTCCGAAAAGTGAACCTGGGCATGGAGCCCTCTATCGTCCTCCACCCCGACGAGGGCGCGCCAAAGGACAACCCCGAGCTGAGCGACCTCGAAAAGGAACTCATCCGGCAATGGGTCCTCTTCGGCGCCCCCGCCAACGGCGCGGTGGTCGAGGAACAACTGATGGTCGATTTTTACAACGGACAAGGACAGAAGAGTTTTCCAAATCCACCGGCCGCCCCTCTCCCGGCGAAGGCTTTCAACTCAAAATGGGGCCTTTTTATCTGGCCCCATCCGGCCAGCCCAACGACGAACTGGAGTTCTTCCTCAAACACGAACTGCAACTGCCCAACGACGTCGAGGTCAACCGAATGGATATCAAGATGTCGGGCTATTCCCACCATTTCATTCTCTATAATTTCACCTCCACCGGAGCGGCCAACAACGTGCCGCACGGCCTTCGCACCGAAGCCCTCCACCAGGATATCGGGCTGTTTGCCGCCGTGCAGGAAGCCACCGACCTCGACCTCCCCGAAGGAACGGCCTTTACCTGGGCAGATAACCTGGTCCTGGACTTCAACTCCCACTACATCAATTATTCCGCCGGACAGGTTTACCAATCGGAAGCCTATATTAACGTCTATACTCAGCCCGTCGGCACCGCCGCGCAGGAAATGCAGGCCTCGCTGCTGGCCAATACCGATATTTTTATTCCCAACAACGGGGACATGGTTACCTTTACCCAGACCATCAACTACAACCTGGGGGAGGTCTATCTCTGGGGCGTGATGGGACATACCCACAAATACGGCGAAGGATACAAAGTGTACAAACGGGTGAACGGCCAGCAGGGCGACCTGATCTACGACGCCTCCTGCGCCCAGGGCATTCCGGGATGCGTGTCCCCTTTCTTCGATTACCAGCATATCCCAATGCGGTATTTCGAGCCGCTCAAGCCCGTGCAGATGAATTTTGCCAACGGCCTCATCCACGAGGCCAGCTGGATCAACGACGGCCCCACGCCCCTCACTTTCGGCCCTACCTACGACGACGAGATGATGGTGCTCATCCTCATGTACACGCTCGACTCCACCGGGGTGGTGATCGCGGATGCAGGAGAGCTGCCGCGGCCTTCCCCCGTCTCAGTTTCGGTGCAGCCCAACCCGCTGTCGGACGGAGCGCTTTTTGCCTTTTCCGAGCCGATGGAAAACGCCGCGTTCAAGTTGTACGACGCTGCCGGGAGCCTTCGCGCTGCAGTGGACGGAATCCAGGGCCGGGAGTGGTATTTTGAAAGAGGCGGCTTGCCCGATGGCATCTACTTTTACGACCTGAAAGAGGAGTCCGGCAACAGGGCTCGCGGAAAACTAATCCTCAATCCAGATAACAAGGGTAGTCGACCGGACTGCATTTTGGACCGGCAGAAACGGAGCACGATCTCCTGCAAATAATCGGGCTTCAGCGGAAAAACCTGCCGCATGCTATCTCCGAAGCGGAGCGGATGGAGCAGGGATTTGGGACGGTGGAGCACGATCCGGCACTTTGGGCGAAAATGAATCACCCTCATCCCCACGCACTGGCGAAGGACGGGGACCTGCTGGCCGGGTATGCCCTGGTGATGCTACGGTCCTTTGGTCAGGAGATCCCCGTGTTGGCGCCGATGTTTGAGGAAATTGGTTCCATCCCTGAATTGAAAGACGGCTCCTGGTTTGTCATGGGCCGAGATATGCGTGGACAAGGCCTACCGTGGGAAGGGGTTTTCAAGGGTTTATACGAAGCAACTCAGGTCCAGATGCAGGGCCATTTTTCCTGCGTGGTCCAGAGGTGGCCTCGCGAATACCCGGTCTTTGCGGGCCCCGGCGGTTGGTTTTAAAGAACTTCGCAGTTACCCGCCCCGAACGGGGAACATTGGGAGATCATCTATTGGGATTGGAAATAGTCATGAAAGACGCCGGCTTCGCCCTAATTTGCTTTTTTCTTCTGTCCGCCTGTGCCCTGCAAGCTCAGCCGTATTCCCTCGAGCCCCGGCGCGAAGCCTGGATCGGGGCCGCCGGGTTCGCCCTGCTCGCCGCCGACCTCGGTTTGTCATCGGCCCTGGCTCCCCTGGACGAACAGGCCATCGCCAAACTGGATCCGGGTGCTATCTGGAGCGTCGACCGCCCGGCGGTTAAACGGTTTTCCACGAGCGCCGATCTGAGGAGCGATTTCACACTTGCAGGCGCAGGTCTTTTGGCGGGGCTGTCCGGCTTTTTAGCGCTGGAACAAAAGCCGTTCCGCAACGAAGGCCTCGTGCTGGGGGCGATCTGGCTGGAGACCAATATCCTAACCCTGGGAGGCACGCTTTTCCTGAAGGATGCATTCCACCGCACCCGCCCCTTTGTCTATAACCCCGATCTGGCCCTTGGACCAAAGCTGAAAAAGAACGCCCGGCGCTCTTTTATTTCGGGACATACCTCGCTTTCAGCGGCCAATTCCTTCTTCGCCGCCCGCGTTTTCTGCGATTATTTTCCCCAAAGCCGGTGGAAACCACTGGTCATCGGACTGGCGGCGGCGCTGCCGGTTTGGACCGGGCTGGAGCGCTATCTTGCCGGGCAACATTTTCCCAGCGATGCGTTGGCTGGGTATGGCCTCGGCGCCCTCTGCGGCTGGCTGACTCCGCGGCTTCACCTATTGAAAAAGACAAGACGGGAAAAGGACCATGCAAATTCTGCCTTTTTCGGAAGGAAGTCCAAGTGGATGGACTCTTTTGGTGAAATTTTGAAATCCTGTTGTATTTTTACCCTTCTCTAATGTCGCCCGGAAAAACTGTTTCTGCCACCTCATAATTCAGGATTATGTTATTCCAGCCCGACATTGAAACCATGCCCCTCGGCAAGCTCCGCCAACTCCAAAGCGAGCGTTTGCGCCACCTGGTGGCCTATGTGTACGAAAGAGTTCCCTTTTACAAAAAACAACTCGACGAGCACGGCATCCGGCCTTCGGACATAAAGGATATCGGCGACCTCCACAAACTGCCGTTTACCAAAAAGAACCACCTGAGGGACAACTACCCCTTCGACCTGTTTGCCGCGCCCATGTCGGAGGTGATCCGCGTTCACGCCTCCAGCGGCACCACGGGCAAACCCACCGTGGGGGGCTATACCCGCAGGGACAGCGGTATTTTCTCCGAAGTGGTGGCCCGCTCCCTGGCGGCCTCCGGGTGCAAGCCGGGGATGAAACTGCAAAATGCCTACGGCTACGGCCTGTTCACCGGGGGCCTGGGCCTGCACTACGGGGCCGAAAAGCTGGGCATGGCCGTCATACCCGTCTCCGGGGGAATGACCGACCGGCAGATCATGCTGCTGCAGGATTTTCAGCCCGAAGTCATGAGCTGCACCCCTTCTTATGCGCTGACCCTGTCCGAAGAGTTTGCCAAACGAAACATCTCCCTGGACAGCATTAACCTCAAGACTGCGATCCTGGGCGCCGAGCCCTGGCGTCTTCACCACCCTTACCAAAGAAGCCCTGCCCTTGCTGAGGTACTGGACCAACGACATCACCAATATCTATTACGAACATTCCAGCAAGCGCACCCACGTAAAAATGGGACCCATCCGGGGACGCTCGGACGACATGCTGATCATCCGCGGGGTCAACCTGTTTCATACCCAGGTGGAGGACGTCATCCAGTATTTTGTGGAGTTGTCGCCCAATTACCAATTGGTCGTAAGCCGGGAGGGAATATGGACGAGGTGGAGGTGCGGCTGGAAATAAAGGATACTTTTCCGAAATATTGACCAGCACCACCGCCCACCAAGAACTACGGGGCCGCGTGGTCAAGAAAATCAAGGACAATATCGGACTGACGATGAAGATCACCCTCGAGGGACCCGGAAGTATTCCCCGGAGCGAAGGCGGAAAGCTGAACCGGATCGTGGACCGGAGAAAGGTGTATTGAACGATCAGGGCTTCAGAATAAAAACGGTCTTGGCCTGAGAGAGCCAAAAGGCTGTTTTTCTCCAGGTTTTTTCTCCAGCCATCCAGGCTGATGAGCATCAGATCCTGATTGTGAAGCCATTCGGGGTTCATGGATAATTTGTCGTACAGGGCGATGTGCTGGGGAGCGATTTGTTCGATGGAGCGGATGCTTTCCTTTAATTCCGGGGTCCTGCCGGATGGGCGCCGTTGACGTCGAGGATGACGACCTTGCCTCGCTGTCGTGGATCAGTTTTCGGCCGCAGGCCAGCAGGAAACTGTCTTCGGCCCGTAAAAGGGATGAAAACGTTCTCTATTTTCGGGGAGGCCCTTGTACAGAAGAATTCCCACGGGGGATTTTGACCGAGCGCAGAATATAGCGGGAGCGGTCGTCCAACCCCGAATATTCCAAAGAGTTTTTCCTTCCCCGTCAGGTCTGGTAGAGTCTTTCGGGATTGATGATCTGGGTGGTAAATCCGAGTAACCTTCCCAGGAGAGTGCCCTTCGTAAACGGATTTCCCGATTCCGATGATCAGGAGGTCGAAATCGCCGAGGTTGGCGGTTTCGATCACCTCCCGGTCGATATCGTTTGCAGGTTTGAACAGGGTAATGAGCCCCAAGTCGAGCTCCCTTGCCTCCTCCCGGATGAGCTGAAAAGCTCTCCCGCTCGTATTCCTCCGCGTTGGAAAGGTTTAGGTCTGTACCCGGCGAAATATGGAGCGGTGACCAGGGCGTTGTTTTGGGATTTTTTGATCAGGCTATGCGCCAGGCGGAGCATGGCCCGGCCCTTTCCGGATTGGAAAAAGAGATCAGGATCTTGAATTTGGCATATTTGCCGATGTCTTTTGGAACGGCAACCGGCTTTTTTCGGGCAAAATCTATTGATCAGATTGAGCGCCGGGCCCGTCAGCATCGTGGTAAGCAGGGCCATGATGACCAGCATAGCAACACCTTTGGGTTCAGGATGCCCAGGTCGTAGCCGATGTTTAGCACCACGAGCTCCATCAGTCCCCGCGTATTGAGCAGGGCGCTGATAATCAGGCTTTCCCGCCAGGGCTGGCCGATAAACCCCTAGCTGCCAATGCGCTGCCCCAAAACTTGCCCGCCATGGCGACGAGGCAGATCAGGGCGCAGACCTGCCACAGGAAAGGCTCGTTGAGCATTTCCGATCTGGGTGCGCAAACCGGTAAACACAAAGAACAAGGGCATCAGGAGCACCAGCGACACATCCTCCACCTTTCGATGAATACTCTACGAAAACCATTTTCGGCGGGCATAATGACGCCGGCCATAAAGGCTCCGAAAAAGCACGTGGATGCCGATGGCCTCTGTGATCAGGGAAGAAATGAGCAGCGTGATAAAAACACCGCCACCACCGGCTTGCTCAGGCCCTCCTTGCCGGAGTACGTCGCTGATTTTTCAAAAAAGGCTGCACCACTTTAATAAAAGAGGATCACGTAGCAAATCGCCAGCCCGATGGTGTAAAGCGCCCCCACCACAGAGCCCGCCTTCACGATGGCGATCACGGCGGCAAATGCACCAGGCGGTGATATCGTCCACGGCGGCGGCGGTGATGACCACCCCGCCAAGAGGGGTCTTCGTGAGCCCCCTTTCTGGACAATCCGGGCCAAAACCGGGAAGGCGGATACGCTCATGGCAATGCCCATGAACAGGGCAAAGGATAAAAAGGGCACATGAGGCCGCGAAAATTCCTCGTACAGAAACCATGCCAGCCCCACCCCGAGAAAAAAAGGCAAAATGATGCTCGTATGACTGACTACGACCGCCTCCTGAATCTTGTTTTTCATAATTTTAGGTCCAGTTCCATGCCCACCACGAACATGAACAGGATCAGGCCCACCTGGCTCAAAAATTGGATATTGGCCAATGACTTGGAAGGGAATACAAAACCGTAGAATTCGGGGAAATAATAGCCGATAAATGAAGGCCCCAGGAATATGCCCGCCAGGATCTCCCCGATGACGCTGGGGTGGCCGATTTTCCGAAGGATAAACCCAAACACCCTGGCCACTACGATGATGACGATGATCTGGATCAGCAGGAGGCTGATCGGTTTGCATGACGTTGTTCTCCATCACCCCGAGGAAGGGCTGCCCAACCAATCGGCGCCGAACTAGGACCGGAGGAAATGGGTCTCTCCGCTTCCAGCGCCCTGCCCCGGACCAGGAGCAGGTTGATCAGCAGGAAAAGCCCGCCGATGCTGGTCGCGTAGAATATGATATTCCTCCATTTCATCGGGAGATCACCATTTTATCCCTATGGAAATATTGGCGTTCCTCCCGTCGGATGGCCAGATGCCGGGTCCGGGGTAGAAGGAAGGCCGTTTGGTAAAATAGCTAATATCGGCCACATTGTTGAGGTTGAACCGGACCAGGATATGGGGCGCGATCCTCCAGGAGGCATTGATATCGACCAGGCCGTATGCCGGCACGATGCCCACCGACCCATTGGCGGATGGTTTTTCGGTATTGAGCGGGTCGGCAAAGGTTTCGCCGGTATAGCTGTAGAGGCCCGAAACGCTGAGCGTCTTATACCGAAGGGTGATCCCATTGCGGGAGATCAGGCCGGGCACGCTTTCCACTTTGTTGCCGTCGATGTCCCTGTTCTCGTTTCCGACGCGGACGACGGCGTCGTGGTAGCGGGCGTCGAACAAAGCCGTGGAAGTAAAAAAGGAGCAACGGAGGCTTCGGCTGATCTGAAAACCCGTATTCTCGAACATTTCGGCCCCGTGGGTGACCGAGTTGCCAATATTCGTGCGCAAAATGTAGAAGACGCTGTCCTCTTCGAAGGTGATATTGCCCAGGCGATTGTTATAGACCAGCCGGAATACGCCCGCATCCCAGCGGAAATTGCCGGCCGTGCCCCGGATACCTGCCTCCATATTATAGCCTTTGGCATCTTCCAGGTTTTTGTCCGCTACCTCGTAGATCGAGCCAGGCACGATATCCTTGAAGATCACCGGGCGGTATGCCTGCGAAAAGCCCGCATAGACGTTGATCAGCTCGTCGATCCGGTAATTTCCGTTCAATCCGAAAAGCGGAAAATGATGGACGATGGAATTGGGAATCTCTCCTCATCCGGCAGGTAGGTAATGATGCCCGACATCCTTGATTCTCCCATCGCCACCCGGGCCCCCGGGGTGAGGGAGAGCCTGGGCGTGATTTGGAAGAGGTTTTCGGCAAAAAAGGCGATGTTTTGGGTTTTGAAGTGAATATCCCTGCCCCAGCCGGTCTGGGAAAGAGAGGTCGAGTCCGTGCCGAGGTACCTTTCCCGATCTGATTTCGATGGAGGTCGTTGTTGAAGTATTGAGCCCCTGCTGCCAGGGTGGCACTTATTTTCCCGATAGAATATCCCTGCAGGAAGCGAAGCTCCGAGGTGTAGCTGTTGAATTGGTCGATGTCCACCTGGCGGGTGGCGTAGCTCAGGCTGAGGGGGTCGATGGCGTCCACTACGTTGGCGGGTTTGTCGAACTGCACGCTGCGCCTTTCGCCCAGCACGGCGGAGGCCGTCCAGTAAAGGCTCGACCTTTCGCCGATCTTCCATTCCGCGCTCAGGGAGGGGACGTAGATCTCCGGGTTGAAATAATTGCGCGAACGGGTCGCCTGCCTGGGGTTTTCCTGGAACATGCTGTCGGTGAGCGGCCCGGGAATCTGGTAGATGTAATTCGAGCGCCCCAGTTCGGCGGTGAGGATGAGCCGGCTTGAAGGGAGGAACTTCAGCACGATCCCCTGCCCGTCGTAATCGCTTCGGCTGTTTTCCCGGTAGCCGTCGGAGACCCGCTTGCTGTAATAGGCATAGTATTGCAGCTTGCCGACCTTCCCGCCCAGGGCGTTGTAGGTGCTCAGCAGCCCGAAAGAGCCGATGGAGTTGATGGTTTCCAGGCCGATGAGCTTGCTCGTATCGGGCTGTTTGACCACGTAGTTGAGCATGCCGCCGAACTGGGAGCCGTATTGCAGCGCTCCCGTGCCCCGCACCAGTTCGATCTTTTCGACGGCTTCCATAGGCATGCTGTAGTGGCTGGCCGGATATCCGTACACATCGGAATTGACGATGACGCCGTTCTTTCGGATATTGAACTCCCAGCCCCGGTGCGGATCGAGGCCCCGGGTGGATATATTCGTCTGGTTGCCGGAGCCATCCATATCGTACACAAAGACGCCGGGCACCTTGGCGAACAATTGCCGGGGCGTCTTGTCGGCGATGCTGGCATCGGAGTATAACAAGTTGATGACCTCGTTCTTTTTGCCGGCCCAAAGGAAGCCGTTGTGCACGGGCGGGAGCCGCTCGACGGTGCTGCGCTGGCCCTGGATCTGTATGGCGTCGAGGGAGATGATTTTCATGGTGTCTCCTTCCGCCTGTCCAAATAGGCCTGTGAACGGAAAGAGGAGCGTAGAGAGGAGAATAAGTCTTGTTTTCATGGGGACATCATTTTCTAAAAAAGTCAATTGCTTGCCGGCGCTGTTTTTTCCAAAATTTTTCCATTGACCTCCACCAGGGAGTCCTGTTCAAAGCGGGCTTCGTAAGTTGTATCCCCTTCTGGCGACCATCTGCGCAGATAGCCGTGTTTGATGCCTTCGCGGTAGGTCACTACGAGTTGCGGGCTGCCGCTTTCATAGAACGTCGTGTCGCCCCCATCCTTCAGTCCATTTTCGGTAAAATATTGGGTCTCCCTGATTTGCCCTCCGGGGTAATAAAAGACAGAGCGTCCGGATTGGATCCCGTTTTTGAACATCCGCTCGCCTCGTATCTTTCCGCCTGGGAAATAATCGGTCATAATCCCTTCGATTTTCCCGTCGATCTCGAAGTGGCGGCGGGTAACCTCCCCGTTCTCCAGGTATTGCAACTTTTCCTCGGGTTCTTTTTCTCTCGTCTGACAGCTTATGAAAAACGAGGGGGTCAGGGATAAGAAAAGTAGTGTTTTTATCGGGTTGCAACCTTTAATAAACATAAAAGCCTTGATTTTGTGCCTTAAAGAAAAAGAGACTGCGCCGAAGGACAGTCTCTTTTCCGGAGATAATTCTATAATTACCCTTAATTTTTCCAGGGCAGGTCGTTCACTTTGCGGCCGATGACGGTACCAAAACGGACGCCTTCCACGCAGTCCATGTTCCAGTGCACGCCGAGCAATACCCTCGACCAGGCATTCTCCTGGGCCATTTCGTAGAAACTGCCGAAGGGCCGGGATTTGCCCTCAAACTCCGTGCGGTTTTCGTGACAGCGGTCGGTGAGTGAATAGGCATAACCAAACACGCTTGCAAGTGCCTCGGCGCCGGCAGCCCCCATCGTAGAATGGCCGGAGGGGTAAGCGGGGAAGGAAGGTGTGACCCCGTATTCTCCGGTCAGCGGGTTGTACAGGTTGGTCTTGTAGTTGGGGTCGATAATTTTCTTGATGTAGGTATCGGGGCGCTCCACGTTGTATTGGTATTTTGAGAACCAGCAAGCTACCGCAGCGTCGTTCAGTGCCATCCCGACCTTGGCGTAAGCTTCCAGCGCGGTTTCGAGGTCCACGTTATCGTTGTCAATGACTTGATTGGCAATGGCCACCCAGCGGGGGCCCGGGCTGAAAGTTAGATTGAGAAGGTCGTCGCTCCAGAATTCGCCCACCCACTCCGTGTAGTAATCCGCTTCGGCATTTTTCGTATAAGTCTGGATTGCCTGGGAGTAATATTCGGAGTTCTCGTTCTCGCTGTATTGCATGAAATAAAGGGAAGGCGGCTGGGAGAGTTTGTCCTCGTTTTCGATTGCAAAGGTGCGAACTTTCCCGAAATATGGACCCATACCCATGCCGGGACCTGGGTAGGTGGGTTCCCAGTCGCCCGGGCCGTCGTAGTGAGCAGCCCAGTTGTAGGTCTCGCCGGTAGAGTAGTTTCCGAAGGGGTTTTTGTAAGCCTCGTGGCCATAGGGGTCGGTGACCGACCAGTCCCAAACGGCCTGCCCCACGCTTTCCCCATAAATTTTGGAGCGCTGGAAGATCTCGCTGGTCGTTTCGGACTGGTATTTATTGTCCAGCTCGGCGGTCAGTGAGGCCATCGCATTGATGGCAAAAGTGGGCACGTCGGCGAAGAAGTAGGGCATCATCCGGGAATACACCCCGTGGATAACCGTAGGCCAGTGGTATTCTTTGCCGGTTTCGACTTCCGGAATGTCCAGGCCCAGGTAACGACCTTCCAGGGAGTTGTAGTCCGGCATGCCGGTAATACAGGCTTCATAAGCTGCCATCCCGAGGTGGGCCAAGGCACGGGGAGCAGGACCAGGCCGGTAGCCGGCTGCGTAACGCTCTACCTGGAGGAACACTTCATTCCAGCGAAGGGAAACCTCCGCATCGTATTCCGAGACCACGGCTGCTCCGGCAGGAGCCTCGTCGTCGGGATTACAGGAGGGGAAAAGAAATGGAACAGCGAGGAGGCTGCCCAGGATTAAAGGCAGTGAGTAACGCGACTTTTTCATTGGATGACAATTTGTTAGAGAGAGGATATTGGGTATAAGAATATAAAATTTGGTCAAAATTAGGGCATCTCTCCTTCCTGCGCATCCCCGGAACTTTGGAATTTTATCCAACCTGTAACAAGGCTGGGAAAATATGTAACGAAAGGAGTCAACCTACTTTTTCCAGGAAATCCTGAAGGTATATCTCGCTCAAGGCCAGCTTGTTACTAAAATCCGCCGAAGCGGTAAGCGTCGTGGTGATCTCTTGTTTAGTAAAGAACCTTACTGTCCGGAGTGCAATGACCTCGCTCTTGTTGATTCTGCAAAACTCCTCGGCCGGCAGCAAGTCGAGCAGTTGCTCGAAGGAGATGTTTTTCAGCAGCAGCTCTTCGCCGGTATCCAGAAGCGCTCGTTTGTCCCTTTTGTCGGAGTGCGAGGTAGAAAGGTAAAGCAATTGGTCGAAAAAGATCAGGGCTTTTCCCAGGTTTGTATTGAGCCGGACAAAACGTTTTCCCTGTCTCGGCGCCTTGAGCAATTGGACGGCTTTCTGGATGGCCTTTTCGAAGCGCTCCTTTTTGATCGGTTTTTTCAGGTAGTCGATGGCGTCGAGGTCGAAGGCCTCGGATGCGTAATCGTTGTAGGCCGTGGTGAAAATGACCGGCTTGTTTTTGAGGAGCTGGGCTACCTGTATGCCGTTGAGGCCGGGCATTTCGATGTCCAGAATGCAGAGGTCGAATTCCAGTTTTTCGATTTCCCGCAGCATGATCAGGGGGTCGTTGAAGGCCCGGACGACCTCCAGGGCGGGAAACTGCTCGCACAGGATCCGCAGGTAGGACAAGCCGGGCAGCTCATCGTCCAGCAGCAAGCACCTTATCTTTGTTTCCAACCAGGTCGATTAATAAATGGGCGATATACACATCTTCTTCAATGAATTGCTCCAGCTTGAAATGCTCCTTGTAAAAGACCTCCAGGCGCTTTTTGAAGCTCTCCTGCCCGAATCCGCTCTTTGCCTTTTTTAAACCGTGCTTCGGGCTGATCTTATTGGAAACAGCCAGCACAAAGTGGTTGTTCTTCACTTCGAACACGATGGAAATAAAACTGTCGGAACTCTGAAGGTCGGCGTGCTTGAAGGCATTTTCGATCAAATGCGTAGTGATGAAAGGCGCCACCAGTTTCTGCTCGTAAAGGGGTTCGCTCGTATTGATCCGGTTTTGCACCCTAAGGTCGAACAAAGGACTGACCTTCAGCCGGTTGATCTCGATGAGGCTCAGGGCAAATTCGACCTCCTCCCTCAAGGATACATACTGCTGGGCGCTTTCGTAGAGGATATAATCCAGCACGTTGGCCAGCTTGTCCAGAGCATGATAGGTCTGGTAGGCGTGCGACTGAATGGAGTTGAGCGTGTTTTTGAACAGGTGGGGGTTGAGCTTGTATTCGAAAGACTTGACTTCGCTGGATTGAATATTCCACTCGAGCTCCTCGTACCGGGCCTGGTACTCCTGCTTTTGCTTTCGTTCCCGCCTCCACAGCAGCCAGGCGCTCGTCGCGACGATAGCCAGCGCTATCACGGCGATGATCAGCACGCAGGCCAGGGCGAGGGGGATTGTTTGCTCCATCGTGGAAGATTATTTTCCATAAAGGTAGGGCATTTTTCCGCTTTAAAATCACCCCCCGGATTGACGAACGTCATCCCCTCCGCTTTGCAGGTTTGCCAATTTTGCGGCAACGGTTTTTCCGCAACCTGAAAAAATTAAATTTAAAATGGAAAGAAAAAAAATGCGCAAACGCTCCTGGGCGGAGCCCTACAAGATCAAAATGGTGGAACTGGTGCACATGACCACCCGGGAAGAACGCCAAAAAGCCCTCGAAAAAGCCGGCTATAACACCTTCCTGCTCCGTTCCCGCGACGTATATATCGACCTGCTCACCGACAGCGGCACCAGCGCCATGAGCGACCGCCAATGGGCCGGCCTCATGATGGGCGACGAAGCCTATGCTGGCAGCGAGAACTTCTACCACCTGGAGGATACCATCCGCAAAATCTACGGCTATAAATACATCGTGCCGACCCACCAGGGACGCGGGGCGGAACATATCCTTTCCAAAATATTGATCAAACCCGGCGACATCATTCCCGGGAATATGTATTTCACCACCACCCGCCTCCATCAGGAACTGGCGGGCGGGACCTTCGTCGACATCATCATCGACGAGGCCCACGACGCGCAAAACCTGCACCCTTTCAAGGGAAATGTAGACCTCAACAAGCTTCAGGCCCTGATCGATAAATACGGCGCAAAGAAGATCCCCTACGTAGCTATCGCCACCGCCGTCAACATGGCCGGCGGCCAGCCCATTTCCATCGAAAACCTGCGTCAGGTCCGCGAACTGACCAAGAAATACGGCATCATGATCGTGCACGACATGACCAGGGTGGCCGAAAACGCCTACTTCATCCAGCGCCGGGAGAAAGGGTATCAAAACACCCCGATCCGCGACATCGTCAAGGAGATCTGCTCGCTGACCGATGCCGCCACGATGAGCGGCAAGAAGGACGCCCTTGTCAATATCGGCGGCTTCCTGGCCCTCAACAGCCGCAAGCATTATACCGAGGCCAGCAACCTGGTCGTGGTGTACGAGGGCCTGCACACCTACGGCGGCCTGGCCGGTCGCGATATGGAGGCGATGGCCATCGGCATCAGGGAATCCGTCGACGATGACCATATCCACGCCCGGGTAGGGCAGGTAGAATACCTCGGCCAGCAACTGATCGACCACGGGGTTCCGCTGGTGCAGCCCATCGGCGGTCACGGCATCTTCCTCGATGCCCGGCGCTTCCTGCCCCAGTTGCCGCAAACGGCCTTTCCTGCCCAAACCCTGGCCGCGGAGCTCTACCTGGATTCCGGCGTCCGGAGCATGGAGCGCGGGATCGTCTCCTCCGGCCGGAACAAGGAGACCGGCGATCACAACTACCCCAAGCTCGAGCTGGTGCGGCTTACCATCCCCCGGCGGGTGTACACCCAGGCCCACATGGACGTAGTGGCCGAGTCGGTGGAGGACGTTTTTGCCCGCCGCAAGGAATTCAAAGGCCTGGACATGGTGTACGAGCCGAAATACCTTCGCTTCTTTCAGGCAAGGTTCAAGCCCTTGTGAAAATCGCGATGGGGGGCGCATTGATCTGGCAAAAGCAGCCCCCCATCTATTTTTTTTCTCCTTCCCGGCGCGGCGGTCTAGGTTGGGCCGCTTTTCTCATTTAAATCCAGAACTATGAAGAATCTACTCCTTTTCTCCGCGGCGGCGCTTCCGCTGCTCTTCCTTTCCTGCAAGCAGGCCGGGGACAACACCCCGAAAGAGGTGAAAAAATATTCGATCGACCAGTTTTACGCCAACCTCCAGATCGGGGGCGGCCATTTTTCCTGGGATGAGACCAAACTGCTGGTCCATAGCAACGAATCGGGGATCTACAACCTCTACGAAATCAACGTGGCCGACGGCTCGCGGGCCCAATTGACCAATTCTTCCACCGAATCTTATTTCGCCATCGGCTACGTGCCCGGCAGCAACAAGAAACTCTACTCCGCAGACAAGGGAGGAAACGAGATCGACCATATCTACCTCCTGGACGAGAAGGGCGCCTCCACCGACCTGACCCCGGCCCCCGAAGAAAAAGCCGAATTCACGGGCTGGAACCACGACAAATCAGCCTTTTTCTATGCTTCCAACAAACGCGACCCCAAATATTTTGACCTCTACCGGATGGATACGGCCGGCTGGAAAGCGTCCATGCTCTATCAAAACGACAAAGGATACAACGTGGGAGGCATTTCCAAGGATGAAAACCTGGTCTCCCTCGTGGAGGGCATCACCACCAGCGAAAGCCGCCTGTACCTTTTCGACCGTGCCGCCGGAAAAACTACGGAACTGTCGGACCCCAATGCTCCGGGAAACTATACTCCGGCCAGCTTTTCAAAGGATAGCAAGACTTTTTACTACATCGCCGACGCGGGCAAGGAATTTGCCTACCTCGTGGCCTATGACCTGAGCACCGGGGAGCGTAAAACAGTTTTCGAGGCTAAATGGGACGTCATGTACCAATACCTTTCGGAAAACGAGCGCTACAAGGTCATCGCCATCAACGAGGACGGCAAAAACACCCTGCAAGTGGTGGACAATTCCACAGGAAAAGAGGTGACATTTCCCGAAATCCCCGACGGCGACGTGCTGGCCGTGTCAATCTCCCCCAGCGAAAAACTCATGCGCCTGACGGTGGGCACCTCCAAGGCGCCCAGCAATTTATATCTGTATAATTTCGAATCGAAAGAGCTAAAGCCGCTGACCAATACCCTCAACCCGGAGATCAACCCGGAGGATCTGG
Organism: Saprospirales bacterium; assembly: GCA_016703765.1. GTDB lineage: Bacteria > Bacteroidota > Bacteroidia > Chitinophagales > Saprospiraceae > JADJTT01. The sequence continues at coordinate 70,966 of JADJBL010000003.1, forward strand.
TGTCTGCGCAAGTGGTGCGCTATCCTTCTTTCGATGGGCTCGAAATCCCCGCCATCTATTACAAGCCCATGACCGCTTCGGCCAATAACAAGGTTCCAGCGCTGGTGTGGGTGCACGGTGGTCCCGGCGGCCAGTCGCGCGTCGGGTATTTTGCCCTGATCCAATACCTGACCAATCAGGGTTATGCGGTGCTTGCGGTCAACAACCGCGGCAGCAGCGGGTACGGGAAGACTTTCTACAAAATGGACGACCGCAACCACGGGGACAAGGACCTCATGGATTGTATTTACGGAAAAAAATACCTCCAGTCCCTGGATTACGTTGATTCCTCCAAGCTCGGTATTATCGGAGGGTCTTACGGAGGGTACATGACCATGGCGGCCATGGCCTTTCAGCCCGATGAATTCAAGGTAGGCGTCGATATTTTCGGGGTCACCAACTGGCTCCGCACGCTCAAGTCCGTGCCGCCTTACTGGGAGTCCTTCCGCAAAGCGCTGTATGCCGAAATGGGCGACCCCACCACCGCGGACTCGCTTCGTCTGTACAATATCTCCCCCCTGTTCCACGCCGAAAAGATCAAAAGCCCGGTGATGGTGCTCCAGGGCGCCAACGACCCCCGCGTGCTCCAGGTCGAGTCGGACGAAATCGTGGAAGCCATGCGCAAGAACAACGTGCCGGTGGAATACATGATCTTCCCGGACGAAGGGCACGGCTTTGTCAAAAAAGAGAATGAAATCAAGGGCTACGGCGCCATCGTCACCTTGTTGGACCAATATCTGAAAGGAGATCAGAAGGTGGAGAATTAAGCTCTAAAAACACGTTTTGCCCCGACCTTAGGTCGGGGCAAAACGTGTTTAAAAATAATCCTTACATTTAGACCCGAACCAAATAATCCCTCTCCATGACCTCTTTAAGAGAAATCCTCACCGCTACGGCGGTATGCCTTCCCTTCTTCCTCCTTTCCCAAGTCAGCATAGCCGGCGACTGGCAGTCGACTATCCCGATGGAAGACGGCTCCACGCTTCCCTTCCTGGTCTCCATTTCAGAAGACGGCTCTTATACCGTCGATTTTGCGATCGACGGTACGGCAGATGTGAAAGGTAAAATGGAAATGGAAGGAGAAGATATGATCTCTATGGTCGATCAGGAGACCGATGCCTTTGAATGCAAGGATGTAAAAGGCTTTTACCGGTTTAAGCAGGAAAAGGACACCCTGATCATGGAGCGGGTGGAAGATCCCTGCCCCGGCCGCGGAGGCCCCGGAAAGATGGAGTTCACCCGCAGAAAATAGCCGGGCCTCATGTCGGTCGAACGGCAACTATACCGGGCGAGCATCGGGCTATTGATCGAATATCCCTACTTCGGGGCTCTTTTGAGCGAGCTCGTAAAGGAGGTAAGTCCTGCCTCGACGCAATCCATCGCCATTCGTTATGAAGAGCCGGTTTTCGTGCTGAGCGTCAACCCCGAATATTGGACCCAACGCATACCCGGCGAAGGGCAGCGCATGGGATGCCTGCTCCACCAGGTCCTCCACCTCTTTTTCGGCCACCCCTGGCCAGGCCTGGGTTTGACCAATCGATTTCTGTCCGACGTCGCAGCAGATCTGGCTGTCAATCAATTCACCCCCACGCATTGGCTGCCAAAAAACGCCGTCCTGTCGGGCGGGCTGGCAGAATTTCCTTTGGCGCCTCATCAATCCCTTCTTCATTATTACGAAAAATTGGAAGCCCTCCTCGCTGATGGCGGGCGTCAATACCCGATGGCATTTTCTACGCTCATGCAATGGTATGAGCATCGGGAAACCTTGTTCGAATCGCACGACTCCTGGTACCGATCTTCCCCTGGGAAAAAAGGCGACAAAGAGCTGGCCCGCTGGAGCGCCCGCTCCCTGATCCGGCAAACCGCGGTGGCAGCGGGGGAGAAGGCCCTTGCCCAATTGCCGCCCGCCCTTCGGCTGGAATTGGGGAAAGAGGCCCCCGGCCCCAGTCAAGAGATGAATTGGCGAAAATTATTGCGCCAGTTTGCCCAATCGAGCCGCACTACCTATTTGAAAGAAACCATCCGCAGGCCCAGCAAGCGATACGGGACCACCCCGGGCATCCGGCTGCGCAGAAGGCAGCGCCTGCTGGTGGCGGTGGATACGTCCGGCTCCGTTTCCAAAGAGGAGCAAGCCGCCTTTTTCGAAGAGATTCGTTTTCTGGGGCATACCGGCGCGGAGATTACCCTGCTGGAATTCGACGTAGAAATTCAACAGATTTCCAAATACAAGGGCCGGCAACCCGCCTTTTTGTTGGGCGGCGGCGGCACCAGCTTCCTGCCCGTCCTGGAATACGCCAACAAAAGCGGCCCCTGGGACGGGGTCATCCTGTTCACCGACGGTTTTGCCCCCATACCCCGCCTGGGCATCCGCCCGCCCATCCTTTGGGCGATCACGGCCGGCGGACTTTCGCCTGCCACATCCATGTACCAGGGACTCCCCGGCCTGAAGCTGAAACTGCGCGAAGGCGTTGAAAAAAGTAATATCTTCGGCGTATGAAAAGGGCTTTCGATTATATCACCTACGGCGCGTCCGGTTCGAGCAGGGAGGTGGAGCAACTCCTGAGCTTTCTGCTCGATTCCAGCTTTCGGGGCGAGCAAAAGGAGGCCCCCGTTCCCGTCTGCATCTGGGGCCGGCATGGGATCGGAAAAACCCAGATCGTAAAGGATTTGGCTGCCCGGATGGGCGCCGCATTCGCCTATATCGCCCCCGCCCAGTTTGAAGAAATGGGCGACCTGCTGGGCATGCCCCAGGTGGCGGAAAATGCCCAGGGGGAAAGGGTTTCCCGCTTTGCCCCGCCCGATTGGGTTCCGAGAGAAGAAGGCCCCGGCGTTTTGCTGATCGACGATGTAAACCGGGCTGACGACCGTATCCTGCGGGGCCTGATGCAATTGCTACAAAACTACGAACTGGTCAGTTGGAGGCTACCCCAAAAATGGCATATCGTGCTCACCGCCAACCCCGACGGCGGCGACTACTCCGTGACCCCCATGGACGACGCCATGCTGACCCGGATGCTACACATCACCCTGGAGTGGAACCTCGAAGCCTGGCTGAACTGGGCTGCCAGGGCCGGGGTCGACCAACGGGGCATTGCCTTTGTACAGGCTTATCCGGAATTGGTGGACGGAACCCGCACGACCCCTCGAACCCTGGTACAGTTCTTCCAATCCATTGCCCCGATTGCCGATCTATCCAAAGAACTTTCCCTGGTCCGGATGCTGGCCGAAGGATGCCTGGACCTCGAGACGAGCGCCGCTTTCCTGTCCTTTATCCGCTCCGAATTGCCCCAATTGATTGCTCCGGAGGACCTGCTCGGCGCAAGCGATTTTTCCGAAATCGCCAATAAACTTCGCACGCAGGTAGAACAGCCCGTCAAGCGGCTGGACATCCTCTCCATCCTGTCCGCCCGCCTGCTGGCCTGCCTCGAACAGGGCAAAGGGATGGACCCCCGCCCAACTGGCCAACCTCGAGCAGTTCCTCCTCCTCGATCTGATCCCGCCCGACCTGCGTTTTCGGCTCGCTCAATCGCTGGCCAATAGCGCTCAGCCACAATTGCGGGATTTCATCGGCCGCCCCTCCATCGGTAAAATCCTCCTGGAAGGTATTGCCTGATCCCTCATCTCTACACTCTCCACTCTCATCTCTAATCCATATCTTTGGCTCCAGAAAACTGCCAACCTATGTGGACACACGCTCAATCGACCAGCACAGAGGCCTATTTTCAGCAATTCCGGAAAAATATTCTGGGGATCGAGGCCCGGTTCCGGACCCCTTATGGGGAGATGCCGCTGGTTTACGCCGACTGGATCGCAAGCGGCCGCTTGTACCGGCCCATTGAAGATGCGCTGTTGAATAAGTTCGGTCCCATGGTCGGAAATACCCATTCCGAGTCGAGCGAGACGGGGCAATGTATGACCAGGGCATACCAACACGCCCACGCCATCATCAAAAAGCACGTCAACGCCAATGAGGACGACGTGATCCTCACCTGCGGGTCGGGGATGACGGGCGCCCTGGCCAAATTCCAGCGCATCCTCGGGCTGCGCCTTCCGGAAAAATTGCATCCCTATCTCGATCTTCCCGAGGAGGAAAGGCCGGTCATTTTCATCACACACATGGAGCACCACTCCAACCAGACCCCCTGGCTGGAGTCGATTTCTGATGTGGTGGTGATACCGCCCGACGAAAACCTGCTGGTTCAAGGCAAGGCGCTGGAGGAAGCCCTTCAGAAATACGCCCACCGCAAGATGAAGATCGGCTCGTTTTCCGCCTGTTCGAACGTGACGGGTATCATGCCGCCTTACCACGAACTGGCGAAGATTATGCACAAACACGGGGGGTACTGTTTTGTAGACTTTGCCGCCTCTGCGCCCTACTGCGCGATCGACATGCACCCCTCCGACCCGGAGGAAAAACTGGACGCCATTTTCTTTTCTCCCCATAAATTTCTGGGTGGCCCGGGTAGCAGCGGAGTCCTGATCTTTTGCAAGCAATTGTACCGCAACCGTATTCCCGACCACCCCGGCGGGGGTACCGTCACCTGGACCAACCCCTGGGGCGAACACGCCTATTTCGACGATATCGAAATCCGGGAAGACGGGGGCACTCCGCCTTTTCTCCAGGCGATTCGCGCGGCCCTGGCCGTCCGGCTTAAGGAGCAGATGGGGGTGGACCGAATGCACGAAAGAGAACAGGAACTCCTCGAACAGGCCTATGAGCTTTTACAGCGGGTTCCCGGGCTGAATATCCTGGGCGATACCAGCGTGCCGCGCCTGGGCGTCTTGTCCTTTTACATCGAGGGCATCCATCACAACCTGCTCGTCCGCCTGCTCAACGACCGCTTCGGGATACAGGTGCGCGGCGGCTGTTCCTGTGCGGGCACCTACGGCCACTACCTCTTGAACGTGGACCGGCAAACATCCCAAGCGATCACCAGCAAGATCAACGAAGGCGATTTGTCGGCGAAGCCGGGCTGGGTGCGGCTTTCCCTTCATCCGACTATGAGTTCGGAGGAACTGAATTATATCTGTTCCGGTATTCTGGAGGTGACAGACAAACTGGAGGACTGGAAAAAAGATTACCTCTACGACAACAAGGCCAATGAGTTTTTTCACAAACATTTCCGCAAACCGGAGGAGGAGATCCTCAACTGGTTTGCGTAACTGATGTTACGCAAAAAAGGGATTGGAGTAGGGATTAAAAGGGGATTAATAGGGATTAACGAGACTTACAACCGCTCGTGAGGGTCTCCGACCCGAAACGTACCGTTGGCAAGTCTCCTGACTTGCGTAAATTCATAAAAAAGCAAAACACCAGGACCACAGATTAATCGGACTTATTGATTTCGCAGATATTTGCATTTTGATTTTCGGCTTGGCAGCTTTGGTTTCTTTCTCGCCCCTGAAGTCTTTGCAAGTCAGGAGACTTGCAGACCGTGCATTTCGGGTCGGAGACCCTCACGAGCAAACCTTTTGATTTTCAATAAACCAATCTCAAACGCATGTCGACAAACGTTTTCATATGAAAAGACCAATCTTTTTCCTGTTTGCGATCCTGATCTCCGCCACGGCCCTTAACAGTCAAAGCGCCCTCGAGCTCCGGCTTTACGAATTGCCGGACGTCATTTTCAAACCCATCGAAACGCCGGAGGGATTTGAAACCGCTTACGAGTTGAAGGTCAAACAGCCGCTCGATCACAAACACCCCGAAAAAGGGTATTTCTACCAGCGGGTTTATCTGTCGCATGCCGGTTTTGACCAACCCAACGTCCTCATCACCGAGGGCTACAATCGGCCGAGCAACCGGATCTACGAATTGACCGATCTGCTCGACGCCAACCAGATCGAGGTGGAGCACCGATATTTCGGGGCCTCCGTTCCCCAGCCACTGGACTATACCTACCTCCGACTGGAACAAGTGGCCTCCGACCTCCACCACGTGCGCGAGCTGCTGGGGCAGATCTACGACGAGGAGTGGGTCGCCACCGGCATCAGCAAGGGCGGTCAGACCACTATTTTTTACCGGTATTTTTACCCGGAAGACGTCAGCGTGTCGGTGCCCTATGTGGCGCCGCTCAACCTGGATTTCGAGGACAAGCGGATATACGATTTCCTTCGGAATGTCGGCACGGACGAATGCCGGAAAGACATTTACGACCTGCAGGTGCGCCTGCTGAAGAACCGCGACAAAGTGCTGCCCCTGCTCCGCTGGCATGCAAAAGGCACTGGGGCCACCTTTGATTATCTGGGTTTCGAGACGGCCTTTGAGTACGGGGTGTTGGAATATCCCTTTTCCTTCTGGCAACTGGGCCACGATTGCGCCACTATCCCCGGCAAGGACGCCGACCTGGAGGCCGTGATCGACCACTTTATCGCCGTTGCGGGCATGGACCTGTTCAACGATCAATCGATGACCGATTATGCATCCCACTATTACCAGGCGGGCACGGAAATGGGCTACTACGGCTACGAGACGGAGCCGTTTAAAGGCCTCTTGAAAGCGGTACCCGCAAAACCCCACGCCGTATTCATGCCCAATAAAAAAACGGCCCCTTTCGACCCGACCCTGGTGCGAAATGTTTCGGACTGGTTGAAGAAAAACGGCAATAATTTCATCTACATCTACGGCGCGGTCGATACCTGGTCTGCGACCGGGGTTCCCCCCTCCGATAAAACCAATTCCGTATGGTTTATGATGGATGGAAAAGACCACCGCACGGCCCGGATCGTCAACATGACGGCATCGGAGCGAAAGTTATTTATCGATACTATGGAGAAGTGGCTTAAAAGGGATATAGATAGAGGGCGTTAAATTAAAAAAGTAAATTAAATTTTAGAATAGAAAGTTCGAAATAATGAAACATCTTTTGATCCTTTTAGGCTTCATATGGAGCCGCGCCATTATCCGCCCAAACGGATACCACCATTTACCAGATCGCGGACGAAATGCCGCGCTTTCCGGGTTGTGAGCAACTCGACACCATCGTTCAGGTCAAGCAGCAATGCGCGCAGGCCAGTTTGCTGAAATTTATTTACGACAATGTCCGCTATCCCGAAACCGCCCGCCTGGAGGGGATCGAAGGGACCGTCGTATTGCGCTTTGTCGTGGAGACCGATGGGCTCATCTCCCATCTCGAGGTGCTCAAGGATATCGGAGGGGGCTGCGCCGCCGAAGCTCTCCGGGTGGTGGGCGCCATGAATGAGGTGGGCGTCCGCTGGACTCCGGGAAAAAAGGAGGGTAAAACCGTTCGGGTACATCAGGTGCTGCCCATCCGGTTTAAATTGCAGGAACCGCCGCCCTACACCATGGTCGAGCGGGATACCGTTTATACGGTTTTCGAAGACACCCTTTCCTTCGAGGGAGGGCATGAAGCCTTGCTGGCCTTTGTTCAGGAAAAACTGATCTATCCACCGGCCGGCATCGACAGCTGCAAGGTGGGTGATATGGTGGTGGAGCTCCTGGTTCAGCCGGGCGGACGGCTCAAGGTCGTCAACGTGAGCGATTACAACAACCTGGGCTTTGATTTTCAGTTTGAGGCCATTCGCGCATCGACCTCCACCCTCGGCAAATGGACCCCCGCCAAATATCAGGGTCGCAGCGTGCCCACGATGTACGATATTCCCGTGTTGTTCGAGCCGAAAGATGCGCGTTGCGCCGAAAAAGTGAAATCGTTTGCCCGGGCCGGACAACTGGCCGAAGAGGGGATTGCGCTGTTCAACGAAGGAAAAAAAGAGGAAGGGTTTGCCAAATTATCGGAGGCAGTCGGCCTATTTCCGGAAAATGCCAACTTCCGATATCTGAGAGGACAGGCTTATTTAAACGAAAAACAAATGGAGGCAGCCTGCGAGGATCTGAAAATCGCCAAACGGGTGCTGACGACCTCGTTTTTGGACGATTTGCTGCCGTTAATTTGTAAGTAAGGGGGCGGCCTTGCGCCGCCCCCCTACCACACAAATATTAATTTTTCACAAACCGCAAGGTAGTCAAGCGATCGCCTGCGCGGAGATGCAGGAGGTACATTCCCGGGCTCAGATCCGCCACGTTCAGCGTGGTCTGGAATTCGGTCTGACCGACTTGCTGAGTCCAGCTCTTTTGAACCTTACCCAGGGCGTCGACGACTGAAAAGGTCAGTTCGCCCGGCATTTCCCGGAAGCTCAGCGCAAGCTGCACCGATTCCGTCGCCGGATTGGGGCTCAGCATGGCTTTCACATTCAAGGAATTTTCCGTGGTACCGACATTTTCCTGCACGTCGATGGTCATGACGGCAGGAGCAGCGCTAAAGCCCACGCCATCGAAAACCTGGAAGCCGAAGCTGTCGTAGTTGTCGCCAAATTCATTGGGCAGGGAGGTGTAGATCAACTTGTCGATCTCCGCGATCGGAATCTCGAGGTTTTCCACGGCGGGGTTTCCGTCAAAAGTCAGGCTTCCCAAGCCGGGTAAGCTGGCGATCCGGATTCCTTCCAGCATATCGTCGATATCGGCATCGTCGAAGGGAAAATCCCCTGCGGCAAAGCTGTAGGGGACATTCTCCCCGGTGGTCACTTCGGCATCGGTGGTGATGGGCAGCGAATTGGGAACGCCCAGGTTTTCAAAATACACCAGTCCACCGTAAGTCATGTAAGTGCCGAAGAAGAGGTCTTCGTCGCCATCGCCGTCGATATCGGCAAAAGCGGGTTGGGACAGGTAACCTCCGTTGAAGAAGATCCCCGAAGGCGCCTGCAGGCCGGCTGCAAAGGCGGGAGCAGAGGCCGTTCCCGTATTTTCGGAGTAAAAAACGGCAGAGTTGTCGTAATCTCCGTTGAGGTCGTAATAGATCATGTCCTGGTCCCCGTCGAGGTCCACGTCGGAGAAATCAAAAGTGCGCACGATGGCGTAGGCCGGAGGTACGACGCCAAAGGGATTGCTTACCGGAGCCGCAAAGGCGGGCGCCGAGGCCGTGCCCGTATTTTCGAAATATTTGGCAGTGCCGTAAAACTCGGTTGCAAACAAGTCGAGGTCTCCGTCGTTGTCCAGGTCCACAAAGCTGGCGATGGGGAAATAAGCTACCGGAACGAGCCCAAAGGGATTCGTTTCGGGAACGGGGGCGAATGCAGGTACGGCAGCTGTTCCGGTATTCTCGCGGAACAGGAAGTTGCCATAGCCGGCCTGCGGCAAAAACGCGTCGAGGTCGCCGTCATCGTCGATATCGACAAAAGAAGGGGTGAAGATGTTGAGGTCGGAGATCCCATAAGGTAGCTCTACAGGCGCCTGAAAATCTGCAACGGCCGAGGTTCCCACATTCTGGTAGAAGCGAAGGGTGAGGTAATCCGAAGCGCCGTAAATGTACCCGGTGCTGAGCAGATCCAGGTCTCCATCGTCGTCGATATCGGCAAATGTGGGCAGATTGAATTCAGTCGTGTTGGTAAAGTTAAAAGGGGTCGCCTGGGCGGGCCCGAAGTTCTGCGCCTGAACCTGCTGGCTCATGCCAAGACCGAGCACCAGGCTGGCTGCACCCATTGCACCCCGCAGCTGGCGGGTTGGGAAAATACGGCTGAGCTTGCGGTACAAGGTGCGGAGCTTGGAAACCAGGCTCCGTTGTTTGTCCTCCGCCAAACGATGAAAACGGCCGCTATCCAACAAACGGCCGACCTCCTTTGCAAGTCGCCTGAATTGGCGGACCTTGCGCGCGAAGGGAGTAAGATTCCTCTGCATTGCTTTAATGATTTATGGTGATTAATGTAAAAACTAGTTCTTTATAAAGCGCAGGACGCTCTGCCGGTCGCCTGAACGAATACCCAGCAAATACAAGCCCGCCGGAAGATCAGCCACGCCGGCCGTCGTGGTAAAGTTTGCCCCCGGAGCATCCTGCGTCCAGGACATACAAACCCTTCCCAATTGATCCGCGATGGAAAAATGTAATTCGCCCGGAGGCTGCGGGAAACTCAGGCTGATGTCCAGGGCTTCCACGGCCGGATTGGGACTGAGCCTGGCTTTGACGCTCAGGACGGTCTCGTCCGTCCCCACGTTTTCCTCCACGTCGATGGTCATCGTGGCCGGAAAAGCGCTATATCCGCCCCCATCCGACACCTGGAAAGTGAAGCTGTCGTAGTTGTCCCCAAATTCATTTGCCACCGGCGTGAAGACCAGCAAACCAATATCCGCGACCGGGATTTCCTGGTTCATGACAACCGGATTTCCGTCGAAAGTCAGGCTGCCCGCGCTGGTCAGCCCGGAGATGCGGATACCCTCGAGCATATCGGCCGCATCGGCGTCGCTGAAGGGAAAGTCGCTCGCAGCAAAGGCATAGGGGATGTTTTCCTGGGTAGTTACTTCTGCATTAGCAGTGGCAGGAAGGGAGTTGATAACACTCTGGTTTTCGTAGTAGACCAAGCCTCCATAATAGTAATAGATTCCGAAGAAAAGATCTTCATCCCCGTCGTTGTCGATATCGGCAAAAGCCGGCTGTGATATATAACCAGGGATGAGGTCAATACCGAAAGGATCGGGAACACCGGGGGCGAAAACAGCCGCCTGGGCAGTGCCTGTATTTTCGGAATAAAAAGCTCCGGAATCATCAACAGTAGTCAGAAGATCATGGTAAATCATGTCCAGATCTCCGTCCTGGTCCAAATCTGAAAAATCAATATTGCGGACAATGGAGTAGGGAGAGACCAGAATGCCAAAGGGATTGCTAATCGGAGCCGCGAAGGCAGGCGAGCCGGCTGTGCCGGTATTTTCAAAAAACTTGATCTGGCCATAATATTCGCAAGCGATCAAGTCGCTGTCTCCGTCGTTGTCGATATCCACCATGCCGATCATGGTAATTAGGGATGCCAAACCGGTCAAACCGAATGGATTGTCCTGCGGATTGCCAAAACCGGAATGGATACAGTCCCGGTATTTTCCCAGAAAAGGAAAGTCCCACCAAGCTGGCAGGCGATCAGGTCGAAGTCTCCGTCATTGTCGATGTCGGCGAGTATAGGATTGAGCAGGTATTGTGTGGTTATGCCGAAGGGATGTTCTATCGGTGGGCCGAAACTGGGGTTGGCCGCGTCCCCCACATTGTGATAATACCGGAGCGACAAGACCGCTCCCCCGATGTCGTAGTTGGTGCCGACGCTAATCATATCCAGATCCCCGTCGTTGTCGATGTCCGCAAAATCGGGTAAAGTAAAATTGCCCGCAATGGTATAATCAAACGGCGATACTACCGGAGGTCCGAAGGTCTGGGCCCCAGCCTGCTGAACAAAGCCCGATCCGAGCAAAAGCGCAGCGCCCGCAAGCGCGCCTCGTAGCTGCCGGGCAGGGAATATCCGGCTTAGGGTGCGATACAAGCTGCGGAGTTTGGAGACCAAACTCCTTTGTTTTTCTTCGGCCAGGCCCTGGAAACGGCCGCTCTCCAACAGTCGATTGACTTCCTTTCCCAGGCGCCTGAACTGGCGGGCTTTGCGTGCGAAGGGTGTAGATTTTCTTCTCATACGGCAAAATGGTTTTATTTGGTTGAATCGTCGTTGGTTTCCGCTGCATCCGGCCGCGACCAATACGTGGCGCCCGGCGTCGAGAGCCCCATTCGGAACTCAGGCTTGTCGGTGTTCAGGATGCCGGGGCGAAGCATGCCCGGAAGGACCTGCACGTCGTAGATCTCATCGACCGACATGTGGTATTTGATCTCCCCGGCGAAAGCCCCGGTAGGTAAATGAACGACCGCAATGCCCGCCTGGTTGGCTACGTCTGCAATTTTAAGTTTGGCAAAGGTGGAGGAGTTTTTCCGCAACCTCGACAAGCCGATGAAAGCGTAATCCCCGCAACGGGCCAGCCCGCGGACAAATCCTTCGATCTTGCAAACTACGTCGTACTTCCCGCTTTTCAGGTCCAGGCGCACCAGTTCGCCCGTTGCCGACAAAAGCAGGTAAAGCTGCCCGTCGAACATACGGGGCGAATGCGGCATAGGCAGTTCGCGGGCGATAAACTCATTGCTGTTAATATCCATCAGAATTCCGCCTGTGGTCACCACCTCCCGCCAGGCCTGAGGCGAATCGCCCGTGCCGAACGCGGTCACATACCGTGGTTTCCCGTTCTCAAGAGCCATTCCATTGAGGTGGCAGCGGTCCTCAGAGACCAGTTTGCTGATGAAAGGAGGCTTCCAAATGGGGGTAAAACTGTAGTTGTCGTCGATTTTTATCAGGCAGGAAAAAGACGTGTTCACCGCGTAAAGGCCCCCTTCCCCGTAATCCAGGTCGTGAATGTCGACCTGGCCGGTGTAGTACGTAGCCCGGGGCATGTAAAGCGCATCGTAGGTGTTGGGCTGCTTGGGGTAGTATAGCGCCAGTTCCTTCGAGTTGACGAGCACCAGCACCTCCTCCATAGTGGCGATGGCCATCTTCTCGCCGTCGAGTGCGATTCCCATCGCTTTTTTGAAGGTCCGGGGCAATTGTACGAGGTTTTCTCCGTCCGCTTTGGGGCTGATAAAGACCACCTTGCCGGCCTGATAGGTGCTGATGGCAAGGCTGCATCCCAACTGCTGAAGCAATTCAGGGATGTTGGGGGAAAAGCTACAGCTGAACGGAGGAAGGGCTCCCGGCTGTTGTGGCATGGGGAAATGGTATTAAAGATTCAAATATACGTTAATCCTGGTTTTCTTCGAGCTCCTTTTGGACGACCTCGAAAGCGGCTTGTTCTTTTTCGAGGTAGTCCTCCCAAAATAAGTAAGCGGCTTGTTGGATAGCAGGAGGCGCGTTGGCGAAAGTCGGGCCCGGGTTGATGGTTTTTACTTCGGGAAGGTCGGGCGCCTGAAAGCGGCGGGTGTACCCCTCCAGACTGTAGGTGTTTTTCCCGGAGGCGACCGTCAGCCGGGTAAACATAGGAGAAACATCGCAGAGGTCGTTGAGGAAATACATTAAAAACACTTCGGCAACCCCGTCCTGGTCCACATCCCTGATCGGTATCGACCCTTCGGCCAACTCTACGGCACAGTCGCAGTAGCAGCTATCCACTACTTCCTCGAGGAGCCATTGGGGGTGGGGGAGCTTGTCGGGCGTAGCGAATGCGTATGCATGGAATTCCGCCCTCCGCAAATCCTCGTTCAGGGCATAGGCCGGTCTTCCGGAGAGGACCAGTGTGTTTTTCCCCGACTGATCGACCCAGGTCACCGTCTGGATTAGCTCTCCTTCAAAGGGGGTCTGGGCAGTGTCGATAGGGCCGCCTTCGCGAATGGTGGTGGAGTCGAAAACCACAGAGGCCTGGGCAGCGTCGCCGGTTTTTCCCTCGGGAATACAGGCCAGGCCGATGAATTGGAGGATCGGAATCAACAGGATGAAACGCATGCGTGGTCAGGATTTAGGGGTGAACGCAAAGGCAGAGAGTCAATGCAATTTTTCAATGATCTCCTCCAGTGTGTGCCGGCCTTGTTCTCCGCTCTCCATGTTCTTTAAGGTCAGCAAACCGTTGGCCATTTCCTCGCTGCCGATCAATACAACGTAAGGGACCCTCCGGTCATTGGCATATTTCATCTGTTTTTTCAACTTTGCGGGTTCGGGGTACAGGTCTGCCGTTATCCCCGCAGCCCTGGCCTGGGCCAGGCAACGGAAGGCATATCGGTGCGTTTCTTCGTCGAAAGCCACAAAAAGCAAGGCGAGATCCTGGCTCAGACTGGCCGGAAAAAGCTCCAACTCCTCCATGACGTCGTAGATGCGCTCCGCTCCGAAGGACACGCCGACGCCCGACACATTGGCCAGGCCGAAGATGCCGGTGAGGTCGTCGTAACGGCCTCCGCCTCCGATACTGCCCATTTGCGCGCCCAGCGCGCGGACCTCGAAAATGCATCCGGTGTAATAGCTCAGTCCCCGGGCCAGCGTGGGGTCGAATACCACTTCGTTGGCCGGCTCGTTTTGGGCCAGATAGCCAAAAACGGTTTCCAGCTCCGCAATCCCTTTCAGTCCGGTTTCACTTCCGGCCAACTCGCCTTTCCAGGCTTCCAGCGATTGATTGGCGAGCAGGGTCTCGATCCGGTTGATGCCGTCCTCGGGCACCCCGCGCTCGGCCAGTTCTTTTTTCACCCCGTCCATCCCCACCTTGTCGAGCTTGTCGATGGCGATGGTCATATCCATAAAGCGGTCGGCGATGCCCGCTACTTCTGCCATACCCGCCAGGATCTTGCGGTTGTTGAGCAGGATGCGAACCTTCAGGCCCAATTTAGCAAACACCTCGTCGTAGATAGAGGCTAGTTCGGCTTCGTACATGAGGCTATCGCTGCCCACCACATCGACGTCGCACTGGTAAAACTCCTGGTATCGGCCCTTCTGGGGACGGTCGGCCCGCCATACGGGCTGGATCTGGTAGCGTTTAAAGGGGAAATTCAGGTCCTGCTGGTTCATGACGACAAAGCGGGCGAAGGGCACGGTGAGGTCGTAGCGCAGTCCGCGCTTGGCGATAGAAGACGCCAGCTTTGCCGAATCGCGTGCGGCGAGGGCCTGTTCGTCGGCCCCGCCGAGGAAATCGCCGTTGTTGAGCACCTTGAAGAGGAGCTTGTCGCCCTCCTCGCCGTATTTTCCGGTCAGGGTGGACAGGCTTTCCAGGGCCGGCGTCTCGATGGGCTGGTAGCCGTAGCGCGTAAACACCTCGCGGATGGTATCGAAGAGGTAATTGCGCTTGCGCATCTGGGCCGGGGTGAAGTCTCTCGTGCCCTTTGGTAAGCTGGGTTTCATATTTATTTTTTCAGAAAGCGGCCCGGAATTGATTCAGAAAGCGCACATCGTTTTCAAAAAACAGGCGGATATCCGTGATCTGGTGAAGGAGCATGGCCTGCCGCTCGATACCCATTCCGAAGGCATAGCCCGAGTACCGGGAGGAGTCGATCCCGCAATTTTCGAGCACCTGCGGATCGACCATGCCGCAACCGAGAATTTCCACCCAACCGGTGTATTTGCAAATCCGGCAGCCGCTGCCGCCGCAGAGGAAACAGGATACGTCCATTTCCGCGCTCGGCTCGGTGAAAGGGAAGAAGGAGGGCCGGAGCCGGATGCGGCTGTTGACGCCGTACATTTCCTTGGCGAAATAAAGCAGGGTCTGCTTGAGGTCGGCAAAGGACACACCCTCGTCGATATAGAGCCCTTCCACCTGATGGAACTGGCAGTGCGAGCGGGCGGAGATCGTTTCGTTGCGGTAAACCCGGCCTGGGGCGATAATCCGGATGGGAGGCTTTTGGGCCGTCATCACCCGGGCCTGCACGGAGGAGGTATGCGTGCGGAGCAACATCTCCGTGCTGTTCTTCAGGTAATACGTGTCCTGCATATCCCGGGCGGGGTGGTCTTCCGGGGTGTTCATGGCCGTGAAATTGTGCCAGTCGTCCTCGATTTCCCGCTCCTCTGCTACGGTAAACCCGATGCGGCTGAATATTTCCACGATGCGGTTCATATGGGTGGTGGCGATGGGGTGGCGCGACCCCAGCGGCATAGGCTCTCCCGGCGCCGTGAGGTCGATCTGTTGAATAGCCGCCTCGTCGGCCGCCTGTTCCACTTTTTCCTTGACCGCTTCAAACACTGCTTCCGCGGCCAGTTTGGCCTCGTTGACGAATTGTCCGAACTGTTTTTTCAACTCGTCCGGGATATTTCGGATCTCGCCCATCAGGGGCTTGAGCTCGTTTTTTGCGCCGAGGAAGCGCAGGCGAAAGGCCTCCAGCTCTTCCCGGGTGCCGGGTTTGGAGTTTTTAATCTCTTCGATCAGGTGTTTTACGCGGTCGATCAATTCTATGGACATATAACAGTCAGTTAGTCAGTTGGTCAGTTGGGACAAAGGTACGGATTTGAAAAATAATTTGCCCCGGAGCGCCTAAGTATGAACAATACGTTTATTTTTTGCGGCGTTTAGCCATTAAAAACAAACGAAAACCGCGTATTGAAGCCCTTTTTACGTTCTTACAAGGCTCAAAGCATTTCCCTGCTCATGATCTGGATGGTGGCCATGGCTTTTTCAGCCGAGTTCATCCTCTCTCAGGTTATGATCCTTTTTGTAGCAT
Organism: Saprospirales bacterium; assembly: GCA_016703765.1. Taxonomy (GTDB): domain Bacteria; phylum Bacteroidota; class Bacteroidia; order Chitinophagales; family Saprospiraceae; genus JADJTT01. The sequence continues at coordinate 86,997 of JADJBL010000003.1, forward strand.
TGGCTCTGTTTGAAGGGCGTCGGGGTTTTCCCTGGCTGCAATGGCGTAGTACCCTGCCGGAAAGCACCCGACAATGGTGGAATTACCGGCCGTATTTGTTTGTCGCCATTCCTTTTTTCCTGGTGGTGATTTCCGCTTTCTGGTCGTCCGATTTTTCCTACACGCTCGAGCGGCTGCGGATCAAGCTTCCCTTTCTGGTCCTTCCATGGGCTATTGCCGGTATTCCACAGCTCAGCAGGCGGGAGTACCACTTCGTCCTGTCGTTTTTGCTGGTGTTGATGACCGTGGCCTGCCTCTATGTCGGGTTTAACTACCTGGTGCATTTTCACGAGATCAACGATTTGATCGGCAAGGGCAAGCCCATCCCAACTCCTTCCAACCACATCCGTTTCAGCCTGATGTTGTGTTTTGCCATCCTGTCGGGAATGGTTTTGGTAAAGGAGGGTTTTTATATCCGTTCCTCCCTGGAGCGCTGGCTCCTTCTGGCCATGACCCTTTTCCTGCTGGTTTTTATCCATGTCCTGTCTGTCCGGAGCGGCTTGCTGGTGCTGTATCTGGCCTTTATGGTCTGGCTGTTGCGGTATGTCTTTTTAACGAGAAGGTGGGGTATCGCGGTGGTTTTGGGCATGTTGCTGGTGCTGCTGCCTACTGTCGCTTACCAGTTGCTGCCCAGTTTTCGGACTAAAATAGCTTATGCCCGATGGGATCTGCTGCAACACCAGCGGGGTACGGGTTCCAATTATTCCGACAGCGAGCGTTTGATCTCCTGGCAAGTGGGTTGGGAAATTGGCAAGGAAAACCCGTTTTTCGGCGTAGGAGCCGGCGACCTGAAGGAGGAGATCAAGAAAAAGTACGCCATTCTTTTTCCGGAAGTCGAAAACCCGAAAATGCCGCATAACCAGTTTCTCACCCATTTTGCGGGAACGGGCTTGTTCGGCCTGGTATTGGCCTTGGGAGGTTTTTTCTATCCCTTATTTTACCGGAAAAATTTCAGGGAGCCCCTGTTTCTGGCGCTGCACGTGGTGGTGTTCGTTTCCTTTCTGATGGAAAATACCCTGGAGAACAACTTCGGCGTCTCCTTCTACCTCCTGTTCCTGTTGCTTTGCCTGGATCAGCTCCGGGAGCGGGCGCCTTAATACAGGTATTCCTCCATCACCGGTTGCCGTTTCTTCCATAAACGGAAATACAGACCTGCGAGCAGTCCGAAAACGAACCCGCCGATATGCGCCCACCCAGGCGATGCCCTGGCTATGTGTGCCCGAGGCGTCCAGTGCGGCCAGCCCTGCCATCCACTGTTGGTACACCCATATTCCGAGAAAAATAAAAGCGGGAAGCCGAAAGGGGAATACGAAGAAAAACATTTTGATCCGCGAGCCGGGGAACAGGACCAGATAGGCGCCCATGACCGCTGCGATGGCGCCGCTCGCGCCCACCATGGGGGTGAGGCCTGCACAGGCAGGAAGCGACTCTCCGACGCAGGGAATACCTCCCCCGCAGGGCCCGCAACAAAGTGCTCCGGCGTCGGCATTGAAGTAAATATGAGTGCCCACGGCGATCAGTCCACCCAGGAAATAAAACAGCAGAAAGCGGAAACTCCCCACGGTGGCTTCGATATTGTCGGCAAAGATCCACAGAAAGAGCATGTTGCCGATCAGGTGCCCCCAGCCCCCGTGGAGGAACATGCTGGTAAAGAGCGTGAGCCAGCCTTCGCCGCTCAGCACATCGCGGGGGATGGCCCCGAAGCTGCACACCAAATGGTCGCTATACTGGGATTGCAGCAGGAAGATCGCCACGTTGAGGGCAATGAATACATAACTGACCAGGGGAAAGTGCCCCCCTTTGACCTGGTCGTCGCCATAGGGAAAGAACATATAGAGAAAAGATTTATTTCAACGCATAAGCCCGAAAATACTGACACTCCTTCAACACCTCCTGGTAAAACTTCGTATTCGAATAGTCTTCCTTTAACCTCCTGTAATTGGTCGCAAATTCTCCCGGGAGAGGAGGGATCTCGTTGCAGCAGGGCGGCGGTTTATAAGCCTCATTCATATACCACAGCAAACGCTCGCACTTGGCTGCCATAAAGGTGGCGCGCGCCGCCAACTCCGGATTCTTGGCCTGCAATCGGGCCTTCTCCAGATAATACATGGCCCGCCCCACATTCAACACCTCTTTGTTCCCGTAGGGCGCCCGCCGGTAAGGCTGCACATCGCCCGAGCGCAGCCGGTCCCAGGTGGAGCCGGATCGGAAATAGTCCATCGCCTTCCAGGAGTGCCCGAAATAGGAACAATTGTACAAGGCCACCCCGATGCGATAGTAATAAATGGCGTTGTTCTCGATCTCGGCCTTGGCCTTGTATTCCAGGTCGATCAGGGTTTCGAGCAACTCGCCCCGGTTGTACTGGTCGAGGGTGTCCCTTTCCTGCGGACAGTGGATGCAGTCGTTGATGCTGATTCGGAAGGGGTGGAAAGTCCCGAAGTCGTCCCAACTGGCGGTGGGGATATTCTGATATAGCTTCAGCGCGGCTTCGAGTTCGTAATTCTGGAAATAGTAAGTGCCCCAAAGGTCCCACAGCGCGTTGGTCATGGTGTTGCCCTTCTCGTCCTTGATGAGGAGCATTTCGAGGTTGTTGGGGCTGGGCTTCTGGGCCACCGCGAGCAGGTCCTTGATCACCTCTTCCTGTGGGTTCATCCGAAGGTCTGCGTAGGTGTATTGGGAGCGAAAGGCTTTCCCGGGGTGGCCGTTATCGTTGTAGAGTTTGGTAAAGCGATCGCGCAAAAAATCGGGCAGGTCGTCGAATTTGGCAAACAGCTTGTTGCGGCGGATGAGATAACCCAACTGCTCGATGGAATCGTTGAGGGTATCCAGGGAATAGATTTGCTGAACGACTTTAAAAAGCTGCAATTGCTCCTTCAGGGCGGGGTTTTTGATCAGCTGTTCCACAGCGAAAAACGTCTTGCCCGCGGCATAATGGTCGCCAGCCAACAACTCCAGATACCCTTCGGCCAGGTACCACAATTCGGGGCGCTCGACCAGCCCCTCCTCCCGCACTTTTCTCACAAAATGCTCCAGGTTGATCACATAGGTTCCCGCAAAGGTGCGGGGCCGGTTGTGGTAGCGCTGGTTGTGGCGGCGGTTGTTGTTGAATTCCAGCCCGAGCAGGTCTCTTTCCAATTCCTGGACCTCTTTGACGAGCAACACCTCCAGGTTTTCGTTCTTTGGGTCCAGCTCGTAAATCTTTTGCATCTCCTCCAGGGCCCTGCTGTCGGAAGCCGATCCGCGGATGGCGTATAGGGTGGCGCGCTCCTCATCGGTCTGGCAGAGCAAAAGGCATTGATTCCACTCTTCGTCGTCCTTGAGGTAGAAGCTCTGATAGGCGCTCAGGCGGCGGCTCGGGCAAAACCGGAAGATGTGGCTGTACAGGTAAGAGGCCTGCACGTTTTCCCCCAAAGAGCGGAGGGCGCCCGCCTTGTGGCCCAGGGTCCAGAAGTAGATGATGCTCTTATTGCCGTCGATGAGCGGCACGTCCAGCTTGGGCATCAGATAATCATATAGCTCTATGGTCCTTTCATACAACTTGGCGTAGTGCGCCAGGCGCACGATCTGGTAGGCGTAGCGCAGGCGGATGTTGTGCGAGCTGGCGGCTACGAACAGCTCGATCCCCTCCTCGATCAGGGCCTCCATCGCGGGCACGTTCCGCTTTTTTTCCTCCCAGGCGCCCGAGGGCAGCACGTGGGGCTCGCATCGTTTGGCGAAGACCAGGTAGTCGGCAGTCTGGATGCAGTGATGGCGTTTTAAATATCTGGCGAAGCTGTTGCCCGTCAGCTCGTAGGGCAGGGGCATGTTTTTGCTCAGGATGGAGGTGCGGAGCAGCTCCAGATTTTCCAGCGAGGATTTGTAGACCACCCGGTGAATATCCTCGGGGATAGCCGCTTCGCAGGTGCGCACCATCCATTCGTATATATTATCGTCCTTTTGCCGGATCGCGGTGCTGTCGACAAAATGCCGGTACAGGTCTCCGAATCGAAGCAAAACCGGAAAGCCGCTGCTTTCCCGCCGGAGATAGACCGGCGTTAGAAAGGAATAGCCTTTGAAGCCCTGCGAGGAAGGACTACATGCATCGGCGCCATGGCGGTTTGGGGGAAATACCACCAGGGCGAGCAACAAAAAGCCCGCCATCAACCCCCTACCGGTCCAGGTCATTCCAGATGGCTTCCAGATCATCATCGGCAAACTGTTTTATCGTTTCGGGGGCCAGATGGTAAAAACAGACCCATTCCGGCTGCCGGGGCATGGCCCTGTTCAGGTCGCGCACCGCCGACCGCAGCATGGCAGCGCTAACCCATTCCAGCCGGATCTCGTCCCCCTCGTATAAATAATACCCGTCAAGATAGGTACTTTTTTGAAGCTCCACATGGGCGCTGTCCCGGAAAACAAAGCGGCTTTCGTCCTGCAGCGCCTCCGGGCCCAGCCCGTTGATCAGCCGGACCATTTTCCCCTCCCGAAACACGACGCCCCAGCGGAAAAGCGGTAGGGCCAGATCGAGCGGCAAAGGGTAGGAATCGAAATTGTAGTAGTAATTTTTGGCAGCGCCGAGGTCGAGGATCGAGTTGCTCGTTTCCGGGTCGGCCACATCGCTCATATTGTAAAACATCAACATGCCGCGGTCGACGGGCGGGACCCCCGTTTTTTGATGGTATTTCACCTGGTGCAGGCGAATGGTGGCGGAAAGGACGATGCCTTCTTTTTTTCAATTCCCGGTCCATCGCCTGCAGAAATTGAAAATAGCGCTCGCGGGTCTCCTCCGTCCAGTCGCAATCAAATTGCCATTCTTTCACCAGCGGGGCGCCCAGATCGGCGCCGAGTTTGGTTTTTGTCTTTCGGATCATCCGGGCCACCAGGGTGTCGATTCCGCTTTCGGGCAATTGGGCGAAGCTGCGGTTGGTGAGGAAAAAAACCGGCACGAGCTCCCTTTCGGTTAAGGGTAAAGAGTCCGGAACCTGGAGCGGGCCGACGGGAATGGGCTGGCCCAGGCTTTCATCCCAGTCGATGTCGAACAGCCGCAGGTATATGCGCTCGATGGCGTGGCGTTCGAGCCATTGTTCTTCTTTGGGGAAAAGTTGGTACGTGCTCTCCCAATGATAAACGGCATGCCGGGGTGCCGGGGAGTCCTTGCTGCAACTAAAAAATAAAAAAAGAGGAAGAAGCATAAATTTCATAACAACCCCTCCCGGATCAGGTCGTGGAGGTGGATGATGCCGAGGTAGGTCTTCCCGTCGGCCACCACCAATTGGGTGATGCTGTTGCGCCGCATCAGCTCTAGGGCCCCGACGGCCAGTTCTTCCGGAGAGATGGTTTTCGGGTGGGGCGACATGATCTGGTCGGCCCTTACCGGACCGTTTTGGATTTCCTTTTCCAGCATCCTGCGAAGGTCGCCGTCGGTGATGATGCCGAGCACCTGGTCCTGCTCGTCGGTCACGACGGCGCAGCCCAGGCGTTTGGAGGTCATTTCGATGATGGTTTTGTGGAGGGGCGTATCGGGATGCACCTGGGGTTTTTCGTTGGAAGGGTAGAGGTCGGCCACCCGGAGATAGAGCTGTTTGCCGAGGGTTCCACCGGGGTGGAATTGGGCAAAATCGCTGGGCGAAAAACCGCGAAGGGCCAGCAGACAGGTGGCCAGGGCGTCGCCCATAGCGGCCTGGGCCGTGGTGCTGGCCGTTGGAGCAAGGTTGTTGGGGTCCGCTTCCTGGTCGATCGGCGTGTGCAAAATGAGGTCGGCCTGCCGGGCCAGGTAGGAGTCAGTGCGGCTGACCATGGCCACCAGGAGGTTGCCCATGTGCTTGACCAGAGGGACCAACAACCGGATCTCGGGGGTTTCTCCGCTTTTGGACAGGCAAATGACCACGTCGTCCGGCTGGATCATGCCCAGGTCGCCGTGAATGGCGTCTGCCGCATGCATGAAAAGGGCAGGGGTTCCGGTGGAGTTGAAAGTGGCGGCGATCTTTTGAGCGATCAGGGCGCTTTTTCCGATTCCGGTGAGCACCACCCGCCCGCGAAATTCGTGTAACCGTTTTACACAGGCGATAAAGTCTTCATTTACTCCCTGAGCGAGCGCCGCAACTGCCTCACTTTCAATGCGTATGGTGCGAAGTGCAGTTTCTGTGATGATTTTTTCGGAGTTCAACAATTTTTTTTGTACTTTTGGTGGCTTTTTAAAAAAGGGGGCGGCAGAATCTTTCTAAGTGCTTGGAAACCACAGAAAAAACAGCGATCTTGAAGTGACCTGGAAAAGCCGATTCCGTCCACAAGAGTTACCAGACCAAATCAGCCAACCGGAAGACCATTTACAGACCTAAACAAAGGCCAAAGTTAATGCAATGAACTGCATCATTTTGGTTGATTTCCAGTTGAATTTTTTGTTCCCATGATTGAAACTTCCAACCATCTAACCGACTCCCTTCAAAAATACTTCGGGTTTGACCACTTCAAGGGAAACCAGGAGGAGATCGTTCGCAACGTTCTGGAAGGGAAAGACACCTTTGTCATCATGCCCACCGGCGGCGGAAAATCCCTTTGTTACCAGCTTCCCGCCCTCATGTTGGATGGAACCGCCCTCATCATCTCTCCGCTCATAGCCCTGATGAAAAATCAGGTGGATAGTATCCGGGGCTATAGCCAGGAAGACGAAGTGGCGCATTTTCTCAACTCCTCGCTTACCCGCGCCCAAATGAAGGCGGTCAAGGACGATATCACCAACGGGAAGACCAAACTCCTCTATATCGCCCCCGAAACACTGACCAAGGACGAAAATATCGAATTTTTCAGCAATGTCGACATCTCCTTCGTCGCGGTGGATGAAGCCCACTGTATCTCCGAATGGGGTCACGACTTCCGCCCCGAATACCGCCGGATACGCACCATGATCGACGCCATTGGCAAGGATATGCCGATCATCGCCCTGACCGCTACGGCCACGCCCAAGGTTCAGTCCGATATCGTCAAAAACCTGCTGATGAGAGATGAAAAACACTTCGTCTCTTCCTTCAACCGCGAAAACCTGTATTACGAAGTGCGGCCCAAAGGCAAAAAAGATCAGGTCCTGCGCAGCATGATCCAGATGATCAAAAGCCTTCCCGACCGCTCCGGTATCATCTACGTCCAGGCCCGGAAATCGACCGAAGAAATAGCTCAGTTCCTCAACGTCAACGGCGTCAAGGCCCTGCCGTATCACGCCGGACTCGATCCCAAGACCCGCACCCATACCCAGGATGCCTTTCTCATGGAAGAGATCGACGTGATCGTCGCCACCATCGCCTTCGGGATGGGCATCGACAAACCCGACGTGCGATTCGTCATCCACTACGACATTCCCAAAAGTATAGAAAACTACTACCAGGAAACGGGCCGCGCCGGACGCGACGGCATGGAAGGCATCTGCCTGGCCTATTACTCCTATAAAGATATATTGCGGCTCGAAAAATTCCTGCGCGACAAACCGGTGGCCGAACGCGAAATGGGCGCCCAACTCATGCAGGAGATCATGGCCTATTCGGAAACGACGGGCTGCCGGAGGCGATTCCTGCTCCACTACTTCGGCGAGGATTTTGACGACCAGCATTGCAAAGGCATGTGCGACAGCTGCCGCCACCCCAAGGAACGCGTGGAGGTCAAAAAGGAAATGCAACAAGCTCTTCAGGCCGTGGCCGAACTCGACGAAAACTTCCGAATCAAGACCCTCGTCGATTTTGTTATCGGAAAAGAGACCAAAGAGATCAAGGATTTTCGCTTCGACGAACTCCCCCTCTTCAGAGCCGGGGCCATGAAAGGAGAAAATTTCTGGAACTCGGTTTACCGCCACGCCCTCCTCAACGACCTGATTTACAAAGACGTGGAAACATACGGCTTGCTGAAGCTAACCAAAAAAGGCAGGCAGTTTATCAAAACCCCGCAACCCATTTCCATCCCCCTCAACTACGACTTTGAAGAAGTGCACGAGGAGATCGACGCCCCTTCTCAAAAGTCGGTCACCCTCGACGAAACCCTCTTCAACCTCCTGAAAGGCCTTCGCAAAAAAGTTTCCAAGGAAAAAGACGTCCCGCCCTTTGTCATTTTCCAGGATCCCTCCCTGGCCGATATGGCCACCCAGTACCCCGTGACCATGGACGACATGGCCAACATCTCCGGGGTCAGCAAGGGCAAAGCCCTTCGTTACGCCCGTCCCTTCCTCGACCTGATCAAGCGCTATGTGGAAGAAAACGATATCGACCGGCCCACCGATTTTGTGGTCAAGCAGGTGGCCAACAAGTCGAAGGTCAAAGTGAGCATTATCCAGGCCATCGACCGCAAAATACCCCTGCACGATATCGCCGCATCAAACAGCCTCAATATGGAGGAACTGATCCAGGAGCTTTACGCCATCGTGGCTTCCGGCACCAAACTCAACATCGATTATTTCATCGATGAAATTGTGGACGAATACGCCCGCGAAGAGATCTACGACTATTTTATGGAAGCGGATACCGACTCGGTGGAAAAAGCCTATGCCGCCCTCAAAGGAGACGACATTACCATCGAGGAGATCCAGTATGTCCGGATCAAATTTATGTCAGACCTGGCGAATTAGGCGCTTTATTTGCAAAGCGCCTTTGCAGGTTATATAAAAATAAGAGGTTTAAAGAGGTTGGGGGGCGCGCCCTTGCAGCTTTTTGTGGATCGGCCGCAGGCCGATCCCAATACTTCTAATAAGTTGATAATTGTTTGAAAATATTAATTATTAACGGCCCAAACCTGAATCTGTTGGGCAAACGGGAGCCGGAAATTTACGGCCGGCAGTCCTTCGAATCCTATTTTGAAGGGCTTCAGCTCGAATTTCCCGGAGTAACGCTCCATTATTTTCAGAGCAACCACGAAGGGGATCTGATCGACAAACTCCACGAGGCGGGGTTTTCCTATGCGGGCATCGTGCTCAACCCCGGGGCCCTGGCCCATACCTCCATCGCCCTGGCAGATGCCGTGTCGTCCATCGAAACGCCGGTGGTGGAAGTCCATATCTCCAATATCCACGCCCGGGAGCCTTTCCGGCAGCGTTCCTACCTCTCCGCCACCTGCGTGGGGTGCATCTTCGGCCTCGGCCTGAAAGGCTACGAGCTGGCTGTCGATTATCTTCTCGGCTAGGGCCTACTCGGTATAAACCCTCATATCGAGGATCCTTAACCACCTCTTTTCCCCCATTCTGTAGGTTCGGTGGTGAAAGATCTTTTTGATCAGAAAGCCCACGCCAAGGGCGGTAGCCGTCACGATGGCGTCGCCGTAGCCGTAGGGATCGTTTTTGTCGACGACCGAGGCGCCCAGGGCAATGCCGGTCCAGGCGCCGCCGAAGATGTAGAGTTGGTTGCCTAGCGGTTTGGACCAGCGCCGGGGGTGAAAAGATCGCAGGGCGTCGATTTGAGCGGGATCGATATATTGTATGCCGAGCAGGATGCGGTTTTCCTCTGGAAGGATGCGGTCCAGCACAGCGAATTGCCATTCTTTTTCTCCTTTCAGGCGGAAGGTGAGCTCCGTACCGGGGCTGAATTTGGTCACCTCCGCTTTCCCGTACCGCTCCATTTGCAGGTAAAGCTGGGCAGGGGCCTGACGGAAGCACAACAGGACGAGGACGAATGGGAGGATAAGCCGCATGGAAACAGGGATTTTGCCTAGGTTTTCAGAAAGCGCCGGATCAGCTTTCCCATAGACTCTTCAATAGTGGCGTAGGGAAGCGGTTCTTTTGCCGTGTAAAGGAGCATCCAGGCAAATTGCCCGGTTGTATCGGCCAGTTTATCCGTCAGCAAGTTTTTTTGCAAGCGGTAGGCCTCCCGCATCTGCCGCTTAATCCGGTTGCGTTGTACGGCGGAGCGGAAGGTACGGCGGGGCACGCTGAAGCCCGCCTGCACCGGACCGGCGCCTTCCGGCAGCGCGGTTTTTACGTACACCAGGCGAATAGGGTAGACCGCTATCGACTTCCCCTTGGTAAAGGCCTCGTCGATCAGCTTCCTCCTCTTGAGGCGTTCGTTTCGGAGAAAACGGAATGGCGGCATATTTTTCCGGTGCTGAATAAAGGGCAAATTTGGCAAAATTTAAGGGGCCCTGTTGTACTGAAATGGAAAAATAGCTACTTTGGAGCATCCTTCCGATGCAATTTTATTCCTTCGCGCCGTCGCGCCCCGCAACTCATTCCGTTATGGAGACTTATCCGTCCGGGCAATTGCCCATGAAAGCATGGGCTGAAGACGACCGCCCCAGAGAAAAAATGGTGCTGAAAGGCAGGCACCAGCTCACCGACGCAGAATTGATGGCCATCCTGCTCGGTTCGGGCAACCGCGCCGAATCTGCCTTCGGACTCGCCCAGCGCATCCTCCTTTCAGTCGACAACGACCTCAATGAATTAGGGAAGCGCTCGCTGCACGATTTAATGCAATTCAAAGGGATAGGGCAGGCCAAAGCCCTGACGATTGCGGCTGCGCTGGAGTTGGGCCGCCGCAGACACCTGACCGAGGTTCGCCACCGGCCGCAGGTCCGGGCTAGCCGCGATGCCTTTCAGTTGTTGTCGGGCATTCTGGAAGACCTGCCCCATGAAGAATTCTGGGTTTTGCTGCTCAACCGCGTAAACCGCGTGATCGGCCGCGAACAGATCAGCTCGGGTGGTATGGCTGGGACCGTTGTGGATAGCAAAATTGTCTTCCGCAAAGCGCTGGAATGCAAGGCTTCCTCCCTGATCCTTTCTCATAACCATCCCTCCGGCCAGCTGCAACCCAGCCAGGCCGATATCGAGCTGACGCGCAAACTCAAGGAAGGGGGCGCCCTGCTGGATATCGGCATCCTCGACCACCTGATCGTGGGGGAACGCAACTACTATAGCTTCGCCGACGAAGGAATGTTGTAAGTTTTTTTAGTTCAACTATAAGTCCAATTTTTCGTTATTTGCTTTATGGATAATTCCAACCAGCTCAATTTTAGCCTCCTGAGCAGGGTCATGGCCCTCGCCAAACCCTATACCGGGCTGTTTCTCCTGGCTGGCCTGCTGGCCGTCGTACTGGCCCCCCTCGGTATCCTGAGGCCCTGGCTTATCCAGGTCATGGTGGACGACCATATCTTCAATTACGACATCCCCGGCATGACGAAGATCGTGGCCTGGTTGTTTGCCGCGCTGTTCCTCGAATCCGGTCTTCGCTACTACTTCATCTACATCACCAGCCAGCTGGGGCAATCGGTGATCCGCGACCTTCGGGTGAGGGTGTTCAACCACATCACCAGCCTTCGACTGTCCTATTTCGACCAAACTCAATCGGTACCTCCACAACCCGGACGATCAACGATATAGAAACCATCAACACCGTATTTTCGGAAGGAGTGATCACCATCCTGGCCGATATGCTCTCCCTGATCGCCGTATTGGTGATCATGTTTTTTACCAGCTGGAAACTGACCCTGGTCTGCCTCATCACCCTGCCTTTCCTGATCGTGTCGAGTTATATTTTCAAGGAAAAAGTGAAGTTCGCTTTTCAAAAGGTGCGCACCCAGATCGCGCGCATGAATGCCTTTATGCAGGAGCGGATTTCCGGTATGCGGATCGTCCAGGTCTTCAATGCGGAAGAGCAGGAGATGGGCAAGTTCAAGCAGATCAATCGCGAATACACCTCCGCCAACCTCAACAGCATATTATACTACGCCGTGTTTTTTGCGGTCGTGGAGATTATCTCCGCGGCATCCCTGGGCCTGATGGTCTGGTGGGGCGCCCGCGGGGTCATCGGCGGAGAAGTGTCTCTCGGCGCCCTGGTGGCGTTTCCCATTTACCTGGGCATGTTGTTCCGGCCCATCCGGATGCTGGCCGACAAGTTTAATACCATGCAGATGGGCCTCGTAGCTGCCGAACGGGTTTTCAAGTTGCTCGACCGGCAAGACAAGCTCGAAAATACGGGTTCTTTTTCCCCGGAAAGGGTAGAGGGCGAAGTGGCTTTCAATAACGTGTGGTTTGCTTATAACGAGCAGGACTATGTGCTTCGCGACATTTCTTTCCGCATTGAAAAAGGGGAAACAATCGCCCTGGTGGGCAGCACCGGCTCGGGCAAGACCACCATTATCAACCTGCTCAACCGTTTTTACGATATTCAAAAAGGCTCCATCGAGATCGATGGAAGGGACATCCGCGATTTTGAGATCAAAGCCCTGCGGAGGCGGATCGCCATCGTGTTGCAGGACGTATTCCTTTTCACCGGCTCGGTCATGGATAATATCACCCTGCGCGACGAGACCATTTCCCGCGAAACCGTCATCGAGTCGGCGAAAATGATCGGGGCGCACGAATTTATCGAAAAGCTCCCCGGCGGATACGACTACGACGTGCAGGAAAGGGGCGCCACCCTTTCGATGGGGCAGCGGCAGCTCATTTCCTTTGTGCGGGCCCTCGTGTTCAATCCCGATATCCTCATCCTGGACGAGGCTACTTCTTCGGTCGACCCCGAAACCGAAAGTGTTATTCAATACGCCATCGAGCAGTTGATCACCCGTCGGACCTCTGTGATCATCGCCCACCGGCTCTCCACCATCCGGCACGCCAACCGGGTGCTGGTCATGCAGAAAGGGCAGCTGGTAGAGTACGGCACCCATGAGGAGTTGCTCCAGATTGAGGAGGGTCACTACCGCAAACTTTACGAAATGCAGTTCCTGCCGGCCTTTGTAGACAAGAGCGTACCGTTCGACCGGATTTGAACCCCTGCGGTCTAATTGTCTTCAACTCGAGGTCGTTTTTTCGTACTTTTCATCGGCAAAAAAATTTCCTATGGAAAACCGAAAAGAATTCAAGATACAGGGCAATACCTGGGGTATGATCGCCCTGTTGGTGGTCGGACTGATCGCCGTTTTCATTATTGCAAGAGGCATCTTCTGGCTCCTTTCCCTAGTTGCCCCCATCCTCCTGATCGCCGCGGCCATCATCGACCACCGGGTGATCGTCAACTACGCAAAATGGCTGGTCGATCTCATCAAACGCAATATATTGGTGGGATTGGGTGCCATCCTTCTTTCCATCGTCGGCTATCCCGTGGTCTTCGCCCTCCTGCTGGGACGCGCCCTGATGAACAAAAAGCTCAAGGACATGGAGCAACAGGAACGCACCCGCCGGGATGGCGAACTGGTCGACTACGAAGAGTTGGAAACCAAAATTCCCCCCATCGAACTTCCAAGGGATGAAAAGGAAGGCTGATCCCCGCCATTAATCTATGGCCCTATGGTTTCTGCTTCCGCTTCTGCTGCTTGCCTCCCTCTATGTCTGGCTGATCGAATCCTTTAGAAAGGCCTGGGAAACCTCGCCTGCCTGGGAGTCGGATCCCGAATTTTCTCCCGGGACTACCGTGAGCATCATCGTTCCCGTCCGGAACGAGGGGGCGCATTTGAAGCGATGCCTGGACTCCCTCCTGGAGCAAGATTATCCGGCTTCCTTAAGGGAGATCATCGTGGTAGACGACTATTCCGAAGACGATTCCGCCGCAATCGCAGCTTCCTATGCCGGCCATGGGGTGCGCCTGGTCAGGCTGGAAGATATCCATCCCGGCGCCTCGGCGCTTTCCTCCAAAAAACGGGCACTGGCTGCCGGCATCGAAAGAGCCGGCGGAGAACTCCTCGCCACTTTCGACGGGGACAGCTGGGCCCCGCCCCGCTGGCTCTCCAGCATGGCTGGGTATTACGAACAATTCAAACCCGTCCTGATGGCCGGACCCGTCGAATTTTCCGGAAACGAAAGCTTTCTGCATCGTTTTCAGCGCCTCGACCTCTATGCCATGAACGGGATGGCGGCGGCCGGCATCGCGCGGGGCTGGTTTCACCTAGGCAACGGGGCCAACCTTTTTTACACCAAAGAGGCCTTCCTCGGCATCGGCGGGTTTGCAGGCGTAGACCACCTGGCCTCGGGCGACGATGTGTTCCTCATGCAAAAAATGGCAAAAGCCTACCCGGGCCGCCTGGCCTGGGTCAAGAGCCCCGAGGCCCTGGTTCAAACCGTCCCGGCGTCCGGGTGGAAGACCTTGTGGCTTCAGCGGCTCCGCTGGGGAGGCAAAGCCTCTCAATACCGGGAATGGCAACTCAAGGCGATTGCCGTAATCGTCCTCTCCTTTTGCCTGGCAATCGTCCTGTCCCTGCTGATCTGTCCACTTGCATTTTTAATTGCCCTGGCTTTGAAGAGCGCAGCCGACTACCGCTTGCTGAAAAGCCTCGCCCGTTTTTTTCGAAGAGAATCTCTGCTTTCGGTTTTTTGGAAGGCGCAATTGTGTCACGTTTTGTACATTGCGCTAAGCGGTACGGCCTCTGTTTTTGTGAAACGGTATAAGTGGAAAGGCCGTAAACTTAGATAAGGGATGAGAGAAAATGAAGGCATATAACCTCGAAACTGCGCGACAGCACCGGGACAAGATCACCGAGCTTTACCTCCACGGACTTGGTATTTCCGAATGGCCTTCCATCGTATTTGAGCTCCCCCAATTGCAGGTTCTTTGCCTGAGCGAAAACCGCCTGCCGGAGGCGCCCGAAACACTGAGCCGGCTAACCCGGCTTCGCGCCCTCGACCTGAGTGGAAACCTGATCCAAACCCTGCCGGCCTCGCTGCACGGGCTTTTGTCCCTGGAAGAAGTAAACCTGTCGGGCAACCGCCTTTCCCGATTTCCCCCCGTGCTTGGGAAAATGCCCGGCCTTCGGAAAATCGACCTGAGCTTTAACCAATTGCGCAGCCTGCCCCGCCACCTGGGCAATGCACCCGGATTGGTTTCGCTGCGCCTGAACCGAAACCGCATCAAAGAACTCCCCGCCGAATGGGGATCTATGGACCGCCTGCAAGAGCTCCAACTGGACCAAAACCTGCTGTCCTCGCTCCCCGATTGGGTGGGCCATCTTCGAAACCTCCGCCTGCTCGGCCTTTCCCAAAACAAACTCAGAGAGCTTCCCTCCGATCTGTCGGGGCTGAAGATGCTGGGCCAGCTTCACCTCGAACGAAACAAACTGGGTTGCCTCCCGGATGCCCTGGGGAATTTGAGCGATCTGGCCGAGATCGATGTCCGCCGGAATGAACTGGAGAAACTCCCCGACTCAATTGGCCGGCTCCGCGGGCTTAGGCGCCTGCTTTTGGATGACAATCGACTAAAGGAATTGCCGGCTTCTTTGGAGAAATTGCAATCCCTTCGGCTGCTCAGTTGCCAGGGAAACCAGCTTGGCGAATGGCCTTCGTTTTTGGGGAAACTTCCCCGCCTCGAAATACTCGAATGGGGGCGCAACGGCCTGGAACGGATTCCCGATGAACCGGGAAAATGGCCGGCCCTCGAGCGTCTCGGGCTGCAGGGAAACTCCATGGTTTGCTTCCCCATCTCCCTGCTCGGCCTTCCCAAACTCGAAAAGGTTACCGGCTTGCCAAACTCGGCCAGAGCCATGCGATTTGTGCAGGCTTGCCGGCAGTCTGCCGTTCCGGCCCCCCAGCGCAGGGAATTATTCGGCCTCTGGCAAGGAGATGTAGAGGCCCACAACCTTTCGAAAGAGGCCCTTCGGGAGGGGTTGCGCCTGGCCCTGCCCTCCCTTCGGAAGTCGATCCTGTCTGTTCTGATCGGTCAATCGAGGGCGCAGATAGACCCCCTTCGATCGGCCATCGGAATCCTGGGAACTACGAGGCTGAGCAGGCCCGACTGGAAGGAAAAGCTCGAAAAGGCCGGATTGACATACCACGAAACGGGCGCAAAGGCCCCCTCTCACGCAGTGCTCGGCGGTGGCATCCTGGAGATTCCCGCCGCCTGGTGGAAAAAGGGGGTGGCTTTTATGGAAGAATCCGTCCTTTTTCAGGAGGTCCGCGACCGCGAGCAGGCCTATTTGCAGGCCATGGATGACCCCGGACGGCTCGGCCGACTATTGCAGAGCGGGCAGGATGCTTCGCTGCGCTTGTCGGTTTCGCTATTAAAAAATGGGGGCGTCCCGCCGTCCCTGATGACCGACCTTTATTTGGCCTGGCGATCTGTTTCGGACCGCAAATTGAAAAAAGAACTCCGGGATCTGCTCTTGCTCCACACATCTTCCGGAGGCAGGCGGCTGTTGGAAAAAGTCCGGGTCATTTATTCCCCCGAACAAATCGAAGAAGCCTGCCGGGATTCCGAATTCGACCCTGCGCGGATTTGGGCGTGGTGGGAAAGCAATTCTCGTTAATTTTCTAAAAAGAACCCGATGAACCGTTTGCAATTCGAGACCAGTCCTTACCTCCTTCAGCATGCCCACAACCCCGTCGAATGGCATGCCTGGAAGCCGGAGGCTTTGTGAAAAGGCGCGCCGGGAAGACAAGCCCATTCTGGTCAGTATCGGTTATTCCACCTGCCATTGGTGCCATGTCATGGAAAGGGAGTCGTTTGAAGATGAGCAAACGGCGGCAATCATGAACGAGCATTTTGTCAACATCAAAGTGGACCGGGAAGAGCGGCCGGATGTAGACCATATATATATGGAGGCATGTCAGATCATTTCCGGCTCGGGAGGCTGGCCCCTGAACTGTTTTTTGTTGCCCGACGGCAGGCCATTTTATGCCGGAACCTACTACCCTCCCCAGCCGGCTCATAACCGTCCTTCCTGGATCCAATTGCTGCACCATATTTCGGGCCTGTACCGGGAGAAGCGATCTACGGTCGAGGACCAGGCTAAACAGTTGACGGAGATCATAAAGAATTCGGATGAGAGTTTGGTCCGGCGCTCCTGGAGTGGGGTGGAAACCAGTTCGGCGCTAAACCCGGTTTCTTTGCAAAACGCTTATCAACGCCTGAAGGAGAGTTTCGACGAGACGGACGGCGGCTTTGGCGGCGCCCCCAAATTCCCGGGCGCGATGAACCTCCAGTTTCTGCTGCGCTATGAGCAGTACTTCGATGCTCCCGAAGCCCTGGACCACGTCGTTTTTTCCCTGGAGAATATGATTGGAGGCGGGATCTACGACCAATTGGGCGGTGGATTCGCCCGCTACGCCACCGACAAAGCCTGGCTCGTGCCCCATTTCGAAAAAATGCTCTACGACAATGCCCTGCTCGTTCGGGCCATGTCGGAGGCCTATCAAAGGACCGGACTGGATCTTTTTCGCGAAACTATCGAGGAGACCCTGCAATGGGTGGACCGGGAGATGACGCACCCGGAAGGGGGCTTTTTCTCGGCACTGGATGCGGATTCGGAAGGGGTGGAGGGAAAATTTTACCTCTGGGACAAGGCGGAGATCGACGCCCTGCTCGGGGAGAGCGCCGTTCATTTTCATGCCCTGTACGGAGTGTCGGAAGCGGGAAACTGGGAACACCGGAATATCCTCTGGCGGCCGATCGATGAAGACGAATATGCACGCCTTCAGGGCTGGGACCTAGAAAAGCTTCCGGCCCTTCGCCGGGAATGGAAGGAGCTGCTTATGACCGAAAGGGCAAAACGGGTGCGGCCCGGACTGGACGACAAGATCCTGCTGGGATGGAATGCGATGATGGCTTCCGCTTATGCCGGCGCATACGCCGCGCTGGGGACGGAGGCCTACAGGGAAACCGCGGAGCGGAATATTCGCTTCCTGCTCGGGGCCATGAAAAGAGAAGACGGACAGGGGCTATACCACACCTGGAAAGACGGCCGGGCTCAGTACGACGCTTTTCTGGACGACTATGCCCTGCTTGTCGAGGCCTTGCTGGACGTATATTCCATCACATTTAATACGGAGTATCTGGAGCTGGCCCGGAAATGGACGGAATATACTTTGGCGCATTTTCTGGACAATGAATCAAAAATGTTCTATTTTACGGGTGCATCCCAACAAGATATACCCCTGCGCAGGAAAGATTTGTACGACCTGGCCATGCCTTCGGGCAATTCTACTATGGCCTGTAATCTTTTGCGGCTCCGCCTCTGGCTGGACGAGCCGAAGTACGGAGAGCTGGCTGTGGCCATGCTCCAAAGGGTGAAGGAGCTATTGGAGCGACACCCAGGTTCCTTTGGGATGTGGATGACGGCCATGATGCTGGCCGTGTTTCCGCCAAAGGAAATTGCCGTGGTAGGGAAGGAGTGGGAGAAATGGTCGCGGTCGATCCTGGGGAGGTACCTGCCCCACAAGGTAATGATGGCCTCCGAGCGGGGGGACGAAAGGTACCCTTTGCTGGCTGGAAAGGAGGGAGGAGACAAGACGTATATATATGTATGCGAATCTTATGCCTGCCAAATGCCGGTGGACACTTTGGAAGCGTTTGCACAATTAGTGGAAGGGAAAAAGAGTTAAATGCATGGCTTGGATCATATTTCGCTCGAAAAACATATGAAAAAAATCTACTTTCTTCTCTTGGGAATGGTTACGGCCTTTTATGCCGATGGGCAGCAATGGCCGCAATATTCCCTATATTCCTGGAATCAATTTGCTTTTAACCCGGCCTATGCCGGTATGGACGGTTCTTTGAGCTTTACCGGCGTTTTTCGCAAACAATGGGTCGGGCTGGATGGGAGTCCCTCTTCCCAGCACGCCAACCTGCATTTGCCGGTTGAATTATTGAACAGCGGTTTCGGACTATACCTCAGCAACGACCGCATCGGCGCGGAGCAGGCGGTGGGGGTGGGTATGGCCTACAGTTACCGGCTTCCTTTGGGAAGCGAAACCGTTCTGGCGGCGGGCATCAACGGCCAATGGATGCAATACACTCTGAACGGGGGCAGGTTGCGGACTCCGCAGGGAAGCTATGAGGGCGGGGGGATTGACCACAACGACGGCTTGTTGCCCGAAGGCAGATTCGGCGCTTCGACCACGGAATTGGGCGCCGGATTGTATCTGGAAAACACCCGTTTCCAGTTCGGGGTTTCGATGCAAAACGCGCTGGAGCCCTCCTTTTCGCAGAACGATGTGTTGTACACCCTCGATCGCACGTATATCGGATTTGCGGGTACCAGGGTGGATATTGGAAGGCATTGGCAATGGTTGCCCTCCGTGCTGGCAAAATCGAACGGAACCCAATGGCAGGTGGACTGGACAAATTTATTGGGCTACGACGGCAATTTTTTTGGTGGCTTGACGTTCAGGGGATATGACCGGCTAAGTGTGGATGCCTTTGCCGCATTGGCCGGGGTTCGGCTTAACGACAAATTTTTTCTGGGTTACGCTTATGATTTTTCGATTTCTTCCCTTCGCAGGGTCAACGAGGGCTCGCATGAGGTGATTCTGAAATACAACCTGCGCAAGGCAATCGGTAAGCAGCGAATACCCCCGGTAATCTACTCCCCGCGGTTTTAGTAAGGACTGTTAAACCCTGCAAGGAAATACTGTGCGACTACACTATTTAACAATCGCGTTGCGTTGATATCAATGCTTTATTTATCTTTGCAGCTTGTTCGACAATTTTCAAAAATTTAGTTTTGCAGATCTTTGCAAAGACTCTATATTTACGGACGTTTTTAAAATGAAGGAAAACTCGGGTGTCACAATGAAAAAATTACTAAAAACTTCACTTGCGTTGCTGGTGTTGGTAACGCTGGCTACTTCGTGCGGAACGCGTCAAAACGGCCAATTATTTGGAGTTATGGACCGTCCCAACTGGAAAGGGATCAATCCCTATGGCATGGTGTATGTTCCCTCCGGGACCCTGCACATCGGAAACAGTGACCAGGACATTACCAACACGTTCGTCCAGCGGCCCAAATCCATCTCGATTTCGGGCTTTTACATGGATGATACCGAGATTACGAACAACGAATATCGCCAGTTCGTATTCTGGGTAAAAGACTCCCTTGCCCACGATCTGTTGGATCACTATTACGAGGACGAGGCCTCGGGCGACCAGTATGTCGACTGGGATCAGGAGATCGACTGGGAAGACGAGACGCTGGAAGACCTGTTCTTCCAAGGCAAGGATCGCTTCGCCGGCAGGAAGGAATTGAACACCACCCGCACGGTGTATGAGTACGAATGGTACGACTGGAAAGCTGCTGCTTCCGACCGTGGCCGCTCCCCGAGATCTTCTTTCATTCGCCGCAAGAAGACCAATGTATATCCCGATACGATGGTTTGGGTCCGGGATTTCTCCTACTCGTATAACGAGCCCATGACCCGTAACTATTTCTGGCACCCCGCTTTCGACGACTATCCGGTCGTTGGGGTGAACTGGCACATGGCCAATGCCTTCTGCTACTGGCGGACCCAATTGTGGAATGCTTACGAGGCCGATGCCGATGAAGGCGTTTACTCGGAAGATTACCGCCTGCCCTACGAGCACGAGTGGGAATATGCTGCCCGCGGCGGTCACGATATCGCGCCGTTCCCCTGGGGTGGTTATTACCTGCGCAATACCAAGGGTTGCCTCCTGGCCAACTTCAAGCCCGGCCGCGGCAACTATCCCGAAGACGGCGGCTTGTACACCGTCAAAGCCGATGCTTATTTCCCCAACGACTACGGTCTTTTCAATATGTCGGGTAACGTTTCGGAATGGACCTCCTCGGCCTACTACGAAAACGCCTACTCGTTCATCCACGACCTGAACCCGGATATTCGCTACGACGCCAAGGAATCCGATCCGGATGCCTACAAGCGCAAAGTGATCCGCGGTGGTTCCTGGAAAGACGTAGGATTCTTCCTCCAGAACGGAACCCGCCACTGGGATTTTGAAGACACGACAAAATCCTATATCGGATTCCGCTGCGCCCTGACTTTCCTCGGTCGTTCGATCAACGACTTCTAATCAGAAAAAGGTCGGATTGAGATGGATACTGTTGAATAAACAGTATCCATCTCTCTTTAAACCAGGAGCTTAAGTGGCTTCTATGTTTTTTTTAGGAAAAAGTGTTACTTTTCGCCCGCCCTGCATTAATGGGTAGGGATTAATTGATAACCCTTCATTTACTAACACAATTATTAGCTAACCTTTTTAAATCGAAAGAGATGAGTTTCGTCAAAACCAAAGGGTTCAAGTACATTAAAAATTTGATCATCGGGGTAGGCGCCTCTGTGGTACTTTTAGGCGCTCTGTTCAAACTGGAAAGTTGGGAAGGAGCGAGCACGATGCTTATTATCGGTCTTTTTGTGGAAGCCTTTATCTTCCTGTTCCTCGGCTTGATCGGCCCTGAAAAAGACTATTACTGGGAAAAACTCTATCCGGGACTGGATGACTATCACTCCCATATCGCCCCCCTGACGGCAGGCGAAGTAGATAACACGGTTACCCCGCAGCTGAACGGCGAAGTGGTGGAAAAGCAACTGGGAGGCATGCTCACCGAGCTGCAAACCATGTCCAAGAACCTCTCTGCACTGCGCGCCCTTCAAGATGTAGATTTCACGGGTACCAGCGATCAGATCAAGTCGATGAATAACTTCTATCGCAAGCTCAACGAAGCCATGGCTGACCTGGGAGACTCCCTGGAAGACACCAAACAGTACAAAGACCAACTTTCCGTGCTGAATAAAAACCTCGGATCTCTGAACACCGTTTACGGCACTGTACTCTCTGCTTACTCCAACCTGGGTGGCAAGTAATCTGTCCGTAAATTGATTCAGCTCATTTGTTCACTATAAAAAAATTGTGCTATGTCGATTCCAAAGGAGCCGCGGCAGTTGATGATTAACCTGATGTACCTCGTACTGACGGCGCTGCTTGCACTCAACGTTTCGGCCGAGGTGATGAACGCTTTTTTCATGATCAACAAGGGTATTACCAACAGTAATAATATCGTCGAAACGACGAACCAGGCGATCATGGCTAATATCGAAGCCCAGGTCAAAGCTTATAACAACGAACAAAACCAGGCCTATATGGCCAAAGCCAAAGAAGCCAAACTGGCTTCCGACGAGCTGGTTAAATACATCGATGGATTGAAAGCCGAGCTGTTTGAAAAAGCCGGTGGACCTTCCGAGAAAGATCCGGATAAACCCAAACGGGATAAAGATAAGGACATTACCACCCGTATGCTGGTCGGTCTGGAAAACAAAAAAGGGATTGGTTATGAACTTCAGGACCGCGTGATCGCAACCCGCAACAAAATGCTCGAACAAGTAGACAACGACCAGACCATCGCGTCTTCTCTTCCTCTGAAAATTGACGAGGAAGGATATAAGAAGGCCAAGAAGAAGGACTGGGTCTACTACAACTTCCAGCAGATGCCCGTTGCCGCCGTATTCCCGATCATGACCAAGATCCAGAACGACGCCAAAGCTTCCGCCACCACCATTATGAATTCGCTGCTCAACAAGATCTCCGGCCAGGAGGTCAAGTTTGACGCCTTCCAGCCTGTGATCTCCGCCACCAAAGGCTATGTGATCAAAGGTGAGAAATACGAGGCCGAGGTCTTCCTCAGCGCCTACAGCACGACCAACAGCGATAACACCAAGATCTACGTCGGCGGCTCACCCCTCGCCGTGGAAGAAGGGAAGGCCAAGTACACCGCTTCGACCAGCACCATCGGTACCAAAAAGTACTCGGTCCGGATCGACGTGATCAACCCGCTGACCCAGGAAGTGAAGCAGTACGAGAAAGAATTCGAATACGAAGTGGGCGAGCGCTCTGTGACCGTTTCCGCCGACAAGATGAACGTGTTCTACATCGGCGTAGACAACCCGATCTCCGTATCGGCTGCCGGTATCTCCTCCAACGACCTCAAAGTGAGCATCAACGGCGGAGGTGGTACGCTCTCCAAAACGGGTAGCGCCAACTACAATGTTCAGGTGAATACCCCTACCGACGACTGCCGGATCAACGTGAGCGGCGGCGGACTTTCCGACAGCAAGCTCTTCCGCGTCAAGCGTATCCCCGACCCCGTCGCACGCCTCGGCAACAAAGAGGACGGCTCCATGGGCAACGGCGAATTCAAAGCCCAGCCCGGTCTGATCGCCTGGCTCGACAACTTCGACTTCAACGCGAAATGCGATATCCAGGGCTTCAAACTGGTGCGCGTACCCAAGCGCCAGGACCCGATCGAAGTGCTGAACTCCGGTGGCCGTTATGCCGCCGACGCCAAGCGCATCGTCGATGCAGCCAAGCCGGGTGATACCTACTATTTCAACGAAGTGAAAGCCCGTTGCCCGGGCGATAAAGCCGGACGCAAGATCAACTCACTTGTATTCCAAATCAAATAATTATAACGCTAGCAGGATACTAGACCGGGATTTCCCGCGTTCTATTTCCTGCTAGCTTTCACTCTTTCCTCCTTTTGAAGAAAAAACTCAAAACATCATGAAGATTGCTCTGAAAACGTTAGGTTTCGGCTGGTTGATGACGATGCTGCTCGCCTTGCCCCTCCTGGTCCAGGCCCAGATCCCGGAAAGCATCCTCACCGAATCCAGCGATCCGAATGCGAAAAAGCCTTTGGACGATATCGTCGAGAAGCGTACGACGCTGGAGCACCGCGTATTGCCCTACGATCACATCCGCGAAGCGGATATTTTCTGGGAAAAGCGGATTTGGCGCGTAGTGGATGTTCGCGAAAAAATGAACAAGCCGTTTGCCTATCCGGAGCGTCCTTTCTTTACCATCCTGATGGAAGCCGCCATGGAAGGCGATATCACGGTTTACAGCACGGAAGACGACAAGTTTACCGCCCCGCTGACCCCGAATGAAGTCGCAGCCAAAAGCGCCTCCATCGATACCGTAATCACCTTCGATCCGGAAACCTACGAGGAGCAGATCCAGGTGGTTCGAAACGAACTCAACCCGGAAGACGTCAAGCGCTTCCGCTTTAAGGAAGTCTGGTTCTTCGACGAAGAATCTTCCACCCTCCAGGTTCGCATCCTGGGTATCGCTCCCCTGATCGACGTGACCGACGACAACGGAAACTTCCTCTACGAGCAACCTATGTTTTGGGTGTACTACCCGGAAGCCCGCCAGATCCTGGCCCGCGAGCGCGTTTTTAACTACGGAAACGACGCCAGTCCCATCACCTGGGAGGATCTGATGGAAATGCGGTATTTCGCCAGCTATATTTACAAGGAATCCAACGTGTACGATCGCCGTCTTCAGGAATACCTCACCGGCGTCGACCTCCTGTTGGAAGCCGATAAGATCAAACAAGAGATCTTCAACTTCGAACACGACCTTTGGTCGTATTAATGATTTACAGGGCTGCGCCCTGCAATCATTATTTATAAAAAAGGAGCGGGCTCAGCCCGCTCCTTTTTTATAATATCAAATTAAATGGGGCCAAAGCCCCATTTTTATATCATATACTCCCATGCGGTTTGGTAGTAGCCCTTCCGGTCTACATAATCCAGAAAGCTGCGGTAAAATTCGTGACTGGCGATGGTAGCGCTGTCTCCCACCACAACCAGGAGCTTTCGGGCCCGGGTCATCGCCACGTTCATCCGCCGGAAATCCTGCAAAAATCCGATCTGTCCCTTTGCATTGGACCGCACGAGCGAGAGGTAAACCACATCCCGCTCCTGCCCCTGAAACCCGTCGATGGTGTTGATGGTCAAGGGCAGGGTGGACAACAGGGCGTCCTCCTTCACTGTGGCTTCCATATAGTTTACCTGCTCGCGGTAGGGGGAGATCAGGGCGATCTCCGGAAGCGGGTGGTCGGAATGAGACTCCACGAGTTGATACAGATGTTCGCACAGCACCCGAAACTCCTGCGGGTTGTACCGGCTCTGGTACTCCTCCTTCACCACTTCCTCAAAACCGCAACCCGCCGTATCTATAAAGGTGACGGGCTCGTAAAGCCCCGACAAGAGCCGGTGGTCGTGTATGCCTTCAGCGGCGCGGAGCACGCCCTTATAGAACATTTCATTGGAAAAACCCATGATGGCGTTGTGCATCCGGTATTGCACGGTGAGCAGGCTCACGTCCTCCCATTGGGCGATGCAGCGCTCGATCAGGGTAATATCCAGTCCGCGGCGCTGGGCTTCGATAGATTTCACGGTAGGTGGCAATTGATGCGGGTCTCCCGCCAGCACCACCCGAGAGGCTTTGATAATGGGTATCCAGGTGGCGGGTTCGAGGGCCTGCGCCGCTTCGTCTATGACCACGGTTCGGAATTTTCGCCCCTCCAAAACCGGGTGCGCCGCCCCCACCAGGGTGCAGGAAATGACCTGCGCCGAGCTTAGTATCTGATCGATCAGGCGGTCTTCCAGGTCACGGGCCCAGGCGTCGAGTTCGCCGGCTTGTTGCAACAGGTCCTTTCGCTCGTCGTATTCCTCCTTGCCGAAATGCCGCCTGAATCGCTTGGCCTGCCGCCGGTATTCCGCCGCCTGAATTTTTACTTTTTTGATGTTTTTGCTCTCCGGGTGCTTGCTCAGGCGGGCTTCCAGGGTATGGCTGATAATGGCCTCATCTACCCGGGAGATATTGCCGATGCGCACCACGTCCAGCCCCTGGGCGCTCAGGCGTTCGGTGAGCAGATCGGTGGCGGTGTTGCTCGGGGAGGTGACGAGGACCGTGGCCTCGCGCTCGCACAAGAGGCGGATGGCGTGGACCAGGGTGGTGGTTTTACCCGTGCCCGGCGGACCGTGCACCACCGCCACATCGCGCGATGCGAGGATGCGGGTGACGGCCTGGTTTTGCGAGGGATTGAGCTCCGGGATCTCCACCGGTTTTTCGAAATAGTCGAATTCCCGTTCTTTGGTCCCCATGATCACCGACCGGAGTTCGGCCAGGCGGCCTTTTTGCATCGCGGACGATCCGGACCGCTTTTTCCATTTCCTGGTAGCTGCGTTCGTCGAACAGCAGATCGACTCCGGCATGGCCCGTATGCATCCATTCGGGAAGGTCTTTGGTGTTGAGGATGATCTTCATCCGCTTTTTCTCGACGAAATTGATGACCCCCGTTCGCTCCTTGTCCTTGCCGTCTGCGAGACGCACGAAAAAGCGGACCGTTTTTCCGCTCCGGAATTGGTGCGCGAAATCCGGGGCCTCCTGGTGTTCGACGATCACGAATGCCCTTTCTCCATAAGTGTAGCCGGATTTGCCAACCACTACCGGATACCAGCTGAAACCTTTGGCTTTGCGCTCCTCCATCGTCAGGCGCTCGACCATATCCCGGTATAGCTCGAGGTCGGACTGCTTTTCCAATTGGAGGAGATCTCCCAGTTTCTGAAAAAAGGTTTCGTGTAATTGCATCCTTGAAAACCGAATGCGCTTTTAAAAGGTTCTCGAAGAAAGAATTTACTTGAAGGACCAATTACGCGCGCTGAGAAACCTCCCTGCATTTTTCAGGATGGTCTGGGAAACCAGCCCTTCCCTGGCGTTGAGCAACGCCTTTCTGCGTTTGCTCAAGTCGGGTATTCCCGTTTCGACCCTGTACGTGGGAAAGCTGATCATCGACGAGGTATTGTATTTACTGGATCACCCGGAAGCTTCAAAGGAACAGCTGTGGATCTGGATCGGGGTGGAATTGGCCCTTGCCCTGCTCAGCGAAGTCATCAGCCGGGGCATCAACCTGGCGGAGGGGATGCTGGGCGATCTGTTTTCCAACAAAACCTCGGTGCAGATCATGCGCCACGCCGCGACCCTCGATCTGTACCATTTCGAAGATCCCACATTCTACGACAAAATGGAAAGGGCCCGCCAGCAGACCTTCGGACGAACGGTGCTCTTGTCGCTCATCCTTTCCCAGGTCGAGGATATGATCACCATTCTTTTCCTCGGTGTGGGTTTGGCGGCTTTCAACCCCTGGCTCCTGCTGATCCTGTTTGTGGCGGTGCTGCCGGCTTTCGCGGGGGAGAATTATTTCAACCAAAAAACTTATTCCCTCACTCGTAGTTGGACGCCCGAGCGGAGGGAGCTCGATTACCTGCGCTTTATCGGGGCCAGCGATACCACTGCAAAGGAGGTGAAACTCTTCGGACTGGCGGGTTTCCTGTCCGACCGCTTCGAAAAGCTCGCTCGTAAGTACTACGAAGCGAACAAGAAACTATCCATTCGCCGGGCGGTTTGGGGAACGGGTCTTTCCAGCCTTGCGACGCTGGCATACTACGGCGCTTACGTTTTCATCCTCGTCCAGACCGTGGGCGGGGCCTTGACGGTGGGTACCCTGACCTTCCTCGCGGGGTCGTTTTCCCGAATGCGGGGTTTGCTCCAGGGGATCATGGGGCGGTTTTCGAAGATCGGGGAAAGCGCCTTGTATTTGCAGGACCTGTTCGATTTTTTTGCCATATCGCCTGTCACGGAAAACAAAGGCAAGGGGAAGAAAGTACCCATGCCGATCCAACAAGGGATCGTATTCGAGGGCGTGAGTTTCAAATACCCGCAATCCGAGCGGTGGGCCATCCGCAACCTGAGCTTCGAACTTCGGGCCGGTGAAAAACTGGCGCTGGTGGGCGAAAATGGTGCGGGAAAAACGACCCTGGTCAAATTGCTGGCCCGTCTGTACGAACCCACCGAAGGGCGAATTTTATTGGACGGAACGGATTTGCAGGATTACGATCCCGAATCCCTCCGGGCCTCCATCGGGGTTATTTTTCAGGATTATCAGCGATACCAGCTCAAGGTGCGGGAGAATATTGCCGTGGGCGACATCGACCGCAAGGAAGATGAGCCGCGTATCGAAGACGCGGCATTGAAGAGCCTGGCCAATTCGGTCATCGAAAGCCTGCCCGGGGGCTACGAACAGATGCTGGGCAAGCGATTTGCCGACGGGATCGACCTGTCGGGAGGGCAGTGGCAAAAGATCGCCCTGGCCCGCGCTTATATGCGCGACGCGCAGTTGCTGATCCTCGACGAGCCCACTTCCTCCCTGGATGCCCGGGCGGAGTACGAGGTATTTCAGCGCTTTGCCAAGCTCATCGAAGGAAAGACGGCCGTGCTGATCTCCCATCGTTTCTCCACGGTGCGGATGGCTGATCGCATCCTGGTACTGGAAAACGGGCAGATGACGGAGGTGGGATCGCACGAGGAGTTGCTGGAGATGGGGGGCATGTACGCCGAATTATTTCATTTACAGGCGAAGGGGTATAAATAGGATAGTTTTTGAGTTATTAAGTTTTAAGTTATTAGGCTTATTTTGGGCCGCGATATGCTCTCTAACTTGAAGATATTATGATAGTCCGGTGCATTTTCCTGTTTGGCGTATTGGGTTTGTTGTTGCTTTTTGGCTGCCGTCGGGAAAAGATGTTCCTGACCAATCCAGACGCCAGGCTCGAATTTTCGACCGATACCCTTCGCTTCGATACCGTATTTACAGAGCTTGGCTCGGCGACGAGGATCCTCAAGGTCTATAACCGCTACGGCAAATCGCTCCGGGTCGCTTCGATCGCGATCGCAGCGGGGGCCCAAACCAAGTTTCAGATGAATGTGGACGGGATTCCCGGCAACGAAATAACCGACCTGGAGATCCCTCCCAACGACAGCATTTACATTTTTGTGGAAGTCACCATCGATCCGGACGAGCCCCTATCTATCAGCCCATTTGTCCTGGAAGACGCCATTGTGTTTGAAACCAACGGCAACGAACAGCGCGTGCTGCTCGAAGCCTGGGGGCAGAACGCCAATTACATTCCCAGCCGCTTCAGCAAGGGCGGGATCGCCCTGTTGAGCTGCGACTTCGGCGTGCTGAGCTGGGACGACCCCAAGCCCTACGTCATCTACGGCGTCCTCGTCATCGACAGCTGTACGCTCCATCTTCCTCCGGGAACCCGGCTTTACGTACACGGGGGAGTGGCCAAGGCTCTGGACGATATGGGCAACCCGATCATCTACAACGACGGCCTGATCTACGTGCTCCCGAATGGAAAACTCAATATGGACGGAACCCTGGAAAATCCGGTGATCGTGCAGGGCGACCGGCTGGAAGAGGATTTTGAAGAGCGGGACGGTCAATGGGTGGGCATACGCCTGGCCAGCAAGGGAAATACCTTCCGAAACTCCATCATCAAAAACTCCCTGGTCGGGGTCTATGTAGACTCTGCCGGCTCGGTGGATCTGGACAAAATGGCCATTCACCACACCAGCGGCCCGGGGATTTTCGCTCTCCATGGAAAGGTCGATGCCCGCAACTGCCTCGTCTACGCCAATGGAAGTACCAGCGTACAACTCGGCTATGGCGGCGATTACACCTTCGATTACTGCACCCTGGCCAGCTACGGAGTCGACGCCGCGGCGCTCAGCCTGAGCAACGGCATTTGCCTGGACCTGCTCTGTTATATGTTCGACATTTACCGGATCAATGCTTCCTTTCGCAATTGCATCGTATTCGGCTCCAGCCAGGACGAGATTCAGTTGAGCAATTTCTCGGCAAGCGGCGACCCTTCGTTGTTCAACATTTCCATGGAAAACTGTGTGGTCCGCGTGAAATACCTGGTCGACCCCGTAGTAGGAAGCTACCCCGGGTTTTTCACGGATATTTGCACCAATTGTATTGACGGTTCACCGACACAACTTCTTTTTGAAGACGCCAACGAAAACGATTTCCACCTCGATTCTCTTTCTATTGCAGAAGGAATCGGCTTGCCCATCCCCTTCATCAACCTCGACCTCGAAGGAAAGGAAAGAAACGCCGTCAATCCGGACGCGGGATGCTACGAACGGGAGGATTAAAGAGAATACAGTATATTTGAATTACCCATTTTATAACAAAATTTCATACAGAAAATGAAAAGACAAATCATTACCCTTTCAGCCTTGGTATTGCTCAGCGGAGGAGTGTTCGGACAAATTAAGACCCCTTCCCCCAGCCCAACCTGTACTGTGAAACAAAGCGTCGGCCTGACCGAAGTGGAAATTGAATACTCCCGCCCCAGCGTGAAAGACCGCAAGATTTTCGGCGACCTCGTGCCTTTCGGCGAAATGTGGCGCACCGGCGCTAACTCCTCCACCAAGATCAGCTTCAGTACCGATGTGAAAGTGGCCGGAAAAGACGTCAAGGCAGGCAAATACGCCCTTTTTACCCTCCCGGGTGTGGATACCTGGACGGTCATTTTCTACAAGGACCTCACGGCTTCCGCGCCGCCAGATCCCTACAAGCAGGAGGATGAACTGCTGCGCTTTACCGTTCCGTCCAAAAAGGTGGATTACAAAATGGAGTCCATGCTCATCAGCCTGAACAACCTGCGCAACAACACCGCCACCGTCGAGATGTACTGGGAAAATACCGTCGTAGGCTTCGACGTGGACTTCAAGACCGACGCCCTGGTGCAAGCCGGTATCGACAAAGTATTGAACGGCCCTTCGGCCGATGATTACTATCGCTCCGCCCGGTATTACAATGAGGAGAAAAAAGACCTCGTGCAGGCCCTGAGCTGGGTTCGCAAATCCAACGATATGGAGCCCCGCTACTGGCGTCTATACTTGCAAGCCGACCTCGAAGCGCAACTCATGCAATACGATGCCGCTATCGCATCGGCAGAGCGCTCCAAGACGCTGGCCCAGGCCGACAACGACATGACTTACGTTCGTCGCAATGAGAAACTGATTGCCGACTGCAAAGCGAAAACGGGCGGAAAAGGAAATGAGCCCAATAAGATCAAACCGGCGGGTACGGCGCCGAAGTCTTGATGCTATCTGTGATGGTTTAGAAAGTTTAGGAGGTTTAGAAGGTTTAGTTTTTTCAAAAACTAAACCTTCTAAACTTCCTAAACCTCTTAAACTTTTTTGAAAATCAACTGAAAGAGCGTACTAAACGCCGCTACCAGCGCACACCCGATCAAATTGAGCCACAAGTAGGCAATCGGGAAGATCTCCAGGTAGTCCAGCACAAATACGGTGATGACGATCGCTTCCGTCAGCAAAGCGGCCAGAAATACAGCCCTGCCTTTCACAAATTTCATAAAGAAAGCCACCAGGAAAACCCCGAGGATCGTCCCGTAAAACAGGGAGCCAATGATATTGACCGCTTCGATCAGGTTTTCGAACTGCGCGGCAACCATGGCAAAGAACAAGGCCATGATCCCCCAAAAAAGAGTGAATAACCGCGAGGCACGAAAATAGTGGTTGTCGGATCTCGTCTTGACAAAGGACCTCTTGTACAGGTCGATCACAGTCGTGGTCGCCAGGGCATTCAATTCCGAAGCGACCGACGACATGGCGGCCGCAAAGATCATCGCCAGGAGCAATCCGACCACCCCGACGGGCATGTGCCCCATGACAAAGGAGATGAAGACATAATCCTCGTCCTTTGTGTCTGCGGTGATATCCGCCTTTTTGATCAACTTCTTCGCTTCCCCCCGGATCTCTTTTTCCTCCTTGGCCAACTCCTTCATCTCGGCCTGCATGGCATCGACCACAACCTGATTGTCCTCCTTGGAGGCCAGCACCAATGCCGTCGCAGCTTCTTTTTTCGCTTCGAAAACAGTCGAAAACTCAGCCTCCAACTTCTGGTATTCTTCCTGATAAGTAGACTTGCTCATCATCTGAACATTGCCGGAATTGAAGTGCAGGGGCTGGGGCGAAAATTGGTAAAACACAAATACCAGGATACCCGTCAGCAGCACCAAAAACTGCATGGGTACTTTGATCATGCCGTTGAAGAGCAGGCC
The DNA here is from genome assembly GCA_016703765.1 of Saprospirales bacterium. Classification (GTDB taxonomy): domain Bacteria; phylum Bacteroidota; class Bacteroidia; order Chitinophagales; family Saprospiraceae; genus JADJTT01. The sequence continues at coordinate 118,432 of JADJBL010000003.1, forward strand.
CAGGCGGCTTTCCGTCAGCGATTTGCCGGAGAGGTAACGCTGTACCTGCGATTGGTCGGTCCCAAAGTAGGAGAGAAACAGAAAGGTTCCCCCCAAAATGCCCGACCAGAAGGTGTATCGGTTCTCCAGGTCGAAGGTAAAATCCACCACATTCAACTTACCCATCTTGCCGGCCACCGTAAGGGCATCCGTAACCCCCAGATCTTGCGGTAATTTCCAGATCACGACCCCGGCCGCGAGGAACATCCCGACCAGGATGATGAGCATCTGTTGGGTCTGGGTGACGCTGACCGCCTTGGTCCCTCCCGCCATGGTGTAAAGGATGACCAGCGCCCCCATGGATACGTTGGTCCAGACCAGGGGCCAGCCGAGGATGGTCGAAAGGATGATGGAAGGGGCGTAGATCGTGATCCCGGCGGCCAGGCCGCGCTGGATCAGGAAAAAAACAGCCGTCAGGGAACGGGCCCGAAGGTCGAAACGTCCCTCCAGGTATTCATAGGCCGTATAGACATTCAGCCGGTAATAAACCGGGAGCACAAACACGCAGAGGATCACCATGGCGATGGGCATCCCGAAATAGAACTGGGCGAAGCGCATGCCGTCGTCGAAAGCCTGCCCGGGAGTAGACAAAAAAGTGATCGCGCTTGCCTGGGTAGCCATGATGGACAGTCCGATCGTCCACCAGTGAAGGTCGCGGTCGCCCAGGAGAAAACTTTTGACGCTTTTCACGCTCCGGGTCTTCCACACTCCGTATGCAACGATACTCAGGATGGAGCCCAGCATGATGATCCAGTCGATTATATGCATAGTCGGGCGAGGTTTGGCGGCGCCTTATGCGTAGGCGTGTGTGAACCAATAAAACAGCGTGATGAGGAGGGTATGTAACACCAGAACGAAAACGTAGAAATGCCCCCAGGAGCGGAAAATAGGGGGCTTTTTGTCTTCTTCGGTGGGTTCGGTCTGTTCATTCTCCATAATAGCTGAGTGTTTTTATGTACCTGATTTTCCCAACGACAACAAGTTTGCGAACAGGCGGTACGCGCCGGGCACACCGGCCGGAAGCTGTCTGAACCAGGAAATGCCGGTATAGATATAATACCCTTTTCCGTAAGGGGCGATGAGCAATCCGCCCGATTTGGGCGATTCTCCCGGGTCGTTGCAAGAGAGGAGCGCTTGAAAATGTTCGTCCCATTGATTGGGGAAATAGAGCCCCCGCTCCTGAACCCAACCCTCGAAATCCTTTTCGGTAATGGCATTGGGGAAATTCAGCGCCGGATGTTCGGGCTGCAAAAGCGTGACCGGCGCTTTCTCCACGGCTACCCGGTCGCGCGACAATTTAAGGGGGTAGGGGGCGATCTCCTCTTCGGGGAGGAAGAGGTCGGAGTTGGTGTTGTATTGCACGATCAGGGTGCCGCCCTGTTCCACGTAGGAGAGCAATTCGGATTGGATGAATCGCACCCGTTCGATGGTGTTGTAGGCGCGGATGCCCAGCACGATGGCATCGTAATTTTGGAGGCGGCCGGCGACTATCTCCTGGGGTTCGAGCATGTCCACGCGGTAGCCGATGGCTTCCAGGCTGGCCGGGATCTCATCGCCCGCGCCCTTGATATATCCGATCTGGTCGCCCGATTTTTTGAGGTCGATCCGGGCAATGCGCGAGCGGGACTGCCGCAACACGCTTTGCAGGGGAATATGGTCGTAGCTGATGCGCACCATTTCCTGCCCGTAGGTTTTGCCTCCGCTTTCGGCGACGGGCTCCAGCCAACCTTCGCTTTGGCCCTGCGGCGGATACAACCGGAAATCCAGGGTCTGTTCCTGGTCTTTCAGGGCCAGGCTGAAATGCTGTTCCGCCGGATCCAGTTTCCATCCCGCAGGGGTCTTCAGCCGAAGCGTGCCGGTCACGCCGGGCTGGCCCGCTTTGACCAGCACCTGAACGATTTTCGGATCGTTTCCGGCAAAGACGTAAACCGGTTCTTTTACCTGCACGAACACAGGGGCAACACCTCGAAAGGCTGATACACTTCTCCTTTCACCGGGTCGGTATTTTTGAAAGCCACGTCTTTGGTCCAGGAGATGGCCTGGCCCTGGATCTCCAGGTTAAAACGGACCTTGAGCAGCCGGGGTGTTTCCGGCAGCCCGCGAAGGGCCTGGTCCGGAACGGTGTACATGCCGGTTTGCCACTCGCTGGTCAGCCAGTAGGGGCTCGTATAGGATGCCCCATCGGGAATGCGGACTTTTCTGGCCAAGGCCAGCGGAGTATTCGGCAGAAGGGGCGCTCCGTAAAGGGTATCGCCGTTTTCCGGCAAAAACTCCAGGGAGAGCAGTTTGGCGCTCACGGCGGAGCGGTTGATCAGCTCCACGGCGAGATCGACCGTTTGCCCGGGCGAAGCGGAGGGCTCCAGGGCGGTGGCTTCCAGATAGAGGCCCATGCAGGCTTCCAGAATGGAGTGGATCTCGTTTAACTTATGGTTTTTCCAGTGGCTGTCGGGCAGGGCCTGGATTTTCCTGTAAATCTCCAGCAATTGGGGTACGCTGGCTGCGGGTTTGTCGTATTGAAAGGTCTGAATGGCCTTGTCGACGAGCGTTTTGATGGCGGCCCCTCCGGGAAGGCGTGCCCAGCTGATGTCGATGCCGGAAAAGAGGTCGTTCTTATCGGCGGGCGCCTCGCCTTTGAGCAGGTCGAGGTATTCGGTCTGGGAGCCGCGGGAGAGGGTGCTGCCCATGCCCTGGCACTGGTGCATACTCCGGCTTTCGGCGGCGATTTCGGTATTGGATTTGCCCAGGGCCGGAAAATACACCCCGGCATCGAGGTTCACCAGGTTGGATTTGTCGGCTTTTTCGAAATTTTCGCGGCTGCCGTAAAACCACCAGGAGGTATTGAAATACAGCCTTTTGGGTTTCCAGGGCTGCACGTATTTCAGTTGTTCGGGAAAGGCGTTGGGGTCGCCGGCCAGGTCGAAAGCATCGACGGAGAGCATGCCGGAGGCGGTATGGTGCCCATGCGTGCGGCCGGCCGAATTGTGGTCGAAGCGATTGATGACGATGTCGGGCTGAAGCGAACGGATGGCCCAGACCACATCGGCCAGGACTTCTTGTTTGTTCCAGAGTTCCAGCGTTTCGTCGGGGTGTTTGGAGTATCCGAAATCGTTGGCCCTGCTGAACCATTGGTTTCCGCCGTCGATGCGGCGGGCGGCCAGGAGTTCCTGGGTCCGGATTACGCCCAACAACTCCGCGATCTCCGGCCCTATGAGATTTTGGCCTCCGTCGCCGCGGGTGAGCGACAAGTAGGTGGCCTCCACCTTTCGTTCATTGGCCAGGTAGGAGATCAGGCGGGTGTTTTCGTCATCCGGGTGAGCGGCGACAAACAGTGCACTCCCCAGCACATTGAGCTTTTTGATCGACTCGTAAATATCGGCGGAGGTGTGAATGGGCGGCGCCTGTGCCGCCAGGCTTAGAACGGAGAAAAGAATGGCCCATACCGGCAGGGTGAAGCGTCGCATAGGTTAGATCGTTGGGTGAGGTACAAAAATAGGTTTTTTTCCGGCCTATTTTACCCCGACCGGCCCGGAGCTTCCCTTTCGTTTGATGGGGTATTCCTTTTCGAAGAAAAATTTTTCCTTGCCGAATGCGGGTTTCAGGTCGTTGAGCCAAATGGCGGCAGGGTCGTAGTCCGCAAAAAATGGCCGGCCCACCCAGTCCGGGTTTCTGCCCTGCAAAAAGCGGAGGGTAAAGACTTTTTCGCCGTGGATTTCCGAAACGCCCAAAACCTGTACTTTTCCGGGGCCCGCAGACATACTGGGTCCGCGAACCGTGCGCGCCAGTCCGCTCACGCGCTGGTAGGCGTTCCGGAAAATATTCCAGGCATTTTCGAGGGTCACCGCAAAATAATGCTGGGCGCCGGTATCGCGGGCGAGGAACAGGTAATAGGGCACCATGCCCATTTCCACCTGTTTCTGCCACATCTTGGCCCATACCTCGGAGTTGTCGTTGATGTGGCGCATCACAGGAGATTGGGTACGGATCACGGCGCCGGTATTGAGTATGCGCTCGGTAGCCAGCCGGACCTCGGCGGTTTGCAATTCGTTCGGGTGGTTAAAATGCGCCATGATGGACAGGTGTTTCCCGGTCCCGACCACTTTCTCAAACAACCGGAGCAGATCGTCGGCGTCCTCGTCGGTGGTGAAGCGTTGCGGCCAATACCCCAGGGCTTTGGTACCGATCCGGATGGTTTTGAGGTGGGGCAATTTGGCATCCAACAGCGCATCGATGTAGGTGGCGAATACCCTGGTTTTCATGATCATCGGGTCGCCGCCGGTGAACAGCACATCGGAAACCTGGGGATTTTGCCGAAGGTATTGGACGAGGTACTCCGTATCCTTCATGGCAAACTTAAGTTCCTGAAGCCCCACAAATTGGGGCCAGCGAAAGCAGAACGTACAATATGCATGACAGGTTTGACCCTGGCTGGGGAAGAACAGCATGGTTTCCCGGTACTTGTGCTGTATGCCGGTCAGGCGCGTCCCCTCCAGCTCGGGCACGTTGTGCTCCAATTGCCCGGCCGGGTGGGGGTTGAGTTCCAGCCGGATCTTGTTTGCAACCAGTTTTAATTCCGCGTTGGATGCCTCGCCCCTGATGGCCTGGGCCATCTCCCGGTAGTGGGCCGGTTTGAGCATCCCTTTCTGAGGAAAAGTGAGGATGAAAACAGGATCGGTTTGGTATTGCTTCCAGTTGATCAACTGGCTGACCACATAGTTGTTGGTCTTGAATGGAAGGACGTTTCCGACTACTTCGATATCGAAGAGCTCTTCCTTGCTGAGGTAATTCGCAATCTCCGGGATTTCGCGAAAATTTCGAAGTGTAATAGCTTGATAATCTTCCATCTATATTCTTTTTTTGGGTGAACAATACCTAAAGGGGGTACTTACGTAACAGCCCCGAAAAGCCAATAGTTTTAATGTGGAGGCATCCCCTCACCCCGATCGCCTGGTTTTCCAAAGAAAATCTAACTTTGAAGCTTCAAAAGAAAAGAGGGAGGTATGAACGCATCTCATAAATTCTTGTGTATTCACGGCCATTTCTACCAGCCGCCGAGGGAAAACGCCTGGCTGGAGGTGATCGAAAAGCAGGATACCGCCGCTCCCTTCCACGATTGGAACGAGCGGATCAACTTCGAATGTTACGCGCCAAATACGGCCGCACGCATATTGGACGAGCAGCAGGTCATTCGCAAGATCCTCAATAACTACCAGCGGATCAGCTTCAATTTCGGTCCCACGCTGCTCTCCTGGCTGGAAAAGGAAGATCGGGCCACCTACCAGGCCATCCTCGATTCGGACAAGATCAGCCTGACCAAATACAACGGACACGGCGCGGCCATCGCGCAGGCGCATAGCCACCTGATCCTTCCCCTGGCCAACCGCCGCGATAAGGAAACCCAAGTGATCTGGGGCATCCGCGATTTTCAGCACCGTTTCGGCCGCCACCCGGAAGGCCTTTGGCTGCCCGAAACGGCCGTCGACCTGGAAACACTCGAAATCCTGGCCGAAAATAATATCCGGTACACCATTCTGGCGCCCCGGCAGGCAAAAGCCGTGCGGAGGATCGGCCAGGAAAGCTGGCAAAGGGTGGAAGGGGAGGCCTTGGACACCCGGAGGCCTTATCTGTGCAAGCTTCCCTCCGGAAAATCGATCGTTGTGTTTTTCTATCACGGTCCCGTTTCTCAGGAAGTGGCCTTCAACGGCTTGCTCAACAACGGGAAAAAATTTGCCGACCGCCTGCTGGCCGCTTTCGACGACGACGACAGCCCCCAACTCGTGCATATCGCCACTGACGGCGAAACATACGGCCATCACCACCGGTACGGCGAAATGGCCCTGGCCGATTGCCTGAACTACATCGAAGAAAATAACCTGGCCACCCTCACCAATTACGGCGATTTTCTGAACCGGTTTCCGCCCCAATTCGAGGCGGAGATCTACGAAAACAGCTCCTGGAGCTGCGCCCACGGGGTGGAGCGCTGGCGCAGCAACTGCGGTTGCAGTACCGGGGCGAACCCAAAGTGGAACCAGGAATGGAGAAAGCCCCTGCGGGAAGCGCTCAACTGGCTCCGCGACCAGCTCATCCCGATTTTCGAGCAGGAGGGAGGAAAATTGCTCAAGGACGTCTGGGCTGCCCGCAACGAGTATATCGACGCCATGCTACACCGGGAGGATGCCTATCTGGAAGACTTCGTGCAGCGCCACGCCCGGCGAAAGCTGGATGAGAAGGAAATCACCCGGGCCTTGCGGCTGCTGGTCATGCAACGGCAATCCCTGTTCATGTTTACCTCCTGCGGCTGGTTTTTCGATGAAATTTCGGGCATCGAAACCCTGCAAATCCTGCAATACGCCAACCGGGCCCTCCATTTTGCCAAACAGGTCAAGGGAGTGGACAACCTGCAGGACCAGTTTATCAAGCGACTGGAAATGGCCCCCAGCAATGTGTATCCCAACGGCGCCGAAGCATACCGCCTGAAAGTCATGCCCGCCGAAGTGAACCTCGAACGGGTGGGCATGCACTATGCCGTGGCCTCCCTTTTCGAGGAGGAGCCCGAGCGGATCCACATCTTCAACTTCCTGGCGGAAAGCGATTATTTCGACCGCAAGGTAGCCGGAGCCCAACGACTTGCCGTGGGCAGCACCACGGTCAAATCGCGGACCACCCTTTCGGAGAAACATTTTTACTTCGCGGTGCTCTACCTGGGACAGCAAAATATCATCGGCAACATCTCCCGCGACATGAGCCGGGAAGACTTCGACCGGATGCGGGAACGCCTCTTCGAAGCCTTCCAGGCGCCCAACCTGGCCTCGGTCATGGGGATCATGCAGGAGTTTTTCGGATCGGAGAAATACACCCTCTGGCACCTGTTTCACGACGAGATGCGCAAGGTGCTGGACGAGATCACCGAAAAGAGTTTCGCCCAGATCGACGCAGCTTTCCGGCGTTTTTACGACGACAACTACCAATTGATGAGCGGGATGCTTCAGATGGACATCCCCGTGCCCGAGGCCTTTCTGGACGGGGTCCAATTGGTCGTCAACCGCGACCTGCACCGCTTTTTCGAAAACGGCTCGTTTTACGATGTGCACGAACTCAGGCGCCTGGCAGCCGAACTGGTCAAATGGAATATCGCCCTGAGCCACGAGAAATCCTTCAACCTGGCCGTCAGCGAGCGGCTCTATGCCGAACTGCTCCGGCTCGACCGCTCGGAGCTCTCCTTGCCCCAACTCAAGCGGATGATTTCCGTGGTGGAAATCGTGTATGGCATGGGGGTGAAGCCCGACATCTGGAAACTCCAGAACCTCTACTTTTCCATGCTCAAAGGCTTCAAAAACGGAGAATGGGTTTTCGCCGGAAAGGAGTGGGAGGAAGCGTTTCTGCAGCTCGGGAAACTATTGAACGTCAAGGTCTGAAATATATAAAATTGCCATGCCGAACCTGTCCGAAAAAATCCTTTCCCAACTGGCTGAGCGGCAGATTCAACTGGAATTCAACGAGGAGGAATTGAAGCGGATACCGGCGGGCGGGCCTTTTATCCTGCTTTCCAACCGCTTTATGGAGGGGATCGACGAACTGCTGCTCCTGTACCTCGCCGAGAAGAGCGGCAGGCCCGTGACGCTCTTCCCCAACGGGGCCTCCCTTCCTCGGGAGTTTAGCGGATATTGGATGAAGGACATCCTGATTACCAAAGAGACCAACCGGCCTTTCGATTATTTCGTACAGTTAGTGAAGGAGCTGAAAAAGGTGAAATGGAAGGAAAACGGCCTGGGCCTGGTGGTGAATTTTTCGGGAAACCGGATACGGGAGCTGCGCCGCGGCCGCGGCTTGAACCGGCTGGTGAAGGCCCTCCGCGGCTTTGGTTTGCCCATCGTACCGGTGCGGATTTACACGCCCGAAGCCATACCTCTTCTCGGACCGCGGATTATGCAATTCCTTCGGCCCGGCCCGGTGCAGATCACCCTGCGATTGGGCAACCCGATCAAGGTGGAGGACCAGAAAAAGATCGAAAGCAACGACCGGTTCCGGCGTTTCATCCAATCTAAGATCTACGCCCTGGGCACCAATCTGGAGGTCAAACGGTTTTTCACCTTGCCCACGCTGCCCCTGCTTTCCCGCCCCAGCGAACCGGAGCCCCTGGCGGAAGAGGTCGATCCCGCCCTCATCGCCGAGGAGATCGGCCGTCTGACCTTCCGAAACCTCGTGGCCTCGCAAGGGGAGTTCGATATCCTGGTCGCGGAATCTATGGAGATCCCCAATACCTTGCTGGAGATCGGGCGTTTGCGGGAGCTCACCTTTCGGAAAGAAGGAGAGGGTACGGGCAAATCCCGCGACATCGACGAGTACGATCTGTATTACCACCAGCTCATCATCTGGGACCGCGAGGCGAGACGCATTGCAGGCGGATATCGCATGGGGAAAGGCGACGAAATATTCTCCCGCCTGGGCCTGGGCGGTTTTTACATTTCCAGCCTGTTTCGCATCAAGTCGGGTTTTTACCCCATCATGAAGCAATCGATGGAATTGGGGCGCTCTTACATCGTTCCGGATTACCAGAAAAAACGGCTACCCTTGTTTTTGCTTTGGAAGGGGATTCTTTTTTATCTCCTCCAAAACCCTCAGTACCGCTACCTCTATGGACCGGTGAGCGTGAGCAAATACTACTCCAATATTTCGAAAAGCCTGATCGTGGCTTTTATCAAAAAATACTATTTCGACGACGAGCTGGCCGTTTTTTTGAAACCCCGGAAGCCTTTCAAGGCCAAGCTCGACAAGATCGATATCGACGTGCTGACCGAAAGTTTTGGCAAGGAGATCAAGACCCTCGACCATTTTATTGAAGACATCGAGCCAGAGCATTTCCGGATGCCGGTGCTCATGCGGCAGTATGTCCGCCTGAATGCCCGCTTTATCAGTTTTAATGTAGACCCCCAATTCTCCGATGTGCTCGACGGTTTTATCATCCTGGACTTGCAGGATGTGCCTTATTCGATGATCGAAGCATTAAAGGGAGAGTGAGTTTAGAGTTGAAAAGTTGAAAAGTTTAAAGTTTAAGCGAGGCCTTTTTGGCTTTGCCAAAAAGTGAACTTTTCAACCTTTCAACTATTCAACTATTCAACTTTGAAATATGATTCAATTCCGAGGGTTTCTTCGTTTCTGGGTTTTTGTCGGCGTCGCCCTCTATTACCTGGTCCCTATTTTGATCCGGGCGGCGTTCCGGGGCGATGATCTGCCTTACGCCCTGCGCCGGCGGCGTGTTTGGGCTGTCAAATGCAGTCAGTTGGTGGGGGTTCGGATCGACGTCGATGAGCCGCCTGCGGTGGAAGGCCCTGCCCTGTATGTGAGCAACCACCGCTCCTATTACGATCCGGTGGCGGTATTACGCGATGTAGAAGCGCTGCCGGTTGCGAAAGCCGAGGTGAGCGGCTGGCCTTTTATCGGTTTTGCTGCCCGCTCTACCGGGGTGATGTGGGTAATACGGGAAAACAGGGAGAGCCGCAAGCAGACGGTGGAAGCTATCGAAGATACCTTGAACGAGGGCCATTCCGTATTGATCTATCCCGAGGGCACGACCCATACCGAACTAAAGTCGATGCCTTTCCGGCAGGGCGCCTTTCGGGTAGCCGCTGCGCTGGGCACACCGGTCATCCCCATAGCCATAGAGTACAGCCGCCCGGAAGACGCCTGGATCGGTTCGAGTACTTTTATCCCTCACTTTTTGACAGTGTTTGGCCGGCGCCGCATCTACATCAAGATGCGTTACGGCGCCCCCCTTACGGATACCGACCCCGAGCGCCTGTTGCAGCGCACGCAGGAGTGGATCGACGCACAGGTGCGGGAAATGAGGAAGCAGTGGTTTGAGGAGGAGGGGTTTTGGGAGAATAGGTATTAAGTTTTTAAGGGTATAAGTCAAAAACTTATACCCTTAAAAACTCAAAAACTGCCTGCAAGTATTTTCCACCCCTGAAAAATCCCCAGTCCGAGGAAAAGGGCGAAGAGAAACCAATTGACGTAGCGGGTCAAAGCCGAGGCCCGGCGAATGAGCAGGAGGCCTAGTCTGGCATAGAGGAGCAACACCACGAAGGTGCCGGTCATGGCGCCTGCTGAGAAGATGGAAATGTCGAGGTTTTGCAACTTCATCCAACCATGGGAACTGAAATAGGCCCCGTAAAAGATCCAGTAGGGAAAAACCATCACATTGAAACTGCTGACCAGCGCTCCCCGGAAGAAATCCGGTATCGCGGGCAAATTGCTCACCTGCGCCTCCCGGGGACTGGCTTCTTTGCGGGCGTTTCGGAAGCTGATTATGGCCAGCCCAAGAAAAACCAGCAGGGCAATGAGGTCGAAGATTTTTTCCAGCCGGGAGTTTTCCACGAACAAGCCGATGAGTTTCAGCGAAACCAGGACCTGGATAAACTCCACCACAGAAGCTCCGACCGCTACCCAGACCCCCGCCGCAAATCCTTTGCGGACGGTCGTTTCCGCTACCGTCATATTGATAATACCGAAGGGGAGCGACCCGATGAAGCTCAGGGCGATTCCGTAGGAGAAAAGGAGAAGCCATTGGCTGAGCATAGGATATGGTTGAAAAGTTGAAAAGTTTAAAGTTTAAGTGAGGCCTTTTTGGCAAAGCCAAAAAGTGAGCTTTTCAACTTTTCAACTCTTCAACTCCCTTTAGGTACCCCCAATAATTGCGCCAGGTGCGCCTGGCCTCCTGCCAATCCATAGGCTCCACCCCGTTTTTGCGCTGCACCAGATAGATCCGGTACATGATCTTCCAGTGCCGGTAGATGTCTCTGTATTTTTTCCAGATGGGGATGGAGGGGTCGTAAATATGGGCCGGATCTCCGGCAACCCCGTTGAATTCCAGGATCTTAAACCCTTTCCCCTGGCGCACGTCCTCCAGGCTCTCGCACTTCATATCGAATCGGCCGTAGTAAATACCCTCCATCTTCCCGCCGAGCCGATCGAATACGGCCGAAAGCCCGGGGTCGATCAGGTGGTTGCCGTCCATGAATTTCGTGCCTCGGCAGTGATTGCCGATAGGCTCCAGCAAGAGGCGCTCCCCTTGGGCAGGGACTTTTTCCAACAATTCCGGAAATTCCACCTCAAATCTAGCCACTTGCAATCCCGCCCTCTTGTCGCTTTCCATCAAATCGCGGACCGTGGCCCGTCCATTACCCGTGACGTGCAAATACTCCTTCAGACAAATAGAAGTGACGGCGCCTTTGGCGCTTCCCGGAAAACGGTGGTACATAATACTGACCTCCATCGGCAACCCGATGAACTCCTGGAGAAGGAAATCCCAGGAACTGGAAGCATGGTACTCCCTCAGCGATTCTTCGTTTTCGATTTTTACCACCCGGAATCCCCGTTCACCCACGTTGGGTTTCCCGATGATGGGGTAACGGAGGCCGCAGGCTTTCAGGTCCTCGAGGGTTTTTTCCCAGGGCGTACCTTTCGGCACAAAAACGGTGGCGGGCAAATATTCCTCCGGAATTTTCCGCATGATATCGATCTTGCTTTCCCCCATCATGCCCCCCGATTCGATCGAGGGGTTGACGGCCGAAAAGAAGAACAGGCGTCGCGCCCGAAGCGCAAACCAGAGCCAGAACAGCACGGTCGGAATAATGGCGATGTACATGGGCCAGTATTCCCACTCGGTGAGCTTTAAATAAGTAGGGGATTTCAATTACTCCTCGTTTTCTTTAATCCATTCCACCAAGCTCACCGAGTCTCCCAGCTTAATGGTTCCGCCCTGCACCACTCGCGCCGTCAGGCCGCCGTGGCCGCGCATGGCCTGGTAGCCGCCGGGACCGAGGTTTTCCTCCATGCGGGAGCAAGGGTGGCATTGGCCGGTGGTCTCGAGGATGACCGAGTCGCCGATCCGGAAACGGGCGTCTTTGAGAGCCAGGATGTTGAGGCCGGAGATGAGGAGATTGCGCCGGATCAGCGCCGGATCGACCGTATCGCGGTGCAACATACCGGCCACGCCTTGAAGGTGCTCGGCCTGGATGAGAGTCACCTGGCGGTTGCCGTCCTGGTTGCTGTAATGGTCGCCCGCCAGCCCCGTGCCTGCGATGACTTCCACTTCCTGAGCCGGTACGACGGGTTCGCGACGGCCCGGCCGGATGCCGATCCAGTCGAGTTTGCCCTCCTGGGGGAGGCGGTGTTTTAGCTGTTCGAAATCCATACGAATGGGTTGTTTTTAGAGTTTTTCATTCGGAATAAACTTCATGGAGATAGAATTGACGCAATGCCGCGTATTCTTGGCGGTAAAGCGCTCGCCTGTGAAGACGTGCCCCAGGTGGCCGCCGCAGTTGCTGCAGAGGATCTCGGTGCGGCGCCCGTCGGCGTCGGTCTCCTTGCGCACGGCGCCGGGGATCTCGTCGTCAAAGCTGGGCCATCCGCAACCGCTGTCGAATTTGTCCTCCGAGCGGTAAAGCGGCGCCTCGCATTGGCGGCAAATATAAGTGCCCGCCGCTTTGTGCATGTAATACTCGCCGGTAAAAGGCCGCTCGGTGCCCTTTTGCAAGATCACATATTGCTCTTCCGGAGAGAGTGGGTTATTTGCCATACAATGGTTATGCTTAAGGAGTTGAAAAGTTTATAGTTGAAAAGTTTAAATGAAGCCTTTTTGGCTTCGCCAAAAAGTATTATTCAACTTTTCAACTTTTCAACTTTTCAACTCTGTTACTCTACGTCACTTAGAAACTCGGCTTCTTTGAGGACCTTCACGGCTTCGTCCGCTTTTTCTTCCGGGGCGTACAATTCCACTTCGTTCATACCGGGGAAGGCGGAGTCCGGCGGGGTGAGGATATGGCTTTCGATGCTGTGTTGTTTGAGGACGTCTTCGGCCAGTTTGACCTGGAGCAATTCCCGCGAGGTATAAATTTTAACCCAATTGTCTTTCATAATAAATCGTTTGAATTTCGTTCAAAAATGGTTTGATAGTGTTTAAAGTGAAATTTACTTAATTTTAGCCACAGAGAGCGCGTAATTTATAACTTTTCCCCATATTGTTGAAGCACAGGGCATGTACCCATCCCTCCGTCTGAGTATTTTTATTTGTTTGCTGCTGGCCCTGCTTTCCCACCGGATATCCGCCCAGGAAGCCACGGTCCGCCTGTTCAAGGAAAGGGCGGAAAAGCTGGCCGAATCTAAGCAATTTTCCGAAGCCGTCCAGTTGGAGCAATTGGCCGTCAGTATGCTGGAAAAGGAAACGCCGCCCGATCAGGAGGAGATCGTTGGCTCTTTCCTGGCTATTTCCCGGTATTTCCGCCGCGAGGGGCTACTGGATTCTTCCTACCACTACCTGAGGGTAGCCCGGCAACGGGGGGAGGAGTATTTGGAACCCGACAACCCCATGCTTTCGGATGTGTACAACACCATCGGGATCCACTTTTACTACCTCGGAAATTGCCAGGAAGCCCTGAAATACTATCAACTGGCCCTCGAACGCAGGATCATGTGCTTCGGAATTCTCAACCCCCGGATCGCCGACTCTTACAACAACCTCGCCATCTGCCACGACGTGCTGGGCCAGCACGAGGAAGCCATCGAAAACTACCAAAAGGCGCTGGGCATCCGGCTCCTGCTTTTCGACGAATGTTCTCCCCCCATTGCGGAGAGTTACCTGAACATCGGGGTGGGCTACCATTATCTGTCCGACTACGACAAGGCCCTGGAATACTACGAAAAAGCCCTGGCTATCTGGGAGGAAACCCTGCCCCCCGATCATCCGGATTTCGCCCTCATTTTCAACAATATGGGGGTTTGCTACCAGAACAAGGGCGACTACCGCCGGGCGCAGGAGATCCTGGCCAAAAACCTGCGACATAGTCTGAAAGCAAACGGCCCCGACCATTTCGAAGTGGCCAACGCCTACAACAACCTGGGCCTGAATTTCTACGACCAGGGCGATTTCGGAAAGGCGCTGGTATACTTTGAAAAGGCGCTGGCCATCCGCCAAAGAAATTTCGAAGAAACGCATCCCCTCGTCGCCAGCCTCTACAACAACATCGGCAATTGCTACCGCAAGCGGAAGGATTTCTCAAAAGCGATTTACTATTGCCAGCGAGGACTCGAGATCCGCCTCGGTACCTTCGGCCCCAACCACCGCGAAGTGGCCGATTCCTACAAAGACCTCGGCCTGTATTACGAGGCGGTGGGCGATTATGCGCAGGCCCTGGTCCACTACGGCCTTTCCCTCGAAATCGACCGGAAAATGGGCAAAGCGGCCCCCGGCTTGCTGGCCGACAGCTACCTGCGCATGGGGCGTTGCTACTTCCTCCAGGCCGATACCCTTCAGGCCCGATCCTATTTCGGAAAAGCGCTGAAAATCAAGGAAGCCATCCTGGGCGAGCACCCGGAAGTGGCGGAAATATGCACCGAACTGGCCCGCTGCTACTCCAACGAGCCCGAAAAGGGCCTGGCTTATATCGACCGGGCCCTGAAAGCCCTCCGGATGGACCAGGCGGGAAAGGCCAACCAGATACAGGTGACCGCCTCCCTGCAGGTGCTGCGCACCCTCACCGCGGAAGGGGAGCTCCAGATCGGGCAATATAAAAGGACTGGAGAATCCAATTGGCTGGAACAGGCCCATTCCACTTTTCAAATGGCGCGGCGGGTGGTGGAACGCACGCGGAGGAGCTACCAGGAGCCGGGATCCAAGCAACTCCTGCTGGACCAGTTTTTCGAAATCTTCGAGCACAGCATCGAGGTCGACGCGGCACTCTACGCGCTGGGGAAAGATCCGCAATACCTGGCTGAGGCCCTCGATATTTCCGAAAACAGCAAAAACGTGCTGCTGAACGAAGCCGTGCAAAAAGCCCACGCCGATCAATTCGCGGGCATTCCGCCGGCATTGGTGCAACGCGAGTCCGACCTGCAACGCGATATCGGCTTTTACGAAAACCAGCTTTTCGCAGAAGAACAAAGGGGAAAAGAGGCCGATCGCCGCCTCCTGGATCTTTTCCGCGACAAGGTGTTCGATCGGAAAAACGAATATTACAACCTCCTGGATACCATCGCGTTGGAATACCCGGAGTACTACGAATTGCGGTATGGGAAGCCGGATTTCTCCCTGGCCCAATTGCAGGCAAAGCTCTCCCCCAAGCGCGAAACCCTGATCGAATATTTCCTGGGCGACGAAAAGCTCTTCCTCTTCGTGGTAAACCCCGATACCATTGCGCTGCTGTCCCTTCCGGCGGGCGAATCGCTTGGCAATATGGTGCGCGAGCTTCGCCGGCAAATCGACGAATTCGATCCCCTTGCCTCCAACCCTGCCTCCGCGAGGAGCGCTTACATCCAAACGGCCCGAGGCCTGTTCGAGTGGCTGCTGGCTCCTGCCGTCCCGTTTTTTCAATCCAGTTTGCTGACGATCGTTCCCGACGGCCTGCTCGGCTATCTCCCCTTCGAGTGCCTGCTTACCGGCGCGGAGACCAACGGCTCCTGGAAGAGCTTGCCCTATCTGATCCGCGACTACCAGGTGAGTTATCAATATGCCGCGGGGCTGCTGGTGAGCGAGCGGCCCGATTCCGACCTGCCCCCCAAGGCGAGGATGCTGGCCCTGGCGCCCGAATTCCTGCCGGGAGGAAAGCTCCAGCCCCTGCGCTTCAACCGGGAAGAGGTGAAAACCCTTCGGAAAAGGGTGGCCGGCAAATTCCTGCTGGGGGCAGAGGCTACGGAGGACCAGTTCAGGAAGCTGGCCGGGCAATACCGGGTCATCCACCTGGCTACCCATGCCCAGGCAAACGATACGATCGGCGCCCAATCATACCTGGCTTTCAGTCACTTGCAGGATACCCTGGAAAACGAATTCCTGTTCCTCCGCGACCTCTACAATATGCGCTTGAACGCCGACCTCGTGGTGTTGAGCGCCTGCGAAACGGGCATGGGGGAATGGCAGCGCGGCGAGGGGATCGTCAGCCTGGGGCGCGGATTTTTGTATGCCGGCGCCAAAAGCATCGTCACCACGCTTTGGAGCATCGACGACGAGCCTTCCTCGTTGATCATGGATGGATTTTACGCCCACCTGAAGGAAGGCCTCCCGAAGGACGAAGCGCTCCGGATGGCCAAACTGGATTATCTGGAGGAAAACAGCGCCTTGAGGGCGCATCCGCTGTTTTGGGCGGCATTTATTCCGCTGGGCGATATGCAGCCGGGTGCCTTTTCAGGAAAAAACGTCCTGGTGGCTGCTGCGGGGTATTGCTTTGCTGGCGGGGCTTTTGCTGGCGGCATGGGTTTTTCGTTTTCGTCACCCCGTCACTAAGTCACCCCGTCACTAAACGCCCATTTCAAAAATTCAGGCATAACCCGCCCCCAGGTTTCCGGCTCGTGCCGGCCTCCTTCTACTTCCACATAGGCAATATCCTCTTCGGCGTAGCCAATTTCCTTCAACTCGCTGATCAGGTCCTGAGTATCGTCGATGGCGTCGATGACGCCGTTTTTGTTGCGGTCCATGGTTTCGTCTTCGCTACCGGTTTGGAACCAGAATTTCAAGCCCGGGCGTTTTTCGCCGGTCCTGACCAGGTGGTGCAGGATTCGGTTGGCGTCGGGCTCTTCCTGGGTGAAGGGTTTGGAGCGCCACCACAAGGCGCCGGAAAACACGCCCACTTTGCCGAACAGGTGCGGGTGGTTCCACACTAAATCGAAGGCCGAAAGCCCGCCGAGGGAGAAGCCGGCAAAGGCGTGGTGTTCGGGCGAGGTTTCGATAGGGAAGTCTTTTTTAAGGCGGGGAAGAAATTCTTCGACGATGAAGCGGGCATAGTCCTCGGCCCGGTTGCCGCGGTTTTTGTAATCGGGGTGGTGCATGACGCCGTATTCCTGCATGCGGTTGCCGGCGTGAAACCCTACGGCCAGCACGGGACCGATCTGCCGCCGGAGGACCAGATGGGACAAAATAGCCTTGAAGCGCATGGCGTGCAGGTCTTGTCCGTCGTTGAAAAACACGACCGGGAATTTACGCCCCTCCTGGAGGAACAACTTGTGCGAAGGCGGCAGGTACAGATCCACGCGGACCTTACGCTTCAGGGCGGCGGAGCGGATGGTCCAGACCGACGAGGGGGCCAGGGGATCTGGCCGGATGCCCGTTTTTTGAAGGGTTTGATTCAGGAAATGCCGCAATAAGGCCATGCTTCGCACCGGATTTTTATCGAGGCCCAAGATAGGGCAATAAAAAAAATCTCTTTGTCATGTGCTGGCCTTAAATGTATCTTTGACCGATTTTTAGAACCAACTTGGACCGGGGAAAAACGGCCCGAAAACAGTTAATACCTTGAAAGAGCAATATTTAAGGTGGTATTCGCCCAATCTGAGCACCGATTTCGAGATGCTCGTCTACGGAGACCGGGGCTACCCGGTGATCATCTTCCCCTCTACCATGGGGCGGTATTTCGAGAGCAAGGATTTCGGCCTGATCGAAGCCGTGAGTTGGTTCGTAGACCAGGGCCTGGTGCAGATTTTCTGCCCCGACAGCATCGACAAGCATAGCTGGTACAACAAAAAGATCCATCCCGCTCAACGCGTTCGCAACCACAACTGGTACGACAAGATGGTGACCGAGGAGATCGTCGAGAAAATCCGTTGGAACACGGGCTCCGGGCGGGTCTGCGTATCGGGCGCCAGCTTCGGAGGGTACCACGCCGCCAATTTCGCGTTCCGGCATCCGGAGTTGGTGAGCCACTTCTTCTCCATGAGCGGCTCTTTCGATATCCGCTCCTTCCTCGACGGCTACTACGACGATAATGTCTATTTCAACAACCCCGTCGATTTTCTCCCAGGCCTCAACCACCCCGATATCTGGAAGATGAAGATCATCCTGGGCACCTCCGAATGGGATATATGCCTGGAAGGCAATCGCACCCTGTCGCAAATTCTAAACAATAAAGGGATCCACCACTGGTTCGACCTGCGCGGCTGGAAGGAGCACGACTGGCCGCTGTGGAAGGAGATGTTTCCGCATTACCTCTCCTTGATTTAAGCATTTGTAGGGGAAAGCTTTATAGCAGAGTTTGATAGCAAGGTAGAACTTAACGTTTAGAGGGTTTAGGGAGTTTAGGAGGTTTAGTTTTACGGATTAACCTTACAAACTAAACCTCCTAAACTCCCTAAACCTTCTAAACCCTTTAAGACAAAAAGGTTAAAACACCAGAATATGAAAAAAATAGGTATCCTCTTCGGTCAGGAGCGCTCTTTTCCCCAGGCATTTGTAGACCGGATCAACGCCAAAAAAGTGGCCGGTGTGCAGGCAGAGCTTCTGAAAGCGGAAGAACTGATGCAGAACAAGGGAACGGGCTACGCCGTCATTTTCGACCGCATTTCGCAGGACGTGCCCTATTACCGGGCTTACCTGAAAAATGCCGCCGCCACAGGCACAGCCGTCATCAACAACCCCTTCTGGTGGAGCGCCGACGATAAATTTTTCAACAACGTGCTGGCCGAACAGGTCGGCGTGCCGGTGCCGAAAACGGTGCTGCTCCCCTCGAAAGACCACCCCACGGATACCAACGGGGATTCGTTTTCCAACCTCAAATACCCTATGGATTGGGATGCGATCTTCGAATATCTCGGAGGCTTCCCGCTGTTTTTCAAACCCCACTCCGGCGGGGGCTGGAAAAACGTGTACAAGGTGCACGACGCGGATGAATTTTTCCGCGCCTACGGCGAAACGGGCCAACTGGTCATGATGCTCCAGGAGGCGATCGACTTCACGGCCTATTTCCGCTGCTACTGCATCGGGCGGAAAAACGTGCGGATCATGCACTACGAGCCCCGCAACCCGCACCACCTGCGCTATGCGGCCGAGCACAAAGTGTCTGCCGCCCTGCTCAAAAAGATCGAGGATTACGTGATCTTGCTCAACCAGGCGCTGGGCTACGACTTTAATACGGTGGAATTTGCCATTCGCGACGGCATCCCCTACGCGATCGATTTTTGCAACCCCGCCCCGGATGCCGACCGGCATTCCGTAGGGGACGAAAACTTCGAATGGGTGGTGGAAAACGCCGCCAACTACGCTATTGAGCAAGCAAAAGCACAGCAGCCGGGCAAAAACAATTTGAGTTGGGGCACGTTTATCCGTCAGGCGGTAGCCGATACGGCGGATAAGCAGGCAACAGCTGCCGCGAAAAAAAAATAACTTTCATGTTAATGCCTGCGGGCACAGCCCGCAGGCATTAACATACTACCTTTTATACTGTGAGAATGACAAAACTAGCCTTGCTGGATCTATACAACGGCGAACCCAACCTGGGCATCGCCGCTATTGAAAAGATCCTCGCCCGTTTTGGGGAGGAGATCGCCTGGGAGCGCTTTGACGTGCGACAGCGCGCCGAAATGCCCGATGTAGAAGATTTTGATATTTTCATCTCCTCCGGCGGCCCCGGCAACCCTTTGGAGGGCGATGGGGTTTGGGACCGGCGCTGGGAAAAGTGGGTCGACGACCTGTGGGATTACAACCAGGAGCACCCCGAATCCCGGAAGCACGCTTTTTTCATTTGCCATTCGTTTCAGATGCTTTGCCACCATTTAGGAGTAGGCGTGGTTTCGTTGCGCGATATGAAGAGCTTCGGCACATTTCCGGTGCATCTGACCGATGCGGCGCTCACCGACCCCATTTTCGCCAAATTGCCCAATCCGTTTTACGCAGCCGATTTCCGCGATTACCAGGTGGTGCAGCCAGACGTGATCCAGTTGCAGGCCATGGGCGCCGAAATCCTCGCCCTCGAAAAAGTGCGCCCCCATTTGCCGAACGACCGCGCCATTATGGCCGTCCGTTTTTCGGAAGAGATTCTGGGCGTACAGTTCCACCCGGAGGCATACGTACGGGGCATGCTCTCCCATTTCCAGCACGAAACCCGCATGGTGCACGTCATCAACAATTACGGCAAGAAAAAATACGAGCAGATGATCAAGGACCTGAGCGATCCGGACAAGATCCAGCTCACGCACGATGTGATCCTGCCCACTTTCCTGGAAAATGCCCTGGAAGTGCTCAAGGAAAGCATGGCGCCTGCCTGACCTACAATTTTCGACTATGATACCCGCCCTGCGACGGAGCTACAACGACCAGTTCTCCCTGAAAAAATACGAGGCGATGCTCGACTGGATCGGCCGTCAACACAACCACCGTGCGGTATTTCGGATCGCGGAGACCCCTGTTTTTATTCCCAACGACATCATCGAAAAGGCCAAAGAGGCCTGCGACCACGTCATCGACGTGATCCTGGACCCCGGGTTCAAGAATCGAACGGAGGGCGCCCTGGTGGCCGATAAATTCGTGCCCAACGAGTCGGCGCATACGACTTTTCTGCAAATGGATTTCGGCATCTGCGAAGACGGCCGCGGGGGCTACGAGCCCCAGATGATCGAGCTGCAAGGGTTTCCGTCGCTGTATTGCTACCAGGACCTCGCAGCGCGCGCCTACCGGAAGTTTTTTCCCATCCCCGAGGATTTTACCCACTTGTTCAACGGCCTGACGACCGAGAGCTACATCGAGCTCCTTCGCGAGATCATCGTCGGCGACTGCCCTGTGGAGCAGGTTATTTTATTGGAGGTGGAACCCCTGAAGCAGGTTACCCAGATCGACTTTTGGGCCACGCGCGACCTGCTGGGCATTCCCGTGGTCTGCATCACGGATCTGAAGGTGTCGGGTCGCAGCGTCTATTACGAGAAAAAGGGCCGGAAGATTCCCGTGCGCCGCATATACAATCGCGTGATCTTCGACGAGCTCTGGCAGCGCACCGACCTCACGCGCGAATTTTTCTTCCCCGACGATCTCGACGTCGAATTCGTGGGGCACCCAAACTGGTTTTTCCGCATCAGCAAATACACCCTGCCTTTCCTCAATAGCCCTTATGTGCCCAAGACCTGGTTTCTGGACGAGCTGCCCTCCATTCCGGACAACCTGTCCGACTACGTGCTCAAGCCGCTGTTTTCCTTTGCCGGCCAGGGCGTGATCATCAACCCGACGCGGCGGGACGTAGAGTCCGTGGCCAGTCCCGAGCAATTTATTTTGCAGAAAAAGGTCCGCTACGCGCCCGTCATCGAGACCCCCAATGAGCCCGCCAAATTCGAGTTCCGCATGATGTTCCTCTGGAAGGATAACGAGCCCCGCCCCACGCTGGTCAATAACCTCATCCGCCTGAGCAAGGCCGATATGGTCGGCGTGCGGTATAATGTAAATAAGGATTGGGTAGGGGGGAGTGTGGGATTTGCAAGTTTATGAGTTTTTAAGGGTATAAGTTTTTGATGTCCACCAAAAACTTATACCCTTAAAAACTTAAAACCTCTCATTAAGCTATCTTCTCCGACCCCAACGACGCGGCCCAATACTCCCGGTTCATCCTCGCAATATTTTCAATCGAGATGCCTTTCGGGCATTCCGCTTCGCAGGCGGTGATGTTGGAGCAGCGGCCGAAGCCTTCGAGATCCATCTGTTTGACCATGTTGAGCACCCGTTGCTGGGCTTCTACCTTACCCTGGGGCAACATGTTCAAGTGCGCCACTTTGGCGGAGGTGAAGAGCATGGCCGAGGAGTTCGGACAGGCTGCTACGCAGGCGCCGCAACCGATACAGGAGGCCGCATCGAAAGCCTTGGAGGCCGTATCCAGATCGATGGGAATGGAGTTGGCGTCCTGCGGCTGACCGGTGTTGACGGAGATAAAGCCGCCGGCCTGGATAATGCGCTCGAAAGAGGAACGGTCTACCACCAGATCCTTGAGGACGGGGAAGGCGACCGCGCGGTATGGCTCGACGACGATGGTGTCGCCGTCCTTGTATTGGCGCATGTGCAGTTGGCAGGTCGTGGTTTTGGCCCAGGGCCCGTGCGGTTGGCCGTTGATGACCAGGCTGCAGGCGCCGCAGATGCCCTCGCGGCAATCGTGCTCGAAAGCCACCGGCTCCTTCTTTTCGCGGATCAGGCTTTCGTTCAGCACGTCGAGCATTTCCAGGAAGGACATGTGCGTGCTGGCCTCCACCGTATAGGTTTCAAAGCCGCCTTTCGACTTTGCATCCTTCTGCCGCCATATTTTCAAGGTAAGTTTCATTTCCTCTTGATTTTTGATTTAGGGATGGATTACTCGTAGCTGCGGGTTTTGAGTTCGGCGTATTCGAACGTCAATTCCTCCTTGTGGAGAATGGGGTCTTTGCTCGTATCCATCCATTCCCAGGCTGCCACGTAGGCGTATTCTTCGTCGTTGCGCACGGCGTCACCCTTGTCGTTTTGAAACTCTTCGCGGAAATGCCCGCCGCAGCTTTCGTTGCGGTTCTGAGCGTCGATCATCAGGAGTTCGCCCAGTTCGAGGAAGTCGGCCACGCGATAGGCTTTTTCGAGCTCGGGGTTGAATTCGTTCATCGTGCCCGGCACGTAGAGGTCGCGGTAAAATTCTTCGCGCAGGGCGCGCACCAGCGGACGGCCTTTTGCCAGGCCTTCGGCCGTGCGGCCCATGCCGCAATATTCCCACATCAGCTTGCCCAGGCGGCGGTGAAAGCTCTCTGCCGATTGGTTGCCCTTGATATTCATGAGCATGTTCAGGCGAGCCTGCACTTCTTCCGCCGTTTTTACGAACTCGGGCGCATCGGTGCTGATCTTGGGGGTTTTGATATCCTTGCTGAGAAAGTTGCCAATCGTATAGGGGATGACGAAATAGCCGTCGGCCAGGCCTTGCATGAGGGCGGAAGCGCCCAGGCGGTTAGCGCCGTGGTCGGAGAAGTTGGCCTCGCCGAGCACGAACAGGCCGGGGATATTGGTCTCCAGGTTGTAATCGACCCAGACGCCGCCCATGGTGTAGTGCACCGCCGGGTAGATCTTCATCGGCAATTTGTACGGATTTTCGCCGGTGATCTTTTCATACATTTCGAAGAGGTTGCCGTATTTGTCCTCGATTACTTTCTGGCCCAACTGGAGGATCGTAGCCGCGTCGGGGTTATGGATGCCCTTGATATTGGCTGTGGAGCGCCCGTATCGTTCGAAGGCGTCCGAAAAGTCGAGGAATACCGCCAGGCCGGTGGGGCTTACGCCCAGGCCTTCGTCGCAGGCTACTTTAGCTGCGCGGGATGCCACGTCGCGCGGCACGAGGTTGCCGAAGGCGGGGTAGCGGCGTTCGAGGAAATAATCGCGGTCGCCCTCCGGGATATCCAGCGCGGTTTTGCGGCCTTCCTGAATGGCTTTGGCGTCTTCTTTTTTCCCAGGAACCCAGACCCTGCCGTCGTTGCGCAAGCTCTCGGACATGAGGGTCAGTTTCGACTGGTAATCGCCCGACTGCGGGATGCAAGTGGGGTGTATCTGCGTGAAACAGGGATTGGCCATCAAAGCTCCTCTGCGCACGGCCCTCCAGGCGGCGCTGACGTTGCAGTTCATGGCGTTGGTGGAGAGGTAGAACACGTTGCCGTATCCGCCCGTGCAGAGGAGCACGGCGTGAGCGGCGTGGCGTTCGATTTCTCCGGTCACCAGATTGCGGGTGATGATGCCCCGGGTCTTGCCCTCTATGGTCACGATGTCGAGCATCTCGTGCCGGTTGTACATCTTCACCGTGCCTTTGGCGATCTGGCGGGAAAGTGCCTGGTACGCGCCCAGGAGCAACTGCTGGCCCGTCTGGCCCTTGGCGTAAAAAGTACGGCTCACCTGCACCCCACCGAAGGAGCGGTTTTCGAGCATCCCGCCGTACTCGCGGGCAAAGGGAACGCCCTGCGCCACGGCCTGGTCGATGATATTGTTGCTCACTTCCGCCAGGCGGTACACGTTGGCCTCCCGGGAGCGGTAGTCGCCTCCTTTGATGGTGTCGTAGAAAAGGCGGCCCACGCTATCGCCGTCGTTGAAGTAGTTTTTGGCGGCGTTGATCCCGCCCTGCGCAGCAATGGAGTGCGCCCTGCGCGGACTGTCGTGGAAGGTGAAGCATTTGACACTGTACCCCAGTTCGCCCAGGCTGGCTGCAGCGGCAGCCCCTGCCAGGCCCGAACCGACCACGATGATCTCCAGGCGCATTTTATTGCTTGGCGATACCAGCGGCATGCTGCTGCGGTATTTTGTCCACTTTTCGGGAAGGGGGCCGGGAGGTACTTTTCCGTCGAGTTTCATATTATAGAGTTATTTAAAGAAATAAACATAGATAGGCATAGCGGCGAACAAAAGCGGCACCAGGATGGCGTATACCCAGCCCAGGAATTTTATGGCCGGCGTATACTTTTTGTGGTTGATGCCCAGGGTCTGAAATGCGCTCTGAAAGCCGTGAAGCAAGTGAAAAAAGAGGCCCACCATGGCCACCAGGTAGAGGATCACGATCCAGTCCACCTGAAAGGAAGCGACTACGATGGTGTACAGATCCTGGTACTCTTCGCCCTCGTACTGGACAACCGGCGCGGTGCCGTTTTTCATTTTCCACCAAAAATCTCCCATGTGGATAGCGAGGAAAACAAAGATCAAAATACCCAGGCTGGCCATGTTTTTGGAGGCAAAAGAATTGGTGCCCGTGGTTTTCGTCACTTTCACCGCATAAGCTTGCGGGCCGCGCGAGCGGCGGTTCTGAAGCCAGAGGGCGACGCCTTGTATGGAATGAAGGAGGATGAAGATATAGAGGAGAATGGCGACGGCCTCGATAAGGGGATTGTGCGTCATGAATTTCGTGTAGGCATTGAACGCATATCCATCGTCATCTCTGAAAAGCTGCATATTCCCGAGCAGGTGTACGAGCAGGAACAGGATCAGGAACAGACCGGTCAGGCTCATCACGAGCTTCTGGCCCAGCGAAGAGGTTATGAACTTGATAAACCAACTCATGTGTTCGGATTTGTTTTTCGTCTATGAATGCTTGCGAGCGCAGCAAAAGTATCGAATAAAAGGCATTTGCCCAATAAGGGTTTGGGCTTAGGGAAGGGTATGCAATTATTTAGAATTAATCTAAGGGATGAAATTCCGAGGGCCTTAGGCAACAATGTGGAGGCTTGCACCTTATTATTGTAGTGACGGGGTGACTAAGTCACCCCGTCACTCATTCAAAACACCCCAATGGAAGAACACCACCATTCCGATTCCCCCCTCCCCAACAGGGGCATACGCATCCCCTTCGAGCAATTCCTGGAACTGTTTCCCATCCTCCCGCTGCCGGTCACGCTCAGCGAAGAGGCGGCCCATAATTTCAGTCTCGAAAACGACGTACTGCACGCTCTCATGATCGAGCAGTATATACTCCCGCTGGAAGGGGAGATCGACGAGTTGACGGAGTTTGTGCCCTGCTTCCGCTTTCCCGGCACCGATAGTTTTCATGCCATCGTGTACTGGAAAGCCGGATTGTTGCAATACAATTTTGTGCTCGTCACTTACACGTCCACCGGACGCCTGATCGACCGCCGGGTGCTCGCCGGAACTTTTGTGCAGGGCGACACTGTTACGCAATCTGTGGCTACCATCGACCAGGATTGGATCGTTTCGGTGGTGAGCGGCCAGACCCGTGCCGGAAAAGACGTTTTATACGATGCCGCCTCCAGCAAATTTACCAACCTGGAAGTGATGGCCGACGGCACGATCATTGATGAAGAAGAATAAGTTAACAATATGACAAAAAAGAAATTTAAACGAAAAGACAACAAGCTAAGCGCCAAAGACCTCCAAAGAGAAATCCTCAGACTGTTCAAACTCGATCCGAAGAAGCGGCTCAACCCCAAGCAGGTCGCCAAACATCTCAAGGTAGACAATAACAGAGAAAGCGTTCAACACGCCATCGACCAGTTGGTCGCCTCCAGACACCTGATCGGATTGGAAGATTTTAAGTACAAGATTAGCCCCTCCGCCCTTCCCGCGCCTGAAAAAAGAACCGCAGAAGGTGTGGTGGATATCACCCGCACCGGCTCCGGCTTTATCGTCTGCGAAGGGATCGAGGAGGACATCTTTGTTCCCGCCAAGGCCATGCAATCGGCCCTCGACGGCGACCGGGTGAAGATCGCCCTCTGGCGCGCCCGCGGACGGAGGAAATTCGAGGGAGAAGTCATCGAGATCATCGAACGGGCAACCGAACACTTCGTGGGTATCATTCGCATCTCGCCGAAGTTTGCCTTTGTACTGCCCGACCGCTTCAATATGCCGGTTGATATCTTCGTAGCCCTCGAAAACACCCTCGACGCCCGCGACGGCGAAAAGGTAGTGGTGAAAATCCTCGAATGGCATAATGAGAAACAGCGCAGCCCCATCGGGATCGTAACGGATGTACTGGGCGCCTCCGGTTCCAGCGATATCGAGATGAAGGCCATCCTGATCAACAACGGGTTTCAACTCAGTTTTCCCGAAAAGGTGCTGAAGGAATCCGAAACGCTCGACGGCGCCATCACGGCGGAAGAAGCGGCAAAGAGAAGGGATTTCCGGAAGGTGACCACCTTCACGATCGACCCGGTCGATGCCAAGGACTTCGACGATGCGCTTTCGTTCCGGAAAATGGATAACGGGAACCTGGAAATAGGCGTCCATATCGCCGATGTGACCCATTTTCTCAAACCCGGCAGCGCCCTCGATCAGGAGGGCTTCAAGCGCTCCACCTCGGTCTATCTGGTCGACCGCGTGTTGCCCATGCTGCCCGAAAAGCTGTCGAACGAGCTCTGCTCCCTCCGGCCCAACGAGGACAAATACACCTTCTCCGCTGTGTTCGAATTCGACCAAAACGACCGGGTCGTGGGCCGATGGTTTGGAAAAACACTCATTCACAGCGACCGCCGCTTTTCCTACGAAGAAGCGCAGGAGGTGCTGGAAAATGGAGAGGGCGATTTCGCCTCTGAGCTAACGATCCTCAACCGCATTGCCAAAAAACTGCGCGGCCAGCGCTTCGAAGCCGGTTCGATCGACTTCGACGCCGACGAGGTGCGCTTTAGACTGGACGAGCACGGCGTGCCCATCGAGGTGTTTATCAAGGAGCGCAAGGACGCCCACATGCTGATCGAGGACTTCATGCTGCTGGCCAACCGCGAGACGGCTACCTATATGTTTGAAAAGGGCAAGGAGCAGGAAATCCCCTTTGTGTATCGCATCCACGACGAGCCCGATCCGGCCAAGGTCGCCGAACTGGCAGCTTTCGCCAAGGAAATGGGCTTTGATATGAAGGTCAATTCCCCCAAAGATATCGCTAACGCTTTCAACCGACTGGCCGAGCAATCCAAACTCGATCCGGGCCTGCGCCTGCTCGAACCCCTCGCGATCCGCACCATGGCCAAAGCCGCCTATTCTTCGGAAAATATCGGCCACTATGGGCTGGGCTTTCTGTACTATACCCACTTTACCTCCCCCATTCGCCGCTATTCCGACGTGCTGGTGCACCGCATCCTGTTCGAAAACCTCGGCGAGCGGGTCAACCGGGTCAATAAACCCTTTTTGGAGGAACAGTGCAAACACATCTCCATGCAGGAGCGCAAAGCCATGGTCGCCGAGCGCGAGTCGATCAAGTACAAGCAGGTCGAATACATGGAGAAACGCATCGGAGAGATCTTCGAGGGCCGCGTGTCGGGTATCATCGACCGGGGGCTCTTCATCGAGCTCGTCGAAACCAAATGCGAGGGCATGGTCGGCTTCGACACCATGGACGAACCCTTCGACATCGACGACAGCCGCCTCCGGGCCAAAGGCCTTCGCAGCAAAAAAGTCATTAAGATGGGAGATTTGGTGAAGGTGCTCATCACCGGTGCGGATATTTCGAGGAGGCAGATCGAAATGGAGCTGGTGGGGTAGTAGTGTTGAGTTTTTAGTTCTTAGTTTTTAGTTATAGTCAACTAAAAACTAAGAATTAAAAACTAAAAACTAAGTACTATCTTGTTGCATACTTGGTTAAATCCCTATGCACCCAATCCTGATTCATATCAAATCCTGGCTTCTGGTTGCATGCATCCTGGCAGATTGTGCGGGCCCCTTGATTTTGCCCGACAAGTTTGCGCGGGAACCTTTTGCGACCGAAACGCAAAAGGAGGAGGATACTTCGGGTAAAAAAGAGGGAAAGACCGATTCCGAAAAGATCTTTTCCCAAAAACAGGAATTCCGTTTTTTGGATTCTGCACTTGCTTCCGGCCGCAATTTCAGCAGTCCCGCCACTGCGGCCTCTCAATGTTTCCTTCCCGTCATCACGCCCCCGCCCAAGGCTTTCGCCTGATCTCCCTCCGGCATCCCATTTTCACAACCCCACCTATAGCTATCCTTTTTAGTGAAGGACGGGTATAGGCCATAAGAAAACCCAACCATGTTTAAGATAAAAACAGGAGATCTCTTCGGAGGCCTGACGGCGGGTATCGTCGCCCTGCCGCTGGCGCTTGCATTTGGAGTACAATCCGGCCTTGGGGCTGCATACGGCCTTTACGGGGCCATTTTTCTGGGCTTCTTCGCCGCCCTGTTGGGGGGAACTCCTTCGCAGATCAGCGGTCCCACCGGACCCATGACCGTGGTAACGGCGGCGCTGATCGCTCAGCTATTGGCAGGTGGCGCCACCTTCGAGGAGAAGGCAGGCGTGATCGTGCTCACCTTCGTGCTCGCAGGGGTAATTCAGGTTGCCATGGGCTTGATGAAGCTGGGCAGCCTGATCCGCTTCATTCCTTACCCCGTGGTATCGGGCTTCATGTCGGGTATCGGGGTCATCATCATCCTGTTGCAGCTCTTTCCTGCGGTTGGGCTTCCCTCCCCGTCTTCCACCGTAAATGTGATCAAGGAATTTGGGAACCTGTTCACTTCTGCCAATCTGGCCGCCCTGGGCTTGACTGCATTTACCATTGCCGTCATTTACCTCTTTCCAAAAATAACGAAAAAGGTACCGGCCACTTTGGTGGCTTTGCTTGCCGGTACGCTGCTTTCCCTTGCATTCGGGGAGATACCGCGCATTGGGGATATTCCAACCGGCTTCCCCACGTTTTTTGGAGCAAGCCTTTTAGCTATTGATGCAAAAGATATCATCTTCGTCCTGGAAATGGCGGTCACCCTCGCTGCCTTGGGCTCGATCGACTCCCTGCTCACCTCTGTGGTGGCGGATAACGTGACCAAAACCCAGCACAACAGCAACAAGGAACTCATCGGCCAGGGCATCGGAAACGCGATCGGAGGGCTTTTCGCGGGCTTGCCGGGCGCCGGCGCCACTATGCGCACGCTGGTCAACATCCGGGCGGGCGGCTCCGGGCGCTTGTCGGGGATAATCCATTCCCTGGTTTTGCTGGTCGTGCTCCTCGGGGCGGGTCGCTACGCCTCGGTAATCCCGAACGCCGTACTGGCAGGTATCCTGATCACGGTTGGGATCGGCATACTCGATTACAAAGGAATTTCCCATTTGAGGAAAGTGCCCCTCAGCGACGCCGTCATCATGGTCGCCGTACTCGGTCTTACCGTGTTCGTGGACCTGCTCGTAGCCGTTGGCATCGGCATGCTGCTGGCGGTAGTCCTTTTTATGAAGAAAATGAGCGAACTGACGGAGGCCAGCGCCCGGATAGAGTCGGTGGAACAACTGCAACGGGAAGCACCCTGGGCAGATGAGAACCTCCCTACCGACCTGGCGGATAAAGTGCTGGTCAAGCACCTGGACGGTCCCCTGTTTTTCGGATTCTCCACCCGTTTTCAGGCACTGGCAAACAACATGCCCAATGCCTCTTTTTTCATTATTCGAATGGAAAAAGTGCCGTACATAGATCAAAGCGGTCTTTATGCGCTCGAGGAAACCATCCTCGGCATGGAGCGCCGCAATATCCACGTCTTGCTGACCGGGCTGCAAAATCAGCCCAAGGAGCAGCTCAAACGCATCAACGTCATTCCCGATCTGATCCCGGAGGCCAACATTTTTGCTAGTTTCCCGGAATGCCTTGCCTGGGTGAAAGATCAATTTCAAAACAACCATGCCCTTGCCGAAAAGGGCGGAAAAATCAAAAATTAACGATGGATAGATATTATTATCAATTGCTCGAGAACAATGTGAAAGTTGCACAGAAACGAGTAGCCGATGACCCCGACTATTTTCGCAACCTCGCCAAGGGCCAGCAGCCAAAAGTCCTCTGGATCGGCTGCTCCGACAGCCGGCTTCCGGCAAACGAGGTCACCGGCACCCGCCAGGGCGAAATCTTCGTGCATCGCAACATCGCCAACATGGTCGTCCACAGCGACATGAATATGCTCAGCGTGCTAGACTACGCCGTAAACGTGCTGAAGGTGGACCATGTCATCGTTTGCGGCCATTACGGCTGCGGAGGAGTGGAGGCTGCCATGGGCAATAAACATTATGGCTTGATCGACAATTGGCTGCGCCATATCAAGGACGTGTACCGCCTTTACCAGGATGAACTCGATGGCATAGAGGACAGAGAGCTGAGGCTCCAACGATTTGTAGAGGTCAACGTCATCGAACAGGTATTCGACCTGAGCAAAACCTCTATTATCCAAAACTCATGGGAAAAGCGCAAAGCCCCCCACATTCACGGATGGGTCTACGAGCTCTCCACGGGTTTGATCAAAGACCTCCAGGTAACCGTCCGCCTCGACAAAGATCTGGACCAGATCGAAGAGTTCGAACCTTTGCTGATTTCGAAGAAGGGAGTGGTGGAGTAATTTTTAGTTTTTAGTTCTTAATTTTTAGTTGGCCCAACTAAAAATTAAGAACTAAAAATTCAACACTAATAAAGCTTTTTTTCTTCCATCCCCATCCATTCCTCAAAGAGCTTGAGGCCTTCTTCGCGGAGCATCTGGATGGCGGGTATTCTGCGTTGCGAATGCGGCAGTTTGAGTTCGTCGTAGATAAACTGATCGTCGAACCGGGCATGTTGAGCGGCGTCCTGGTGGGAGGTGGCGAAGACGATCCGCTCGGGCCGGGCCCAGTAGATGGCGCCCATGCACATCGGGCAGGGCTCGCTGGAGCAATAGATCGTACAACCATCCAATTGATAATGACCCAGATGCCGGCAGGCATTTCGAATGGCTACCACCTCGGCGTGGGCGGTAGGGTCTTTGTCCCCGATTACCCGGTTAAATCCTTCCCCCAGGATCTTGCCCTCTTTTACCACCAGGGCCCCGAAAGGTCCTCCCGCGCCCTGGCGCATGCCCTCGTAGGCCAGGGCTATGGCTTTTTCGATAAACAGGCGGTCATCTCCCGGAGGGGTCATGGTAAAGTGGCGGGTTTTCGTTTCCTTTGACAAAAGTATTTAAAAATATCCATGGAACCCATCTTTACCAATGACGCCGTCGTGCTGGGCATCCTCCTGTTGGTGCTGGCGGGCGTGTTTGCCTCCTCCCATTCCGGGCATCCGTTCTGGAAAGGGTTTTACAAGGTCGTACCCGCGCTGTTGTTGTGCTACCTCATTCCCGCGCTGCTCAACTGGCCTTTGGGACTGATTTCGGGCAGTGAGTCCAATCTGTATTTCATCGCCTCCCGCTATCTCCTGCCCGCCAGCCTGGTGCTGCTGTGCCTTAGCGTCGATTTCAGAGGGATCCTCAA
The DNA here is from genome assembly GCA_016703765.1 of Saprospirales bacterium. GTDB lineage: Bacteria > Bacteroidota > Bacteroidia > Chitinophagales > Saprospiraceae > JADJTT01. The sequence goes on from JADJBL010000003.1 coordinate 149,895, forward strand.
TCTCGGCCCCAAGGCGCTGATCGTCTTCCTGGCCGGCACCCTTGGAGTCATTCTGGGTGGGCCGGTAGCCCTGTTGGTGGTCGTTAACTTTATGCCCGGCCTCATCCCGGTGAGCCCGGAGGACTTGTGGAAAGGACTGTCTACCATTGCCGGGAGCTGGATCGGAGGAAGCGCCAACCAGACTGCCATGAAGGAGATCTATAAAGTGGACGACAACCTGTTCGGGACCTTTGTCATCATCGACGTGATCGTGGCCTATATCTGGATGGGGGTATTGTTGTACGGCGCCAACATCACCGGGCGTCTGGACCGCTGGCTGAAGGCCGATACCTCTGCCATCGAATTACTCAAGGAGCGGGTCACGGCCTTCCGGATGGAGGTGGAGCGCATTCCGACCACCCGGGACACCGTTACGCTGCTTGCCGTGACTTTCGGTTGTGTGGGCCTGGCGCATTGGGCGGCAGATGTGGTCAGTCCCTGGTTGAAAGCGATGCAGTTGGTCAGTTTGAAATGGCTGGAAGACCCTTATTTCTGGATCATTGTGGTGGCGACCACGCTGGGGCTGGGCTTGTCCTTTACCCGTTTCCGCAAGCTGGAAGGGGTAGGGGCTTCGCGCTACGGCACGGTATTCATCTACCTGATGGTGGCCACTATCGGCATGAAGATGAACCTCCGGGAGGTGTTCGACAACCTGGGGCTGTTTGTGGTGGGCATCATCTGGATGATGGTCCACATTATCGTGCTGTTTGTGGTTGCCAAATGGGTGAAGGCGCCGTTTTTCTTCGTGGCGGTGGGCAGTCAGGCCAATATCGGCGGGGCCGCTTCGGCGCCGGTGGTGGCTTCGGCGTTTAGTCCGGCGCTTGCGCCCGTTGGGGTGCTGCTGGCGGTGCTGGGCTATGCCCTGGGCACTTATGGGGCGATCCTCTGCGCCTACCTAATGCAAATGGCGGCGGGAGGTTGAGGGGACTCAATCCGCGGCTTTGCTTGAGTAGGGGCGCCGTTTGAGGGTGCCGAGGAATTCGATGACGTAATCCCACATCTTTTCATAGGGGATGACTTCCATTTCGGTGACTTTGAGTGGAAGTTGTTCCGGCGGTACCAGCATTTTCTCGAGGAAAGGCCTGGCCCGCCAGCTTGTGCGTGCTGCATCGTAATGCACCCTTGGGATGAGGGAGAGCATTTTGACCATCAGATCGCAGCGGAAGATCTCCGGGTGATGCCGTTTATATCGTTGGATGTAGGACTGAAGGGGGACCAATGCTTCTTCGAACTCTTCAAACTTTTTGCTCGTCAGCAAGATCAGGACGTGCAGGATACGGATGGCGAGGTTGAGTCCGGCCTTGTCTTTGGAGTATTCCGGCATTTCGTTGAGCAATTTCCCCAGGCGGAGTTTGGGTTTAAGTCGTTCCAGCAGTTCGGAGGGCGGTATTTTGTCCAGTTTGATGAGGAACAGGAGGAGGAGGCCGTATTGGCGCCAGGATTCGAAATATATTTGTGATTGAGAAAGAAAATTTCCCGAAATAGCTTTGTCATATTCTTGAAGTGCATATTCATAATTACCTGAACGAGTATGAATAAAAAAATACAATTCAGAAAATGGAGCAAGGTTGTGACCTTTTATGTTATTCCTTTTTTCAGCTAATTTCAGAGATTTTAATGCTTCATTAAACTTATTTAGGTGAATCAAACATTGGACCTTAAGCAAGATGATTACATGAATTGAAGTGATTTTTGATTTTTTGACTTTTTCAAAACCAGAGTCACAAATTTTAATGGCATCTTCAAATTTCATCTCAAACCCGTTTACTACTGCTTTGGCATAGTAAAAACGGACTTTTTAAGGCATTAACCTTGTCAAGTTTATTTTCCGTAGATAATAAAGTTTCGTATGCATGGCCAATTTCTTTTGCATTTTGTTTTCCGCCTTTTTGCAAGTTCTCGACAATAATTCCAAAGCATTTGTCAATTTTTATTTCAATCAAAAGGTTTTCAAAGAAAGTATTTGATAATTGATCAATCTTTACAGACAGAGTATTTTCTCTTGAAACTGGATATTCCCTCAATAACGTTGAATAAGCCGTACTTACAAGAAAGCCAATTTCTGATTGCTGACTTTTTGTAGCATATTTTACGCCTTGTTTGGCTAATTCAATTGGAATAAAATAATTGCCAATTCCAAGGATAATTCTCATAGATACAAGGTTTACTAGGTTTTTGAAATAATTTCTACTTTCAATTGAAAATCCTTTATAGTCGAAGTTGATTAGAAAAAGTTGAAGTATTAGTTTGTCAAAAGTCTCTTTGAGCCTTCGATAAGAGGCATGGTTTTGATGCTGCCCATACAATGATTTAGCTGCATCTGCATCATCCTTATATTTCCCGAGTGCAATTCCTTGATAGAAAGCTTCAAGCTTACTTTTCGGTGGGCGCTCAAGTTGTAATGGAATATCCTTTATTAAGGGTCTACCCTTGAAAAATTTGATAATGGCTGAAAGTTCGTTAAAACTAGTCATGTTAAATTTTCTTAAGTTACTGATAAACAATTAGATAAAGCTCCAAATTTTATAAAGATCTAAATCTCCGTTATTTGTAACCGCCAATATTTCTAATTGCTAGGCTCAACTCCCGCAATTAATTTAGTGGCAGATTAATTTTTCATTCACTAGTAGCCCCTAAAAAACATTGCTTATGGGCCTATTTCAACGCTTTGAGCGCACCAAACGACTGGATGCGCTTATCCGAACGCGAGCAACCGGATCTCCGGAAGCACTTGCCCGCCGATTGGGCGTGTCACAAGCCACGGTTTACCGCTGGCTCCAGGAACTGAAGGAATTCGGTCTGCCCGTCAAATATTGCAGGCGCCGGAAGACCTACTTGTACGAGAAGAACAAGCCTCCCGAGTAATGGGGACAAAATCGGGGTTTACACTCTCATTTTTTGAGAGGGAACAAAAAATCCGAAAATTCAGACAAAACGAAAAGCTATGAAAGCGGATTTCCCAGGACTGGGAGGCAAAGACAAGGCGGATATTGTTCTTGTCCTTGTGGGGAGTCCCGGCATACCCAAGGCCGGGAATTCGTAGGGGGAGCTCCCGGGTAACGGGTTAGCTTGCAAACAGGAAAACTTATTGTTAACAGGAAATGCCACCATCAATCTTCCGGTTGCGGATTAGTCCCGGATGGGAGCCCCCTTTTTCCTTCGCCCGAGTCGTACCTTTTAGATTTTGGCTTCAGTTCGAGGGATTGCAGGACAAAGCGCCACAAGGTTTCGTAGGGAATAACCTCGATCTCCCCGCTTTGCCGCGCTGTCTCGATGGGTACGTTCTTAAGCTGGTCCATGAGCTTTTGGGTCCGTCGGACTGTTGCAATCCGGTTGAAGTTTGCAGATGGGATCTGAAGCAACATCTGGATAAAACAATTGCTCCGAAAAGTATCGTCCCTCCTCAGGTACCGATGACGGTACATGTTGAGGGTTTCCACCCTGTCAATTACTTCTCCAAACTCCGTTTTCGCGAGTAGGAACAGAATTTGGATCACGATAATAGAGATGTTTACCCCGCGTTTGTCTTTGGAGAAAGTCGGAACCTCGTTCAGGAACTTGCCTATGCGGAAACTCTGGATTTGCTCTTTGCCCGTTGAGCTGATCTTTCCGATACTTATGAAGTATTGCACGTAGGCTTTATAAATAATCCACTGCTCCTGAATTGCATCTGGCAATTTCTTAAGATCCGGGTGTTGGATGGCCAGCCGCAATACCTCATAGGCCTTCTGGAATTTGTTAGTATGGAAGGCCAACATCAAATGAAGTTCGAGCACAGAGAACCAATTGTTACTCCCCTCGGGCACCAGTTTGAGGCATTTTTGAGCCGCTTGCTCCCCTTCTTCCAGGCGGCGAAGCTGGATGCAACTCTGCAGGATGTTGAAGTAGAAGATAAGAAGGGCCGTTTGGGTGTTCAATGTGGGGTCGTTTTCTATGATATCCAAAGCCCGCCTAGAAACAGCGATGGTGTTTTCATAATCATTCTCGATTTGATATCGCATGGATAAGACTCTGTATCCGTTCAATACCAACCGATATGTATGGAAACGGCTAAGATATTGCTCGACCTCATCAGCGTATTGATTGGCCATTTTGGCCATTTCGGGCTTTGAGGATCTGGAACGGGAGAAGTGAACAGCCAATTCCTGAAAATAGGCCTCTGTGCGGATTTCGGCCTGGTAAAGCTCAAACTGTTCAAACATCAGGGTTTGGTAGTACCGAGCCTTTTTCTCATTAGTTCTAAACACCCCGTATTGGATCATTAGATTCCGCGCTAGCTCCATTGTCAGGTATGGGAATCCAAATTTTTGCGCCCGTTGAATGACCTCTTCTCCAAGGGAAATGGAAGAGGCGATCAGGTTATGCCCCAAAAGAATTTTATAGGTGGCGTAGTCTTTATGGCTCTGATAGTATGCCTGTTGTATGTTGTTAAATTTGGGCTGATTGAGGTCGATGAAATACAGGGTATTATAAAGACGGTTTTTTAGCTTTTGAATGAGCCGCTTGGCGTATTGGGCCTTCCGGCTGGAACTTGGGAAGAAAAAAATTTGCCACATCTTCCTCCGTATAAAACTTACCTCCTGCAATACCCTCATATAATTTTAAGGTTAGCCCTGTTCCAATTCCGAGTTTACCTCCTGGCCCAACCCAATCAAGTTGCTTGATTTTATTCTTCGATATAAACCGGATTAGCTCTTGAAGCTCCTCCATTTAAAGGCTATTTGAATAATTAAATAGTTGAATAACAGCATTGTAGTTTAAAAATAACAAAATAATAGTTAAATAAGGTATGCTTTAGGAAAATATTTCTGTTAGATAGTGATTGTAGCGGCCGCCATAGTTTTAAACTATCATTTAAAAAGTTTAAAACTATGGCGCTGATATTTGCACTTCTTTTTTCCTTGGGTATTATTACATCTCCTGATCAGGTAACCGACGAGTTAGCCCAGCAGTATGAGAATCAAATAATTATTTTGGAGAGTGTATCAATGTAAGTTGAGCCATTAAATAGATAAGAATCTCCAAATCAATTTTAAAATTACCAACGTAGTGTTGTCATGTTTGAAGTACAAACATTGCAACGCATTAATAATTAATTATTTATGTAGAAAAAAGTATATATAATGCAATTTTAGTAGTGTTGAAAAGCGTCGTTTCTGTAATAGCATCCCATTACAGAACCCCTTTTCTTTGTATAAGAAATTCATTCCTTCTTCATTACTACTACTTCCGCCAAAAACGCTCCGAGGGGGCACTGAACGCCCAAATTCAGTGCCCCTTTCTTTTTGAACAAGCACTCAACCCCATCCCCTTCAGAAGGCCTTTGTGGCGATTATAAAAAGGACGGACGCTTGTTCATGGAAAAATGGCGGCAGTTTACAAGAATTCGGTAGATACAAAGATAAGAAGTAATTATCGAAATCACTCACTCACACAATCACTCAATCACCCTTGTTCACTGCTCCTGAAGACGCATCAGACGCCTGGCTTTGCCCTCCTCTCTCAACTGAATGGAGGAACGCGTGAAGTAATGATGTTTGGACAGGAAATCTACCTGTAATGCCTTCCACTGCTCGTCGCTCAGCTTGTTTCCACTGGCTTCCCATTCGCGGCGAAGAGATTGGGCGATCGGCTCGTAATCCTCCCTGCCGAGGTAATCCAGGTCGGCGTCGCAGAGGATGGATTCAAGGGGGTTTGCAGGACTTTGCGGGATACGCGTTGCCATGATCATGCCGCAAATTTTTTCAATCGCTTCATTGTCAAAGCCATAACCCGGAAGAATGGCCCTTGCAAGCGCACAACTCTGCGCTTCGTGATCCTTGTTTGTCGCCACAAAACCAGTGTCGTGAAAAAGAGCCGCCGTCTCCAGCAAAAGCGTGTGGTAGGGGTCTATCTGTTCGAGCCGGCAAAGGTCCCTGGTCGCACGGAGCACGTCTTCCGTATGGGCCGGAGTATGGTAGCTCAGTTGAGGAGAAAGCTCTTTCTTGAGCTTTTTGAGCATAAAGGACTGTAAATCAGTCCAATTGAGTTTTGAGATCCATTTCATTTTCCCATCAGGGGCCTTGTACAGCGGGCCATCCACGAAGAACATCTCCTGTTCTCCCTTGTTTTTGGCTTCCACCTTTCCCCTTGGAATACAACGGAATTGTCCCTTAACCTGTTCGAAAGTACTGCTGGAAATATTTACTTTTCCCGGTTGACCACTGGATTCCATCCTCGAGGCGAGGTTGACGGTGTCCCCCCAGATATCGTAGGCAAATTTGCGGCTCCCGACAATTCCCGCCACAACCGGGCCGGTATGGATGCCAATCCTGATCTCGTATATGGGCAAGCCCCTGGCTTGTCGCTTGGCAGCGTAGGACTCCATAAATGCCAGCATTTCCAGGGCGACCCAAACGACATCTACGGGGTGGGTTTCGTTGGGCAAGGGCAAGCCGCCTGCGCACATGTAGGCGTCGCCGATGGTTTTGATCTTCTCTACCCCGTGTTTTTCCGTGATCCTGTCAAACTCCCGGAAGCATTCGTCCAGTTCGGCGACCAGGTCCTCGGGCGCCATTTTTTCGGCGATCTGTGTAAAGGATTTGAAATCCGTAAACAACACGGTGACGCTCTCGTACCGCCTGGCTTCGGCCTTGCCGTACAACTTCAGCTCCTGGGCCGTAGCTTCCGGAAGGATGTTGAGCAACAGGCTGTCCGATCGCTCCCGCTCCATCTCGATGATCTGGTTCTTCTCAGCCAGCTCCCGGTTGGCCCGGGTCTTGAGCCGGTAACGGTTGTATAACAGAAAGGCCAGTAATACCAAACCCACAGATCCCCCCACCATGGAGTACAGCGTAATCGTGGTCTGGCGCAACTGAGCCGTTTTTAGCTTGTTTTCCTTCTCCTGCAGTTCGATGGTATATTGCTTTGTACGGTCGCCATATACGACCTCCCGGCGCGCATTCTCCCTCACCCGGTCTTCGTTGTATCGGTCGGCTTTTTTTATTTCAAAAGAGTCGACATAGGCAAAGGCCATCTCGTAATTGCGTACGGCATAGTGCAGCTTGTACAGGTCTTCGTATGCCTCCTGAATGAATTTCAGATCGCCGATCTCCCGAGCCAGCGAGAGGGTGCGGTTGGCATAGGAAATGGCCTTTGAATAATTCCCCATTTGCCGGTACACGTCGCCGTACCCTTCGCTAATCTCCAAAATCACTTTCCTGTTCAAAAGCGTATCACTGATCATCAAAGCCGTATCGAGGTAGCTGAGTGCTTCCTGCCAAACCTGGCGGGCTTTTTCGAGATTGCCCGCATCTTCCCAGAATTTGCCCTGGTCTTTCAGCGAAACGCCCAGGTTATGGTACACCTCGGCCATAGCCTCCCGGTCGTCCAGCTCCGCAGTGATCTTCAGCGCTTTCCGGTATAGGACAAGCGCTTTTTGCGCCTGTTCGAGCGCCCCCTGCTCCAGGCCCCTCATTGTGAAGCAGTTGGGCCTGCATGTCTTTGAAGTTACCCATGTTGTTGAGCAGGGTAGACACCTCCCTGCTGTTTCCCAACTCCTCATGCATAGCCATGGATTTGAGGTAGGCGTTGCGGGCGTCCTCAAATCGATTGACCTCGAAGTGGATGTTTCCGAGCACATTGTAGGCATTGGCCACCCCGTCCGACAGCCCACGGGGTTCCATATTCTCGAGGTATCGCAACAGAAAATCCTGGGCCTCCGGATAATTGCCCATTCGCTCGTACATGTCACCTATATTATAATAGAGGCGAAAGATCAGAAAGGAATCCTTTTCCTCTTCCCGGATGCGCAAACTTCGGTGGTAATTCTCCAGTGCGTTTTCGTAGCGGCCTAAATGGTCGTATGCGTTGCCGATGTTATTGTACAAATTGGCTACACCGCCTAGGTCTCCCATAGCCTCCCGGATGGGGATGGCCAGTTGGAAATAGTGAATGGCCGAGTCGATGCGGCCGACTTTGGATTCGAGCACCCCCCGGTAATTGAGCGAGTTGCCCTGGCCTTTCAGGTATTTGACCCGCCTGGCATACCGAAAGGTGCTGTCCAGAAACCCGCGCGCCTCGTCCGGCGCTCCGTCGGTCAGTTCCCAGGCAATCTCGTTGAGCAGATCTACCCGCAGGGTGTCCGGTACGGCAGCATCCAACTCCTGCCATAGGCTGTCGAGGACCGTTCTTTCCTGTCCACCGGCCTCGGGCAAGCCATATATATAGCATCCCGCAAAGAGCAGCACCGCGAACAGCCGATATATAGGAGAAGGTCGACTCAACGTAAAAGGATTTGGGAGGATCAAGATAATAAAAGGATGACTTTCCTGAAAAAGAAAGAAAAAAAGTATTGCCCCGAGCCCATTTGTACGTTTATTAAGCTACCGGAAAGCAAATTTAACAAATAGTATAAAATATAAATTGTATCTTACCGGTTCTAACCTCGTCTAGTCACCCTTAAAGCGCATTTTATAGATCCCACTACTACTTTTCTCAGGCAACTCATTTCAAAGAGGACAAGTTATGCTGAAAGTATTGGGATTGGTGGTAATGACACTGGGGCTCCTTCCCCATATCGCCCTCGCAGGGTGTGTCAAAGGCGATTGCTTTAACGGGTACGGCACCTACGACTATCCAAACGGATCGAGCTACGTAGGTGAATTCATAGACGGAAAGCCCCATGGAAAGGGTATCCTCTATTTTTCCAACGGAAACAAGTATATCGGGCATTGGGCCGGAAGCTACCGCGAAGGGGAAGGCCGTTTTGTCTATTCCGAAGGACATGAATACAGGGGCCAGTTCCTCCGCGATGCCTTTCACGGGTTCGGCGTCATGTCGTATGCCAACGGCGATCGCTATGAGGGCAACTGGGCCTTCGACCGCCCGGAAGGCCAGGGCATCTATTTCTTCAGCAACGGCCAGCGCTATGAAGGGGAGTTTGTCGAAGGGCGCTTCCACGGGGAGGGCATTATGCACTACACCGACGGGTCCCGGTACGAAGGGAGCTGGCAGGTGGGCAAACAGCACGGCCCCGGCGCCTGGGTGTATTCCGATGGCCGCCGCTCCAGCGGACAATGGGCCGAGGGTTTTCCCCAGGAAGTTGGATCCGGAAACGGTCAGGCCCTTGGAGAGTCCGGCCCCTATGATCGCAATTGCAACGCCGTCTTCTGCAAGGAAGGTACAGGCGCCTTTACTTATTCCGACGGTTCGCGCTACCTCGGCCAATTCCTCGAAGGGCAGCCGGAGGGAGAGGGCACGGTCTATTATATAAACGGAGATAAATATGCCGGAGGCTGGAAAAAACACGCCCCAAACGGGAAAGGCACCATGTTCTACAAAAGTGGCAAAGTGTATGCCGCCGAATGGGAATTAGGCCGTCCGATAAGGGAATTGGAGGTCGTTTCGCAGACCACCGAGCCGGGTCCCCCTCCGCCAGCTTCCTCCCCGCAGGTGAATATCTGGGCCGTGATTGTGGGCGTTGCCCAATATCAGCACATGCCGGTGCTCCGGTATACCGACGACGACGCCTACCAGGTTTTCGCCTTCATGAAAAGCCCCGAAGGAGGCGCCATTCCGGAGAGCCAAATCCGCCTGATGATCGATGAAGACGCCACGCGATTCAACATCCTCAACGCCATGCGCGATATCTTCCTCCGGGCCGACGAAAACGATGTGGTGTTCTTTTACTTTTCCGGGCATGGCCTGGACGGAGCATTTCTGCCCTTCGACTACGATGGCCTGAACAACCAACTGCTTCACGAAGATGTGCGCAGCCTTATCGCCCAAAGCAGGGCCAAACACAAGCTCGTCATCGCGGATGCCTGCCACTCCGGAAGCCTGCTGGCCATGCGCGCGGGCCCGATCGACGACTCCCTGGCCAAGCTCTATGCTGCCTTCGAAGAGTCGAAGGGCGGGCTGGCGCTCCTGCTGTCCTCCAAAAGCGAAGAATATTCCCTGGAAGACGGCGGCCTCCGCTCGGGCGTTTTCAGTCATTACTTCATCCAGGGACTGAAAGGAAGCGCCGATTTCGATACGAACAAGCTCATCACGATCGGAGAGCTTTATACGTACGTACAACAAAAAGTACAGTTTTATACTGCCAGGGCTCAAACCCCAATCCTCAAAGGCGAGTTTGATTACAATATGCCGGTGGGAATGATCCGTTAGGACCCCGGCTTTGGAAATTTGCGGCGAAAAGACGACATTCGGCCAACCAATGGTGTATTGGTGTTAAATTTTTTTAGATGGGAATATACCTCCCTTCTTTTCAGGGTCGTTTAAAACCGGTCTGCTTTCCGTGTCCCATATTTTTGAAAACCCCTAATAGTATGATGAACAAAAAGATTTTAGGTACGATCGCCTTCCTGCTATTTGTCCTTTCCTTCGTCTCCGGCCAATGCGTGTCGGGCGATTGCGTGAACGGGACGGGCATCTACCTCTTCCCCAGCGGCGCCAAATACATCGGCCAGTTCAAGAACAGTAAGATGGAAGGCATCGGCTCCTGTTATTACACCGATGGAAGCAAATACCAGGGCGAATGGGAGGAAAGCTACCCCCAGGGCAACGGAATCAAAATCCTCGCAGACGGCTCCAGACAAAAAGGAGAGTTTATAAAAGGAGAATACCAGATTCCCAACCCGCCCGCCCCGGACCCCCCCTGCTGAGAAAATGGATGCCTTCGCCGCAGCCCCGAAAAAGCTGCCGAGCCCGCCAAGAAGGAAGAACAGCAAAAAGGCTGTATCTCCGGCGATTGCAAAAATGGCAAAGGCATTTATATCTATCCCTCCGGCGCCATTTACATTGGCGAATTCAAGGAAGGCGAGATCCACGGGATCGGCGCCTGCCATTATTCGGACGGGACCAAATACCAGGGCGAATGGGTCTTCCGCTACCCCGAAGGCCGCGGCACCAAGACTTTTGCCGACGGAACAAAATGGACCGGCCGCTGGAAAAAAGGCCAGCCGGTGGATGAATCCGGCAATCTGGTCACCAACCTCTTCCCCGGCAAGGAAATAGCCGCCGAGGAAGGAAATGGCAATATCCAGGCCGGCTGCGTGTCGGGCGACTGTGAAAACGGCGCCGGTTCTTTTGCCTACGCCGACGGAAGCAAATACGAAGGCCAGTTCCTCAAAGGCAAACCAAACGGGAAGGGTACCTTCACCCACTTCGACGGCGATAAATACGTCGGCGAGTTCAAAAACGGATTCCAGGACGGGAAAGGCACGATGTATTGGAAAAATGGGACCGTCCACTCCGGCTCCTGGAAAATGGGCGAATTCGTAGCCGACCAGGCTGTGGCAGCCGCACCAAAGACCGGCTGCATCCAGGGCGATTGCCAAAACGGGCGGGGCACTTTTGTCAAAAAGAAGACAATTCAAAATACGTGGGCTCCTTCCGCGACGGCGCCCCGAAGGAGAAGGGATCATGTATTTCGCCAACGGAGAACAATACTCCGGCCAATGGGAAGCCGGCATTTTCGAAGGTATGGGCACCCTGAAAATGATGGACGGCACCGAGGTAAAGGGTTATTGGTCGGCAGGAAGCTACGTGGGCGAAAAACTCCCGGAGGAAAACCCCGAAGAAACCATCGCCTCCACCCGAAAACTGCAGGGATTTAAGGTCTGGGCCGTTGTTGTAGGTGTTTCCTCTTATAATCACATGCCCGCCCTTCGCTATACCGACGACGACGCCTACCGCATGTACGCATTCCTCAAAAGTCCGGAAGGGGGCGCTATTCCGGACGAGCAGATCCGCATTCTCATCGACGAGGATGCTACGAAAGACGAGATCAAACGGGCTATGGAGAACATATTTGCCAAAGCCGGGAAGAACGACCTGGCCCTGCTTTATTTCTCCGGCCATGGCCTCAAAGGCGCTTTCCTGCCTATCGACTTCGATGGGTACAACAACAAAATGGACCACGACGAGATCAATGCCATCCTGGCCAACAGCCCTGCGAAATATAAACTCCTGATCGCCGACGCCTGCCACAGCGGCAGCCTCCTGGCCATGAAGGGAGGAGAGGTGAAAGGGATATTGGAAAACTACTACAGCACCCTTGCCCAGGCCGATCCCGGCACGGCGCTCATCATGTCTTCCAAATCGGAGGAAACTTCGCTGGAATCCAGCGGCTTGCGCCAGGGCGTGTTCAGCCATTTTCTCATCCGCGGCCTCAAAGGCGAAGCCGACGGCGATAAAAACCGGGTGGTCTCCGTTCAGGAACTGTTCGATTTTATCACCGAAAACGTAAAAAAATACACCGGCAACCGCCAATCGCCCGTCATCAAGGGCGACTACGACCCGGGGATGACGGTAAGCGTCATCCGGTAGGGAGGTTTAGAGGGTTTAGAAAGTTTAGGAGGTTTAGAGGGCGTTCCCCTCTAAACCTCCTAAACTTTCTAAACCTGCTAAACCGATCTAAAAATCTCCCCGCCTCTTGCAAATTCCCCCAATTAATCCTTACCTTTGCAGGCGCTTTGGAAAAAGTCCAAAGCGGGATGAATTTTTTTTAACCAGTATGTCTGATTTTATGAATCAATACGAAGTAACGTTCATCGTAGACCCAGTGCTGTCGGGCGATGAAATTAAAGCGACAGCTCAGACATATGTCGATCAGCTTACCTCCGCGGGGTGTGCGATCGTGCATGTGGATGAAATGGGGTTACGCCCATTGGCCTTTGCGATCAACAAGAGATCCTCGGGCATTTATTATTGTGTGGAATTTACCAACGTCAACGGGACGTTCATGGACAACCTGGAATTGTCGCTTCGCCGCGATGAGCGGATCATGCGTTTTCTGACCGTCAAACTCGACAAGTATGGCGCGAAGTACAACGAAGACAAGCGCAATGGCCTGATCGGGAAGAGAAAGAAGAAGAGCTCCGAACCCTCCAGAGAGGATGCTCCTGCTCCACGCCCTTCCCGCGAAGCTGCTCCTGCTCCTGCCCCTGCCCCTGCTCCAGTTGCCAAGGCGGTCGTCGTGGAAGAAATGCCCGCTCCCCCTCCCGTAGTGGAAGTGGAAGTGGACACCGAGCCGATTTTGGATGAGCCGATTGTGGACATCGACGCCGTCGAAGACGAACCAGCAAAAGATTGACATTCCCACAACCATTAAATTCCCAGAAAAATGGCTAATAAAGACGATATCAAGTTTCTAAGCAATCCCAATATCGGCCAGCTGCGCAAAAAATACTGCCGCTTCCGCAAATTCGGGATCAAGTATATCGACTACAAGGACGCAGATTTCCTGCTCCAGTTCGTAAACGAACAAGGCAAGATCCTGCCCCGCCGCATTACCGGCAACTCCCTGAAGTATCAGCGCAAAGTCTCTACGGCGATCAAGCGGGCCCGTCACCTGGCCATGCTGCCTTATGTGACCGACCTTCTTAAATAAGCGCCGGCCCAGCCGCTTTTATCATCTTAAATTGTCTGTGACATGGAACTCATATTATTGAAAGATATCGACAAGGTTGGCGACCAATACGAAATCGTCAAAGTGAAGGACGGATACGGCCGCAACTTCCTGATCCCTCAGGGAATGGCTATCATCGCCAATGCCACCAACCGCAAAAAACTGGACGAAATCATCGCAGCACAAGCTTCCAAAGTGGCTGAATCGATTTCCGAATTCAAGGCCATCGCCGAACAACTGAAGGATAAGGTCCTCCGGATCGGCGCCAAGGCTGGTACCAGCGGAAAGATCTTCGGCAGCGTGACCTCCCACCAGATCGCCGCGGCCCTCAAAGACCAGCTCGGCATCGAAGTGGAGCGGAAAAAAGTAGTCATCCCGGACGACGCAAAGGAAATCGGGACCTACACCGCCGTGCTCAACTTGCACCCCGATGTCGACACCCGCGTGGCGTTCGAGCTGGTGGCAGAATAAGCTTACCTATTCGTCCAAAAAGAAAAGGGCATCGTCCGCCTCAGGCGCACGATGCCCTTTTCTATTTCAAAAACAGGCTATCAATTATAGTTCTTGGTAAAAAACTCCGGATACCCGGCCAGCACCTTGTTTTTCAACAACTGCCGGTAGTTGTTCTGCGAAATAGGGAACACCTGGTATTTGAACTCGGAAGGGAGAAATTCCGATTTGTTGGCGTTTACTCCCTGGAAGTAGTCCATCGAGGCCTTTTGATTGTCGAAGCTTCGCACGACGATGATCTGGGAACGAAGGTCCAGGTCGCCCAGCACGATATTCGAAACCCGCAATTTGTCGAGTTTATGAAATTTGAGGTGGTAATCGGAAATCTGGACCTTTGCAGTTTCCAGGGAAATGTTTTCCGAAAAGGCGATCAGGATGTAGTGTTTGTCGTCGGGTTCGTATATATAGGTCTGCTCCTCGGGCCTGAGCGTGGCGCCTGCCGGGCCTGAAGCCGTGTATTCTCCGAGCAGGCGGAGCAATTCCAGCGCATGTTTTTGCTCCGGAGTATTGGGGAAACGCTCGATCATTTCCTTCAATGCCGCTACATAGGTCGCCTTTCCTTCCATATTCCCCAGGCACATGGCCTTTAGCAATTCAAAGCGGGGGGAATGGGAGTTGGCGCCTCCGAACAGCGTTGGAACCCGGTTGATCTGCTCGTATGCATCCCGGTACTGGCCGCGCTGGAATACGGTAAAAACCTCGTTGTAATAGTTGTTGATCTGCTCTTCGCGGTCCTTGGTTTTGAGCAGGTAATCCGGATCGGTCAGCAAAAGGGCATAAGGGGAGTCGGGAAATTCGGAGGTCAGCAAGTCGTAGCAACGTTTCGCATCGGCCCTTTTCTCCGTATCGGTGTACACCAGGTAAAGCAAATACAGCGCCTCCGGCCGGTATTTCGTATCGGGATAACGCTCGAGGAGTTCCTCCAGGGAGGCGATGGACTTCTCTTCGTTCTCCAGTTTCTCCCTGTACAGTCGCCCGAGGGCAAACAGGGCATCCATGATCAGTTGGTTGGAGGCGAGGATTTGCTCTTCCGTCTTGGGCATATCGCGGAAAATAGCGTCCAGGTCTTCCTTGGATAGGGCCGAAGGGGCGGTATCCCCACCAGACTGCTCCTCCTCGGCCACATCAGCGGCTGAGGACCGGGTTGCGCGGCGCCAGTTGTCCTCCAGAGGACGGTTGCCCCATTTCCGTTCAAAATCCTTTTGGCCCCTTTTTACAGACCGGTCGTCGTAGGCGAAAAAGTCGCTTTTCACGCCGCCGGCGCGGGGACCGCCGCTGTTTCCGGACACTCCGGGCACCTGGTTGTTTCCTTTTTGTGCGGCTTCGAGAATGGCTTTGCGCCGGTCCTCCTCCTGTTTCTTCCTGATCTCCGTGGCGATGGCGATCCGTTCCTCTTCTGTTAAATTGCTAAGTGCCAGGAGGCTGTCCTGAAGCTGAATGGTCTCCAGGTTTTGCGCGATTTCTGTGAGGTTGGCGGCCAGTCCGCTCACTTCCAGATAGCGCTCGTCGGTGCGGGGAAGCACGGTCAGGGTGGAGTCGAGGTATTTCTTGGTCTCTACAAATTTTTCCGATTCGAAGAACAGGTTGGCGAGCAGGAGATAGGCCTCGGCTTTTTGTGCGGTGCTCGTCGGGCTGCTATTGGCCAGGCAAAGGCGCAGGTTCTTGATGGCTTCGGCCTTATTGCCCTCTTTGAGGTCGATCTCCGCCAGGGCGAAGTAGATCTGGTCCTTATAGTCGACGTTTTTGATGTCCTTGAGCATCTTGTCGAGGTCTTTGCGCACCGAGTCGTAGGACTTACCGCCGGAGGCGAGGCCGAGTTTGCTGAGGTTCAGGCGGGCGCTGAAATCCATTTCGTAGCCCGGCTTGTATTTGACCACCCGCTCAAAGGCGGCGAATGCCAGGTCGTTTTTACCCAGGCGTTGGTAAATCTGTCCCAGGATATAGGTGTACCGTGCCTTCAAGAGCTGGTTGCGGGTGAGACTGACCGCCAGTTCGAGCGGAGCGATGGCTTCGGTTGTTTTCTTTTGCTTCAGGTAGTAATAGGCTTCGAGCACCGCCAGGTCTCTCCGCACATGCGGCATGGTTCCGGCGCTTTTGGTCAGCTGGTAGATGATCCGGTCGGCTTCGAAATTATTCTCCCGCTCGATATAGGTTTTGGCCAGCCAGAGTAGCCCTTCCTGATAGCAGGGCCGGTGGCGGAATGCATAGGATTCTGGTTTCCCTTCCTCGATCTCCACCCGGTTGTCTCCGAGAGAGATAATGGTGACGCCGGGTTCGATCTCCTCCGTTTTTGGGGCGATGGGCTTTCGGGAGGAGGGGATTTTTTTGCGCTTCTTTTTGGAGTTCTTCTTTTTCTTCTTGCTGGAGCTGCCGGGTTTCTTCTTTTTAACCTCGTCCTTTTTGGCCGGTCCCGACTTCAGGGCGCTGGGTTTGTAATTGGCGGCGAGGTATTCCAGGGTTTCTTCGGCTGCTTCGAAATCCTGTTTGAGGTATTGGGCTTTCCCGATGAGGAGGTAGCAGTCGTCGCTCCAGTTGCTGTATCGGTGCAGCGCGACCACGATGGAGGATTTTTCGATGGCCCGGTCCAGCTTTTCGGCCACGGCTTTGGGATTGTCGGCCTCCCTGTATTCGTACAGGGGGAGTATCTTGTTATAATTGTCCTGTTGCTGGGCCTCCAGTTCCAGAATGCTTTCGTCGATCAAAACATCTGCATTGAAATAACCGTTGTATTCAGCAGTCGTGTTGTGATAGAACTTGCCAATAGGGGAAAGTTCTCCTTTGCGCTTGGTAGTCTTGCAACTGCCTGCCGTTAAGGCTATTATAAGCACGCCAATAAGAAGCCGGGAAAGGGTACGGATTTTCAAAAGTCCTGGATTTATTTACCAAATAGCCTTTAAAAAAGCAAAGTTTCGCCAACTTTGCGAGGAAACCAGTGGTTTTGTGAAAACAGCCACAAAATTACACCTTATAAACTGCAAAACCTGCATTTTATTTTACAATCATTCTATGAGTGACCTACCGTCTCAGAAAAAAACCTGGCTGGAACGCCTGCAGCACACCTACCGGCTGGTGATTATGAATCACGAGACATTTGAAGAGATCGGCTCCTACCGCCTGTCCCTCCTGAGCGTCTATATTTTCCTCAGCACCCTCATGGTGGTGGTGGCATTTCTCGTGATCTCCCTCATCGTATTTACCCCCCTGAAGCGATATATCCCGGGATACGGATCAGCCAATGCCCAGCCCGAGCTCATCCGCCTCAACCAGGAGATCGACGCCCTGGAGGAAATGGTGGAGGCGCAAGAGCTATACAACAAGAACATCCGCATCATGTTGGCCGGAGAAGGGGAGACCCTGCAGGAGGTTCCGGAGAATAAATACGCTCCCGGCGACAGCAATCTGCACGTCGAGCGAATCGAGGAAGACGAACTGCTTCGCAATGAGGTGAAAATGGAAGAGATCCGCGCCATTGGCGAAAAGGCGGGCAGTTCCTCCCGGGAAAGCGCAGATACCCCCCTGGAGCAACTGTTTTTCACCCCCCCGCTGACCGGCGAGATCAGCGCCGGGTTCATGCGGGAGAAAAAGCATTTCGGGGTGGATATCCTGGCTCCGAATAATACCCCCATCAAGGCGGTCATGGACGGTTGGGTGATCGCCTCCGACTGGACCCTGGAAACCGGGCATACCATCGGCATTCAGCACAACAACAACCTCATCTCCTTTTACAAACACAATTCCGTCCTGCTCAAAGAAATAGGCAGCTACGTGAAAGCCGGGGAGGCTGTGGCCATCATCGGCAACAGCGGTACCCTTTCCGACGGGCCGCACCTCCATTTCGAGCTCTGGCACAGGGGCGTCCCCATCGATCCGGTGCAGTATCTGAATTTTAACTAAAGCAACAAATCCCTCAGAGCCGGCTCCAGTTCCGGAAACCGGAAGGCAAAGCCGCTGGCTTCGATCTTTTTGGAGGAGACCCGGTTGCTGTTGAGCACGGCGTCTGCCATTTCTCCCATGCCGGACCTAAGCAAAAAAGAGGGCACGGAGGCGATGAGGTGCAGGCCTCCCAACACTTTTCCGATCGTTTTTGTAAACTCTTTGTTGGTGACGGGTTGAGGCGCTACGGCGTTGTATTTCCCACGGATCGCCGGATTTTCGAGGGCATGGATAAACAGGCGGCAGAGGTCGTCGATATGGATCCAGGAATACCATTGCCTTCCCTTTCCGAAATAGGCCCCGATCCGAAACCTGAAAGGAAGGAGGATCTTGGCCATGGCGCCTCCCTCGGGGCTCAATACGATTCCTATGCGGATAGCCGCCGTGCGGAGGGGGAGCTGTTCCACCTCCCCAAAGGCCGTCTCCCAGATACGGGTGCATTCAGCCAGAAAATCATTTCCGGAAGGGGCGTTTTCGTCCAGCAAGGTATCGCCGGTGTCGCCGTAAATCCCGATTCCGGAAGCTGATATATAGGTTTCGACCTGATTCGGGGTCGATTGCAGCATTTTCCCGAGCAGTGCGGTGGGTTGCGTGCGACTTTGGATCAGGATGCGCTTTCTGGCAGGCGTCCACCAGGTATCCGCGATACCGGCCCCGGCCAGGTTGATCACCGCGGAGGCATTTCGCAGCGCCTCGGGGTCAATGGTCCCTCTCTCCGGGATCCCATACAAAGGTTTTCGTTTTTCCGCCGGCCTTTTGGCGGCTTAGCAAGGCCGTTTCGTACCCCTTTTCCTGCAACAATTCGCAAAGCCTGGTTCCGATCAAGCCGGTACCGCCCGCGATCAAAATATACCCCATGTAATGGTTTCTTCATAGAACAAGGAATCGGGGTAAAGGTTTCCGCATGCTTTTCCTCGAAAAATTTGCCCTAATCCGGGCAAATGATCTAATTTAGGACATCCTTTTCACTATTAATCCAAAAACGATGCGGTTTCCCTTCTTTACTCCCCTGTCTTTGTTGTCCATGGCAGTGCTCCTCCTGGCATTGCCCCAATGTAAAACCGATAAAAAGCCTTCCGTCAACCTCAACTGGAAACGAACCTCGAATGAAATGCTCATTCGCCTGGCTTCCGAACCGAGCGGATTAAACCCCATCCTCTCCATCACAGACCAATACGCTAGCCAGATCATGCGGCACCTGTACCTGCCCCTGATGACGATCGACCCCGAGTCCTTTCAATTGGAGCCTTGTCTTATCGCAGGTGAGCCGGGGGTCGTGCCTATCGCGGACGGACCCTGGAAAGGAGGCCTTCGATACGATTTTGAGATCAGAAAAGAAGCCGTATGGGACAACGGAACCCCCGTCACCGGCCACGACTATGTCTTTGCGCTCAAGACCGTTTTCAACCCCAAGGTCCCCGCCCAACGCGTCAGGCCCTACCTGGAATTGATCAAAGACGTGCAGGTCGACGCGGCCAACCCCAAAAAGTTTTCGGTTTTCACACAAGACGCCTATATACTGGCCCTGGAATCCATTGGAAACAGCGTGCCACCCATGCCGGCCTACCTGTACGATCCGGAGGGGACCATGGCCAATATCCAATTGGCCGATCTTTTGGATCCCGCCAAGGTCGCAGCGCTCGAAAACGATCCCGGGCTCCGGGCCTTTGCCGACCGCTTTACCTCCGAACGCTACTCCCGCGACACGGCATCCGTGGCGGGATGCGGGCCCTATGCCCTTGAAAGCATCGGCGATGATCAGCGCGTCACCCTGGTTAAAAAGAAGAACTGGTGGGGCGAAAAAATCTCCGATCCGCCTTCCTCCCTTCAGGCCTACCCCGAAAAAATGATCTACTGGCCCGTCCGGGATCAGGCTTCCGCCATGACGCTGATCAAATCCGAAGATATGGATATAGCGATCACCCTGGATGCAAAGGATTTTCTGGATGCCAAGGCGCTGCCCACAGTGGAGGAAGACTACAATTTCTTTACCCCGGCCACCTTTGCCTATTACTTTATCTATGTCAACACCAAAGCCCCTAAGCTGTCGGATAAGCTGGTCCGAAAGGCCCTGGCCCACCTGCTGAACGTGGAAGAAATCATCGAGACCGTTTTTTACGGCCTTGGCGAACGGGTCAACGGGCCGGTGTTGCCGATGAAGGATTACTACAACAAGGAACTTCCCCTTATTCCATATAATATAGAAAGCGCCAGAATCCTCCTGTCGGAAGCGGGCTGGACAGACAGCAACAACAACGGCACGGTCGACAAGATGGTGAATGGCGAGCGGACGGAGATGAAGCTCACCTACCTCATCACCAACGTGCCGGCGCAGGAGAAGATCGCAGCTATTTTCAAGGATGCCGCCTCCCAGGCCGGCATCGAGTTAGAGATCATTTCGAAAGAGTTTCAAGCCCAGAAAGCAGACCTGAACACCCGCAGTTACGAACTGGCCAGCGGGGCCCTGGTCACGGCGCCGGTGCTGGACGACTTTTACCAGATTTGGCATACGGACAGCGATACGCCCGACGGGACAAACCGCACCGGTTTCGGCAATGCCCAATCGGACGAGCTCATCGAGACTATCCGCCAAACGATCGATAAAAAAGAGCGCGACCGCCTGTACCAGACTTTCCAAAAGATGGTCTACGAAGAACAACCCATGCTGTTTATGCTAACCCCCCAGGGGCGGGTCATGATACACAAGCGATTCGAGGCCTTTTCTTCGCCGGTCAATCCGGGGTTCTTCCCCAACCAGTACGAGCTGGTGGAGTCGCTACGATAAGCAGGGCATGGCGGGCTACCTGATCAAACGGCTGCTGATTTTCGTGCCCACGCTGGTGGTCATTTCCTGGATCACATTCGGCCTGAGCCTGATGACCCCGGGCGACCCGGTCATGGGCCTGTGCGCTCAGGAAGGCATCCTCATGGAAGGGGAGTACGAGCGCTGCGCACGACAGTACGGATACGATTTGCCGCCTTTTTATCTCAGCTTGTCTCCGGCCGCCTTTCCGGATACCCTGCACCGCATCCAACCCGGGTACAGGAGGGATATGGTGCGAAAACTCGTCGCCCAAACGGGCAATTGGGAGGAAATTACCGTTTACGACCAACAGCTGCAAAAGCTATTGTCAGTCGCAGGTAGTTTGCCGGATTCTTTGGACCGGCAGAAAAAAATTGACCTTAAACAGACCCTTCAGGAGCTGCGCGGGGCCTATAAGCATTCCCAGATCGATTTCCAGATCGGGCGGCTCGATAGCATGGCGAGCCAAACGGCTTTTCTGCCTTTTTTAGGGGAAGGGGCATCGGACTTGAAAACAGCCTGGGAAAACGTAAAATCAAAGGCAACTCCCAAAAAGCTCCGCATCCCCGACCTGAAATGGTATGGGGCCGAAAACAGGTACCATCGGTGGATGGCAGGTCTGGTGACCGGAGATTTCGGGTTTTCCTTTCAGGATAAAAGGCCGGTGGGCAGTAAACTTGGGCCTGCCCTTTACTGGACGCTGGTATTGAACCTGAGCGCATTTGCCCTGGCCTTGCTGCTGGCGATACCCATCGGGGTCCATTCCGCCTTGCGGAAGGGGAGCAGGCTGGATCGGTTTTTTACCGTTTTTCTATTTGGATTGTACTCCCTGCCCCGGTTTTGGGTTGCGACGATTTTAGTGGTCTTTTTCACCTCCGCGACCTATGCCGCCTGGATGAACTGGTTTCCCTCCGTCGGGCTGGGAGAAGTGGAGGCCGGAGCCTCCTGGGCGGAGCGCTTTTGGGTCAGGGCGGGGCACCTCCTCCTACCGGTGCTTTGCCAAACCTATGGTTTGCTGGCCTTTTTCGCCCGTCAAATGCGGGGCAGCATGCTCGAAGTCATCGGCCGGGAATATATCCAAACGGCCCGGGCAAAGGGCTTGAGTGAAACCAGGGTAGTTTGGAAGCACGCATTTCGCAACGCCCTGTTTCCGATCATTACCCTGCTGGCTTCCCTGTTTCCCGCCTCGATTGCGGGTTCGGTGGTGTTGGAGGTCATCTTCTCCATACCCGGCATGGGTTTTTTGACCTACCAGGCGATTTTTTCCCAAGACTGGCCGGTGGTGTTTTCCGTGTTGATCCTCGGAGCGCTGCTGACCATGATCGGCATTTGGGTCTCCGATTTATTGTATGGATTGGCCGATCCCCGGGTGCGCCTGGGAGGCGGCCCGAAAACATAAAAGGATTTGGCTGGATTGAAAAAAACAAAGGGCTTTTGGCGCACCCTGGTCGTGGAGCGCTTCCGGAGCAAACGGGCCGCCGTTTGGTCGTTGCGTCTTTTGTACGGGTTTGTTTTCATCGCCCTGTTCGGCGATTTTCTGGCCAATGAAAAGCCTTTGTACTGCAAACTGGAGGGGAAGGTTTATTTCCCCGTGCTTTTACAATACGGAGAAGCTCTGGGCCTTTACCAATGGAAACCTCCGCTCGTCAAGCCGAGGTGGCGGGAATTGCCTTACGAGGCCGTGGTTTTTCCGCCTATCCCATATTCCGCTACGACCAGGGACATCAAGAACACCCATTTTGCCCATCCTTTCCGCGGGCAGCGGGTGGAGTCCATGCGCTATTGGCATTGGATGGGAACCGATCAACTGGGCAGGGACGTGGCGGCAGGCCTGATTGCAGGCGCGAGAATCGCACTGCTCGTCGGCCTGGGCGCGATGGCTATTGCCAGTTTTATCGGAATCCTGTTGGGCACGATGGCCGGGTATTTGGGAGACCAGGGCCTGAAGACTACCTGGCTGCGGGTGATGTTAAACGCCGGTGGACTTTATTTGGGGATTTTTTACGGTTTTATCAGCCGCTCTTTTCAGATCAGCGAAGCCAACGCGGCTGGAGGGGCGCCCCTAGCCATTTTTACGGGCTTACTATGGCTGATTTTTTTCCTCGCCCTGGCAAATGGGCTTTCATTTTTGTTGGAAAAGGTATTTCGCCTGTCGAAAAAGGTCAGAATCCCGGTGGATCTGCTCGTCATGCGGAGTTTGGAGATCATGGAATCTATTCCCGCCTTGCTTTTGATCCTGGTGTTGGCGGCATTGATTCGAAAACCCTCGATCTGGTATGTGATGGTGATCATCGGACTGGTGGGCTGGACCTCGATAGCGCAGTTCGTTCGGGCGGAAATGCTGAAGGTGCGGCAGCAGACCTATATCGAAGCGGCGCAGGCCATGGGCTTGCGGCCCTGGCGGATCATGCTGAGGCATGCTCTCCCCAACGCGCTGAGCCCGGTACTGATTCTGATTGCTTTCGGGGTGGCGAGTACGGTGCTGGCGGAGGCTACGCTATCGTTTTTGGGTATAGGCATAGGGCCGGAAGAGGTGAGCTGGGGAAAATTGCTGAGCGAGGCCAGGTCCAATTTTAATGCATGGTGGCTGGCCGTTTTTCCGGGTATAGCCATCTTTGCCACCGTGTTGATCTTTAACCTGCTCGGGGAAAGCCTGTCGGATTCCCTCGACCCGGGGAGGGATGCTTAACGATTTTTCCTCATATGTTTGGGAAACAAATTGGAATTTCCTCTTTTTGAAGACATTTCCCCCTTCCGATTGACCGGCGCCTGGGTGGATTCATAGGCTGGACAGCCATATTTAGGGCTGCAACCGCTCGCTGGAGCAAAAAAAAAAATAGCGAAAAGTGCGGAAAAGAAGAAAATGATTATTCTGTTTTTCATAAAGCATTGATTATCAGTCAAAAATTTGACACAAATTATTTGAAGTTGTGGGCAAAAAAGGCCCCAAATACGGGCTTTTTGGGGGGTAAAAGTCCAAAAACCCTTTTAAAATCAAGTACTCTGAGCATT
This sequence comes from Saprospirales bacterium, assembly GCA_016703765.1. GTDB lineage: Bacteria > Bacteroidota > Bacteroidia > Chitinophagales > Saprospiraceae > JADJTT01. Next base: position 173,585 of record JADJBL010000003.1, read on the forward strand.
TTTTAATTCAAAATACTTGTTTATACAATAGGCAGCAACTAAATTTGCTATCGATTATTATTTTTTAATCATCAAAAGCCAAGAAAATGAATAAAGGAGATTTGGTTACTAAGGTTGCTGAAGCGGCCAAAATTACAAAAGCTCAGGCATCTACGGCGGTTAACACCGTTTTTGAATCCATCGCAAAGGCACTTCGCGGCGGAGACAAAGCTACCCTGATCGGATTTGGTACGTTCTCTATTTCCGAGCGCAAAGCTCGCACGGGCCGCAACCCGCAAACGGGTGCATCCATCAAGATCACCGCAAAGAAAGTTGTACGGTTCAAGCCGGGCAAAGAACTTAGCGAGTCGGTGAACAAGAAGAAGTAATTACTTCCTGCTTCATTCAAGCAAATGTAATTTGAAAAGGGCCATTCAGGTATTAACTTGGATGGCCCTTTTATCTTTTTCTTTTCTACCTTTGCACTTCCATTCAACGCATGGAACCCGCCCCCTGGTCTTTGGCGGAGGTTTTATATCGAAAGACGGGCATTTCAAAACCTAGATTATGGCCGAATTTGAGCACCTGCCGCCTATCGCCTCACAGGTGCGCAGGGATATTATTCGTCAAACCCATTTTGCAGGTTCGGGCCACCCCGGCGGTTCGCTGGGCTGCGCCGATTTTTTTACGGCCCTTTATTTCCACGTGCTGCGCAGAAAACCCGATGGGTTTTCCATGGAGGGCAAAGGAGAAGACCTCTTTTTTCTCTCCAACGGACATATCTCCCCGGTTTGGTACAGCGTGCTGGCGCGTTCCGGCTATTTTCCCACGGAAGAACTGTCCACTTTCAGAAAGATCAGTTCCCGTTTGCAGGGACACCCCGCTACCCATGAGCACCTTCCCGGTATACGCATCGCCTCCGGCTCGCTGGGCCAGGGACTGAGCGTCTCCATCGGCGCCGCCCTTGCCAAGCGCATCGACGCCGACCCCCACCTGGTCTATTGCCTTACCGGCGACGGCGAGCTGCAAGAAGGCCAGATATGGGAGGCCATGATGTTTGCCGCCCACCATCGGGTGGACAACCTCATCGTCACGGTTGATTGGAACGGACAACAGATCGACGGCCCCAACGACAAGGTAATGTCCCTGGGCGACCTGCCCGCGAAATGGGCCGCCTTCGGCTGGGATGTCCTGCACATGAACGGCAATGATATGAAAGACGTGCTCCGCGGATTGGAAGAGGCCGGAAGCCGCACGGGCAAAGGAAAACCCGTCGTCATCCTGATGAAAACCGAAATGGGCTATCCCGTCGATTTTATGATGGGCACCCATAAATGGCACGGAGTAGCCCCCAATGCAGAGCAAACGGAAAACGCCCTGTCCCAACTGGAGGAAACGCTCGGGGATTATCCGTATGTGGTTGATTATAGAAATAAATAGTTTAGGAGGTTTAGAGAGTTTAGGAGGTTTAGATTCTCTGCTCTAAACCCTCTAAACTCTCTAAACCCTCTAAACCCTCTAAACCTCTTTAAAAATGCTGGATCAACTCATAACGAGTGAAAAAAAAGCGACCCGCGACGGGTTCGGGGACGGATTGATGGAAGCGGGCCTCCAGGACCCCAATGTCGTCGCCCTGTGCGCCGACCTGGCGGGATCTTTGAAAATGGACCAGTTTGCGAAGACCTTCCCGGAGCGGTTTTTTCAGGTAGGGGTGGCCGAGGCCAACATGATGGGCATCGCGGCCGGATTGGCCACCGGGGGCAAGATTCCCTTTACCGGAACTTTTGCAAATTTTTCTACCGGAAGGGTGTACGACCAGATCAGGCAATCCATTGCCTATTCAGGTAAAAATGTGAAAGTCTGCGCCTCCCATGCGGGCCTGACCCTGGGAGAGGATGGGGCAACCCACCAGATACTGGAAGATATTGGGATGATAAAAATGCTGCCCGGTTTCACCGTGATCAACCCCTGCGATTATGCGCAGACCAAGGCTGCGACGATTGCCATTGCCCGGCATCAGGGTCCTGTCTACCTTCGCTTCGGCCGCCCCAGCTGGCCTGTGTTTACGAAAGAACTTCCTTTTGAAATTGGAAAAGCCTTGCTCCTGCAGGAAGGCGCCGATGTGAGCCTCTTTGCCACGGGCCACTTGGTCTGGAAAGCCGTAGAAGCGGCGCGCATCCTGGCGAAGGAGGGAATCAGCGTAGAACTCATCAATATACATACGATCAAACCCCTCGACGAAAAGGCCATTCTGGATTCGGTATTGAAAACCCGCTGTCTGGTAACGGCAGAGGAGCATCAGATCGCCGGCGGCATGGGGGAGAGCATCGCTCAGCTTTTGGCGCGGCGCTTGCCAAGTCCGATGGAGTTCGTGGGTGTTCGGGATACCTTTGGGGAGAGTGGCCTGCCGGAAGATTTGCTCGAAAAATACGGACTCGGCGCCACCCATATTGCAGAGGCCGTCCGGAAGGTATTGCAGCGAAAATCCCGTTCATAAAATAAAGAACATATCTATGAAATTCGGAACGAAAGTAATCCACGGCGGCCTCGAGCCCGATCCGCTTACCGGTGCGGTGATGACACCCATTTACCAGACCTCCACCTATGCGCAGGAGGCCCCCGGCAAGCACAAGGGCTATGAGTATGCCCGCACGCAAAACCCCACGCGCAGCGCACTGGAGAGCAATCTATCGCACCTGGAGAATGGCAGCCACGGGCTCTGTTTCGCCAGCGGCATGTCTGCCATGGACGCCATCCTCCGGATGCTGAATCCCGGCGACGAGATCGTCTCCTCCAACGACCTGTATGGTGGGTCCTACCGCCTGATGCGCCGGGTTTACGAGCGATTCGGCATCGCTTCCCATTTTGTCGATATGACCAAGGCGGCGGAAGTGGAAAAGGCGATCAACGCCAAAACCCGCCTGTTGTGGGTAGAAACCCCGACCAACCCGATGCTCAACGTCGTCGATATCCGCAAGATGGTGGAACTGGCCAAAGGCGTAGGAGCGTTGGTAGCAGTCGATAATACTTTCGCCTCCCCTTACTTGCAAAACCCCCTCGATCTGGGCGCCGATATCGTGCTGCATTCGGCTACGAAATACCTGGGCGGCCACTCCGATGTGGTCATGGGCGCCCTGGTCCTGAAAGACGATAAACTCGCAGAGACCCTGCGTTTCCTGCAAAACGCGGTCGGAGCGGTGCCTTCTCCGAACGACTGTTTCCTGGTGTTGCGGGGAATTAAAACCTTGCACCTCCGGGTGGAGCGCGCCTGCCAAAACGCGGCGCAGATAGCAGCTTATGTAAGACAACATCCAAAAGTCCGGCAGGTATTTTACCCGGGCTTCGAGGATCACCCTCAGCACCAGATCGCCAAGGGCCAAATGCGCCACTTCGGAGGTATGATCTCCTTCGACCTGAAAAACGACAGTCTGGGAAACGCAGTGAAGGTCTTGAGCAACACGCATTACTTCACCCTCGCCGAATCGCTCGGAGGGGTGGAATCATTGATCGGCCACCCGGCATCGATGACGCATGCCTCCATTCCGAAAGAGGAGCGCCTGAAAGTGGGTTTGACCGATTCGCTCATCCGCCTCAGCGTGGGCGTGGAAGACGTCGACGACCTGATCGAAGACCTGGACAAGGCCCTGTCTGTGGTCTGATCCGGCTCCTAGCGCCGGACCTCGAAATCTTCGTATTGCACGGGCGGACCCTCTTCCATGGTTACGTTCCCCACCTGAGCCATGGGTGAGCCGGTACGGCACCATTGCACCATTTCATCGACCTGCTCGGAAGGGCCTTCGATTTCCGCGTAGACGCTTCCGTCCGGCCGGTTTTCCACAAACCCTTTCAGGCCGAGGAAAACCGCTTTCCTCCGGGTATGATACCGAAAGCCTACGCCCTGGACGCGGCCGGTGATGCGGAGTTTTAAATGTTTTATCATCGGAGTCAAAAAAACGAAATTTTGCTGACACCTCTCCCTCCAACCACCTGTCCAAATGTCTATTTTCTAAACTTCATTCCATGACCCCTCCCAAACATTCCCTGATCATCTCCGCCCTTGTGCTCTACGCCGGAATTCTTTCCGCCCAGGGCCCCGACCCCGTCCAGACCCGCTTGTACGAAAACCACCGCCTCTTCGACCGGGGCAATCCGGTGGTCTTCAACCCGGAATGGGGGCCTTTCTTTCACGGGGTGGCCTCGGGCGATCCGCTGGAAGACCGGGTGGTGATCTGGACCCGCGTGACGCCTGAGTCGAGCGCCGGAGAACCCGTAGAGGTGAGCTGGAAAGTGGCCACAGACCCTCTATTACAAGAAGTGGTCCTGTCGGGGGAGGCCCTGGCGGATACCTCAAAGGATTATACGGTGAAAGTGGACGTGGCGGGACTCAGCGCAGGAACCACTTATTACTACGGTTTTTACGCCCTTGGGAAAAACTCCCTGACCGGCAAGACCAAAACCACACCCGGCGGAAACAACCCGAACCACCTGAAATTCGGCGTGGTTTCCTGCAGTAATTTCCAGGCGGGTTTCTTCAACGCATACGGGCGATTGGCCGAACGCAAGGACCTCGACGCGGTGATCCATTTGGGCGATTACATCTATGAATACCCAAACGGGGTTTACGGCAACCCCGACCTCTTCGAGGAGCGGCCCGTCGAGCCGGAAACCGAGATCCTGTCCCTGGCGGAATACCGCACCCGCTATTCAACATACCACCTGGACACCAACCTCATCCGGGTGCACCAGCAACATCCCTTTATCGCCGTTTGGGACGACCATGAAACCGCCAACAACTCCTATGCCGACGGCGCCCAAAACCACGACACCCTGACCGAGGGGCCCTGGGCCGATCGAAAGGCTGCCGCTAAAAAAGCCTACTTCGAATGGATGCCCATCCGCGATGACGCGGAGGAACAGGTGTACCGGACTATCCAATACGGAGAGGTCCTCGATCTGATCCTGCTGGATACCCGGCTGGAAGGCCGGAATAAGCAACTGGACGACGCTACCGACCCCGCCCTGTTCGACCCGAACCGCACTATCCTGGGGCCGGAGCAAAAGGCCTGGCTGCTCGGCCAATTGTCCGCCTCCACGGCCAAATGGAAAGTGCTCGGTCAGCAAGTCCTTTTCGGGGAATTGAACGTGGGCTGGGCGGCCTTGCAGGATAGCTCCGCGACCTATTACGAAGTGGAAAGTTTCTTCCTCGATATCTGGGACGGCTACCCGGCAGAACGGCAGCAGTTGATCGATTTCGTGCAGGATAACCAGATCGACAATGTGGTCGTCCTCACGGGGGATATCCACTCCGCTTTCGCACTCGATGTCCCGAAACAGGCGGTAAACCTGACATTCGACCAGGGCCTGCCCTATTACGGCCCGACCGATTACAACCCCGCTACCGGGGCGAATTCTGCCATGGTCGAATTCGTCACCCCCAGCATTACCTCCCCTAATTTCGACGAAAATATCGGATTGCTGCAGGCCTCTGTATTCCAGCTCCAGCTCAACAACCCCATCCTGATCAGCGGAGGAAACAGCCTTGGAAACCCCAACCCGCACATCAAATACGCCGACCTGATCCAGCATGGGTATTATATCCTGGATATCAAACCGGACAGCGTGCAGGCCAATTACTATTATTCCCCGATCGCCACGCCCTCGGAGCAGGAACAATTTCAAAAAGCCTGGTATGCGTTGGATGGGGAGAACCACTTGCGCGCCGCCGGCGCCCCCAGCGGACCCAAAGCCGTGCAGGACATCCCCGCGCCCTCCGACCCTCCCCTTACCGGCACGAGGGAGGAAAAGCCCTCTGTCCTGGCCGTTCTGGGAGTTTACCCCAACCCGTTTTCGGGGCAGGTCACCCTGCACTATTCACTGAGGGAAAGCGAAGACATGCTCATCCGCCTGCTGGATGCCAATGGACGAGCGGTACAGGACCTGATGCAGGAAAAACTTCCGGCAGGAACCTATTCTTTGGAATTGGATGGAAAAAGCCTCATCCCGGGCTTGTACCTCTGCGAGATCCGGGTGGACGGCAAAACCATGACTATCCCTCTAATTAAGGCGGATTAGTCTTTCGGATGATCCGGCGGAGGGGCGCTGGCCAGGTAATCGCGTTGAACGATCGCGGCATATTCATCCAGCAGCTCTAAAACCCTTTTCTTTTCGGGTGATTGGACGATGAAGCCCACGTGGTTTTTCTTGGCCAGGCGCCATACCACTTCGGGGGCCTGGAACGGCGACATGTCCGGGTGTTCCTGTCTGGAAAGGGAAATGAGGACCCCGGCGAAGTCCTTGCGGGGAGCGGGGATCTTGTACCGGAGATCCTTGGCCACGGCGTCTTCCAGCATGGCCCATTCATGCCACAAATTGATGCCGGACGACTTTTCGATCATGTCCGACAAATGAGCGCCTCCCACCCGGGAGGAGGTTTCCAGAAAATAGAATTGCCCCGTCTCTCTCGACTTTATAAATTCTGTATGGGACGCGCTGGAACGCATGCCGAAGGCCTTCATCACCTTGTCTGTCAATTCTTTCAGACTGGCGTCCTCCCAGGTGTCGAAATCGACCGTTACCGAGCGGAAAATGCCACCCCCGTGGGCCACATCGAAGGGAGGGGTCAGGTAGCGGGAGGTGCGGCAAAAAAGCGCTTTCCCTTGCATGTAAAGGGCATCGGCGTGATAAACATCGCCGGGCTTGAAGGACTCGATCAGGAACCGGTGGCGGTTTTCTCCCAACCCATCCAATACAGGCCAGAGCTCCTCTTCGGAATGTATCTTTTTTATACCCGTGGCGGATGCCTCTGATCGGGGTTTGACTAGCCAAGGCCCTTTTACCTCCCGGGCGTAGTGCCGGATATCGTCGTCGTGGAACAGGGGGGAAAATTCTGGAACCGGAATGCCCGCGTCGCGCGCCTGGATGCGCATGGCTAATTTGTCGCGAAAATATCGCGCAGTAGTCGAGCCCATGCCTGGGATGCGATACTCTTCGCGGAGGTAAGCGGCTTTTTCCACGTCAAAATCATCGAGCGCCACGATCCGGTCGATCTTGCGCGAGCGCATCAGGTGGGCAAGGCCGAGGCTCAATTGGTTGAGGTTCTCCGGGGTGTTTTCATCGGTGTCGAGGAAAAACAGGTCGTCGAGTGACTCCCTGGGCCAGTCAGCGTGCTCGAGCGATTTTTTGGTGACCAGGTAAACGGTGTTTCCCGCTGCTTTCAGCGCCCGGAGGAATATCTGGCCCTTTAGAAAACAGGAAATACATAAGAAGGAAAGGTTCTTTTCCATACCCCGTGCTGCTTAAATATTTTATAATCAATCACACCTGCGGCCGGAGGCTGCCGATGAGGTCTTCGAAATATTCCAGCAACAACCGCACGCCGTAAGCCGTGGCGGTTTTCTGGATGCCGAACTCCGAATCCGTGACCGCGACCCCGGCGATGTCCAAATGCGCCCAGGAAGGGTGACCATCTATGAATACTTCCAGAAATTTTGCGGCGTAGATCGCGCCGGCGGCCGGCTTCCCGCTGAAGTTTTTTACATCCGCCAGGTCGGACTTGATGCCGTCTTTGAAATCGTCCCAGATGGGGAGACGCCAAAGCCGTTCGCCGACCCGATCGCCGACCCTGATGAGCGAGTCTGCGAGGTGGTCGTTGTTGCAAAAAAGCCCTCCGGCGGTATAGCCGAGGGTCCGGATCGTGCTGCCCGTGAGGGTTGCCAGGTCGATGAGGACATCGGGTTTGTAATTTCGAACGGCATAGCTCAGCCCATCGGCGAGGATGAGGCGCCCCTCGGCGTCGGTATCGATGATCTCGATCGTTTTGCCGCTGTAGGAGGAAATGATCTCGTTGGGTTTGACGGCAGTAGCGTCTACGCTGTTATCGGTGGCGGGCACCAGTCCGATCACCCGGAGCGGGAGGCCCAGTTTTGCACAGACCTCCACGGCGCCCATGACCGCTGCGGCGCCGCCCATATCGCTTTTCATATAGTGCATATTGGCCGAGGGCTTGATGGAAAGCCCTCCCGTATCAAAGGTCACTCCCTTGCCGATGAGGCAGATGGTAGCCAGGGGCGCTTGTTCCTTCGGCTGGTAATCCATGAGGATAAAAACCGCGGGATCCGTGCTGGCCTTGTTGACGGCGAGCAGGGCGTGAAAGCCCTCTTTTTCGAGCGCGGGCTTTTCGATGATCCTCACCTGAACGCCCTGCTCCCGGCCGCACTTTTCCGCCCATTGGGCGAGGGCCTGAGGGGTGATATGGTTGCTGGGCTTATTGACGAGGTCGAATATCTCCAGTTGGGTGGAGGCGATCATATGGACGCGGTTCAGGGCGCCAGAGGCTTGTTCTTTGCGGTTTTCCGGGAGAAAGATCTGGAGTTCGGCTTTGTCTTCCTGGAAAGGGGAGAGCTTGTTATCCTCCGTCTTGTACATGCCCAGTTGATAGCGGCCCAGGTAAACGCCATTCAGCGCAGCTTCGAGGTTTCGGAGCCAGGGCCCGTCTTCGGTCCAATGATCGATAGACAATCCGATGCAGGCGGGCAATTTTGCCCGGTATCGGTGGATAAAGCTGCGCAGGGCGGCGAGCACACCGGAAAAACCGGGGTTTTCACCCAAACCGAGGAGATAGACCTTCTTAGGGGAGTTGTCCCAGGACAGGTACGCAAAAAAGACCTCTTTCGGGTCGCCGCAAAAATCCTTGGCGAGATCGGAATCGCTGATGCCGGCTTTTTCAAACCTGCCAAGCCATTCCCGCGGAAGGACCTGGTTCTTAAAACAGGGGACGACGAGGACATCGGCTGTTTCTGCGGTTATTCGGGTCTTCAATTCTACACGCATGGGCTGGTCCGTTTCCGATTCTGGAGTGCACAAAGTCCAAAAGTAAAGATAGTCCCCTTCTTTTGGAAAGATTGGTTTTCAATTTTTTATCTACCGAAGAAAAGCCATTCCACCGCTTTCGGAAATTCTCTTCCCCAGTGCTCTTCGTTGTGTTCGCCTTCCGGGTCGATGGAGATCTTGAATTCGAGGTTTTGCGTGTCCTTTCCCCCTCTTTCCAGCGCCTCCCGGTAGCCGTTGACATTGGGGATCATGGACATCCCTTCTTTCCCGCCGGCATAGATATAAATTTTGGAGGCCAAAGGCCCTCCGAACGAGGGACCATGGTGGGGAATATTCGGGTCCACCCAAAGGCTGGGAGAAAAAACCATCAGCCTGCCATAGACCTCGGGGTACATAAGCCCGGCGTAGATGGTGATCAGGCCTCCCATCGAGCTCCCCCCAATCCCGGTGTGGATGCGGTCGGGGAGGGTCCGAAAATGCTGGTCAACATAGGGTTTGAGCGTATCGGCCAGAAAGCGGGCGTATTTTTTGCCATCGCCAATGCCCAATTTGGTTTGGTGGGAAGGGGTAAATTCCGCAATCCGTTCATCGGCCGCATGGTCGATGGAAATAATGATGATATCGGCAAGGCCCTGCTCGGCCATAACGGCCAGTTTCTTGTCGACGGCCCAATTGCCGAAAGGGGCGTAATCGTCAAACAGCTTTTGGCCGTCCTGGAGGTATAAAACCGGATACCGCTTTTCGGAACTGTGATAGTCGTGGGGCAACAGGGCTGCAATCCGCCGGGTTTTTATCAGTTGAGGGATCTCGAAGCGCTCGGATATGACCTGGATCGAAGGGAGCAGGCCGGGCTCGTAGCTAAGGCCTTTGCTTTTCCATCGCGGCGCATGGTCCACTACCAGGTTCTGCGGCTTTTCCAGCCGCCTGTTGGGGGGATGCTTCCAAATGCATCCACTTCCTGGTCGTCCCAGCCTCCCTTGACATATTTATACACCAGGGGAAAAACAGGGGGCTTTTCCCGGGGAAACCGGAACTGAAAATGTCCGGGGCTTAAACGGGTTAGCTGGAAGCGCCCGGGGTCGATGGCCCAATCGTTGAAATTGCCCGTAACCAGGACCGGCCGCTCATCCTCTATCGGGGTGTGCAATTCCAGGAGGAGGCCTGTTTCGTGTCCGTCTGCATTTTTTTCCGCCATAAGCCGTTTTTCGTCGCCTGAACCCATGTTTCGACCCGGATTGAAAGGGAGGTAAAAATAGGTTTTATATGCAAAGCGCTTACCTTTACTTTTAAAATATTCGTCATGCTCAGACTTGTACTTGCTCTTTCCTTATTTTTTTCCCTGACTAGCGCTTTGCCGTCCCAAACCCTGACCGGAAGCTTTTACTACGACGGAATCCTCCGGGATTACCGCCTTTATTTGCCGGACGATTACGACGGTTCCGAGGCCTGGCCCCTGGTTTTCAACCTCCACGGCTATACGTCCAACGCCTTTCAGCAGGAGCTCTATACCCAAATGAACGTCATCGCCGACACGGGGCGCTTTCTGGTATGTTACCCCAACGGGGTGAACAACGCCTGGAACGTAGGTTTGGGCCTCGGCGGCCCCGATATCGACGACGCGGGCTTCCTCAATGCCCTGCTCGACACCTTGTTCGTGCATTATGCTGTCGATCCCTCCAGGGTATACTCCTGCGGAATGTCAAACGGGGGGTACATGAGCTATAAGCTCGCCTGCGAATCGGCCGATAGGTTCGCCGCTATCGCATCCGTTACGGGTAGCATGGTTCCGGCGGAGGCGGCCCTTTGTTTCCCTTCGAGGCATATGCCCGTCCTGGAGATCCACGGCACCGGGGACCTCGTGGTACCTTACGAAGGCCTGGTCAACTCCCTCTCCATTCCGGAGCTGCTTCAATTCTGGACGGGGCAGAACGGATGCCAGGGGGATCCCGAAGTGATACCGATACCCAATACCTCGATTACGGACGGCTGTACGGCCGAGCTTTTCCAATACAACGATTGCCTGGACGGCACCGAGGTTTGGCATTACAAGGTGACCCTGGGTGGCCATACCTGGCCGGGAAGTTTCCTGATCGTGGGGGTTACCAACCAGGATTTTAACGCCAGTTCGGCTATTTGGGAATTCTTTCTCCGGCATACCCTCAATGGCCCGAGCGCGCTGGCAGAGCAGGAGGAGGAAGCCTTTCAGCCCGCCTTATACCCTAATCCCTTTACGGAGGGGTTTTCCGTGGCAATTCCGGAAGGCCGGGCCTTCGATATTTCCGTCTGGAACTATCTGGGTATGCGGGTTTGGAACGCGGAGAACCAGGTCGATGGGGCTGACATTTCCGGAGCGGGTTGGCCGGCCGGGGCTTACTGGGTCAGCATGCTGAGTAGCGAAGGGCGCCGTTATACCCGGATGGTAGTCAAGCGATAAAAAATAAAAAAAGAAAAGGCCCCGCGGAAGCAGGGCCTTTTCTTTTAGAGGCAAAATTTATGCTTTGCGCGCGGTGCTGTTGCCGGAGGCTACAAACAGGACCAGTTCCTGGCGGAAGTAGAGGAATTCGCTCTGGAGTTTATTCCACTCCATGATCTCGTACTTGGTGCATCCGTGTTGATCGGCGATCGATTCGAGGGAATCGCCCGCTTCGACGAGCAGGGTGGTTCCGCCTTTGGCGTCGAGGGTTTCCTTTTGCTGAGCGGAAACCAGGTCGGTTTTGATGTTGTCATTGCCCGACCAGCGGAGGTAATCCTGGAATGCCATGATACCGAGTTCCGGAAGGGTGAGGTAATGACCTTTGGCGCTGGCCGGAATGATGCCCTGGCGGAATGCCGGGTTGAGTTTCCGGATCACGCTGATAGAGATACCCGTGATGGAGGCCAGTTTGTTCAGCGGCAATTGGCTGTACACCTTGATCGTGCGCGAAAAGCGCAGATCGTATTCCGGGAAAGCGGGTTGCAGTCCGTGTTTGGAATAATACTCGGCCAGGTAGGCGGCAGCGATAAACCGGGGCACATAGACCTGGGTCTGGGAGGGCAGGTGTTCGCGGATTTGCCAGAAATCCTTGCTTCCGCCTGCGCGGATGGCTTTCTGTACGTTGCCCGGGCCGCAATTGTAGGCTGCCAGCGCGAGTTCCCAGGTGCCGAACTGCTTGTACAGGTCGGCCAGGTAGCGCACGGCGGCTTCGGTAGAGCGGTGGGGATCGTGGCGCTCGTCTACATAGGTGTTGACGTGCAGCCCGTACTGTTGGGCGGTTGTGGTCATTAATTGCCACAATCCGGCGGCGCCCGCTTCCGATACCGCGCTGGGGCGGAGTGCAGATTCTACCATCGCCAGGTACTTCAATTGGCTGGGGAGCCCGTACAGGTTGAGGTAGAATTCGAATGCGGGAAAATACAATACCGTACGGCCCAGCATGGCTTCGGATCCTTTCCGGCCATTGGTAACAAATTCGCTGATAGAAGACTGTACGGATGGAGTAAACCGGAGAGATACCGGTAGGTTGAGGGCCTTCAGTCGCGTTTGAAGCAATGTTTCGTCAATTGCTTCGACGAAGGCAGCGGAGTGGGGTTTTTTTTCGGCCGCGCTACTGTTTACTGCAATAGCAGTTAAAGCCAGCAGCAGCAGGCTCGTTGTCCATGGGAAATTCATAATGTTCACTTTATGCGAAGGCCGCCAACGGTTGTCCCACCAGCTCTTTAAGTCGATGTGCCGCAAACGCAAGCACACCGCCGTTTAGAGGCCGGTCGCATCGGTTTTTGTCAAAATGCCAAACTACTAAATGGGTGCATGTGTAGAAATGGGCAAATAGCCGGTGGGAGTTTAAGGGATTTAAAAAAAGCTCGTTCGTTCAAAAAAAATGTTCGTTCGTTCTTGGATAAGCCACAAAGGTATTGGGTTTCCGCTTACCAGTCAACTTTCTTTTCAGTTTATTTTCGATTTTGGAACAATATTGGGAAGAAAATGCAGATTTAAGTCGAATTATTGTTCAAAAATCGGAATGAAAGAGAGATAATCCTGAAAAAATAGCTTTGGGAATATGCCTGCTTAGGGGCGAAAACCGATGTTTTTGAGGTAAATTTATTATGTATCTAATTGTATATCAGTCAATTTGTTGGTTTAGACGGCGCTTTGTCCCCGAGGTCACCGAAATGTTAAAATTTTTGATTCTCTTTTTGGAAAATAGAAAAAAAATGTGGAAAAACCCTCGAAATATCATTAATCGGGTGTAAAGAATTTATTTTGTCAATAAATAGATGATAATTTAGTAAGTTGTGCAGAAGCGCGATTTGGCAGGTTTCAAAGCCCGCACGTGCAAAACAGACTTTTCATTACATTTGTAACAACAGGACACAAATCAATGAGATACCGGAGTGCAAGTCTGGCAGTTGTGGTTTTGCTTCTGATGGGATGGAGCCTCCCGGGGCAGGAGATGGAGGTGCAGATCCGGGTATTGGGCTTTGAAGAGGGCCTGTCTCACCGCAACATCTACAAGATCCAGCAAGACAGCGCCGGCTTTATGTGGCTGGCTACCTTCAACGGCCTGAACCGGTACGACGGGTACGAATTTCTGCCCTTTGGCATCCCAGACACTATTTTCGGCCAGGCGGCCGGGCCTGCCCTCGACCTTTTCGTAGGCCCCCAAAACAGCCTTTGGCTGGTTCGCCCAAACTTCCTTTCCGTGTTCGACCCTCTGACGCTGGGGTTTCGGCATATCCGCATCAATGAGGAAAACCTGGCGCGGGGGGAGGAGTTTACCCCGAACCATTTGTGTATCGGCCCGGAAGGAGATTCCTGGATGGTGGCTTTCGGCGAAAAAACCGCCGAGTGTTTCCTGCAATACTACGATAAAACCGGTCGAAGGAAGGTGCATCTAACCTTGCCCGGTAAATACGAAAACCGGCCCCTTTGCCGCGACGGAGAGGCCCTGTGGCTGGGAGGCAACGAAAACGAATTGTGGCAGGTCAACGGGCAAGGAGAGGTGACGGACCGCTACAGCTTCCCATTCTGGGGACGCGATCCCCAGGCGGCCAGGGTCGTGGCCCTGCAGGAAGGCGCACACGGCGGAATGTACGCCCTGCTCCAAAACGGCCAGGTCTATTTCCGGCCTTTGAAGGGGGATAAATTTTCGCTGCATCCCGCTTCCGAACAAATCCCTCCGGGCAAGCGCTTTGAGGCATTCCGGGTGGAACCCGGAGGAAATATCTGGTTGGCCGGCGAGGAAGTCCTTTTGTATTACGACGCGCTTCTGCATTCGGTCCGCGATTTTAACCGGGAGGTCCGGGAGATCACCAAACACCAGCCGATCTATCGCCAGATATTCCAGGACCGAAGCGGGGTCGTCTGGGTCGCTTCCGATTTTGGCGCCATCAAATTTCGTGCGTTCCGACAAACTTTTCACCACCTATTTAAACGGAGGCAGCAATTATTGCAGCAGTGGCTTTTGCAGTATGCGCGGGATCGCGGAGGATGAAAAGGGGCAGATCTATTTCTCCTATTATAATTCGATCCACCGCCTGAACCCAAAGACCGGCGAGCTCAAGCTCTTGCCCCTTCGAAACGATTTCCTGAACGCGCCTTTCGGCCTTGCCTATTACCGGGAGGCCTTATATACCGGCAACGGCATCCGGATCGACCTCAATACGGGCAAGGTGGATACCCTGCTAAAGGGGCCCATGACCGACCAGGGGGTCCTGACCGTCGATCGCAGCAACCAGCTTTGGTTGGGCAACCAGCACAAACTCTATCAATACGTGCCCGCATCCCGAAGCTGGAAGGTGTACCGAGACCAGGCCGGGATACTGGATACCTTTCCCTACAACATTTCATACCTCCACGAAGGCCAGCGCAGCGGCGCCCTTTGGATCGCCACCGTGGAAAACGGCCTGTACCGCCTCGATCGCACGAAAAAGACGATGGAGCCCTTTCCTCCGAAAATTACCCAACTGAGGCATCCACGGGTGCTCGCCTGTTATGAGGATCCAAACGGGGTGTTGTGGGTGGCTACCGCCAAGGGCCTGCACCGCTTTGACCTGGTGAACAACCAGATGGAGATCATCGGAATGCCGGAAGGCCTGCACAACGATTTCATAAACGGCCTGCTTCCGGAAGGCGACAGCTGCATGTGGGTCAGCACCGACAACGGCCTGGTCCGGATCCGGATGGAGGGAAGGAAGCTGGACCATTTTTTCCAGGAAGACGGCCTGCCCGCCAATGAATTCAACCGGATCAGTTTTTATAAGGCCCGAAACGGGCGTTTTTATTTCGGCGGACTCAACGGGATCGTCGCTTTTTTTCCAGGCGCCGCCTTCCAAAAGGAGCGCCGCAAGCAGGATGGGCGGCTGTTGCTCACCTATTATTCCAAGCTCGACGGCCAGACCCAGGATATGGTTACCCAACTGCAAGGGGTTGCACCCGAGGAGGGGATCAGGCTTTCTTACAAGGACAAGCTCTTTACCCTGGGCTTTTCCCTCGCCGATTTTGCCAATCCACGGGAGCACTTGTACAGCTACATGCTCGAAGGCTTCGAAAAGGATTGGTCGCCGGCATCCCCATCAACTATGCCCGGTACAACAACCTCCCCTCCGGGAAATACCTGTTTCGCGTCCGGGCCACGAACGGCAACCACGAATGGAGCTCCAACGACCTCGTTATCCCGGTATTCGTCGAACAGGCCTATTACAAGAGCCCCTGGTTTTTCCTTGCCTGCTCGCTGGTGGTCCTCGGCCTGGGCTATTCCTTTTCCCGCTACCGGCTGTACACCCTCCGCAAACGGGAGGCCTATCTCGAAGAGCAGGTGCGGCTGAGAACCTATGAACTCCAGCAGGAAAAGAAGAAATCGGAAGACCTGCTCCTAAACATCCTGCCCGAAGAAACCGCCCGGGAACTGAAGGCGAACGGAACCGCCAAAGCCCGCTTTTTCGATTCGGTGACCGTCATGTTCATCGACTTTGAAGGATTTACCAAGGTTGCAGTGGAATTGACTCCGGAGGACCTGGTGGCGGAGATCGATTTTTGCTTCCGGGCCTACGACGAGATCATGGAAGTGTACGGTTTGGAGAAGATCAAAACCGTGGGCGACGCCTACCTTTGCGTAGGCGGCTTGCCCGGCAGGGAAGTGGAATCGGCCGTACAGATCGTGCGCGCCGCGCTCGACATCCAGGAGTTCATGAAAAGGGTTCGCGTGGAGCGCTCTATGAACCACCTCCCGTTTTTCCGCTGCCGAATCGGCATCCACACCGGCTCGATCATAGCCGGAATCGTGGGGATCAAAAAATTTGCCTACGATATCTGGGGCGACACGGTCAATACCGCCTCCCGCATGGAATCCAACGGAGAGGTCGACCGGGTGAATATCTCCAGATCGACCTATGACCTGGTGAGTCCTTATTTTATTTGCACGGAAAGGGGCCGGGTGATGGCCAAGAACAAAGGGGAGGTGGAGATGTATTTTGTAGAAAGTGAGTTGAATATTCAAACGACATGAAATTGACGATACTTGCCTTCGGGATCACGAGGGATATATTAGGGGCTTCCGAACTGAATCTGGAGCTTCCGGAATCTGCCAGGATAGAGGATTTGAAGGCCGAGCTGGCCCGGCGTTTTCCGGCTTTTGCCAATCTTTCGGCGCTGGCCATCGCAGTCAACAGCCAATACGCGGAGTTGGACCTGGAATTGAAGGAACTTGATGAAGTGGCCTTGATACCGCCGGTGAGCGGGGGTTAAAAGTTGAAAAGATGAAGAGTTGAAAAGTTTAATAGATCAATGATCGACATACAAATCCTGGAAAGTCCTCTGAATGTGCAAGTATGCATCGACTTCGTCTCTGGAGCGGCGACGGGGGGCATCAATGTCTTTGTGGGGTCCGTCAGGAACCAGACGAGGGGCAAGCGGGTGCTGTATCTCGAGTTTGAGGCATACGTGCCCATGGCGATATCCGAAATGCGGAAAATCGCGGAGACGGCTTGTTCCCGCTTCCAGATCGACCGGATCAGCATTCACCACCGCACGGGCAGGCTGGAGATAGGGGAAATCCCGGTCGTGATTGCCGTAGGTGCGCCCCATCGCCAGGCGGCTTTCGAGGCCTGTCAATATGCGATCGACACGCTCAAGCAGACCGTCCCCATCTGGAAAAAAGAACATTTCGAAGACGGGGAGGTCTGGGTCGCTGCCCATCCTTGATCATTCCAGCGGCCGGAAATACACGGCGGCGCCTCCTCCGGGCGCCAGTTTTAAAGCGAGGGTATCCCCTTTTTTCACCTGTTTGTTCTCAATGACGTAGGACGTGGGGTTTTTGTCCCAATGAGCGTCCGGGCCATCGATATACAGGGTGGCTTCCCAGGTCTTGCCCTCGGGCAGGAAGTCGAGTGCGATATTCAAATCCCGCGGGTTTTCATCGGTGATGCTGCCCAGGAACCAGCGCTCCGCGCCGCGCTCCTTCCGGGCGATCGTGAGGTAATCCCCCACTTCCCCGTTGAGCACATGGCTCTCATCCCAGTCGACGGCCACATCGCGAATGAACTGAAAGGCCGGGTGGTCTTTGTAATGCTCCGGCAGGTCGGCCGCCATTTGCAGGGGACCGTAGAGGGTCACATAGGTGGCCAGTTGCTTGGCCAGGGTGGTGTTGACCTGGTTTTTGTCCTTGTACGCGTCGAATTTGAGGTTAAAGATGCCGGGGGTGTAATCGACCGGTCCGGCGAGGCCCATGGTGAAGGGGAGCATCACGAGGTGCTCGGGCGGGTTCATGTCGATGCTCCAGGCCTCGAACTCCTGTCCGCGCATCGTTTCCCGGGCCATGTAATTGGGCCAGGTGCGGCGGATGCCGGTATCTTTGATGGACTCATGGGAATCGACCATGACCTTGTGTTTGGCCGCGGTTTCCGCCACCCGCTGAAAGTGGTTGACCATGAATTGACCCTGGTGGTAATGTCCTTTCGGGATGATGGTGCCCACGTAACCGGTTTTGACGGCATGTACCCCGAGTTTTTCGAGGTATTGGAAGGCGGTGTCCAACTGCTTGTCGTATTGAGTGACGCTGGAAGCGGTTTCGTGGTGGGCGATGAAGGCAACGCCTTTTTCCTTCCCGTAGCGGACCACTTCTTCGATATCGAAATCGGCGTAAGGGGTGACGAAATCGAAGCAGGTATCTCGCGCGGCGCCCCACCAGTATTCCCAGCCGGTATTCCAGCCCTCGACCAGGAGGCCCTGGATATTGTTGGCGGAGGCGAAGTCGATATAGCGCTTGGCGTTTTGGGTCGTAGCGCCGTGGTTTTTCCCTGCCATGTCCCAACTACTCATGCCAAGGTGCATTTCCCACCAGATCCCCACGTATTTCATGGGTTTTATCCAGTCGGTCTCCTTGATTTTGGAGGGCTCGTTGAGGTTGAGGATCAGGTTGGATTCCAAAAGGTCGCCCGCCTGTTCGGCGATCTGGATCGTGCGCCAGGGGGTCTGGAAAGGCAGTTTCACTTTCACCTTGAAGGTATCGGGGCCGCCGACCAGCACGCTTTTCCACTGGAGGTTTTCTTTATCCACCTGAAGGGTCATCGCGGCATAGTCGTAGAGGGCAGCCTCGTGGAAGCTCAGGAATAGGCCGTCGTCGGTCTTCATGGTGACCGGCGTGTTGACGGCGTTATTCGGGATATAGGTTTGGGCCAAATTGGGGTGGTCGCGCTTGGAGATGGCGTCGATTTCCGAAAAGCGGGTGGTGTTGTACACGTGTTCGTATATGTCCCAATCGCCCGGCTGCCACCAGCAGAGGTGGTCGCCCGCGAGGCGGAATTCGGTATTTTCCTCGAGGATAACGAGCTCATTGAGGGCCTCCTGTTCGGGAAATTCATAGCGGAAGCCCAGGCCGTCGTCGTAAAGTCGGAAGACGAGGCGGAAACGGCGGTTGGGCGCTTCCTTTTCTTCCAGCTCGAGCATCAGTTCGTTGAAGTTGTTCGCCACCATTTTGCTTTGCCCCCACACGGTTTCCCAGTTTTCTGTAAAGGAGCGGTTCTCTGCTTTTTTGACCTCCAGTCCACCTGCAATGGGGGCTTGGTCGAGCAGCGAAAACCCGAGGAGGGAGGTGTCGATCACCGTCTTGTCTCCGCGCAAAATGTGATAGGCTGCTTGTCCCGCCGAATCGAGAAAGACATGGGCGGTGACGACCTGCCCGGGAGATTGAACGGTCCAGGAATCGGCCATTTTGGAAGGCTTGCATTGGGTAAAAAGGCCGAGGGCCAGGAGAGGAAGCGCAAAGCGAGGAGACATAGTTTCGGGAATTGAAGTGATTGGATCGGAATTCCCGAAAATTAGTTGAAAAGTTGAAAAGTTTAAAGTTTAATCGAGGCCTTTTTGACTTCGTCAAAAAGAATTATTTCAACTTTTCAACTTTTCAACTTTTCAACTTTTCAACTTTTCCAATTAGGGACAGATATCTCCGGCAGCGAGGTTGCTGAAGGTATTGCCGCTTTGGGTCAGCGTGGCGCCACCATCTACGTACACGCCGCAGCCGTCGCCGTTGCGGATGATGGAGTTGGTCAGCTCCAGTTTGGCGTCTGCGTAATCGTCGAGGCCGATGTTGGTTTTGAAGTCGAGCCAGATATCGTTGATCGGATCGCTGCCGGCGAAAGCCACTTCGCAATGGTCCATTTTATTGAGGATGCTGGGAGAAAAGAAGAGTATTCCTTTCCAGGAAGGGGCGCTGGTCACCGAGCCGGTGAATACGATAGGCTTGGATGCGGTGCCAATAGCATTGAAGAATCCGGCCACCTCCACGATCAGCATCCGGACCGGGTCGAACTGGAAGATGGCGCCTTCTTGCACATAGACGCCAGACCTGAGCTCGATATCGCCCAATACCCGGTATGGGGCTGCGTCTTTCAAGGCCGGCCAGGTAAGGTCGGTTTGCTCATCCACAAAAGTCTTGACGATTTCCACCCCATTGAATCCATTGCTGCCGGTGAAGGAGCTCCCGCCGTCCAGTTCGGCGATCGCGACGGCGTCGCAGCGCATCGCCGCGTCGGCATTGTCGGAGAAGGTATTGTTGGAAAAAGCCTGGATGATGGCGTTCTCGTCGATGGCCACGCCCAGTCCGGCGCTATGGGAGAAGGTGCAATTGGTGAGGCTGATCTTTGCGGGTGAATAAGCGTCCACGGCGAGGTTGGCCTTGATGTCGAACCAGATATCGCTCACGGCGGCGCCGCCGGCATAGCTGATGGTGACGTTGTGCAGCACGTTGGTGATTTTCGGGGAATATACCAAAACCCCTTTCCAGAAACCGGGAGTTTTTGCAACCCCGGTCATTACGATGGGCTTGGAGGTCGTGCCGTCGGCCACTATCGAGCCTTCCACCTCGATGATAAGGGAGGAGTTGGCTTCGAATTCGATCACGACGCCGGGTTCGATAGACAATTCGCCGTAAACCGTGATGTCGCCGTCGATGACATAATCGGGCTGGTTGGGGTTGTCGACGCGGTCTTCGAGGATGCGGTCGTCGTCGATATTTTCCGTGATGATAAATTCGCCTGGGATGACGGTTTCATCGTCCGAGCAGGAGGTCCATAAAAAAGGGAGGGCAAGCAGGAATATGGGCAAAAAACGGGTGGTAAGTTGCATGATTTTCAGGATTAAAAAACAAAAAATGGTTGTTTGCAGGCTGAACCCGCAAACAACAATAAGGACTTTGAGAAACGCTTAATTGGTCATTACAATGTTTCTCTTCTTTTTCTTCTTGTCCATCGTAACGAAGATCTGCATATCGGACATAACGCCGTTGGCCAGTTTCACTTTCATGGGTTTTTTCAAATCCCTGGAGGTGAAAAGGAGGACTTCGATGCCGGCGCCATCCCGCACTTTGAGGGTATAGGCTCCCTGGGCGTCCGTCACGGTTCCCTGCGTGGTGCCTTCGGCTACGACTTTTACGCCCTTCATGGGCATTCCATCGGCGCTGGAAACTTTGCCGCTAATGGTTTGGCCCATGGCCAGAAAAGGGAAAGCGAGTAAAGCTGCAAAAAGAATGATTTTCATGCTGAGTATGGTTTTGGTTAATGATTACAAATTATGGGCTTTTCCGATGGCGGCCATCACCCGGTTGTATTCCTCCTGTGTATTGACGTTCAGGAGCCAGTCCGGATCGGGGGCCTGGAGCAAATGGGTGTCGGAATTGATCAAGACCTTCCTGGGACAGGAAAAGCCCTGGGCCAGGAATTGCAACAGGGTCAGGTAACTTTTGGGCTCCCAGATAGCCAACAGGGGGTCGGGAAGCGCGTTTTCCGGACTAATAAAAGCCGTTGCCGGTTTTGAAGGATCCCTGTTGCCGGTCAGAAATTGCAGGGCTTCGGCAGAAAGCAGGGGCAGGTCGCAGGCCGCCACGAGCCAGGCCTTGTCGGGGTAAGCCTGAAAAGCGGACAGCAAAGCGCCATAAGGGCCCAGTCCGAGGAATACATCCGGCAAGACCGGTAAAGGACCTTCCTCCGATTGGTCTGGACGCAGGGACAAGAAGGTTTCATCGCAGAATTCCTGCAACAAATTATAGACATAATCCCGCTGGGGCAGGCCGTGATAGTCGATCGTGCTCTTATCTCTGCCCATCCGCTCGCTTTTCCCGCCGGCCAGCACCAGGCCGTAAAGCGGGGGGATAGCCCGGCTCAGTTCGTTTTCCAGAAAGCGGGCCACAGCGGCGCTGTCGTGGAGGGAAAGGACCGGAAGGGAGGCCAGATGGGGAAATTTTTCGAGGAGGAAAGGGTGAATGGCCTCGACGCCTTCGGAAAAAAGGATCAGGCGCACATCCCCGAGGCGGTCCATTTTTCGTTGGACGGACTCCGCTTTTTTAGGGTCGATGACCAGGATCTGCTTCTCTGCGGTAAAGTGGTTGCCGTTGAGCAAAAGGAGGTCCTGGTCGTTGAGCAGGGGCCGGAGTTGGAAGGGGGTAAGGGTTCCCTGGAAATCGAGGCGTTGGGAATGGATCTGATCGGTGTATTCGAGGCTGGGTTTTACTTCCGGGGATTGCTCCTGTGCGTGGTGGTCGGCGTCGATATATGCGGTTTTCCAGCGCCGGCCGAGCTGATCGATCACCTCGCGCGCCAGGCGCTGGATATTCCCGCAGGGAGTACCCAGTATGGCCCATTCCTGGCGTCCGTAGGCGCCGGAGAAGGGGCGGGGAAGCTTGGCGTGTTTTTGATGCTCGCGCATGGTTTCAATTTTTGAAAAGCCCCAGTAGGCGCTCACCGGCCTTTAACGAGGACCATTCGCCGTTTATTACTTTATGTTCGATGTGGTCCCATTGTTCCCGGATAGCGGGATGTTCGAAAAAAAGGACGCTCAATTTTTCGTGAAGATAGTCCATGAGCCAATATTTTGCCTGTTCCTGGCGCCGGAGTTTAAAATACCCTTTTTCTTTTGCAAAGGTCTGGTATTGCCTGACCTGGTCCCAGATCTCTTTCATGCCCTGATTCAGGAGGGCGGAGCAGAGGATCACGGGCGGGTCCCAGCCGCTTTCCTTCGGGGGGAAGAGGTGCATGGCACTGCGGTAAGCCCGGCGGGCTTCCCGCGCCATCTCCATCCGCTCGCCGTCGGCTTTGTTGACGGCGATGAGGTCGGCCATTTCCACGATACCTCGTTTGATGCCCTGGAGTTCGTCGCCTGCGCCGGGTAGGAGGAGGAGCAGGAAGAAATCGACCATCGAGTGCACGGCGGTTTCGGACTGGCCCACGCCGACGGTCTCCACGATGACGGCCTCAAAACCGGCTGCTTCGCAGAGCAGGATGGTTTCGCGGGTTTTGCGGGCCACGCCGCCGAGGGATTCGCCGGCGGGAGAAGGTCTGATAAAGGCGTCCGGCTGGGCGCTCAGCTTGTTCATGCGGGTTTTGTCGCCCAGGATGCTGCCCCTGCTCTGTTTGCTGGAAGGGTCGATGGCCAGCACGGCCACCTTGAGGCCCTGGTCGATCAGGTACATGCCCATCGCTTCGATGAAAGAGCTTTTGCCGACGCCCGGGGCCCCGGTGATGCCCAGGCGGATGGAGCGGCCGCTGTAAGGCAGGCAGGCTTCCACTACTTCTCGGGCAAGGGGGGCGTGCTCTGCTTTAAGGCTTTCTACCAGGGTAATGGCCTGGCTAAGCAATACGCGATCGCCGGAGCGGATCCCTTCGAGGTAGGCTTCCGCATCCAGGATGGGTTTCTTTTTTCTAAGTTTCGGGTTGTTGGGATTACCTGCTTCCAAGGTTAAACTATTTAACGGGGCGACGGCCGAATTTAACAGACCGGTAAAATAAGACAAACGAAGGGCACAGTAAGTTTGCATCTTAAAAGGTGGTTGGCCATGCAACTGGTACGCCAGGCTCTCCTTACAGCATGGTTCAACCACCACTTTTTTATTTCCCCTTAAAAAGCGGCGCGCGTTTTTCGAGAAATGCGGCCACCCCTTCCCGATAGTCCTCGCTTTGGCCGGCCTGCATTTGCAATTGCTCCTCCATGGCCAGCTGCTCCATCAGGTTGTTTTTCATGGAAAGGTTCAGAGCCCGCTTGGTGAGCCCCAGCCCCAGGGTCGGCATTTGGGCCAGATGGGCCGCGATTTTCCACGATTCCACGGCGAATTGTTCGTCGGGGAAAACCTTGTAGATCATCCCCATGGCCTCGGCGTCGCGGGCGCCGACCTTTTCGCCGAGCATCATCAGGGCTGCGGCTCTCTGCATACCGATGATACGCGGGAGAAAAAAGGTGCCGCCGCTGTCGGGAATGAGCCCGATCTTGCTGAAAGCCTGTATGAAGGAGGCCGATTCTTTGGCCACCGTGATATCGCAGGCCAGGGCTATGTTGGCCCCAGCGCCTGCGGCAACGCCGTTGACTCCGCAGACGATGGGCTTTTCTATTTCCCTGATCAAGAGAATGAGGGGATTGTAATGCTCGCTTAAGATAGTGGTCATGGGAATCCGGTTTTCCCCTGTCACTTCATTGAGGTCCTGTCCGGCACTGAAGGCCCGGCCTTCGCCGCTCAGGTAAATAGCGCGGACGGCGGCATTATCCCTCGATTCCCGCAGGGCTCTCTGCAGACCGAGCGCCAAATCCCGGTTCAGGCTATTGAACACCGCCGGGCGGTTGAGCATGATGCGCGCTACGCCATTTTCCAGGGAATACAGAATGGGTTCCTCCATCGGATCGACTTTTGCTGCAAGTTAAGCAGAAGGGGAGAAAATTGATATATTTGGCGCTTCTTTGGCGTCTTGGGACGCCAGTTTAGTATGTTTAGAAAGTTTAGGAGGTTTAGTTCCCTGATTTTCTAAACCTTCTAAACTTACTAAACCTCCTAAACATCATCCAGGCAGTATGCAAACCTTTACTCCCTTTAAAATACCATATACTCCGGATAAGCGCTTTGGCAAAAAAGTCGCTTATTTCTCCATGGAATTCGCCATCGATCAGGCCCTGAAGATCTACTCGGGAGGGCTGGGCTATCTCGCGGGTTCGCACATGCGGTCGGCGTTTCAGTTGAAGCAGAATCTGGTGGGCATCGGCATTCTATGGAAATACGGTTATTACGATCAGGTTCGCAAGGGGAACGGAGAAATGGACGTATTGCGCCGGGAGCGTTTTTACAATTTTCTCACGGATACGGGTATTATTTTTGATATCAACGTCAACCGGGCGCCGGTGAAGGTGAAGGCCTTTTACCTGGCGCCGGAAGTGTTCGGCTCGGCGCCCATGTTCCTGCTGTCTACCGATCTTCCGGAAAACGACTGGCTGGCGCAGACTATCTCCCACCATCTGTACGACAGCAACACAGAGGCCAAGGTGGCCCAGTATATCCTGCTCGGAAAAGGGGGCGCAAAACTGCTCGATCTCCTCGGCTGGGAGCCCGATGTGTATCATTTCAACGAAGCCCATGCCATGCCGGCGGCTTTTCACCTGTATGAAAAATTCCGCGATTTGGACGAGGTTCGCGAGCGGATCGTCTTTACGACGCATACCCCGGTTGAAGCCGGCAATGAAAAACACGAGCTCACCCTCCTCGACCACATGAGCTTTTTCGGCGACCTGACGCTGCCGGAGGTGCGCACCATCGCCGGGGTGAGCGACCAGACCTTTAACCAGACCCTCGCCGGTCTGCGTATGGCCAGGATCGCCAACGGCGTGTCCAAAATGCACGGAGAAGTGGCCCGGCAGATGTGGGGCGAATACGAGGGCATCAGTCCGATCACCCATGTCACCAATTCGCAAAACCACCTGTACTGGCACGATCCGGAACTGGACCGGGCCGGTCAAAAGGCTTCCGGATCGGAGGATCTCAAAGCCCGCAAACGAAGCCTGAAACAGAATTTATTTCGCATCGTAGCCGACCAAACCGGCAAAATTTTCGATCCCGACACCTTGACCATCGTCTGGGCCCGCCGTTTCGCGCGGTACAAGCGCGCCGACCTGATCACCCGCGATGCCGGGCGGTTTGAGGCCTTGCTGAGCCATACGGAACGGCCCGTGCAGATCATTTGGGCCGGAAAGCCCTACCCGACGGATCACGATGCCGTGGAAATTTTCAACCACCTCGTCCATTTGTCTAACGAACACCCCAATATGGCGGTCCTGACGGGCTACGAACTGGGGCTCTCCAAGGCCCTGAAGCAGGGCTCCGATATCTGGCTCAACACTCCGCGGATCACCCGGGAGGCCTCCGGGACCAGCGGCATGACCGCCGCCATGAACGGCAGCGTCAACCTGTCCATTCCCGACGGTTGGGTGCCGGAATTCGGCCAGCACGGGCGCAATGCCTTCGTGCTCCCCGCTGTCGACTCCACGCTGTCCGGTGAAGAGCAGGACCGCATCGACCTGGAAAACCTCTACCGGGTGCTGGAGGAAGAGGTTCTCCCCCGCTACTACGCTCCGGACGGATCCTGGTGGAAGCTGGTGCGCCAATCCATGCAGGACATTCGCCCCTTCTTCGACGCCGACCGCATGGCCCGGGAGTATTATGAGGTGATGTATGGGGTTTGGGCAACGATTCCGCTCTAAAAAGTATCTTCCTCATGAATTTTAACAAAATCCCATCCCATGAGGAAGCCGTTTACACTAATTCCAGCTATTGTTCTGGCATTCTTTCTTCTTTCTTCCGCGGGCGTGCGCGCCCAACTTCAGGATACTGCTTTTATCGTGGGACCCACCGAGGTGTGTATCGGTCAATGTGCCACCTATTTCATACAAGGTCTTTCTCCCAACTGCCCAAACTCCTACTTATGGTTTTTGAGCAACGGGGTTACCCTGACTAACAACCCGGGGGGCACCCAGACCGGCATCACCATCTGCTGGGATCAGATCATCGGTTTTCAGCCGGGGGTTTACACCCTTTTTTCGGAGGTAGATTGTCCCGTGGAGGTCATTCCCCTCACCATCCTGGTTCAGGATTTTTTTCAACCCGAAATTTATCCATTCACGAATTCCGCCTGCGGGATCGACAGCCTGGTGTCCAGCACGGACTGCCTGGCGGCCTGTGCCAACAGTACGGTCACGTATGCGACGGAGGCACTCTCCGCCCCTCCGACGGGCAGCGGCCTGGTCTGGACCGTGTCGGGCGCGCAGAGCTATACGGTAGAGGATAATTTTATCACCGTGACCTGGGGCAGCCAGGGCACGGGGTTCATCGCGCTCATCGTCAACGGCATTTGCCCGGGCGAAAATTCGATCTGCGTAGAGATCCTCGACGAGCCCGTGGCCGATTTTACCACCCAACCCCCTCCAAATGCAGGAGTAGTGAGTATATGCGAAGGACAGACCGTCTTTTTTCGAAAACGGGAGCCAGGGAGCGGACGTGTACGGATGGTTTTTTGACGTGCTGGGGGTCTCGACCCAGGCGAACACGGAATTCACTTTCAATACTCCAGGAACTTACGAGGTGAGCCTCGTGGCCCGCAATGAATGCGGTTGCAGCGATACCACTTCCATGACCGTTCAGGTAGAAGCGGCCGAACCTCCGCTGATCTATTGCACGGGCTCGGTCTGCGCCGGCGAAACAGTGACCTACATTACCGCAGCCAATTGCACGACCTATAACTGGAACGTGGTGGGCAGCGCCAATATCCTCGGCGGCGGAGGACCCACAGACAACTCCATCACCATCGAATGGCTCGATGGACCCTACGGGATCATCGAGCTCGACGTTAGCGCCTGCGCGACGACTTATTGCTCGGAAGGCCTTGTGGAACGAATACCCGTGATGACGCCCAACGCGCCGATCGAAGGCCCGAATGAGGTATGCCGGGGAGAAACAGTCACCTACGCCATACCCGAATACGACGGCTCCAGCTATGCGTGGACGGTGTCCAGCCAGGGCCAGATCGTCGCAGGGCAGGGCACCAACCAGGTTACCGTGCTCTGGGATGGCGTCCTGACCACCGGCCTGACCGAATGGGTGCAGGTCGAGTACGAAAATTGTTTTCTGGAATGCTCGGGCATGAGCATCCTGCCGGTGGGCATTTTGAACGAATTCTACCTCAGCGGCCCCATCGTGGCCTGCGACGGTTCATCCAGCTCCTATTTGGCGAATAACCTCTATCCGCTCGGCGGACCCAACTGGAACTGGGAAGTGCAAAACACCGGCGGCGCCGTCCTCTGGAACTCCGCCGTTCCCGCGCCCGGCGCCACGATCAACTGGGCCTTCGGGCCGGGAACATACCGCGTGCAGGCTACCACGGCCAGCCCGGGGCTTTATTGCCAGGATGTGTACTCCGTGATAGTAGTTGTGAACGAGCTTCCCGGGGCGCCCACGGCCATCGACGGTCCGGCGCTGATCTGCCCGGGCAACGCCGGCACTTATACGGCCGTATCCGGCCAACCCAACAGCATTTTCGACTGGACGATCAACGACGGGGGCCTTATCAGCACCCAGCAAGGCAATTCCGTCGTATTGACCTGGGGCGCTGCGCCGCCTTACGAACTGTCGGTCACCCAAAGCAGTCCGGGCGGCCCGGCCTGCACCTCGGGTCCGGCGACGCTGGTGTTGCAGACGATTTCGAACCTAAGCCTGAGCGCCCCGAGCGAAAGCTGCATTGAAGGGACCTCTATCCTTAGCGCGGACAACCTGGCCGCAAGCGGATACAACTGGTCATTCAACCCGACAGATGCCGGAACCATCCTTTCCGGCGCCGGAACGCATGAGGTCGAGGTCCTTTGGCACGTTTCGGGCCCGGTCTCGGTGGATGTGTCGTTTTGTGGCGAATCGGCCAATGCCAATCTGGCCATCAACCCCTTTCCAAACCCCGACCCGGTATTCCCGACCGGGGTTTGCACGGGGAGCACGGAACAGATTACGACGGCCACGCCTTTTGCCGCGTATCAATGGCTGGATGAAAACGGCGTTTTGGTTTCGGCCGCACCCGACCCGCAATTGGGTCCCGGCGCATACGAACTGGTGGTGACCAACGCCGCAGGCTGCGAGGCGAATACCAGTTTTACGATCGAAGAATACCCTCTGCCGGAGGTCATAGCTACCACACCCGACGCTTCGGGTTATTGTACCGTTCCGCACGCTACCTTGTATGGCACCGCGACCGGATCGGGGTATGACTACCAATGGTATTACAACGGAGCGCCCGTGGGCGGCAACACTTCGAGTTTTGTAGATATCGGCTTTGGGCTATACTATGTTGAGGTGACCGACGCCAACGGTTGTACCGCTGTGTCCAATACCATGGAGATCTTCCTCTATTGCCCTGCCGACGGCAGCACCACAGGGGGAGGTATGTGCATCCCGGGCGGTGGAGGAGGAGTGCCGACTTCCTGCGATCCGGGTACCAGTGTACAGTTTCAAATATTACCTCCTACTGCTGATTGCGCGGAGGGCGTGTTTCAGGATATTTCGCCGGACGTAGTGCCCGGTTCCCTGGTCTGGTCATTTGGCGACGGGACGGGGAGCAACAATCAGGGTCCGATATTAAACCATATTTACAGCCAGGCGGGTTTTTATGAAGTCATGCTGACGGGAATCTCCATCTCGACGGGAGAATTATGCTGGGACTCCCACATCGTCACGATCCCCGCAGCGGCCGATTTTTACGCCGGTCCGGGCTGTGAGGCCGGTCTGACTCAATTTACCGACCGCTCTACATTCGTTCCAACGGAAACGATCACCGACTGGGCCTGGGATTTCGGCGACCCCGCCAGCGGCGCGGCCAATTTTTCAAACCTGCAATCCCCTGGCCATTCTTACGCAAATGCAGGCATTTACACTGTAACCCTCACCATCACAGCGGCAGGTGGTTGCCAGTCGTCCATCGCCCGCCAGGTCGAGGTCCATCCGTTACCGGTACTTGCCTTTGACCTGCCCGCCTTCAATTGCGAGGGAACGCCCCTCGAATTCATTGCGCAAGCCCCGCCCGAGGTGATCAGCGTGGGCTGGGATTTCGGCGATCCGGGCAGCGGCAATGCCAATGAGGCGAGCAGTTTTTCTACATTTCATGCATTTTCCAATGCGGGTCCCTATTCGGTCGGTCTCGAAGGCACGACCGTTTACGGCTGCATAGGCACGGCCTCCCTACCCCTGACGGTGGACCCCAACGGATTGAGCGGGGATATTTCATCGGTTCCGGATCCACCGCAGTTTTGCGAGGGAGAGCAGGCTACCCTGACTTCGCCGGCTGGGGGTATCTCCTGGTCCTGGTCGGATGGGCAGAGCACCGAATCGGTCGATGTGCTCGTGGAGGATGTTTTCGAAGTGACTCTCACCGACGCCATGGGCTGTCAATACACGCCCGATCCAATAACAGTGGATGTAATTCCGGCGCCCAACGCCGTGATTTCGGCAGTAGAATACAACGAATACGGCCAGCCCGTGGGCATTTTTTTCAACGCCTATTCCACCTGCGAAGGGGAGGACGTGTTTTTGCAAATCGAAGGCGCCCCCGGCTATACTTATACCTGGTCGAACGGCGATACCGGCGATGAAACGGTGTATGCCGATTGGCGGAATAATGCGCTGACGGTTGGGATCCACCCGATCACCGTGCTGGTCGTGGACCAAAGCACGGGATGCACCACCACCATCGGACCTTTTAATGTGACGGTGAATGCCTTGCCGGACCCCTTCCAGATCCAGGCATCCAACAATCCGGCCTGCGCCGGGCTGCCGACGGCGCTATCTGTGGCGAGCCCCGATCCGTCGCTGACCTATGTCTGGACGACCGGCGAAACCGGCGCCTCCATCGAGGTGGTCCTTCCGGGCGACTACAACGCCGTGGCCATCAACGCCAGCGGATGCAGACGGGACGGCGATACCCAGGTGACGGTGCAACCTGGACCCTATCTGGGCTCTATCCCCTCCGGCTGCCATACCCAGTGCAACCCGGACACGATCTGCATCCCCGATCTGGCCGGCGTCGTGAGCTATCAATGGTATTTCGGCGGCGTGCCTATCCCGGCGCCGCAGGGGACCGTAGCCGACCTTCCCATTACCCAAAGCGGGGTCTATTTTGTAGAAATGGTCGATTTGTTGGGCTGCACCGCTACTTCCGAGCCCTTGATCCTCGACCTGTACGACGGCTACGGGACTATTTCGGGGAATGTGTACATGGATGTGAACGAAAACGGGATCATCGACGGTCCGGATACGCTGGTGCAGGGCGTGGGGATCGAACTGTGGGAGGCGGGCGCGCTGGTGGGATCGGTATTTAGCGGGCTGAACGGGGCTTACAGTTTTCCGAATATTCTTTCGACCGATTATACAGTACAACTCGATACGAGCAGCATCCCGGCACAAACCACGTACTATCAGATTTGGCAGGCCGACGCCAGCCTGGTGGGCTGCGACGACAGCGAAACGCTCAACTGGCTGTTGACGCCTTTTTGCGCCCCGACATTTTCAACGCTTAACCTGGCGGCTTGCCAGGGGGAAGGCATCGACTTCATGGGCGTGTCGATCCCTGCGGGAGGCAGTTCTCAATTCAGCCTTCAAAATACGGGAGGCTGCGACTCGCTCCTGACCGTGGTGGTCGCGGAATTATTGCCGGATGCGGAGTTTGTCAATCTGGTGGGCTGCGAAGGATCGACCGTAACTTTTAACGGAGTTCCTCTGCTGCCAGGCACCCAGACCGATTTTCTGTTCTCCAACAGCGCCGGCTGCGATTCGACGGTGACCGTGACGGTAGTCGCTGTCGCCGGAGATACCACGACAGTGGCCCTGGAGGTTTGCCCGAACGAGACGATCAATTACCTCGGTCTGACGCTGGAAGCGGGGGATGAGGTGGAAATCGTGCTGAGCAACTGGCAGGGCTGCGACTCGCTGATCCAGGTTTCCGTAACGGGTTTCCCGGAGGTGGTTTGGGACGCCACTTCGGACCCATCCTGCTGGAATAGCGGCAACGGCAGTATTTTATTGAATATTCAGCAAGGGGATGGGCCTTTCCAGTTTTCCCTGAATGGGGGCGGGGTGCAGACCGGGCCTTTATTTGAGGACCTTCCGGCAGGAGCTTATACGATTGAAATTACCGATATAAATGGTTGTTCCTACGAAGGCCCTGCAAACGTGGAAGAAATACCGCCCATAACGGCCCAGGTCGATGTAGGGGCCTGGGATTGCAAGTCGTTCAGTGCCCAGGTGTTTGCTTCCCTGCTCTCGGGGCAGGGGAATTTCAGTTGGCCGGACAACTCCGGCGGGCCTTTCTGGGACGCGGAAACGCCGGGCGTCTATACCCTCCAGATCCAGAACCAATGCGAAACGGTGATGCAGAGCTTTGAGGTGGTGTTGCCCGACGACATCGCCCTCAGCCCGGTTTATCTGCCGAACATGTTTTCGCCCAACGGGGACGGGATCAACGATTCCTTCCGGGGCTATGCGGCCGACGGCGTGCAGGTATTGAGTTATGAATTGCTGGTGTTCGACCGCTGGGGAAATCTCTTGTTCGAGGCCGGCGACCTGGAAAGCGGCTGGGACGGGCGATTGAATTTCAAGCCCATGGACCCGGCGGTATTCGTGTACTACATTCGTGCGACTTTCGTCAATTGCGGACAGGAGCAGAGCGTCTTCAAGAAGGGAGATGTGACATTGATCCGCTAAAGATATCCCTTGTTAGCTCCTAAATAGGGAAGAAGCCCCGCCATTTCGGCGGGACTTGTGCTGAAGTGGAGTCCCCCAAACCTGGGGACTCTTTTACTTTTTATCGTCGCCATCGTCGATGATGGCATCGTCGATGAGGTGGTCGCCATCGCCGTCGTGGTCGTCAGATCCTTTGATCTCGCCTTCCTTCTTCTTTTTGGCCACGTGGTCGGGGTCCTGGGACAGGGTGATTTTGCCCTCTTCCTTTTTCCCGGTGTTGTGGTAATCGCCTTCTGCGAAGCGCTTGGCTTTTTCGAAGAAATCGTCCTTGCCGCTCAGTTCGCTCTGGCTCAGTTTGGCGGTGGTTTTGGGAGGCTCGTCGCTAAATTCTTTGGCTTTTTCGACGAATTCATCCATGGTGGAGGTGGTATCGTCGATGGTCTTTTTTGCGTCTTTGACGATGGAAGATTCCTCCTGTTCTTTGGCCGCTTCCTCCTGGGCTTTTTCGAAGAGCTCGTTGAACTTTTCGCCCGCTTTTTCCGCAGCGGATTTGAAGGTCTTCAGGGCCTCCTTGCCGGTTTCCATGACTTGTTCGCCCACTTTCTCGGCCGTTTGTTTTGCTTTTTCGAGCATGGGGTTGGCCGGTTCGTCTGCCGGTTCGAGCAGCAGAGGGGTCGTGGTTTCGGGGGACTCGAGGAGGGAGTCCGGGTCGGTGATGGGCGTAATTACTTTGGCGGTCGTGTCTGGAACAGGAGTGGTTTCTGTTTTTGGAGGCTCGGGCTCGTCTTTGCCGAACATATCCTTGGTCACATCTTCGGCAAAGTTTTTTGCAGAGTGGTAAGCTTTTTCGCCGGCGTCGAGGATCTTGTCGCCGACATCCTGAGCGATATCCTTCGCTTTTTCGACGACTTCTTCGGTTTGGTCTTTGATCTTGGCGCCGATATCTTCTGCCTTGTCCACAACTTTTTCAGTGGCCGATTTGGTGACGGCTTTGGCTCCGAAGAGCAATTTTTTCATGTCATTGAGGATACCCATATCGATAATTGGTTTTTTGATTTCCAGGGACAAGTTAGGGGTTTTTCCCCGCCTTTGGCCGCAACATTTATTATTTATCGCTACCTTTTCGGCCATGCAAATTGATTCCAACAAAATATGAACGCCATGTTCGACAAAAAGATTTACCTGCACAGAAGAGCCGGCCTGCTAAAGAATTTCGACAAGGGATTGATCCTGCTTTTGGGCAACCACGATGTGGCTTACAACTACAAAGGCAACACTTATCCCCATTTTCGGCAGGACAGTACTTTCCTCTATTATTTCGGACTTCGTCATGCGGGGATGGCGGCATTGCTTGACCCCGAATCCGGCGCCGTCACTCTGTTTGGCGACGACCTAACCCTGGAAGATGTAGTCTGGATGGGCCCGCAGCCCCGCATCGCGGAACTCGCCGCCGAGGTGGGAGTCAGCTCCAGCGCGCCCTTCGGGCAGCTTTCGGCAGAACTTGCCAAGGCCAAATCGGCCGGCAGGAAGATCCATTTTTTACCTCCCTATCGGTACCGGAATATGTTCCAACTCCAGCAATGGCTTGACATCCCGGTGGAGGAACAGGGGAAACAGGCTTCCGTTCCCCTGATCAAGGCCGTGGTAGCGCAGCGCTCGCTTAAGGGCCCCGAAGAGGTGGCGGAGATGGAAAAAGCCCTGGCTGTGACTGCCGAAATGCACCTGGCGGTGATGAAAGGGGCAAAGCCCGGCCGGAAAGAAGCGGAGCTCGCCGGCTTGGCCGAGGGGATTGCGGCATCGCACGACGGCTACCTGTCTTATTCGGTCATTTTGTCCATCAAGGGGCATATTCTGCACAACCACGACCACGGCAACATCCTGAAAGCCGGGGACTTGCTGCTCGGCGATTTCGGCGCAGAAACCACGATGTGCTACGCCGGCGACATCACCCGGACCATCCCGGTGGGCGGGGTGTTTTCGGCGAAGCAGAAAGATATCTACCAGGTGGTTCTGGACGCCCAAATGGCGGCTATTCAGGCCTGCCGCCCGGGAGTCCGGTACCGGGACATCCACTTGCAGGCGGCCCGGAATATGGCCGGCGGTCTGCACCAACTGGGCCTGATGAAAGGCGACCTCGACGAGGCCGTGGCGCAGGGGGCGCATGCCCTGTTTTTCCCCCACGGGCTGGGACACATGATCGGACTCGACGTGCACGATATGGAAGACCTGGGCGAACAATACGTGGGGTATACCGACCAAATTCCCCGGAGCACGCTGTTCGGGACGGGCTATCTGCGCCTCGCCCGCGAATTGGAGCCGGGCTTTGTGCTCACGGTCGAGCCGGGCCTTTACTTCATTCCCGAACTGATCGACCAGTGGAAGGCCGAGCGGAAATTTGAAGCCTTCATCAATTACGAAGCGGTAGAATCCTTCCGGCATTTCGGCGGCATCCGCACCGAGGACAATGTGCTGATTACCGACACGGGTCACAGGGTGCTGGGGCCGGCGATTCCGAAGGGAGTAGCGGAACTGGAGGCATCGATGAGGTAATAAGTTAATAAGGGTATAAGTTATTCGCAAAACCCAACTTTTGGCGTGCGGGGGGGGCCGGCCTTTCGAAACGATTCGCTTTTGGCAGCGATGGTTTCGTTACTAACCATGCCTGCTTGTTTTTTAGACGATGATTTTCCCCACTGTGTAAACGGAAAAGGAGACCGCACGACCGAAGTCCTTGACATCCCGGATTTTCCGGTATCGAATTGACTCGCGACGTGTACATGAGCAAGGCGCCCAACCGAGTGAGATCAAGGGCAGATTTGACTCCTCGGAGGAAAGGAGGCTTTGGGGAATCGATGACCGTGTGCCTACGATTTTTCGGATGTGGAAATCACCATCACAATGCCAGGGGTGGATCTCCTCCGGCTTTCCTCTTCCGGCAATATTATCGGGGGCGGTTTTTTCGACGCCAATTTGCTCGATCTGATCATCACTGGATCGGGCGATATCGAGTTGGATGTCGATGCAACGGGTATCGATGCCACGGTCAGCGGCTCGGGCGATATGCGCATATCCGGACAAACCCAGACCCTCGATATTCTGATCAGCGGCTCGGGCGATTTTGAAGGCTTCGAGCTGGAGGCTGAAAATGCCGACCTGACTATTTCCGGCCCGGGAATCATGCTTTGTGGTGGCGACCTCGCGGGGGATGTCTTTGGCGCGTTGCGGCTGGGGGGAAATTGGTAAACCAATTCGGCTTTTCTTTTAAATGAGGATTGGGGCGGCCGCCAATCCTCATTTTAAAAATAGTTTATCTTTGCAGGCATTATGATCGGCAAAGATTTAAATCTGGCAAAATCCCTTCTCGAAAGGGGAAAATTGGTGGCTATCCCGACGGAAACGGTTTACGGGCTAGCGGCTAATGCATTTGACGAGAAAGCGGTATCTGAAATTTTCCGGGTAAAAAACCGGCCTTCCTTCGACCCCCTGATCGTTCACGTGGGGCGTTGGGAGCAGGTATTCGATTTTGTAAAAGAAATTCCCGAGCAGGCCCAAAAGCTGGCCTCCCTGTTCATGCCCGGTCCTTTGACGCTTGTGTTGACGAAAACGGAGCGCCTGCCGGATATTGTGACGGCAGGGTCGCCGCAGGTGGCAGTTCGCATTCCCAACCATCCACTTACCCAGGAATTGTTGCATTCGATCGGATTTCCGCTGGCCGCGCCGAGCGCCAATCCTTTTGGGTATATCAGTCCTACGACGGCGCAGCACGTGGCCGACCAGTTGGAGGACCAGGTCCCGTACATTCTGGACGGCGGTCCTTGTACGGTGGGCATCGAGTCCACGATAATCGGTTTTGAGGATGGGGCGCCGACCGTGTACCGGAAAGGGGGCCTGACTATTGAGTCGATCGAGTCCGTGATTGGCCCGGTGGCTATTAAAACCTACAACTACGATCATCCCCTTGCACCGGGGATGTTGCAAAGCCATTACGCTCCGAAAATTCCTTTAAAAATCGGGCAGCTTCCGGAACTTTTATCCGATTTTAATCCTAATAGGATAGGTCTGCTGGTTTTTCGCCGCCCTTTGGCGGGTATTCCGGAAAAGCAGCAGGTCGTTCTGTCCAAAAACGGCGATTTTGCGGAAGCAGCCAGGAACCTCTTTGCTGGCCTGCGATATCTCGACGGATTGGATCTCGATTTAATTTTGGCTGAACCGGTGCCCGAAATGGGGCTGGGGCGCGCTATCAATGATCGCCTGAAAAGAGCTGCCGCCGTGGAAGGCTGATCCCATCTCAATCCGTTTATGCAACCTGTACAAAGGCGTTGGAAAACCTATTGGCAACTCTTCCGCTCGTCGCTCGACGGAAAGGAGAAGAGTTATACCACGGGCAGTATCAACAGGGCCATTGTGTTGCTGGCCATACCGATGGTACTCGAAATGGCCATGGAGAGCCTCTTTGCGGTGGTGGACGTTTTTTTCGTCGCCCAAATCAGCGTGGATGCCGTAGCTACGGTAGGTCTCACCGAGTCCGTGATCACGATCATCTATTCCATGGCCATGGGTCTGAGCATGGCAGCCACGGCTATGGTAGCCCGGCGGGTTGGGGAACGCAAGCCCGACGCTGCGGCCTGGGCGGCTATACAGGCCATTTACATCGGATTGGCCCTCTCTGTAGCGCTCGGTATCGTGGGCTGGATTTTTGCCGAGGATATCCTTCGCGGGATGGGCGCGTCCGACCAGGTGGTCGAAACAGGACTGGGCTATACCAAAGTCATGTTGGGCGGGAACATCGTCATCACGCTGCTCTTCCTCTTGAACGGCATTTTCCGAGGGGCCGGCGACGCTGCCATCGCCATGCGCTCCCTCTGGATCGCAAACGCCGTGAACATCGTCCTCGACCCCCTGCTTATTTTCGGGGTCGGTCCTTTCCCCGAACTCGGGGTGATGGGCGCCGCCGTGGCCACCACGATCGGCCGGGGAGTGGGGGTGGTGTATCAGGTTCACATTATGTTCAAGGGCTCGGGCCTGCTGCGCATCCTCAGGAGGCATTTTGTGATTCAGTGGCAGATCATCTGGCGACTGATCAAGGTAGCCGCGGGAGGAGCCGGGCAGTATTTCATCGCTTCGGCGAGCTGGATATTTCTGATGCGCATCGTTTCCCAGTTTGGGAGTGAAGTGGTGGCGGGATACACCATCGCTATCCGGTTGATCGTATTCACCATACTGCCTTCCTGGGGTATTTCCAATGCTGCGGCCACGCTGGTGGGACAAAATTTAGGGGCGGGCTTTCCGGACCGGGCGGAGGCGTCCGCCTGGCGTGCTGCGTTTTACAATATGATTTTCCTGTTGATCGTCGCGGTGGTTTACATTTCGGCTGGGCCAATCCTCATCCGCTTTTTTTCGCAGGAAGCGTCCGTAGTGGAAGCCGGCGCGCTGAGTTTGCGAATCATCAGCTTGGGCTACATCTTTTTCGCCTACGGCATGGTGATCAGTCAATCCTTCAACGGCGCCGGAGATACGCTCACCCCGACCCTCATCAACCTGGTCTGTTTCTGGATGATGGAAATCCCTCTGGGGTATATATTGGCCAACCACACAGGCCTGGAGCATGCAGGGGTTTTCTGGGCCATTACGCTTAGCGAAACGGCCATGGCGATCATCTGCATTATCCTCTTTAGGAGGGGGAAGTGGAAGACGGTGGTGATATAAAAAAGGCGAGGCGCCAGCGCCTCGCCTTTTTTTATTTCTTTATTATTTTGCCCACCCATTTCTCCTCTCCGGCCTCCGCACGAAGCCAATAAACCCCGGCCGGCAAGGTGGATAAATTGACCCGCTGATTAGCGGCCACGCTTTGTTTAAAAAGCAATCTCCCCTGTAAGTCAAATACCTCTACGTAGATCAGGCCGTTAAAATCGGGAAGCTCTATCGAAAGCCATCCGTTTGTGGGGTTGGGGAAAACCCGCCAGCTGGTCCCAACCGTTTCCTCCGTTTTTGCAATGGTGATCGTAATGGATTGGGTGGAGGTGTCGGAGTAACAGGCGTTGGAGGCGATCAACACGACTTGGTAATCGCCGATCACCTGGTAGATGTGGGTCGGCGCCTCTTCCTCGGAGGTGTTTCCATCGCCGAAATCCCAGAGGTACCCGGAGGCATTTTGGGAGGTATTGGTCAGCGTCAGTTCATCTCCGTTGATCACGGGGTCGAAGCCGGCGCCGACCGCCAGATCGGTGGCGATGAGCAGGCTGGCCTGAAGGCCCTGGCTGAGGTTGAAATAGCTGCCGGACGCGGAGCTTTCCAGGTTCCTGGCACGCACCATGTATTCGTAGGTCGTATTGAAATGGAGGCAGGAGTCCACATAGGAGGTGCCCGAAATGGGCGAATCATTTTAACCTCTGATAACTTTCTTCCCCTTCTGTTTTCCGATAAAGGTGGTATCCCTGCGTGGCATCAGGAGAAGGGTCCCAGGTCAGGAGTGCATGGCCGTTGTCTTCCACGGCGGTAAAATTGGCCGGCGGCACGACGACGTGCATCCGGAGGGTGGGGTCGCCCATCAGCGCGATATGCACAAAACGATTGCCGTAGCCCGGCGAATAGTAGTTGGATGGGTTGAATTGGGTGAGCTGTGCGCAATAGCCGAGGGTGGAGCCGAGCCCCATGTGGTGAAACACCCAGTTGGGCCGGCCGGCCCATGCGTTCGACAGGGTTTGCCCGGAAGCCAGGGAGGCGCGCATCAGGTTGTTGTTGCTGTCCCAGTCGCCGAAATAGCTTCCGAACAACATGGTAAAAACCGTGCGCAGTGAGTCGGTCGTGTAATTGCTCGTATTGGTAATCCCGCCGCAACTGGTGTAGGAGCCGCCTCCGCAGCCGTAGGACCAGAGGTAGCTTTTGGACTGAAGGGTGGATTGAAAATCGAGCAAAAAGACGGAATCGGCCCCGAAAAACGCCGAGAAACTTCTCCGTCCGCTTTGGGAGAACCCTTCTTCGAAGGAGCCGAAATTATCCTCGATCAGGCCCCGCCGGACGGTCTCTATTTCGCCGTGGCGGAAGGCATGGTTCTTATTTAAATACCGGCGCAGCAACTCCGTTTCGGAGAGCGCGAAAGCGGGAAGTTTGGCAAAATCCACCCGTCCGCTTTCCATTTCCAGCGGGGAGGGAAACAGGCTTTGATCGAATTTCCCATCGCCGGGCACGTTGTCGTTGCGGGCATCGTTTGCGACCGTGTTGTTGACGGTTAAATCGGTCCAGACCCCGTCCACATCGGCGTAATACCCGTCGGCGGGCCAGGCGCCCAGGTGGTCGGGATGGCCGTCGGGGTTGATCTCGCCGGAATACGGCACCGGCACATGGCCGAGAAGAAATATCGAATGCGACAAGGAGGGCGCCTCGTTGTACTTCGCGAGGATTTGGGCTTTCACAGCGACCGGGCTGGCGTCCGGGCTCGCCTCGATGCGCTTGACGATCCAGCCGTCGCCTTCGAGGTCGGCTTCCAGGCGGTCGATCTCCGTGGCTAACACATCCACTTTGGAGCTGTCGATTACCAGGAGCACCACGCCCCGCTGCTCGGTTTCGGGGATTTTGATGCCCGCCGTCAGGTAGCCGTAGCCCGTGTATGCAGCGGCTATCTTGGTCACGCGGTATTCGTAGGAAGTCCCGACCATCACATCGTTATCTTCATAAATCGTGGTACCGGCCGGCAGCGTAGCCAGCGGAGAACCCCAGGCGCCCGATCCGGGCGTTCGCCGGTTTACGTTAT
The DNA here is from genome assembly GCA_016703765.1 of Saprospirales bacterium. Taxonomy (GTDB): domain Bacteria; phylum Bacteroidota; class Bacteroidia; order Chitinophagales; family Saprospiraceae; genus JADJTT01. Next base: position 213,134 of record JADJBL010000003.1, read on the forward strand.
AGCCCGTGGCGTTGACATCGTCGTTGAGCCATTGGAGCGTTATCCGCGCAGGACTTTCCTGAACCACGGCGCTGAGCATGACAGAATGCTTGACGGCAGGCGCCTGGGCCTGCAAGGAAAGAGAGGTGAAAAGAGCCACTCCGAAGAAAAGTAGAATCCGCGTCATATCTTGCTTGTTTAAGGTAGCCAAAGCTACAAATTCGGCTCAGAACTTCTACATTTGGAGCAAGTGGATGAGCTCCCATATTTTTTTGCATTAAAAATTTTACCGCCATGCTGGCCAAATTAATCCCGACTCTTGCTGCCCTTTTGACAATTTTTGCCATTCCCCTTACAGCCCAGGACCCCGATTACGACCGCGATCTTTCCATCCTTCAAGAGTTGGAAAAACAGCGCGGGGAATACCTCCTCGACTACCGGACCAACGAGGCCTCCCTCGACTTCGACCTGAAATATTACCGTCTGGAATGGACCATAGACCCGGCCGTGCTCTACATCAAAGGCGCTGCGACAGCTTATTTCACACCCATCGTCGACGACTTTCAGGCCGTGCACCTCGACCTCTCGGACGCACTTACCGTAGATAGCGTGGCGTATCACGGGCAAATCATCTCCTCCTCCTTTGCCGAGCCTTTTTTATTGAAAATAGAACTGCCCCAGATCATCGCCAACGGCGCGCTGGACAGCCTGACCATCTACTACCAGGGCGCTCCGGAAACCAATGGTTTTGGCTCCTTTGAAAAGGATACCCATGACGGCGCTCCGGTGCTTTGGACGCTCTCCGAGCCCTACGGGGCCCGCGACTGGTGGCCCTGCAAGCAAGACCTCAACGACAAGATCGATAGCCTCGACGTGTATGTCCGGACCCCAAGCGGCAATCGCGCGGCCTCCAACGGAAAACTGGTGGGCGAATGGGCCGAAGGCAACCAGAAGGTTTACCACTGGAAGCACCGTTACCCCATCCCCGCCTACCTGGTGGCTATTGCCGTGACCAATTACGCGACTTATTCCAACTTCGTACCCCACCCCGAAGGAGATATCGAAGTCCTCAACTACGTCTTTCCGGAAGACCTGAACTACGCGATGAACCAAACGGAAAGCATCATCGAGATCATGCAGCTGTTTAACGAACTCGGTGGTCGCTACCCCTTCGCCGACGAAAAATACGGACATGCCCAATTTGGTTGGGGCGGTGGCATGGAGCACCAGACGATGAGTTTTATGGGCGGGTTCAATTACAGCCTTCAGGCGCACGAACTGGCCCACCAATGGTTTGGCGATATGATCACCTGCGGCTCCTGGGAGGATATCTGGCTCAACGAAGGCTTTGCCACCTACTGGGCGGCTTTGACCTATGATTTCATCGGCAATCAGCAGGACTGGACCAACTGGAAAACCAGCCGCATCGCCACCATTACCAGTCAGCCCGGCGGCTCGGTTTGGGTGGACGATACCACCAGCGTCAACCGCATTTTCAGCAGCAGGCTCACTTATGCAAAGGGCGCCTTCCTCCTGCATATGCTCCGCTGGAAACTGGGCGATGAGGATTTCTTCGAAGCCGTACGCCAATATGCCGACGATCCGGCCCTGGCCTTCGGATATGCGCATACCGAGGATTTGCAGGCCCACCTCGAAACGGTCGGCGGACAAGACCTCGACGAGTTTTTTGACGACTGGTTTTATGGACAGGGCTTCCCAAGTTATCAATTGCTCTGGGATTACCACGAAGACGACGACCTGCTCCTGATCATCGGAAATCAGACAACCAGCCATACCAGCGTGCCTTTCTACGAAATGCCCATCCCCGTGAGGCTCGTCGGCCCCGGTCAGGACACGATCATCCGGCTGGAACATACCCAAAACGGGCAGCTTTTCGTCGTGCCTGTTTCTTTCGAAGTGCAGTCCATCCATTTCGATCCTGAATACTGGATACTTTCCACCAATAACACAGTGCAGACCTCGATCATCAGCGGCGATCTGCCTCAAGACCTGCAAAAGCAGATCGGGATTCGGCCCAACCCGGGAGGGGAGGAGCTGGAAGTGCTGGTGCTGGGAGACCGCCTCTGGCTCGAGCGGGTCCGGATCTTTGATGCCGCCGGAAAGCTGATCGAGGACCGCTCGACCCAAAACAGCCGCCAGGAGAAATGGGATGCCCAACTCTGGCCGGCCGGCACCTATCTGGTTTCGATAAAAACAGGAGAGGGCTGGGTGAGCAAGCAGTGGGTGAAGAAGTAATTTTATAAAAGGGGGACTCGTCCTAACTCCATCTCCCTCAACAAGCTATACTTCCTCCTCACCAGCCTCGCCCCGCTCATACTGATCGCCAAGCCCTCCTTCCCGTCCAGAAAAGCGCGGTTGATAAGGAAGGTGCGGAGAAAGCGAAACAGGGGAGAAAGCCATAATTTGACCCAGGTGGCGCGCTTGCCTTTGGCATAGAGCTCCCTGGCGGACAGAGCCGCGTACCGGTCCACCCGCAGGAGGTGGTCCTCGCGGGTTTTGTAAGAGTAGTGTAAGAGCTTGCCTCTTACACGTATAATTTTATAGCCCGCAGGCACAGCCAGGGTTTCGTGCACGAACTCCCCCTGCCATCGCACTTCCCGCCGGTCGAACAGTCGCACTTTCCAGTCGGGGTACCAGCCGCTGTGATGGATCCATTTTCCGCAGTAATTGGTCAGGCGGTCGAGCTCATAGACGGTTTGGGGCTGGGGAACGAGTTGCTGGAGAGTTTGAATCAAATCATCCGACAACACCTCGTCGGCGTCGATGGAGAGGATCCAGTCGTGCCGCGCGGCCTGGTTGCCGAGGTTCTTGTTTTGAGCGTAGCCCATCCATTCGGACTGGATCACCCGGGCGCCCAGGGACTCTGCGATGGCTTTGGTGCCGTCCGTACTGAAGGCGTCGACCACGACTATGTCTTCGCAGACCTGTAACAGGGGCTTGAGGCAGGCCGCGATATTGGCAGCTTCGTTGAGCGTGATGACCACGGCAGAGATCATGCGCTCAGGGTCGTTTGCCGTAGGCGATGAAGAAAGGATTGAGCAGGTTGGGTTTGTTGTAGGTCAGGGGCAACTGGCTGTCGGCCTCCAATACCGAGCCGCCCGCCTCTTCCAGTATGATCTGCGCGGCGGCGGTGTCCCATTCCATCGTGGGCGCGAGCCGGGGATAAACATGGGCCTCGCCCTCGGCCAGGAGCATAAATTTTAGCGAGCTGCCCCGAGATACCAGGGTGGGCTCCTTATACAGTGCGACGTAGGCCTCGGTCTCCGGGTTGAGGTGGGAACGGGAAGCTATGATCTTCAAGTGCGGCGCCGAAGGCAAAAACGACGCGGCATGGATGGGTTCCTCGTGAGAGCCGTTGGTCCAATGTGCGCCTTCGCCCTTCGCAGCCCAAAAAGTGGCGCCCGTAACGGGCACGTGCACCACCCCGAGGATGGGGCGGTTTTCATGGATGAGGGCGATATTGACCGTAAATTCGCCGTTGCGCTTGATGAATTCCTTGGTGCCATCGAGTGGATCGACCATCCAGCAATATTCAAATGACTTGCGCTCTTCGTAGGGGATGGTCTTGTTCTCTTCGGAAATAATAGGGTAATGGCCGGGCAGTTGTTCCAGCCCCTTGCAGATGAGCTCATTCGAGCGGCGGTCGGCGAGGGTCAGGGGGGAGTGGTCCGCTTTCTGTTCCACCTCCCAGTCGCCCTCCCGTTGGTAGATGTCCATAATGGCCTCCCCGGCTTCCCGGGCCAGGTGAACGACTTTTCCGCTGAGTGCGCGCAGGTCCATGTAAGTTTTTTTCAAAGGTAATCAAGAGGGCATAAATATAATAACAAGGGCCCGGGGGGAAGCCCCGGGCCCTTGTTATTATATTTTTATATTGCAAAAAAATTCCATGAAAAAAGTATTGGTGACGGGCGGCTGCGGGTATATCGGCAGCCATACGATCGTGGACCTTCTGAACAACGGATTTGAGGTGGTCTCCATCGACAACCTCTGCAACTCGACCGAAGAGGTGCTGGAGGGGATCTTTCAAATCACCGGCAAACGGGTGCGAAACTATGCGGTCGATCTCTGCGACTGGGACGCCACCATGCAGGTCTTTTCCGCCCATCCCGACATCTCCGGCATCATTCATTTCGCCGCCCTGAAAAGCGTCGGCGATTCGGTGGAGCAGCCCCTGCGCTATTTCCGCAACAACCTCGACGGACTGCTCAATTTGCTGCAATGCGCCCAGGAGTTCGAGGCCCCTTATTTTATCTTCTCCTCCTCCTGCTCCGTCTACGGCAATACCACCGCCCTGCCCGTCGTGGAAGATACCCCTTTCGAAGAGGCCCAAAGCCCCTACGCCCGGACCAAACAGATGGGCGAACAGATCATCCGCGATTTTTCGGTGGTGACGCCGGATATGCGATATATCCTCCTTCGCTATTTCAACCCCGCCGGCGCTCACGAGAGCGCTCTGATCGGAGAAGCCCCTTCCTCCCCGGCCAACAACCTCGTGCCGGTCATCACCGAAACGGCCATCGGCAAACGCCCGGAGGTGCTGGTTTTCGGCGACGACTATCCCACCCGCGACGGTAGCTGCGTCCGCGACTATATCCACGTCATGGACCTGGCAAACGCCCACACGCGGGCCCTGCAATACCTCATCGATCAAAAACAGGCGCCCCGCTGGGATGTGTTCAACCTCGGCATCGGAGAAGGGGTGACCGTCCTGGAAGCCATCCACGCCTTCGAGCGGGTCAGCAGCCAAAAACTCAACTACCGCATCGGTCCCCGCCGCCCGGGCGACGTCGTGGCGGTTTACGCCGACAACAGAAAGGCTGCCAGCCTCCTGGACTGGCAGCCTCGCTATGGTATCGATGAGATTATGCGAACGGCATGGAGGTGGGAGCAGCACCGCTCGGGGCTTAGTGACTAGTGATTAGTGACTGGTGCAGTGATTAGTGACTAGTCTTTTTACCAGTCACCAGTCACCAGTCACTATTCACTATTCACCAATCCAATATCTCAACCCCGTCCGGTCCCATCGTCGGCGCATACACCTGCATGCCGTTGAAGTATTCCCCGAAGGGATCGGTAAACCCGATGATGGGGTAATGCTGCCGGTAGTTGGTCAGGTTCTCGGCGCCCACGTAGATCTCGAAGTTTTTGCGGAGGATGCGCGTCACCTGCGCGTTCACCAGGGCGTAGGTGGGCGAGATCTCCGGGTGGTGGTCCAGCAGGGCGTCCGGTATTTGCGAGTTGTCCGGCAACCTTTGGGGGCCGACGATCTGGAGGATCACATTGGCCATCCATCGTTTATTGGGCGTTTCATAGCCGAGGGTGACCAGTCCGCGGTGCCGCGCTACCAGGGGGCGCTCGCGCAATCCGTCCAGATAGGTCATTTTCACGTCGGTGAATTTATAGGCAAACTTGGCTTCCATCCCTTCAAACGGCTCGAAAGAAAAAGTGCTCACGATGCTGTTTGAATAGGAGGGGCCGTCGAGGTTGTAAAAAAGGACCTTGGTATAATCATTCTCTACATCGACGATGATCTGGTTTTGGAACCAGGTGCGGAATGCGTCGAAGGCCACCGTGCCGCGGCGCTTGAACAGGTCGAAATTGTAGGTGAAATTGAATCCCGCGTTCAGGGCCTCTTCCAGGCGCAGATCGCCGATCACCTCGAAACTGCGGTTGGTGGTCAGCACGCTGTAATTTTCGGCGATAATATTGGCCGAGCGAAAGCCTTTCGAGACGGAGATCCGGGCGATGCTTTCCTCGCTGAAATTGTATTTGACGTTCACCCTCGGGCTAATCATAGGCTGCGTCCCGTTGAGGTTGTCGTAGCGGATCCCGGCGATCGCGCCGAAGCGCTGCCACCAAAACTCGGGATTGTCGCAGGATTCGATGGCGGGGTGGAAGGAGTATTCTGCAAAAGCGCCGGGCATCACTTCCCTCCGGCTGAGGTCCGTATCGTTGAGCGACTCGTCGAAATCGTCCATTTGCATGCTCAGTCCGGTGGAAAGCTGGTGGTCTTCGCTGCCGAATACGGGCGTCACGAAGATCAGGTTGCCGTACAGCGATTGCTGAACCCCTTTGTGGACATTCCGGCCGAAAATGGCGTCTGTGTCGTGCCAGGCATAATTCCAGATAAATCCAATCCCCTGTGCATCGTTTCGAAAGCCATTGAAGGCCACTTTCCCGAAGGCATCCACGCGGGAGGCCCGTTGGAAAGTGGTAAAAAAGTCGCCCGTCTGGCCTTTTTCCACGATCTGACCGCCGCTGCGCTCTTCCACCAGGCCTTGCACGTTAAACTGGGCTTCCCAAACCGGGCCGGTGTAAAATAGCCGGTACAAGCCGGTGAGAAGCTTTTTGTTAGGGCCGTCCTGGAAGGAGTCGGAGTCGTGGTCTATATGGTTTTCGGTGAAGGATCCGTGCATCAGCAGGCCGGTGCTCCAGTCCTTGCCGAGGACCTTGTTGAGGTGGATGTTGGCCTCTCCGCGGTTCATCGTGCTGCCGAAGAGGTTGACGAACACGGGTTTGTCCTCCCATGGCTTGACCAGCTCCACGTTGATCTGTCCGGCAATGGCCGAAGGTCCGCTCACCACGCTGCCCGCCCCTTTGGCGATCTGGATGCTCTCCAGCCAGGTGCCGGGGATATATTCCAGGGCGTAAGGAGAGGCCAGGCCGTTGAGGGCCGGACGCTTTTCGGTCAAGAATTGGGTATAGGCCCCCGCAGTCCCAACATCTGGATCTCCCGGGTGCCGGTGATGGCGTCGGAGTAGGAGACGTCGACCGAGGCGTTGGTCTCGAAGCTTTCGGCCAGGGAACAGCAGGCGGATTTGCGCAATTCCCCGTGCCCGATGGTTTCGATGTTTCGGTTGTCGAGGGTGGAAAATGCGTGGTCGGAGGATTGGGCGACCACCTGCACCTCGTCCAGGCTGGCCGTACCCTCGATAGTGATATCGAGGTTTTCCAACTCCGGGCCAACCTCCACCTCCGCCGGCTCGAAACCGACAAAGCTGATGACCAGGGTGGAGGTGGATTCGATGCGGGGTATTTCAAAGCGGCCTTCCAGATCGGCGATCACGCCGGTGTTGGTATTTTTCCACATGATCGTGGCGCCGGGCATCTCTTCGCCCGATTCGTTTTTGATGCTGCCGCGCAGGGTTTGGGCCTGGATGGTCAATGTCCATAACAGTGTGAAGGCCAGCGTAGGTATGATAAGACGTAAGTTCATCGTGTTCATGTTTTTTAATATCATTTTTCGAAAATGACAAGCACCCCCCTTTGCCAATGCAAAGACGGCTTAAAAAAGAAAACGATGAAGGCTAACAGAGGAAGGACTGGACCTGAATCCGGATAACCCGCCCATCCTTCCACACAGGCGGCGGAATATCGGGGGTGGGCGCAGGGATGGGAAGGGTGAGGATGCAGAAATGATCGAAATTGGGAACGAGCGCCGGAAAAGTATGTTCCAGCAGGAGTTTCCAGGAGTCGTAGGTTTTCGGAAGGAAGGGTTCGTCCAACTGGAGGTAGACGACCTGGTCCTCGGTGCAGGGAAGGCCGGCTCCGGTTCCTTCATTTTCCGAACAGCCCATGTGCTTGCTGCAACAGGAGGGCATTTTGCCGTCCGACTCCTCTTCGTGCTCACTGCAATTGGATGGGGCTTCTGCAAAGAAGCTGGCCTTCCATTCGCCTTTGCAGAAGCAGTAGATTTGATGGAGCGGCAGGCCGGTCTGTCCGATCAGGAGAACAGCGGCGAGGATCCAGATGGCAATATGTCGGAATGAGGGTCGCATCATAAAACGCTTGTCAAAAGTAAGCGTTTTTTGCGGCAAAGGCAATACTATTCCGCAGCCAGTGCCTGCACTCTTTCGCCGAGCTCTTCCTCATCGCCGGGTGCGTAGCCGTTGTGCACATAGGCGATTTGTCCGTTTTTGCCGACGACCAGGGTCTGGGGAATGGTGGAAAAGTTGAAAGAATTGCGCATGTCGCTTTCGTTGCCCAACAGGATGGTGTAATCCCAGCCTTTGGATTCGACAAGCGGACCTACCTTTGCGAGGGCGCGCTGGTCGTCGATGCTGATGGCGACGAGTTCTACGCCGTAGTTTTCCTGCCATTCGGGATAGAGGTCGGAAATGGCGTCGAGTTCTGCCTGGCAGGGTTTGCACCAGGTAGCCCAAAAACTGATGATGGTGACCTTCCCACTTAGCCCATACGTTTCATACAGGTTGACGATCTGGCCGTCGAGCGTTTTCGCATCGACATCGGGAAGGGAAGTGGTTTGAGCGGAGGAGAAACTTGCGGTCAGCAGCAGGCCAAAGGCCGTGAGGAAGGAAAGTAACTTCATGCGATGAAATTTTCTTTATGTGGTGAGAATTATTCGGTTTTGCTTTCGCCCGGCAAAGAAACGAAAAAGTAAACTCATTTTGATGGAATAGTAGTATTTTAACCCCTTCTTAACCATGCGGTTTCACATTGACAGAAAACCCAACTGGACATGAAATTAGGACTACACACCTTGCTCGTCTATCTGGCTCTTTTCGGCTTCCTGGGCCCACTTTTCGGACAAACTCCTTCGGGCGGCAGAATCTCGGGAAATCTGGAGGCCAACGGCAATTTCTTCCTCCGCGACACCCTGATCGGCGCGGCCAACACCCCTCAGTACGACCGGCAGATCTTCGGCTCCGACGCCTGGCTCAACCTCAACTACAGCAACTGGGGCTTCGACTTCTCAATCCGGTTCGACGTGTTCAACAACTCCAACCTCCTCAACCCGCAGGGATCCTATACGGACCTGGGTATCGGCCGCTGGTATATCCACAAGGAAGTGGAGAATTTCGATTTTTCGGCCGGCTATCTGTACGACCAGATCGGCAGCGGGATCATCTTCCGCTCGTATGAGCAAAGGGCTTTGCTCATCGACAATGCCCTCGTGGGGCTTCGGGTGGGGTATAATTTCGGCGAACATTTGCGCGTGAAAGCCTTTTCCGGATTGCAGAAACAGCAATTTGAACTCTACAAGTCGGTCATCGCGGGCGCCAGCATCGAATATTTCCTTTTGGGGAAAGAGGGCAGCCGCTTTACCTGGGCGCCCGGTTTCGGCGTGGTGCGCCGCACCCTCGACGACGCCACGATGAACAACCTGGTGGCCACCATCAATACCTACAAACCCACCGATGCCTTCGTGCCCAGGTACACTGCCTATGCCTTTTCCCTTTACCATACCCTCAACCTCGGCCCCTTCGTCTGGTATGCCGAAGGAGCTTTCAAGACCAAAGACAATATGAGCGACCCCCTGGCCGAGCGGGTCACCATTACCGGCGATACCATCGTCGGTAAACTGATCCAGGCGCCCGGCTCGGTGATCTATACCAGTCTGAGTTACGCCAATAAAGGCCTCGGACTCACCCTGGAGGGGAAGCGTACCGAAAACTTCTCCTTCCGCACCCGCCCCCAGGAGGAGCTCAACCGCGGATTGATCAACTTTTTACCCCCTATGATGCGGGTCAACACCTACCGCCTTACCGCCCGTTACATGCCGGCGACCCAGGAGTTCGGCGAACTGGCCGTGCAGGCCGATGCGCGCTACGCCATCAGCAAAAGGACCAGCGTGAATGTCAACTTCTCCAATATCACCGACCTCAACGGCAAGCAATTGTACCGGGAACTGTTCACCGCACTCCTCCTCAAAAAAGCCCGGGTTTGGCAACTCACCACCGGGGTGCAGTTTCAGCGGTACAACCAGCAGGTGTATTTTTTCAAGCCGGGCGAGCCCCTTTTGGAAAATGTGACACCTTACGTCGACTTCCTCTACCGCTACGGCAAGCGTCGCTCCGTCCGGTTCGAGGCGCAGTATATGTTCACCGGCGAAGACAGCAAAGGACTGGGTTACGACTACGGCGACTGGGTGTTCGGACTGGTGGAGATCAGTCCTGCGGCCAAGTGGACCTTCACGTTTTCCGACATGTACAATATCGGTCCGGGAAAAAATTCCCCCTCCGACGCCACCTCGGGAAAGAAACTAAGCGTACATTTCCCGCGTTTTGATATTTTTTACACCCACGGGGCCAACCGCTTCTCCCTTAGCTACGTAAAACAGGTGGAAGGCGTGGTCTGCACCGGCGGGGTCTGCCGCATCGAACCGGCGTTTAGCGGGGTGAAAGTGGCTGTAAACTCAAGTTTTTGATTTAAAAATCACTCAATCACTCAATCACTCAATCACTCAATGAAACATATTCTATACGGTTTAGCCCTTTGCATCGCCTTGCTGAGCTCCTCCTGCGAGGAGATCCCCCCGGTTATCAACCCTTTTGACGGGAACCCCGTGGACACCACCGTCGATATCGAAAACCAGCAAAGGCAGGTGCTGATCGAAGAATTCACAGGTGTGCGCTGCGTGCAATGCCCGGCGGGAAGCGCAGAGATCGAAACGCTGCTGGCTATTCACGGGGAGCGCCTCGTGGCGGTCTCCATCCATGCGGGCGATTTTGCCCCTCCGTTCCCCCAAAGTCTGGTCGATTTCCGCACGGAGGAAGGTGAGCAACTGATCAACTTCCTGGGCCCCCCGATCTCCTACCCCAGCGCCGTGATCGACCGAAAGCTCTTCGAGGGCGAGAACGACCTCATCCTCGGCCGCAACGACTGGGCGGGCTATATCGCCGAACAGAAGGCGATCGCTCCCAGGGTGAAAATCGCCTTGAAGGCAACCTTCAACGAGACTACCCGCAAAGTCGATCTCGAAGTGAAGCTCTATCCTCAGGAAGATATCGCAGACCCGGATGTGCGGATCTCCGTCATGCTCACCGAGAGCAATATCCCCGATATCCAGGACACGCCGGACGGCAAGGTGAACGATTACGTGCACCGCCATGCGCTGCGCGACATGCTAACCAGCTACCTGGGCGAAGCCATCACCGAACCCCTGACCACAGGCACGATCCTCACGAAAAACTTTTCCTACACCCTGCCCGCCGGCTGGAACGAGGAAGAAATGGACGCCATCGCATTCGTTCACCTGGGCGGCGGCAGCAAGGAAGTGCTCCAGGCGATCGGAACGCATATCATTGAGTGATTGGTGATTAGTGATTGGTGATTAGTGTTTACCGGTCACCAGTCACCAGTCACCAGTCACCAGTCACTAATCACTAGTCACAAGTCACCATTCAATGAAAATTTCGCTCAACTGGCTTAAAACATATATCGACCTCGACATGCCCCCCGAAAAGATCGGGGAAATTCTGACAGATATCGGACTCGAACTGGAGGGGATGGAGAAAGTGGAAAGCATTCCCGGAGGGCTCGAAGGCCTGGTCACGGGCCTGGTCGTGGAATGCGGCCGTCACCCCAACGCCGACCGTTTGTCGGTTTGCAAGGTGGATGTGGGGAACGGCTCCCTGCTGAACATCGTCTGCGGCGCGCCCAACGTGGCCCAGGGCCAGAAGGTGGTGGTCGCCCAGGTAGGCACTACGCTGCACCCGCTGGAAGGAGAGCCCTTTACCCTCAAGAAAGGAAATATCCGCGGGGAGGATTCCGAGGGGATGATCTGCGCGGAAGACGAAGTCGGACTCGGCCACAGCCACGCCGGGATCATGATCCTCAAGCCCGACACCCCCGTCGGGATGCCCGCTTCGGCGTATTTCCAGGTAGAAAGAGATATCGTTTTCGAGATAGGCCTCACGCCCAACCGCTCGGATGCGACCAGCCACCTGGGCGTAGCCAGAGACCTGGCTGCGGCGCTGAAGATCAATTACGGCCACAGCGGGGCAATTCGCATCCCGGAACCACCCCATTTTCATCCTGCCAACAACGATCTTGCGGTCCGGGTGATCGTGGAGAACGAAGAGGCCTGTCCGCGATACAGTGGAGTGAGTATTCAGGGGGTAAAAGTGGGCGAGTCGCCTGAATGGCTGAAAAACAGGGTGAAGGCCATCGGCCTCCGGCCCATCAACAACGTGGTGGACATCACCAATTTCGTCCTGCACGAATACGGACAACCCCTTCACGCCTTCGACCTGGCCGCGATCGCTGGGCGCACCGTACGGGTGAAGACCCTTCCGGAAGGGACGAAGTTCACGACCCTGGACGAGCAGGAGCGGAGCATTTTCGCGGAAGACCTCATGATCTGCGATGGCGACTCGAAAGGGATGTGCATCGGCGGGGTTTTCGGCGGCATCCATTCCGGCGTGACCGAAGAGACGAGGGATATTTTTCTGGAATCCGCGCATTTCAACGCGCAGTGGATCCGGCGCACCAGCATGCGGCATTTGTTGCGCACCGATGCGGCAAAGATCTTCGAAAAAGGCAGCGACCCCAATATCACAGTAGCGGCTCTGAAGCGGGCTGCCGCGATGATCTGCGAACTCGGCGGAGGCGTCATCGCTTCGGAAATCGTGGATATTTACCCTAACCCCATCCGCCCCAAACAGATAGCCCTTTCATACCAGTACATCAATAGCCTGATCGGGGACGAGATCCCCCGGGAGGAAGTTCATGCGATCTTTAGGGCGATGGAAATAGAGGTTTTAGGAGAAAAGGGAAACATGGTAACCCTCGCTATCCCGACCAACAAGGTGGATGTGACCCGTCCGGCAGACGTGGTGGAGGAGGTGTTGCGGATCTATGGGCTGAACAAGGTGGCCATCCCTGCCCAATTGCGCAGTTCGCTTTCGTATGGTGTATTTCCCGACCCGAGGCAGGTGACCCAGACCATCGGCAACTACCTGGCCGCAAACGGGTGCAACGAGATCATGGCGGTTTCGCTGACCCAGTCGAAGTATTATAGAGAAATATTGCCGATGCCGGAGGAAGAACTGGTTTTCATCAACAACACCTCCAACACGGAGCTCGACGTGATGCGGCCCAGCATGTTATTCAGCGGGCTGGAGGCCGTCGTGCAGAACCAGAACCGCCAGCAGCCCAACCTGCGCCTGTTTGAATTTGGGAAAACCTATCGGAAAATGGTCGACGGGTTTGAGGAGAAAAAGCACCTGAGCATCTTCCTCAGCGGCCGCCGCTGGCCGGAAAGCTGGATCAGTCCGGGCGACAAGGAAACCGATTACTACGCCCTCCGGGCGCTGGTCGACAATATCATGGCCAGGCTGGGGCTTTCGGGCTATCAGGAATCCGCCTTAGGCGGACGGAACGAAGTTTTCGCTTATGGCATGCAATACCACCGCGGCCCGATCGTGCTGGCTACATTCGGCAGGCTGAGCCCCCGGATCCAACGTGGCATGGACATTCGGAACGCCGTGTACTATGCCGATCTGGACTGGGACGCCCTGGAACAGGCCCTCAAAAAGCACAAGATAGAGTTCGAAGAGCTGAACCGCTTTCCCTCCGTTCGCAGGGATTTAGCCCTGGTAGTTGATAATTCGGTTAAATTTGGTGAAATTGCATCCGTTGCGCGCAAAACGGGCAAAAAGACCCTGCGTTCGGTGAACCTGTTCGACGTGTACGAAGATCGGGAAAAGCTGGGCGCCGGGAAAAAGTCGTACGCGCTGAGCTTTATTTTTGAAGATACGACCAAGACCCTGCAGGACAAGGACGTAGACCAGTTGATGGAGCAGTTGATCAAGGCTTATGAGAGCCAGTTCAATGCCCTCATTCGCAGGTAAAGCCCGCGCGCAATTGAATATTTTGTTTAATTTAGCATGGATTCTACGACGCGAATCGAAAATATTACGTTAAAAGTCAACCGGTTAGCAGAGCTGCTCAACCAATTGCGAGCCGAAAACGCCGCCTTGAAAACGCAGCTTGCAGACCGGGAAGAGCAAATAAATTTTTTACAAAAAGAATTGGACACTAAACAGGCGGATTGGAAGGCCCTCGAAGAACAGAAAGCCGGCCAATCCGAGCAGCTGAAAAAGCAGATCGATTCATACATTGAAGAAATCGACCGTTGCATAGAGTGGTTGCAAAACGAATAGGATATGGGCGATCAGGATTCCTTACAGATCACTGTTCTCATTGCAGGCAGACCCTATCCTCTCAAAATAAAGTCGAGCGACGAAAGCGTCATCCGACGGGTAGTCCGTGAAATCAATGATTCGATAAACAAATTTCAACTGGATTACCCCAACCGCGACAAGCAAGATGGCCTTGCCCTCACCGCGCTCAATTGCGCCGGCGACCTGGAAAAGGTTAAACTCTCTGCTTCCAATGATCCGGATCTCCCGGAAAAATTGACGCAACTCGATCAATTGCTCGACCAACTGCTTCTCTAAGCTCCTCCTGTTTTTATGTGATCCAAGCCCTGGTTGCGGATAACCGCAGCCAGAACCCGACAAGTTGCGCAGGTCGCAACTTGAACTAAAAACAGATTGCTATGAGTCAAATCATTATCGGCGTTGCAATCGGACTGGTAGTCGGCGGGGCCTTGGGCTTCTTCCTGGTCCGCATGGTCCTGCAACGTTCTTCCAAGTCCAAACTGGACGAGCTGAACTCCAAAGCGGACCTGATCATCAAGGACGCAAAGCTTACCGCGAAGCGCACTGTAGATGAGGCAGAAACGAAAGCGGAAAAGCTGGTCGCCCATGCAGAAAACGAAAACGAGCGCATCAAGCAACGCAAGATCCAGGAAGCCAAAGAAAAATTCGGAAAGTACAAGCAGGAATTCGACACCCACAAGGCAGAGCAATTGATCGAGCTCAAAGAACGCGAAGTGGAGCTCCGGACCATCGAGAAGGATTGGGCCCAGAAGGAAGAAAAATTCCAGATGCGCGTCGACCAGATCGACAAGAAAGAGAGCGATCTCGTGCAGCAGGAAGCGGAAATGAAGGACGTCCGCGAAAAACCTGGACAAGCAGCTCAAGATCATGGCCAAAAAACGCGAAGAGCTCGATAAGGCCAGCGAAGAGCATATCAAGGCCCTGGAAACCATCGCCAAACTATCCGAAGAAGAGGCCAAGGAACAGGTGCTCAAACTCGTCAAAGCCAAAGCCGAAAACGATGCCATGGTCATCGTTCGGGATACCGTCGAGCAGGCCAAGACCACCGCAAACAAAGAAGCAAAAAGGATCGTCATACAAACCATCCAGCGGATGGCCGCAGAATTCACTATCGAGAACACCGTTTCGGTATTCCACCTCGACAGCGACGACCTCAAGGGCCAGATCATCGGCCGGGAAGGTCGCAACATCCGGGCCCTGGAAGCCGCTACTGGCGCCGAGATCGTCGTAGACGACACCCCGGAAGCCATCGTGATCTCCTCCTTCGACCCCATCCGCCGCGAAGTAGCCCGCCTGGCCCTCAAGAAGCTGGTGGCCGACGGCCGTATCCACCCCGCTCGTATCGAGGAGGTGGTGGCCAAGACCCGCAAGCAACTCGAAGAGCAGATCATCGAGATCGGCGAGCGCACGGTGATCGACCTCGACCTCCACGGCCTCGACCCCTATCTGGTGAAGATGGTCGGCCGCATGCGCTTCCCGCTCCTCTTACGGGCAGAACCTCCTGAAGCACTCCATCGAAACCGCCAACCTCTGCGCCATCATGGCCGCGGAATTGGGCCTCACGCCCAAGCAGGCCAAACAAGCCAAGCGCGCGGGCTTGCTGCACGACATCGGCAAAGTGGGGGAAGAAGAAACCGAGCTCAGCCACGCGATCCTCGGGATGAAAATTTGCGAGAAGCACGGCGAAAACCCGATTATCTGCAATGCTGTCGGCGCCCACCACGACGAGATCGAAATGACCAATATTCTTTCGCCCATCATACAGGCCTGCGACGCCATTTCCGGCGCCCGCCCCGGCGCCCGCCGCGAAATTCTGGAAAGCTACCTCAAGCGCATCGGCGAACTTGAAGAACTGGCCATGTCTTACGAGGGCGTTTCCAAGGCCTACGCCATGCAGGCCGGCCGTGAACTTCGCGTGATCGTGGAAAGCGAAAAGGTGACCGACCAATATGCGGAAGACCTTTCCTTCATGATCTCCCAAAAGATACAGGACGAAATGCAATACCCCGGCCAGGTCAAGGTGACCGTCATCCGGGAGAAGCGGGCCGTGTCATTCGCACGGTAAGGGTTTCCTGAAAAAACAAGAGGGGGCTGTGGCGTTTCCGCCGCAGCCCCTTTGTGTTATGGGATTATGAGTCTCTGTTCTATCCGCACTTCAGGGCGTTGAAATCTTCCGTCCTGATCTTTTTGCCGAGGCAATTCAGTTTTTCATAGTAGGTGGTCGTACCGATCTTGCCCATGACCTCGCGGCAGAGGTTGTTTTCATTGGAGTTGTAAATACATTTTTTGTAAGCATCGTTGGCCGTTTTCTTCGATTTGGCGCCGTCTGCGTCGTTGGCTACCGTTTCGCAAGAGCTGGTTTCCTTGGCTACGTTGTTTTTGTCGGGGCAGGTGGCGTGCTTGTACAATTTCCATTTTCCTTCTTTGTCCTGGTCCTCCAGTTGTGGCTCGGAATCCTCAAGCTCGCCCATCATATAATACAGCTGTGGCGAGGGAACGAGCTGCACTGCGAAGGAATACTCCAGCGCCTGTCCGTCCTCGTGCACAAAGTGCATGCGGAATCTCCCGTCGGTGGTCGGAAATGCGCCGACGAACTGGAGCACGCTCTCCAGGTATTGCGGGTCGATCAGAAAGATCTCCTTGGTGGCGAAGAAGAAACCGACCAAATCCTGGATGCTGTCGGGGGCGGCAAAAGCATTTTGCTCCTCCTCGATAGGTTGGGGCGGGGGAATGGTTTCTTTTTGACAGGAGTGAAAAAGGGTGGATACGGAAATGAAGCTGAGCGCGAGGATGAAGATCTGCTTTTTCATGGCTTTGATTTTTTGTGATGATGATTCAGAATCCTTTGTTTCTGATACAAACATAGGGGCCATGGAAAGCGGGTTCCAGTACAGATGATCGGGGCTTTCGGGGGGAGCGGGCGGGAAAGGGGAGGGTTTTTGAAGGGTTTTTGAATTAAATCAATTGATAACCAACGAATTAGGCGTTGTACGCGAAAAGGGGGAAATCGGAAATAGCGTGCTGACTCACCGGGTGACTCAGTCACCCGGTGAGTCAGCTATAGAGGAAAATAAGCGAAAACGCCTTTGTTTGCAGGTGTTTCGACAAATTTGAGCAAAATGAGTGACCGGGTGACTAGTCACCCGGTCACCCTTAAAATCTTAATAAAAATACCGGCCACCGGGTGAAGAAAAGGGGGGGTGCGCGCGGCTCTATTTCTTTATTTCCATCTCCCTGATAACCTGCGAAGCCTGGTCGAAAACCCGCTGCGCCGCCTCCTGCTTGTCTTGCGCGGCATAGAGGGCCATTTCGCTGGTTTGCAACACTTCCATTACCCGGGAGATAATGGATTCATCCACCCTGGCTTCCTGCAACTGCTCGCGTACCCGGTTCTTGCTCCATTTGGATGGCGGAATGCCCAGCTTGTGACCCAGGTAGGCGGTCAACGCACGGCTGACTTCCTCGAAAAGATCTTTGAACTGACCTGCCTGCAGGCGGGCCCGCGCCGCAGAAAGATGCTGATCGACCACTTTGCGCAAGCGCCGCTCGCGAACGGTCAAGGGGTCCATCCGATCTTCGCGGGTTTGCCAGCGACGCACGAGGACGAGCCCCAGCAGGCTCAGAAAAGGCAGGGACACCGTGACCCAGAACAAGGGAGATTGTATCCAGAATCCGTCCCTTTTCTGAAAGGGCCCGCTCATAACCAGTCCGAGCAGCTTGTTTCGGCCTTCCTCGCCGGTAGAGCCATCGGCGATCGTGGGCTTCCCGGTGCCCTGGACGACCGTCAGGCGAAGGGTGTCCTGGGCTGCGTCGGCGTAGGCCTTGGCTTCGGAGTCCCAATAACTGAATTGCAAAGGGATATTATACTTGCCCGGCGCCCTGGGGGTCAGCAGGTATTCGATGACCTTTTCGCCCGTCATGAAGCCGTTTCCGGAATCTTGCAAGGTTTCCGAAAGCACATTGGGTTTGAACATTTCAAAGCTGTCCACTCCGGTCAGCACAGGGATACTCACCTGTTTGATATCCCCGTCGCCGCGGATAGTGAGCTTTATGGACAGGGCGTCGTCGGTGCTTAGTTCGGTGCGGTTGGCGGTAACACCGATCGAATATTTTCCGGAGACGCCGAAAAAGTTGCCGGGCGCCGGATCGGGGAATGGCTTAACCCTTACCGTTAACTTGTTGGATTCGAGCTTTATCCGCTCGATTGGCGCCAGCCCCATTCCGAAGGGATTGGACCGGCGTTCGCCCACATCCAGCAGGATCGCGAGGGGAGGGATCACCAGATCGCCGCTTCGCTGGGGGAATATCGCCAGACGCGCCAGAGTCATGGAGTTGTATTCGACCCCGTTCACAATTTCCTTGAAACTCCGGTAATAATTGAGTTGTTCGGCGAAAAAGCCGGCGTAATCCGGCTTGGTCTCCACCTCATGCCCCTGTTTGAAATACTGGGTCTGGATGTAAATCTTGTAGTCCAGGAGGATCTGTTGGCCGGGCCATGCCTCCGAAATATTGGTCTCGGCCTTGATAAAAGCTACCTTCGTTCCTTCGCCCGACCTCCTTTCTCCGTCTATCACCGACACTTGCTGCTGCTTGGTGTAGAATTTCTTTTTATCCACTTCCACCGACGCGCTTCCGATGGTCAGGAGGCCTTTGCGTTTGGGCCGGAGAATAAAGGAAATACCCAACTCGGTGCTCCGCACTCCGTTGACCAAGCTGGAGCGCGAACTTTGGTTTGGCCCGGATAGCACGGTGAAGTCCTTAAAGTCGGGAGGGGTAAATTTGTTTCCCATCGCATTCCGAAGGACGAAGGAAACCTCGACCTCCCCATCCAGGAAAACCTCCCTGGCATCGCTGACGGCCTCAAAGGAGATTTGTCCGTTGAGGAGCGGAGCGAAGGCCAGGGCCCATACGCATACCAGCCACCATCCCTGTTTCCCTATAGTTTTCTTCATAGTATCTGATCACATTTTGGTAATGGGCCGGTTCTTCTTAGGCTCGGACGCCGGCGATTTGGACGGCGGAGGCGATTCCCCGGTCGGCCAAAACCCATACTTCTTTTAATGTTGTTTCCAGCGTTTTCCCCTCCACGGCAATGCTGGCGGGCTGGATGTACCACAGGCCCGGTTCGCTGGGCTGCAGCACGTAGGTGTAAGAGACCTGGCGGGTTACTTCTCCGTTGACCATGGAAAACTGGCTGGAGGTATTGGGCCCTCCAAGCAATCTAAACCCTTCGAAAACAGGAGCTTCGAAATTCTTTCCCTGTGCGTTCTTCAGGGTAAAGGTCACCTCCAGGCGGTTGTTCAGCCCAATGGTATCCGCACTCAGGGTCACCGTAAATTCCGATTGCTGGGCCATGGCCCACTGGCAAGCCAGAAAGAAAAGGCATCCGAAAATGAGTTTTTTCATATGGTCTGAAAATTTGATTACCAATCGCGATCCGGCCGGAGGTGATTCCCTTCCGACTTGCGCATCTTTTCCTGCACTTTTTCCTCTTCGCGGTTCATGATGTCCAGGAGGCGTTCCGCTTCCTCGTCGCTCAACTGGCCGGGTTTACTATTGGGGTTCTGGGGTTGTTCCTGCTGGTTGGAGTTTTGCTGCTGCTCCTGCTGGTCGGGAGGAGGCGAGCCCTCCTGCTTTTTCTGTTCGGAGGAGTTTTGCTCCTGGTCTTTTTTTTGTTGTTCTTCCTGTTCTTGTTGCTCCTTTTGCTCCTGCTTCTGCTGTTGCATCTGGCGCAATGCCTGCGACAGGTTGTACTGCGTTTCCTTGTCGGCCGGTTTGAGGCGCAATGAATTTTTATAAGCTTCTATCGCCTCCTGGTATTGTTGTTTGGAAAAATAGGCATTCCCCAGGTTGTAAAAGGCGTTGGCTTTGACGCCCGGATCCTTGCTCTGATCGGCCGCCTGCTGAAACTGCTCCAATGCCTCGTCAAACCGCTGTTGCTGGTAAATGGCGCTGCCCAGGTTGTACTGTCCATGGAAGCTGGGTTTTTTCTCCAGGGCCTTGCGGTATTGCTCTTCGGCTTTTTTATAATCCTGCCCCACGTAGGCCTCGTTGCCCGACCGGAGCAGGCTGTGCGCGCTTTGGGCCCGGGCGGCGGAGAGCGCGAGGGTGAAAATGGAGGCCAGGAGGCAAAATTTCAGCATGGAACTTGTGTTTTTATGTTTAGGAAGTTTAGAGAGTTTAGGAAGTTTAGTTTAGGTGCAAAATCTAAACCTTCTAAACTCTCTAAACGTCCTAAACCATCATACGTTTCACTCCCCTTCATAGTTCGCACCCGGATCGTTTTTCCTGCGAA
The DNA here is from genome assembly GCA_016703765.1 of Saprospirales bacterium. Classification (GTDB taxonomy): domain Bacteria; phylum Bacteroidota; class Bacteroidia; order Chitinophagales; family Saprospiraceae; genus JADJTT01. The sequence continues at coordinate 233,357 of JADJBL010000003.1, forward strand.
GGGCCGGTGCGAAAAACTCGGCGAAAAGCAGGATCAGGGCGATTCCGATAAAATATTGAAAATAGCTGTCGTATTCGTCGTACACGCGTTCTTCCAGTTCGCGGCGGTCGAGCAATTCCACCGCTTTGCTAATCTGGCTGATCACCTCCTTGCCATCGCGGAGGGCGAAAAATTGTCCGCCTCCCACAGCGGCGAGTTGGCGAAGCATAGCCACATTGACCCTCGAGCGGACCGGATTGCCCGCCTTGTCTTTTTTGATGGCCTTGCGCCCGTTGATCCACTCGGGCACGAAGCCGCCTTCCTCGGTGCCCACCGCAACGGTAAACAAGAGCACCCCTTTTTCCTTCGCCGCGCGGGCCTTTTCAATGGCCTCGCTATCGTGGGTCTCTCCGTCGGTGATGACGATCAAGGCCTTGTGAGTGGTGGCCTTGGGATCGAAGAGGCGCCCGGCCAGGTCGATCGCCGCGCCGATGGAGGTGCCCTGGTAGGGCGCCAGGTCCGGAGAGCTGCTCTGCAGGAACAGGACCAGGGAGCCGTAGTCTGTCGTCAGGGGCGCCTGGGTGTAGGCCCCTGCCGCAAAAAGGATCAGCCCGATGCGCTCGCCGCGAAGAGCTTCCAGAATTTGCTGCCCGAAGCGCTTGGCCAGCTCCATTCGGTTGGGGGCGATGTCCTCGGTCAGCATGCTCTGGGAAATATCCAGCGCCAATATGATGTCGGCCGCTTTTCGCGTGATCTTTTGCCGCTTGCTGCCCCATTGCGGATTGGCCCAGGCGATGATGAGGCAGAGCATAGCCAGGAAAATCATGATCCAGCGCGACCATTGGCGCCGGGTGGACCAGACCGGGATCAGCCTGCGCAGGGTGTGTTCTTCGCCCAGTTTCCAGAGCGCGCTCCTGCGCCGGTAGGCGACCCATACGCCTGCCGTAAAGAGTAGTGGTAATATGAGCAGCGCGTATAGAAATTCGGGGTTTTCGAATCGAAACATAGGCGCTTAGGGTAATCTTCTCATGAACAAATTCGTAGCCAGCCATTCGAGCAGCAGAAAGGCCAGCGCCATTTCGACAAAGGGATAAAACGCCTCCGCAGTGCGGCTGATGGTCGTAATTTCAATTTCGGTCTTCTCCAACTCGTCGATCGCCTCGTACACTTCCTGCAGCACTTCCGTCGATTTCGCCCGGAAGTACCTTCCACCCGTCATATTAGCAATCTCGTTGAGCAGCTCTTCATTGATCTCCACGCGGACATTCCGGTAGACCATCTCTCCGTTTGCCCTCTGCATGAAAGGCATTTTGGCGAAGCCGTCCGTCCCGACCCCGATGGTGTACACCCGGATGCCGTATTTTCTCGCCAGCTCCGCCGCAGTCAATGGCGGGATGTAGCCTGCGTTGTTATCGCCGTCGGTCAGCAGGACGATGACCTTGCTCTTGGCCTGGCTGTCCTTCAGTCGATTGACCGAACTGGCAAGGCCCATACCGATGGCGGTGCCCTGTTCTTCGAAGAGGTCGGTGCGCAGGCCGGCCAGAAACTCGGTGACGACCCGGTGGTCGGTGGTGATGGGGCATTGGGTGAAGGCTTCTCCGGAAAAAATAGTGACTCCGATCCGGTCGAAACGGCGTTTTTTTACAAAGGCCTCCGCCACTTCTTTGCAAGCTTCCAAGCGGTTGGGTAGCAGGTCTTCGGCCAACATACTGTTCGACACGTCCATCACGAGGAAGATGTCGATCCCTTCCCCCTTGACCTCCTCTTTTTTAAATAACAACAAAGGCCTGGCCATCGCGATGATCAGCGCGGTAAAAGCCAGGAGCCGAAAGAGCGGCAGGACTTCCATCAGACGGACCTTAAAAGTGGGCCGCCAGGGGCTCAGGTCGGAAAATTTCAGGGTCGCTTCCTTTTTAAACCCTTTCTTCCAATACCACCACCCGGCTGCGGGTACCAGCAGGAGGAGAATGAGGAAGAAGGGGTAGGCGAAAGTAGGCATGTGTTAGTGACTGGCTGCGCCCGCCGAAGCTTCAGCGGAGGCGGGGGTTGTTGAATTAATGAAATTACGGGCATGGCCCAGCAATTGCTCGTGGATTTCTGCCGGCGGCTCGGCTTTGGCGAATTTTACCATGTCCGAGGTATTGAGCAGTTTGATGAGCTCTGCGCGCAGTTCTTCGGGAACCCTATGCTCCATCTGCTCGCCGATCTCGGTGGTAGTGCTTTCCAGCGCGAGTATGCCGAAACGGGCTTCGAGGTATTCGCGGAGGATGAAGGTCAGCTCGGTGTGGTAATCCACGACCAGACCTTTTTGCCAGAGTTGCGCCTCTTCCAGTTTGCGGAATTTTTCCAGGGCCAGCACGTGGGGTTGAATCTCCGCAGCCGGGGCTGGAGGGGGCGCCTGGGGCGCTTGCTTTTTCCGCCTTAGAAGCCGCCATAAAATGACCGACACGGCAATAGCTCCCAGGAGACCGATCAGATAGGGAATGAAGTCTTCGGCCCGGAGCGGCTCGTCGATGATCGGCTTCAAGGGCATCAGGGCCGTCGTGTCGGGCGGGGTCAGGTTGACGCGCAGGGGCAGGATTTCGGTATAAAGCGTATGCACTACGCCTTGTATCTCAAAGTTCACCGGGATGGCGGGTATTTGAAAATAGCCGCTATCCCAGGCGGTGAGGAGCAGGTCTTTTTCCAGGGTGATAACCTTGTCGTTGGCCCGGGTGGTATCCCAGGGACTCGAGGAGAGGAGCTCGATGGCCTTGGCGGTGTCGATCACCTGGATGCCGGGTTCCAGAAGGAGCACCCCCGGGGCATAGTCGACCTTTAGCCGGACCGTGCGTTTTCCGCCCACGAACATACTAATGCTGTCGAGCGTGGCCTCGACCCCCACCTGGGCCCGGCCTGCCGAGGGGGCAAAGAAGATGATAAGCGTCCAGAAGAAAAGAAAAAAGGGCCTTCTCATGTTTTGGATCGCTTTTTGAAAAATTGCAACAAAGCATCCACATAGCGTTGACCGGTCCGAATACTCAGCGTATCTGCGCCGCTCCGGCGGAAAGACCCGAGGAATTGATCCTCCTTCTTTTTAAATGCCTCTGCAAAACCCTTGCGGACCTTGCGGCTGGAGGTGTCGATCCAGTGATGCCGGCCGGTTTCGGCGTCGTGTGAGCGGATGAGCCCCACGTTGGGCATTTCCTTTTCCAGCGGATCGTATAGGTGAATGCCCACCATGTCGTGCTTACGCCCCGCTACGCGGATGGCGGTTTCGTAGGATTTCGACTGGAAGTCTGAGCAAACGAAGCAGATGCTCCGTTTTTTGATCACGTTGTTGAAAAACTCCAGCGCCTTGCCGATATCGGTGCCCCGTTTGCGGGGCTGCACATCGACCAGCTCGCGGATGATGCGCAGGATATGCTGCCTGCCTTTTTTCGGGGGAAGGTAGACCTCGATCTCCTCCGAAAACAGGATGGCGCCCACCTTGTCGTTGTTTTGGGTCGCCGAAAACGCCAATATCGCGCAGATCTCCGTGATCACTTCCCGTTTGAATTGCTCGGTCGATCCGAAAAACGAGGACTGGCTGACGTCGACCAGCAGCATCACGGTCAGTTCGCGTTCTTCTTCGAATACTTTTATATGCGCCTCCCCGGTGCGGGCGGTCACGTTCCAATCGATATTGCGGATGTCGTCGCCAAACTGGTAGGTGCGCACCTCGCTGAACGACATTCCCCGGCCTTTGAATGCGCTATGGTATTCTCCGGAAAAGAGATGCCTGGTCAAGCCTCGTGTCTTGATCTCTATCTTGCGAACCTTTTTGAGCAACTCTTTGGTTTCCATCAGGGTACTTCCACCGTATTCAACACCTTGTCAATAATATCTTCCTGGGTAATATTCTCTGCTTCGGCTTCGTAGGTCAGGCCGAGACGGTGCCGAAGCACATCGTGGCAGATATCGCGCACATCCTCCGGAATAACGAATCCCCTGCGGTGGAGAAAAGCCTTGGCCTTGGCCGCCAGAGCCAGGTTGATGCTCGCCCGGGGGGAACCTCCGTACTGGATCAGCGGTTCGAGGTTGGGAAGTCCGTAATCCTGCGGGGCGCGGGTGGCGAAGACGATGTCGATGATGTATTTTTCGATCTTTTCGTCCATATATACTTTGCGCACCGATTGGCGGGCCTGGAGAATTTCCTTTTGTTGCACCACCTGCTTTACTTCGCCGAAATGATCGTCGTTCAGGTTGCGGCGCACGATTTCGCGTTCTTCCTCTTTGCTCGGATACCCTATCTTTACCTTGAGCATGAAGCGGTCGGTCTGTGCTTCGGGTAGAGGATAGGTTCCTTCCTGCTCGATGGGGTTTTGCGTAGCCAGCACGAGGAAGGGCTCCTGCAGCGGGTAGGTCGTTCCGCCGATGGTCACCTGGCGTTCCTGCATGGCTTCCAGCAGGGCGGACTGCACTTTGGCCGGCGCGCGGTTGATCTCGTCGGCGAGGATAAAGTTGGCAAAGATGGGTCCTTTCCGCACGGAAAAATCGTGGGTGCTGGGATTGTAGATCATGGTGCCGATGATGTCCGCCGGAAGGAGGTCGGGCGTAAACTGGATGCGGCTGAACTGTGCGTTGATGGCCTGGGAAAGGGTCTTGATGGCCATGGTCTTCGCCAGTCCGGGAAGGCCTTCGAGCAGAATATGGCCCTTTGTAAGTAGGCCGATCATCAGGCGCTCGATCATGTTTTGCTGGCCCACAATGACCTGGCCGGTTTCCCTGTTCAAGTTCTCGACGAAAGCGCTGTCGAGGTAAATCTGCTGATTGAGGGCTTCGATGTCAATCGATTGCATATAAGAAGGTTCTGTTGAGGAATTTTCCAATGGCGTTTGCAAAATTGCAATTTTTTTGAATAGAATGCATTCATTTCCGCCCAATAGGGTTGCGGAGTTTAACGCGTAATTAGTAAACTTTGTGCTATGAAAACAATAATTCTTTTTCTTTTCCTGCTTTCGGCAAGCGGGCTTGCAATTTCTCAGGAGGCCCAGGACCCCGCCGAAGCGATCCGGGAACTCAAGGAGGGCGTTCTGGTCGTCAGGCTGCGTACGCAGGCCAATAAAATGGCCCGACTGGAGGAACTGATGGCTAAGGAATCTCCCGGAAACATCATGCATAAGCGCCTGGCCTACGAACTGGAGGAGACCCGCAAAGACGCAGCCTATGAAAACCGGCTGCTAGTAGAGGCTTTCAGAAATAATTACCGATTCTCCGAGGTCCTGTTCCTCCCCGATTCCCTGGCGCCCATGCTAAAGGCCCAAAAGCAGGAGGGCATTTTTTTAAACGATTCCCTCCAACTGGACCCCGGCATAAGCCTCGGAGGTCGTTCCTACCTGGTCGCCGGAATGGGAAACACAGATCCCTCAGTTTCCGTCCTCGGCTCGGAAGCCCTGTTGATGTTCGACCGGAGCTACGACCGGATGCAGGCTCCTTTCCCCCAGAGTTCGGGTATGTCGGGGATTCGTCAATGGTATAAAAGTTTTTCGCTCGATGATCGGGAACTGCAGGAATACTTTATCCACACCATCGTGTCGCGAATGGACCGGAAGCTGGCGAAGTTTTACGAGGAGGTGTCTGAATCAGAATTCACAGGATTTTAGAATTTTCAGAATTAGGACATTGCTTTAATTCTGAAAATTCGGGAATTCTGTGAATTCTGATTCAGACTATTCTATTTTAAACAACGGCGCCACCGGGGTCGAATCTTTTGGATGTAACCTCGGGGGCTCCCCGGCTTGAGTGGTTTCTGCGGCCGGTCGAGGGTATCCCGGTTGGCCTTGGCCCAGATGATGATGAGGGAATCGACTTCCGCGGAAGCATGGTCCAGGGCGCGTTTATTGCAGAGTTGCCATTGGTCGCGGCGGTATTCCCCGAGTAGTTTTTCGACCTCCTGTTTTACCAGCGGCGTGACCGTCGGCGTTTGGAAGCCTCCGAACAGGAAGAAGCCCGCGAGCAGGATGGCGGATATGGAAACCCCTTTTCTCATTGCAATTTGATTCGTTCGAGTTGCTCCGTAATTTCCTGGATGCGGTTGGTCCAAAGAGAGTCTTTGTAATGCGCGACCAGCGAGTCGAAACGGGTGTTGCAGATACTGTCCAATTGTGGCCGCAATACTACCACTTCCGCTTTATAGAGGCTATCGGCCAGCGATTTCTCTTCCCAGCTCAGCACCAGCGGGGGTTCTTCTCCGCAGGAGAGGAGGAGGAGGAAGAGGAGGAGGATTAGGGCTCTTTTCATGCCTTGCAATTAACTCAAATTTATCACCTTCTTCTTCAACTCAAAATTCCTGCCCAAATACACCTTCCGCACCATTTCATCCGCGGCGAGCTCTTCGGCGGTGCCGGCCTTGAGGATGCGGCCTTCGAACATGAGGTAGGCGCGGTCGGTGATCGAAAGGGTCTCCTGCACGTTGTGGTCGGTGATCAGGATGCCTATATTTTTGGTCTTCAACTTGGCCACGATGGACTGGATATCCTCCACCGCGATAGGGTCGATGCCGGCAAAGGGCTCGTCGAGCAAAATGAATTTGGGACTGGTGGCCAGGGCCCTGGCAATCTCTGTGCGGCGGCGCTCGCCGCCGGAAAGGGTGTCGCCCCGGTTCTTGCGCACCCTGTCCAGGCCGAACTCATGAAGCAGGCTTTCCAGTTTCTCCGCCTGAGCGGATTTGGGGAGCCCGGTCATCTCCAATACCGCTTTGACATTGTCCTCCACGCTGAGCTTGCGGAACACCGAGGGCTCCTGCGGCAGGTAACCGATGCCGTTTTGCGCCCGCTTGTACATGGGCAGGTTGGTGATGTCGGCGTCTTCGAGAAAAACCTGTCCCTGCCCCGGCTTGATGAAGCCCACCACCATGTAAAACGTAGTGGTTTTCCCCGCTCCGTTCGGACCCAGCAGACCGACGATCTCGCCCTGATTTACTTTCAGGGAGACGTCGTTGACCACAATGCGTTTTCCGTATGCTTTAACCAGGTTTTCAGTTCGTAAAATCATAATAAGAGGTCAAATCAATCAACGCGTAGAAAATTCAAAAACTTCGCACTCGCCCCGGATTTCCTGACCCACCCCCGGCCCCTCCCTTTTAAGGGAGGGGAGCGTTTTGTGTTGAAAGCCAATCACTTAACTCTGTTTTCATGCGAATCAGGCACTTAAGTGCCCCTCTTCGCCAAGCTCAATAAGCTCCCCCTCCTTTTCAAGGGAGGGGGCCGGGGGGGGTGGGTCGGGGGTATGGAGAAAAACTCGTTTTAAAGTGTCAATTAGCAAAAATACAATACCCTTTCATTCCTACTCCCACCGTAGCACAAAATTCGCCTCCACCTCCCAATTGGCGCGAATTTGTTCGACCGGCCAGAGGAGCAAGCGTTCGGGCTGCAATTTATCGTCGTAGCGACCGGGGTCCCAGCGGCCGTTGCCGTTGGGGTCTTCGATGAGGCGCAACTGGTATAGACCGGTTGATAGACCTTCCAGCCGGGTTTCCCATTTCCGCTGCCCGGGGTCTATCTGGAAACGGCGCAGAACCTTGTCTTGTTGCAATAGTTCTATCGCGTAGGACATTTCGGTTTCCAGGCTGTCGATAGTCAGGTGCAGGCTGCCGTAGTCGTTTCGCCTCCCGATGCGGTATTCCAGGAGGAGGGAATCGTTGCCTGTGCCCTGCCAGCCCTGGAGCGCTCCGGGGAGAAAGACCAGTCGGTAGGTATGGCTTTCCTCCCATGCAAACCGCGCCTGGAGCGTGCGCCGGTCCAGGCTATCGATGTCGAGGCGCAGGTTTTTGCCCTCCAGGCGGATGGAGTCTTCCCACAATTGAATACTATCCAGATTGACGGTAGTTATGGGAAAATTCATGCGAATGGGGATCGGTCCGGCCGGGTTGTGCGTCGATCGGCTTCCTGGCTCGGCTTTTTTATCCTGAAGCAGCCTCAGCTGGTCCCAATTCCCGGGACGGGTCAGGGGGCGGATATTTAGCGTGTCGATCGGGCCACTGCTTTCCAGATACAGGGACCAGGCGCTAGAATCCGCCATTTCGTGCCACAGGAAGACGGTGTCTTTTATGGTTTCTTTGAAAAGCACCCGCTCAGGCACGCCGAGTTTCAGATCCCAAGGCTCCCGGTTGAAGACGAGTTTCACCAGTCCCGGCGTCCCGGCTTCGTGGGATTGGAGCTGAAGCGGCGCCTCTTCCCGGAAAAAACGAATGCGGATGGGCGCCCGGAGATAATCGTCCGAACGGATCGGCACATCAATAAACCCGATGCGCTCGGATACCTGGTCGAATCGGTAGTTGAGGTTGCCGTCTTCCAGGACGAAGACTCTAAAGGTGTCCGATTTCACATTTTCAATGCGAAAGCTCCCTTTGGGGTCGGTTTTGGAAAAGTAGAAAGGCAGTTCTTTCCGCACAGCCGTGTCGGCGAGGTTGTCGTAGAGCATGACCAGCACTTTGTCCACCGGCTTGCCGTCGAAAGCGTCGATCACCGCGCCCTGCACCCAGAGCGAGTCGATGTAATCGCCCGTGGAAAAGATAAACCGGAAGGGCGAGGCATTGCCCTCCGAAAAATCCTTGATCGCATCGCCGAACTGGATCGTATAAGTAGCGTCCTCCCGCAGGACCTCCTCCTCGTCGAACTCGAATTTGACGTGCTTGTATTTCTCCAGCGTCACCTTGGGCTGTTTGGCCAAGGGAGGCGAGACCACCACCTGATTGAACACGTCCTTGAGGTCGACAAACTCGTCGAAGACCAGCAATATGGGCTGTTTCTGAAAGCGGGTCTGCATATTGACCGTCGAGCGCGCCGTGTCGAGCTGCGGGGGGATGGTGTCCCGGGGCCCGCCCGTCAGGGCTTCGACCTGGGCGCAGCCGGTAAATAGGGAGAGCCAGATCGAAATTAGAAGGAGGAAAAATAAGAGGGTAATTATATAACGCATCGTGGTCAGTTAGTCAATTAGTCAGTTGGTCTTTTTCCTCCCGCTTCTCGGATGAAAGCTAAGCAAAGTCTCCCTCAAAAAATCCGTATTCAGGTGGGTATAAATTTCGGTGGTGAGGATCGATTCGTGGCCCAGCATTTCCTGCACGGCCCGGAGGTCGGCCCCGCCTTCGATGAGGTGGGTGGCGAAGGAATGCCGGAACGTGTGCGGCGAAACCGTTTTTGCGATCTTCGCCGCGGCTGCGGCTTCTTTGACGATGAGAAAGACCATGACCCGGGTCAGCTTTTTTCCCCGGCGGTTGAGGAACAGGTAGTTTTCGTGGCCGGGGGCTATGGGCTGGCGGCTTCGCACATGCTGGAGGTACAGTTCGATGTATTTCACGGCTTCTCCGCCGATGGGGGTCAGCCGCTCCTTGTCTCCCTTGCCGGTGACTTTCACAAAGCCGATGTCGAGGTAGAGGTTGGACATCCGCAGGTTGACCAATTCGCTCACGCGCAGGCCGCAGGCGTAGAGGGTTTCGAGCATGGCGCGGTTGCGGTGGCCCTGCTCCCCACTGAGGTCGATGGTTTCGATCATGGCCTGTATTTCTTCATACGACAGCACATCGGGAATATCGCGGTCGAGGCGAGGCGTTTCCAGTAGTTCGGTGGGGTCGGTCTGGATGAGGTCTTCGACGAGCAGATAGCGGTAATAGGCTTTAATGCCGGAGATGAGCCGCGCCTGCGAGCGTTTGGAGAAGCCCAGTTCGTTGAGCCAGTGGAGAAAATCCGACAGGTGCTCGGGCAGCACTGCCACGGGGGCGATATCCAGGTTGCGCATCCGCAGGAAGGAGGCCAGTTTGCCGATATCCCGCACATACGCTTCCCGGGTATGGGAAGACAGCGATCGCTCCAGGATCAAAAAACTACCGAATCCTTTTATCGTGCTTTGCCAGTCCATATTTATTTTACCCCCCTAACCGTATTTGGAGTGACCGGGTGACTCAGTCACCCGGTCACTCCAAAAAACACAGGGGATTGATTATTAACAATATATGCATTTTTACCTCACCGGGTGACTTAGTCACCCGGTGAGGGAGCGTTTCGGCCATTCGACCCAATTTACTTGTGTTTATTGGGGTTTTCGTTGAAAACAGCACTTTTTCCCGTGACCGGGTGACTCAGTCACCCGGTCACTAGGCACTGGCCGAGCCTGTTTTTATTATTTGCCTCCCCAAACCGTGTTAAATACTTGCGATTTTTTTACTTTTATAGACTCCAAAGGATTCGAAGGCCGAAAAGGGGTCTGTAAAAGCACTATCAATAGCCTATGCGAATATTCATTCCGGGGTTTCTGTTCTTCCTGGTATATGCCTTACTCGGCAGATGGTATTTCGTCTGCGAAGTTAGGCATCATTGCGGAGAAAGGGAAACGACAGAAACGGTCAGAACCGCCACGCTGGTCTTAACGGAAGGGGATAAGGTGGTATTGGAAGGCTTCGAGCAATTTTTCTTTCCGCCCGACAGCATCCGACCCATCCTCAGCGAGGAGAACAAGCGCTTTCTCGACGAGTTGGCCTCCTTCCTGGCGCAACATCCGACCAAACAACTTTTAATCACCGGCTTTTACCTCCAATCCGAGAGCTCGGCCCCGTCCGGATTTTTTGAAAACCCGGGCCACGCCCGGGCCGCCCAGATCGGTATGCAACTGGAGGACCGGGGCATCGACCCCCACCGCGTCACCCTCCATAATATGGCGCTGGAACGCGATTCCCTGTTGGAGCCCGTCCGGTTCCTGATCCGCAAATCGACCGTTCCGCTCCTTATTAGTGATCCAAAAAACGATTGACATGGAATTTCTCAAAACCCTTTTCGCCTCCTTCGACCAAGCCGAAAGCCTCATTTTCATGGCTTTCGTATTGATCGCCTTCCTGATCGGCTTTGTACTGAGCTGGCTGGTCTGGACCCGCCAGGCCCGCAAGTGGCGACTGGAGGCCCAGCAATCCAAAGCAGAGCTTAAGGCCTTGCAGGCGGAATACCAGTCCTTCAAAGACCAGTTCTCCCTCCGGGAGGCGGATATCCAACACGCACAGGTGGAGGCCGAGGAAAGCAAACGCCGCATGATGGGCGCACAGGAAGACCGCTCCCGCATCGCAGCCGAACTCGAAGAAGCCCACGCCGAACTGGCCCGCTTGCAGTCTTCCGTCGCCGCGCAGCAGGTGACTATCGAGGACCTGAACGACCAAATACTAGGGCTTCGAACCAAAAATGAGACCCTGGTTCGCAGAGTCCATGGAGACAACAGATCAAGTGGATGAAATAGCCCCTTCAACCGATCGACGCGGTGGCGGAAATGCAGAGCACCTTCAACGCCGCCCTCCAACGCCTGAACGCTATCGAGGAAAAACTGCGGCGGATCGAAACGGAGAACGAAGACCTTAAAAACCGCGTAGCCGTCGCACAGGCGGCGCCCCGGAGCCTGGCTGCCGTGGAGCAACTATTCGACACGGAGGTAGAGGAAGAAGACGAGGAGGCGATCGTGCAACAAGCGCGGGAATACCTGCAATCCGCCATCGGTTCTATGATCCCCGCTGCGGTGGAAGCCCAGAAGGACGATCTGCAACAGATACACGGCATCGGTCCCTTTCTGGAAAAACAACTCCACTCGGTAGGCCTTTATACTTACGAGCAGATCAGCAAACTGGACGAAACCCTCATCGAGCAGTTGACGAAGGCGATCCAGTTTTTCCCCGGACGCATCTTAAAAGACGATTGGGTGGGACAGGCCCGGCGCCTGCACGACAATCCAACGGAGGCGCCGCATGAGTTTCGCCCGGTATCGTCGGAAAACGAGAGCCTCCGCATCATCGAGGGCATCGGCCCCAAGATCGAGGCCCTGCTGGCAGACTCGGGGATACACTCCCTGAAAGACCTTGCTGAAGCCGATGTAGAGCGCCTGCAGGAAATCCTGCAAGCCGCCGGAGAGCGCTACCGCCTGCACGATCCCTCCACCTGGCCGGAACAAGCCCGGCTGGCCACAGAAGGGGAGTGGGACCAATTAAAATCCTTTAAAGAATACCTCAACCGGGGAGAGCATAAAGGCTAAACCAGGTCTGCCGGATCGGGTTGCTTCGGGTCTTCGTCGCCGCCGTCTTTTTTGTCCGATTTTTTCTCCGAGCGATATTTGCGCATCTTCTCGGTCAGTTCGTCCATCTTCTCGGCGATATGGCGCAGCTCCTCTCCAAGTATATCCTTGAATTCAGAAGCCGCTTTGGTAAAGGATTCCTGAAAAGAGCTGAATCCGTCTTTCCCGGAAGTTTTTTCTTCCGCAGCGCCCTCACTTTCATTCGGTTGTGCGCTTGCCTGCGGCTCTTCTTTCTTCTCGGCCGACTTCTTGAGCGATTCTGCGTTTTTGTGGAGGTTTTCCTTCATGTCGCCCATCAGCTTGCCCATATTTTCCATCATGGTGGCAAGGGCTTCTTTGATGTCTTCCGGCGCGCGGTTCAGGGAATCTTCGACTTTTTGTTTCGCTTCGTCGAAGGCTTGCTTAAAGGAGGAATCTTTCATTTTGCAATGGTTTTGAAATTTGAAATAAATGGCTGACGTAGTTTAGGAGGTTTAGAAAGTTTAGAGGGTTTAGAAAAAAACTAAACCTGCTAAACTTTCTAAACCCTCTAAACTCCTAAAGCACCAAATAATAATCACCAGGCTCCTCCGATAGTTTCAACCCCAAAAGGGTATTGGTCGACAGAAGCAAGTACTTGGTCGGAATCGACTCTAAAGAGCGTCGTCGGGGGGGATGGGTTTTTGAACCCGCTGCTCGAATTCGCGGATCATGCCCTCCAGGGCGGCCTCCATTTCCTCCCGATTCTGAGGGCCTTTATTGACCGTGCCGGGAAGCTGGCCGGGGAAGGATTCGACGTGGATGGTGGAGGTTGGGAAGGCGAATTCAATGCCAAGCGCGGCAGCAAGGCGAATGGCGCCCAGCAGCAGTTCTTCCCGGATGCGCAGTTCCTCGTCGTAGTTGTCGGTTTTTATGGCTACCCGATAAAGGACCTGAAGCGAGAAATCGGCCATATCGAACAGCCGCACGTGAAATAACTCCTTATTGGTAAAGGGATGCGTGTGGACCAATTTTTTCAGGCCTTCCAGAAACCATTCTATTTTTTGGGGCGGCGTATCGTATTTGATGCCCAACTTGACGTCGAGAAGACGGAAAACCCGCACTCCGAGATTTTGCACCGAAATATTCGCCAGGTTCCCGTTGGGCACGGCCACGATCGAACTGTCCAGGTTTTGGATGCGGGTCGTTCGGAATCCCACCTCCACTACCTTTCCTTCAAAAGTATCTCCAATGATCCAGTCGCCGATCTGGAAAGGCCGGTCGAAGAAGATCATGACCGAGCCGATGAGGTTTTTCACCGTATCCTGTGCGGCCAGTGCCAGGGCCAATCCCCCGATGGAAACCCCCGCGATCAGAGCAGTGACGTTCACATCCAGCAGGTTCAGGATCTGAATCACGGCAACCGTGATGATCAGGAGCTGCATAATCACCTTGAGGATCGGCACGAGCTGGTTGTCCATAGGGCTGGAGGTCCGGAGCGTGTATTTCCGAAAATAAAGGATAACGATCTCCAGGATCCTTAGGCCCAGGACCATGAATAAAACCGTGGCCCCGATCCGGATCGAGGACATGATGAACCCCACCCATTCGATGGGCAGGTGGAGCAGGGGGACAATCCATTTCCAGGCCAGGATCAGGGCCCAAATACTCGTGATTCGGGCGATGCTGAAAACCAGTTTTTCCGGAACCGTTGCAGGGTATATGCGGCTCCGGCTCAACCGATTGACGACCGGACGAAGCAGGCGGCTCAGGAAAAAATGAACGATCCAGGTGATGAGCAGGAGGAGGAGAAACCCGGCGTATTGCCAAAGGGCGAGCCCCATAAAACGATGCTGTCCGTACTTGGGGATCAGGTTGATCAGCAGGTCGGAGCCGAAGGGATATACCTTTTTATGCAGCGAGGGGATTTGCTCGAGGGTGTAAACGGAGTAGTACCAGTTGTCGCCGACCTTTTGCAGATAGACCTCCGGCAATTCATTGGGGAAGGGCACATATTGATTTTTGCCCGAAGTACTGTCGATAAAATCCGGTTCGTCGGGCACCTCCTCCAACTTGACGTGGAGCCCTTTTCCGTCGAATACCTGTTTGAGCTTGATAGCCAGCGATTGGGCTTCCGCGGCGTCTTTTACCCCTTGGATGGGCCTCGCGGCCAGGTCGGGTTTGTAGGAATCGGGTTGCAGATAGAACAAATGCGTATTAAGAGCCCCGAAAGGCGAACTCAGGTCCGGTTTGGGCTGGGACTGGGAAAATAGCCCCAGGGGCAACAGTAGGAAAAGAAAAACAATTCTGGCCAAACGGGTCATGTATTCGTTGGTTTGGGAAAAAGCCGGAACAACAGCCATCCTCCTACAAGGGCGACCACAGTGCCCACAAGCGCCGGAATGATTTTGCCGTATATCCAGAAACCTACGCAGAAAAGCGCGGCGTAAACAGTTATGCAACCGATAAAGGCCATCAGAAGTTCACCGCTCAGGCGGCTGGCGCCGTAGTTTTCTATGCCGCGGCCGTTTTTGGACGCCCATTCCAGCACCGGCTTCCAACCGGCGGAATGAGGCCGGATCAGCCCTATAAACTGGACCAGGCGGTCCATGGCAGATGGAGGAGTGAGAAAAGTGACCGTCAGCCAGGCAACCGTGGTGATGCCTACGACCCAGAACAACTGGATATGCTCGGCCATGTTACCCGGATGGAAAAATTCAAAATAAACGGCCACCGCAAAAGATACGAGCATGGCCGTCAGCTCGCTGAAGGGATTGATGCGCCACCAAAACCAGCGCAACAGGAAAATCAGCCCGGTGCCTGCGCCGATCTTCAGCAGGATGTCGAAGCCCTGCATGGCATTTTCCAGGTAAAAGGCCACAAAAATGGCCATGCCCATCAGCAAAAATGTAATGATCCTGCCGGCCAGCACCTCTCCCTTTAGGGCTGACGGAGGGGTGAAGGAAACGCTTGTAAAAATCGTTGACCACATAGGAGGCCCCCCAGTTGAGGTGGGTGGCAATGGTGGACATAAACGCGGCTGCCAGCGACGCCACGATCAACCCTAAAAGCCCTGCGGGCAACAGCCGGAGCATGGCGGGATAGGCCAGATCGTCCTTTACCACCTTACCCGCCATTTCCGGAAAAGCGGCCTGAAGGGAAGCAAGGTCCGGGAAGATGATCAGCGAACCCAGCGCGACCAGGATCCAGGGCCAGGGACGCAAAGCGTAGTGGGCGATATTGAAAAACAGCGTGGCGCCAATGGCGTGGCGCTCGTTTTTTGCGGAAAGCATGCGCTGGGCAATGTAGCCGCCGCCGCCCGGCTCGGCGCCCGGATACCAGACGCTCCACCACTGCACCGCCAAGGGGATGAGCAACAAGGGGACCCAGGCCGAAGGGTCGTTCAGGTCGGGCAGCATATTGAGGTGGCCGGACACGTTGGGGTGCGACAACATAGCACTCAGTCCGCCAACTTCCGGGTGGTTGACCACCACGATGGCCACCCAGACGCTGCCGATCATGGCGATGATGAACTGGAAAAAATCGGTGAGGATGACCCCCGTCAGTCCGCCGATAGACGAATACACCACCGTGATGCCGCAGGCCACGAGGGCCGATTCCGCCCGGCTGAATCCAAACACCCCGCCGATTTTCATGGCGGCGAGGATGACCGTGGCCATGATGAGGCAATTGGCCAGCACGCCCAGGTAGATGGCGCGGAAGCCGCGCAAAAAAGCCGCGGCTTTGCCGCTATAGCGCATTTCGTAAAACTCCAGATCGGTCTGCACGCCGGAGCGGCGCCACATGCGGGCGTACACGAACACCGTGAGCATGCCCGTGAGCAGGAAGGCCCACCAGCGCCAGTTGCCCGCCACGCCGTCGTTTCGGACGAAATCCGTCACCAGGTTGGGCGTATCCGCCGAGAAGGTCGTGGCCACCATCGAAAAACCGAGCAGCCACCAGGGCATGGAACGGCCGGAGAGGAAAAATTCTGCGTAATTCTTGCCGGATTTGCGGGAAGCATATAGGCCGACCAGCAGGGAGGCGACGAGGAAGGCGACGATGATCAACCAATCGAATGTAGTGAGCTGCATAGGTCTTCCGTTTTCGAAATGGGAAATTACGAAATTTCTTCACTTTAGTCCCCGCGCCCAATCCGGAAAAACGCCCTCCTCAATGCCGAATACCAGGGGCGCGATGAAATAGGTGATCAGCGAGATAATCACTACCCCATAGAAGTTGAGAAAAATGCCGGCCCGGGCCATTTCGGCAACGCTGAGCCGCCTCGTGCCAAAAACAATGGCGTTGGGCGGCGTGGCGACGGGCAACATAAAGGCCATCGAGCCGGAGATCGTGGCAGGCAGCATAAAAAGCAAGGGGTTCACCTCGATGGCGATGGCCAGCGCCGCCATGATGGGCAGGACGGTCTCCACCGTGGCGGTGTTGGAGGTGAGCTCGGTGAGAAAAGTAACCAGCAGACTAATGCACAGGATGATCAGAAAAGGGTGCACGCCCTCAGCCATTCCAGTTGCTGCCCAAACCAGGTAGAGAGCCCCGACTCCTTAAACCCGCTGGCCAGGGCAAAACCCCCGCCAAACAGCAGGATGATCTCCCAGGGAATCCCTTCGGCCGTTTTCCAATCCATCAAAAACTTGCCTTTTTCGTTTTTGGAGGGAATGAGAAAAAGCAGGACCGCCACGAAGATCGCCACCGTGCCGTCGTTGAAAAAAGCGGGATTGCCGAAAAGGTCCGACCAGCCGGGAATGACCAAAGCTCCGATCGGGATGTCCACCCGAAAAAACCACAAAATAACCAGGGCGACAAAGGCCGCCGCCAGGGCCTTTTCTTCAAAGCTCATGGGTCCCAGCGCGAGGTAATCCTTTTCCATTTCGCCGCGGCTCAGGCTTCTCCAGTTTTTTCTTTTTCCAATATATATGATACGCAGGTAGAAAAAGAGGAACAAGAACAAGAGCAGGGTGATGGGGAAGGCGTAAAAGAACCAGCCTGCAAACGGAATTTCGGGCCCTTCGGGAAAATAGATATGGAAGATCCGCACGAAGGAAAGGTTGGGCGCCGTGCCCACCAGGGTGGCGATGCCGCCGATGGATGCGCAGTAGGCGATACTCAGCAAGATTCCGATGCCAAATTTCCGGACCAATCCTTCTCCATTGATCTCTTCCAGTTTCGAAATAATGGGCAGGGCAATAGGCAGCATCATCATCGTGGTCGCGGTGTTGTTGATCCACATCGACACGAAGGTGGTGGCCAACATGAGCCCCAGAAGCAGACGCGAAGGGCTGCTGCCCGTCATGCGCAGGATGCGCAGGGCGATGCGCTTGTGGAGGCCCCATCTCTGAATGGCCAGCGCCACCATAAAGCCCCCGATAAACAGAAATATGACGTCATTGATGTAGGATGTCGATGTTTCCCTCCCGTTCATGATCCCAAGAGTGGGAAACAACACGACGGGCAGCAGGGAGGTCACGGCCAGCGGCACGGCTTCCGTCATCCACCACAGGGCCATGAGGATGGCCACGGCCAGGGTGTAGGTCACGGCGGGTTTGCCGGGCTCCAGATCGGCGAAGAGGATAATAAATGCGGCGATCAGTGGGCCTGCGAAAAAACCGAGGCGGCGGATTAATTGGTTGCTCATAAGCCCTGAAAGCTAATCTTCCTTTCCTCCAATACCTCTACCTCTGTTTGTCCCTCCACGATTTTGATCTTCTTATTCATGGGGATGTTCGTATGCTTGCTGAACGTGCGGGCTTTGTCGGGCCAAATGACGTGCACTTCCTCTACTCGTTGAGCGTCGCCCAGCCCGAATTCGAGTTCCATGCTGTTGCCTCCGAAACTGCTGCCCCCGGAAACCGTGCGGAACAAGTAGCGGGTCTCTCCTTTCGAATCCACAAGTTGGACGAGAACCCGGGCGCCGATGGCAGAGCGGTTGACCTTTCGGCCTTCTAACACAATCCTGAGCCAAGGATTATTATTTCCGGAGGGGTTTATAAACAGGGCGTTTTCGGACACATCGCCTTCAAACGCGCCCCCAATGACGGCAAAAATATCCTCGTCGCCGTCGTTGTCGAAATCGCCGAACCCCACGCCGTGGCCCTTCTGCAGGTGACCCGTGCGGCTGGAGGTCGTGACGTCTAGGAAGGAGACGCCCTTGTTATTCAGATACATTTTATTGGGCACCAGCGCAGAGAAGGAAGGGGCCCCCGTGCCGATATAACAATCCAGAAAGCCGTCGTTATTCAAATCGCCGTAGTTGGAGCCCATGCCGTAGATAGGCTCGTTCAGGCCTAATTTCGGGGCCACATTTTCAAACTTTCCGTTGCCCAAATTGCGATAAAGCCGCGGCAGGTTCTCCACGGGTTTGTCCAGGTAGTACTTCATCATCATTTCAGAGGCGGAAACGCCCCCCTGGATAGAATAGCTGGCGGCAAAAAATATCCTCCCAGCCGTCGTTGTCGTAGTCCCAAAACCAGCAGGGAAAACTGTTGAGAGGTTCCCCCGTTCCGGTGTGTTGGGTGACATCCTGGAAACTCACGAGCCCGTTTTCGGCGATGCCGATATTGATCAACAACTGGTTTGGACGGTCGAACTGAGAGATGTATAAATCGGGACGACCGTCGTTATTGATATCCGAAGAGGCCACGCCCTTGATCATGCCCCTCAGGTTGCTCAACCCGCAGGCGTCGATTTGGTTGGTAAAGGTGACCTGCCCTGTTTTGGGGTCTTTTCCGTTGCTCAGGTAGAATTCGCAGGGCTGGTCGGTGGTGCCCATGGTCGATTCATTCCCGATAAACAGGTCGAGCCAGCCATCGAGGTTGAAGTCCGTCCAGACTGCCGCCTGGGTGGGGTGGTAGGAAAGAAGTCCTGCGGCGATGGTTACGTCGGTAAAGGTGCCGTCGCCGTTGTTGCGAAGCAGGGAATTGGGGATCTCGCCTTGTTGTGCAAACCAGGCCCCCCGGAGAACGAGCAGATCCATCCACCCGTCGTTGTCGTAGTCGGCATGGGCTACGTTCAGCCCACCCGTAACCCCTGTCAGGCCCGCTTTCTGCGAGCTTTCCTCAAATGTGCCGTCTCCCTTGTTTATGTAAAACCGGATCTGGTCCGCAACGCCCCAGGAGGATGCAAAAATGTCTAACAAGCCGTCGTTGTTAAAATCATCCACGGCTGTGCCTCCGGAAAGAGCGGGGCCCTTAAGCCCGGCTTTTGCAGCGGCATTGACGAATGCGGGAAACGCTGTCTGGGAGCGGAAAGACGATTCGGGCAACAGCCATTTGGCCGGTACGTCCCGAGGGTATCGCCCAAGGGACATATACGCGATATTGAGCATCCAGATGCTTTCGTAGTTGTCGGGTTTGGATTGCAACATCTCCTCAAAAAGCTGAATAGCCCGCTCGGTGGCAGTTTTTATGGCATAAACGCCTTTTTCGGAAATGGGGAAAATGCAGGATTCGGCGTTGGGCTGCGCTATGCAATTGTTTTGTTCCCCCAGGCGGAAGTAGTTGAGGGCGATGAGGCGCTTGATGCTTTGAAGGTCATCCTCCGTCGCTTCCGGAATCTTTTGGACTTCCTCGAGTAGGGATTCCAACACGATGATGGACTGTTCGTTTTCCCCCGCAGAGAGGAGTTCATACCCGAAGTTCATACGATGGGAGATGCGCTGCAAGGGGTCTGTGGCCTGGTCTGCCAGTTGCGAGTAATATTCCGCCCTCGCAGCGTTGAAAAAATACGGCACTTTGGAGGGGTCGATTTTTTTATTGGCCTCATTCACCAGGCGGATCATTTCCTGGGTCCCGTTTTGTGCAGCAGGCTGATCGGCAGATTCGGAGGAGTTTTTACAGGCCGGGCTGAGTAGCAGCAACAGAAGTCCTGCATAGAGAAGGCGATGCGGGAAGAAGGGAATCATGGGCTTATGATTTTCTTCCGGAAAGGTAAAAAAAAGCCCGAACACCTTCCTGGGTCCGGGCTTTGTAGCGCGAGGGAGACTTGAACTCCCGACCTTGCGATTATGAATCGCACGCTCTAACCAGCTGAGCTATCGCGCCATTGTGTAAAAGCGGACGCAAATTTACGTTTTTTTACCTGTAGTCCGCAACAGTATAGGCCGATTATTTTCTATGGCTATTTGCCCAACCTCCCCAAGCCCGCCTTGGCCGCCTGATGTATCCCCGCCCGGTGCTCTTCGGGCTTGAGGCCGAGACACATTTGGTAAGCGGCCCGGGCCTCGGCCTTCTTTCCCTGGCTTTCGTAGATGCGGCCAGATTCCAGCGCGGCCCGGCAGGCGAAGTACCAGGGCCCGGAGGCGCCCAGTTCGATGGTATTGGCGTAGTGTTGCAACGCCAGCTCGTATTTCCCCAAGGCATGATTCACCCTTCCGTACCGGTAGCGGTATTCCAGTTTATCGCGGGTGCTGAAGAGTAATTTTTCGGAAACAGCTTGCATGACTTGCCGCGCCCGTTCGTAATACCCCCCGTCGAACAGGAGCCGGGCGCGGAGCAAACTGGCGTTCGGCACTTCGCCTTTTTCAGCTTCCTGCTGGGCGCTTTTGTCGCTTTCCACCACCGTGTAGCCGTATTTTTTCACCTGCTCCATGTTGGCGCGATATCCTTTCAAATCTCCCTCCACCAGGCGATGCCATGCGAGCTTCTGGTAAGCCTCCTTGATGAAATTCCTGCCCTCGAACTGGTCGAGGTATTTTTGAAGGTAGGTGTCTGCATCTATGTCAAGCCTTTGCAGCTTGGCGATGCCCAGCATAAAATCGAGGTAGGGGAAGGGGTGAAAAGCTCTTCCGCCCGGCCGGTGTTCGAGCAGGTCGATGGCTTCGTCGTTGCGGCCGGTGCGCATGGCCACGTTGGCCATGAGGAAACAGGCCAGGGGATTGGTCTCGGCATGGAGGCCACTCTCCCGGATAACGCGCCAGGCCTCCTGGTCCTTGTTGTCGAGGTGGAGGAGGAGGTAGGCATATAATACGTATGTTTCTTCTTCGAAAATAAAATCCTGGCTGCGCGAATATTCGATCACCTCCTCGAGCTCTCCACGGCCCTGGGCGATGCTGCCCTCCATGCTGCTGACCCATTGCACGGCCCATTTATAGCCGTCGGGGATGGTGCCCACCATGGCGTGCAGGATGCCCAGGTCTTTTTTGTTGGGCATGAAATCGGGGAAGAGCCGGGCGTTTTCCTCCAGCAATTTGAAGGCCTTATTCACTTCCAGAAAAGAGGTGGAGTATTCTTCGAATTTCAGCCGGGCCAGCGCCCATTGCAGCCGGATATCGGCCTGGATGTACAGGCGCCAGGGGGAATCGGAGGGGCTCGTTTTTAGTTGCTGGAGCCGGAGGTCCTTGTTCTTTTCGAGCCGTTGAAACTCGTCGTAATCCTCGTTGATGAAGACCCGGAAAAAATCGAGGTAGTTCTCGATATGAATACGGACGAGGTTGGAGGGTTCTTCCTCTTCGAGCTGGTCCAGCAGGCCCTGGGCTTCGGTAAAACGCAACTGAATGGTTTTACCGTATGCCTTGCGAGCCGTGGGGGACCAGTCGAAATAGGCCTTAGAGCCCCATAAAGAAAGGGGGCCCGACAACAGGATCAGCAGGAGCAGGCGCGGCATGGAGGCGCGCTTACGCGGTTTCTTCCTGCCTTACGCTGAGGATATTATCGTCTACGAGGATGCGGCCGCAGTGTTCGCAAGCCACGATCTTTTTGTGCATGGCGATTTCGAGTTGAACCTGCGGGGGGATCTGGTTGTAGCAGCCGCCGCAGGAATCGCGTTCCACCTTAACGACCGCCAGGCCGTTGCGGTAGTTTTCGCGGATCTTGACGTAGGCCTTGAGCAGGCGCTCGTCGAGGTGTTTCTTGGCCGCTTCGGATTTTTCGAACAGGGCCTTTTCCTCTTTTTCCGTCTTTTCGATGATCTCGGCCAACTCGACCTTCTTGGTTTCGAGGTCTTTTTGTTTGACTTCGAGCCTTTGCAGGTTCGTATTCAGGGTCTCCTGCTTGTTGTCGAGGTTTATCTGGGATTCGCGGATCTTCTTCTCGGAGAGCTGGATCTCCAGGCGTTGCAGCTCCAGTTCTTTGGACAGGGCGTCGTATTCCCGGTTGTTCTTGACGTTGTCCATCTGCTTCTGGTAGCGCTGCATCAGGCTTTCCGACTCCTTGATGTTGGCATTGTGCTTGCCGACTTCGCCTTCCAGTTCCTGCACCTGCTCTTTCAACCTGCGGATGCGGGTTTCCAATCCTACGATTTCGTCTTCCAGGTCGCTCACCTCGATGGGGAGCTCTCCTTTCAGGATCTTGATTTCATCGGTCTCTGAGTCAATGAGTTGAAGTTCAAAAAGGCTTTTGAGCTTTTCAGTAATGGACAGTTCTTTATTCATAAAAAACTAAAGTTTTTTCTTACCGCAGCCCCAAAGAGGACATGCATTAATAATTTCAAGAGTAGTCAGGAACCCCGCGAAGCGCGGTTCCTGACTACTCTTAGATGGGATGCGCGCCGAAGGCGCGCATCCCATCTAAGATGATTTAAGGCGCTTTAAAAGAACTTGGTTAACTCCGTTCACACGAAGTAGTGAACGGGATTCGTGTTCACTTTCGTGCAATGGAGCGCAAAATTAGGGAATTTTTCCGACAAAATCTCGTAAAAAAGTTCTATGGTGAATTGTTCGCTTTCAAAGTGACCGATATCGGCGATGAGGATGCGGCCTTCGGCGTCGAAAAACTCGTGGTATTTGTAATCGGCGGTGACAAAAACATCGGCGCCCTGGGCGATGGCATGGGGCAGTAAAAATCCGCCCGAGCCCCCGCAGACGGCCACCTTTTCTATAGGTTTATTGCGCAGAGCGGTGTGCCGGATCACGGCCGCGTTCATTTTTTCCTTCACCTGCCTTAAAAAGGCGGTCTCCTCCAGCGGCGAGGGCAGCCTGCCGATCATACCGGAGCCCACGTCGGCCGTCGGGCTTTCCAGTGGGAAAACCTCCGCGAACAAAGGCTGTTTGAGGGCCTCCTCCAGCGCAGCCTGAACCGAAAATTGCTGAGCCTGTTGGCATACGATCTCGACCCTGCCCTCCGACATCCAGTCGGCGCGAATGCCCCGGAAGGGAATCAGGGCCTCCTTGGCCAGGGTTTGTTTGGTCTCCGGCAGGCGGATGGACATCTTTTTCCAGACCTGTTTGGGCGCCAGGATGCGGGTATCCAGTAGCCCGAGCCGCTTGGCGATCGCCCCGTTGACGCCCTGGTGGAATACATTGTCGAGGTTGGTATGCGCAGCGTAAATGGCTACGTCGTTCTTGATAGCCTTTATCAGCGTCCGCTCCACGTAATTTTTTCCGTTAAAGCGCTTCAGGGGCCTGAATACGATCGGGTGGTGGGCGATGATCAGGTTGCTCCCGAGGGCTATGGCTTCGTCCACGACGGCCTCGGTTGCATCCAGGCAAAGCACCGCGCTTTTTGCCTCCCATTGCGGGTCGCCGGCTATCAGTCCCGCATTGTCGTAGCTTTCCTGGTATTCGGGCGGAGCCCCTTCTTCCAGGGCCTGTACGATCGTTTTTATGTTCATCCTTTGATCTTTTTTTCGATGAGGGTGGTGGAATAACCCTCGACGTAGGGCAGGCTTCTCACAGCGCCGCCGTTTGCGAGCACCAGGTCGGAGCCCACGATAGATTCCGGGGCCCAGTCCCCGCCTTTTACCAAAATATCGGGAAGCAGTAGCCGGATCAGTTCGTAGGGAGTGTCCTCCTCAAACGATGTCACGGCGTCAACCATGGACAGGGCGGCGAGAAGGTGAAGCCGCGTCGCCTCGTCGTTGATAGGCCTTCCGGGACCCTTGAGGCGTCGCACGGAGTCGCCCGAGTTCATGCCCACCACCAGCCGGTCTCCCAAATCCCGGGCCTGGGCCAGATAATGGATATGGCCGAAGTGCAAGATGTCGAAACAACCATTGGTGAAGACCACCCGAAGCCCCTCCGACTTCCAGTCTTTCGCAGTTTGGCGCAGCTCATCCCAGGTTTGTATCTTGTTATGTATGGCTTCGAAGGTCATGGAGAGGGGGTGGTTTAGCCCTTAAAGATTCGAAAAAATCGGGACACTAACAAAAGGAAAAGTGGGGCTGCATCGAAGTGTTGTGACAAAAAGTCTGCCTGCTTGACAAAAAGTCATGAGTTTTTTATTCGTTTTATGTCATTTTTTCCAAAAAATCGGATTGGAATGGAGATTGCATAGGAGCGAGTAGAAAGATTAATTACTCCACAAAAAACAACAACCATGAGAGTTATCACGTATAAGCCAATTGTCCGCAGGCCATTCCCTGCCACCTGGGTTGACGATCTGTTCGAAAACCTGTTTAACCGCTCCCTGGGCGGCTTCGACTCCAAAGAGGTCATGTCCAGCCAGCCCTCGGTGAATGTGCTGGAAGAGGCACAAGAGTACATTGTGGAAGTAGCCGCCCCCGGCCTGACCAAGGAAGATTTCAAGGTAGAGATCGAGAACGGTTACCTGACCATTCGCGCGCAGAAGGAACAAAAAGAAGAAGAAGAGCGGGAAAATGGAAAATACACCCGCAGGGAATTCAACTTTACCCAGTTTCAACGCAGTTTCCATTTGCCGGAAACCGTGAACGCCGAATCGATCGCAGCCCAATACGAAAACGGGATCCTCAAGGTCCGCCTTCCGAAGGTGGAAGTAGCCCCAAAAGAGGCGGTTAAAACCATTGAGATCAAGTAATTGCAATCAATTTGGAAGGGCGCGCAGCCCGAAAAGGGGAACAGAGTCTGTTTCCCTTTTTTTATTTAGAAAATTGATGTACATTTGACAAAACAGAAGAAAAAGAAAAAGTTTGCAGTAAAAAAAAATTGGATTTAACCGAACAATTTACCAACTTAGCAGCTTATAATTGTGACTCAAATTCTCGAGAAAGATATATCCATTAGGATTAAAAGTTAATAGGGTTTTAGGTGTTTATTCAGGGGGTCAGATCAACACGATCTGACCCTTCTTTTTTAGAAAAAAGTTGATGAGGTTTAGAAAGTTTAGGGGGTTTAGAGAAAACTATCTCTAAACCCCCTAAACTTTCTAAACCCTCTAAACTGACAATTCAGAGTTTCTTCAGCTTAATCACCGTCCCGGGTTTGGGCATGGCGCCGTGGGAGATATTGTTGAGCTCGATGATATCCTGCAGGGAGGCGACTTCCACATGCTCTATGATCTGGGAAAGGGTTTCCATCCCGTTGAGGCGGTAGCAGAGGTATTTTCCCTTTACAAAAGGTTCGGAAAGGGGCGTGACGCCCAGGGCAGGGCCCTCGCTCAGAGCGGGTTTGGGGGCGAGGCTGGGCAATACCGGCGCCGGCATAACCGTTTCGGGCAGGTAGCGCTTCACCGCTTTAATATGGTAAACAGTCAGTTCCTGCCCGGGCAGGATCTGGGGCCGGGAGAGGTGATTCCAGGCCATCAGGTTGAGCTCCGTGACCTGAAACAGCCGGGCCAGGTCTTCCAGCCTGTCTCCTTCGTTGACTACATAAATCGAACGCAGGTAAAACTGATCCTGATTCAGGTTTCTGGCATCGTCCCAGGAAATGGGGACTCCCTCCAAAGCGGCCATGGCGATGGGGTGGTTGGATTCCTGGTAGACCAGGTAATCTTTCAGGGCGGGCATCACCCTTTTCGGTAACACGATAAAGTTGCCCTTGTCGCTGGCCGGAATAAATCCCCTCGGGTAGGAAGGGTTAAGCAATTCAATGATTTCCAAAGGTATATCCGTTACCTGGGCCACCCGGAAGAAGGAAAGATATTCCTTGACCTTCATAATTTCGGTCAGTTGCAGATCGAGGGAAGGGTAGGAGGGGTTGAGTTGGTGGTGGTCGTAGAACTGCATCATGTAGGTGGCGGCGATAAAAGCCGGCACGTAATTGCGGGTCTCCTTGGGGAGGTAGCGCTGCAGTTTCCAGAAGTTGCGGCTTCGCGAGCGCTTGATGGCCTTGCTCACCCGGCCGGAGCCCGAATTGTAAGCGGCGAGGGCCAGTTCCCAGTTGTCGAAACGCTGATAGAGGTCCGTCAGGTGCTCCAGGGCGGCGATGGTGGACTTTTCGGGATCCGAGCGCTCGTCGACCGTCCAGTTCACGTCCAGGCCGTAAATTTTCCCGGTAGATTCCATAAACTGCCACAATCCGGTGGCGCCCACTCGGGAAACGGCTTTCGGATTGAGGGCCGATTCCACCACGGGCAGGTATTTCAACCCGTTTGGAAGGCCTTTTTCCACAAGCCATTTTTCGATCATGGGGAAATAGAGCACGGAGCGCCCCAGTATCCGCTCCGAGTTTTCCGGATTGCGGACCAGATAAGCCATGATGTAGGATCGGACAATGGAGTTGTACTTCGGCGCGACGAGGCAGGGCATGTTTTCCAGCCTCGCTTTTACCTCCTCTTCCAGGTAGGTATAATTTGCAGACGAATTCGCGAAGGCGGGAGAAGTGATACCCGCACATACTAAGACCCAGAAAAACACCCGTTTCATATTTCCCGCTTAATAAAAATGATTAAAACAGCTTCCCAAACCGTGTAGGTCGTGGCCGGCTTTGTTACGGTATTGGGATTGAGCAGTTCCAGATCAGAGATTCGTGTGGTAAGGACACGCAATATATCAAAGGTTCCTGCTATTGGCAAGCGGAAAACGATATTTCTTTGCAATATGGCCGTCTTAACAAAATTTTAAGGAAATTGGAATCTACCTTCCCAATTTTTCTGCCAGAAAGCCGGCGGTAAACGATTCCTTTACCTTTGCCAGCCCTTCGGGCGTGCCCTGGAAAACGAGCTGCCCACCGGCTTTTCCGCCCTCCGGCCCCAGGTCGATCACCCAATCTGCCGACTTGATCACCTCCATGTTGTGCTCGACGACGAGCACGGAATGGCCGTTTTCCACCAGGGCGTTGAAGGCGTCGAGCAGCTTGCGGATGTCGTGAAAATGCAGGCCGGTAGTGGGTTCGTCGAAGATAAACAGGATGTGTTCGTTCGATCTGCCTTTGCCGAGAAAGGAGGCGAGTTTGACCCGCTGGGCCTCTCCGCCCGAAAGCGTGCTGGAAGCCTGCCCCAACTTGACGTATCCCAGTCCCACATCCGCCAGGGGCTGCAATTTCTGGGTGATCTCCCGATCGCCCGCAAAAAACTCCAGGGCTTCGTCCACGCTCAGCTCGAGGATTTCGTGCACGTTCTTTCCGTTGAAGGTCACGTCGAGCACTTCTTGTTTGAAGCGCTGGCCTTTGCAGGCTTCGCAGAGGAGGTGCACATCGGCCAGGAATTGCATTTCGATGACCAGTTCGCCCTCCCCCTTGCAGGTGTCGCAGCGGCCGCCGTCGACATTGAAAGAGAAGTGTTTGGGCTTGAATCCGCGGATCTTGGCCAACTGCTGGCCGGTGAGCAATTCCCGGATGGCGTCGTAGGCTTTTACGTAGGTGACCGGGTTGGAGCGCGAGGACTTACCGATGGGGCTTTGGTTGACCATCTCGACCTGGGTCAACTTTTTGAGGTCGCCCTGCAGGGCGGTATGCAGTCCGGGGGTCTTGGCGGCATTTTCCCCAAAGTGTTTTTTGAGCGCAGGATACAGGATCTGCTTCACCAGGGTAGTTTTTCCCGAGCCCGAAACCCCGGAAACCACGCTCAGGGTATTGAGCGGGATGCGCACGTCGATATTTTTCAGGTTGTTTTCCCTGGCGCCCGTAATTTCCAGAAAATGAACCCCTTTTCGGCGCTTCTCAGGCACGGGGATCTCCATCCTGCCGCTCATGTATTTGGTGGTGAGGCTTTCGGTGGCCTCGGTAAAAATCTCCGAATAGGGCCCTGCGAAGACCACCTCCCCTCCGTGGATGCCGGCATGGGGGCCGATGTCTATGAGGTAGTCGGCATTTTTGATGATGTCTTCCTCGTGTTCCACCACGATGACGGTGTTGCCCAGGTCGCGCAGCGTGCGCAGGATCTTGACCAGCCTGGAGATGTCGCGCGGGTGGAGCCCGATGCTCGGCTCGTCGAGGATGTACATGGAGCTGGTCAGGTTGCTGCCCAGGGTTCGGGTGAGGTTGATGCGCTGGGTCTCGCCCCCGCTCAGGGTAGCCGAGAGCCGGGAAAGGGTGAGGTATCCCAGCCCCACATCGAGCATGAACCGGAGCCGGTTGTTCACTTCGAGCAGCAGGCGTCGCGCCACTTGCCGGTCGAATTCATTGAGCTCGATTTCCTCAAAAAAGACGGCCAGATCCTCCAGGGGCAACTCCACCAGATCGGTAATGCTTTTTCCGCCCACCGTCACGTAGGTGGCTTCCTTGCGCAGGCGCCCGCCCTCGCAGGTGGCACAGGTGGTCTTGCCCCGGTAGCGGGCCAGCATGACCCTGTTTTGGATCTTGTAGGTCTTTTCCTCCAATTCCTTAAAAAAAGCCTCAATTCCCCCAAACCAGGCATTGCCCTTCCACAGGAGGCGCTGTTGCTCCTTGCTGAGGTCCTGATAAGGCGTATGGACGGGAAAATCGAAGTGGTGGGCGTTGTCCAGCAGCACATCCAACCATTGGCCGAACTTTTCTCCCTTCCAGCAGGCTACCGCTCCTTCGTAAACCGAACGGCTCTTATCGGGAATGACCTTTTCCTCGTCGATGCCCATGACCTTGCTGAAGCCTTCGCAAACGGGACAGGCCCCGTAGGGATTGTTGAAATTGAACAATTGGGGACTGGGGTCCAGGAATTCCATGCCATCGGCCTCAAAGCGGTTGTTGAAAGCTTTGGCCGGCTGGCCCTCCATTTCGATGAGGCATTCGCCGTAACTCTCGTAAAATGCCGTTTGCACGGAATCCCCGATCCGCTTGCGGTTCTCCTCGTCCTCCGGCTCCACGGAAAACCGGTCGATCAGGATGCGGTAATCGAGCCCGGCGAGCTGCCCCATGGTTGCCTTGAGATCGACGCCCTGCGTTTTTCCCTCCAGTGTGTCTTCGATCTGGGAAAGCGCGTTATCGCTGTAAAAGCGGGTATAGCCTTTTTGCAGCAAGAGGCTGAGTTCCTGGCGCATGGTCCGGTCGGGATATCGCCTGGGAAGGGGGATAAAAAGCTGGGCCCTGGTTCCCGCCGGAAAGCTGTGGATATAGTCCGTGACGTCGGATACCTGATGGCGTTTCACCAGTTCGCCCGTGAGGGGAGAATAGGTCTTCCCGATCCGGGCGAAGAGCAGGCGGAGGTAGTCGTAGATCTCCGTCAGGGTGCCGACCGTGGACCTCGAATTGCTGGTGCTGACTTTTTGTTCGATGGCGATAGCCGGGCAAATACCTTTTATATAATCGACATCCGGCTTTTTCATCCGCATGAGGAACTGGCGGGCATAGGAGGAAAGGCTTTCCACGTAGCGCCGCTGCCCCTCGGCGTAGAGGGTATCCATGGTGATGGAGGATTTACCCGAGCCCGACACGCCGGTTACGACCACCAACTGATTTTTGGGAATGCTGAGGTCGACGTTTTTTAAGTTATTGGCCCGGGCCCCTTTGATGAAAATGGCGTTTTTCAGGCTGGAGGGCTCCTGTTCGGGCAACAATTCGGGCGCGGATTTTTTGGACATGGTCTGACGGGAAGCCGGTGTAAAAACGCAAAGATAGGAAGCCCTGGTAAAATACTTTGCATAGAATTGGAATGACAAAAATCACCTCCTATCGTGATGATCATCACTGATAATTTCCAGAGTGGCGGGTAGTTTTGTACCGACAATTAAACAAACAAAAAACACAGAATTTTCCCCGACCCTCGGGTTGGGCTATAGCAAAGCGATAATGGGTGACATTGGATATTGCTCTATCCACTGTAGGGTTAATCCTCTCCGGATTAACCCTTTTTTATAACCGGTCTGCGGCGTTTTAATAATTTTGCCCGATGAAAAAAGCGCTTTACCTACTCCTTTTCTTTAGTCTGGCAAAACTGGAAGCCCAAACCCGGTTTGAACCCTTTCAGGTGATCCTCGAAGAGGTCGCGATACCCGAAGCCCCGGCGCTGCAATCCTACGCCTGGGCCGTAGAGGGGCAAAACTACCTGCTGATCGGCGGATTGACTACCGGGCTGCACGACCACCGCCCCCCGTTTTCCTTCCCAATCGACGGCCGCAATACGCAGCTGTTTGTCTTGAATATCGAGGAAGGAACGACGGCATCGGCCCCGCTTAACACCTTGCCTCCGGCCATTGCGGAACAGCTTTCCTCCTCCAATATGGAGTTCATTCAAATTGGAGAATGGCTTTATCTCTTTGGCGGGTATGGATACGACTCCACCCGGGACGATTGGGTGACCCATCCCCACATGACCCTCGTACACGTGCCGGGGGCCATCAAGGCCATCCGGAACGGCGGCGACCTTTCGCCCCATTTCAGGCAAATGGAAGAGGAGGCTTTTGCCGTAACGGGAGGCCAGCTGGGCTGGATGGAGGAGGAGTTTTT
Source organism: Saprospirales bacterium (assembly GCA_016703765.1). Taxonomy (GTDB): domain Bacteria; phylum Bacteroidota; class Bacteroidia; order Chitinophagales; family Saprospiraceae; genus JADJTT01. Next base: position 263,799 of record JADJBL010000003.1, read on the forward strand.
CCTCATCGGCGGCCAGCGCTTCGACGGGCGTTATAACCCCATGAACGGGCCGTCCTACGTGCAGAAATACACCGACGCCATTCGCCGCTTCCGCATCGTGGAGGCCGAGGGAAAGTTGGCGGTAGCGGACTATGTGGAAACCGTGGATTCACTGCAATTGCATCGCAGGGACTACAACCTGATCCCCCAGGTGTTTCCCGATGGCGCCTTCGGATACACGGCTTTTGCGGGGGTATTCCGTCCCGAAACCGATCTGCCCTGGCTTCATTCCGTGGATGTGAGCCCGCAGGGGTATTTCGCGCACCCCGGTTTTCAGCAATTATTCAACCAATACCATACGGCAAACCTGGCGGTTTACGACCGGGCAAACCGGACGATGCACAGTCTATTTTTCGGGGGCATTGGTTTGTATTTTATCGGCGAAGAAGGAGATGTATTGATCGATTCGCTCGTGCCTTTTGTGAAACATATAAGCCGGGTTACCCGTACCGCCGACGGAAAGCTGATGGAAAGCATTCTCGAACTGGAGATGCCCGGATTTCTGGGCGCCAGCGCCGAATTTCTTTCCCTGGACGGATTGGCCGAAACGGGCCCCGGCATCATCGACCTGAACGCACTTCCGGAAACGCCGGCCCTGGTCGGGTACATTTTTGGAGGGATCGATTCCTCCCAACCCAATATTTTTAGACAGCCGACCGGAAGCTCGGATGCAACCAACAGGGTCTTCCGGGTGCTCCTTCACAGGGGCGCAGCGGGCGGGTACTTTGAAGTAGTGGCGCCTGATTGAAAAACAAGGGCCGGGCTTTGTTCTTTTGTCCGTTTAATTTATTTAACTACCTTTGAGCCGGGCAACCGACCCTGATTTATTACTTAACGAGCGCGAATCGGTATGATCTACAAAACGGTAAAAAAAGCGGGAACACTCAAAAAACGCTACGACAGCGTTTTAGAAGCCATCGGCGATACCCCGCTGATCTATCTCCACCACGTTTCGGAAGAATTGAATACCCACGTTTGGGCGAAGGTTGAATCTTTCAACCCCGGGCTGTCCGCCAAGGACCGCATTGCCCTTTATATGATCGAGCAGGCAGAGCAGGACGGCCGCCTCAAACCGGGCGGCACGATCATCGAAGCCACTTCGGGAAACACCGGCTACAGCCTGGCGATGATCTCTGCGATCAAGGGTTATAAGTGTATCCTGACGGTCACCAGTAAAATCTCGCAAGAAAAGATCGACCTCCTCAAAGCCATGGGCGCGGAGGTGGTGATCTGCCCGAAAGAGGCCAAAGGCAGCGATCCGGACTCCTATTACAAGGTAGCCGAGCGCCTCGCCAAAGAGACCCCCAATTCCTACTACGCCAATCAGAATTTCAATACCGAGAATGCCGACGCCCACTACCTGTCCACAGGCCCCGAGATTTGGGCTCAATCCGACGGACAGGTGACCCACCTCGTGGGAAGCACCGGCACAGGTGGCACGCTGAGCGGCACGGCACGCTACCTCAAGGAGCAAAATCCGAAGATCACGGTAGTCGGCGTAGACGCATACGGCTCGGCGCTGAAGAAATACTGGCAAACCGGCGAATTCGACGAGAAGGAGATTTACTCCTACCAGATCGAAGGCACCGGCAAGAATATCATTCCCGCCAACGTGGAGTTCGACCTGATCGACCATTACGAAAAGATACACGACAAGGACGCGGCCATCAAAACCCGCGATATTGCCCTGAAGGAAGGCCTGATGGTCGGTTTCTCCAGCGGCGCCAATGTCTGGGCGCTTTACCAGTCCCGCCATTTATACAAGCCCGACGATTTTGTGGTCGTGTTCATTTGCGATCACGGGAGCCGCTACCTGGGCAAGGTATTTAATGACGAGTGGATGAAGGAGCAGGGATTTCTTTAAATACTTTTTCCGGCTGAAAGGCCGCGAATGTAAATTTTGAAGGGCATTATACGCGGACTCCGGCCGCGTATAATGCCCTTCAAAGTTTTTTTTATCTTGAGGCCCCAATCCTTAACTCAAATAAAACTCGAACACTATGTCTGTTGATCAGGAAATCGCCAGGACGATTAAGCTCAAGCCGATCCAGGAGATCGCAGCCCAGTTGAATGTGCCGGAGAGCGAACTGGAGTATTACGGCAAATACAAAGCCAAGCTACCCCTTCACCTCATCGACCGCGAGAAGGCTTCCAAAAACAACCTCATCCTCGTTTCGGCCATTTCTCCCACCCCCGCCGGGGAAGGAAAAACCACCACCACCATCGGGCTGGTCCAGGGGCTGAACCGCATCGGGAAACAAGCCACAGCCGTGTTGAGGGAACCCTCCCTGGGGCCCGTATTCGGCATCAAAGGGGGCGCCACCGGCGGAGGATACTCTCAGGTGCTGCCCATGGAGGACATCAACCTGCACTTTACCGGCGATTTCTCGGCCGTAGAAAAAGCCCACAACCTCCTGGCGGCCCTCATCGACAACAACCTGCAAAGCAAGCGCACACTGGACATCGATCCGCGCACCGTGCTCTGGAAGCGCGTCATCGACATGAATGACCGCGCGCTCCGGCAGATGATCGTGGGCCTCGGCGGCACGGGCAACGGCGTGCCGCGCGAAGCGGGCTTCGATATCACCGCCGCCTCGGAGGTGATGGCCATCCTCTGCCTCTCCGACAACCGCGAAGACCTCAAGCGCCGCCTGGGGAATATTTTTATCGGGTTTACCAAAGACAAAAAACCCGTCTTTTCCCGCGACCTCAATGCCCAGGGCGCCATGGCCGCCCTGCTCAAGGACGCCATCCTGCCCAACCTCGTGCAAACTCTGGAAGGCAATCCCGCCATTATCCACGGCGGACCCTTTGCAAACATCGCCCAGGGCACCAATACCGTCATCGCCACCCGCATGGGCCTGACGCTTTCTGACTATGTAGTCACGGAAGCAGGCTTCGGCTTTGACCTCGGCGGGGAGAAATTTTTCGATATCAAATGCCAGAGCGCGGGCCTGTCGCCCAAGGCCGTGGTGATCGTCGCCACGGTGCGCGCTATCAAATACCACGGGGGCGGCAACCTCAAAGAGCTCACCGTGCCCAATCCGGATGCCGTGCGCAAGGGCCTGCCCAACCTCGAAAAGCACCTCGAAAACACCCGCCATTTCAATATCCGTCCGGTGGTGGCGATCAACCGCTTCACCAGCGACTCGAAGGAGGAGCTCGACATCATCGCACAGGCCTGCGAGCGCATGGGCTTCCAGTGCGTGCTGGCCGACAACTGGGCCAAAGGAGGAGAAGGCGCGATGGAACTGGCGCATGCCGTGGTCAAGGAGGTCGAGACGGGGGGTAGCTCCTTCAAGCCGCTCTACGACTGGAATCAGCCGGTGGAGGAAAAGATCCACACCATCGCCACGAAGATCTACGGCGCCGACGGCGTGGAATACCAGGGCAAGGCCAAGACCGATCTCAAGCGAATCGAAAAACTCGGCCTGAGCAACCTGCCGGTCTGCATCGCCAAGACCCAGAAATCCCTTTCCGACGATCCCAACCTCATCGGCCGCCCGACGGGCTTCACGCTCACGGTCAGAGAGATCGAGATCGCCTCCGGCGCCGGCTTCCTGGTGCCCGTCACCGGAGAGATGATGCGCATGCCCGGCCTGCCGGACACCCCGGCGGCTGAAGGGATGGATATCGATAATGAGGGGAATATAACCGGTTTATTTTAGTGACTGGTGACTAGTGACTGGTGACTAGTCACCAATACCAGTCACTAGTCACTGATCACTAGTCACTGATAGCATGCTTAAAAAAGTTTACATCGCCGCCTCCAGCCAGCACGTGGGGAAGACCACTTCCACCCTCGGACTGGTGGCTGCATTTCGCAACAGGGGCATCGATGTAGGCTATTGCAAGCCCGTGGGCCAGGAGGTGCAGGAGATCGGCGGGCAGTTGGCGGATAAGGACGCGCATTTATTTGCCAAGGTCATGGGTTTTGCCCTGGCCTCGGAGATACACAGTCCGGTGATCCTCTCCAAAGGCGTCACCACCGCCTTTCTCGACGATCCGGGGGCCTATGATTTTGCGGATCGCATCTGCAGGGCTTCGGAGGTTCTTCAGGCAAAACACGAACTGGTCATCTACGAAGGCACCGGGCACCCCGGCGTGGGCACGGTGGTGGGCCTGTCGAATGCCGATGTGGCGAAGCTGCTGGGCGCGCCGGTGATTCTCATCGTGGAAGGAGGAGTCGGGAATACCATCGACCGGGCCGCCCTCTGCCAGGCCAAGTTTATCGAAAAAGGCGTGCCCGTGCTGGGGGTGATCGTCAACAAGGTTTTTCCCGAAAAGATGGACAAGGTGCGGCATTACGTGGGGAACAAATTTGCCGAAATGGGTTTGCCCTTGTTGGGCATCCTTCCCTACGAAAAAATAATGTCCTACCCCATCATGCTCACGATCATGAACGCCGTGCAGGGCAGGGTGGTGGCCAACGAAGGCAGCCTGGACAACTGGATGGAGGATTTTCTCAGCGGCTCGTTGGTCGACACCGAAAAGCTCCTTCATTCGCGCAATTTGCTGCTCATCGTAAGTCCCAAGCGCATTTTCAGCGCCATCCAGAAGATACAGGAAACCGCCCTCGTGCACGGCATCGAAGGCACGCCGCTGTCGGGCATCATCGTGACCGGCGATGGCTTGCACGAGATCCCCGTGAAAGATTACTCCCGGGTGCATTCCTACTTTGAGGAGCACCGGCTCCCCGTGATGGCCACCCCTTTCGATCCGTTGGGCGCCGTCATCAAAATCAGCAAGATCGAGGTGAAGATCAATCCGCGCACGCCCTGGAAGGCTGAGCGGGCTGTAGAGCTCATCGGGAAGCACGTGGATCTGGATGCGATTTTGCGTTATGGGGAATAATATTTTGTATTATTGCAGCCAGTTGTAAAAAAAGTGTGTGGAAGGAGGGACGAAATGGACTCTGGAACGTTGTATTTTCTGAGGAGTTTAGAAAGTTTATGAGGTTTAGAACGTTTAGACTAAACCTCATAAACTTTCTAAACCTTCTAAACTTTTCCAAAAAGGATATTAAGCCTTAACCAAGTTACTGAATGGAACCGGACTGGATACAAGAATCGGAGGTGTTGATCAAGATATTGCAGAGGGCGTCGGTGGAGCATCCGTTGCGGTTTTCCTATCGTTCCTTTCTGGGATTGGTGCGTTTTATGTGCCCCGAATGCCTGACCGGCGTAAACCTGGAGGACACCGCGCAGCGGTTTGCCAACGACCGGGGCGCTTTCACCCGTTTTCTGCTCGACATCCCAGAACCCGACCGTATGCGCGTGTACGTGCAGTTTGCACGGGATATTTCCAAGGTGTATCCCCTGCCGGCCCAGCACATGCTGGAGGAACTGGGGCATCACGCCGCGCTGGGCGTGGCGAGTCACCGGGAAAACCATACCGAAAAGCTCAACCGCTACCTCAAGCGGATCGACGGGGCCATTCTGGTAGGGCGCTATACCCTCGCTTTCAACCTCACCAACCGCCTGCTCAAAGAATACTACCGCGAATTTCTCGACGCCAAAATGCCGATCGACGCGGCGGTGGAGGATATCCACCTCATGTCGGTTTCGATCAGCCGCTACGTCATCCAGTATTTCCGCAAACACTACATTCCCTACAGCGAGCGCCGCATCCTGCTCATCTCGACGGTGACCAACGTCCTGGCCACCACCATGGGCAACCTCAACCGCTCTGCCGGCGCCTTCTCCATCGACAAGGCCATCGCGATCTATGCGCGGAATAATGTGCAAAGGATTGTGCGGTTTCTCTCCCGATTGATGTGAGTTGAAAAGTTGAAAAGTTTAAAGTTTAATGGAAGCCTTTTTGGCTTTGCCAAAAAGAATTATTTCAACTTTTCAACTTTTCAACTTTTCAACTTTTCAACTTTTCAACTTTTCAACTTTTCAACTCTCCTTAAGAGCAGATATTGATGGGGCACACCAGTCCCCCGTTTTCCCAGATACATTCCCCCGTCACGAAGTTTTTGATCGCTTTGTTTCCCAATTTCATTTTGGAGCCTTCCTTTTTGAGGCCCAGCTTGCTGGTGCGGTTGGTGCGGTATTTCATCGACATGCGCACGATGGCGGTGGGATCGTCGGCCTTGTAGAGGAGGATGGAGTCGCTGTACTGGTAGAAGTCGGTGTTATGGAAGTAGGAAAATTTCAGGTAGCTGGTCATTCGCTCCACCCGTTTGTGGGAGGTGATGCGGATGATATGTCCATCGGGAAAGACCTTATAGACGTAGGCCGAATCGCCGGAGGAGAGGTAGAGTTTTGGTTCGCCGTAGATCTTGTAGTTGAGCAGGCATTTATCGAACACCACGCGGCCGTTGGCATCGGTTTTGTCCTTGATCTTGCCCTGATACCCCGTGATGAGTTGGATTTTCGCCCCCGGCACTGGTTTGGCGGAGCAGGAGGTGACGACGAAGGTGGTGGTGCAGGAGTCGGACTGCGCGCCGGCATTTGGAAATATCCAGGTTTGGAGAAAGGCGAGGAGGGAGAGGAGGAGGAGGGGCATGGGGTATGTGGGTTATTGCTTGTGGTAAAGATAGATCAAAAATAAAAATCCACCGTCCCCCTCACCGAAAAGGGCACGGCGAAGCGGTTTTGCAGGTAGTTCATCCGCCAGACGGCTTCAACGCGGAAGAAGCGGAAGATATTCTCTATACCCACGCTGGCCTCCAGGTAGGGACCGCGGTCGAAGGTTCCATAAAATACGCCCTCGCGGGGCTTCGGGTCGGGTGAATTCAGGTCGTAATTGTTGGGTGCGTTGATAGCCCGGTTGGCCGGACTCAGTGCGCCCCAGGCGAGCTTGAACGACCCGACTTCCCGCCATTTCAACTTGCGCATCAGGGGGATGCGGTTTAGCAAAAAGCCCTCGAGGTGGTGTTCTAACATGAATTCTACGTATTGGTCGCTGACGAACTCGAACTTGTTCATGCCGTTGAACACTTTGGACTGGAAAATGAAGGTCTCATTGCCGGGGTGCACTTCCAGGAGCAGGTAGGGCAGGGCGCCGAATGTTTTCCCCAGTTTCACAGTGTACCTCATCCAGCCCAGAGGGGGCACATTGAACCAATGCGTGAGATCCAGGCTGAATTTGTGGTAGTTGAACCGCGAACCCAACACCCCCTTTATGCCCGCCGTGTACTGAAACTCGACGATGGGATACCGCGAACCCAGGCTGATGCGGCTGTAATTGCCTTCGAGGAAACGCTCCTCGAAAGCATAGCGGACGCTGAACAGCAACTCCGTGGTCCGAACGACGGAATCCTGCGCCTGGAGATTGCCGGGATCGGGATAAAAACGGAAAGGGAAACCATACGCCTCGTAGGGATCGGCCCGGCGGTGCAGGATGACAAAGCGGTTCGACCATCCCTTGGGCCAGCCCTGTTCGTAGTATAGCTTGGCTTCCTGAGCCCGAAGCAATTTTTGGGGAATCTTTCGCCGAAACAAGCCGGAGAAAATGCTACTCTCCCCCACGTTTTCAGAGCTCTCGCTGCTCAGCTCGATATCGTTGAAATACTTCGCCCCGAAGTAGGTCCAGGGCCGCTTGGAGACGTTGTATTGCGCCTGGCCGCCGTATTTGAAGGATTGGTCCTTCGTGCCGTAAGCGCCGTATCCATAGATATAATATTGCTTCGACACCTTGGCGGAGGTGCCCAGGCCGAAGCGGAAGCGGTTGCCCTCGGCCGCGTTGCTGGAATATACGCTAAACCAGGGACCGACCTCGATATGCCCTATTTTTATGTACCCCGAAGTCATCGAATAGATTGCATCGGCATACGTATTAAATACGGGCACGTTTTTGATGCTGTCGATCATTTTGTAAACGGACGCCTCGGTTTTGCTCAGGGCTTCAAAGCGCATGGTGTCCCAGTATATTTCGTCGCGGCGTAAGGATTTCAGCTCCGCCATGCGGGGGTCGGACCGGTCGTAGATCTGCCGGGTTTCGGCCGAGCCGATCTGATAGTTTCGGTAGGAGGACGTTTTTCGGGCGATCATGCCCGGACCGTTTTTGACGGCGAAAAAGTCGAGGATGGTGGCGTTTTTCGAAGGCAGCCAGAGCGTGTCGTTGTGCAGTTCGAACTCCGCATGGATGACCACCCGTTCGATGAGGTTGATATTGACCCCGGGGCTCATACGCATGTGGAGCACTTCGATAGCGTAGGTCTCCTGATCCACCCAGAAATCGCCATAGAAAGTATTCTCCTGCTTCCGCCGGGGCTTGAACTTGAGCTTGTAGCTCCAGTGCTTGTCGACCATGGCGCTGTCGAGGATGTAGTATTCGTAGTTGGCCAGGGCGGTGGTGGAGAAAGGCGCCGCAAAGGGCTTTTCGAGGATTTCGATCCAGTTGTCGTAAACATCGTAATCCTGGTGCAGGATGCCGATGGATTCGATGATGGACTGGTTGTCGATGCCCGACACCTTGAGGGCATGGGTTATTTCCTTGCGTTTTCCCGCTTCGCGGATGAAATACACGTCGGAGAGGCTTTCGGACAGATAGGCGGGTATGAAGGGTTCGACGTCGGAGGTGCTGTCGATGTTTTCGAAAATGAATTCAAAGGGCTTCAGGAACTTTTGGTCCTTCATTTCTTCCCCGATCTCGTCGAGGTCGAGCTCGGTTTTGGAATACATTTCGGCCTGCCAGACATCGAATTGAGAGAGCCTGTTGCGCTCTTTGTTCCGGATGATACGCCGGACGATCTCGTTGGCGGGATTCTCCCCCGCGTGGACGACGATCTCGGAGAGGTAAAAGCTTTCTGCTTTCATGCGAAAGTCGATGACCTGCAGGGTATCCCTTCCGATCTTTTTCTTCGCCGTGACGTACCCAATGGCCGATACGACCAGGCTGTCCGCTTTTCCTGCCGGAAAGGTGATGGAATATTTTCCGTCGAAATCGGCTGCCACGCCTATTGTGGTCTGGTGAAGATACACATTGGCAAAGGGGATGGGTTCGTCCGTGTCGTAGTCGAGCACCGAGCCGGTGATGGTCAGGGTTTGGGCTGTCGCTCCGGTGCAGAAGGCAAGCAAAGCGATATAAAATAAGATGTTTTTCATAGTGAGCGGGTCACTAAGTCACCCGCTCACCAAGTTACTCGAAAAAATCCTAATTTTACTCTTGTCATCTGTCACCTGAATCAATCTACCGATGAGCGAATTCCCCAAAACACCCCGCACCAGCATCACCCGGCTGCCCAAGCGGGGCGCGTACGACAAGGAGACGATCTACGCCATCCTCGACGAGGCCTTGTATTGCACCCTGGCGTACTCCAACGAAGGGCAACCTTTTCAAATCCCCACCGGCTTTTGCAGGATGGGGGATAAACTGTACATCCACGGATCGGTGGGCAGTTTCTATTTGCGGGAAATTTCCGAAAAGAAGCTCCCGGTCTCCATCGGCGTCACCCTGATCGACGGGATCGTGCTGGCGCGCTCGGCATTTCATCATTCGGTGAATTACCGCTCGGTCGTGCTGTTCGGCAAGGGGGAGGTGGTGAGCGACGAGGACGAGCTGTACCGAGCCCTGGAAGTCTTTACCAACAAGATGTGCCCCGGCCGTTGGGACGATATCCGCAAACCCAATAAAAAGGAGTGGAAAGCCACCCTGGTCCTGTCGTTCGACCTGGAGGAGGCCTCGGCCAAGATCAGGACCGGCGGACCCAAAGACGACGAAGAGGATTACGACCTGGATATCTGGGCAGGGGTTTTGCCACTGAAGCAGGAGAAACAGTCCCTGATCCCCGATCCGGCTTTGAAGGAGGGGGTGGAAGTTCCCGATTATTTGAAGTAAAAACCAACCAATACTCATAAGCCATGCGCCCATTCGCCCTGTTCATCCTTTTTACCGCCCTTTGCTCTTCCCTGTTCGCCCAAAAACCCGGCGATCGATACCTGGATCAGCTCGATCCGGGGTCCAAACTGTTGAGGGCCTCTTACCACCAAACATTCGAGAAGACTCCAGATAAGAGGTACGTTCAAAAAACCTTTTACCCCGAAACAAAACAGATCACCCACCGGGTCACCTATTCCGACAAAATAGGCGAGATCATGGACGGCCCCTATATGGAGTGGTACGACAAGGGGTACAAATGGATGGAAGGCCAGTATGCGTACAACCTACGCGAGGGCGTCTGGACTTATTACTCTTTCGACACAGGGGAGGTAAGCGAATACGGGAATTACAAGGAGGACAAAAGAGCCGGAAAATGGGTTAATTTGGATTCCCTGGGCAGGGTTCAAGTCGAGACTTTCTATGTCGATGGGGAAATGGACGGAGAGCGCAAGGTATTTGATGAAAACGGCGCCCTGACCCGGTTGACCATATACGAAAAGGGAAAAGTCGTTTCGGAGCAACAATACGAAGGGGGAGTACCCGTGGAGTCAATTGCTCAAAGCCAGGTTGTGCCATTTTTGAAAGGCTGCGAACAGGAGGATATGGAGCTTCAAAAACAGTGCAGCGAGAAAAAAATGCTGGAAGCCCTTTACAAAGACATCAAATACCCGGCCATTGCCCGGGAGAACGACGTACAGGGACAGGCCTTGTTCCAGTTTGTGATCGAGAAAGACGGCTCGCTGGTCCAACTCCAAACCATGAGGGGCATTTGCAAGGAAATCGAAGCCGAATGCCTCCGGGTTATTAAGCTCATGCCGGAATGGAATCCCGGAATGCAGAACGGGGTTCCGGTCCGGGTCAAGTTTACGCTGCCAATTCGGTTCAAGCTCGAATGACATTGAAATTACCCACTATATGAAGATCATCGTTTTCCCTTTTCTCCTCGCCTTCCTAGCCGCAGGAAGCGGCGCCTGCGCCCAGAACCTCACGGGCGAATGGACCGGCGCGATTTTTTTCGCCAACCTGAATGCCGAGCTGGAGACTTCCTTTACTATTCAGCAGGAAGAGCAACAGGTGGAAGGGCATTCCACCCGAAATGCGTCGAAGCGGATACTCGGGGGCTTCAAAGGAGGATTGGTGAAAATTTTTGCCAAAAAGACCTTCGAGAAAGGCGCCCTATTGCATATCCGAAAAGGCAGCGTCGAAGGCGATTCGATCAAAGCAGTACTGTCCACCATTTTCGGGAGCACCTACTGGTTCCGGGGCCAGATTCTGGGCGACACACTATTGAAGGGGGTATTGCTCGACGGCAGGCTTCGTCCGCAAGGCGGGTTTATCCTGAAGAGGGGTGTTTTTTCGCCGGTTGCGGATTATGGAAAAATTACGGAGAACCTGTTTGACCTGACCCGCGAAAAAATTTACAAGCGGGAGGCCTGCCTCGAAAAACCTTTCCCGGCTTTTGAGAAAAAATTCAGATCCATTTCCCGAAAGCTGGTGGACGACGCGGATTTTTTTGCCGCGTTTTACTACCTGAGCCAGCAGAAGTATTCGCTTCCCTTTACCCATTACATGCTGGCCAAACCCGCCTCGGCGGCCATGAAGGCGGCGGCGCCGGAGAAACCGGCCGTTTCGGCGTCGGCTGTGGTGAAAAAAGTGGAGGACCTGAGCCTCGCCTTTCTCGACGACAAAACCGCCCTGATCACGATCACCAGCTTTGCGGGCCACCCCGTGGCGCTGATCGATTCCTGTTTCGGCATACTCAAAGCCAGGAATACCCCCAACTGCATCATCGACCTGCGCAACAATACCGGCGGTACGATCTCCTCGATGCGCATCGCCGAGCATCTGACCGACAGCATTTTATACGGAGGGTTTTTTCTGACAAATAAATGGTTTGCGGCCAACAAAGGCTTGCCCGATGCGGGCCAATACGACCGCTTGCCCGAGCTGAACGAGAGCAACCTGGAAAAACTGTGGAACGGCATCCACACCATGGAGGGATTTAAGCTGAAAGTTGTGCCGCAAGCGAGCCTGTACAAAGGAAAAGTGTTTGTGCTCACCAGCGGACGCACGGCCAGCGCCTGCGAGCCCTTGTGTTACAATTTGAAATATTACCGGAAAGCGGTGCTGGTGGGGCAGCAAACCAGCGGGGCCATGCTCAACGGAGAAAAGTTCAGGCTGGAGCCCGGCTGGCAGTTGGAGATCCCTACGGCCGATTATTACACCATCGACGGAAAGCGTATCGACCTGGTGGGCGTGTCGCCCGATCATGAGGTGGCGAAAGATGCAGAGATTGAGTTTGTATTGAAGGAATTGATTAAATAAATGATGTGACGCACCCAGGGCGTACGCATCAAAATCCCGAAGGGATTTAATGTTCATAGCCCCGGATACAATCCGGGGCTATGAACATCCAATCCGTCCAACCGCGGAGCGGTTGAAATGTGCTTAAAAGAAAACACATTTCCTTCTTTTATTCAACCGCTCCGCGGTTGCAAACTTTTCGCCGGATCCCCCGGGTTCCACCCGGGGCTATGAACATTAAATCCCTTCGGGATTTGGTGCATTTACCTTAGGGCCGGGGGTGAGTGGTTTTCAAAGAGGGAAAGAGGCCTTGTGCGTAACATCAGTAAATAAAGGAAAAAAACACCATGCCAAAAAACATCACCACCGAAATCACCATTCATGCCCCGAGGGAAAAAGTGTGGGCCATCCTCACCGATTTCAACAACTATTACTCCTGGAATCCTTTCATCGTGCAGAGCAGCGGGCAGGCCGTGGTGGGGTCCAGACTGATTAACACCATGATGAACGGGAAAGGAACCATGGTGTTCAAACCCGTGGTGCTCACGGTAAAGCAAAACGAGTATTTCGACTGGCTGGGCAGCCTTTTCATCAAAGGGCTTTTCGACGGGCATCACTATTTCAAACTCGAAGACCTGGGCAATGGGCAAACCCGGCTAACCCAGGGTGAGAATTTTTCCGGCATTCTGGCTGGACTTTTGTTGATATCCATCGGCAAGCAGACCAGGAAGGGATTTGAGAAAATGAATGAGGCGCTGAAGGAGAGGGCGGAGAGGGGGTAGAGGAAGAAACGGCGTTTACAAATAAACCTCCAAAACAAATGCTCGACACCTTCCCCCACTTCTACCAGCTCGACGCTCTGGACTGCGGCCCCGCAAGTCTTCAGATCGTGGCGAAGTATTACGGGAAGGACTACGCGCTCCAATACCTCCGCGAACACAGTCATATCGACCGGGAAGGGGTTTCGATGAAGGGGATTATCGAAGCGGCCGAACACATCGGTATGCGCAGCCTGCCGGTGAAACTGGCCTTCAGCGGCAAAAGCAAAGACCAGGCCTATCTTGCCGACGCACCCCTGCCCTGCATCGTCCACTGGCGGCAGGAGCATTTTCTGGTGGTGTACAAGATCAACAGGAAATACGTGTGGGTCTCCGATCCGGCGGGAGGGAAATTCAAGCTGGACCACGAAACCTTTAAAAAATACTGGCAGGAGGATGGCGAATACGGCATCGGGCTGTTGCTCGAACCCACGCCCGAGTTCTACGAACAGTCGCCCGCGAAGAGCCGCATCGACTTTTTATTCCTGACCACCTACCTCAAGCCCTACCGCAGGTATTTTATCCAACTGATCATCGGACTGTTTCTGGGCAGCCTGTTTCAACTCATCTTTCCTTTCCTCACCCAGGCGATCGTCGACATCGGGATTCAAAATCAGAATATCGGGTTCATCTACCTGATCCTGATCGCACAGCTCATGCTTTTCCTCGGCCAAATGACGGTTTCGGTGATCCAGAGCTGGTTGTTGCTGCACATCGGCACGCGCATCAACGTTTCGTTGATCTCCGATTTCCTCACCAAACTCATGAAGCTGCCCATCCGGTTTTTCGATGCCAAAATGACGGGCGACCTTCTTCAGCGGATTTCGGACCAAAACCGGATCGAAGACTTCCTGACCAACTCCACCCTCAACTTCCTCTTTTCGGCCTTCAACCTGGTGATCTTCGGCATCGTCCTGCTCATCTATGATGTGCGGATCTTCGGCATTTTCCTGGTGGCGAGCATCCTGTATGTGCTATGGATCCTGATCTTTCTCCGGCGGCGCAAGGAGGTTGATTATCAACGCTTTCAGGAGCTTTCCGCCCACCAAAACACGCTGATCGAACTCATCCAGGGCATGCAGGAGATCAAACTCCAGAACAGCAACCGGAAACGCCGCCTGCAATGGTCGGTCATCCAGGCCAGGCTGTTCGGCATCAACCTTAAATCGCTCGCCATCGAGCAATACCAAAACGCCGGCGCGGGGTTTATTTCCCAGCTCAAAGACATCCTCATCATCTTTCTCACCGCCAAACTGGTCCTCGACGGGGAGATCACCCTCGGTATGATGATGGCCGTGCAATTCATCATCGGCCAATTGAACCTGCCCCTTCAGCAAATGATCGCCTTTGTGCGCAGCGGGCAGGATGCGAAACTCAGCCTCGAAAGGCTCTGGGAGGTCCAGCAGATGGAAACCGAAGAGGACGAAAGCGAAAATAAAGCCACGGACCTTCCCTCCGGGAAAAAGGATATTAGCATAACAGGCCTTCATTTTCAATATAATAAGCTGTCGGACACCGTATTGAAAGACATCGACCTGCTCATACCCGAAGGAAAGGTGACCGCCATCGTGGGCGCCAGCGGAAGCGGGAAAACCACGCTGGTAAAACTCCTGTTGGGGTTTTACCAGCCCACTCAGGGGCAGATCCGGGTGGGAAACCTGCCGCTTTCCCAAATCGAAAAAACCTGGTGGCGCAGCCAATGCGGCGCCGTCATGCAGGACGGATTTATCTTTTCGGATACCATCGCCAATAACATCGCAGAAAGCGCCGAGCAAGTGGACCAGGCCAAACTCGCCCAATCTGCTGCAACGGCCAACATCGGGGATTTTATCGAATCCATGCCCCTCGGCTTCAACACGATGATCGGCGCCCGGGGCAACGGGATCAGCCAGGGGCAGCGGCAGCGCATCCTCATCGCCCGCGCCGTGTACAAAAATCCGGAGTTCCTGTTTCTCGACGAGGCCACCAACGCCCTCGACGCCAAAAACGAACGCCTCATCGTCGATAGCCTGGCTCATTTTTTTAAGGGGAAAACCGTCGTCGTAGTCGCCCACCGCTTAAGCACGGTAAAAAATGCCGATCAGATCGTTGTTTTAGATAAGGGGCAGTTGGTAGAGAAGGGGACGCATTCGGAATTGGTAGGCAAGAAAGGAGCGTATTTTTATCTAATCAAAGATCAATTGGAGTTAGGGGGGTGAGTGGGTAACATCAGTTAATAATTGAACCGCAAAGACGCAAAGGCGCAAAGAAAACCGCAAAGGTTTTTGCTTCCTCTTGGCGTACTTAGCGTCTTTGCGGTTAGAATTTTAAAAAAATGGATCCAGAGCCAAATATCCGCCGTCCGCCGTCCAACGACGACCGTCAACCCTTCCTCGGGCGTATGCCGGGCTGGGCGCTGCGTTGGGGCATTACCTTGGGGAGTGAAATTGCCCGAAGGGCTGCGGCTCGGGGAGCTACAAATCGCGTATGCCGCTTATCAGCAGGCGGTTCACGATTTTCAGTTCTTCGAAAGCCAGCAGGGCGTCCTTGGCCGGGTCGCATCTCTGGAGCAACAGATCGGATACCTGGGGGGGCTGAACCATTCCCTGGAGCAGCAAGAGCAAACGCTTCAAAGAGAGGTCTCCATCGCCGAAAAGAACCTGGACCGCAGCCGGGGCTTATACACCGCCGGCACGATCAGCGAGCTGGATTTGGAGCGGGCGGAAACGAACTATCTTCAATACAAGCGCCAGCTCGAAGCCTTGCAATCGGATGCGTTGGGCAACAAGCTCCAGATCGAGCAGTTCAAATCGCAAATCATCGAGTTGCGGCAGGATCGCAGCGCGGAAGGCATGCAAAAATGGCTCCTCACGCGGGAGCTCCTTCAGCGCCTGAAAAGCGAATTTGGCCTTTGGAAACAGTCCTATTTGATCACCAGTCCTGTCGCCGGACGTATTTCCCTGACGCGGGTCTGGAGTCCGCAGCAATTTGTGCAGGCCAACGAAGAAGTGGCCACGGTGGTCCCGGAAAGGGAAGGAGGCCCCATCCTCGGCAAAGCCTCCCTGCCCGTGGGGAACTCCGGAAAAGTAAGGCCGGGCCAGCGCGTCAATATCTTGTTGGACGGCTATCCCTTCCGGGAGTTCGGCGTGTTGCGGGGAATGGTAAAATCAATCGCGTTAGTGCCGGATGGAGATAACTACCTCCTCGAAATCGCCCTGCCCGACAGCCTGGTCACCACCTATAAGCGCGCCATTCCGTTCTCGCAGGAGCTCTCCGGCACGGCCCGGGTTGTTACGGAGGATCGAAGGGTGTTGGAGCGGGTTTTTGATTGGGGGAGGAGTTTGGCGAGGAATAATTAGGGGGAGGATCAAACATCACGAATCAAATAAATCCAGTTCGACTTTTTAAAGCCCACGGGAGGGGGGGGGGGGGGTGGGGTTATAACCAAGTTGGGCGCCCTCCATACCAAATTTTTTCATGGTTGTCCGAATTGAATCCTTTGCCAGCTCAATGGAATCCTCCTGCTTTAATTGACTGGCGCGAGCCAGGTAGGTTTCCGTTTTGATTGCCCAGTCTTTATAAAGGAGGGCATAGTGGACCAGGAAGTCGAACACGCAAGCCCGCAGGACGATTTCCGATTGGGCTGGGGCAATTCCTGTGAGGTATTCCCTTCCCACTTTTTGGGCAAGCTCCAGAAGCTCTTCGCTGTCAAGTCTGGTTTTTATCAATGCATTTTGGACTACGCCGGGGCCCCCGAACCTGGAGAGAAATAACCGCAACAGGCCGTCAAACTCCAGATGAAAGGAGGAAGGTTCGGTGTTGAGCCAATCCCGCAGGACTTTTCTTCCTTCCTCCGTAATGGTATAAACAAGGCGATCTTTTTTGCCTTTTGTTTGGGATTCGGACCTCGCAAGGCCCAGTTGGTCCAGTTTTTTCAACTCTGCATACAATCCACTTTCGGCCCTGGGGTAGAAGTAGTGAAAGTTTCGTCTCATCTCCTTGACGAGCTCATAAGCTGCCCAAGGGCGAAAGGCCAGTTGGCCCAATATGGCATAAGTCGTAGGTTTCATAAAAAATTTGTGAAGTAAGTTGTAAATATACTCCAAATTGGAGTATATTTGTTTGTCACTTATTTTTCAACCAAACTTACAATATTATGGATCAACAGCTTCAACGATTCGCCGCCAATGGGGCTGCGATGCACTACCGGCAGTCGGGCAAGGGGCCGGCCATGATCTTTATTCCCGGAAGCATCAGCGATTATCGGACCTGGACAAGCGTTTCCCCTCATTTCGAAAAAGACTTCAGTTGCTTTGTATTAAGCAGGCGTTTTCAATTTCCCGGTTCTTACGCAAAGAATACCGACAGCGGCGTTGGGATCAATACGGAAGATATTGCACAATTCATTCGGGAAAAAGGACTGGGTCCAGCCATCCTCGTTGGGCATTCGTTTGGCGCTTTCATAGCGTTGAATGTCGCCATTCAGCACCCCGAGCTGGTGAAAGGAGTGGTCGCCGAAGAGCCGATATTTGCTCCTGCCCTGGCTTCCAACCCAAAGAATCCCCTGGAACTGCTCGGGTTGCTGATAAAGAATTTCAAGGCCGGCAAGAGTTTTGCACGTTTGGGCATGAAGGGAATCGACCCCACTTTTAAATCCCTTGCAAAAGGCGATACCAAAAGCGCCCAGCAATCATTTATCGATGGGATTACGGAGGGAAAGAAAACCCCGGAAACCCTGGACGAGCTTACCCGGGTTCAACTAAGAGACAATATCGCTGCACTGGAAGGGGAGGATCCTTTTAATAACCAAATCCGAATGGCCGATGCAAAACGGATTGCCTGTAAAGTGCTGCTGATCAGCGGCGCGGAAAGTCCCTATGTGTTCCGTTATATCAACGAGCAGTTGGTACGGACGATCCCCCATGCACATCATATTGTGGTCGAAAAGGCTTCTCACTGGATTCATATTGATCAAAGTGAAGCTTATAAAAGAGAGCTGGATGCGTTCATAAAAAAGGTAGGGATTTCGTTTCGGGAGGAGATTTTAGTCTAGGTTCGAAAAATAATTAAAAGGGAAATTAAAAACAAAAGCCCTTGCAATTCACTGAATTACAAGGGCTTTCTGTTTTAAATCCGTGGAGGTAAGGGGAGTCGAACCCCTGACCTCTTGCATGCCATGCAAGCGCTCTAGCCAGCTGAGCTATACCCCCTCTGTTCGCCGAAGCCTTAGCGTAGGCGAATTGTCCGCCGTAGCCTTAGCGTAGGCGGGCCCCTTCATTAAGGGACCACAAATATACAACAAACACTAAAAAATGCAATACCCTTCCTGAAAAACCAAATTAGTGAATAGTGACTGGTGACTAGTGACTAGTAAACTGTCTCCTAGTCACCAGTCACCAGTCACCAGTCACCAGTCACCAGTCACTAAACCGGATCCACATCCACATTCGCCCTCACCCCCGAACAACCCTCCAGCTTCCGCATCTCCAATACCCCCTCCATCACCCAATCCTTGGTCTGGTTGATCAGCGGCGTGTTGCGCTCGAGCTTGATCAGGATGTCGAGCAGGTACTGGCCCCGCACGCGCGATACGTAGGGCATCGCCGGACCGATCACCCGCTTTTCCAAACGGTCCTTGAGCCAGTGCCCCAGGTGCAGGGCGGCGCGGTTGACCGTCTCGGGATTCTGGTGCTTGAGCGTGATCTTGATTAGCCGAAAAAACGGTGGGTACTGAAACTCCTGCCGCTCCTCGATCTCCCGCCGGTAAAACTCCTTGTAATCGCCGGCCAGCACTTCTTTTAATACCGGGTGGAAGGTCTGCAAGGCCTGGATGACCACTTTCCCTCTCCGGTTTTTTCGGCCAGCCCGTCCCGCTACCTGGGTGAGGAGCTGAAAAGCCCGTTCTCCGGCCCGAAAATCCGGGAAATGCAGGAGCTGGTCGGCGTTGATGACCCCGACGATGGAGACCTTGTCGAAATCGAGCCCCTTGGTCACCATCTGCGTGCCCACCAGCACGTCGAGGCGGTGCTCCTCGAAGTCGTTGATGATGCGGGCATGGGCGTTCTTGGTTCTGACGGTGTCGAGGTCCATGCGGCCGATGCGGGCCTCGGGCAGGTAGATGGCCAGGTCGTCTTCGATCCTTTCGGTCCCGGTGCCTTGCAGCCGCAGCTCGCTGTTGCCGCAGGCCGGACAAGTGGGCGCCATCGAGGCGCGAAAGCCGCAGTAGTGGCAGCGCAACTGGTTTTGCGATTTGTGATAGGTCAGGGTCACGTCGCAATGCTCGCACTGCTGGGTCCAGCCGCAACTCGAACAGCGGTAAACCGGCGCATATCCCCGCCGGTTCTGGAAGAGAATGGCCTGCTCCTTCAGCTCCATCGTCTTCTTCAACTCGTCGAGCAGGTAGGGGCTGAACACGGGCAAAACACCCCCGGCGGCGGCGGATTCCTCAAATCGGCAATATGCACTTCGGGCAGTTCCAGTCCGCCGAAGCGCTCGAACAGCTCTACCAGCCCGTATTTATTGGTCTTTGCGTTGTGGTATGATTCCAACGAAGGGGTCGCAGTGCCCAACAGGACCCTGGCCTCGTGGACCTTCCCCATGTAAATGGCCGTGTCTCGACCGTTGTATCTCGGCGCCGGGTCTTGCTGCTTGTAGGAGGCGTCGTGCTCCTCGTCGACCACGATGAGGTCCAGTTTTTTGAAAGGGAGGAACATGCTGGACCGCGGCCCGAGGATGAGGGGCTTTCCCTCCAGCACCGCCCGCCAGACCTCCACCCGCTCGTTGTTGTTGAGCTTGGAGTGGTACACCGCGATCTTGTCGCCGAACACTTTTTTCAGGCGGTCGATAATCTGGGTGGTCAGCGCGATTTCCGGCAGAAGATAAAGTGCCTGCCCCCCGCGGGCAATGACCTCCTGGATGAGCTCTACATATAATCGAGTCTTGCCGCTGCCGGTGACCCCGTGCAGCAGCACCACCTTCCGCTCTTCAAATTGCCTGCGGATCTCGTCGAGGGTGATTTGCTGGGCCTCCGAAAGCTCGGATTGCTGCCCTCCTTCGTCCTCGTATCCGGGCAGACGGCTGACCTCCTGGTCAAAAATTTCGAAGATGCCCTTTTTCTCCAGGGCTTTCAATACGCCGTGCTCGGCGTGGGAAAGATCCATCAAGGCTTGTTTGCGCACGAAGGGTTCCTGCCGCGAAAGCTGCACAAAGCCCATGAGCGCTTCGGTCTGCTTGATCGAGCGGCTGGTGAGCTCGAATGCTTCCTCCAGCAACTCGGGCCGGGAGGCGTAAGGCTCCTGAAGCCGCACACAGGCGATGGTTTTGGGTTGATACTTGGCCTGGATATCTTCTTTCAGGTAGATGACCCGCTTTTCGATCAACTGATGGATCACGGGGTAGATGGTCTTCTGCCCCAGGATATCGCGCACCTCTTCGAGGGAAAGTTCCCCCTGAATCGACAGCGCCTCCGTGACGAGGAACTCCTTGTCGGATAGCCCTTCGAAACTATGGTCGTAGAGCGGACTGAGGGAAATGCGGGTTTCGCTGGCCAGCTTGAGGTTGGAGGGCACGGCCGTATTCATCACCTCGCCCATGGTACAGCAGTAATAGCGGGCCATCCATTGCCACAGCCGCAATTGCGGCGGGGTGATGAGCGGACGCGCGTCGATGATGGAGAGGATGGGCTTGGGCTTATGCGCCTCCGGAACATTCCGGTGGATGTGGATCACGAGCCCGGCGTAGCGCTTGTTTTTCCCGAAGGAAACCTCGACCTGGTGCCCGAAAGCAAGAAGGGGCACCATTTCCTCCGGGACTATATAGGTGTATGCCTTTGCTATGGCAATGGGCAGCAACACATCGGCGAAGGTCAGCGTAGAAAGATCGGGATGGAAGAGGTCGGATGTTGTTTCCACGGAATACTTTTCTGGGGGCCTTGGTTTGGGGTTACCAAGGTAAGGAATGATTTTAGATGTTTAGGAGGTTTAGAGGGTTTAGTAGGTTTAGCTTTTTGCCATGAAACTAAACTACCTAAACTCTCTAAACTTCCTAAACCAACTTTCAAAAAGGGCATTTCCCCAAGCCTTGCGGCCGATTTTACCCCCCAAAAGGGCCTTTCGAACGAGAAGAAGGCGGTTTTTTTAAAAAAGATGAAGTTTTTTTTCGAAAAAAAGCCCTGTTATTGGGGGTAAATTTTCACAACGAAGGGGTCTTTTGAATGTTTTATCGCCTTTAAAGGAGCTTTTTTGTGATGTTGCGCGGGAGATAGTTTTTCACAATAAGCTTAAAATGTCCTTGTAGGATCTCACAGACCCTTGCATATTTGTTACGTGAATGGTGATTAAGAGGGGGACAAAGAAAAAAGCAAAAGAAGAGTCTAGCTTAACGGAGTTAGAAATTTCGTTCGAATTCTTACATGAGATTACGGTTTGTTTCAGAGTACTCCGGCCCGATTCCCCCCGGGCCGGCTTACTCAAACTTGAGAGAAGAAGCCGGACGGAAGTTGACAAATTGCATATGTTCATGGGATTATAATTTGTTAGTAGTACGTCCCCCTGCCAAAGGGGGACTGTTTACTATCCTTAAGTACGGTAGAACCACACACTCAATACAATAAAAAAAGGCTGATTGTGGGAAATCAGCCTTCTAAGTTAGCATTGCTCACGGGATTAGTACAAAAAAAGTCAGTTCATGGGATACAACTCGTTGGGAAACGTTTAACACTTTATCGACACGAAGATAATCGCTTTATTCGGAAGGTGCAATACCCTGTCCAATAAATTGTCAAAGATTTCGTTTTTGGATATGTTCATGGGATTATAATTCAGGAAGTCGCCCCGTTCAGGCGACTTTTTTTTTTGCTCCGCCTTTCGCTAAAGCTTCGGCGGGCGCAGCCGAAGCTTTAGCGTAGGGGGTCCCGTCTTTAGCTAAAAGAAAATTTCCGCCGCCAGGCGAAAAGTATTCGCGTGTGCCTCTACAATCGTGGAGATTCGCTCCGAATAACCGCCCCCCATACTCACCGCGACGGGTATCCTTTGGAGGCGGCAGGCTTCCAGTACGATGCGGTCCCGCTCCTTGCAGCCATCCAGGCTCAGACTCAACCTCCCCAACTTGTCCGAGGCCAGCACATCGACCCCCGACAGGTAAAAGATAAAATCCGGCTCTACAGAATCGATTAACCCGGGCAGGGTATTGCGCAGGATGCGCAGGTAGGGCTCGTCCGTCATTCCGTCGGGAAGGCCGATGTCGAGATCGGAGCGCTCCTTCCGCGCGGGATAATTCTTGGCCCCGTGCATACTGAAAGTGAAGACGCGCTCTTCCTCCTCAAATATTTGCGCCGTGCCGTTTCCCTGGTGCACATCGAGGTCCACGATCAGAATCTTTTTGGCCGCTTCCAGGTGCAGCAGGTAATTGGCGGCGATGGCGATGTCGTTGAGCACGCAAAATCCCTCTCCCTTATAACTAAAGGAGTGGTGCGTACCCCCGGCGATATTCAGGGCTACCCCAAAATTTTTGGCGTGCAAGGCGCATTGAGCCGTGCCGTTGGAAATATGCCGGCCCCGTTCCACCAGCCTCGGCGTCATCGGAAAACCGATGGCTTTCACCTCCTTTGGGCTCAATTCCTGCCGTTTCAGGCGGTTCCAATATCCTTCCTCGTGGGTCAGCAGCAGGGTTTCCTCCTCCAGGGCCTCCGGTTGGAAAAAATTTTCCTCGGTCACCGTCCCCTCGTACAGCAATTGCTCGCGCAAAAGCTCGTACTTGAGCATCGGGAATCGATGCCCTTCCGGCAGCTCGTACTTGTAGATAGGATGGTATGCGATTTTAAGCAATCGTAATCCCCTTATCCAGATACACATCCTGAATCGCATTCAAAATCTCTACCCCTTCCTTCATAGGTTTTTGGAATGCTTTCCGGCCGGAGATCAGCCCCATACCACCGGCGCGTTTGTTGACGATGGCGGTGACCACGGCTTCCTGGAGGTCCGAAGCCCCTTTGGATTCGCCGCCCGAGTTGATGAGGCCCACGCGGCCCATGTAGCAGTTGGCTACCTGGTAGCGGGTGAGGTCGATCGGGTGATCGGTGGTCAGTTTATCGTAGACGCTTTTATGGGTCTTGGCGAAGTTGATCGCCGTGAAGCCGCCGTTGTTGGTGGGCAGTTTTTGCTTGATGATATCGGCCTGGATCGTCACGCCCAGGTGGTTAGCCTGGCTGGTGAGGTCGGCGGCGGTGTGGTAGTCCACGCCGTCTTTTTTAAAGCCGTTGTTGCGGGTATAGCACCAGAGTATGGTGGCCATCCCGAGCTCGTGCGCGCGTTCGAAGGCTTCGGCCACCTCCATGATCTGGCGGGTGCTTTCTTCGGATCCGAAATAGATCGTCGCTCCGATCCCCACGGCGCCCATGTTCCAGGCATCGTCCACCGAGCCGAACATGATCTGGTCGTATTTATTGGGGTAGGTGAGGAGCTCGTTGTGGTTGATCTTTACAATGAAAGGGATCTTGTGCGCGTACTTGCGCGACACCGATGCCAGCACCCCAAACGTAGAAGCCACGGCGTTGCAACCCCCTTCGATCGCCAGCCGGACGATGTTTTCCGGGTCGAAAAAAATGGGGTTGGGCGCGAAAGAGGAGCCGGCGGTATGTTCGATGCCCTGGTCGACGGGCAGGATGGAGACGTAGCCCGAATTGCCCAGACGGCCGTTCGAAAAAATCTGCTGGAGGCTGTTCAGCACCTGATTGCTTCGGTTGGTGCCGGCCCAAAGCCGGTCGATCACATCCGGACCCGGAAGGTGCAGGTCTTTTTTGTCGATCGTCTTGCTCTTGTGTTCGAGGTAATAAGCGGCCTGATCGCCCAAAAGTTTCAGAATATTTTTGTTATCCATTGTTGTTGTGTTATTGTGCTTAAAAATTTCCGCAAAGGTAGTTGAAAAGTTGAAGAGTTGAAAAGTTCAAGTGGGGCCTTTTTGGCTTTGCCAAAAAGCTTTCTTTCAACTTTTCAACTCTTCAACTTTTCAACTTTCATCTCTTGTAATTCGGTTGATGAAACCACACCGGCGAGCTATCCTCCGGCTCCCCGTTGTAGTTGACCGTGATTTCCTCGCCGGCTTCGATGTCGCGCACGGTGTAGATATCGATGGTTTGCCGGTCGAAGTCGAGGATGTATTTGGCGTTGGGCTCGTAGGAATGGTTGTACAGCGAGCCGTAGCCGAGGGCGATGGCGCCCTGGTTTTGCTCTTCCCCCCAGAGAAAGTAGTAGTCGTGGAGGTGGGTCTTGTGTATCTGGGAAAGGTCCCATTCGGGCAGCACGATCGCCGGGCAGATCTCGATCAGGGAATCGGCGGGGATTTCGTTGATCGTGAACACACCCCGGCCTCCCAGGGGACTGTCGGTCACATATAGAAAAGGCAGGCGTTGCATGGACATTTAAATATGGGCCGAAAGATAATCAAAATCGGTCCAAAGGGAATGAACAGGGCCCGGTGCTTTTAGTTGTAAAGCTTCTCCAGTCGCCGGGTCGGCGAAATGCAATTGCCAGGCGTGGAGTGCGATTCCGTTGGCTAGGTAGGGGAGGACGGCGCCGTATTTTTCATCACCGACGATCGGACAGCCCGCCGCGGACAATTGTGCCCGGATCTGGTGGAATTTGCCGGTTTGGGGGCGGATTTCGAGGAGGGAAAGCCCGTTGGGCGTGGTTTGCAAAACCCGGTAGTTCAATTTACATAAAAAAGCCCCCTGGGCCGATGGTTCGGCGACGAGGGCCTTCTTGCCTTTTTGGTCTTTGATCAACCAATGTTCCAGGATTCCCTCCGCACTTGGGGGAGTATGTTCTGTGATGGCGAGATAAATCTTTACCACCGTTTTGGCTTCGAATTGCCGGTTCAGGTTTCGCAGCGCGCTTTTTTTCTTTGCAAGGAGCAATACCCCGCTCACCGGCCGGTCCAGCCGGTGCACGATGCCGACGAAGGGCCAAAGCTTTCCCGCCCATTCCTCCACGGAGGGATATCCGTGGGGGTCGCGCTCCACGACCAGCCCGTTTGGTTTGGAGATGGCGAGGAATTCGGGGGATTCGTAGAGGAGGGGTATTTCCATGTAGGGCAAAGGTACCGCATTTTCAAATAAACGGCGTCCGCCGGGGCGGACGCCGTTTATAAAAAAAAGAACGGCGCCTCTTTCGAAGCGCCGTCCAATACCCCCCTTAATCCAGCAGGCTAAATCGCCTGCTTTGGACATCGTTGCCGTTTCGGATCACGACCTGATACATCCCAGGCTGTAAACCGCTCGTCGGTATCGAAATGGCTTCCAGGTCAAAACCCTGAGCCTCGATTGTTTTGTAAACGCGACCCTGAAGGTCGTACACCATGACCCATACGGTTTCGGCAGCAGCCGTATTTTCCATTTTGAGATAGATGCTTTCCCCTCCGTATGCCGGGTTCGGGGATAGATAGGCTGAAAAAGAATTCCCCTGGTTGGGCGCCAATTGCGCAGGCGAAAAAGTGCTGGTCGTAGTCGTGGTGGAAAAGAATACCCAGTCGCTATCCGTGCTGTTAATACCGCCATCGCATTTGGTTTTCACCTTCACCTGATAGTTGCCATTGGGCGACAAGCCCGTCACGGTTGCCTGCGTGCCGGTGACGATCACCTCCCAATTGAAGGCCGGAGTGTTTTCATCGTCTTCCACCTGCAATTCGTATCCTTGCGCTCCTGTCACTGCGTTCCAGGTGATCACAGCGCTGTTGGCAGTGATGTCGCTAACCGTCAATCCCGTCGGGGTATCGCAGGCGCCGCCCGTTCCGCGTGCGGGGGGGGGGGGGGGGGGGGGGGGGCGCGCGGGCGGGGGGGAAGGGGGGGGGGGGGGGGGGGGGGCGGGGGGGGGGGGGGGGGGGGGGGGGGGTGTGGCCGGGGGGGGCGGGGGGGGGGGGGGGGGGGGGGTCGGAGTGTTTTCTTCTTCCACTTCAAATTCGTAGGCTATGGCCGGGACAACGCGGTCGCCACTGATGTCCAGCACCAACAATCCCGTCGGGGTATCGCAGGCGCCGCCCGTTCCACCGCCTCCACCACCGCTACCGCCGAGGTTGAAAAACACGAATTCAGACCAGTCGGATTTATCGCCGCCGCACACGGTGCGCACTTTGAACTTGTAAAGACCGCCGCTGAGCAGATCGCCCAATTGGTAGCTGAGGTCCGTCGTGCTGGTCTCCATGTTGAATGGGGGACCGCCTTCTTCCAGTTGTACTTCCAATTGATACTTCGTAGCGCCGGGCACTGCGTCCCAGCTGAGCATGACTTCCGTGGAGCTAATGACCGTGGCCTGAAGGCCGGTAGCATCCTGACAATCTGCAAAAGCCGTTGCGGCAGAAAACATCCAGAATATTCCGAGGTAGATTAACTTTTTCATGGTAAATGTTTTTTTGAATTTGGTAATGTGATAAAGCGTCTAGCTGCTGACAAGACAAATATGGCCCCTCGGACAAGCCTTTGCCCAATGAGAATGACCAGACGGGAAATTGGGGAAACTGAAAGAGGAAAATCGAGTACTGAGCGATGAGGGAGTAGTGTATAAAGTTTAAGAGGTTTAGAAGGTTTAGAAAAAAACTAAACCTTCTAAACCTCTTAAACCTCCTAAACTGCCGAAGGCTAAACCTCCTAAACTGCCGAAGGCAATTACCTCACCAACGTCACCCCTCCCTTCACCACTTCCACCACGCCATCGACAAATTCGACTTCGGCGTAGTAGACGTAAACGCCCACATCCATAAGGCGATCCTGGAAATAGCCGTCCCAGCCGAAAGCCGGGTCGTTGGGCTGGAAGTTGGAGGCGCGGTACATCAGGCTGCCCCAGCGGTTGTACACCTGAAATTCGCGGATCTGACGCACCTCCACTCCGCCGTAGATCACGAACAGATCGTTCGCGCCGTCGGCATTGGGGGAGAAAACGCTCGGAATAAATAGCTTTCGAAGCTTCAAAACCCTTACCGACAGGAAGTCGGTGGCAGGGCAGCCGTCAGGGTCGAGGGCCGTTACAGTATAGGTGATGTCGCTTTGCGGAGCGATCAGCGTCGTCAGAAGGCAGGTATCGCAATCCAGCCAGGTGGAGGGGAGCCAGTTGATCTGAGCGACCGGAAAATTGGCGACGGCCTCGAGGTCGGCGCTTTCCCCCAGCTCCAGTTCGAGGTCCGGACCCAGGTCCAGTAAGGGCTCAATTTTGGAGGGGATGACGATATTAATGAGATACGTCTCCCCATTGGCGTCCTGCACGGTCAACTGGTAGCTACCGGCCGGCAGATCGGACCACACAAAGGGGAAGGTATCGAGGGGTTCGAAGAAAATGCCGTCGATAGAAACCGAATAGGGCGGCTTCCCCCCGCTGATGCCCTCGATGACGAACTGCC
This sequence comes from Saprospirales bacterium, assembly GCA_016703765.1. Classification (GTDB taxonomy): domain Bacteria; phylum Bacteroidota; class Bacteroidia; order Chitinophagales; family Saprospiraceae; genus JADJTT01. The sequence continues at coordinate 291,152 of JADJBL010000003.1, forward strand.
CGTCCTGAAAGCCGAAGCAACTCGGCGCCAGGGTGGAAAACTCCAACTCGAATTCCTCGAAAAACAACTGAATATTCACCGTCGAATCGCAGCCCTGGAAGCTGCCATTGAAAAACACCTGCGTGCCGCTTGGGTTGGTTTCGTTGTAAATGGTCCCGTTTACCGTGATAAACTGCCCCGACACCAGCGTGTCGAGGAGCGAAAATTCGATCGGCGGCAGGAAACTCAGGGCGATGGTCAGGGTCGAATCGCAGCCGTTCGCGCTGCCGCCCGGGAAAACCTCCATACCGGATGGATTCCCCGAATTGTACACCGTGCCGTTGATGACCACAAAATCTTCCGCGCAGAGAACCGTGCTCAAGACCCCGTTGGCCGGCGGGAAAAAGCTGAGTGAGACGTTGATCGTCGAATCGCAGCCCGCCGCATTGCCGTTGGGGAGAAATTCCGTTCCGCTCGGATTGGCCTGGTTAAATGTGACGCCGTTCACGACGATCGACTCCCCAAGACAAAGCGTGGCGCTTAAATTATTCACCGAATTGGGCACAAAACTCAGGCTGACCTGTAAGGTCGAATCGCAGCCCGTGTAAGACCCGCCCACGAACAGTTCCGTACCGCCGGGATTGTTTTGGTCGTAAAGCGTGCCGTTGATCATCAAACTTTCTCCTTCGCACAAAGTGGAGCTGAAAGTCCCCACGGACGGTGGGAAAAAGCTCAGGGATACATTGATGGTCGAATCGCAGCCCAAATAATTTCCATTGGGAAGGAATTCGACCCCGGCGGGATTCGCCTGGTTGTAGGTGGTCCCGTTTACCACTAAAAATCCTCCGGGGCACAAAGTGCTCGTAATGTTGGAAATGGAGTGGGGGAGAAAGCTCAAGGCCACCGTCACCGTCGAGTCGCAACCGGTAAAGCTCCCATTGGGAATGACCACCACTCCCGAGGGATTGGCCTGATCAAACACCGTCCCGTTCACTGAGATGCTTTCTCCTTCGCATAAAGTTTGTACGAGGTTGAAAGGGGCGGGAGGATAAAAACCGAGGTTTATCGTCACCGTCGAATCGCAGCCGTTGACGCTGCCCCCTGAAAAGATTTCCGTTCCGGATGGATTCGCCGCGTCGTAGGTAGTTCCGTTCACCACGAGGCTTTCGCCGTCGCAAAGGGTCTGCGCGATGATGCCCAGGGCAGGCGGGAAAAAGCTGAGTTGAATGGTCACAATGCTGTCGCAGGCATCCGGGGTTGCGATGGGGATAGACTCCACGCCGCTTGGATTGGCCATATTGTATATCGTGCCATTCACCGTGATTTCCTCGTCCGGGCACAAGACCGGGTCGAGCAACAGGGTCGCGATCGGAGACACCGTAACAAGGGTGGGCGGCAAATTCGATCCCGGGTCGGAGCACAGGGCATCCGAAAAATCGCCGGGCTGCAGTTCCAGTATCCCACTGCTCAGACCGTAATCAATCGGGCAGAAAGTCAGGGTGGTATCGTTTTGAAAACCACCACCGTTTCCACCTGGCTGAAAGCCCCTGCGCTGATATTGTATTCAAAAGTAAAGGGCGGATTGCCTTCAAAACTCAGCGCCCAGTCGTAGCAATGGTTTTCGCAGATCAGAAAATCCGAACTAAAGCTGATCGACAGCTCGGTAAAGATCACCTCGATGCCGGCGGACGCCGAAAAGCAAGGATCGCCGGTATTCACATTCCCCGTGCCATCGTCGTTTCCGGCAATCACCGATATATAATAGGATTGAAATGGAACGATATTGACCGGGTAAACGAAAAACCCGGTATTGCTGATGGCTACAATATTGCCCAGCCCCGGCCCGGGACTGTCGTGCAGCACGAATTGCTGAAGGTCGTTGGGATCCAGCACCGCGTCGTTGTTGAAATAATCGGTGGCGTTGATGGAGAAGCCCTGGCAGACCAGGATCGGCCCGGCCCCAGTATCCATAGTCCCCGACGAAGTGGTGCAGATGCAATTCACCGAACCCGACACATCAACCGGCCCGCATCCGTTGGCATCGTCGACCGAAAAGGCGTATGGGTCGCCTGCCACGATCGGCGAAGATAGGAAGGGGCTCGTTGCAGATACCCCATTCACCGTATACGAGCCCGGGTCGCCGCCGCTGATCTCAAAACTCACGGTATAAGTCGTATTGTTCAAGTCGCATAGCTCCGCGAGGTTGGCGATGGACGGCGCCTGGTTGACCAGAATGGAGGCCGTGGCCGCCAGAAAACAGGTATCGGAGGGAGTAAAAATTACGGTCACTAAGCCGCTCTGACCCGCAGGGTCGAAATTGCTCCCGCTTACCCCAGGGCCCGACCAGGTTCCGACAGGGAAATTCGGGTCCTGCAGGGTGCTCAAGTCCAGCGGCCCATCCGACTCGCAAAGGGTGGCATTGCTCAGCACCGGCTGAGCGCTTGGCGTTACCACGATCGTGGCGTCGGCCGAGTTGGCGCAAGAGCCGGCCGGCGTAAAAGTCAGGATAATTGAACCGCTTTGACCGGTGGGATCGAAGACATTTCCCGTCACACCAGAGCCCGTCCACAGGCCGCTCGGATAGAGGGGATCCTGCAAGACGGTCAGGTCGAACAAGCCGTCGATCTCGCAGATATCAGCAGAGCCCAGCACCGGTGTGCCGGAGGGCACGACGATAATCGTGGTGAAAACGGTGTCGATGCAAAATCCCGGAAAGACATAACTCAACTCGATGCGCCCCCAATCCGGCCGGATCGAAGCTGCTGCCGCTGACTCCCGGTCCGGCCCAAATGCCCCCGGATAATTGGGATCTTCCAGCGTCGTGAGGTCGAGGATCGGGTCGATATCGCAGAGCGTGGCATCGCCCAAAACCGGTATTTGGACCGCCTGCACCCAGATCGTCGTAGAAACGGTATCGGTGCAATAGGTCGATGGGCTAAAAGTCAAAGTGACGAGGGTGTCAGTGGTAAATACAGATGGATCGAACAGGGTGTCCGTCACCCCCGGTCCCGACCAAACGCCGTCGGGATAGGCCGGATCTTCGAGCAGGGCGAGGTCCAAAGGGCCTTCATTGCTGCACAGCGTATCGGCGCCGAGCAGGGGAACCCCCAGATCGACGACAAACATATTTGCAATGGCGGGCAGGGCGCAAAACCCCTGTGGGGTAAAGACCAGCGGTGTCAACCCGCTCTGGCCGGAAGGATCGAAAAAATTGCCGCTCACCCCTGGACCGCCCCAGGAGCCGATAGGGAAATTGGGGTCCTGTAGGGGTACCAGATCGTAAAGCCCATCGGCCTGGCACAAGGTATCCATCCCCAAAACCGGCGTTCCGGCAGGGAGCACGTTCACCGTGGTATTGGCCGGATTGCCGCAACCGGCAGGGGTAAAGGTGAGGGTTTGGGTACCGTTCAGCCCCATGGGGTCGAAGAAATTGCCGCTCACGCCCGGCCCGGCCCAGGTACCGGTCGGAAAATTGGGATCGAGCAAAAGATCGAGGTTCAAAGGCGGATCGTCGCTGCAGACCGTGGTGCTGCCCAGCACGGGCGTTCCTCCGGAAGTCACCGTGATCGTCACCGGCAAGGTCTGCTGGCAGCCCGCGCCCCCGTTGGCAAAGACGTAGTAAGTAGTCGTGACGAGCGGACTGACCAGGGGGTTGATCGCGTTGCCCGCGTTGGGGGGCGTGCCCGAATGATAAGTGATCGGGATCGTGCCCGGCGGGTTGGCGACATCCGTTACCACCGTACTGAGATTGATCGATTCGCCGGCGCAAATGACCGTATTTCCCGTAATCTCCAAATCGGGCGGGTCGTTGATGACGACGGTCAGGATCGGCGGATTGGCGAAATTGACCATGCACAGGCTGTTCTGCGCCAGGGTAACGGAGGTCAGCACAAACTGCGTGTTTTGGCTGATCGTGAAATTGGCCGTCGCCCCGCTTGCCAGGTTTTGTCCGTTGAAAGTCTGGGCCCCGTATTGCAGGGAAATATTGTAGAGGTTATTGCTCGCGAAAAAGAAGGTGACCGTCACCGTGGTCGTGCCGCAGGCGACGAGGGGATTGACGGTGATAAAAGTGTTGGCCGTGGTGGGCGTAGGCACGACCGTCAGGGTGATGGGCACGGGCGCGGAAGTGCAGTTTCCGTTCACCACCGTGGCGTAAACCAGGCCCGGTCCGCCGATGTAGTTCGTCGGATTGGGAACCGGAATAGTGGCCGCCGCATTGAGCCAGTAGCTGACCGGCAGCCCGGTATTGCCGTTGACCATATTGTTCAGGGTGCTCAGGTTGTAGGCCCCCTGGCCGTTTCCCTGGTTGCAACCCACCAGGGTAGTCGGGAATGCCACGGGCACAGGCAGGACGACCAAAGTGACGGCCACCGGGGCCGAAGAACAAGGCCCGGAAGTGACCACCGCCCATACGGTGCCCGGCCCGGAGGTATAAGCCCCCGGGTTGGCAATGGGAATGGTGGCCGCCGAATTCTGCCACCAGGAAACCGGCTGCCCCGTGTTGCCGTTGACGATGTTGTTGACGCTGGTCAGGTTGAAGACGGCCTGACCGTTGCCCATATTGCAGGCGCTGATCACCGTGGGAAAGGCCGAAGGCCCCGGGGATATGACCAATGGAAAATGTAGGTCAGGGATTGCGGAAACTGCGGACCGCTGCACCCGCCCTGAGTATAGAGCAGGCTATTGAGGATGGTGGCCGTGATCTGAGCGTTGACCGTGCCGGCCCCCGTGGCCTGGATGGTGACGGTAGAGTTGGTGGAACTTCCCTGAACGACCACGCTGCCCGACCCGGAAAAGGACCAGGCGAAGGAGTTGGAGCTACAGGCATTGGTATTGGGAAGGGTGAGGGAAATGGTCTGTCCGACGCAGATCGCCAGGGATGCGGCCATGGGATTGGGTGCGCAGGCGGCGCCCGAGGTTTGGAAAATGCTCTCCGGAGGTCTGCGGAGCGAGCCGATCCACTGCGCGTTGTCGCAGTTGTTGGGCAATCCGGGGGATTGGGTGGTGCTGGCGGTAAAGCTCCCGAAATTCGCGACGGTGGTATAGTCGTCGGTGAGGGTATTGCGGAACTGGTAGGTCAGGTTGGGTCCGGAGGCAGCGAATTGCAGCCCGTATAATCCTCCGTCGAAAAGCGGTTGGGGAACGCAACCGCCGGTGCTGGTTGTTCCGTATGACAGGCCGTGGAAAAAATTGGCGCTGGCGTTGCGGACCTGGAAGGCGTCGCCCTCGTTGCGGAGGCCCAGTTTTCCGGTCACCCCGCTGAACGCCTGGTTATTGAGGGGCACATACACGGCGCCGGTATAGTTGGGGTTGCCGTTGCTTCCGTTGGGACAGCAGCCCGAGGCCGCGCCGAAGGGGATAGCCGCGTCCATTTCCATAAAAGTATTGGAGGCGTTGAGCGGCACGACGCGGAGCCGGTCGCAGTTGGAGTCGGTGTAATCGGGTGTAAGGCCGCCGATCTCTGCCTGAGCGCCGGGGTCGCCCGGATCGAAAGCATAGACCAGGATGATGGTGCCCACCGGCACGTTTTGCCAGATGGGATCGAATTTGAAGCGCACGTGCCCCGGAGCGATGCCCGTGCCGGGAAGGGCTCCTGTGTTGGGTCCGGCGCAGTCGATAAAATCGCCGTTGTTGTCGTCCAGTATCCAGCCCCGGATATCGACGGTAGAGCAGGGCGGACCCACGACCACCAGCTCGGCAAACTCGCGTGCTGCAGTCGAACCCTGGGAAACTTCATTGACCACCAGGCCTGCCGGCTGGGCCTGTATCAAAGTGGGCAATGAAAAAATGGCAAGGATAGAAAGGAGGGGTTTGTGTAGCTTGAAGGAGTGCATACCGGCAGATTTGGTACAAAATTATAAGAAAGGGCCGGGTATATGCTAAGGTTAATAGTTAATTAATATAGGCGCGTCCGCCGCATTTAATTATTTTTGCCCATCGAAAAAAAACGAGTAATCATGCAGCCATTGAGCGAACAGGAAATCGTGCGCCGGGAAAACCTGGAAAAGATCAGGGAATTGGGCATCGATCCCTTTCCCCCCGAACAATTCGACGTGAATGCCCACACCGCCGATATCGTAGAAAAATTTTGAGGAAGAAACCCTGGAAGACGGCAGCCGGAAAGGGCTGAATTTTCAGGAAATGTCTATAGCCGGCCGCGTGATGGCCTCGCGGGAGGCCGGCAAGGCCCTGTTCATGAACCTTCAGGACAGCAGCGGCCGCATCCAGCTCTACCTGCGCCGGGAAGAGATCTGCCCCGGCGAGGATACCGCCCTGTTCGATATCGTCATCAAAAAACTGCTCGACCTGGGCGACTTCGTGGGCATCAAAGGCTTTGCCTTCCGCACCCGGACGGGCGAGGTGACGGTGCACGTGCGGGAGTTCAAATTTCTGGCCAAATCCATCCGCCCGCTGCCCATCGTCAAGCGCGATGCAGAGGGGAACGTGTTCGACGCCTTTACCGACCCCGAGCAGCGCTATCGCATGCGCTACGTGGACCTCACGGTGAACCCCGAATACCGCGAGATCTTCGTCAAGCGCAGCAAGCTGGTCTCGGCCATGCGGCGCTATTTCGATGAAAAGGCTGGCTGGAAGTGGAAACCCCCATCCTGCAGCCCATCCACGGCGGCGCGGCGGCGCGGCCCTTCAAAACGCACCACAACACGCTCGACATGCCGCTCTTCCTGCGCATCGCCAACGAGCTCTACCTCAAGCGCCTCATCGTGGGGGGCTTCGACGGGGTGTACGAGATCGGAAAGATGTTCCGCAACGAGGGCATGGACCGCACCCACAACCCGGAGTTCACCTCCATGGAAATCTACGTGGCCTACAAGGACTACAACTGGATGATGAACATGGTGGAAGAATGCCTGGAAACAGTGGCCAAAGTCGTGCTCCACGGCGCCACCACCGTGCCTTCGGGGGAGCATACCCTGAATTTTGCGGGCCCCTACCAGCGGATCTCGCTGCTCGGCGCCATCCACAAATACACCGGCAAGGACGTGACCGCGATGGAGGAGGATCAATTGCGGCGTTTTTGCAAGGAGCTGCACCTCGACCCGGAGGATAACTGGGGCCGGGGCAAGCTCATCGACGAGATTTTTGGCAAGACGGTCGAGCACCACCTCGTGCAGCCCACTTTCATCATCGATTACCCGATCGAAATGACCCCGCTGGCCAAAAAGCACCGCAGCGTGCCGGGCCTTGTGGAGCGTTTCGAGCTGTATGTCAATGGCAAGGAGATCGCCAACGCCTACACCGAGCTCAACGACCCCATCGACCAGCGCGAACGGTTCGGAAGATCAGTTGACGCTTCGCGAAAAAGGGGACGAGGAGGCCATGGCCCTCGACGAGGATTTTCTCCGCTCCCTGGAGTACGGTATGCCGCCTACCTCCGGACTGGGCATCGGCATCGACCGGCTCGCTATGTTGCTCAGCAACCAGCAAACCATTCAGGAAGTGTTGTTTTTTCCGCAAATGCGGCCTAAATA
>JADJBL010000004.1 GCA_016703765.1 Saprospirales bacterium
GATTTTGCGGATGGTATCCTCCGGGTGGTGAAGTTCTCGCTGCCAGCATGAAGCTTCGTCATCATGAGGCCGACCTTGGTGGCGGTCGCTCATGGCGCTGATGCTGTCGGTGAGCAGGTCAGGATATACGTCGCGGAACGGAGCAGGAAGGTGTTATAGCCGGCTTTTCAGATGGCTTTTGGCGTTCTTCCCGGAACGGTCCATGTGCACCAGTTCCACCATTTTGATTTTGTAGGAATAAGCACAGAGCGGTTTGCCGTTTTCTTTCATTTTAAATTTAATTTTTTCAGGTTGCGGAAAACCGTTGCCGCAAAATTGGCAAACCCCCAAAGCGGAGGGGATGACGTTCGTCAATCGGGGGTGATTTTAAAGCGGAAAAATGCTACCTGCTGTTAAATATCCTTCCGCGATGGCGTTGACATTCCTCGCCCTGGCCTGCACGTGCTGATCATCGCCGTGATAGTGCTGGCTATCGCCGTCGCGACGAGCGCCTGGCTGCTGTGGAGGCAGGAACGAAAGCAAAAGCAGGAGTACCAGGCCCAGTACGAGAGCTAGAGTGGAATATTCAAATCCTGCTGAAGTCGATCTTTTGCATGGGCCTGAAACACCAACCCCACCTGTTCAAAAACACGCTCTTTCCCATTCAATCTTACGCCTACCAGACCTATCACTTTGGACAAGCTGGCCAACGTGCTGGATTATATCCTCTACCAAAGCGCCCAGCAGTATGTATCCTTGAGGGAGGAGGTCGAATTCGCCCTGAGCCTCATCGAGATCAACCGACTGAAGGTCAACCCCTTGTTCGACCTGAGGTTACAAGACTGGATCAAGCCGAGCAAACCACTGAAGCAGGAAACTGGGTGGCGCCTTTGTCGCTACGCGTTTGATCGAAAGTGCGTTCAAAACTACGCCGACCTGCAGAGTTCCGACGGTTTTCACCTTTCCATGTCGTGTTCGAAGTGAAGAACAACCACTTTGTGCTGGCTGTTTCCAATAAGATCGGCCCAAAGCACGGCAAAAGGCAAAAGAGTAGGATTCAGGGCAGGAGAAGCTTCTGGAAGCGCCTGGAGGTCTTTACAAGGAGCATTTTCACTTTCGAACAGTTCATTGAAGAAGATCATCTGTCATCAGCATTTATTAATCAGCCTGGTTGGAAACAAAGATGAGGCGCTTGCTGCTGGACGATGAAGCTGCCCGGCATCCTACCCTGCGGATCCTGTTGCGACCGATTTCCTGCCCTGGAGGGTCGATAGGCCTTCAACGATTACGATCATCCTCGAAATCGAAAGCTAGAATTCAAACCTCCGCATTCAGACGTCGAAATGCCCGGCCTCCAACGGCATACAGGTAGCCCAGCTCCTCAAAAAAACAAGCCGGTCATTTTCACCACGGCCTGCAAACACGCTTACGCATCCGAGGCCTTCGACCTCGACGCCATCGACTTCACCTGAAAAAACTGATCAAAAGAGCGCCTCGAGGTATCCAGAAGAGCCGGTTAAAAATGCTCTCGGCGCCAGGGCGGAAAACGTTTTGTCCGGCTCAATACAAACCTGGGAAAAGCCCTGATCTTTTTCGACCAGATTGCTTTGCTCTGCATAACGCTCGGCAAAAGGGACAAACGAGCGCTTCTGGATACCGGCGAAGAGCTGCTTGCTGAAAAACATCTCTTCGAGCAACTACTCGAGCTTGCTACCGGCCGGGGTTTCAAAGATCAACAAGAGCGAGGTCATTGCGCTCCCGGACAGTACGGTTCTTTACTAAACAAGAGATCACCACGACGCTTACACCGCTGGCCCGGATTTTAGTATTAACAAGCTGGCCTTGAGCGGGATACTTACCTTCCGGATTTCCTGGAAAAAAGTGGGTTGACTCCTTTCGTTACATATTTTCCCAGCCTTGTTACAGGTTGGATAAAATTCAAAGTTCGAGGATGCGCAGGAAGGAGAGATGCCTAATTTTGACCAAATTTTTATATTCTATACCCAATATCCTCTCTCTAACAAATTGTTCATCCAATGAAAAGATCACGTTACTCTGACTTTAATCACGCTGGGCGGCCTCTCTCGCTGTTCCGTTTCTTTTCCTCCTGTAATCCCGACGACGAGACCACTGCCGGAAAGACAGCCCGCCGTGGTCTCCGGAATGCGATGCGGAGGTTTCCCTTCGCTGGAACAGAGTGTTCCTCCGGGTAAAGAGCTACGCAGCCGGCTACCGGCCAGGTCCTGCTCCCCGTGCGCCTGCCCCCCACCTCGGGATGGAAACATGCAAGCCTGTAGCCTGCCGGCATGCCGGACTACAACTCCTGGAAGGTCGTTACCTGGGCCTGGACGTTCCAAGTGAAACCGGCAAGAATACCACTGGCCTACGGTTATCCCACACGGGGTGTATTCCCGGATGATGCCCTACTTCTTCGCCGACGTGCCCACTTTTGCCATCAAGAGTAGCGTCCGCGACCGCCTTGGTGGACAATAAATACCGGTCCGAAACCACTAAGCGAGATTCCCCAGCGCTCCCAAAGTTATAGGGAAAGCGTGGGGCGGGCCGATTTAGGGACTAGTCGGTCTCGACCTATGGCCCGAGGCTTACAAGCTCCTTCGGAAGCTACTCCACCGGCGGGAGACCTACAACTGGGCCACTCACTACGACGGCCAGGGGGACCGAACCACCTACCCGAGTCCCGGCATGGGTATGGGTCCATATTTCAGGAAAGTTCGCACCTTTCCAATCAAAACGAGGACAAACTCTCCCAGCCGCCTTCCTTTATTTCATGCAATACAGCGAGAACGAGAACTCCGAATATTACTCCCAGGCAATCCAGACTTATACGAAAAATGCCGAAGCGGATTACTACACGGGTGGGTGGGCGAATTCTGGAGCGACGACCTTCTCAATCTAACTTTCAGCCCGGGCCCCCGCTGGGGTGGCCATTGCCAATCAAGTCATTGACAACGATAACGTGGACCTCGAAACCGCGCTGAAGCCACGCCAAGGTCGGGATGGCACTGAACGACGCTGCGGTAGCTTGCTGGTTCTCCAAATACGAATACAACGTAGAGCGCCCCGACACCTACATCAAGAAATTATCGACCCGAACTACAAAACCAACCTGTACGACCCGCTGACCGGAGAATACGGGGTCACACCTTCCTTCCCCGCTTACCCCTCCGGGCCATTCGACGATGGGGGCTGCCGGCGCCGAGGCACTTGCAAGCGTGTTTGGTTATGCCTATTCACTCACCGACCGCTGTCTGGAAAACCGCACGGAGTTTGAGGGCAAATCCCAGCCCTTCGGCAGTTTCTACGAAATGGCCCAGGAGAATGCCTGGTCGAGAGTGTTGCTCGGCGTGCACTGGAACATGGACTGCGTGGAAGGCGTCCGTTTTGGTACCGTCATCGGCCGCAAAGTGAACGACCTGCCTGGAAAAATTAAGGGTAATTATAGGAATTATCTCCGGAAAAGAGACTGTCCTTCGGCGCAGTCTCTTTTTCTTTAAGGCACAAAATCAAGGCTTTTATGTTTATTAAAGGTTGCAACCCGATAAAAACACTACTTTTCTTATCCCTGACCCCCTCGTTTTTCATAAGCTGTCAGACGAGAGAAAAAGAACCCGAGGAAAAGTTGCAATACCTGGAGAACGGGGAGGTTACCCGCCGCCACTTCGAGATCGACGGGAAAATCGAAGGGATTATGACCGATTATTTCCCAGGCGGAAAGATACGAGGCGAGCGGATGTTCAAAACGGGATCCAATCCGGACGCTCTGTCTTTATTACCCCGGAGGCAAATCAGGGAGACCCAATATTTTACCGAAAATGGACTGAAGGATGGGGGCGACACGACGTTCTATGAAAGCGGCAGCCCGCAACTCGTAGTGACCTACCGCGAAGGCATCAAACACGGCTATCTGCGCAGATGGTCGCCAGAAGGGGATACAACTTACGAAGCCCGCTTTGAAAAGGACTCCCTGGTAGAGGTCAATGGAAAATTTTGGAAAAAACAGCGCCGGCAAGCAATTGACTTTTTTAGAAAATGATGTCCCCATGAAAACAAGACTTATTCTCCTCTCTACGCTCCTCTTTCCGTTCACAGGCCTATTTGGACAGGCGGAAGGAGACACCATGAAAATCATCTCCCTCGACGCCATACAGATCCAGGGCCAGCGCAGCACCGTCGAGCGGCTCCCGCCCGTGCACAACGGCTTCCTTTGGGCCGGCAAAAAGAACGAGGTCATCAACTTGTTATACTCCGATGCCAGCATCGCCGACAAGACGCCCCGGCAATTGTTCGCCAAAGTGCCCGGCGTCTTTGTGTACGATATGGATGGCTCCGGCAACCAGACGAATATATCTACCCGGGGTCTCGATCCGCACCGGGGCTGGGAGTTCAATATCCGAAAGAACGGCGTCATCGTCAATTCCGATGTGTACGGATACCCTGCCAGCCACTACAGTATGCCTATGGAAGCCGTCGAAAAGATCGAACTGGTGCGGGGCACGGGAGCGCTGCAATACGGCTCCCAGTTCGGCGGCATGCTCAATTATGTAGTAAAACAGCCGGACACCAGCAAGACCATCGGCCTGGAAACCATCAACTCCATCGGCTCTTTCGGGCTGTTGAGCACCTACAACGCCCTGGGCGGTAAAGTCGGCAAGCTGCAATACTACGCCTATTACAGCAAGCGGGTCTCCGACGGCTACCGGGAAAACAGCCGAAGCGATTACGACGGGCAGGGGATCGTGCTGAAATTCCTCGCTTCCTCCCGCCTGAGCCTCACCGCCGAACTGGGGCGCTCGAATTATATCTACCAGATCCCCGGACCGCTCACCGACAGCATGTTCCAGGAAAACCCCAGGCAGGCGACCCGTTCGCGAAATTATTTCAACCCGGAGATCTACGTCCCCTCCCTGAGCGCGGAATGGAAGATCGGCGAAAGGTCGAGCCTTTACTGGACGGCCTCCGCCGTGCTGGGCGAAAGGCGCAGCGTGCAGTTCGACAAACCCGCCAATATAGTAGACGCCATCGACCCCCTCAGCCTGAGCTACGCCACCCGCCAGGTGGACATCGACCAGTTCAACAGCTACACCTCCGAACTGCGCTTCCTGCAGGGATATTCTATCGGGAAAATAAGTGCCACCCTGGCAGCAGGGGCCCAATACTTCCACAACGACCTCCATCGAAATCAGATCGGGAAAGGCACCTCGGGCACGGACTTCGACCTCTCGCTTTCCCAGACCGGCTGGGGCAGGGATATTCACTTCAAAACCCAAAACATCGCCCTTTTTGCGGAAAACCTCTTCCAAATCACGCCCAGGCTCTCCCTCACTCCGGGGGTTCGGGTGGAGATGGGAGAATCGAGGATGTCGGGCATCATTACCTACCTTCCGGATGAGGAGATTCCCAACTCCATCGTCCATCATTTTCCGCTTTTCGGATTGAGCGGCAATTACCGGATCGACGAGCTGATCAACGTCTACGCGGGCTTCTCGCAAGCTTACCGCCCGGTGATCTTCAAGGATATCGTGCCCGGCTCGATCTACGAGATAGCGGATAAGAATCTGGAAGATGCCAAAGGCTACAACATGGAGGCAGGCATCCGGGGCACGGCCGGCAATTTCCGCTGGGATGCGGGCGTATTCCGGCTGGTCTATAACAATCGCCTGGGCAATATCACCTTCGAAGAGGACAGCATCTTCTACATTTTGCGCACGAATATCGGCAACTCGGTCACCCACGGGGCCGAAATGTTCGGAGAATACGGGTTTCAGATCAGCCGAAGCCTCCGTTGCTCCTTTTTTACTTCCACGGCTTTGTTCGACGCCCGCTACCACGACGCCGTCGTCCGCGTCGGAAACGAGAACAGGGACATCGACGGCAACAAAGTGGAAAGCGTACCTGGCCTGATCTCGCGCAACGGGATCACCCTTCGGTATAAGACGTTCAGTGTTTCGGGCCTTTACAGCTATACCGGCGAAACCTTTGCCGACCCCCTCAATACCGAAAAACCATCCGCCAATGGGTCGGTCGGCATCGTGCCGGCATACGGCCTGGTCGATATCAACGCCTCCTGGAGGATCGCGCCCCATATCCTGGTCCGGTTCAACCTCAACAATGTGGCCGATATTAGCTATTTTACCAAACGGCCTTCCTTCTACCCCGGACCCGGCATCTGGCCATCCGACGGGAGGAATGCCAATATTTCCGTAGGGATAAAATGGTGATCTCCCGATCAAATGGAGGAATATCATATTCTACGCGACCAGCATCGGCGGGCTTTTCCTGCTGATCAACCTGCTCCTGATCCGGGGCAGGGCGCTGGAAGCGGGAAGACCCATTTCCTCCGGTCCTAGTTCGGCGCCGATTGGTTGGCAGCCCTTCCTCGGGGTGATGGAGAACAACGTCATGCAACCGATCAGCCTCCTGCTGATCCAGATCATCGTCATCATCGTAGTGGCCAGGGTGTTTGGGTTTATCCTTCGGAAAATCGGGCACCCCAGCGTCATCGGGGAGATACTGGCGGGCATATTCCTGGGGCCTTCATTTATCGGCTATTATTTCCCCGAATTCTACGGTTTTGTATTCCCTTCCAAGTCATTGGCCAATATCCAATTTTTGAGCCAGGTGGGCCTGATCCTGTTCATGTTCGTGGTGGGTATGGAACTGGACCTAAAAATTATGAAAAACAAGATACAGGAGGCGGTCGTAGTCAGCCATACGAGCATCATTTTGCCTTTTTTTTTCTCGGGGTGGGGCTGGCATGGTTTCTGTACGAGGAATTTTCGCGGCCTCATGTGCCCTTTTTATCCTTTGCCCTGTTCATGGGCATTGCCATGAGCGTATCCGCCTTCCCGGTTTTGGCCCGGATTGTCCAGGAAAGGGGGCTCACGAAGACCCCTCTGGGCGGGGTGGTCATCACCGCCGCCGCGGTGGACGATATCACCGCCTGGTGCATTTTTGCCGCCGTGATCGCCATCGTGAAGGCGGGCTCTGTGGTGGGGGCGCTTTACACCATCGGGCTGGCGATTTGCTACGTGATCCTCTTTATTAAAGTGGTGCAGCCTTTTTTGAAAAAAATCAGCGACGTGTACTCCGGCAAGGAGGGCCTGAGCAAGCCGGTGGTGGCGGTGTTTTTTATCACGCTGCTCATTTCTTCCCTGATCACCGAGGCCATCGGCATCCACGTGCTTTTCGGAGCCTTTATGGCCGGCGTCATTATGCCCGCCGAAAATGGTTTTCGTAGAGTATTCATCGAAAAGGTGGAGGATGTGTCGCTGGTGCTCCTGATGCCCTTGTTCTTTGTGTTTACCGGTTTGCGCACCCAGATCGAAATGCTCAACGAGCCTTTCCTGTGGCAGGTCTGCGCCCTGATCTGCCTCGTCGCCATGGCGGGCAAGTTTGGGGGCAGCGCATTGGCAGCCAGGTTTATCGGCCATCCCTGGCGTGAAAGCCTCATCATCGGCGCCCTGCTCAATACGCGGGGACTGATGGAGCTCGTGGTGCTCAACATCGGCTACGACCTGGGCATCCTGAACCCAAAGGTCTTTGCCATGCTGGTCATCATGGCTCTGCTCACCACGATGCTGACGGGCCCGGCGCTCAACTTGATCAATAGATTTTTGCCCGAAAAAAAGCCGGTTGCCGTTCCAAAAGACATCGGCAAATACGCCAAATTCAAGATCCTGATCGCCTTTTCAAACCCGGAAAAAGGCCGGGCCATGCTCCGCCTGGCGCATAGCCTGATCAAAAAATCCCAAAACAACGCCCTGGTCACCGCGCTCCATATTTCGCCTGGTACAGACCTAAACCTTTACAACGCGGAGGAATACGAGCGGGAGAGCTTTCAGCTCATCCGGGAAGAGGCAAGAAAGCTCGACCTGGGGCTCATTACCTTGTTCAAACCCGCAAACGATATCGACCGGGAGGTGATCGAAACCGCAAACCTCGGCGATTTCGACCTCCTGATCATTGGAATCGGGAAATCCGTTTACGAAGGCACCCTCCTGGGAAGATTGCTCGGATTTACCACCCAGATCATCAACCCCGAAAGACTCTACCAGACCCTGACGGGGAAGGAAAAATTCTTCGAATATTCGGGGCTGGACGACCGCACCCGCTATATCCTGCGCTCGGTCAAAATCCCCGTGGGAATTCTTCTGTACAAGGGCCTCCCGAAAATAGAGAACGTTTTCATCCCCTTCTACGGGCCCGAAGACAGTTTCCTGCTGGCCTACGGCCGAAAACTGATCCACGACAGCGAGGCAAAGGTCGTCATCCTCGACGTCAACGGCGCCATCCGGCAGGATCCCGAATTAAAGGAAAGCATCCGCTCCATCGAACAGATCGCGCCCCAACATATCGCCCTGTACGACAAATTATCCATGAACCCCGAATGGCTTCACAACCAGGACCTGATGCTCATCAGCCTGGATGGCTGGAGAAAAAACCTGGAGAAAAACAGCCTTTGGCTCTCTCAGGCCAAAACCGTGTTCATTCTGAAGCCCTGATCACTCAATACACCTTTCTCCGGTCCACGATCCGGTTCAGCTTTCCACCTTCGCTCCGGGGAATACTTCCGGGTCCCTCCAGGGTGATCTTCATCGTCAGTCCGATATTGTCCTTGATCTTCTTGACCACGCGGCCCCGTAGTTCTTGGTGGGAGGTGGTGCTGGTCAGTATTTCGGAAAAAGTATCCTTTATTTCCAGCCGCACCTCCACCTCGTCCATATTCCCCTCCCGGCTTACGACCAATTGGTAATTGGGCGACAGCTCTACAAAATACTGGATCACGTCCTCCACCTGGGTATGAAACAGGTTGACCCCGCGGATGATCAGCATGTCGTCCGAGCGTCCGCGGATGGGGCCCATTTTTACGTGGGTGCGCTTGCTGGAATGTTCGTAATAGATATTGGTGATGTCGTTGGTCCAATACCTCAGCAAGGGCAGGGCTTCTTTGGTGAGGGTGGTGAAGACGAGCACCCCGTATTCGCCTTCCGGCAGGGGCTCTCCCGTATCTTTGTCTACGATCTCCGGGAAAAAGTGGTCCTCCCAGATATAGCTGCCGCTGCCCTTTTCGTCGACATCCTCGTTCGACACCCCCGGACCCATGATCTCGCTCAGGCCGTAGATGTTCACTGCATCGATCCCCAGGCCCGATTCCACCTGTTTGCGGATGGATTCCGTCCAGGGCTCCGCGCCCAGGATCGCCGTCTTGAGGTTAATGCTGTCCAGGGAGATCTTTCGTTTGGCAAACTCTTCGGACAGGGTCAGCGCATAGGAGGGTGTGCAACTCATCACCTCAGGCTGAAAATCCTGCAGCAGCATGATCTGCCGGTCGGTCATTCCCCCGGAGACGGGTATGACAGCCATGCCCAGCTTTTCGGCACCGTAGTGCAGGCCCAGGCCCCCGGTGAACAGGCCGTAGCCGTAGGCATTTTGCAGTTTCATCCCCGGCTTGCACCCAGAGGCCGCCAGGGAGCGGGCCACCACTTCGGAGAAAATATCGATGTCCCTGCGGGTATAGCCCACCACGGTGGGTTTGCCCGTAGTGCCGCTGGAGGCGTGAATGCGGATGACCTCCGACATGGGCACGGCAAAAAGGTCGAAGGGATAGTTGTCCCTCAGGTGGTTCTTTTTGGTAAACGGCAGTTTGTGGAGGTCGCCGATATCCTTTATATCCGAAGGGCGGATGCCGTGCTCGTCGAGTTGTTTTTTGTAAAAGGGAACTCTTTCGTACACATAGGCCACCAGGTGGCGCAAACGCTCGCTTTGGAGTTGGCGGAGCTTGCCGAGGGGCATAGTCTCCATGTCGGGCTGGAATAACATAATCCTGAATTATGAGGTGGCAGAAACAGTTTTTCCGGGCGACATTAGAGAAAGGCAAAATACAAAAGGATTTCAAAATATCATCCCAAAGATGCGGGGGGAGTCCATCCACTCGGACTTCCTTCCGAAAAAGGCAGAATCTGCATGGTTCCCTCTTCTGATTTTTTCAATAGGTGAAGCCGCGGAGTCAGCCAGCCGCAGAGGGCGCCGAGGCCATATCCAGCCAACGCATCGCTGGGAAAATGTTGCCCGGCAAGATAGCGCTCCAGCCCGGTCCAAACCGGCAGCGCCGCCGCCAGTCCGATGACCAGGGGTTTCCACCGGCTTTGAGGGAAGTAATCGCAGAAAACGCGGGCGGCGAAGAAGGAATTGGCCGCTGAAAGCGAGGTATGTCCCGAAATAAAAGAGCGCCTGGCGTTCTTTTTCAGCTTGGGCCCCAGGGGCAGATCGGGGTTATAGACAAAGGGACGGGTGCGGTGGACCGCATCCTTCAGGAAAAGCGTGCCGCCCAGGGTTAGGATATTGGTCTCCAGCCAGATCGCCCCAGCACGAGGCCTTCGTTGCGGAACGGCTTTTGTTCCAGCGCTAAAAAAGCCGGACAGCCCGCCAAAAGACCTGCGCCGGCAAGTGTGAAATCGCTCCTCAGATCGGCGCTCGTGGAAAACCGTTTAACCGCCGGGCGGTCGACGCTCCAGATAGCACCCGGATCCAGTTTGGCGATGGCCTGTTCGTCCAGGGAGCCAGGGTCGATGACAAGCCCAAATCGGCGGCGAGCAGGGCGAACCCGGCGGCCCCGATCCAGGCTTCGCGCCGGGGCTCGAGGGAATACGGCTGAGCTTGCAGGGCACAGGCGGACAGAAGAAAAAAGCAAATTAGGGCGAAGCCGGCGTCTTTCATGACTATTTCCAATCCCAATAGATGATCTCCCAATGTTCCCCGTTCGGGGCGGGGTAACTGCGAAGTTCTTTAAAACCAATCCGCTCGTGGGCCCGCAAAGACCGGGTATTTCGCGAGGCCACCTCTGTGACCACGCAGGAAAAATGGCCCTGCATCTGTGACCTGAGTTGCTCGTATAAACCTTGAAAAACTCCCTTCCCACGGTAGGCCTTGTCCACGCATATCTGGCCCATGACAAACCAGAGCCGTCTTTCAATTCAGGGATGGAACCAATTTCCTCAAACATCGGCGCCAACACGGGGATCTCCTGCCCAAAGGACCGTAGCATCACCAGGGCATACCCGGCCAGCAGGTCCCCGTCCTTCGCCAGTGCGTGGGGATGAGGGTGGTTCATTTTCGCCAAAAGGGCCGGATCGTGCTCCACCGTCACAAAACCCTGCTCCAACCGCTCCTCTTCGGAGATGGCATGGGGCAGGTTTTTCCGCTGAAGCCCGATTATTTGCAGGAGGTCGTACTCCGTTTCTGCCGGTCCAAAATGCAGTCCGGTCGACATACCCTTGTTATCTGGATTGGAGGATTAGTTTTCCGCGAGCCCTGACGCCGGACTCCTCATTCAGGTCGTAAAAGTAGATGCCATCGGGCAAGCCGCCTCTTTCAAAATACCACTCCCGGCCCTGGATTCCGTCCACCGCAGCGCGAAGACTCCCGGCAGCGTCGTACAACCTGAACGCGGCGTTTTCCAGCGGCCCGGAAAAGGCAAAAAGCGCTCCGTCCGATAGTGGGTTGGGCTGCACCGAAACTGAGACGGGGGAAGGCCGCGGCAGCTCTCCTGCATCCGCGATCACCACCCCGGTGGAGTCGAGCGTGTACATAAGGATGAGCACCATCATCTCATCGTCGGAGGTAGGACCGAAAGTCAGGGGCGTGGGGCCGTCGTTGATCCAACTGGCCTCGTGGATGAGGCCGTTGGCAAAATTCATCTGCACGGGCTTGAGCGGCTCGAAATACCGCATTGGGATATGCTGGTAATCGAAGAAAGGGGACACGCATCCCGGAATGCCCTGGGCGCAGGGGGCGGCGTAGGTCAGGTCGCGCTGCTGGGCGTTCACCCGTTTGTACACCTTGTATCCTTCGCCGTATTTGTGGGTATGTCCCATCACGCCCCAGAGATAGACCTCCCCCAGGTTGTAGTTGATGGTCTGGGTAAAGGTAACCATGTCCCCGTTGTTGGGAATGAAAATATCGGTATTGGCCAGCAGCGAGGCCTGCATTTCCTGCGCGGCGGTGCCGACGGGCTGAGTATAGACGTTAATATAGGCTTCCGATTGGTAAACCTGTCCGGCGGAATAATTGATATAATAGTGGAGTTGAAGTCCGGACCAGGTTATCCGCCCAGGTAAAGGCCGTTCCCTCCGGGGAGGTCGAGGTCGGTGGCTTCCTGCACGGCGGCAAACAGGCCGATATCCTGTGGAGGGCTTCTGGTGCGAAGGCCGTGCGGCACGTTGTTGGCCGCTCCGGTGGAGGTGAAATTATAGAGAATGAAATGGTGGGAATAGCCCGACATCTTGATATCCATTCGGTTGACCTCGACGTCGTTGGGCAGTTGCAGTTCGTGTTTGAGGAAGAACTCCAGTTCGTCGTTGGGCTGACCGGAAGGGGCCAGGTAAAAGGGCCCCATTTTGAGTTGGAAGCCTTCGCCCGGAGAGGGCGCGGCCGGTGGATTTGGGAAACTCTTCTGTCCCTGTCCGTTGTAAAAATCGACCAGCAGTTGTTCCTCGACCACCGCGCCATTGGCGGGGGCGCCGAAGAGGACCCATTGCCGGATGAGTTCTTTTTCCAGGTCGCTCAGCTCCGGGTTGTCTTTTGGCGCTCCCTCGTCGGGGTGCAGGACGATGGAGGGCTCCAGGCCCAGATTCACTTTTCGGAAGAGGAAACTCCGATCGGGCCGCCCGGGGTAAATATGCTTGTACCCCTGAGAGGCCGCATAGGAGTTGGAGGGGTAATATTGAAGAGGTTGCCGCGCACGTCGAGAGCTTTGGCTTCGAGGGTAGCGCCGGCGCCTTCCAGGTCGAGCCCCGCAGCGGGGAGCGGCCTGGCTGTGACAGTCTGGCATTTTTCCTGGAAAATCTCGTACACCCGAACCGTCGTGGATTGGGCGGAAAGGAGGAAGGCTGCGTGCAGGAGGAGGAAAAGAGGTAAGGTTGTTTTCATGAGCTTTTGGTCTTTATTTAGTTTGGGAGGTTTAGAGGTTTCCCGCTTTTTTCTCGTACTCCCTGATATACTCTGCTACGACCTTGGCGATGATGTCTTTCAGGAAGGCTTTTTCAAGGCGGGCGATTTGCTTGAGTTTTTCGAGTTTATCCTTGTCGAAGGTAAAAGCGACCCCGTTTTTTTGGTTTCGTCGTAGTGCAGGTCGATCTCGCTGGTTTCGATGGTTCGGCGGATCAGGCGTCGAGGCCGTCCTTCGGCCGGGAAGAGCGGCGCGGGCGGGCGGATTTCATGGACTGGTCGGGCTGGGAAGTGGCAGACACCCGTTTTCGGAGGCTTTCCCGGAGGGATTGCGGAAAACAGCTTCCAGCTCGTCGGAAAAATGCTTTCCGACGAGGACTTGACCCTGCGTTTTTGGGCCTCCGTGCCTTGCCCGGTTTCGAGCAGCAGGGGGCTTTGCTTGGACAGGGAGTCTTCCCTTGCATCGAGGAAGAGGCTTTCCAGACCGTCTGTAAATTTTTTCTTGGCCACTTTTAAAAAACTGCTAGTCCAACAATATTATTCTTCGGCGGGTTCCGTTTCTTCCATCACCGGGGCATTTTCGATCCGCTCGATCAATTCCTTGCAAAGCTCCAGGTAGTCCTGTGCTCCGATACTGCCGGGGCTGTATTGAAAGATGTCCTTCCTTTTGGAGGGCGCTTCGGCCAGGCGATGTTATCGCGTATCATGGTTTTGAAAACCACTTTTGCCGAAGAACTTCTTGATGGTGTCCACCACCTCGCGGTTGAGGACCTTTCGCGAGTCGTACATCGTCGCCACCACGCTGATGATAGAGGCTTTTGTTGAGACGGACCTTCACCTTGTCGATCACCTGTTTGATCTTCGTTAGCCCTTGCAGGGCGAAGAATTCGGTTTGCAGCGGCACGATGACGTAGTAGCTGCTCGTCAGGGCGTTGAGGGTAAGCAGTCCCGGGGAAGGCGGGCAATCGATGATGATGGAAATCGTGTCCGCCGATCACCGGTTCGAACAGCTCCCGGAAGGGCCTTCTCTCCCTGCCTCGTTGATGAGCTCCATCTCCGCCCCCCGACAAGTCGAGCGAGGAGACCACGACGTCCAGATTGGCTTTATGCGTAGGGCACCAATTCCGATCCGCCCCCGGACTGGACCCGTAAATGGTGATCTTCTCCCGCGGTAGCCCAAGGGACAGCGTCAGTTGGCCTGCGGGTCGAGGTCCGCCAACAATACTTTTTGCCCAGTTCCACCAGACCTGCTCCTGATATTAATGGCGCTATCGTTTTTCCCACACCGCCCTTATGGTTGAGCAGTGAAAATGACTTTACCCATATTCTATTTCAGTTCGGGAGTAAAAGATAGGAATAAAGCGTAATTATGATTAGCATTTCAGAATAGACTCGTGGACTATTATCAGTCATCATTCACCAGTCACTAGTCAATAATTTAAAACGAACGTTGTATCTCTCAGATTTTAGCCTATACTCCAGCTATTAGCCTCCAAAACGTCCCCCAAAACGAACATTTTTTTTTAAAAGGTATTGCCGGGTAAAATTATTTGTTTTATCTTGCAAATAAAATTCATCCTCCCGATGATTTACAAACAAAATCATCCTCTTATGATCGGAGAAGACCGGCTACAGTTAAATGATCGAT
>JADJBL010000005.1 GCA_016703765.1 Saprospirales bacterium
CCGCGTTCGCGCATCTCCTGAAGGCGGCTTCCCACCTAACCGGGCATGGCGGACCGGTTTGATGATGATGTATCCTTCGTGGAAGATCAACTCCACTTTATCCGTGATTTCATACCTCTCCAGGATGGTTTTGGCCAGCCTGATTCCCTTTGAATTCCCTATTTGAATAATGGGTATTTCCATTTATTCGCAATTCATATAACTGTGAAGTAATTACAAACTTACAAAAAGACGCGAAGTATCGCGTCTCTACATCACCCTGCACCCTTCACCCTTCACTCCTCACCCTCACTCCTTCACCAAAACCCGATACCCCCAAGCCCCCAGCTCCACCTCATCGTCCCCCTTCCAATCGACCCGCTCGCCGGAAAACCAGTCGGTATAGACTCCCGCGTGGTGCTTCGAGCGGAGCTTGGTGCGGACGGGCTGAGCGCTGAAGTTGGGGAGCGCGATCACCTTGTCGCCGTTCTTTTCTCGGGAAAAGGAAATGACCTGCTCCATTTTATCGCTGTAGATCCGCACCATCTCGCCGCCCCAGGCGCCGTTCCAGAGGGCCTGGTTGTTGTGCTTGAGGGCGAATAGTTTTTTGTAGATCTCCGCGTTTCGGTGCTCCTTCCACTCGATGAGGTCTTTCTCGAAAAACGCGAGGGAACGGTCCAGGCCGGCCTCCTGGCCGCTGTACACCAGGGGCATCCCGCTGACGAGCGAGGCCATCACCATGCAGGCTTCCAGGCCCTCGCCGAAATTGGAGTACTGGTTGCCCTCCCAGGAATTCTTGTCGTGGTTGTCGGTGAAGGTCATCCGGTAGCCGTCTTCGGGGAAGGTGCTGACGTGGTGCGCCATGTACTCCACCAGGCCGTGAATGCTCTTCCCGCCGGTGGTCACGCCGTGCATCTTGTCCCAGAGGCTCCAGGAGTAGGTCATGTCGAAAGCCCGTTTGTGCAGGTCGCGCGACTCCCATTCGGCCAGCATGAACACGGGTTTGATGCGGTCGAGCTCGGCGCGGGCGGTTTCCCAGAAATCCACGGGCATGAATCCGGCCACGTCGCAGCGATAGCCGTCGATATTGGTTTCGCGAACCCAGTAAGCCAGCGCCTCGGTCATGTATTTGCGGATACCCGGCTGGTTATAGTCGAAGTCGATGATATCCTCCCAATCGTACCAGGGGGTGGGCTGAAATTCGCCCTCCAGGGTCTTGGTGTACCATTCGGGATGCTGCTCCACCAGCGGATTGTCCCAGGCGGAGTGGTTGGCCACCCAGTCGAGGATGACGTACATGCCCATGTCGTGGATCTTGTTCACCAGGGCCTTGAACTCATCAAGCGTGCCGAATTCGGGGTTTACGCCGTAATAATCCTTCACCGAGTAATAGCTCCCCATGCCCCCCTTCCGGTTCTTTTCGCCGATCGGATGGATGGGCATCAGCCACAGAATGTCGATGCCTAGTTCTTTCAGACGGGGAAGATGGGCTTCAAAGGCTTTGAAATTTCCCTCGGGCGTAAACTGCCGGATATTCACCTCGTAAATGGTGGCGTTTTTGCTCCATTCGGGGTGAGAGAGCTCCACGTATTTTTTGGGCTGGTATGGGTCCTCCCCGCCGGTTTCCTCGGCGGCAGGGGAGGAGCAGTTTGCGAGCGCGGCAAGCGCGAGGAACCAGGCAACATGGTTTTTCATCGTCCGGGAGATTGATGGGTAAAAGGGTTGATCTCCCGAAATGTAGGAAAAAATTGGTGCTTTAATTATAACAATTTGACACCGGTTAAATCTGCTTTCCCGTTTTTCAGGAATTCGTAGGTCATCCGATCTGCCTGACAGTCAATAAACCGGAGCCGTTTCAAACTCTTGTTTTTAAAGAACGTATTAATAAGCGTTGCATTCCGGAATGTCACCCGGTAAAAGGCGCAGTTTTCAAAAGAACAGTCCTCCAAAGTACCATCGAAAACGATATCGTCAATCCCCATTCCAATAAAAGAAGTACGATTCCACACTGCATTGGCGATTGTGTTTTTCGAGAAATTGCAGGATTTGAATACCGTTTCGGTAAAATCGGCGCCGGAGAAATCGCAGCCGTTGATATTGCTTTCTGAAAACTCCGTTTCTTTCAGCGAACAGTCCTTAAATAGATTGTTGCCTAAGTTAGAGTTACGGATATGGCTTCTGCTGAGGTCGGAACCGGAGAAGTCGCAATTATCCACGTTATTGCTTTTCAAAAGAAGTCCCGACAAATCCGAGCCGATAAAAAGGCAGCGCTGCATGTTGGAGGAACTGAATTTTTCATGCAGGTTTTTCAACCCCGAAAAGTCAGCGCCCGCCCAGTTCCCGCGCGACATATCCCAGCCAGGCTTTTTCCCTGCCTTGCCGTCTGCCTGCCGGACAGGTAAGCCTGCTTGTCCGGCAGGCAGGGGCGCCATTTCAGTGGCCTGGGATGGGAAGTTTTCTGAAAAATAGTTAAGGTCAACACCCAGAATTTCCGCGAGCCGGTTAAAAGTAATGATGTCCGGAAATGATTCTCCGCGTTCCCATTTGCCAACTGCTTGTGCGCTAATGAATAGATGCTGGGCAAGTTGCGCCTGAGATATGTTTTTTCTCTTTCGTGCTTCGGCAATTTTGCTGCCAATAATCTTGTTTTCCATGGTACTGTATTTTATTTTTTCGATACAGCAAAGATATGGGGAGTCACTGCCGGGATCAATAAAAACGCGGAACCTATTAGTTGTAATCGCGCTATTTATGGTTGTTATTTGACAACCAGCGGTGGTATGTGGGGTAAAGGGGGTTTATCCTCCGGGAGAGGTAGGGGTAATAAGCTTGATTTCCACGGAGAACCCTTGCAATTTCCGGGCGACCGCATCCCCGGGGCATTGCCCCCGGATGTTCCGGAAAAGGTATATATCCCCCGGTCCGGCTTTGTCTATCAGGGCGCGCGCCGCTTCGCCGAAGCGCGGGCCTTCATTCATTGCGTATTCCCGGGCGCCATCGGGGGCGATGCGCACTACTTCATAACTCAGCATGTCGCATTTGACGTCAAAATCGAAATTATTCAACATCAGGCTTACGCCGGCCTGGCTTTTAAACTGCTCTGTAACCATTCGTTCCGGCATCGTTAACCCGCCGAACAGCGGGGAGGGATCCGGTATGCGCTTGGCCCGGAAATAGAATGTAGACTTCAACCTGCCCGCCTCGACGTCGATGGAGACCTGGCCGGGTTGGGCTACTTGTACCTCATAAAACATAGGGCCTGGGCTGGAAATAGTGCCGCCGGTCACGCTGACCCGGACATCCTGGCTTGAAACACCGGCCGCTATGACGAATAAGGGGTTGTCAACACCCACATATAGCACCTCCATTTTGGAGGCCGATACTGCGATGCAGCGCTCGCCGACCTCATAGCTGAACTCCCTGGACAAGGTGATGTCTTCCGTACCGTTTCGAATGGTCGCTTTCACGGTGTACAGGTTTATGCCATGGTCGGCGGCGAATGCAGAATAGCACACGCGGCCATTTTCCGGCAAAAGTTGTTTGTCGCCTACCCGGATGTAGTAGTCCTGATCGGGGAGCGTTTTTCCGCCGACGAGGACGAAAATTTCGGTCTCAAACTTCTCCCCTCGAATCACATATCCGCTTTTCGGGCTGGAGATGATGTGGATATCGGAGGTGTCGGGCTTGGTCTGAGCGACTGCGGTCGAGCAGGCGGCTGCGAAGAGGAGAATGAGGAGGAGGGGATTGTTCATAATATGGTTGGGGGTATTAAATTTTAGCAATCGGCCAGCACTTTATCCTTTGTCTTGTCAACGTCTAATTGGCTAAAGTCACAGGATAGGTTTTGGGCTATGGTTTGGCTAACTTGTCTGCCTTATACATACTTTCAAGCAGTCCACTGACAACCAAGTTGATCTGATCCTCATTTTTTGCCAACCATTGTCTCATGCCGGCATTTTTTAACTGCAATTTTACTACTACCTCTGCAACTTCATTCACTGGCTCATCTGTTTCCAGCGACTGTTTTAATTTTTTAAATGGGACAGGTCTTCCCCAGGTTACATCGTCAAAATCCGGGTCATACTGAATTTGGTCGTCGTCATAAACAATATTGCCGTCTGGAACAACGCAACCATTTTTTGCAAGCAGCAGCGCATCTATCATCTTGACCTTTGATGTCGCCAAGCCGGAAATAATGATCTGGTCTAAGTTGCCGCCAGATTTTTGTAGTTCAATTGCGGAATCAACATTAATCTCCTTATTCATCGTTCAGGTTTTTAGGAAAAAGGGATGTTATTTTGATTTCGCGCTGGATGTTTGGTTGTCTTGCTTGGGGCTAACGGGCGCACTGACGCAGTGACGAAGCGAATGCGAATTCATTGACGCTTGTACATTGTTGGCTGCTGTTTTCATTTTTTTTGTTCGTCCTTTCAAAAAAGTTCACCAAAGGATATCTTAATTGGGTTTATGAAGTATCCACTAAGTATTTACTCCCTTATCAAATTCCCTGAACGAAAAATCCTCGCATAACCATCAGTAGTTAGAATGTATTGGTACAATCCACTTGGTACATCTTGTAGTGAAATAGACATACTGGTTTGACCCTTTGGAATAGAAGCCTGGAGCAAAAGCTGGCCGAAGACATTAAAAATGCGAATTTCCATTGTTTCTGCTATCGGGGGCATAATGCTGATTTGCACATCCTGAATCGCAGGGTTGGGGAACAATCGAAATTGATTATCCGGGAGTGAAATACCCCTATTGTTGGAAATAATGGAGCATTCGGCATCCGTACCCACACAGTATTCTTGCAACCAAAATCCACAGCCCTCTCCGTTACATCCTGACCAAACAGAAATCCCCCCAAGAAGCCCGTGCCTAGAACCCACTCCTTCATATATGATGGGGACCAAGTCATTGTCATTTGAATACAGGGTAAGTCGATCGGCGCCATAAATCACCTCATTACCGATCGAATCGACTACCCAACCAAGTGGTAAATCAAGGCCGGGAAAGTTGGTCTGGCCCAAACAATGCGCTATGGTATCGCCAATTGTTGCCGAAAAGTCATACAGCACTTGCTCTTCGAACAAGGGGCATTTGTAGCTGAAATCTACAAGTCCAGTTTGCGGATTATAGGGCTCAAAGGCAATAACATAAACTTTTCGTTCCTGTGGATCATCGCGCAGCACTCCCCACAGATATTCTTCTCCTACCAAATAAGGCGGTAAGAAAAGAACGGAAGGATCATTTTCTAAATCCTGATAGAACAGCTTTTTGTATGCCTGATTGTCAACCATCGTATCTCCCCGAACTGCAAAAGCATGGTGCCCCCCATCGCTAAACATCACCCAATGAGCACCTTCTACGGCCATAGGTTGGTAGGCCTGTGTAAAAATGCAGGGAATGGCAGCAAAAGAAAGAAAATTAAAAAGTAAAACTTTTCCATTAAAGAAATTATAAGATTCAATTACTTGTCAGAAGTTTGTTTAATACATCTCCAACAGGATAGGCGGACCCCAAAAGCTGGTTCTTTTTTTGGCAGCTAACGTTTGTGCATACACAGTGCCAACGTTTGGGAGGCATTGTTGTTCTGCGCAATGTTAGCGGTTCGTTGCCTGTATTTTTTGTTCGACTGGTTTAATTTGTTTAAAGTCTTCCTGTTTGGTAAAATACTCTAATCCTAAAATTAATAACGTTAAAATAATAAAAGAAACCTTCTGCATGATGGCTAATAATCCCCAATTGCCTGAGCCATATAAGTACAAAGTATAGTAAAAAGTCAATAAGCAAATAATACAGAAGATTTTTAGTAAATGGAGCTTTGTCTTTAGAATAAATACAGTAATATAAAACAAGCCAAGCAAAGACATAGTGCTTGATATTGTTACCATTATGTCGTGCAGGGGTGTTACGACTAAGAAGTTAAATAGTATGGTGGCAACACCTATAAGTATTAAGACAGTGGTAGCGTGCCTTGAAGGAATTTTTTTTGACATATTGATAAAAAATATTCCATAACCAACCGAGTGGAATACCGTCCCAATTATCGCCCAGATTCTGGACGTATTGTATGAACCATTCATGGCTTTTGCTGCAAACAGGTTACTTATAAAATTTTTCGACCAGTCAAACCCTATGGAATTTTTGTTTAGCAATGAACCGCCAGGGTAAACAAAGGTTGCAATTACTATTAAAACCACAGAAATGATCACGCATATCAAAACTGAATATTTCTTAATCATTGGCTTAGTTATTAAACTTTCCATTTTGCTGCGGGGGGGGGGGGGCGGAGGTGGCCGGGACCCGGGCCCCGCCCATGGCGGCTACCAGACTGTTAAGTGATCCAGGCGTCTTTCGGCGTACCAGAAAATTTGTTTGGCGTTTGCAATGACCGCTAACAAAAAAACACGAGGAGCGAAATTGGAAGGCGCGTAAAGATGATTGGGCTCAGGCATGCACGTGGTTTTTGTGGAAAATTGGTTCCTGCCAAATTTGCAAAATTTCCGCCAAAAAACCAAGAGAGCCTGTTCCCGCCCCACTTCCCATGACTTCCGTGGAACAGGAATCTGGAAAGTATATGCTTGTATGCCCCCCCAATGTGTGAATGTTGTAACTCTTACGCATAGTTGTGTAACACATTGGAGTTTGAACGGGCCTACTTTTGTATCACATTCCGGGGCCTGAATAACAGGAATCCCGGTTTGTGAACTTTTCAAAAAAAATGCAATAATGAAAAATCTTAGAAGGGGTTTAATCCCCATTTTTTTAGGTGTGGCTCTGATCTTTTCCGGCTGCGCGTCCATGAATAGAACGCAGAAAGGCGCGGCGGTCGGAACCGCCACTGGAGCCGCCATGGGAGCAGTGGTAGGGAAAGCTTCGGGCAATACGGCCCTGGGCGCCATTATCGGTGCAGTAGTTGGAGGCGCTTCCGGCGCCCTGATCGGTCATCAGATGGACAAGCAGGCAGAGGAAATCAAGAAAACAGTTCCCGATGCAAAAGTGATCCGCGTAGGGGAGGGGATCGTGGTGGAATTCAGCAGCAACGTGCTGTTTGCATTTGACAAAGCGAATATTTCCGCCGATGCGAAAAACAGCCTGGATAAACTGGTGAAAATTCTGGATAGCTATCCCGACACCGATATCGAGGTGCAGGGGCATACCGACAACAAAGGCAGCGATGCCTACAACCAAACCTTATCCCTGGAGCGGGCTTCTTCCGTGAAGACCTACCTGTCTTCCAAAGGCATTTCTTCCAGCCGTTTTAATATCAAGGGTTTTGGCGAAAGCCTGCCGAAGTACCTCAACGATACCGAAAATGGCCGCGATCAAAACCGCAGGGTCGAGTTTTTGATCACCGCAAACGATAAAATGAAGGCCGAAGCAGAAAGGCAGTCATCCAATTAAACTAAAATCAAGAATCCAATAAATCAGTAACGATGAAAACGAGGCTATTTTATTTTGTACTACCTTTTATGCTTTCCGCTTCTCTTGCAAGCGCTCAGAGCACCGACATGGACAGGACTTCCTTCGCCGTTTTGGGCGGGGTGAACTTCCAGAACCTGAACGGAAAAGATTCCGATGGCGGAAAATTGGAAAACGACCTGATCATCGGCTTTCACGCCGGGGTCAATGCTCAGATACCCATTGCGCCGGGGTTCTTTTTCCAGCCCGGACTGCTTTTTTCCACCAAGGGGGCGAAGGCCACCAACAGCTTATTCACCACTAACTATAAGCTTTCCTACGTGGAGCTTCCTTTAAACCTGGTTTACAAAGGTTTGTTGGGCGACGGAGCGATCATGATCGGATTCGGCCCCTACGTGGCTTACGGCATCGGCGGTAAGACCATCACGGAAGGCGGCGCCGTAAAACTGGAAACGGATGTGGAATTCCAAAACGAAGTAGAAATACTCGATCCGATAGCAGTGACCTATATCAGGCCATTGGACGCCGGGGGAAATATTTTTGTTGGCTACGAAATGGCCAGCGGCTTGTTTATTCAGTTAAACACCCAGCTGGGCATGCTTAAGGTGAATCCCGAAGACAAGCGGGTTCCCGGCGATCAGTCCATCGTGAAACATACGGGCTTCGGCGCATCTGCCGGCTTCCGGTTTTAAGGACATGGGTTGATTTCTATTTTCGAAAGGCCGTCTTTCTTTATTTGGGAAAGGCGGCCTTTTTTTTGTTTTCCATCAATAAAATTACCTCGTCGATTTCCTTTTGAAATCTGGCCAGGTCTTTATGGCCCACGCCGAGCTGTTCGGTCTTGTTGGTCAAGGCTTTTTTGAAATATTTCAGGGAGCTTTTGTATTTCGATTTTTCCCGGTAGGCCCTTCCCAGAAACGTATAGGATGGAGTGATCTCCGCGCCCGATTTGCCGTAAAGCTTCGCCCGGATTTTCTTCGCTTCCAAATGCGCGTCGATAGCCCGATCGTAGTCCTTGCTGTTGTAATAGACATTGCCGATGTTTCCATAGCTCGTCGCCACATCGGCGTGATACCTGCCGAGTTTCTGCAGCCGGATGGAAAGGGCTTTGTGGTGGTATCCGAGGGACTGGCTGTACTGTTCTTCCGCAGCATAAACCACGCCCAAGGCGAGGTAGGTAACGGCCACTTCCAGGTGGGTGGAGTCGAAAATGGAAAGCCCGGTGGTCAAAGCTTTATCCAGGTAGGATTTGGCCGGCGCATATTTATCCTGCCGGGTGAGCAAGATCCCGATCTGGTTGCAGGAACGGACATATCCCTCCAAATCTCCCTGTTTTTGATATTCTCCGGAAGCTTTTTCGTAATAGATGATCGCGCTGTCCCGCTGTGAATTGGTTTTGAAATCCTCTGCCATCCTGACATAATCCCCGGCAAGCGGGCCGCCTTGTCCGAATAGAAAGCAGATTGGCAACAGGAGGAATAGAAGGCAGCTTAAAGCGAATTTTATGGGCGCCATGGTCTTGTTAAGTGATTGGTGATCGATAGGTCCAGGTCAGGGAGGGTCTTTTTGCAAAATGGTTGCCTTTCCGGCCTGAGTTATTTCAGCTAGCGTTTTGGCCGTTGGCCGACAATAGAGGGATCGGATTTTAGGGATGGATTGCCTACCTTGTGCATCCTAATGTGTCCCATCATTCCATAATTTTCAAACCGACATGAAAGCGCCACTCATCAGTGTTTGCATGATCTGCTACAACGTGGAGCCCTTTATCGGCGATGCCATAGAGGGCGTGTTGAACCAAAAGACCGACTACCCGGTCGAGCTGGTCATAGGCGACGACTGCTCCACAGACCAAACCCTCCTGATCGCTAATGAATACGCCGCCAAATACCCGGGAAGGATAAAAGTGCTCGCTTTTAAGGATAACCTCGGCATTGCCGGCAATACCGCCCGGACCCTCGAAGAATGCAATGGAAAATACGTCGCCATCTGCGACAGCGACGATGTGTGGACCGATCCCTTAAAACTGCAAAAACAAGTAGATTTTCTGGAACATAACCCCGATTTCGGCATCGTCTATTCGGATGTGAAGACCATCTCCGAGAAAAACATCCCCATCCCCGACCCCGATATCGAAGGGCTCCGGCCGTTTTATAGCGAAGGAGAGGTGTTTTTCCGGCTCCTCGAATGCAATTTTATCTGCAATTCCACCACGGTTTACCGGCGGGAATTGCTGGAAGGCCACCGCATCGACCCCTCGCGCAATTATTTCGTCCAGGATTACATCATGTGGCTGATGATCTCTTCGCGCTCCAAGGTCCATTACCTACCGGAGCAGACCACCCTGTACCGGAAGCACTCCCGCTCGGTGACCAATTCGGGCTCGGATATCAAGCGCCGGGGAAATAAGAACATGTTCCAGTACTACCTCTATCACGCCGTGGCGAACTTCGACCGATTTAACACCCGCGCACTCAGCGAGCCCGAGAGAACGATCCTGTTCCGGAAAATGATCTCCTGATCTACAGGAGGCCAGGTACCCTGAAAATGAAACTCGACATCCTGGGGAGGATGCCGCGTTATTTTCCCGGTGTCGGAGCCCTTTTGCGCATTGGCTTTTCCAAAGTTTTGCATCGCCTTCATTGGAAAGAGAGCGTAGTTTGAATAACTATTATCGGTAATATTTTTAAGCCCTCCCCCCATGAAACCTCTCGTCAGCGTCAGCATGATCTGTTATAATGCCGAACCCTTCATAGTCGAAGCGATTGAAGGCGTTTTGCAACAACAAACCAGTTTCGAGATCGAATTGGTCATCGGGGACGACTGCTCCCAGGATGAAACCCGAAGGATTATCGAAGAATACGAGGCCAAATACCCCGGCAAGATCAGTGTGGTACCCAAAGGCGAAAACCTGGGCATCACCGGAAATACGGCTCGCAATTTCGCGGCCTGCCGCGGCAAGTATATCGCCATCTGCGACGGCGACGATGTATGGATCGACCCTTTCAAATTGCAAAAGCAGGTAGATTTCCTCGAAAACCACCCCGATTACGGGCTTTCCTACACTGATATCGAAACGGTCTCCGAAACAGGCGCCCCGATCTACGACCAACACGCGGTGGAGCTCCGTCACTTCTATGCCGAAGGGAATATTTTTTTCAAACTACTTGGAGGCAATTTTATCAATAATTCAACCGTAGTTTTTCGCAGAAAATACCTGGAAAACCATACCGTCCGCCCCGACCGAATTTACCAGATCCAGGACCACGTGACCTGGCTCCACATTGCCGCCTGCGGAGGGAAAGGCCATCTGTTGCCCAGCCCCACTACCCAGTACCGGAGGCATACTCAATCGCTTTCCATAAATGTGCCCTGGAGCAAGAGGCGCGGCAACCGAAAAATGTTTCACCTGTACATGTTTAAAGCGGTGGCCGATTTCGACGAGATGAACCGGCAGCCCATTGCCCGGGAAGACAAAGCGCTTTTGTTCCGTCGAATGCTCTCCCTGATATACCGCCGCTGGGGTTCCCTGGAGATGAAAATGGATATCCTAAAGCGATTGCCCCGCTACATCCCCGGGATCGTAGATTTGATAAAACTCGGCAGGCTAAAAATGGAAAGAGGGATCAGCATCCTTCAATCATTCAACAAGCCGGCCACATCCATCTCTTCTACTTACATACTGATTGAAGAATTCCTGCCGGTCTGTTTTTAGGCGTCCACCCCGCGCCAACGCCACAGGGTGGCGGCGAAGCCTGCTGCCCCGGTGGCCAGGACGATGAAAAAACTGCCCGCGCCGATCTGGCTGCCCGCGCCCTCGATATTGCTGTACAAGGCTGGAATGGACCAGGGAAACCAGGGCCCCAAACCCGCTACGGCCACTATTTGAGCCATCACCATGCTGAAAATGACAAAGCCAAGCGCGGAGAGATAACCTTTTCCCCAATGGGCGAAAAAAGCCACCGGAAAGGACAGGGCAATGGTCAGAAAAGTCGTGGTGAAATATACCCGGGCAAAAGAAGAAAAAACGGGCCGCGACCAGCCGGGGATCTCTACCAGTTTACCCACCAACAAGGCCTCCCCAAATATTCCAATTCCCATTCCGAGGCATACAAAAGAGAAGGCCAGGAATTTAGCCAGTACAATTGCCCCTCGGGGCACGGGCAGCGCGAGCAGGTCTTTCATCGTGCGGTCCGCGTGCTCCCGTCCGAAGATCCAGGCGGCCGCAAAACCGAAAATGATCAATCCGCCCACAGCCATGCCCTGGGTGATGAGGGATAGGAAGGTGGGCCAATCGGCCGTACCGGTCAGCATTTGGGCTTTCTGGTTCATGATGCCGGCGTTTTTGCCGGCCTCCGGGTTCTTCATCAGGATCATGAAAAAACCGCCGATAAAAGGAAGCAGGGAAAAGGCCAGAAAGGTGACCCCCACCACCCGCGAACGGCGCACTTTGATCCATTCGGCCCACAAGGCGGCACGCAGATTATCCATCGGTTGGTTGGCTTTGGTGAATGATGCGCAGGAAATAGGATTCGAGCTCTTCTTCCTGCATGACTTCCAACAGCTGATCTTCCCTTTGCGCGACTTTCAGCCCCAGCTTTTGCAAGCCTTCCACGAGCGCCTGCCTGTTTCCCGGGTCGAGCAGCAGTTTTTTGCTGCGCACGGCGTCCAGCTCCCGGGCATCGATCTCCTGGATGAGCCGCCCCTGGTGGATGATACCGATGCGGGTGGCCAGCCTGGAGATCTCGCCGAGGATATGGCTCGAAATGAAAATAGTGATGCCCTGATCTTTCGCCATGGCCCGTAGCATTTCCCTCACCTCCACGATCCCGGCGGGGTCCAGCCCGTTGGTGGGTTCGTCGAGGATCAGGATGTCGGGCCGGTGCATGAGGGCTTTGGCCAGCCCCAGGCGCTGGGCATTGCCCAGGGAGAGGTTCCTGGCTTTGACGTGGCGGTAGGGCTCCAACTGAAGTTGTTCGATAATTTGGTCGATAGGCCCTTTGCCCCTCAGGTTCCGGAGGCGGGCGATCACCAGCAGGTTTTCAAAAACGCTGAGTTCGGGATAGGAATAAGGCATTTCCACCAGATAACCCACCCTGGCCCAGGGCCCCTGCCTTCCGGAAATTATGGGCATACCTTCGAGAAATACCTTTCCGGAACTGGGCCGCGCCAGCCCCAGCAACATCCGGATCACCGTCGTCTTCCCCGCCCCGTTGAGGCCCAAAAAACCGTAGATCTCCCCCTCCTGCACATGCAGCGACACCTCGTCCACCGCCGCCAAAGCGCCGAAGTTCTTGGTAAGCCTTTCCGTCTCAATTACATATTTCAACTTTTCAACTTTTTTCAACTACTTCAAGCGCTTGATTCAAATGCCGCCGCTCGTGGGCGACGATAATTTCGAAAGCCCTTTCAAGGGTATAGACGATCACCCGGTTGGCGGGGGAGGTGATGACCGCGCCGAGGGCAATCAGATCGGCGCTGCTTTGGATGAGCTCTTTCAACGCCGTTTGGTGCTCGGCGAAGCGTGCGGGCATATCCCCGGGCAGTTCGCTGTAGCTCGGTTCCCAGATCGGGAAGGTCTTGATCTTTCGCTTTCGGTCGGGGAGCACGGAGTTATAGACCAGGTTGCCGAAAAAACGGGTCAGGAAAGGAAAGCGCCCGTGCCAGGGCGTCTTGTAGGTTCCGGCCCGAAGCTCTTGTACGATGGGGAAATAGGTTTTGTTGATGACGATGAGGTGGTCGATGCATTGTGCGACGCTCCAGGTTTGGGGGTTTTGTTTCCAGTTCAAATCCCTTGGAGAAAGGCCGCCAAAGGCTTCCTGGAAATCCTGGGTAAGTTGGTCTATTTCCCGGAGCAAGTTTGGGCTTGACATGGGCGACTGAATTTTACCGGGAAATTAGCAAAAAACGCCCGCGCTACTTATGGTAAAATAAGGTTTTTTCATCCGTTACTCCCCAATATTCGAGTAAAAGGGCATTCCACTCCGAGGAGGCGGGATCGGTCGGCAAATCCCAGGACATCACCTTGCAACCGGCCTCCAACGGGACGACCGGTTCGGAGGACGCTGCGATACGACCCAATTCCTCCCGTTCGCAAGCATTGTTCGGGAAATTAAAGTTGTCGGAAAGGGTGAAAACGCACAGGAGAAGGATCACCCCGGCCCAATAGGCTTTTTGGGCGCCGCCCCGGAGCCGGCTCCAAAGGTAGCGCGTGGAAAGGCCGTAAAAGTAAAACAGGCAAAGAAATACCGGCATCAGCGTATCCCTTCGGATGATGTTCGGCCGGTAATCCCTATACCCACCCAGGGGCAGCAAGAGGATGAAAAGCACCGAAAACAGGCCGATCCACCCGAGTGTTCGCAGGATTTTCCGCCCTTCGGAGTCGGGCGCCGTTCTTTGTATCAGGAGGGCGTTCAGCAACACTGCGAGCAAGCAGCAGGACGGGACCGGGTTTCCGGGCGAATTGCCAAAAAAGGCCCTCGGGCAGACGCAGATACCGCTCGATCATGGGGATTTCATGGCTGAGGTTTTCCCCATTAAACCGGCCGACGTAAAAGGAATAGGCGCAGAGTACACCGAAAAGCGCCAAGGAAACCAGCAGCGGCTTTTGCCCTGTGCCCCGGCCCCGGTTCCACAAGGCCAGGATCGCTACGATGAACACAACACCGGGAATCAGCGGCCCGTTGAAAGCCAATACGATGGCCAGTAAGGCTAGAAATATCAGGAGGATCGGCCCCGGCCTGCGGGTTCCTTCCAGGTAAAAACTCCTGTAGAGCGGAAACAGGTACCACATCAACAAACCGAGCGGCAGCGCGTAGAAAAAACTATACGTCACGGATTTATCGATGATCCCCATGACCTGGTTGTAGCCGGCTGTTTGGAAAAGTGGCGCTACCAGAATGGCCGCTCCCAAAAACCCCTTTTCCCAAAATCGGCCGGAACCGGTGATATAGGCGGCCAGCAAGAGGATCAGGAAGACTTGCATCCCCGTCTTCGCAAGTGCGCAGGCCGCGTAAATGCTATCGATGGGAGAAACAAGCCCTTGCAGCCAAAGCGGCACATTCCGAAACCAGGTCGTCATACCCAAATGCGCGAAAAAGCGATTGGGGGCGGGATACGTTTCCCCCTGAAAGACGGCCCTCCATCCGAAGGGATCGTTCAATACCTGCCGGTACCCCTCGGAAGGCCATATGATCGCAGCCATATCGCCGTCGAGCGGCATACGGTAATGTTGCAAAAAAGAGTATCCCGTATCGGCAAGCAACAGCATAAGCAGGGCCCAGTACAGGAAACTTTTCGGCATTCAGGCGGATTTGAAGGTCAATATACTACCTCCAAATTCCCAAAACAAACCCGATCAGCGTAAAGTACACCACGATAAACCCGCCGTTGATGAGGATATACCTCCAGGAGCGCATTTCGAACAGGGCGATGATGGCAAAGATCATGGCCGCCCAGCCGAATCCGGCCAGAAATCCGGCGGTCGTGCCCCAAACCCAGTCGGTTTTGTCATCGCCGAGGAAGAAGGCCAGGTTGTAGGAGATGATCAGGGAAAAGAGGAAAGCTAGGCCGTAGGTTTTGGCCGGATTGACCTTCTTGAGGTCCTCGTCGCTGAGCTTGTTTTCGCTTTGCCAGGCCCGGAAAAATAGTGCGGGCGAGTACCAGAGGGCGCCCAGACCCAGGTTGGCGACGGCGCAGACAAAAACAGCAATGTGGTTGATGTACATTCCTTCCATGATAAGTTAGTTTTTCACAAAGAAAGGGGTCCGGAGGGGGAGGCGATTGGAAAAATTTTACCTCCTCATTTTACCGGAATATAATTGACCAGATCGGATTTTTGCTGCATATACTCCTGGGGTGTTAGCCCGGAATAATGCTTGAACTCCCCGATAAAGTGGGCCTGGTCGTAGTAACCGCAATGGTGCACCACCACGTCCCAGAACGGGGCGGGCTGCTTTTCGATTTCCAGAATGGCTTTCTGAAAACGGAGTATTCGCTGGTAGCCTTTTGGCGTAAGGCCCACATGGTCTTTGAATAGCTGGATAAAATGTTTCTGAGAAAATCCGATCTCCCTGTTCAGCTCTTCCATCGCAAGGCTGTGCGGCGCCTGGCGGA
This sequence comes from Saprospirales bacterium, assembly GCA_016703765.1. GTDB lineage: Bacteria > Bacteroidota > Bacteroidia > Chitinophagales > Saprospiraceae > JADJTT01. The sequence goes on from JADJBL010000005.1 coordinate 15,517, forward strand.
TGCGGGCCACCGCGTATTCGACGCAACCGGCAGCGGGGGAGGGGTTGAGCTTATCCGAAGCTGCCTCGATCAGGAAGGATTCGATCAAAGCAAACATCGCTTCCGGATTTTTGGCCTGAAGCAGCCTCTCCCGCAACTCTACGATGGGTTTTCCGAAAATCAGGCTGGCATCCACCACCTGGTCTGTCAGGGTCCGGAGGGGGATCTTGTAGAAGGGATATGCCCTGCCTTTTTTAAAAGTCACTACGATCATCCGGCTGTTCTTCCCGGAGGGGATACAGATCGGGTTGGTCCGGATGCCGCTCACCCAGCTGTTTCGGCAGGATTGAATTTCCCGGAGGGTATCCGGTTCGTAAATGTGCTGCGGGTTGTCGTTGAGTTCAAAAATGATCTCGGTGTTCCCGTCGGGGAGAAATTTGTCGATATCGTGCCCGGGGTCGTAGCCTTCGTAAAAAAACATGCTTTCGACAAAGCCGTTCAGAGGGTAGGACGGATAATAGAGGGAAAGAGTCATGGCAACTGCGATGGATTTGATCCTTTGTGTGTGTAGTAACGCATGACTCCGGGGGTAAGCGTCAGAATGAGGATGGTCAAACCGACGGCTATAAAAATGGGTTGCAGGATAAAAGGTTGCACGTAGAGGAGCTGCACCGTGATCCAAATGATCACGATGATGCCGGAATAGAGCGAATAGGCCCAGGCCCAATGCCGGTCTGAGTATAGATTGAGGGCGTTGGCCCAGGCCCAGTTTGGTTTCCGGATCAGCCCCACCAGGATGAAGAGGGGGAACAATCCGTTGAAAATAAAAAGGGTCAGTCCCGGCAGGAGAAAATTATCGAAAGGGGAGCCGTCGAGCGAGCCGGGAGGCATGCCGATCATCTTGCCGCTGGGGTCGAGGATCAGGGCGCCCCCGCCGTAAAATGCATTTACGCCCAACAAAAAATGGATCAGGCAGAGTGGGTAGAATGCGAGTGGCTTTTTCATGATGGGATGTTTATGAAGGAATCTTTCCGGTTAAGGTCAGATCGCGTTGGCCTCCCAGATAATCGCGGAGTAAGAAGCGAATCTTGCCACCCGGAACAGGGAGTATAGCGCAAACTTTTTTGCGCTGAAATCGGCGGCGCCGACGAGCATACAAACCGCGGAATAGGGCACTGGGGTCAGGGCTGCCACGATCACCAGAAAGCCTCCGTATTCCTGAAAATAGGACTCGTACTTGCCCAGGAACTTTTCCCTCAAATAATTGTACCAACGGGTATTGCGGCTTTTCCTTCCCACGACGAAGGCCAGCCAACCCGCGCCGTAGGTGATGAGGGTCAGCCAGAAAATGATGTGGATATAGGTAAGGGTATCGCCCTGATTCAGAGCCCAGATCATGAAAATCTCCGGCGTAATGAGGCCGAAAAAGACTTCCGAAAGGGTGTAGATCAGGTACACCAGGGGAGGGTGCCCGTAAATGGGCTCCAGCCAGGTGATGTAATCCGGATTTATGTTTTTCTTGAAAAAAATAAACACGGCGATGAGAAGAGCCAAGAACCCGAATCCCCGCAAGAAGTTTATCCAAAAAAATCTACGCCTGCTTTTCACCTTGTCGGGTTCAGCCATGTAAGGGGTGGTTTAAAAGTGCCTTCCCAAATTAAGCGAAGGATTGGGGTTTAACAAGGAAAGCGGAAAATTTAAGCTTCCTCCTCGTCATCCCCTTCCGGTTCGACCCCTTCTTCGGCGGGGATCGACACAGCCCCTTTGAATGGGTCCTTGCTGAAAGTCAGGCCCTTGGCGTCGGTATCAAGATAAACCGTATCCCCTGCGCCGAAGGTCCCGGCCAGCATGAGCCGGGAAAGGACGTTGACCACCTCCTTGTCGAGGGCCCGCTTCATGGGCCGGGCGCCAAACTGGGGGTCGAAGCCCAGATCGGCCAACAGGTCGAGGGCCTTGTCGCTGGCCTGGATGGTCATACCCTGGCGATCCAACATCTTCTGCACCCGCTTGAGCTGCAATTGCAGGATCCTGCGGATCTCCTGCTTGGTTAGCGGCAGGAACATGATCTTTTCGTCGATCCGGTTGAGAAATTCGGGCCGGAGGTTTTCCTTCAGCATATTGAACACCTCCATCTTGGTGGTCTCGATGATCTCGGTGCGGTGCTTGTCGCCCACCGCGTCGAGGTCCTCGAAGTTTTCCAGGATGATCTGGGCGCCCATGTTGGAGGTCATGATGATAATGGTATTGCGGAAATTGGCCACCCGGCCTTTGTTGTCGGTGAGGCGTCCGTCGTCGAGCACCTGCAGGAGGATGTTGAACACATCGGGGTGCGCCTTTTCGATCTCGTCGAGCAGTACGATGGAGTATGGCTTGCGCCGCACGGCCTCGGTGAGTTGTCCGCCTTCGTCGTAGCCTACGTAGCCCGGAGGGGCGCCGATGAGCCGCGACACCGTATGCCGCTCCTGAAACTCGCTCATGTCGATGCGCGTGATGGCGTGGTCGTCGTCGAACAGCACTTCGGCGAGGGCTTTGGCCAATTCGGTCTTTCCCACCCCGGTGGGGCCGAGGAAGATGAAAGAGCCGATGGGCTTGTTTTCGTCCTGAAGTCCTGCGCGGCTTCTGCGCACGGCGTCGGACACAGCCACCACCGCCTCCATCTGGCCGATGACGCGCTGGCCCAGTTCGTCCTCCATTTTGAGGAGCTTTTCGCGCTCGCTCTGCACCATTTTGGAAACGGGTATGCCGGTCGAGCGCGACACCACTTCGGCGATATCGTTGGAGGTCACCTTGTCGTCGGTGTAGCGCTGCTCTTCGGGCACTTTGGCCAGTTTTTCCTCGGCGGCCTTGAGCATGGCCTGTTGTTCCTGAAGCTGGCCGTAGCGGATCTTGGCCACGGTTTCGTAGTCGCTGTTCCGCTCTGCGCGCTGGGCTTCGATCTCCAGTTCTTCGATCTTTTTGCGGATCGACTGGATGGTATCGACGATCTCTTTTTCGTTTTTCCAGGCCGCCCGGATGGAGTCGGCTTTTTCCTTTGCGTTGGCGATCTGTCCGTTTAGGATCTTCAGTTTTTTGGGATCGCCTTCCCGCTTGATGGCCTCCCGTTCGATTTCCAACTGGCGCACGCGGCGGTCCATTTCGTCCACTTCGTCGGGCACCGAATCGAGCTCGAGACGCAGGCGGGCGCAGGCCTCGTCCACGAGGTCGATGGCCTTGTCGGGCAGGTAGCGGTCGGAAATATATCTGTGGGAAAGCTCGGCTGCGGAGATGATCGCCTCGTCGAGGATCTCGATCTTATGGTACACCTCGTAGCGCTCCTGCAGTCCGCGGAGGATGGAAATGGTGTCTTCCACGCTGGGCTCTTCGATCAGGACGGTTTGAAAGCGGCGCACGAGGGCCTTGTCTTTTTCGAAATATTTTTGGTATTCGTCGAGGGTGGTGGCGCCGATGGTGCGCAGTTCGCCTCGTGCCAGAGCGGGTTTGAGGATATTGGCCGCGTCGATGGCGCCCTGTCCGCCACCTGCTCCGATAAGGGTATGGATCTCGTCGATAAAGAGGATAATCTCCCCGTTGGAGTCGGTCACCTCCTTGATGACGGCTTTGAGGCGCTCTTCGAATTCGCCCTTGTATTTGGCGCCGGCGATGAGGCCGGCGATATCGAGGGTATAAATGCGTTTGGTCTTGAGGTTCTCCGGCACGTCGCCTTTTACGATGCGCCAGGCGATGCCTTCCACGATGGCGGTTTTACCGACGCCGGCTTCGCCGATGAGGATGGGGTTGTTCTTTTTGCGGCGGGAGAGGATATGGAGCACCCTGCGGATCTCTTCGTCGCGGCCCACGATGGGGTCGAGTTTGCCCGATTCGGCCCTTTCGTTGAGGTTGATGCCGAATTTAGCCAGGGCGTGATAGCTCTCATCGGAGCTTGCGGAGGTCACTTTCTGGCCTTTGCGCAGCTCCTTGATGGCCGCCTTCAGCGAATCGGTCGAGGCGCCCTGGCTCTTGAGGATCTTGGCGCCTTTGTCGATGCCCATGAGGATACCGACCATGATGAGCTCGATGGAGATATACTCGTCGCCGAACTCCGCCAACACCTTTTTTGCCCGGTTCAGGGCCTGGTTGGCGTCGTTGGTGAGGTATTGCTTTTCCGCGCCGTCCACCTTGGGGTACCCCTGGATGGCGTCGTCGAGTTCGCGACGCAGGGCGGGGAGGTTGATCCCCATTTTCTGAAGCAGAAAAGTGGCGGTATGTTCGTCCACCTCGAGGATGCCCCGGATGAGGTGGGTGGTGTCGACCGCCTGCTGTTCGAGGCCGGCGGCGATTTGCTGGGCCCGGAGGATGGCGTCCTGGGCCTTTATCGTGAAGTTGTCGTAGGTCATTTACGCTGAAATTTCGGTGAAAATACGGAATACCTGTGTTTGCCGGGTAATCCCCCTGCAATTTCCCTAATTCTCCTTACTTTTCGGACACAAAAACCAACTCCTATGCCTAGCTCTGCTTCCCAATGGTATAAAGACGCCGTCATCTACGAATTGCCCATCAAATCCTTTTACGACTCGAACGGAGACGGGATCGGCGATTTCAAAGGCGCCATGCAAAAACTCGACTATCTCGAACGGCTGGGCGTCAATGCCTTGTGGGTGTTGCCGTTTTTCCCCTCCCCCCTTCGCGACGACGGGTACGACGTGGCGGATTATTATTCCGTCAACCCCATCTACGGAAACCTCGACGACTTCAAGGCCTTTGTCGCCGAGGCGCACCGCAGAAACATGCGGGTGATTATCGAATTGGTCATCAACCATACCTCCGACCAGCACGCCTGGTTTCAGCGAGCCAAAAAAGCGCCCGAGGGTTCCTCCCACCGCAATTTTTACGTCTGGAGCCCTACCAACGACAAGTACCAGGGAGTGCGCATCATTTTCCAGGACTATGAGAGCTCAAACTGGAGCTGGGATCCCGAAGTGGGGCAATACTACTGGCATCGCTTTTTCCACCATCAACCCGACCTCAACTTCGACAACCCCGAGGTGCAACAGGAGATCTTCGAAGTACTTGATTACTGGGCCCAATTCGGCGTCGACGGATTCCGGCTTGATGCCATCCCCTACCTGTTCGAAAGGGAAGGCACTTCCTGCGAAAACGTACCGGAAACGCACGAATTCCTCAAAAAGGTAAGAAAGCACGTCGATGAGAAATACAAGGGCGAGGTCCTCTTTCTTGCCGAGGCCAATATGTGGCCGGAGGACGCCGCCGCCTATTTCGGCAACGACGACGAATGCCACATGAATTTTCATTTCCCCCTCATGCCGCGCCTCTACATGGCCCTGCGACGCCACAACCGGGATGATATCGTAAACATACTTGCCCGCACTCCGGAGATTCCCGAAAACTGCCAGTGGGCCACTTTCCTTCGAAACCACGATGAGCTGACCCTCGAAATGGTAACGGATATAAACCGGCAATATATGTGGGAGGAATACTCCCCCGATCCGCGTGCCCGGATCAACCTGGGCATTCGCCGCCGCCTGGCCTGCCTGATGGAAGGCAGCAGGCGGAAAACAGAGCTCATGAATGTGCTCCTTTTCTCCATGCCGGGTACCCCCGTTTTATACTATGGCGATGAGATCGGCATGGGCGACAATTACCACCTCGACGACCGAAACGGGGTGCGGACCCCCATGCAGTGGAACTCCGGCCTCAACGCCGGTTTTTCAACTGCCAACCCGCAGGAGATCTACCTTCCGGTGATCATCGACCCGGAGTTTCATTACGAGTCGGTCAATGTCGAGGTCAAGGAAAACAAACCTCGTTCCATCCTCAAATGGACCCAAAAGATCATTTCGCTCTACAAGCAGCACAAGGCCTTCGCCCGAGGCAGCATGGCCATGCTGGAACCTGCCAACCACAGTATCCTGGCCTATATCCGCTCCTATCGGGACGAGCATATCCTCTCCGTCGTCAACCTCTCCGACAAGCCCGAAGTGGTCGAACTGGACCTCGCTTCCTATGCCGGATGGAGCACAACGGAACTGTTCGGAGGAAATGCTTTCCCGGGAATTGCGGATAAGGCCTATCTCCTCACGATCGGTGGGTTCGGGTATTTTTGGCTCAAGCTTACTCCTCCCTGAGCGGTTCGAGGGGAAGCTCGGCAGGCTCAGGTATCCTGAATACAGGATAGAGATTATGTGTCGGCTCGTGCCAGGGGGAGCGCTGGTACACAAAGTCCAACTGCTCTCTTGCCGAGGCGGCGAATTCGGGGTCGGCTTTTTTTCGCTCCTCCAGGGCCTCCTTCACTTGAGGGTTTGCCTGGAGGAATTCAGCGGCCAGGTCTTCAAACACGTAGTCGGAGAAATACTCCTTCTGATTCAGGCAGGAGTCGAAAAAATTCCAGCAAAAATAGGAATCCGGCGCCTGGGGCTCCAGAACGGATAGCAGGAAGCGCTTCCCGGGCTGGTTGGTATACGCCACGTAGTCCCCCTTTCGCAGCAGCCTGGTTTCGGTCTTTTTCTCCACCTCCACCTGGGAGTGCAGGTAATGGCCTTCATAGGGTCCTCGCCCGCGGTCCTTATCTTTGCCGTGTAGCCTTTAAAGAGCAGGGAGTCGGTCCGGCTGAGGTCATAATCCCAGTCCAGGTCGAAGGAGGTTTGGAGGCGGGTATTGGCCCTGGCTTTTTCGACCATGCGGCCGAGTTTCGAGTGGTCGCGGTCGATGATCCGGATCAGGGTTTCCATAAAAGCATAGGTGCTACGCACGCGGTCGGCGAAGGGTTTGAGCATGTGGGTCTCGGGCATGAACCCGATGCAGTCGTAAAGTGCCGCATAGCCGGTCGAGAAGCGCGGAGTGTCGCTGAAGCCGTAGATGCCCTTGTCGGGCGGTCCGTCCGTATTCACATAGGGGATCATCTCCCAGCCTTTTTTCTCCATTTTTTGGTAAAGCTCCGGGAGGAGGTCGTGTTCCAGATAATGGCCCAGGAGGGGTTCGAGTTTGTCCTTTTGGGTCGGCAGCAGGGTCATGGTGTATGGATAGTCCGCCCCGTTGGAAGTATGGTTGTCGACGAAGAAATCGGGATACCAGTGGGTAAAAATATGGTTGAAGGTCTGGGCTTCGCGGGAGTCGCATTTGGCGAAATCGCGGTTGAGGTCGAGGTTGCGGGAGTTGCCCCGAAACCCATAAGCCTCCGGTCCGTTCTGGTTGACGCGGGTGGTGGAGTTGCGGTTCAGCCCCCCGCCGACGTTGTAAAAAGGAATAGCCACGACGACCACGTGCTCCAGCAGCTTTTTCTTGTCCGGGTCCTGCAGCAGGTCGCGATACAGCATCATGGTGGCGTCCACCCCGTCGGGCTCGCCCGGGTGGATGGCGTTGTTGATGAGTAAAATGCGCTTCCCCTTTTTCCGGATCGATTCGGGGTCGAAATCCCCGTCGAGCGACAGGATGGCCACGTGCAGCGGCAGTCCGGCGTCGGTGCTGCCCCATTCTTCCACTTTGAGCTCCCGGTAGAGGCTTGCCAAAAGGCGGTAATAATCGATGGCCTCCCAATAGGTGGCGGAGGTATTTTCGTTTTTTTCAAAAGGCGTAGTCAGGGGCATAGCTTGTTGGGCGTGGAGGGTTTGAAGAAAGGAAAATAGCAGGAGTGGCAGGAGTGGGGTGGGTATTCGGGGCATGGTCGTACATCTTACATCTTAATGGGAGAAGAAAACCCTTAGTGACCGGGTGACTGAGTCACCCGGTCACTAAGAAAGTTATAAGTAATTGGTTATCATAAAATTAAAAATTCCGCCCTCACCGGGTGACTTAGTCACCCGGTGAGGGATAGTTTGTCTTATTCGCGCCAATTTACCAATGTTTATTGGGTTTTTCACCGAAAAACGGACCGAAACGAGTGACCGGGTGACTCAGTCACCCGGTCACTAAAAGACTTAAGATAAGTTTAACAGCATTTTCTCTCCCCTTGTCTAGGTAATTGCCTGTCTTTCTTTGTTGTATAGGTGTATTTCCATAAAACCAATTGCCATGACATTTCCAAAAATCCTGATTGCAGCCCTGGTATTCCTTTTTTCCTGGAATGCCGCTTCCGCCCAATACTTCGGGAGGAACAAACCCCGCTACGAAAAATTTGATTTCCGCGTGTATGAATCACCCACCTTCGAAGTGTATCACTACCTGGAAGGGGAGGAAACCGTGAAGGAATTTACCACCTGGGCCGAACAATGGTACCTCATGCACCAGGGCGTTTTTGCCGATACGTTTATGACCAGAAACCCCATCATCCTGTACTCCGACCACGCCGATTTTCAACAAACCAACACCATCAGCGGCTCGATCGGGGTAGGGACAGGAGGCGTCACCGAGGCCTTCAAAAACCGGGTCGTCTTGCCGCTGACCCTCTCCAAACAACAAACCCACCACGTGCTGGGCCACGAACTGGTGCACGCCTTCCAATACAACCTCATTCTGAACGGCGACTCCACCAGCCTGGAGAGCCTGGGCAACCTGCCGCTCTGGATGGTAGAGGGCCTGGCTGAATATATGTCCATCGGCCGGAATGACGCACATACTTCGATGTGGATGCGCGATGCGGTGCTGAACGACGATGTCCCGACCCTCAAGGATCTGGACAAAATGGACCTGTACTTCCCCTACCGCTGGGGGCAGGTGTTCTGGGCCTTCGTCACCGGTTTGTACGGCGATGAGGTCATCGAACCCCTGTTCATGACGACGGCTCAATACGGATTCGAAGAGGCCTGCCAGAGATTGTTTCAGATCAAAAGCAAGGAACTATCCGAACTTTGGGTCTCCTCCCTGAAAAAACACTACGGCGACCAGATCGGCGAACGCAGAGAAGATCCCCCGGGCCGGAGCCTGATCTCGAAAGAGAATGCCGGCCGGCTCAACATCGCGCCGGTGCTGAGCCCGGACGGGAAATACGTCATTTTCCTCTCGGAGAAAAATCTATTCACCACCGACCTGTTCCTGGCCAACGCCGCCAATGGGGATATTATCCGCCAGGTGGCCAGCACGGCCCGCGACGGACATATCGACGAGTACGACTATATCGAGTCGGCGGGCGCATGGTCGCCCGACAGCAAGCAATTTGCGTTTACCGGGGTTAGCAAAGGCGACAATATCCTCATCATCAAGGACGCCTTTACGGGTAAAACCGTCGACGAATTTTTCCTCGAAGGGGCGCCCGCTTTCCAAAACCCGGCCTGGTCGCCCGACGGCAAAACCCTCGTGGTATCCGGCCTGGTGAACGGCCAGACCGACCTGTATCAGGTCAATCTTCGCAATAAAAAAGTACAGCGCCTCACCAACGACGACTACGCAGAAATGATCCCTGCCTGGTCGGACGACGGCAGCCTCATCGCCTATGCCACTGACCGCCTGAGCCGTCAACGGGGCCGCACGGACGGCAAATGGACCTTCAACCTGGCCGTGTTGAATGTCGCAGAAGGCGTCTCCAGGGATATCGACATTTTCCCCGGCGCCGACAACCTCAACCCGATCTTCGACGTGGACGGCAACCTGATCTTCTTATCCAACCGCGACGGCTTCCGGAACATATACCGGTATGAATTTCAAAGCGGGAAAGTTTTCCAGCTTAGCGACATGCTGACCGGCGCCAGCGGGATCACGCCCTATGCTCCGGCCATCACTGCCAGCCGCTCGGAAAAGCGCAACCGCTTCCTGTACACCCACTATTACGGAGGCGACTACCGCATCTACAGCGCCAAACCGGAAGATTTTCTGGACCTGGAAGTCGATCCCCAGGCCGTCGACCAGACTGCCGCACAATTGCCTTATTTCAATCGAAAGGCCACCCGGATCGTCGACGCCCAGCTCGATTTGCTGGATACCCTGTCGAGCGTCGATTCGCTGACTTTTACCGAAGATAAATACCGGCCCAAGTTCCGCCTCGACTTCGCCAGCGGTGGCGCGGGCTTTGGAGTAGGGTCTTCCTTCGGACCCATGTCCGGCGCCGCGGGGGCTGTCAACCTGTATTTCAGCGATATCCTCGGCGACCACCAGGTGTTCACCAGCCTGAGCCTCAACGGGCAACTGATCGACGTGGCGGGCTCGGTGGCCTATCTCAACCAGAAAAACCGCATCGGGTGGGGCCTGAGCTATTCCCACTTCCCCTACTATTACGGCACGGGCGACCTATACCAGGGTATCGATACTTTGGTGGACAACGGGTTCAAAATCCCGGTCTTCCATTTCCAGCGGGCCGAATTGCGCAATTTTGAGGACCAGGTCGGGGCCTTTGCCCAATTCCCGTTTTCCACCGTGCTGCGTTTGGAGGGGGGCGCCAATTATTCTTTCTACTACAGCAGATTGCACCAGATCCACTCCTTTGTCGATGCCTTCGGGCAGCTGCTGTTGCAGGAACGGGAGAAAATCGACCTCGCCACCACCAACCTGCCCATCCTGAAAGGACAGATCGCATCTGCCTACACAGCGCTGGTGGGCGACAACTCCTTTTTCGGGGTGGCTTCTCCCCTGAAAGGCTACCGCTACCGGTTGGCCGTCGGGAAATATTACAACGGCTTCGGCAGCCGGGAATTCATCGGCGATATCAACCTGTGGTCTTTCACGGCCGACTATCGCCGCTACTTCCACGTGCGGCCTGTGACCTTTGCCCTGCGCGCCACCCACCAGGGCTACTACGGCGAAAACGCCGAGGATTTCGTGCAGCAATATTTGGGCTATCCCTGGAACGTGAGGGGGTATTTCTCCAATGCCAGCATGGAAATCCTTCAGGAGAACAAAAAGGATTTCGATATCCTGCTTGGCTCCAAGATGTTGCTGGCCGGCGCGGAGATCCGGCTGCCTTTTACGGGACCTGAGCGCGTCTCCCTGATCCGTTCGCGGCTGTTTTTCTCGGAGTTTACGCTTTTTATGGATGGCGGATTTGCCTGGGATTTCGATTCCGAGATCCGGAATCCGGAGACCAAAGAATGGTTTTCGGAATCCGCTTCGCCCTTGTTTAGCGCGGGGGCTTCGCTACGGATCAACCTCTTCGGGGCGCTCATTCTGGAGCCTTATTACGCCATTCCGCTGCTGAAAAAGACGCGGGGAGTTTTCGGTTTGAATTTTACTCCGGGTTGGTAAAGAAAAATTTTTTGCCGGGGTGTGGAATTACGCTGGCTGTGTCCTCTATACCTACGTAATTGGCACAGATGCTAATCCAATGTTTCCACTGTAGCTGAGTTAACCCCAAAAAAGACCAGCAAGCGTAGTTCTCCACACAGCCGGTTTTCGCCGGCTGTTGTGGGGGATTTTAAAACCTCAAATTCCCCGCTTGTTTCAAAACCGAAATAAAGATTGTCTTTCGCTCTCTCTGATTCTATTAGCCCGGCTCCTACCCAGAAATGCCGGGCTTATTTTTTGCCCAAAAACGCCACCGTAAAGCTCACCAATTCCTCAGAATGCAGCGGGAGCTTATCCCCTTCAAAGGGATGTCCTCCGCCAAAAACGTGGTCTGCGCCTTCGATGAGGGCCAGTTGGGCCTCGGGTTTCCAGGAGATTAGCTGCTCAGCGTGGGTGGCAGGCACGCCGGGGTCGGCAGTGCCGTGCACGACGAGCATGGGGCAATGCACATGGGGCAATTGCGATTCCGTTTTGTAGCGCGCTCCGTGCTGCTGATAATCCTCGAAAAGCTGGTAGTACAGGGGCATCTCCTGGTTGGTCCTGGCGTTTGGGATGAAGATGACCCCGGTTTGCTTCCACTGCTCCAGCCAGGGAACCCTTTTCTCGAGAAAACGAACACCCGACACGGCGGCCCAGGTGACGAGGGCCTTGATCCTTTTTTCGGCGGCCGCGAACAGGATAGCCAGCGCGCCGCCCCGGCTGTGCCCGATCAGCGCGATGCGGCTCAGGTCGACGGAGGCGGGGAGCCAGTCGGGGGCATCGTGGAGGGCCGACATCAGGGCTTCCAGATCCTGCAATTCCTTGCTGAAATTATTGTTCCCAAACGCCTCCAGGTCGGCAAATTCCTGCGGATTTTCGGGGGTGACGCCGTTGTGAGAGAAATTGAATTTCAGGAAGGCGAAGCCTTTCATGGCAAAGGCTTCGGCGATCAGGTGCCACTGGCCCCAGTCTTTAAACCCTTTGAACCCATGGGCGAAAATGATCAGGGGGCAAGAGGCAGGCTCCGAAGGGGTATATAGGTCGAGGGAAAAAGGCCTTCCGGCGGGAGATTCCAGCAACCTGTCTTTTACCAGTCGAAAGGGCAAACTTTTCATTGGAAATTAGCTTTGTGCAAAGGTACGAGGGCTCCTGGAAATTCTCGTATCTTTCGCCGGTATGGACCAGCGGGGAACATAATCAGGATTTATGACCAAAGGCATAGACGCGATCAAGGGGCCGATTGAAAAAGAGCTGAAAGAGTTCGAGCGGCATTTTCGGGCGGCAACCCGGAGCAAGGTTCCCCTGCTCGACAAGATCACTTATTACATCGTGCGGCGAAAGGGAAAGCAGATGCGCCCCATGTTCGTCTTCCTCAGCGCCCGGCTGAGCGGGGAGGTCACGCCTGCGAGCTACAACGCCGCTTCCCTGGTGGAGCTCCTGCACACGGCTACCCTGGTGCACGACGACGTGGTGGACGACAGTTTCGAGCGCAGGGGCTTTTTTTCGATCAACGCCCTTTGGAAAAACAAGATCGCCGTCCTGGTGGGTGATTACCTCCTGTCGCAGGGCCTCCTGCTCGCCCTGACCAACCACGAGTTCAAGCTCCTGGAGATCGTATCGACCGCAGTGAAAGATATGAGCGAGGGCGAATTGCTGCAAATGGAAAAGGCGCGCCGCCTGGACATCGAGGAGGGCGTTTACTACGATATCATTCGCGGAAAAACCGCTTCGCTCATCGCCGCAGCCTGTGCGGCCGGCGCCGCATCCGTTACGAAGGAAGAGGAGATCATCCGCAGGATGTGGGTATTCGGGGAGAAGATCGGCATGTCCTTCCAGATCCGCGACGACCTGTTCGATCTGGGCACCGACGACGTGGGGAAGCCGCTGGGCATCGATATCAAAGAGAAAAAACTCACCCTGCCGCTGATCTACGCCCTTCAGCAGGCCAAGCCTTCGGACAAGAAGCATATTCTCGGGCTGATCCGCCGCTATCACGACCGGGACGACAAAGTCCGGGAGGTCATAGATTTTGTGAGGGCCAGCGGCGGGATGGACTATGCCAGGGAAAAAATGCTGGCTTTCCGGCAAGAGGCTTTTGTCGAGCTGTATAAATTTCCCGAGGGGCCGGTGCGGCATGCCCTGGAAGAACTGGTGATGTATGTAACGGACCGGAAGAAGTAAGGTTATTCTTTCTTTTCTTCTTCTCCCTTTTCCTCCTTCTCTACTTTCTCTTCTACTTTTTCCTCTGTTTCGGGGTTTAATTTTTCCTTGAGGTCTTCGACGGCGTCCTCGATTTTGTCGCCGAGGACTTCGGCGACGGCTTTTGTGGTGTCGACCACATCCTCGATGGCTTCTTCGACTTTTTCGGTAATGGCTTCAATCAGGCCGCCTTTTTTACGGGGTTTCTTTTCTTTTTCCTTGGGAGCGGGTTTTTCCTTTTCGGGGGCGATGGTTTCGGCTGCTTTTTCGAGCTTGTCGGCGATCTCCTCCATGGCGGCGGCCTGGTGTTTTATCTGCTCGGCGATCTTTTCCTTGGCGTGTTCTTTTGCCACTTCCAGGCGGTCCCGTTCGGCCTGTTTGGCTTCCCGCTGCCGCATTTGCTCCATTCTGGCCTCCAGTTCGGTGCGGGTATGGGCCATTTCGTTCAGCTTTTCTTCTTTGGAGCGGATCCGCTCGTCGATCATGGTGATCTTGGCCTGGCGGATCTGGGCTTCGAGCTGGCCGTCGGTGGTTTCGATCTTTTTATGTTGAAAATCGAGGTCGTCGCGGTCGCGCTGGATGGAGCGCTCCATTTTTTGGATGGCTTCCATCAGTCCGTCGTAGCGGCGTTTGATGCGCATGAAGGGAGAGTCTTCGGAGGAGGAAGAAGATTCGCTCCCGAAACGTTTTTCCTTGATGGCCTTGAAGGCGCCGTCGAGCCGGTCCCAAACTTTGGAGCGGTGGTCGCGGGTCATTTGGGCGTCGCGGTATTCGCGCTGGATGCGCTTGAGTTCGTCGAAAGCGGATTGGAGGCGGAGGCCTTCCTTGGCTTTTTGTTCGACCTCTTCCAGCGTGCCCATGAATTTCTGCATGGTTTCTTTCGAGCGCTTGGAAAATTCGTCGTCCATTTTTTTGCGAAGCTCCTTGAGGCGGTCGAACAGGTGGTTGGTGTTTTCCCGAAGGTTCTCGATATGATCGCGGAAGAGGTTGCGCTCGCGTACCTGGTTCTGGACCTTGTCCCAGAAATTTTTGAGGTTATTCCAGACGCTGTCGTCGAAGTCTTCGAGGTGTTCCACCCTTTCCTTGAGGTCTTCGAGTTCGGAGTGGTAGGATTCTTTCAACTTGGAGGAAAGGACGATAAAGTGCCATTCTGCCTGGGCGCGCTGGACGATATCTCCTCTTTCGACCTTTATATCTGCGGGGAGCAGGCCTTCCGTCATGGTCAATTCCTGTTCCCGGTAAGTAAAGCCTTCGGGGAAAGGGACCTCTTTGGATTCCCTCCATTCGTCAAATAATTTCTGGGAAAATTCGTCGGTAGCGATTTCTTCCGGGAATAACCACGTGCCGACCTGATTGAGTTCAGGGCGGAGTTCCATGGCTATCAGTACGCGTTCGTCTTTTGCGTCGGTTCCCCAAAGTACAAGCTTGGTCTTCATTTTGCGATTGCTTTAGCGTGAATGTCAGTTCGTAGTAGTTCGTGTAAAATAGCGTCGGTACAGGTTAAATTCCTTTGTAGATGTTAAAAATAAGAAATTGGCGAAAACCTACCAATTTTTATATAAAACCTTTGCTTTGCAGCACTTCCGCAATTTGCACCGCATTGGTGGCGGCGCCCTTGCGCAGGTTATCCGAAACGACCCAGATGTTTAGCGCCCGGTCGGCCGATTCGTCCCTCCGGATGCGCCCCACGAACACCTCGTCCCGGTTTTTTGACAAGAGGGGCATGGGGTACTGAAACGTCGCCGGATCGTCGAGCACGATCAGCCCGGGCGACTCGCCCAGCAGGCGTTTTACATCCGCGACCTCGAAATCCTTTTCAAATTCGATATTGACCGACTCGGAGTGGCCGCCCAGCACCGGGACCCGCACGGCCGTCGACGTGATCCGGATCTCCGGAGCGCCCATGATCTTGCGGGTTTCGTGAACGAGCTTCATCTCCTCCTTGGTGTAATCGTTTTCCAGGAATATGTCGCAATGCGGGATACAGTTCTCAAAAATCTGATATTTATAGGCCATCTCCTCCTCGGCTGGGATATAGCCTTTTTTCTCCAGGCTGTATTGCTTGACGGCCCGCATGCCCGTGCCGGTGATCGACTGGTAGGTCGAAATGACCAGGCGCCTGATGGTGTACCGCCGATGCAGGGGCGCCAGGGCTACGACCATCTGGATCGTGGAGCAGTTGGGGTTTGCGATGATGAGGTCTTCGCGCTCCAGCACATGGGCGTTGACCTCCGGCACCACGAGTTTGATCGAAGGGTCCATCCGCCATGCGGAGGAATTATCGATCACCCGCGTGCCCACGGCCGCAAAGCGGGGCCCCCACTCCCTGCTGACGGAAGCGCCGGCGGAGAACAGGGCGATATCCGGCCTGGCCGCCACGGCGGTTTCCAAGCCCACCACCGGGTATTTTTCCTCCCGGAAAATGACCTCTTTTCCAATAGACCGCTCCGAAGCGGCGGGCAGGAATTCGGTAACGGGAAAATTCCGGGCTTCGAGGACCTCGCACATGACGCCGCCCACCAAGCCGGTTACGCCAACCACAGCAACTTTCATTTTCTATATTAATTTTTTGGATTAAAGCGCCCTCGAAAAAAGCCTTTTCGGGCCCGCCCAAAGATAATGTCATTTCCAATTTATTGCTATTTTTAACGGCTTTCTATTGGACGAAGTATAATCCTTTTCATATGAAAAAATGGCTTTTTTTTGGGTTGCTGGCACTGGGGGCATTTTCAATGAAAGGGCAACTGCAAGACGATTTCTCCGATGGAAACCTGAGCGAGGACCCTTCCTGGCTGGGTCAAACAGGAGTTTTTACCGTGGAGAACGGGGAGCTTCGCCTGCTGGACGCCAACCCCCTCCCGAATAATATCTCTTACCTCTACCTGCCCGCGCCGGTCTCCGCCGATTCGCTGACGGTCTGGGAGTGGTATGTCCGGCTGGATTTCGCCCCCTCGTCCAGCAACCTGGCCTATATCTATCTCCTGGCCTCGAACCCCGACCTTACCGCAGGCCAGTTTGGCTATTATCTCCGGATCGGAGGGATCAGCGGAGCGGACGACGCACTGGAATTATTTCGCCAGGACGGCAATACCTCCGAATTGCTGATCTCCGGAACCCCCGGGGCGCTGGGCGCCCAGCCCGCCGTCGCGCGCATACGCGTGGAACGCAGCGTTGCGGGGCTCTGGTCGATGTACGCCGATTATACCGGCGGCAGCGACCTCCAGGCCCAGGGCAGCGTTTCCGATCTGACGTACCCGGACGGGCAGTTTGTAGGGCTGGTTTGCGTGTACACCAGCACCCGAAACGACGATTTTTATTTCGACGACGTATATGTGAATCCGCTCTACACCGACCAGGACCCGCCGATCCTGCTGGAAGCCATCGCCCAGGATTCCAACCTGCTCGCGCTGACATTTGACGAACCCCTGGAGGAGAACTCGGCAAAAGAAACCGGCAATTATTTCGTCTCAGACGGAATAGGCGAGCCCTCATCGGCTAATTGGGACGCAGGGGCTCCGGAGCAGGTGCTGCTTCAACTGGCCCAGCCCCTTCAATCGCTTTTCGTTTACACCCTCGAAGTCCAGGGCATTGCCGACCTGGCAGGGAACGAAAGCACCCTGCAAACCGCCGAATTTACCTGGATCAAGGTGGAGGTCGCCAACCGCTTCGACGTCCTTTTCAATGAAATCATGGCCGATCCCTCCCCGCCCATTGCCCTGCCCGAATTCGAGTTCCTGGAGATCTACAACCGGAGCGCCAAGCCCCTCCAGTTGGAAGGCTGGACCCTTTCGGACGGAGGAACCCCGGCCGTATTTCCCTCCTATTTGCTGCAGCCGGGCCAATACCTGTTGCTTTGCGACGAAGCAGGGGAGGCTCCGTTGGCGCCCTACGGCGAGGTATTAGCGCTGGAGGGTTTTCCCGGACTGAATAACGGAGGCGACCTCCTTTTGCTCGAAGACGCCAATGGACAGCGGATCGATCAGGTAGCATACAGCCTGGACTGGTACGGTGAAAGCGACAAGGACGACGGGGGCTGGTCGCTGGAACTCATCAACCCGCTTTCTCCCTGCGAAGCAGGCGGAAACTGGCGGGCAAGCGAAAACCTGCTGGGCGGAACCCCCGGCACGGTCAATTCGATCTGGGCGCCGGTGCAGGACGAGGAGGGCCCCATCCCGCTCCTGATTTATCCGGACTCTCCCAATACCGGAGTAGTCACTTTTTCCGAAGCTCTGGACCTGGGTGAGGCGGGGCTGGCACTCAACTTCCATATCTCGCCCGGCATCGCAGTCAGCGCCGCATTGCCGGATGTCGTCGACCCGAGGAAAGTCCGCCTGGAATGGGCGCCTCCGCTCGGGTCAGGTGCGGCTTATACCTTGAGTTTTTCCTCCGGGCTGAGCGATTGCGCGGGCAATCCGATCGATACCACCCTGCGATTGACGTTCGGACTTCCCGAACTTATCGAAGCGGGCGACCTGATCGTCAACGAGATCCTCTACCAGCCCTTGAGCGGGGAGAGGAATTTATCGAAATTTACAACCGGAGCGGAAAAGTGCTCAACGTGGGCGACCTCATCCTGGGAAACATTCAGGGTAGCAGCGATTCGATCGCGCCCGTGGCCGATGACCGCCTCCTTTACCCGGGCGAATACCTGGTGTTTTGCGAGTTCCCCTCCGACCTGTTGGGAAAGTACCCCAGCGCCCGCGATCCATGGATCCAGCAAAACGATCTACCCACCCTGCCCGACGGGGGCGGGAATGTGACCCTTTACGTGGAAGCCCAACCCGGACAGGCCCTGATCATCGACGAGGTGGACTACTCTCCGGACATGCACCATGTGCTGTTGCACGAAACGCGCGGGGTTTCCCTCGAACGCATCGACCCCGAAACCGACGGCGGCCTGGCGGCGAACTGGCATTCTGCCGCACAGCAAGTGGGTTACGCCACCCCGACGGCGGCAAACTCCCAATATTTTGAGCTGGAATCGGGCGGAGGCTTTTTCCTGCCCTACAAAACTTTTTCCCCCGACGGCGATGGGGAGGAAGACTTTCTCTTGCTGCAATACGAGCTCGAAGAAGAAGGCTGGACCGCTTCGATCCGGATCTTCGACGCCTTCGGGCGGCTGGTCCGGGAGATTGCTCAAAATCAGCTGTTGGGCAGCTCCGGCGCCTACCGCTGGGATGGCGACGACCTGAACGGCGGCAAAGCGCGGATGGGGATCTATGTCATTTGGGTGCAGCAGGTGCATCCGGATGGAAGGGTGGAGGAGCAAAAATGGAGTTGTGTATTAGCGGGAAAGATTTAGCGGGAAAATATTTAATTTTTCACAAGATGAACAACGAGATCAAGGCCCGGTTGCGTAGCTTTGTGTTTGCAGGGAAGGGTATTGTTCATGTCATCCGCACCCAGGGAAACGCCCGGATACACGCAGCTGCGACGGTAGCCGTGATCCTGGCAGGTTTTTTGTGTTCTGTTTCCCTGACGGAATGGTGTTTGCTCCTGGTGTCGATCGGGATGGTATGGACCGCTGAAATATTCAATACGGCGTTGGAACGTCTGGTGGACCTGGTTTCACCCGAATACCATCTGCTGGCAAAATACGCCAAAGACTGCGCGGCCGGCGCGGTGCTGGCGGCTTCCCTAAGCTCCCTATTGATCGCTGCGATCATCTTTTTGCCTAAGGTCCATTTTTTACTGAACACTCTGCCCCACTGACCACCTTACATATTAAGAAATATATAAATTTAGTGCGGGGTCCGCACTTAAATTTATTTGTGTGTTGCGATTTTATTGCTATGTAGGTAATGTTATATAAATCAGAGAGTTATGAGAATGAAAAGTTGGCTTGCAGTAGCCATTGGCTTGCTGCTATGCGAGGGCATGAATGCTCAGGAACAATGGGGATTGAGACTTGGAACATATGCGGGTGTAAACGGGCTGGCCCTCAACCCGGCTTCCGGGGCGGGGTTTGACTATCAGGTGGATGTGAATCTGTTATCGGGGCATTTTTTCCTGGAAACCAATTACGCCTGGTTGCGAAAGAGCTCCCTTTTCGGGCTGGGCCTGAAAATCGGGAATCTCGATTTTGTGGAAGCCAGGGATTACGACCTGGAACCCCAGGCCTTTCCCGGCGACGTGGTTTTCGAATTTGCGGACGACGCCCGAAAAAGATACTTATATAGTTCTGCGACGATTACGGGCCCTTCGGCCCTTTTCCGGCTGAAAGGCGGGCATTCCCTGGGCTGGATCGTTCAGGGGCGCTTTGCCATGGGCGGACAGCGTTTGCCCAATAACCTCAGCTATATCCGCTACGACCGGCGGCCCGATCTCGAACCCTTTCCCATGCATCGCTGGGAGATGGGCATGGTGGCCTGGTCGGAGATCGGGCTTCATTACGGCCGCCAGTGGCAAACGGGATACGGGAAATTTCACCTGGGGCTAACCGCCAAATACCTCATGGGTTACGAAGGATTTTATTTCCAAAACAACACCGACCTGGATGCTTACACCAAAATAACCGGAGATACGATCGCCGCTGAAAAAATGGACCTCAGCTATTCCTACACCCGCAGCAACCTCGGCGCTCCGCCTTTCCAACTCGTCCGGAACGGTTCGGGCTTCAGCGCCGATCTGGGCGCAGAATGGACCTTCGACGGCGCGTTTGATCCCCACCAGTACAAAGTCGGGGTGTCCCTGCTGGATATCGGCGCCATCCGTTTTAGCGGAGAGCAGGTAGTCAAACACCATGCGGTTTCCTCCAAACCGGTGGTGCTGCCCAATGGGGATTTCGACTTCATAGATTCTCCGGAGGACCTCGATCAGATGGTCCGCTTGTTCAGTCAACATACCCTGGGCGACAGCGCGGCTTCTTTTGTGGGAAATGAATATACCTTATGGATGCCTTCGGCAATCAGCATTCAGGGAGAATTTGGATTCTTCCCTTTCCTCTGGATACACGGCGCGCTGGTGCAGCAAATTCCGCACCCCGGCGCTGCAATCGAACGGGGCAACGCCATCATGCTCGCGCCCAGGTTTGAAAAACGCTGGCTTGCCGCCGGCCTTCCCATCACGCTTTACAACATGGAACAACTCCGGGTGGGCGCCTTTGTCCGCGTCGGTCCCCTGGTGCTCGGGACGGACCATTTCCCCGGATTCCTGATTCCCGGCCGTTTGTCGGGCGTGGATTTTTATTTTGCCCTGCATTGGCCTTTCAACCTGACCGATGCGGACATTAGCGGCGGTCGTTCGCCCAATTTGAAAGGCAGGGGCGTAAAGTGCTACCACTTTTAAGGAAAAGAGTCCTACTTTTGCCTGAAATTTTTTTCCGGCCTGTTCGTTTAAGGCTCGGTTATGTTAAATTCAGGTAATGAAACGTACAAACGCTATGAGGAAATGGTTATTGGCAGCAGCAATGCTCCCTGCTTTTCTATGGACACTGACACCCCTTTCCGCCCAAAAAATGGGCTATTTGAATTCACTGGCTCTTCTGAGCCAAATGCCCCAGGTAGCCCAGGCCGACACCGCCGTGATGCGGATGCGCGACAGCCTGTACGTGGAGGGGCAGGTGAGGGCTAAACTCCTGCAAGACAAATACACCGCCCTGGTTAAAGACGTGAACGAAGGCTCGGTGCCGCCAAGGGAGGCGCAGCTGCGGGAAGAAGAAGTGATGAAAGGCCAGCAGGAGCTCGAAAAGTACCAGCAGGAAATATCGGCCTGGCTCGGAGCCCAGCGGGAGAAGCTGTACGACCCCATACTGGATCAATTGCAAAAAGCCATCGACGAGGTGGGTACGGAGCATTCGTTCCAATTCATCTTCGATGTGAGCTCGTTGAATTTTATCGTGTATGCGGAGGAATCGGTCGATGTGACCCCCTTGGTGAAAGCCAAGCTGGGGCTCCCCTGATCAGGCATCCGCTTTATTCCTGAACAGGGTTTTCAGGCCCTGGGTCAGCCGTTCCGACGAGACGGTCCCGATAATCTCTTTTCCTTCGAATACGGGCAAAAGAGGGCTCCCCGTATAATAGAATCTTTCCATTGCGGCTTTCAGCGTATCGGTAGGCGTGAGCCCTGCCCATACCGGCTTGTAGAACTCCTTCACGGGCCGCAACCGCAGCGCCGGCTCCCTGGAAGCCCTCGCCAACTGCTGGCTGGTAAGCACGCCCACCCAATCTCCATCCTCCTGGAATACCAGGAAATCCAGTTCCCTCTTCTCCAAAGAAAGCGCCAGGGCCCTTTCCAGCGTATCGGAAAGGGTTAATCCGGAATAACCCCGATCGAATACCTCCCCCACGAGCAAGGTGGACAGGGCGTGGTCGGTTTTGACGTTCCGGTATTCCATCTGGGCCATAAAAAATATGAAGACCCCGATCAGGGAGCTCAGGTAGCTTCCCTGTTGAAAACTGTACACCGTGAGCAGCACGGCCACTACCTGACCCACCCTGGCGGCGATCCGGGTCGCTTTGAGGCGCGTAAACCGGTAAGAGAGGAGGGCCCGGAATATCCTTCCTCCATCCATGGGGAAAGCGGGAAGAAGGTTAAATACCGCCAGGGCGATATTGAGCAGAAAAAGACCCGGGATAAAATAATCGAGAAAGGAGCCCGAGGGCTCTCCTCCTGCCTGGGGAGACTCGAAGAAAGCCGCCAGGATGACGTATAATTCGTCTTTCCAAAACCACCAGGCAAGAGGTCCCAACAGGGCTGCAATGACCACGTTGACCATCGGGCCTGCCAAGGCCACCTGGAACTCCTGGCCCGGTTTTTCGGGCAGGGAATACAAGCGCGCGATCCCGCCGATGGGGGAGAGGATGATGTCTTTGGTGCCTACGCCAAAGCGCCTGGCCATGAGGATGTGGCCAAATTCGTGCAGCACGACGCAGACAAAAAGAGCTGCCAGGAAGAGGAAAGACCAGGCCGTATCGTTCCAGGTGCTTCCTTGTCGCTGATTAGACCAGGCGATAAAAAGGGGCAACAGGAAAAAAGACCAGTGTACGCGGACCGGAATGTCGAAAAGCCGGGCAATCTGAAACGCGCCCCTCATATGTTAAATCGCCCCCTCAATGGGAAGTTTGCGTCGAGGGAGGCATATACGGCAGGTAGAGTTGCCCGTTGAGGATTCCCCTGGAAATGACGATGCGTTGTACTTCGGACGTACCTTCGTATATCTCGGTGATCTTGGCGTCGCGCATGAGGCGCTCCACGTGGTATTCTTTGACATAGCCGTAACCGCCGTGCACCTGAACGGCCTGGACGGCGGTCTTCATGGCCGTTTCGGCGGCAAAAACCTTGGCCATAGCGCTGGCGAGCCCGTAATCCATTCCCTGGTCCTTCATCCAGGCGGCGCGGTAAACCATGAGACGGGCTGCTTCGACCTCCGTGGC
This sequence comes from Saprospirales bacterium, assembly GCA_016703765.1. Taxonomy (GTDB): domain Bacteria; phylum Bacteroidota; class Bacteroidia; order Chitinophagales; family Saprospiraceae; genus JADJTT01. The sequence continues at coordinate 38,190 of JADJBL010000005.1, forward strand.
CATGTCGGCCAATTTGAAGGCGATGGCCTGGTGCTGGCTGATCGGCTTGCCAAAAGCCTCGCGTTCCTTGGAGTAGGCCACGGAAAGCTCGTATGCGCCTGCGCCAATTCCGAGCGCCTGGGCAGCAATGCCGATGCGCCCTCCTTCGAGGGTTTTCATAGCAAATTTGAACCCGAACCCGTCTTCTCCGATCCGGTTTTCCTTGGGCACCTTTACATCGGTGTACATGATGGAATGGGTGTCGGATGCCCGGATACCCAGCTTATCTTCTTTTCCCCCGATGACGACCCCCGGCCAGGAAGTTTCCACGATAAGGGCGTTGATCCCTTTATGGCCTTTATCCGGATGGGTTTGAGCCATGACGAGATGTAGACTGGAGGTACCCCCGTTGGTGATCCAGTTTTTGGTCCCGTTCAGAAGGTAATAGTCGCCCATGTCCACGGCAGTGGTACGCTGGCTGGTGGCGTCGCTGCCTGCTTCGGGTTCGGAAAGGCAGAAAGCCCCGATCCACTCGCCGGTTGCGAGTTTGGGGAGGTATTTTTGTTTTTGCTCCTCCGTGCCGTAAGCCTGAAGGCCCCAGCAAACGAGGGAGTTATTGACGGACATGATGACGGAGCAGGAGGCGTCGATCTTGGAGATCTCCTCCATGGCGAGGACATAGGAGATCGTATCCATGCCGCTGCCGCCGTATTCGGGGGAGACCATCATTCCGAGAAATCCGAGCTCACCCATTTTGCGCACCTCCTCTTTGGGAAAACGCATTTCGCGGTCGCGGTCGATCACGCCGGGTTTCAGTTCGTTTTGTGCGAAATCCCGGGCAGCCTCCCGGACCGCCAATTGTTCTTCATTCAGTTCAAAAAACATGTGTGGTGGTTTTGGTTTTTCGCCGACTAGGGCGATAAAGTAGTTCGGTGCAAAAATAGGGAGATTATTCTTTCATCCAAACGGTCTCCTCTGTTAAGAAATCGTCCATCAGCATGGAACCTTTGACTTCTCCCCGGAAAGCCTCGGTGGAGGTGACCGCGTCCACTCCGCCGACCAGGAGGCTCACATCCCAGGAGCTCATCTTTTTCTTTCCGTTCATGGCGTAACAGTAAAGATAGTATTCCTCACTGCTGTCGGGCTTGGCGTACAAAAAGGTTTTTCCGCCTATGCTGGTAATCCAGCCCCTGAAGCTCTGGTCCTCGACGGAGTACATGGAACCCACTTCCAGCACCTCGATCCGGTAGGAGTAATTGTCCCATTTCTCGATGCGGAGGCGCTTCATTTCGTGGTCTTCTTTATCGTTGTACCAGGTTCCAATCAACTTTTTGTCGATCTTTTCGGTGCCGGGATAACCAAGTGGATAATCTATGCCCACCGGACAGCCCGTCGACATCAGGACGATAGCCGCCAGGGCGAAAGGCGAGATAAATGAGAGGATAGTTTTCATAATAGTATGTTTTGAATTAATTAACCTGGTTTCCAATTCCTTCTTCGAGAATCTCCAGCACGGTGCGGAAAGCGACAAACTGGTCCCGGTAGCGGTCGGCGTGTTCTTTTTGCAGTTCCGGGGATTGATAGACCTGATAGTGGTGTAAGGTAGCCATATCCTGGCAAAGATACTGGAAGGCATAAGTGGTCCCGTCTGCATCCTCCAGGCTGACCAGCCGGCTGATGCGGTAGCTTAGAAACGACCCCGTCGCCATCACATGGGGGATATGGACCTTTCGCATCCATTGAAGCCACTCCTCGCGGACATCATTATTGATCTTGACGGTGACGTTGTAGAGGACCATTTACTAGTTTTTAGTTTTCAGTTAGATGCGGTTGATATCGGCTCCAAGTGCGCGCAATCGTTCGTCGATATGAGCGTAGCCGCGGTCGATCTGGTCGATATTGCGGATCAGGCTGGTTCCTTTGGCGGAGAGGGCGGCGATGAGCAGGGCTACGCCGGCGCGGATATCCGGGGAAGTCATTTCGATGCCGCGCAGGGGGTACTTCCTTTCCAGGCCGATGACGGTGGCCCGGTGGGGGTCGCAAAGAATGATCTGGGCGCCCATGTCGATGAGCTTATCGACGAAAAAGAGGCGGCTTTCAAACATCTTTTGGTGGACGAGCACGCTGCCGCGCGCTTGCGTGGCGATGACGAGCACGATGCTCATCAGGTCGGGAGAGAAACCCGGCCAGGGGGCGTCGTATATCGTGAGGATGGATCCGTCGATGAAGGTCTGGATTTCGTATTGATCCTGAGCGGGAATGTACAGGTCGTCTCCCCGGAATTCCATCTGGATGCCGAGTTTTTCGAATACGGAAGGGATGGAACCGAGCTCATCCCGGCGGGCCTGGAGGATGGTGAGCTCCGATTGGGTCATGGCGGCCATTCCGATAAAGCTGCCGATCTCGATCATATCGGGGAGGAGACGGTGGGTGGTCCCCTTGAGTAGCCCCTCGACGCCTTCGATGGTCAGCAAATTGGAGCCGATGCCGGAAATGTTGGCGCCCATTCGGTTGAGCATGTGGCACAATTGCTGCACATAGGGCTCGCATGCGGCGTTGTAGATCCGGGTGGTCCCCTTTGCGAGCACGGCGGCCATGACGACATTGGCGGTGCCCGTCACGGATATTTCATCCATGAGGATATAGGTCCCCGTGAGCTGTTTGGCTTCGATGAAAAACTGGTTGTTGTCGGCATCGTAGACGAATTGCCCTCCGAGGGTTTCGAGGCCGTGAAAATGGGTGTCGAGGCGCCTGCGCCCGATCTTGTCGCCGCCCGGTTTGGGAAGGTAAGCTTTTCCGAAGCGGGCCAGGAGTGGACCGATCAGCATGACGGAGCCGCGGATACGGCGGGCGTGTTCCTGAAATTCGTCGGATTGGAAAAATTCCAGGTCGATATTGGCCGCACGGAAAGAGAACTCCCCGGGTCCGCGCTGTTCGACTTCCACGCCCAGACCTTTGAGCAGTTCGATCTGGCGAAACACGTCGATGATATCGGGGATGTTGGAGATGAGCACTTCCTCCCGGGTGAGCAGGACGGCAGATATAACCTGGAGCGCTTCGTTTTTGGCGCCTTGTGGAAGGATGGCGCCCTGGAGCGTTTTCCCTCCGGTAACTTCAAAAGTGGAAGGATTCATGGTATGTGGGGATGAGGAGTAGTCGGATTACTTCCGTTTGTTGCGCTTGTTGTTGCGCTTGAATCCGCCGCCGCCGCCGCTGCCGTTTCCGCCGCCGCCACCGCCACCGCCTTTGCCCTGGTACTTTTGCTTCCCGCCGCTGCGTTGCTGGTGATGGCCATGCGGTTGTTTGGGGCGGGTGTCGAGCTGGGCAAACTGGTCCAGCACCAGGTCTTCGCGCACGGAGAGCTGGCCTTCGGAAAGGGCTTCCAGGTCGGAAATGATGACGTCGTCGCTCACGTAGTGCTCCTTGTTCCAGGTCCGGTAGGCCAGTTTCATATAGGAGGCGATCACGAAGGCGAATTCTTCTTTTTTCGGGCCGTCTTCCATGGCCCGCGCGGTTTCTACCAGCCTCTGGACATTGAACCCGTAGTGCCGGTAATGGATTGCCTTTTGAGGATAGGGCACCCGTTCCGGCTTTTTAATCAGTTCTTCCGGGGTAGGGATGTGGCCTGAAGGAGGCAACACGTCGAGTTGAAAATGGGCGATCTTGTAGATGTGTTTCCAGACTTTTTCGCGGTAGTCCTCTACGTTCTTGTTCTGGGCGTTCATCTGAACGACCAGGTTGACGACCTTTTCCACAAAAGCCTGCTTTTCCTGCGGGTTTTGAATGGTAATAGCATGTTGGATCATGCCCTGGACGTGCCGTCCGTATTCAGGAATGATCAGAAAATCCCGCGAGGTATTGTAATCCATAGTTTAGTCGGCCCTTTTTATAGTGGCGTAAAGGTAATAGATTTTATTCTACAGTTACGGATTTTGCCAGGTTTCGGGGTTGATCGACGTCGCAATTGCGCATGAGGGCAATGTGGTAAGACAGGAGCTGCAGCGGGATGACCGACAGCAGCGGCGTAAGGGGCTCTTCCGTCTCGGGTATCTCGATAATGTAGTCGGCCATTTTGGAAATGACCTCCTCTCCCTCCGTGACCACGGCGATGACGACGCCTTTGCGGGCCTTCACCTCCTGGATATTGCTGGCGATTTTCTCGTAAGCGCTCTTGTTGGTTGCGATGACCACCACGGGCATATTTTCATCGATCAGGGCAATGGGGCCGTGTTTCATCTCGGCGGCGGGATAGCCCTCCGCGTGGATATAGGAGATCTCCTTGAGCTTCAGCGCGCCTTCGAGTGCGATGGGGAAATTGTAGCCCCTTCCCAGGTAGAGGGCGTTGGTGGCGTCCTTGAACTCGGCGGCGATATACTCGACGGATTGGGCGCAGTTGGCCAGGAGTTTTTCCACCTTGGCCGGGATATTCTCCATCTCGTTGATCAACTGCTGGTAGTAAGTCTTGGAGATCGTGCCCCGCTTGTAGGCCAGGCTGAGGGCCATGAGGGTGAGCAGAGCCACCTGTCCGGTAAAGGCCTTGGTCGAAGCCACCCCGATCTCGGGGCCTGCGTGGATATAGGAGCCGGCGTCGGTCATCCGGGCGATGGAGGAGCCCACGACATTGACGATGCCGTAGATCAGGGCGCCTTTTTCTTTGGCCAGTTCGAGGGCGGCCAGGGTATCGGCCGTTTCGCCCGATTGGGAGATGGCGATGACCACATCGTTTTCGCGAATGATGGGGTTGCGGTAGCGGAATTCGGAGGCATATTCCACCTCGACGGGGATGCGGGCCAGGTCTTCGAAAAGGTATTCTGCGATCAGGCCGGCGTGCCAGGAGGTGCCGCAGGCGACGATGAGGATGCGATCGGCCTGTGAGATGCGGTTGTTGTATTGCTCGATCCCGCCGAGTCGGACCCAGCCTTCCGCGGCGTTCAGGCGGCCGCGCATGCAGTCCTGCAAAGTGCGCGATTGCTCGTGGATCTCCTTGAGCATGAAAAAGTCGTATCCTCCTTTTTCGAGCATTTCGATCTCCATGTTGAGCTCTTCGATGAAGGGGCTCTGGATCTCGTTGCCGATGGTTTTGATCTGGAAATGCCCGTCGCGGGTGATAACGGCTATTTCTTCGTCGTTGAGGTAAACGACCTGTTTGGTATGCTCAATGATGGGTGTGGCGTCGGAGGCCAGGAAAAACTCGTCTTTCCCGATGCCGAGCACCAGGGGGCTGCCTTTCCGGGCGCCCACCAGCATACTGGGGTCGTTGCGGTCCATCACGACGATGGCGTATGCGCCCACCACCTCCGTGAGGGCCAGGCGCACCGCTTCATCCAGGGGTAGGTTTTCGGTTTGCTGGATCTCTTCGATCAGGTGGATGAGGACCTCCGTATCGGTTTCGGAGATAAAGGTGTGGCCTTTGTTCTCCAGGGCGGTTTTCAGCGAAATGTAATTTTCGATGATCCCGTTGTGCACCAAGGTCAGGCGTTGGTCGCCGGAGGCATGGGGGTGCGCGTTGATATCGTCGGGTTTGCCGTGGGTAGCCCAGCGGGTGTGGCCCATGCCGACGGTTCCTTCGGTATTTTTTGTTTTGGCAAAATCGATCAGGTCCTGGACTTTTCCTTTCTTTTTGAAGACGTGCAAGTCTCCGTTGAAGATGGCGACACCGGCGCTGTCGTAGCCGCGGTATTCGAGTCGTTGAAGGCCTTTAATCAAGATGGGATAGGCTTCCCGGGGTCCGATGTAAGCGATGATTCCACACATGGCTCAATAATCTGTTAGGCTTAATTTGATTTTTGCAGGGAAATCGGGGTGGTTGGGGCCACACAGCACGCTGCGGTTGGCCAGCTCGGTCCTGTAAAGAGGAGTGATGAGCAGGCGGTTACCCGCATCGCCGTTTTTGAGATTTATAAAATAGGCGGATAAATTCAAACGGTAGGTTTGCGGGACCCCCTCTTCGTCCAAATCCCCGCCGAAGATATTGGGCAGGTCCTGCCTGGCGAGGCCTATGGCCACATCGGGTATGATCTCCAGCTTGCCGTCTTCCAATATTTCGGAAATGATAAATTGCTGGACGGGTTCGAAGACAAAGCCTCCGTCTTCCGGAAGGGTGATCACCGTCAGTTCCAGTTCGGCGCGGTTGATGATCCGGTCCTTGATCAGGTTGGTATCGGGAATCTCCACGACGATGCCCAGCCCTGCCATGCCCTGGATGAAGATCAGGCTGTCGCAGAGGGTGGAATCCTGGATAAAGGCCTCGACCGGAGCGCCGGTGTAGTCCTGGGTGAAGGTCACCATCCGCGCACTGCCCGAGGTGAATGTAAAGGTGTATTGGTGGAAAACCGTATCGACGTGGTAGTAGACGGTAAGGCCTGCCGCGGTCGAATTGAGGTTGAAGCTGAGCATGCCTTTGTTCTGGCCGTTGGTCCTGATCTGAAAGCCCTTGTATTTTTCCATGAAGGAAGAATCCGATTCGAGCACCAGGGTATCTTCTGCGATGAGCGCCTGTCCGAACGAGTCGTCCATGCGGATACGGGCCATGGGAACGAGCACCTGGGTACCCATGGTGTCGTTGCCGTGGATGAGGATCTCGACGCTGTCGTTGGGACTGGGGTGAATGGTCTCAGAGCCCACGAGCTGGGTAGCTGTGAAGCTCCGGTTGGAGTAATAGGTCAGCGTATCGTCCATGGCTTCGTCCAGGAGGTACACCTCGAGGTTGTAGCCTTCCGTGGTGTCGCCGTACACGCGTTCGCTGCGGTAGGGGAGGGCGAAGACGACCGAATCGAGCACGGCGCCTTCGAAATCGGGCGGGTCGCCGCCGTCGAGGCGGAGTTGGGCGTTGATCACCGCCGTGGAAAGGCCGAAAACCGGGTCGGCAAACTGACCGCAAAGGAAACCCAGCAATTTTTCACCCGATTCTGAACCATAGGTCTTGAGAGAGTCCGTGGTTTGGAGGTAGGTGATAAAGTGAACCTGGTCGGTGAAGGAAACGTCGATCTGATCTCCTTCCAGGAGGTCGGAGCCGATGAGGCCGGGTTGGGTGCAGGAATCCAGAAACAATCCAAGGGCGATGAACAGCCCCCAGCTGAAAGGGAGTATTTTCATGAGATAATGGCCAGTTTTCAGGGTTTGGATATCAACCTTCCACTTCCTCCTGGAGAAGTGCTTGGTAAAATTCTAGGATTGAGCTTAGGTAATCGTCGCCTTCTTTGTAAGCCATGACAGGTTTTTCTGTCTGGGCCAATTCCTGGGTAACGGAATCGGAAAGACTTTCGCTGCCTTTGACCAGGGCGTCCGAAAGAGCGATGGCTCCGGAGTCGAGGGAAATCTCCTCCCCGTGCATATAAGGGCTCAAATGTCCTGCATCGAGGTTGTTGATAGACGCTTTGGCCAAAAAATTGGGGGCCAGCGCCTTCCCGATCGACTCCGAATAAATGGAGTAGATCACCTTGGAGTGGCGGAACAAGGGCTCGTTCTTGTAGGCGGTTTTGAGGTAAAGGGGAATGAGGCTCGTCATCCAGCCGTGGCAATGGACGATATCGGGCGGCCATCCGAATTTGCGAACGGTTTCGAGCACGCCTTTGCAAAAGAACACCATGCGGTCGGCGTTGTCGTCAAACGACTGCCCGGCTTCATCTTCAAATACGGCTTTCCGTTTGAAAAAATCTTCGTTGTCGAGAAAATAGACCTGCATTCTGGCCCCGGGAAGGGAAGCGACTTTGATGATCAGCGGATAATCGTCGTCGTCGACGATGATATTCATCCCGGAGAGGCGGACCACCTCGTGCAGGCGGTGCCGGCGCTCGTTGATGGTCCCGAAACGGGGCATGAGTACTCTGATCTCCAATCCACTATCTTGTGCAAATTGCGGCAATCTCCGCGCTATTTCCGATATTTCCGTCGACTCGGTGTAGGGATTCATTTCCTGCGTTACAATCAAAACTTTCTTCTTGCTCATATCTTCACACAGTATCTGTTGATTATAGAATGGGACCACCCCTTTAAAGGTTGCAAATTTACAAAAAAAAACCGACTTTTCCCGATTTATGGGCGAGGCTAAACCCTGTCAGGCTATGTGGGCATTCCAGCTACCTTCCTCTTTACAAAAGCACCTCAACCGGCACAGGGCAGCTGGAAACTCGATCGGGTTCGTTCCCACTATGGGCGCGCTTCACGAGGGCCATCTCTCCCTGGTCCGTCAATCAAACGCAGAAGCGGGGTTTACAGTATGCAGCATCTTTGTCAACCCCACTCAGTTTAACGATGCGGGCGACCTGTCGAAATACCCCCGTACCGAGGGCGAGGACCTCTTTCAACTCGAGCGAGCCCACTGCGACGCGGTCTTCCTTCCCTCCGAGGAGGAGGTCTATCCCTCCGGCCTGGATTCCGGTCCGGTCTTCGAGTTCGGGCCCCTGGACAAGGCCATGGAAGGGGAGTTTCGCCCCGGCCATTTCAAGGGCGTGGCCCAGGTGGTGCACCGGCTTTTACAGATCGTGTCGCCCGATGCGATCTACATGGGCCAAAAGGATTTCCAACAAGTTGCTATCGTGCGGGAAATGATCCGGCAGGCCGGGCTAAAAGTGCGTCTGGTCATGTGCCCGACCATTCGGGAAAAAGACGGCCTGGCGATGAGTTCCCGCAACGTCCGCCTTTTGGAAGGGCAAAGGCTACGCGCCGGGCTGATCTACCGCCAATTGGAGATGATCCGCGAAAATGCGGGCCACGAACCGCTGGCAGACCTGGAGAAACGGGCGCTGCAATCCCTTTCCAGCGAGCCGGGCTTCCGGCCCGAGTACGTCCGGATCGTCGATGGCAAAACCCTCCGTTCGGTCGGCGATTACTCCGAAAGCGACTTTATCGTCGCCTGCGTAGCCACATGGGTCGGAGAGGTGCGGCTCATCGATAATGTGGTGATAAAGCATTCAGGTGAGGGGTGAATATTATTATATTTGCTCCGCCAAAATGAAGTAAGAGCCTATGATGGTGCAAATGTTCAAATCCAAGATACACCGCGCGGTAGTCACGGAAGCCAATCTGAACTACGTGGGTAGTATCACCATCGACGAAGATCTGATGGATGCGGCCAATCTGTTGGCAGGGGAGCGGGTACAGGTGGTCAACAACAATAATGGCGAACGGCTGGAAACATACGTCATCAAGGGGGAACGGGGTTCGGGCATGATCTGCCTGAACGGCGCCGCCGCCCGAAGGGTCCAGGTCGGGGATATCGTCATCATTATCGCTTATGCCTGGATGGACTACGAGGAAGCCAAAAGCTTCCAACCCAGGGCCATATTTCCCGACGAGCGCAACAGATTAATAAAGAATTAGTGAGACTGAAAACAATCCTGAAAGCGCTGGCATTCTTTGCCTTCGGATTTAGTATTCTGTACCTTCTGTACCGCAGTCAGGACAAAGCCTGGCAGGCTCAGTGCGCATTGGACGGGGTTCCTGCGGAGCAATGCAATCTGATCGAAAAGCTGCTCGCCGATTTTGCTGGCGCCAACTTCGCCTGGATCGCCCTGGTGGGCGCGCTCCTGATGGTGAGCCACCTGAGCCGGACCATGCGCTGGCTCATGCTGATCAGGCCCCTGGGTTACCAACCGAGATTTCTGAATGCCTTTTTCTCCATCGGGGTGGCCTATTTTGCCAACCTCGGGTTTCCTCGCATCGGCGAAATCGTGCGCGCGGCCACGCTGGCGCGCTACGAGCGGATCCCCGTCGAGAAAGTGATGGGCACGGTGGTGGTGGATCGGGTAGCCGATGCGCTGACTATGTTTGCCGTGATGGGACTGGCCCTGGTGTTTGAATCCGATCGCATTTTCGGGCTCATCCGTTCGCTCCGGCAGGGCAATCCCGAAGCGGAATCGGGAGGCGGCTTTCCCTGGCTGATCGCCCTGTTGGTGGCCGGCCTCGCGGGACTAGCCTTTCTTTGGTTCTTTAGAAAACCCCTGAGCCGCCTGCCGTTATTCAGCAAAATACTGCACATGGTGGAAGGTTTCGGACAGGGCATCCAGGCCATCCGGCGCCTGGAAAAGCCGCATTGGTTCCTCTTTCACAGCCTCAACGTCTGGGTGATGTATTATCTGATGGCCTACGTAGGCCTCTTCGCCTTCGGCCCGACCTCCGGACTGGGCCCCCTGGCGGGATTGATGGTCTTTGCCGCAGGCACCCTGGGCTTTACGGTCCCTTCGCCGGGAGGCATGGGCACCTACCACCTCATGGTCATCCCCGTTTTGACCTTTTTTTACGGCCTGCAAAAAGCAGACGCCTTCTCCTTTGCCAATATCATTTTCTTCTCCATTCAGATCGGAGTGAATGTGCTGTTTGGAGTGGTGTCTTTGGTGTTGCTTCCGCTGGTTAATAAGAAAAGTTTTTGAGTTTATAAGGGTATAAGTTTTTGACTATTAAAAACTTATACCCTTATAAACTTAAGACCTCCCTATTGTTTCCCCTCCGCTCCTTCCGCCGCCACTTGCTTTTGGTTAATTGCCGAAACCTCCTTATCAATATAATACAGCGATTGCGGTCCGTCGCCGATGAGGCGGATGCGGTCGAGGATGGTGCGCATCAGGACTTCTTCTTCCCTTTGCTCCTCTACGTACCACTGAAGGAAGGCCAGAGTCTGGTGGTCTTTCTCGTCATAGCTTTGGGCCACCAGGCGGTCGATGGAAGCGCTGACGTTTTTTTCATGCGTATAGACCTCTTCGAAGAGCCCCTGGATAGAAGACCATTTGTGGGGAGGTTTGGAGATAGCGGGCGTGATGGCGTGCTCTCCCACGTCGTTGATATAATGAAAAATGCGGAGCATGTGTTGCCGCTCTTCTTCCGACTGGCGGAACATGAAAGCGGCGCAGCCCGTCAGGGTCTGCTTTTCACACCAGGATGCCATAGAGAGGTATAGATAGGAAGCGTAGCCTTCCATTGCGATTTGCTCGTTGAGCGATTTTTCCATTTCCTTGGATAACATAGGCTGAAATTAAAGTACAGTAAAATAAACCGCAAATACCATGACGGCCGCGACAAGCCCGTACATAAAAACGGCGTAGCAGAGCCGCAGATAGTGGTATTTTTTGGCGAGAACCTTCCCGAGATAATACAGGTCGCGGGTCATAGAGCTGTAGAGGAAATCGTCGTCCTTGATCATTTCGACCATGCCCCATTGGAAATCCGAGAGGGTCATATTGAAGTAATTGCCGAAGAAGAGCAGGTTGGTGCGCCGCTCCTGGATGTCTTCGCGGGTAAAGGTGCCGGTCGTGACCTTCGGGCGGGTGGAGAGGGTCGCATAGATCATGGAGATGAGGCAGACCACCAGCAAAAAGATGGTGGGAACCACAAGTTTGGGGATGGTTTCGAATTTGGGCGCCAGGTTGGTCAGGATGATCGAGATCATAATGGCGTTGATACTCATCATGATATTGGCCTTGTTGTCGGCGATGGCGCTCAGGGTGATATGGGTGCGGTAGGTGGTCCGGTACATGGTTTCCACGCCCCTGCCGAGGCTGAGTTCCTTAAGGTCCTGGGTTTCGTCGCCATTTTGTTCCTTCCCCTTCCCCTTGCCCTTTTTCTTTTTCTTGCCGGGTTTTTCCGGTATTTCCACATACCCGGGCGAATCGGGGTAGAGGCGGGCTTTTTGTTTGTACAATTGGCGGATATGTTTTTGCTTCCTTTCGTCGTATAACTCGGTGGCCACCTGCGTGTGGTAGCGGTGCTGGAGCATGAAGTTGAGTTCAAAATCGACCCATTCCTGTTCGGACATGATCATTTGCTGGGTGACGAGGACCTCCTGCCGGATACGCCCGCAGCGGTCCCAATAGCTCTCCTTGCCCAGGTGGCTCATATCGGCGTCGCAGAGGATCTCCTCCAGGACATTGTCGGGATGTTGGGGTACCTTCGTGGCCAGGATACAATTCGCGACCGTCTGCATATCCTTTTCGGGAAATTGTCGCTCCTCCAGAAAGGCTTTCGCATAAGCTACGCTTCGCTCCTCGTGCTGGGCGGGGCCTTTGTCGTAGCCCAGGTCGTGAAACCAGGCGGCCAATTGCAGGATGGTTAGGTCGCGTTCGGGCAGCTGAAATCCCTGGCCGATTTCCTTCACGGATTCCACGACGGTTTCCGTATGGGGAAAGTTGTGGAATACGTAGTCCGGTGAAATGTTCTTGTCAAAAAAGGCTTTGACGTATTGCTCGGCCTCGGCGAGTAGTCTTTGGTCGTTTATTGGCTCCATTTACTTTTGGATGAAGACCAAAAGTAAGTTGAAAAGATGAATAGTTGAAAAGTTTAAAGAAAGCCTTTTTGGCTTCGCCAAAAAGTATTATTCAACTTTTCAACTTTTCAACTATTCAACTTTTCAACTTTTCAACTAAAATAGCTTTGTTTGTCCATTGTCCTCCACGTCGAACTCGATGGTGTCGCCGGCATGGAGAGGGTTGGCGTCGTCGGCGGCTTTCTCTTCGATCTCCTTGAGGTGGGAGAGTTTTTTGTCGCTCAGCTTGTTGCCCAAAGACTTCCAGCCTTTCACGCCGATGAATTCGGAGAGGTCGATACTGCCCTGAAGGCGTTTGGATTTGATTTGCACCGAATACTGCACCATGGGCCGTTCTTTTACGGAGGCGAACAGCAGTTTGGACTGCGGGTGCTCGGTGATGAAGGGGAAGCGTTGCTGCAGGCTGGTGGTTTCCACCACGAATCGCTTGACGAGGGTCCAGCCTTTTTGCCCGTCGTAGTACACGGCGCTAATGACCATATTGGGGTCGAATTTCCCGATATAGATCAGCTCTTCCGGGTTGAAGCGGTGGGTCAGCTCGTTGTCGGTCATTTCGTAGGTTCCGTCCTGGAACACGGCCAGGATGGTATCGCCGGTGTCGAATTCGCCCAGGAATCGGCCCCTTTCGTCGGTATTGAGGCGGCCGCTGACCTCGTCCATCCAGATGCGGATGGCGCCTAGGGTGGACTGGCCCCTTTCTTTCTGGATGATATTCCGCACGGGGTACTTCGTGACGACATTCCCCTGCGCGCTGCGGCCTTTGATGGCGAGGTCGGCGAAACCGAAGTCGAAGGCCTTGATCTTGGCCTTGCTCCCCTGGGTGAGCTGGACGGTGACCAGTTCGCTTTCGCCGTTGGCCTGGACGGAGAAATACAGGACTTTGGAGTTTGGATTCCCCTGCGTCAGATCGTATTCGGTGGCCCGGGTAATGCCGGTGATGTTGAAGCGCTTGGCGAAGCTGCGGCCCGATTTTCCGTCGAGGTAAATGAGGTGGTAGGTAGTGCGGTCGTCGCCCTTTTTCCAGACTGCCACGTGGATGATGTCCTTTCCGACGAAGGTCTTGTCGGCGATGCGATTGACGATGCATTTGCCGTCGCGCCGGAAGACGATGATGTCGTCGATATCGGAGCAATCGGCCACGAATTCGTCTTTTTTCAGGCCGTACCCGATAAAGCCGTCGGCTCGGTTGACGTACAATTTGGCGTTGGCGGCCACCACATCGGCTGCTTCCACTTTTTCGAGGGTAGCGAGTTTGGTCTTGCGCTCCTTGCCCTTGCCGTATTTGTCGAGCAGGCGCTGGTAGTAGGCGATGGCGTAGTCGGTGAGGTTATCGAGGTCGAAGCGCACCTGTTCGAGCTGCTTTTCCAGGTCGGCGATGTATTCATCGGCCTGGAAGGAGTTGAATTTGGAGATGCGTTTGATCTTGATCTCGGTGAGGCGCACGAGGTCTTCCTCGCTGATATCGCGCATCAGGCGAAGGCGGGTGTCGGAGGGTTTGGGTTTTTGGCCGGGCGTGAGCACGTATTTGCGCAGGCCTTTGTCGATCGTTTCGAGCACGGCTTCCCAGGTCTCGCATTCCTCGATGTCGCGGTAGATTCGTTTTTCGATGAAAATCTTTTCGAGGCTGGCGAAGTGCCATCTTTCGTGCAGTTCGCGCTGCAGGATTTCCAGTTCGAGCCGGAGTAGGTCTCTGGTGTTTTGGGTATTGATCTCGAGCATTTCCTCCACCGAAAAGAAGCGGGGCTTGTCGTCGATGATGACGCAGGCGTTGGGGGAGATGGATACTTCGCAATTGGTGAAGGCGTAGAGGGCGTCGATGGTGACCTCCGGCGAGGTGCCGGGCACGAGTTCGATGAGGATCTCGACATCGGCGGCGGTGTTGTCGGTCACTTTTTTGACCTTGATCTTGCCCTTGTCGTTGGCCTTGATGATGCTTTCGATGAGGTTTTCGGTGGTGATGCCGAAGGGCAGTTCGCGGATGACCAGGGTTTTCTTGTCGAGCATCTCGATGGAGGCGCGCACTTTGACCCGTCCGCCCCTGCGGCCGCTGTCGTAGTCGCTCACGTCGATGGAGCCGCCGGTCTGGAAGTCGGGGAATATCTGCGCGGGTTTGCCCTGGAGTATCTTGATGGAGGCCTTGATGAGCTCGATGAAGTTATGGGGCAGGATCTTGGTGGAAAGTCCTACGGCGATGCCTTCGGCGCCCTGTGCGAGGAGCAGCGGAAATTTGACGGGCAGGTTGACCGGTTCTTTTTTGCGTCCGTCGTAGGAGAGCTGCCACTCGGTGGTTTGGGGGTTGAAGGCGATATCGAGGGCGAATTTGCTGAGCCGGGCTTCGATGTAGCGGGGCGCTGCTGCGGAGTCGCCGGTGCGGAGATCGCCCCAGTTGCCCTGGCAGTCGATGAGCAGGTCTTTTTGCCCGAGGTTGACGAGGGCTTCGCCGATGGCGGCGTCGCCATGCGGGTGGTACTGCATGGTCTGCCCGATGATGTTGGCGACTTTGTGGAAACGCCCGTCGTCCATTTGTTTCATGGAATGGAGGATGCGGCGCTGCACCGGTTTGAGCCCGTCGACCACAGAGGGCACTGCGCGCTCCAGGATGACGTAGGAGGCGTAATCCAGGAAATAGTCGCGGTACATCCCTTGCAGGGCCAGGGCGTTTTCCGGTTCGGCGCCGTTGGGGTTTTATGGTTTACGTGGTCGCTCATCGGGTGGCTGTTTTCGAAGAGCAAAGATAGGAAATTTGGGGAAGAATTTAAAACAAAATGTTTTTTTAGTGACTGGTGATTAGTGACTGGTGACTAGTCCCTCATCCCAAACAAAATCACTTCGTCGAGGCTCATTTTTCTGCCCTGGTCGTACCAGGCGGTACGTTGTTCGTCCGCCTGGTCGGAGAATGCCAACGAGCGGGCCTGCTCGTACTCCCAGGTAGGCGTTCCGTGGAAGAAATAATTCGTTTGTTCGGCAAACGCGTCGAGCGCTCCGAGCAGGACGCAGGCTTTCCTGAAATTCCCCATCAGGCCGTAATACTGGCATCCGGCCAGGATAGAGAAGAACTCCATTTCCTTTTGCCCGGACCCGCGGGCGTATTCCAGGCTTTTTAAAAAATACGGCCCGGCCTCCGCCAGGCGGCCGCTATAGATCAGAGCCAGCGTACAGCCGGCGAGTGCGGCCGATTTATAACCTTGATACCCCTTTTTGGGCAGGGCTTCATAAGTCCTCAGGTATTCGGGGAATTCCCCAGCGACTTCTTCCCGTCCCTGCAAATAGGTGAGCCTCATGTGGAGGAGGTTGGCCAGGATAATTTTGTTTTCGTGTTCCCAGGCAATTTTGTTCGCCATGTCGAGGTTGCGGGCCAATTGTTCCTTTTTCCCCTGCTTTTGAAGGTGCCCGGCCGACCAGACATAAAAAAGTCCCTGCACTACATGATCGTCGATCTCCTCCGCCAGCTCCGCGCATTCATCCAGTTTGACGGCCGCTTCGGGCCGTCCCGTCCAGGAAGAATAGCCTCCGGAAATGACCAGAGACAAGCAGATTTTCGTTCGATCGCCGATGGTCCGGAAAATTTCTTCCGCCCTGCCGGACGAATTGAAAGCCCCGGTCCATCTGCAAGATGTAGAAACACATATACGAAGCCCACAACAGGGCCTTGCCTTTCACGTGGGCATCGGACAGTTGCAGGCCGGTTTCCATTTTCGCGGCCTCGATCCAGGCCGGGGCTTCCGAAGAACCTCCCCTTACCCCCCAGTAGGGGGCTATGAGGTAGAAGAATTTCCACGCATTTTCGTAATCGCCGTTTTCGGTAAAAAGGTAAAACGAGGCCCTGATATTCGGGAGCTCGTTTTCGATATTGTCGAGCCAGGGCTCTGAATTAGCCGCCCAGAGCCGGTCTTCGGAGAGCTCCAGTATTTGGAGGTAATAGCGGGCATAGCGCAAATTCGTTTCCCTAGCCCCGGGTTCGAGCTCCAGTATTTCGCCGGCGTACTCCCGCACGGTCTGGAGCATGCTGAAACGGGGTTCCTGGCCAGGGCCCACCTGCACCGGTTTGATCAGGCTCGCGTCGAGCAGGCGTTCGGTCGTTTCCTCGATGTCGATGGGGTCTGAATCGCTTCGTGCTACGGCAAATGCGGCTTCCATGGTCCAGCTTTTCCGGAAAACACCCAATTGAATGAGGGCCTTTCGGGTTTCCGGCTCCAACAGGTTGTAGCTCCATTCGATGGCGGCCCGGAGGGTTTTCTGCCGTTCGGGCAGGTCGAGGGGACCTTTGGAAACCAGGTCGAGGGTTTTTTCGATCCTCGACAGGAGGGCGGCCGGCTGGAAAAAGCGGGTCCGTGCGGCGGCCAGTTCGATAGCCAGGGGCAGGCCGTCGAGCCTTTGGCATATCTCCACGATGGCCTTGATGTTCTCTCCATCGAGTTGCAGACCTGGGTTGACGGCCTGGGCGCGCTCGACGTACAAGGCCGCCGCGGGGGCCTTCATCAGTTCTTCGCGGGTGTCGACCCAGCTTTCCGGAACCTCCAGCGGCGATAGCGGATATATCCGCTCGTTGCGCAGGTGGAGGGAGCTGCGGCTGGTGACGAGTATCTTGACGTCCTCGCAGCGGGAAGAAATATCGCTCACCAGCCCGGAGGCGCCGAGGATCTGCTCGAAGTTGTCGAGGACGAGGAGCATTTCTTTATCCACCAGGAATTCCAAAAGCGTCACTTCGACGGGTTGTTTGCCGCTGTCCTGCAGGCCCAAAGCGCTTGCAATGAGGGAGGCCGTTAGGCTGCTGTCCGTCACGGAGGCCAAGGGCACGAATGTCGCGCCGTTCCGGAAGCGGTCCACGACGGCATGGGCGACGTGGATGGAGAGGGTGGTCTTTCCGGTACCCCCTGTACCCAGCAAGGTGAGTATGCTCACATCGGGTCGCATCAGCGTCTCCGACACGTCGTGGATATCTTGTTCGCGCCCGATGATGGTATTGCGGATCAGGGGCAAGGCGTCGATCTTCAGGTCGCCCGGCCCGAGGGCAGCGTTGCTTTGATGTTCGAACAGGGCGTTTTGGAAAATTTCCGACATCAGCACCGAGAGGTCGTTTTCGATGAGTTGCTGCAATTCAGCGGCGTCGCTGAATTTCTGGTAACAGGCCGTATCGCTGTTTTGGACGTCCTGCAGCAGTTTCCGGAGTTCGGGCTGCCGCTCCTCGGCGTGTTTGACGTAAATGAGTTTGGGGCGGTTTCCGCAGAGGCGGTATTCGTCTTCGAGGCCGGAGATCTCCGCGCCGGGGGCCACCCAGCCGTAGCTGTTCCAGTAGATGCCCAGGAAAATATGGCTTTGTTCGAGGTAGGCGGAGTAGAGGTCTCGCGGGGGGTGGGGCCGGGCGCCCGATTCGAAGAAAACCGGTATGAGCCGTAGGTTGCCGATGGCCGTACGGGCCGCTTTCCGCTCCTCGGCCAGCCCCTTGAGGGTGGGGCTGATAAACACGCGCACGCGCTGATCGGGGTGGTGATGAAGGGCATTTATTTGGTTTTCGGAGGATAAATATAGGGAAAACCATTAACTCAGGCGCCTGAACTGTGATTCGTCTGAATCTTTTGATTACTTTGATTGAAATCATCTAAATCACAAAAATCAGACGAATCAAAGTTCAGACGAAATAGCTGTCAAGCGGCTGCAAGGCCCACTACCCCCTTAAACCCCTCCCCATCCCAAACCCCGATCACTAGCGTGCCGGGCAGGTAAAACTCGTATTCGTCGTCCTCGTCGAGGCCTTGTTCGATCAGGGTGAACAGCCCCACGCGCCCATCTGGGCGAAGCCATTCCTGCCTGGCTTTCACGGGGGCCCAGGCGCCGAACCACTCCTTGTTGCTGAGGGCTTTGACGTAAATGGTGAGGATTGTTTCCATGCGGGTTTATTTGAAGTTGTAGGGGGCAACTTGCCAGACGATGCAGTCTACGAAGTCCACCACGATCCAGTTGCCCTGTTTGTCAAAAAATCCTGGTGTAAGTTACTCCTTTTTCGGGGGTGGGTGAATGCCTCCCCTTCTGCCATAAGCCAGTATTCCCCTAATTTTTCCATGGTGAAGCCGCGCCTGCTGAACTGTTTCCGCCAGAGTGGACAGCTTTTTGAACGGCAATAACTTCAACCTCCGACATGGGTCGTTCGGTTCCGGGAATAGGCCAGGAGTGATTGCATGCTCGTTTCAATTTGGTTCAGAGGTGCAAGTTACGTTTTTTATAAAAAAGATACTTATAGTCCGTAGACTTAAAATCATCATTCGCCGATTTTTCCGAAAAAACGACCATGTCCTATTCCGAACAAGAGCAGGCGATTTTGATCAAGCTGGGAAACGCCATCCGGGAACGCCGCAAAGCCAAAGGCTGGTCGCAGGAAGAATTGGCTTTCCAGGCAGGACTGGACCGAACTTACATAGGATCGATAGAAAGGGGAGAGCGGAATATCGCGGCGCTCAATCTGGTGAAGATCGCAAATGTGCTAGGAATCAGGACTGCGGAATTGTTGGAGGAACTTGGATAAAGACCTATTTGTGGCTTTTCCCCGACATTTTCCCCGACATTTTCCCCGACATTTTCCCCGAACTTATTCCCGAACCTATCTCCGAACTTATTTCCGAACTTATCTCCGAACTTTTTTCCGAACACGTTTTAAATTCAATCTAGAAGTCCCTTTTTAAGCATTCTACCAGAACAGCTAAAAGACTCGATTACTGCCGGGCGCCGTTACCACTTGAATTTTGTGAGTTGATGTTTGTGGGTGAAAGTCCTTTTGAGAGAAAACCCCCCGCCCCCGGCCGGCCTCGGGTTCCGCGGACCGGTTCGATGTTCAACCGCGCTTCCTCCCCGGCAGGGTGGGCGCCGAGCCCGGCCCTCCTCCCCACGCTGACGCCCTCCCGGCGCACCTTCCGGTCCCGCGGCGACCAGAAACCGGTTCCTGGCGGGCCAGAGCGGTCGCTCGAGGGCTACATCGAACGCAGCCAACCGGCCCCTCCTATACCCTCGCGACGAGTTTCGCTTCTCCCGGAAAGCCCAGGGAACTGGTGCAATTGACACCCCCCGAACGATCGAATACCGCAGACCGCAAAGCTCTTCCGTCCTTTATCCCCTCCGGAACCGCGGGGCCCGACAAAAAGGACGCAATACCATTTGGACAAAGCGGCAGCTCAGGGGCCCAACCGAATTTCGCTGGGCCCTCGACGGGTGTTCTCCCGCAGTTTAACCACGCGACGACATACGCTTATTTTCAAAACGGCAAACAGCTATACCCTCAAACGATCGATTACTTCCACGGACGGATCGGGTTCGAATACCAACCCCATCCGCAGCCATTCAGGACCACCGGGTTTGAGTCAAACCACCAGCGTTGGAGGAAATACGGACTTCTCATCTCGATACGACCAACGGTACGAGCTATATCCCGGCTGCGGTCTATGGCCTCCGGTACAAAAAATACCAGTGCGGGGTCGATGATCTCGACAATATCGTCTGCCTCACGCCCTACCTGGAATCGATCACCCGGTACAACGGCAGCAAAACCGATTCCCTCCCCCGACCGTATTCGGATACGACGATCCCTCCCTCGAGCTTGCAAGAGCGCAATTGAATAAATGGCGCCTGCCCCTGGTCGCGGGCGCTGGTTTTACCGAGAGCGCCCTCGAACCGGTGGATATCACGGCGACGGTTCCGGTGCAGGCCGCGCAGCGGATCACCCTGCTCAACAACAGCGAAAACGGCTGGGCTGAATCCCAAAATTGGCCCTTCCCCGTGGTCGCGGGGGCCGGTTTCACGGAAGACGACGGTGATGGGGACAACGGGGTCCGGTTTGCCGACCTGAACAATGATGGTTTTATGGACTTCGTCATGGCCGATGGGGAAGACCAGCGGGCCACTTTTATCAACAACCGGGTAGACAATTGGGCCACGGACAATCGCTGGCCCTTCCGGGGGGGGCCCGGGGCGGCGGGCGCCGGGTTTAGCGGAGGGGCGACAACGGCGTCCGCTGGCCGCATCATGGCGCGGCTTTGTCTATTCGGCGAGGGCCCAGGGGCACCTTTCTCACGGTCGACGGTGGGTCGGCCCCCGTGATGTTGGGCCGGGTTACAGGGGAGGCGTAACGCGTGCGCTGGCCATGTGTGGCGCGGCTTTAGACTTGCAGGCGACGGGGCCCCTCTGCTAACGGTCATGCCTGGGCGGCGCTTTGGGATCGCAGGGCGGTTTCACCGAAGACGACGGGGAGGGCGACAACGGGGTGCGCCTGACCGACGTGGACAACGACGGCTTTGTGGATATCGTCGTGGCGGATGGCAACGATTTCCAGCAACATATCACCTTCGTCAATAACCGATCGGACGGATGGGTATTGGTGAGCCTGCCCCTGTCCCGCCTCGATTTTGAAAGCAACTGGCAGGCCACTTCCGACTGGCAGGTGCCGATCATGGACAAGGGAGGGTTTAATGAAAAGGACGGAGAGGGAAACAATGGGGTGCGCCTGGCCGACGTCAATTCCGACGGCTTCCTGGACATCCTCCAGGCCGACGGTAATGACAGCGACCAGCACGTCACTTTCCTCAACAACGGCAAAAACGCCTGGGAATTATCCCCCCTCTGGCAGATCCCAGTGCTGGACAAGGGCGGGTTTACCGAAGAGGACGGCGGCGGCGATAATACGCTGCAACTGGCAGACCTGAACGCCGACGGATTTGTCGATCTCCACCAGCCTCCTCAACGATGGTAAAGGGCAGTGGGTATTGAGCCCAGGCTGGTTCATCCCGCTGATCGACAACGGAGGGTTCACGGAGTCGGACGGCACTGGCGACAACGGCCTGCGCCTGGCCGATATTAATGGCGACGGCTATCCCGATATCGTGCAGGCCGATGGCAAGGACCAGCGGATCGTATTGCTGAACGACCGGGTGTCCGATTGGACGGCTTCTACCCTGCACGAGATCCCCGAGATCGCGGAGGCCGGTTTCACGGAAGCGGGGGACGGCGACAGCGGCCGGTGTCAGGCGCGGGCCTGGTGGATATCGTTCAGGGGGACGAGGCAAGGCGGTCTTCCAAAACGGAGGGGGTCTGGCCAGACGACTGGAGCCTGCGTCGACAACGCCGGTTTTACGGAAGACGGCGGCGACGGCGACAATGCCCTCCGCTTTGCAGACCTGAATTTCGACGGCTTTACGGACCTGATCCAGGCCGACGGAAAAGACCAGCGCGATGTGTACCTGAACAACGGATCAAACGGATGGATAAAAGTGAGAAGTTGGCAAATCCCGATGATCACACTGGGCGGTTTTACCGAGGACGGCGGGGAGGGGGACAACGGCCTGAACATCTCGGACGTCAACGGCGACGGCTTCCCCGACCTGATCCAGGGCGATGGCCTTGAAGAGCGGCGAACCTACCTGAACGCCATGACGCACCCACCCTTGCTAAACAGGATCGACAACGGCATCGGCGGCATTATCGAAGCAGCGTACCAAACCCACCCTGGCAAACCCATTACTTATACCGTGAGCGGCATCCGGGAGTCCGACGGGTTTAATTCCAACCTCAGCCGCTGAATTTGAACAACCCTATACGACCGGAAAGACAGGAATTGGGCTTTGGCCGTTCGTTCCATCGTAGGCGGCGCGGTGTTCGAGAGCTTTTATCACCAGGCCAACGGCGACGACCCCTCCACCTTTGAGAAAGCCGATTCGCTGGGCATGGAAGGCTATGTGTACTTTACCAAAATATATAAAGAGGAAGACCCCGGTTTTCTTTACCAGGCGCGCCGGAACCATTGGTCGCTCCGGGTCGACAGAGTTTTGCCCGACTACAGCCTGGTGCAACTCAAAGCCGAGATCAGCTACGATTTTGCATCCAATGGTATTTCTCACACCGCCCAGGCCAAGGGCTACGAGTACGATTCCCTGGGAGGGCTGACCGACTTCAAGCGACGAATCGAGCGGCGTTTACGACATCCTTGCCGACGGTGGTCACGGAATATGCCGCGATATGCGCCATCCGGGGTTCCGTCGGATCATGGCCCAGGACCTCATGGCGCCATCCCCGCGAATCGAGGATCTTTACGACGGGCTTCCGCTGGGACAGCTAAGTTTGGGCTTGCCCAGCATGAGCAAAAACTCGGGTGTTTACGACCTGGAATTTTACCCTCGCGGGTTTATTGACAATACCGACCAAGCCCTGACCATAAACCCTACATGGATACCGTGGCCACCTTCGGTTACGATGCGAAAGGGAATATTATCCGGCGCTCAAATCCGAACGGAGACCTCAAGTTCTATTTTTACGACCGCACCGGCATGTACGCCATTTCAGATTCGATTTTTCTGAAAAAAGGGAAAGCGAGCCCCTTGCCGTTGGTAAACCATTATAAATATGACCCGCGCACAGGGGAGCAGGCCGAGGTCACGCGCCCAACGACGCTGTTTCCCGAAAGACCTTCGACGATTTCGGGCGGGTAGTTTCGATCGCCGAAAGCGATCCGGATGATGCCTCCCTGGTGCTGATCAAGGAGAGTTACCAGTATGAACTGTTCGGCGCCGCCGATGGATTTTCGAAGAATCGCGTCGTGCGCACCCTTCAGCAGGACGGGTATGAGATCGTGGAGCTGGTCCGTCTTCAACCGGTGCATATGAGCGAGGGCGGTTCGTCCATGTCGGGCGAGACCCGCGAATATACCGTCGAGGGCATTCAACACGCGCGCCTCATCCGAAAGGGCGAGCAGGAAATGAGATACCTGTACAATTGCGGCGGCCAGATCACCGATATCTTCCAAAAGAACGGCAGGATCTCTCCACACCGAATACTCCTACGATGTCCTCGACCCTGACCCGCATCCGCGACCAGCACGGCGCCGTCACGACCTACCGCTACGACAGCATGGACGAGAAACGCGAAATGAGCGACCCCTCGACCGGCCCGGCCTCCTACGCCTACGACGGCGCCGGGAATGTGTTTATGTAAATGCGAAAAAGGACAGCACCTTCTTTGCCTACGACGAACTGTACCGCATCCTGTCAAAAGGTTTTTCAAAAGAGCCGGCGGAGGCGATCCAATATACCTACGACCAGGATGGGTTCGTGGGATTTCTGACCACTCTGAAGAGCAAGAATGTGATTTCCACCTACAAATACAACAGCCTCGGCAAGGTGGTCTTCCACATGCGGAAAATGGGGAATCGCCAATTCACGCTACAAACCGATTACGACCCCTACGGCAGGATGCTGAGCATGACCTACCCGGATGCGAAAAAGGTGGAATACCGGTATTATCCTTCGGGCGCCTTGCGGGGGTGAAGATGGGGGATTGAGACGCTGGCTGTGTGGGAAACCTTTCGCCCTGGCCAAACCCCTTACATAGGCACGGGGTGGTCGTCAAAAACACCTTCTTTGCTTCCAATGAGCGGATCGCCCATTCCGTTTTCGGCCCGACGGGGGTCGAGATACAAGGATTTTCCTACCGTTTCGACGATTACGGCAATGTCCGTTTCGTCGAAAACCGCATTCTGAAAAGCAAGAGACGCTTTGCGTACGACGACCTGAACCGCCTGGTGGAGTGGGAAAAATGGGGGAGCGGAAACCCCAATGGCCAGAAAGAGCGGTTTGCCTACGATGCCGTCGGGAACATCCTGGAGAAGGAAGGAGTGCAGTATGCGTATGAAGCAGGCAGGCCCTACGTACTGGCGAAATTCGGCGCTCAGATCATCGAGCATGACCCCAACGGCAATCAGACCAAGGGGCTGAACGGAAAGCGATACGTTTACGATGCAATGGACCGGCTCGTTCAGGTCATCGGCCAGAACAATATCGTATTGGCGTCTTACCTGTACGATGCCTCCAACGGGCGCATTCAGAAGACGACCCCTACGGGAGGTACGACTATATACATCGACGAGCTGTACGAGGTCAATTTGAAGACCAACAAGGTCAGCAAATACATTTATGCCCACGGCCGGCTCATCGCTTCCGTATCGACCCCGGCTGCCGTAATCCAGTATTACCACCACGATCATTTGGGCAGCATCACCCTGATCACCAATGCACAGGGAGGGGTGGCCGGGCATTCGATTACCTGCCTTTCGGGCAGCAAATCGTGGTTGCAGGCAATGCACAGGGCCTGGGTTTACGGGCCAGCCATCGACCCGACGCAGGCCGATCTACTACCAATCGAGGTTTTACCCTGGGCCGTTTCCGCAGCCCGACAGTTGGATCCGCGCCCGGGGCCCGCAGACCCTCAATCGCTACACCTACGTGGGCAACAACCCGCTCACCTTTGTGGACCCCACGGGCCACTGGTTTGGGGTAGACGACTTGATTGCGGCCGGGGTTGGCTTCGCGGTCGGCTTCACGGTAGCCCTGATCGCCTCCGATTTTGACTGGAAAGTAGCACTAGCCGCCGGCCTTTCCAATGCTGTCACGTTTTGGTTTGCCTACAGTACCTTCGGCGTGGGAGGAGCCGTCTTTATCGGCAGTATGCAGTTGGCGGCCACCGTGTCCAACAACGTCTTTGCAGGCAGCAAGGGAGGTTCGATCGGCGACGCCATACAATTGGTAACGACCTTCGGCGCCTCGCCGATGACGAGCACGGTGGGCCTGGTGGTAGGCGTGTCGTATATCCTGTTCACGACCCCTGGGCCGAGGATTTCCATTACGTCGATGGGCGCTGTGGTTCAACGCGGGGCGGGGCCGAGGCTATGACCAGGGGCGGTGATCCATTATAAGGACAACGCTAGTTTCAACGAAGAACTGATCAGCCACGAGCTGGTTCACCGCCGTCAATACGGATTTTCGGGCGACGGGTTTGTGCCCGTTTATTTTGCGGATATCGGCCTCCGCATGGCGACCGGCTCGGGCAGGGAAACCGCCTACAAGAATTCCATATTCGAAGCGGAGGCTTATGGGAAAGACTATTCCATCGGAACCTCCGGCTCCGACTCGCCCGAGGACGCCATTCGGATCATCCAGTTGTTCGATCAAAATGTGCTGGGCACGGCGCCGGGGAGGTTTTGAGAGAGATACTTTAACGCGAAGCAACCTGCCATCGGCAGGTTGCTTCGTCTTGAATAAAAGTAGTATTGAGCAGCAAAAATTCCCCTACCTTCGTTATACCC
Source organism: Saprospirales bacterium (assembly GCA_016703765.1). Lineage (GTDB taxonomy): Bacteria > Bacteroidota > Bacteroidia > Chitinophagales > Saprospiraceae > JADJTT01. The sequence continues at coordinate 63,539 of JADJBL010000005.1, forward strand.
TTTGTACCGGCCTGGCCGTTATTTCCAAAGACCAAACCAGCGCGCATGGATATTTCCCTAACCATCCAACTACAGGAAGCCGAATTCATCCGGGCTTGTGTCCGGAAGGAACGCTGGGCCCAGAAGTGGTTGTATGAAGAACACTACGGCAAAATGATGGCCGTCTGCCTGCGCTACGCCAACAACCCCGACGAAGCCCTGGATATCCTCCACGAAGGGTTTATCAAAGTTTTCAAACATATAGAACAATACCAGCCGGGCACCTCGCTGGCCGCCTGGATCCGCCGAATCATGGTCAATACGGCTATCGACTACTACCGCAAGACCATCCGCCGGCGCACCGAAGACCTCGAGCAGGCCTACCACCTCCAAACGGCCGATCCCGATGCGATCAGCCGCTGCTCGGAACAGGAAATACTCGAAACGGTACAGGAACTGTCGCCCGCCTACCGGGCCGTCTTTAACCTGTACGTGATCGAAGGCTTTAGCCACAAGGAAATCGCCGGAATGCTCGATATCACCGAGAGCACCTCCCGCTCCAACCTGGTCAAAGCGCGTATGAAACTACAAGCCATGCTGACGACCCGAATGAAAAAACATGAATGAGCTTCACCCATTTGATCGCAATATCCGGGAAAAACTGAACGACCTCGAAGCCCCCTATGGGGAGTCGGATTGGGATCAGTTCGAGGAAAAAATGGAACAGGACGAAACTGTTTCCGCTACTGATTTCGACAAAGCCGCAGCCGATCGCCTGAGCCGAATGGAAGCCCCCTACGACCCCTACAACTGGGACCTGATGGCCAAACGCATCGACGTGGCCTTCTCCTTCCGGCATTGGCTCCACCGCAACCACGTGCCCGAACTGGTGCTCATGATCCTGCTCGGATTTACCCTGATCCAATTCTTCCAATGGGAAAGCCTGCGCCAGCGCTTTGCGCCCGACGCCAAAAAACAGGAAACACCCGTTCCCCCTCAGCCTAATACCAATAAACCTATCGCCGCCACAGCTTCCGCCAATCCGGCTTGCGTGGGCAATTTCGACCTGTGCTACATTCCCGAAGTTTGTGCAAAGGTCGAAATAGCCCAGGCAGGCCAGGCCGACCTGACGCCTTTGGCCTGGCTACCGGAAGAGCCCATCAGCCCGGTTATACCCGAGGTACCCGTTTTTTCGGCTGCATCGGGCTTCCGTCCGCTTTCTCCCTTACCTTCCCTTTCGCATACCCTTTCGGGGGCCAAGCTTCCGCAGCTCGAACAATACGCAAAGGGCTCGGCCATGGCGGGCATCTCGGCCCTCAAGCGCTTTTTGGTCCGGCCGACGCGCTGGTACGTAGGGGCTTATGGGGGGATGGATTACAACGTTATCCAGGCCCCGGTGGACGAGGTGTTTCAAACGGAAGGCTATCTGACGGACTCCGTCGGACAACGCGCCGGAGTGCTCCTGGCAATGGAAAAGGGTAAATGGCAATTTCAGACGGGCGCGGCCTATACCAAAGTGGCCTACCGCCCCATCCTGCCCGAACAGCAATACGGCAACTTTGATTATTTGGTGGTGGAATCCTTCGACGAGATCGGCTTTCACTTCTTGCAGGCGCCGTTTGAGATCCGCAGAAATTTCCTCCCCGAAACTTCCCGCTGGGATATCTACGCGTTCGGCGGCATTCAGGCCAACGTGATCCTCCATGCTGCCTATGGCATCGAAAAGACCGAAATCCTTTCCTCCCGCGGCATGGAGCAAGACCTGTCGGCCCAATCGAGACTCAACGAAAAAACCTTTCCCGACGGCATCCTGGATGGCGACCGCTTTTTTCAAAACGCCTACCTGAGCTTTTCCGGCGGCGTAGGTGTCGAGCGCTCCATCTCCTCCCGATACAAGATCTTCGCAGAACCCGTCTACGCCCGTCCCTTCTTCGGTCACCAGATCGGCCCCAACGACGACCGTATTCACCGCTTTACGGTGCAGATGGGGATAAAACTTCAGGTAAAATAATCTAGCCGTAATTTTTTAACCGCAAAGGCGCTAAGGGCGCGAAGAGAATATTTCTTCGCGCCCTTCGCGCCTTTGCGGTTAACCTTTACAAATTTAACCAATACGTCAGCTTCAGCACCAGCGCCCGGTTTTTAACCCTGGCGTCGGAAATGAACTGCTCGGAGAAATAATTATCCGTATAGACCAGAAAGAGGTCGGACACGGGGCGGAAGCGCCATTGGAGGCGGCTGTTGATGTTGACGTTGTTGGCCTGGGTGTTGTACTGGACGAAGGCGCTGAAAAAGACGCTCCGCGAAAAGGCCAGTTCGGCGCGGGGACCTATGAGCCAGAAGCGGGGGCTGTTGTAAGGCTTCGGAAGCTGGATATCGTTATACGCCGCCGAAACGGCGAACACGCCGTAGGGCTGCAAGCGGTAGGCGATGGAGGCGCTGCCATAGGTGATGGTCCCATTGAAATACTCGCCGCCGCCCAGTTCGAGGGCGTAGGTGAGGCGCTTGCGCTGGTCGGATTCAAATTCGAGCTCGCCGCGGGTGAAGGTATAGCCGGTTTTTTCGGGAAGCTTCTCCCCTCCTGAATTGGTGGGATCAAAGGCAAAAAACAAGTAGACGTATTCCGAAAAGACCCGCGCCGATAGTTCGCTCTGCCCTACAAATTCCATCCCCATATTGAGCATGTGCCAGCGGTCCGACAAGCGGAAGCCTTCCTTGTTGACTATAAAATCGTTCTCCAGCCCAACCCAGTAGTTGATAAGCTTTTCAGCCACCTTGGGGTTTTTGGGAAACATATTGTAATAAACCCCAGGAGAAGCAGCCAGGAAGCCGGTGCGGGGCACGAAGCCCATATCGGCCCGGTGGTTGTCGCCGATATACTGGCTGGCCGTGTAGATCCGCCATTTGCGGGTAAAGCGGCCCAGGAATAAGGCCGCCGCCTGGGCATCCTTGTTATTGCCCGCGGAGAAAGAGCGGTGGTAAAAGAGCTCGGCCTCCCATTTGTTATCTTTCGAAAACAGGTTATATTCTAGCCCCGCCACCCGGTTGTAGCCGTTGTGGTCGAGGCTGTACCCTCCGTCGGGGTTTTGGTCGAAATTTTCCTTATTGACAAACACCGCCCCGATGGTGGAGCGCTCGAATATCTTTCGCTGCAATACCCCCACGGAGTAGTTGGCGGGATCCAGTCCGATATCTTTGACGCCCGCGGTGGTCATGTTGAGCAGGCCGACGCGCCAGTTGGGGTTGAGCTTCCCGCTCAGGCGCGCGCCCCCGAGGATGGGCACGCTCAGCGAGCGTTGCACTTCGATGAGCTGGCCATCGGTGGTGGTTTTCTTGACCAGGCCGTTGGCCAGTCCGATCCGGCGGCTGAAAAAGGGTCGGCTGTTTGGGAAGCCGAACTTGCTGAAGAGGTCTTCATTTTCGAGAAAAAACTGGCGGCGCTCGGGAAAGAACAACTCGAAGCGGCTCAGGTTGGTGATCTGCTCGTCGACCTCGACCTGCGAGAAATCGGGGTTGACGGTGAGGTCGAGGTTGAGGGAGGGGGTGAGGGCTATTTTGGCGTCGAGGCCGGCGTTGGCGTTGAACTCGTTTGGCAGTTTGAATTCAAAATCGCGCTCCATTCGCCCGGTGAGGTAGGGGATGAGGGAAATGTTGCTGCCTGGCTTGGGAGGGGCTTCTTTCCAATGCAATTCGCCGGCAAAAGCAAGCGAAAAAATATCGAATTGCCGGGGCACGGGCGCCCAGGAGGAGGCTTCGTTCCGTTTCATGTCGATCCGCCCAAAATTGATCCGCCAGATATTTGCGCCCTGCTTGTTTTTATATCGAAGCGTTTTGAAGGGGATGGCCATTTCCACCGTCCATCGGTCTTCCTCGCTGACGACCTGAGAATACCACTTGTTGTCCCAGTCGGCATTCAGCGTGCCTCCGTTGTCGATCGTCCCCTCCCGCTGCACGTTTAGCGGCGACACGGAGAAGTGGAAGCCATTTAGTTTGTCTTCGAAGGGATCGATATTGACCTGAAACTCGTCACTTTCTCCGAAGTCAAAATCCCGTTTCAGGGAGGGGTAGATATAGGTGTTTTTTACCTGAAAAACGGTGGCGCCCACGTAGAGAAACTGCTCGTCAAAACAAATCCGTACCTCCGTGCGTGCGGAGGCGAAGGCGGTGTCGTAGGGGAAATTCCTGAAAAAATTCCCGGCCGTGTGGGCATCCTGCCAGCAAGGCTCATCCAGGAGGCCGTCGAGCAGGACGGGAGAAGCGGATTTTTGAATGGAAAGGATATAAGGGTTGTCGGATTGCCCGGAGAGGGTGAAACCTAACAGAGAAAGAATCAAAAAAGCGAGCGGGGCGGGTAAAAATGTGCGTTTCATCACAGAGAATTTATTGCAGGAAAAAGGCCTTGCTCACGTGATGCGACCCGTCGCGGAGGGCGATCAGATAGTACCCTCCGGAGAGGGCGCCGAGCGGGATATATAGATGCCGGACGGGCCATGGGCTCGCGGGCAACTGATTTTCCAAAACGGTCTGGCCGATCATGTCGATCACGCGATAGTGGATCTCCTCCTCGGGTTTGCATTGAAATTCGACTTCCACTCCTTCGATGGCGGGATTGGGGAATATCCGCAGGATCTTCAACACATCCGGGGCTTCTTCCCAGCATTGTTGCTCCAGAACTTGCATGCTTTCGGCTACGTCGAGGCGGCCGCCGGTGAGGGTAAGGCCGTCCAGCGATTCGACCGGCGCCACGCCCTGGAGCAGGGCGGAGCGGACCACCAGGGCCGATTGCTGCGGCGAGCGGATAATATCTTCGGCGAATTGGGGGCAGGGATTGCTGAACAGCAGGGCTATGGCGCCGCACACATGGGGCGCCGAGGCGGAGGTGCCGTGGAAATTGCCGTATTTGTTGTTGGGCTGGGTGGTGAGGATACCGGTTCCCGGCGCGCCCATGTCTACGGAGAGGGGGCCGAATGCAGAGGAGGGGTCCTTTTGGTCCTGGTAGCCGGTTTCCAGCACGGTGATGAGGAAGGGGCTCGGGCAGCTGGCCGGCATATCGCCCGTCTCGTCGATGTTGACGGGCTCGTTGCTGGCGGCGGCGGCGGTGAGGATGCCCGCCTGCCCGAGGCGGTCGTACATGGCGCCCCAGATGGGTTGTTGCGAGCAAAACACGCCGGCCACTCCGAAGGAGGCGTTGGTGGCCACCACGAGTGCGCCCATTTCTCCATTGCTTTCCTGATACCGCCAGCGCTGGTCGAGGATGTAGGAATAGGCCTCCACGACCTGGCTCACGGTTTGGGTCGTGAGCAGCATCATTTTGATATTCCAGTTCATGCCGGATATGCCTTTGTTATTATTTCCGGCCGCGCCGATGATCCCTGCCACGGAGGTGCCATGCAGGTCGGCGGGGTGTTCGGTGGAGTCATCGGCGAAATTCCAGCCGAGGGTATCGTCGGTATAGCCATTCGCGTCGTTGTCGAGGCCGTCGTTTGGGATTTCCTGGCGGTTGCGCCAGATATTGGGGGCCAGGTCGTAGTGATAGACATCGAATCCTGCGTCGAGGATGGCCACGACGAGGGTATCGCCCTGGGCGCTGAGGCCGCCGGTGGTTTGGTCCCAAGCCTGCTCGGCGCCCACGTGGGGAAGGCTCCATTGGGAGGGGTAGTCCGGGTCGTCGGGTACGGCATTAAAGCGGAGTTCGTAATCCCATTGGGCGGCGAGGACGGCTTCCAGGTCTTGCAGGTTTTCAGGAAGGGAAAGCGGCGTGTTTTCCGGCATTCCGATCTTAAAAAGGTGGATATTGAATGATGGGGAAAGGTTTTTTTTCCAGCTAAGGGTTTCGGAGGGGCTTCGGCCGAGGTTCCAGATTCTGAGGAAATCGTCGGGGTGGACATGGGGCTGCAATTCGATCAGTACTTGTCCGGGAATGGGTGCGGGCTGGGCGGAGAGGCTCGAGGTGCCGAGGCAAAATACAAGATAGACCAGGTAGATTGCCGGGTGTGGTTTATTCATTGGGGAAGGGGTAGAGGGTAAACAAAGGTTGAAGTTCGGGGAAAAGAGTTTTCCGGGCAAGCGTTTTGAAGGAATTTAAAGAAAAGGGGGGCGCCGTTTCTTTTTCTTTGGAAGAGTCTAAACGCTTAGATACTTTTACGGGATTTTTTAAAAACCAACTCCTCATGATCCCCGTACTCGTCGCCGTTTTCCTGGTGGGTTATGCCGCCATCGTCCTGGAACACCCGCTCAAACTGGACAAAACCGTTCCGACCCTCCTCATGGGCGTCTTACTTTGGGCCATTATTTCCGTGACCGGATTGCCCGTAATCTCCCACTTGGATAAAATTGCCCCCCTCTCGGAGGTGATGTTGCACACGACGGGTAAAATCGCGGAGATCATTTTCTTCCTGCTCGGCGCCATGACCATCGTGGAGTTGGTCGACCTGCACCAGGGATTTTCCGTGATCACCGACCGCATCCACACCCGCAACAAGGTGAAAATGCTCTGGATCATCAGCATTATCGCCTTCTTTATGTCCTCCATTTTGGACAACCTGACCACCACCATCGTGCTGATCTCCTTGCTGCGCCGGCTGGTGCACGACCGGGAGGAGCGCTTCTGGTACGCATCCATGGTGGTGATCGCCGCAAATGCGGGCGGTGCCTGGTCGCCGATCGGCGACGTGACCACGACCATGCTCTGGATCGGGGAAAAAGTATCCACCGAAAAACTGATCGTCAACCTGTTCCTGCCCTCTTTGGTTTGCCTGGTAGTACCCTTGCTGGTACTGTCCCGTCTTTCCGTCTTTAAAGGAGACCTGCAGGTAGCCCCCCAGGGCGAGGAGAAAAAAGGAGGACTGAAAAGCAGCACGGTCATGCTGATAGCGGGCCTTGGCGGTTTGATCTTCGTGCCGATCTTCAAGATCATCACGCACCTGCCTCCGTATATGGGGATGATGCTCAGCCTTGCCGTGGTGTGGCTCATTTCCGAGTACATTAAGCCCGACGAGGATTTCAAGAAAGAAAGAGAAGTAAAATATACGGCCCGCCACGCGCTTTCCCGGGTGGAATGGTCGAGCATTATTTTCTTCGTGGGCATCCTGCTCGCCATTGGCGCCCTGGAAGCCGTAGTAGCCAATGCCGGCGCTGCCGAGCCCGTGGGCTTGCTCAGGAGCCTGGCGGAAAGCATGGGCAAGGTGATTCCCGATGAACGATTCGTAGCGGTGATCCTCGGCTTCTGCTCGGCGATCATCGACAACGTGCCCCTGGTGGCGGCGGTTATGGGCATGTATCCCGACGCGATGGATGCGATGATCTGGCATTTCATCGCCTACACGGCGGGCACCGGTGGCAGCATGCTGATCATCGGCTCGGCTGCCGGCGTAGCGGCCATGGGTATGGAGCGGATCGACTTTATCTGGTACGCCAAAAAGATCGCCTGGGTGGCTATGCTGGGGTATCTGGCGGGGGCCGGGGTGTTGTTTTTGATGGAGATGTAGGGTATATTACTCTCCAAAAATACCTGCCATGAAACCATTGCCCATATTAGTTTTTTCGCTTTTGGTTTCTTTTCAGGCCCAGGGCCAGCATTGGAATCTTATCCTCGACAATCGGATATCCAATTACAAACTGGATACGGAAAGCCTGATGAGCGCTCATATTTGGGTCGATTCCCTCCAGTCCACGCAGGGGGGCGATACCCTGTTTTTTCTCAACCGCGTTGCAAAGCTTTTTTTTGATGAGGAGAGCGGCTGGGTGAAGTTCGGTTTGACCAATCAACAGCAGTTTTTGCAACGGCAGGTACGGCGGAGCCAGGACGGAGGATACCGACTCGAAGGCGATAGCGCTACGTTTGTGTTGTTTGCAGGGCTCCCTCTCGGGGCCGAATGGCTATTTGATACCCTGCACCAGATTACAGCCCTTGTTCAGAGTGCTTACGAGCAAAGCACTTTCGGTGTTTTGGACTCTCTCCAGACAATACTCCTTTCCACGCAGGATACCCTAATCCTTTCTAAGACATTCGGAATCCTGCGTTTCCCGGACTTTTCCGCACCAGGCCATTTTTTCGAACTTTTAGGGCTCGATGGCACAGATTTTGGACTCCAATCGCCAATGAGAGAGGATTTTTATCTGATCGAGCCGGGGGATGAGTTGTATTACAATTCGGGAGAAGGCGGCCCGGACCCTGGGGGATTTCTTGAAAAAGGAAGGTTTATACTGGAGGAAAAATATACAGAGAATGACACTTTAAACCTGCGGTTTAACATTACCTATAGATCTGAAATAGTGGATTTGGAATTGGGGGACTTCGTTTATATTGGCACAGATAATGAACAAGAAATCTGGCGAATTCCCCCTGGACACTTCTCCAATGCCTACAAGGGGCAAATCGTGCCTATCCCTGGCGGGTCCGGGTATGACGCGCTCGAATTTTCATTCATTTGTGTATTTTATCCCTACGATTCCATACTATACGGTGTAGTGGACTATTATTTAGCTGAAGATGGAAGTCTTATGAAGGGGATCGGCCGACCAAAACAAAACTGGTGGGAGGTTTTACCCCTGCTCGCATTGACACCGGAGGGCGACTCCTTGCTCGTTTACGACGGGATGCCGGATTGGGACTACCGGGTTGCATACCAACAAGGACCCGGATTGAAATATTGGGAGGGTCAATGTTTTGAAATCGGGGCGGGAAGAGAACTGGTGGGGTACATAATTGATGGAGATACGACCGGTCAGGTGTATTCCCATGAGTTTTTATTTCACACGGCTACGAAAGAAAACAGGCCTAAAACTGGTCCGATCCGGGTTTCCCCCAACCCATTTCACCATACGCTACTTTTGGAAGCACCCTCCGGATTTCGAATCTCGGAGGTCCGGGTTTTTTCCTCTACCGGAGCCTTGACGGCGTTAATTGCGGCAGATGGGTCCAGCGATGCGACACTCGATTTATCCGGATTGCTTCCGGGAGTATACGAACTGTTGGTATATGATCCAGGCGGCAAGGGGTTGTCAGCCAGAGTAGTGAAACGTTAGGGCGTTTCCACGAGCAAAGAACTATTCCATATTTCAGAGTGGCCTGGCCCCATACATCTTCCCCTGCCCCGTCATTTTGATGAGGTAGTCGAGCCGCCTTTGGGCCTCGGGCTGCCTGCTCTCGCCTTTGATCTCTGCGATCCAGTATATCTTCAGCCTTTTGTATAAATAGGGAAAGGCCTCGAAGTTTTTCCAGACCACGGGATCGGCCTGCAATTGCGCGAGTATCCAATCCGGAATTTCATATGGGTCGTCGGGGTGTCCGATCTGGTTTTCGATGGGGGAGATGCCTGCCGGGGTCATGAGGCCGTTGCGCTGGAGCTTCCAAACCCGCTGCCGGTTGAGCTCGGAGAGATAGGTCTTCTTCCTGCGAGGGGTGATGCGCTGTACCCTGCTTTCCTCGTCGTATTTCTTGACCGTGCCGTCGATCCAGCCGAAACAGAGACATTCCTCCACGAGCTCGTCATAGGAGATGGATGGTTTGCCGGACGCTTTATTGTAGATCTGAAGCCACACCTCCGGCTTGGTCCGGTGGTGGGTTTCGAGCCAGGTGCGCCATTCGGCGCGGGTAGAGGGGTAGAAGACTTCGGTGATTTCGAGCGGCATTTATTTATTTCTTTTGAGAGGCTTTGTAACGCTGGACTTGCAAGAAAAAGACGCACATGTTACCAATTACTCTTCATAAAACCGAACGACTCCCCATTGCCCTTTTTCATTTATCAAATCCCGTAACTGATCAGCTTGTGCTGCCAGGCCGGGCGTAGGTTGGCAGACCTCGATATGTATGTCGGAAAGATTCGGGAGATCGAACAGGGCCTCCGGCAATGGGGCAAAGGAGCCAGTGGTCCGGATGATCAGTTTCCATATCCTCGGGCAAGAGGATACCTGAGGGGGGAGCGCGCTGAAGCCGGGGCCAGTCATTTCGAGGACTTCAAGAAGTGGGAAGGAAGGGAGGAATGCGGACAGGTCCAAAGGATGTTGAATGTCCTTTAAACGCAGGCTTTTCAGGCCCTTCAATTTCTTCAACGATTGCGGAAGCAGAGGATGCGAGGCCGGGCCGGGTCCGACAAACTCCAGCACTTCCAGGGAGGCCGCCCTTTCGATGGCGGCGGGGAGGCCTTCTTCGCAGGGGTAAGACAAATACAGCTCTTTCAAAGCGGGTTGGAAAATATAGTCGGGCAGGCGTTGGACGCTGGGGACGGCCAGGCAGAGCTTTTCGAGATTAGGAAAATCGGGTAGGATTTGCAGTAACCGCTCCACATCTGCAATCAGATGGATCGAATCGCGATCGTGGTAGATTCCCAGTTCCTTTAATGCCCGAAACCGGTCTAGCCCCTCCGCCGGGCCTTTGAAGCGGCAATTGACCAGGCTCAGGCCTGTCAGGCGTTCCGTGGGGATCATTACCAGAGAGGGCATCAGCGAGTCGAGGTCCTGGCCGGACAGCATCAGGTGGACGTCGAAGCCACGGACGGCGCGTCGAATCGCTCCTTCCACCGAGTATTCCTTGTCAAAGGGCTGGGGATGCGGAGGGTATTCCAATGGGGAGTTGAAAGAAAAAGGGGAAGGCAGGGGCCCTGTGACGGAAATCAGGGTGAAAGCAGGGGAGGCCTCCTCCGGGCTTTCCAGTTTCTTCAGATGGATATTCTGGTCAGGCTGTTGCGCCAGATGGTAACCCAAAGCTGCCAGGGAGAGGCTATCCAGTCCAAACGAGGGATCGGGACTGCCATCGGGCAATAGGCGAACGAAAAGGAGCTTGCCGTCCAGCGCGGAGGCCAGCAGCAGTTTCCCATCGGGAGCGGGCGTTACTTCGGTGGGAGAAAAAGCGCATTCGAAAGTTTTTTCCGCCGTCGGCAATCGGGCTGCCGTCTGGCCGAAAACGCAGGATGGCGCTCATCCCATCGAGGTTGCGAATGGCGGCGAAGCCAGAGTCGTCGAGGGGGACAAAACTTCCCGTTTCGGGTGAAGAGAAGGGAGTCGGACGTCCGGCGGCATCGTATAGCCTGGTTTGATATTCGTTCTGGAGTTTCCCCGTTTCGCAATAAAGCGATTCGAATCCACTGAGGATCATTCCTCCACCGGAGAGGGCATGCAAAAAAGGGGTATCACGGATAAGTTCAATCCGGGTGAGGAGGGAACCGGCTGTTCCGAAGGAGTGGTCGGGGGTTCCGTCCTGCAAAAATCGGCGGATCTCGATCCACCCGCAGCGATGGACTGCCAGCAGCATTCGCCCATCGGGCAGGAAAAGGAAGTTTTCCAACCAGGGCCCTTCCAGAAGGTTTTTTATTCCATTTTCGTCGAAAGAAACATCGCGCGATCCATCCGGAAGGAGCTGGATCACCCGGCACACTTGTTGAAACGGTGCAGTTTGGCTGATCAGGGCGAAGCGGATTTTACCATCGGGAAGGACTTGCAGCACTTGCAACTGGACATCCGTGGCTAAAGGATCGGTAAAACGCAGCGCTTTGCCATTCCGGAAAGAAGGGTCGCGCCGTCCGTCGGCTAGAAACCGAATCAGTCCAATGCCTTCCCCCAGCCTGCACGCGACGACCCATCTGCCGTCGGGTTGGCGGTCCACCTCGAAATGCTGGTATGAGGCCTGCAACTCCATGGGGAAATCAAACCCGACCCATCCGCGATGGCCGATGCTGGTGTCGTGCGTCCCCTCAGGTGTGATGCGAAGGCCGAACAGTTGGAGCGTATCCAGCCCCCCCTCTTTTTCGGCCGAACCACTGGAACTGATAGTGAAGCACCCGAATGCCCATGCGGAACCGTCGGATAGGGTTTTTACGGATAGGATGGCCAGTTGCTGCCAGGTCGAGGGAAGCACATGCATGTTCTCCGGGGAATTATTCCAGGCATACTGGGTTTGTTGCTGGGGGACGTATCCAGGGAAAGGGGTTACGAGCACGCCGGTGGGGGGTTGGGCGAGGGCGGGGAGAGGGGAGAGGAGGATAAAGGCCAGCAGGATACAGGTGTTTTTCATACCGGGTTTGATTTGACTTGATCTGACAGTTATACTAAATCAATCCAGAACTACTCAGGGCTTGTTTATTCCCACTGTTTCGAAAAACTGAAACGTATTCAATTGCAACTTTATGGCCTCCACGGGCGCGCCATTGAATCTCCTCGTTGCATATCCGGTCTCGACGTTGCGGACAATCTCCAGGATGCTGAAATTCACCCTCGACTGAACCATCAACCATTCGCCATTCGGGATCAGGTTGAGCATGTATTGGTTTCTGCCTGCGTTCCATTGGGCCTGGAGCAGCAGAATTGCATTGAACAGGTCGAGGTCGCTTTTCTGGAAAAAGTTGGCGAGTTTGGACAGCGCCTGGCCCGTTTCGTTTTGCCCGATGCAGTAGTACAGTTCGTCCCTGAATTCAGGACTCCATGTATAAACAGTATCGAAATCGAGGAAAGCGTGGAAATCGTTGCCGCTTTCGCCCGGCAATGCGCCGATCTTGATTTCCATGTCCAGGAAAAAAACGTCCTTGCGCTTTTCTCCGAATCCTTTCACGATATCCAGCATAGAAACGCGGAGGATAACGGAAGTGACCCCTGCCTGCTTTGGTATTAGGTCGAAATTCCATTCCGAATAAAAGTCGCCTCCGACAATTTGCTCAGGTGTATTCAGGGGTTTTATAGACAAATGTTCCTGTATCGAGTTTTCCTCCAGGCTCACGGCCATGATGCTACCTATTTCTATCTTATTGAGCTCAGCCTCCTCGCCAATGCCCTTCTTGAGCAAAAAATGTTTGAACGCCTCTGTCGCTATCCGGATCTTGCACCTTTCTTTCTCTCCGACTGCGAGATGGGAGGGTATGTGAAAGACCAAATTCCCCTGTCCCCCGGCATTCAACTTGGGGATGAAAAATAAAACATCCCATAGCTCGATATCCAGTTCTTTCAGTCTGCTCTCAGGATCGATTAGGTTGCCTGTGCGGGCGCTCAACAAATCGTATCTATAAGGATTTCTCTCCTGATCGAATTCCGGGGCCAGGTTGAATTGGAATACTTTCGACAAATTTTCCTTTACGGCGGTCTGTTCCGACACTTCCATCGCAGCCATGATGCTGCCGGGCATAACCCGGATTGCGATTTGGAAATTCCCCGGCCCGGGAGGGGCTATCCTTATTTGAATACCGACATCTTCGGGGATGAACTTGTGTTGCGGCGGCATTAAAAGAGGAACGACCTCAAGCGTTTCTCCGTCCTCCACACCCAGTTCCTGGAGCGTTTTTCTCAGGGCTATACTTGTCGCATCCTTTTTGCGAATCAGGCAATAGTTGGCCGGACCGTCCTGAGCATTCGCTGCCCGGATGGCGCCGTGCCCGATGAGTTCGTTGATGATCTCGTCGCCTGTCGCATATGCGGACATCACCACATCGAGCTCTTCGCCAGTGGGGGAGATGCGGATGAGGATGGTGAGGGTGCTCATGGCTATTTTAAAATGATCGGATCTGCCAGGCATAGTGCCACCTGGGAAGGGATTGTTAACATTTGGGAAGGTTTTTTTTACAACGTCCCCCTCACCGCCTGCTCCCTCTCAATCGCCTCAAACAGCGCCTTGAAATTGCCTTTGCCAAACGACTTGGCGCCGGCCCGCTGGATGATCTCGTAGAACACCGTGGGGCGATCCTGCACCGGCTTGGTGAAGATCTGGAGGAGGTAGCCGTCTTCGTCGCGGTCCACCAGGATGTTGAGGCGCTGGATCTCGTTCATGTCCTCGGCGATCTTGCCGACGCGTTCCCCAACAGTTTCGTAGTAGGTGTCGGGCACGTGGAGGAATTCGACGCCCCGCTTGCGGAGCTCGCCCACCGTATGGATGATGTTATCGGTGGCTACGGCGATGTGTTGCACGCCGGCGCCGTGGTAAAACTCGATATATTCCTCGATCTGCGATTTCTTCTTCCCCTTGGCCGGTTCGTTGATCGGGAATTTGATAAACCCGTTGCCGTTCGACACCACCTTGCTCATCAGGGCAGTGTACTCGGTGGAGATATCCTTGTCGTCGAAGGTGATGAGGAGCTTGAAGCCCATCACGTCCTGGTAGAATTTCACCCACTTGTTCATGTCGCCCAGCTCGACGTTGCCCACGCAGTGGTCGACGAATTTGAGGCCCACGGGCTTGACCTCGATGGCGCTTTCCCGGGCTATGTACCCCGGCATGAAAGGCCCCTGGTAGTTGGAGCGCTCCACAAAGGTGTGGAGCGTATCGCCGTAGGTGCGGATGGAGGCCATCTTCACCTCGCCGTATTCGTCCTTCCGTGTTTCGGGCGCGATGGCGGAAATGGCGCCGCGCTCTACAGCCGTGTTGTAGGCCTTTTCCGCGTCGTCGACCCAAAGGGCCAGCACTTTCACCCCGTCGCCGTGCCGGAGCACGTGCTGGGAGATCTCGTGCTCGGGGCTCATCGCCGAAGTAAGCACCAGCCGGATCTTGTCCTGTTGCAGAACGTAGGAGGCGCGATCGCGCACACCGGTTTCCGGGCCGCAGTATGCTACGAGCTTATAGCCGAAAGCGTTTTGGTAATAGATCGCGGATTGCTTCGCATTGCCACAATAAAATTCAATGTAATCAGTCCCATTAATAGGAAAGGAATCCGTGACTGGGGGTTTTGATCTCTTGTAGCTATGGTTTGCATGGTAGTTGTTTTTGGTCACTGATTGTTTAAGATGGTTTAAGTTTTTTATGATTTTTTGAATTTGTTTGTGAAGTACTTTTCTGGAATATTGGGGCTTTTTCCGAAATTCAATAAAAGCCCGACTTCCAAATCTGTAGCTCTCAAGTAGTTGACTAATTGCGCTTCGTGCTCAGGTGCTATGTTTTCTGCAGCTTTTAATTCCAGGATGACGCAATCTTTCACAATGATGTCAGCCAAGTAGCTCCCAACCTTTTCGGTTTCGTAGTAAACTTGAATGCTTGTTTGCTGGGTACATTTTAATCCCATTTTTCTCAGTTCAATCATCATGGCGTTTTCATAGACTTTTTCCAGAAAACCATACCCCAGTTGGTTGTACACTTTGAAAAAGGCTTTCAAAACCAAGCCTGTAATTTCAGAATGCAGATAATTACTCCTCTCCATCATAACACATCATAAAAATCCTAAAAAACTGCGTCCTAACTAAAAACGTAAAATTATTTCCCGTTGGAATGAGCCGTCTCCGTCAGCCACGACAAATAATAATCGCTGCTCTCGATCCCCGCGGCGTGGTCGGTCATTAATAGCGGCCGGAAAGTGTCGATCATCACCGCCAGTTCGCCGGTTTCTTTGGCGCCGATGCTTTTTTCCACGGTACCGGGGTGCGGACCGTGGGGGATGCCGCCGGGATGCAGGGTGATCATGCCTTTCTCGACGTGTTTGCGGCTCATGAAGTCGCCGTCGACGTAGTAAAGCACCTCATCGCTGTCGATATTGCTGTGGTTGTAGGGCGCAGGGATGGCCAGCGGGTGGTAGTCGAATAGGCGCGGCACGAAGGAGCAGATGACGAACTGATGTCCGTCGAAGGTCTGGTGCACGGGGGGCGGCTGGTGCACGCGGCCGGTGATCGGCTCGAAGTTGTGGATCGAAAAGGCGTAGGGGTAGCAGAAGCCGTCCCAGCCCACTACGTCGAAGGGGTGGCTGAGGTAGACGTAGGGATAGATCTGGTCCTGTTTTTTGATAAAGAATTTGAATTCGCCGAGTTCGTCGTGGGTTTCGAGATGAGAGGGCTTGCGGATGTCGCGCTCGCAAAAGGGCGCGTGCTCAGCTAGCTGCCCGAACTGGTTGCGGTAGCGCTTGGGCGTGGTGATGGGCCCATGGCTTTCGACGATCAGCAGGCGGTTGTCGGGAGTGTCGAATTCAAATTGGTAGGTGGTGCCTCGCGGAATGACGAGGTAGTCGCCATAGCCGAAGGGCAGGGCGCCGTACATGGTATGCAGGATGCCCGAACCCACGTGAATAAAGATCACCTCGTCGGCGTCGGCATTTTTGAAGAAATATTCCCGCATGCTTTTGCGCGGAGCGGCCAGGATGATCTTGCAGTCGTTGTTGACCAGCACCGGCTTGCGGCTTTTGAGGTAATCGTCTTCCGGCGCGATCTGAAACCCGCTCAGGTTGCGGGGTTTGAGCTGTTTGTCGTGCACGATTTTCGGCGCGATGGAAAAAGGCTCGCCCGCCTGCACGATCTGGGTGGGCGGATGGCAGCGGTACAGCAGCGAATAGGTATCGCTAAACCCCTCCGTCGAGAAAAGCTCTTCGCTGTAAAGGGTCCCGTCGTTTTTCCGGAACTGCACATGGCGCTTGTTGGGGATGAGGCCGAGGGAATGGTAGTGCATATATATTAATTTTTAGTTCTTAGTTCTTAATTTTTAGTTATTAGTTTTTGGTTCTTAGTTTTCAATGCAGGTAACTAAAAACTAAAAATTCAAAACTAAAAACTCCTAAAGCAGGCTATCAAATATCCGGTCCAGCAGATCCGTCAGGGTATGGAGTTCGTCATCGCTGAGGTTTTGGTAGGCCTGGAGGCGAAACTGGCGAACAGCCGGCAGCACCTCCGCGATCGTGGATCTGCCTTCCTGGGTCAGGAAAATATGGAATTTGCGTCGGTCGTCGGGCGCTACGATGCGTTTGGTCAGACCTTTTTGGCAGAGCAGGTCGATGATGCGGGTCACCGTGGGAGCGTCCTTGAAGGTTTTGCGGGCGAGTTCGTTCTGCCCCTGTCCGTCGAGCTGGTTCAACTCCTGGAGGATGACCCACTGGTCGACGGTCAGGTCGATACCGGCCTGGGTTAGGTATTGCTGGCAGGCCTGTTTCATGCGTTTGGCGGTGCGTTCGATGACAAACCCCGACAATGCAGACCGCTTTTCATTTATACCAAGGGTGGAGAGCATGAGGCGTATTTTGTTGCAAAGATAATGATTGGTTTAGCAACTAGTTGCTAAGCCAAGTAATAATTTTTTCTGCCGGTCAAAAACCCTGTAAAGCGAGCACCAAGCCAAAAGCCGGGAGGCGGGGAACCTCTTAAAAATATTCAAAATAATCCCATAATAAAATGGGGTTCTCGCGGAAGCGAAAACCCCAAGTAAAACAGTCGATACTATGGTATTACGTCTCAGTCTTTAGGTTCCCTACAAAGAAAAGGGCTATAATTCGGAAATGGAATGATAAAAATCATCCTTCACCCCTCACTCTTCACCCCTCACCCTTCACCTAATATGCTGCTTCCTCCAGCAGCCGCACCCCCTCCAGCGCCTGCCTGATATCGTAGATCAGATCGTCCGGGTGTTCGACGCCGACGGAGAGGCGGATGAGGTTGTCTTTGATGCCGAGTTCGAGTTTGTGTTGCGCTTCGATGCCGGAGTGGGTCATGCTGGCCGGGTGCTGGATGAGCGATTCGGTGCTGCCCAGGCTCACGGCCAGTTTGATCAGGTGGAGCTTGTTCAGGAATGCGAAGGCTTCTTCCTCTGTCTGTCCCACCTCGAAGGAGATCATGGCGCCGGGGGAGAGGCATTGTTTTTGGAAGATCTCGTACTGACTTCCATTTTTCTCATTCAGGAAGCCGAGGTAATGAACATCGTGAATCTTCGGATGTTGGACAAGGTAGTTGGCCAGGACGGCTGCGTTGGCGGCTTGGCGCTCCATGCGGATTTTGAGGGTTTCCAGGCTGCGGAGCAGGAGCCAGCCGGTCCAGGGTCCGGCCATGTTTCCGAAAGAGGAGCGAAGGGCCTTGATCCGGTGGATGAGTTCTTCCGAGCCCAGGCAGGCCCCGGCGATCAGGTCGCTATGTCCGCCGATGTATTTGGTGGCGGAGTACAATACCAGGTCGGCGCCGTGCTTGATGGGGTGTTGGAAAACGGGCCCGAGGTAAGTGTTGTCCACGGCCACCAGTACCCTTGATTCCGGGGTAGAAAAGTGGTCGGCCAATTGGCGGTAGGCGGCGATGTCGTACAGGAAATTGGTCGGGTTGGCGGGCGTTTCGAGGAAGATCATTTTAAGGCGGTTCTGGAGGCCTTTTTCTTCGACGCGCCGAATCAGTTCTTCCCGGGTTTCGCGGCCATGGAATTCCATCACATGGACTCCGAAGCGCGTGAGGAAGTGCTTGATAAAATGGTCGGTTCCGCCATACAGCGGACCGCTGAAAAGCAGCAGGTCGCCGGGGGAGAGAAATTCCATCAGGGCAGTAGAAATGGCGGACATGCCGCTTTCGAACACCGCGCAGGCTTCGGACTCATCCCAGAGGCAGAGCCGGTCTTCGAGGATTTCCAAATCGGGGTTGTTGAGGCGGCTGTAGATGAGGCCCACTTTTTCCCGCTGGCCTTTTTCGCGGACCCCGTGTGCGATCTCGAAAAACGCCTTGCCCTCTTCGGCGGAGGGGAACACAAAAGTGGAGGTCTGGAAAATGGGGCATTTGATGGCGCCTTCCGACCATTCGGGATTGTACCCGTGCGACATCATTTTGCTTTCGGGATGCATTTTGTGCTTGTTCATGTTTTGTGCTTGTTTATTGGAAATAAAGTTAAGGCGTTTAGAATAATTTTTTATAGGATATAATTATTTTAGAAAATTTTATTGTATAATTTTGTTTCGCAGAAAAAAGATTTATTCCGGTCCCTAAATAGCCTCCTTTATGGAAAAAATTTCTTTGCCTGTTGGGATAGACGCTTTGGACCTCCAGATTCTTCGCATGCTTCAAAAAGATGCCACCCATACCCACAAGGAAATTGCGGCCCAATTGGGGCTGACCATCACCCCCGTGTACGAGCGGGTGCGCCGCCTGGAGCGGGATGGGTTCATCCAGAAATACGTGGCGCTGCTCTCCCCGGCCAAAGCGGGCCTGGGGCTCATTGCGTTTTGCAACGTATCGCTCGTTCAGCACTCCACCCCCTTGCTCAAGCTGTTCGAAGAAACCGTGCTCTCCCTCCAGGAGGTCGTCACCTGCTACCATATTGCCGGGCAGTTCGACTATATGCTCAAGATCATCGTGCCCGACATGGAAGCCTACCAGCGTTTTATCGTCGACAAACTGGCCGCGCTGGACAATATCCGCCAGGTGCAGAGCTCTTTCGTGATGACGGAGGTGAAGTACTCTACGGAGCTGCCTTTGGGATGAAGTTTTTAGTTTTTAATTTTTAGTTTTGAGTTAGCCTTAACTAAAAACTAAAAATTAAGAACTAAGAACTAAAAACTCCCCGCGTGACCATCGACGACTATAAAGCGCTCCTCCCCATCTTGTCCGAACAGCCAGGGGTGTATCAATACTTCGACGAAGAGGGGGTGATCATTTATGTGGGCAAGGCCAAGAGCTTAAAAAACAGAGTGGCTTCGTATTTCAGGGCTGTGGCCAACCTGCCGCACAAGACCCGGACGATGGTCAAGCAAGCGCATCGCCTGGAGTTTATCATCGTCGAGTCGGAGGCCGACGCCCTCCTGCTGGAAAATACCCTGATCAAGAAATTCCAGCCGAGGTACAACGTGCGGCTGAAGGACGGGAAATCCTATTCCTATATCTGCATCAAGAACGAGCGTTTCCCGAGGGTCTTTATTACGCGCAGGGTGCTTCGCGACGGCTCGACCTATTTCGGGCCCTATACCTCCAATTTCCGCCTGAAGATCATTCTGGACCTGATCAAGACCCTTTTCCCCTTGCGCAACTGCACGTTTCAACTTTCCGAAGAAAATATAAAAGCCGGAAAATTCAAGGTCTGCCTCGAATACCATATCAAGAACTGCCAGGGTCCCTGCGAGGGACTGGAGGAGGAATCCGGCTACAACGAGAAGATCGAGCAGATCAAGAACATCCTGAAGGGCAATTTCAGCACTGTGAAGCGCCACCTGGCCGAGCGGATGGAATACCACGCCCATCACCTCGAATTTGAGAAAGCGCACTTGCTCAAGGAGAAGCTGGCCGCTTTCGAGGATTACCAGGGCAAGTCGACGGTGGTCAACCCCTCCGTCCGCGACGTAGACGTCTTTACGATCGCCTCCGACGAAAAGCTGGCTTTCGTCAATTACATCAAAGTGGTAAACGGCGCCATTATCAATACCCTGACGGAAGAGTTCGTGAAAAACCTGGACCAGGAGGAAAAGGATATTCTCGAATTCGCCATCCCCTTGCTCCGGGAGCGCTTCAACAGCATTGCGCCGGAGGTGCTGCTTCCCTTCCGGGTGGACCTTCCCGAGCGCGACTACAAGATCACCGTGCCCAAGATCGGGGATAAGCGGAAGCTGGTGGAGCTGTCGGAAAAGAACGTGTTATACTACAAGATGCAGCAGCAGCGCGACCAGGCCACCGCCGCAAAGAAGCAAACCCCTGCCGAGCGCATCCTGCGCACCTTGCAGGAAGACCTGCACATGAGCGAGGTTCCCTTGCACATCGAGTGTTTCGACAACTCGAATATCCAGGGTTCCCATCCGGTATCCTCCTGCGTGGTGTTTAAAAACGCCAAACCTTCGAAAAAGGACTACCGCCATTTCAATGTCAAGTCGGTGGAGGGTCCCAACGATTTTGCCTCGATGGAGGAGGTGGTGTTTCGGCGCTACAAGCGCATGTTGGAGGAGGAGCAATTGCTGCCCCAGTTGATCATCATCGACGGCGGGAAGGGGCAGTTGAGTGCCGCCATGGGCAGCCTGGAGCGTCTTGGTATCGCCGACCGGGTCACGGTCATCGGCATCGCCAAGCGCCTGGAGGAGATCTTTTTTCCCAACGACTCCCTGCCGCTATACATCAACAAGAAATCAGAGAGTTTGAAGCTGATCCAGCAGGCCCGCAACGAGGCCCACCGTTTTGCCATTACCTTCCACCGCGATCAGCGCTCCCGCAATTTCACCCAGACCGAGCTGACCAACATCCCCGGCATCGGCGAAAAGACAGCCGAGAAGCTGCTTCGGCATTTCGGTTCCGTCAAGAAGATCCGGGAGGCATTGATCACAGATTTGAGCGAGGTGATCGGTGTGGAAGGGGCTAAGAAGGTGGCGGGGTATTTTCAAGAGAGGGAGGTGTAAGCCTCCATAACCCCCCTCCCCATCGCCTCCTTCGAAAAATCGCGCACGCGCCCCAAAGCCCGCTCGGTCAAGCGAGCCCGCAAAGCCCGATCCCCTAACAATCTAATAACCTGCCTGGCCAGCTTTTCCGCGTCCCCAACAGGGGCCAGGAGGCCGGTTTCCCCATCTCCGATCATCTCGGGGATGCCCCCGGCAGCCGTGGCGACCACCGGTACCCCGCAGGCCATAGCATCCAGCACAGTGGTGCCCAGGCCCTCGGTCTTGCTCGTAAACAACAACAAATCGATCTCGGGCAGGATGGCGGGAATATCCGCCCGGTGCCCGGTCAGGTGAATATGCCCCTCCAGACCCTTCTCGCGTATCAGGCGCTCCACCGCGGGCCGGTCGCCGCCGTCGCCGCCGATGATGAAGAAGGCGGCTTGCACACCTTGGCGGACCAAAATGTCCACACAACGCACAAACGTGAAATAATCCTTGTGCGGCGCTATAGCGGCCACGTTGGCAATCAATGGCAAGGCTTCCGGAATGCGATACTCCCGGTGAAGAATGCCCGTATTTTTAAAATGGAACTTCTCCAGGTCGATGCCGCTGTACACCACGGCCGTGCGCTCGGGAAAGCGGTAGTCCCGAAGCAATACCCGCCGGATCTCCTCCGAGACGCAAAGAATCTTCCGGACAGAAGGGTGGTGGTATTTCATTTGTGAAAACCGACCTTTCCCGATCGGAAAATCGACCCTCCGGCTCACTACGATCGGCGTTTTATTTCCAAACAAAGCACCCAGCCAGGCATAGGTGTGCGCATGGCTGTCGTGCACGTGGATCAAATCGATGGAATGCTTTTTGCAAATGCGCCCGATCTTCAGCCCAACCAGAGGATTGGCCGAAAAGCGCTTTCGGTAGGTCATAAAGTTGAAGCCTTTTTCCCTACAAAATCCCTCCATGGCCGAGCCCCTGACGCACAGAACGAGCTGCTCCTGGCCCAGCGCCTGCAATTCTTCCAGCAGGTAAGCCAGCTGCTGCTCGCCCCCCCGCCAGCTGCGTGCGGAACTGATGTGCAGAATTTTTAGTTTTGAATTTTTAGTTTTTAGTTCCACCCGTAATGAATTGATTGACAACTAAAAACTAACAACTAAAAATTAAAAACTGCTTATTTAATCACATTCTTAAACTTCGGCCTCTTCGGAGTCAGATCTCCCAGGCGGTCTTTCTTCACCTTTTCGAAGTCGGAGAAGTTGCCTTCAAAGAATTCGACGGTAGAGTCGCCTTCAAAGGAGAGAATATGCGTGGCCAGACGGTCGATAAACCACCGGTCGTGCGAGATGACCAGCACGCAGCCGGCGAAATTCTCGATCGCCTCCTCCAGCGCCCGGAGCGTGTTGATGTCGATGTCGTTGGTCGGCTCATCGAGGAGGATGACGTTGCCGCCATCCTGGAGCGTCATGGCGAGGTGCACGCGGTTGCGCTCCCCACCGGAAAGCACGCCGACTTTTTTCTGCTGATCGGAACCGCTGAAGTTGAATTTGCTGATAAAGGCCCGGGAGTTGAAGGTCACCCCGCCCACGGTCAGCACTTCGTTGCCACCGGAAATGACGTCGTAAACCGTTTTTTCGGGCAACAAGTCCTCGTGGCTCTGGTCGACGTAAGACAGCTTCACGGTGTCTCCCAATTCGATTTGCCCGCTGTCGGGGGTCTCCTTGCCCATGATGATCCGGAAGAGCGTACTCTTTCCAACCCCGTTGGGCCCGATGATGCCCACCACGGCGTTTCTGGGAATGGAGAAATTCAGGTTTTCAAAAAGAAGGCGGTTGCCGTAGGCCTTGGCTAATCCGACCGAATTGATGACCACATCGCCCAGACGCGGACCGGGCGGGATGAAGAGCTCGAGTTTGCGCTCTTTCTCCTTGGTCTCTTCCTCCATGAGTTTATCGTAGGCGTTCAAACGGGCTTTCCCCTTGGCCTGGCGGGCCTTGGGCGACATGCGCACCCATTCGAGTTCGCGCTCGAGGGTCTTGCGGCGGCGGCTGTCGGTTTTTTCTTCCTGCTCCAGGCGCAGGGCCTTCTGCTCGAGCCAGGAGGAATAGTTGCCTTTCCAGGGAATGCCCTCCCCGCGGTCGAGTTCGAGAATCCAGCCGGCGACGTTGTCGAGGAAATAGCGATCGTGGGTCACGGCGATGACGGTGCCCGGGAAGTTTTGCAGATATTGCTCCAGCCAGAGCACGCTCTCGGCGTCGAGGTGGTTGGTCGGTTCGTCGAGCAGCAGGATGTCGGGGCTGCTGAGCAGCAGGCGGCAAAGGGCCACGCGGCGGCGCTCTCCTCCCGAAAGCACTTTTATGGGCATATCCCCTTCCGGACAGCGCAGGGCCTCCATGGCGGTTTCGAGGCGGTAATCGAGCTCCCAGGCGCCCATGTGGTCGAGCTTCTCGGTGAGCACGCCCTGTTTTTCGAGCAGCTGGTTCATCTCCGCGTCGCTCATGGGCTCCATGAACTTCAAATTGAGGGCCTCGTACTCGTTGAGCAGGTCGACGATGGGCTGCACGCCTTCCTCCACTACCTGGCGCACCGTCTTGGTTTCGTCGAGCTTGGGATCCTGGTCCAGGAGGCCGATCTTGTAGGTCTTTTCAAATTCGATCTTCCCGAGGTAGTCCTGGTCGATCCCGGCGATGATCCGGAGCAGGGAGGATTTCCCCGAGCCGTTCAGACCGAGCACCCCGATCTTGGCGCCGTAGAAAAAAGACAGGTAAATATCCTTCAGCACTTGCTTGTTGGGCGGATAGATCTTGCCGACCCCCACCATGGAAAAAATGATCTTCTCGTTACTCATTGGAAAGTGTACATGATTTTTTGCGCCGCAAATATCGCAAATTTTGGGCAGTTAGCGAATGCCTGGAAAAAACGCATCCTCGAAATGCTCAACCAGGGGAGGAGCGTTTGGCTCCAGGAGAACGGAAATGATATCGAAGCGATAAGCCCAATCGTGGCCGGTCATCCGCATATATTCCTGAGCGGCGTCGGCGAGGAACAATCGTTTTTTGGGAGTAACAAAAGCGGCCGGGTGGCCAAATTTTTGGGAGCGCCTGGTCTTTACCTCCAGAAAAATCAACGCCGAATTCTGGCGGGCGATAATATCGACCTCCGCCCTGCTGAAGCGCCAGTTTTGTTCGAGGATCTCGTAGCCTTTTTCGCGCAGCAGACCGGCCGCCAGCGCCTCGCCCCTTTTTCCGGTTTGGTGATGTTTTGCCATCGATTTCTTTCCTATCTTGGCGGGGGCCGTTGTATAAAGATAATGTAAATAAGTTGAAAAGCTGAATAGTTGAAAAGATGAAATCATTGTTCCTGGATTTGTCGAAAACAGAAGGCTTTCTGGCCTCGCACGAAATGCAATACCTGGCCGAACAGGCCGAAGCGGCCGCCCGCCTGCTCGAATCGAAGCAAGGCCCGGGAGGCGAATTCCTCGGCTGGCTCGATCTGCCTGTGGACTACAACCGCCTCGAATTCGAAGCCATTCGGGAGGCGGCGCAACAGATCCGCACCCAGTCGGAGGTGCTCGTCGTGATCGGCATCGGAGGGTCCTACCTGGGGGCGCAGGCGGCCATTACCTTTCTAAAGCATACGTTCTACAACCAGCTCCCGGCCGACAAACGGGGCGGACCGGAGATCTATTTTGCCGGCATCAATCTGTCCGGCACCTATTTGCAACACCTGATCGAGCTGATCGGGGAGCGCGATTTTTCGATCAATGTCGTCTCCAAATCCGGTACCACCACCGAACCGGCCATCGCCTTCCGGCTGCTGAAAAGCTTGCTCGAAAAGCGGTACGGCAAGGAGGGCGCCCGGAAACGCATATATGCCACCACCGATCTGGAGAAAGGAGCCCTCAAGCAACTGGCCACGCAGGAAGGTTACCCCACCTTCGAGGTGCCCGACGATGTGGGAGGGAGGTACTCGGTGCTGAGCGCCGTCGGCCTGTTGCCCATCGCCGCAGCGGGGATCGATATCGCGAAATTGATGGAAGGCGCCGCCGCTGCGGAATCCGAACTGAGGAAACCCTTTGCGGAAAATGCCTGCTATCAATACGCCGCAGCCCGCAACGCCCTGCACCGGAAGGGCCGCGACATCGAAATGTTCATTTATTACGAGCCCCGGTTTTACCACCTGGCGGAGTGGTGGAAGCAGCTTTACGGCGAAAGCGAGGGAAAGGACGGCAAGGGGATTTTTACCGCCTCAGCCGGTTTCACGACCGACCTCCACTCGCTCGGGCAGTATATCCAGGACGGAAAGCGACATTTGTTCGAAACCCTGCTGGAATTGGAAAACCCGGGTGGAACGCTCCTCGTGGAACCCGACCCGGATAACCTCGACGGCCTGAATTACCTGTCCGGCAAAAGCCTGGATTACGTGAACCAGAAGGCGGCTCAGGGCACCGTGGAGGCCCACGTGGCAGGAGGCGTGCCCAATTTGCGCATCGTTTTGCCCGAAGCCAGTCCGTATTACCTGGGCTATCTTTTCTATTTCTTCGAAAAGGCCTGCGGGGTAAGCGGCTACATGCTCGGGGTCAATCCGTTCGACCAGCCGGGCGTGGAAGCCTATAAGAAAAATATGTTCCGGCTCTTGGGGAAATAAACATCACATGGAAAAGCTCATACTTCAGTTCCCGGCCCAGCTCCGGGAGGCGCTATCGATTGGAAAAGCCGCGGCGATCCGTCCGGCCGGAAAGGATGTCCGGCAGGTGTTGGTCGCCGGGATGGGAGGATCGGGGATAGGCGCCGATTTTGTAGCCGCATTTATCCGAAAAGAATGCAAGGCCCCCCTGATCGTGCTCAAGGACTACGAACTGCCCGGGTTTGTGGACGAGGGAACGATTTTCATTGCCTCCTCCTATTCCGGCAATACGGAGGAGACCCTGGCCGCTGCCACGCAAGCGCTCCAAAAAGGCGCCCGCGTGATCGCCATAACTTCGGGCGGCACACTGGCCGAAATGGCCCGGGAGCATAGTTGGGATGCCGTTTTTCTTCCGAAAGGCCAGCCCGCGCCGAGGGCCTGCCTGGGATACTCCATGGTGGCCCAGCTATCCGTGTTGCACAAACTGGGACTGACCGGCACGGCGGAATTGGATGCCATTGCGGCAGCGGCAGATATGCTGGAGTCGATGCAGGAGGAATTGCGGGAAAAGGCGGAGCAACTCGCAGGCTTTTTATTGGGAAAAACCCCCGTGATCTATACTACGAATGCGCTGGAGCCGGTGGCCCTGCGTTTCCGGCAGCAACTGGCCGAAAACTCCAAGGTGCTCGGTTGGCACCACGTCCTTCCGGAGATGAACCACAACGAACTCGTGGGGTGGCGACGGGATATGCCTCAATTGGCCGCCCTGTTCCTTCGCCATTCCGGCGAATCGGATGAAAACCGGCTGAGGATGGACATTACGCGGGAAGTAGTCAGCGAATTTGCAGGCGCGCGCCTGGAGATTTTCGCAAAAGGAAACGGCCTGATAGAGCAAAGCCTCTACTTGGTCCATCTGGCAGACTGGACCTCCCTTTACCTCGCCGGCAGGCAGGGATTGGACCCAATGGAGATCAGTATTATCGGTTTTTTAAAGGAAAAAATGGCCGGAGCAAAGCAATAACGGACCTTAAAAGCCGGACGAAAGAAAGCTCAATGCGCAAAACAGGGGGAAATAAAAGCTTCCTTTCTGGTATCCGGACAGTTCGGCAAATGTCTGGAGTGGAATAAAATTGACCTACCGACTGTCCGGAACTGCTCCTTACCCAACTTGAAGAAGTGAAAGTTAATGAGGGCGTGTGTAATAACCCAATGTTCCATAGTGCGAAGTAGTCAAATGTGTTTATGCTGGTCCGTTTCTGCTTTTGCTCCTGCCCTTGGCGCCTGCATTAGCACCTCAGGGTTGGGGGAGCAATCAGAATACGGATGCAAATATTATATTTTTTTTAATCCAACCAAGCATTTCGTCACCCCGTCACTAATAAAAAATAAGCTCCTGTTTTGATTTTTCACTCCAATGGCTAACTTTGCGGAACCTTAGCGGAAGGGGGTATGTTACCTTTCCGGAAATCATCTGCCCAGATGGTGAAATTGGTAGACACGCTACTTTGAGGGGGTAGTGCTCGCAAGGGTGTGCAGGTTCGAGTCCTGTTCTGGGCACAAAAGGCGGATGCAGCGGCTGCGGTATCCGCCTTTTCTTTTTGTTGGATACGAAACCGGACCCTGCGTTCGTTTTGAAAACGCATTTTATTTAATCATAACAAATCCGACTTTTATGAAAATTCCAAAAATCGCATTGCTGGCCGCCATCCTGGGCCTGGCAACATCCGGGTGCACGCTTTACGAAGACGGCCCCTTGTTTTCTGTTATTCCCAAAAAAGACCGTATCGCCAACGTCTGGGTAGCCGACGAGGTGACCAACGCCGCCGGGAATGATGTAACCAACGAATACAACGACTGGATCTGGACCTTTACCGAAGACGGAGAGGCCACGATAGAGTACCTGTTCCTCGGGGCCACAATCGTGGGCAACGGAACCTGGAACCTCATCGACAACGACGAGCTATTCCAAATCATCATCGAAGGCGGGTTGTTTGGCGACTCGATCGCCGAGTACACCATCCTTCGCCTGACTAACAACGAGTTTTGGGTTGTGGGAGAGGATGGAACGGAGTTCCATCTGGAGCCTAAGTAAAAGCAATCCGAATTTAAAAAGAAAAGGCCCCCGGCGCTAGCCGGGGGCCTTTTCTTTTTATCATACATCTACATTTGCATACTTCGCATTCTTCTCGATAAAGGCCCTTCGCGGCGGCACTTCATCGCCCATGAGCATGGAGAAGACGCGGTCGGCGGACAAGGCATCCTCGATGGTCACCTGTTGCAGGATTCGGGAAGTGGGGTCCATCGTAGTTTCCCATAGCTGTTCGGCGTTCATTTCGCCGAGACCCTTATATCGCTGCACTTTCACCGAATCGTCGTTCTTCCCGCCCGAATACAGGGCAATGGCTTCGATCCTTTCCTCCTCGTTCCAGCAATAGCGGAATTGCTTTCCTTTTTTGACCATGTAGAGCGGGGGCTGGGCGATGTATATATGCCCCAATTCGATGAGGGGGCGCATATAACGGAAAAAGAAAGTGAGGATCAGCGTGGTGATGTGGCTCCCGTCGACGTCGGCATCGCACATGATGACGATCTTGTGGTAGCGCAGCTTTTCCATGTTGAGGATCCTTTCCCCTTCGTCGTTTTCCGAAATGCTCACGCCGAGCGCGGTAAAGATATTCTTGATCTCCTCGTTTTCGTAAATCTTGTGTTCCAGGGCTTTTTCCACGTTGAGGATTTTGCCCCGTAGGGGCAGGATGGCCTGGATATGGCGGTCACGGCCCTGTTTGGCCGTGCCCCCTGCGGAATCGCCCTCTACGAGGAATATCTCGCTGTCGGCGGGGTCTTTGGCGGCGCAATCGGCGAGTTTGCCGGGGAGCCCGCTGCCGGTCAGCACGTTTTTGCGCTGCACCATCTCCCGGGCTTTGCGGGCTGCATGGCGCGCCGTAGCGGCGAGGATGATCTTGTCGACGATCTTGCGCGATTCGTTGGGATGCTCTTCCAGCCAGTGCTTGAGCTCGTCGCCCACGATGCGGGACACGACGCCCGTCACCTCGGAGTTGCCGAGCTCGCCCTTGGTCTGGCCTTTAAACTGGGGCTCCTGTACCTTAACCGATACGATGGCCGTCAGGCCCTCGCGGAAATCCTCCCCGGAAATGCTGAATTTGATTTTCTTGAACTGGCCGTTGTCGTCGCCGTATTGCTTGAACAGACGGGCGATGGCGCGGCGAAAACCGTTGACGTGGGTACCCCCGTCGCGGGTGGGGATATTGTTGACGTAGGAGAAAATGTTTTCGGTATAAGTAGTGTTATATTGCATGGCCACCTCGACCTCGACATTCTCTTCCTTGCCAACCATGTGTATCGGCTTGTCGATTAGCCGGCTGCGGCTTTCGTCGAGATACTGGACGAATTCGGCCAGCCCGCCTTCCGAATAGAATTCTTCGGTGAGGAATTCCGAATTTTCACCCGGGAGCCGCTGATCGGTGAGGCTGAGCTTCAGGCCGGAGTTGAGGAAAGAAAGTTCACGCAAACGGTCCGCCAGGACCTCGTTCTTGTACTCCATCGTCTCGAAGATGGTCGGATCGGGGGAGAAGGTGACAATCGTACCGCGATCGCTTGCTTCGCCAATGGTGCGCACGTCGTACAAAGGTTTCCCGCGCTCGTATTCCTGTTCGTAGATCTTGCCGTCGCGGTGCACTTCGGCGCGAAGGTGGATGGAAAGGGCATTGACGCAGGAAACCCCTACGCCGTGGAGACCCCCGGATACCTTGTAGGTGTCCTTGTCGAACTTACCTCCGGCGTGCAATACGGTCATGACGACCTCGAGCGCCGATTTCTTCAGCTTGGCGTGCATGTCGGTCGGGATGCCCCGCCCGTTATCCTTTACGGTGACAGAATTGTCGCGGTGAATGGTCACTTCGATATGGGAGCAATAACCCGCCAGGTGTTCGTCGATGGAGTTGTCGATAACTTCCCAGACCAGGTGGTGTAAACCCTTGATATCGGTGCTTCCGATGTACATCGCGGGGCGCTTCCGGACGGCCTCGAGGCCTTCCAGCGCCGTAATGTTGCCCGCAGTGTAATTGCTTGTTTTTGCTGTATCTTGTTCCTGAAAACTCATGGTGCAAAGGTACGCTTTTTATGCCTGATTTTCACCTCTCACAACTCTTCGTTGAAATACACTTTGTAGTAGTGCATACCCCTTTCCTCGTCGTAGCCTCTTTCCAAAAATCGCTCGCTGAGGTCGGGGTGCTGGAAGTCCAGCTGGATCTGGATATTGGTATCCAGTTGGATCTTGTTCTTGAAAAGCCGCTTCGATTGTTTCAGGGCCTGGGCCGAGATGGGAAATTCCCCGACCTGATCCAGTCCGTAGTCGGCGCGGAGGTGGCGAAAGGCATCGCGGGCCGGTTCTTCGGGCAGGAAACGCTGGGTGAAGTCCTCGACTTGAAACTCCTGGTTTTGCTGGAAATAATCAGCCGTCTGGGCCAGGAAGTGCAGCTGCTCGCGCTTGTCGCTCTGGGGCGCCACGTAGGTGCGGGCGAAGTCGTCGCATAGTTCGAGGTATTTCATCGTGTGGAAGTGCTTATCTTCGACGAAATCGACCTGGAGGAATTGATAGGGCCAGTACTGGGCATCGTAGTTGTTGTTGTCGACGGTATAGAGGCGGTACCCGTCTTCCTCCATGGTGTCGGCGATGAGGCAGCCCTTGTCGAACTGGTCGATGTCCATGCCCTCCAGTCGGGAGAGCTGCAAACTGCTCAGGTATTCGTTGACCTTGAGGAAGGCGCTTTTGCGTTCGGATTTGAAGATGCCGATGGCGTCGACGAGCTCGTCTTCGAGGAGCAGGTCGCTGAAATACACCACATACAATTCCCCGGTTTTAATATTGGGGTGGTTGGATTGGTTGAACAGGTGCTGCACGATATGGCGGGATTGCTCCAGCAGGGTTTCGGGGTCTTCGAAGATCTGCCTGGCATAGGAAAAAACCTCGTTGAGCTGGAGGTCGCTGGCGTGGTGGAAGCGGTACAGGGCCGCCGCCTTTTTGAAGGGGCGCAAAAAGTAGCGCATCAGGGCGTCGGCCACGTCTTCGTGCGGGTCGAGCAGGGTATTGGATAAGAAATTGGATTCTTCGCGGTGTTTGTTGCCCACGCGGTGCAGGGCGATATGTTTGAGCTGGATCTGATCGAATTGGAACATGGCGGGGGTAGTTTTTAGGTTTCAGTTATCAGTTTTCAATTTTCAATTTTAGTTTTCAATTGTTTGGTTGCGAAGATAATTAATCCATTGTGAAGCATTTTTTCGAATACCTTCTCTTTCGCCTTGGCGTGCTGCTGGTGGGGCATCTTCCCTTCCCCCTCCTGTATGGACTCTCCAATGCCGTGTCCTTCTTGCTGCACCGGGTGATCCGGTACAGGAGAAAGGTGGTGACGGACAACCTCCGGCGCTCTTTTCCTGAAAAAAGCGAGGCGGAACTGGCCGGCATCCGGAAGCGGTTTTACGGGCATTTGGGCGATATTTTCCTGGAAGGATTGAAAGGCCTTTACATTTCAAAAGCCCAGGTGTTGCGCCGATACCGTTTTTTGAACCCAGAGCTGGTCGACCAATACTATGACCAGGGGAGGCACGTTTTTGCCATGCCCGCACACTACGGCAACTGGGAATGGGGCGTGCTCTCCTTTGCGCTGCAGGTAAAACACCAGGTGATCGGGGTCTATAAACCCATCCATAACCCACTGGTGGAAGGCTTCATGGCCCGGCGCCGAAGCCGTTTCGGACTCCAATTGGCGCCCTTCTATGAAACCCGGCAACACATGGAAAATCCACCCGCGACCCCCGCCCTGTATATCATGATGTCCGACCAAAGCCCCTCCAGCGGGAAAAAAGCCCATTGGGTGGAATTTCTCCACCAGGACACCGCCTGCCTCCACGGAGCGGACTATTGGGGACGAAAACTCGACTACCCGGCGCTGTTCATGGATATCCAACGGGTAAAACGGGGGTATTACGAGATCGCCTTTAGCGAGCTGGCCGCCCATCCTGCTGAATTACCGGAACAGGGCCTCACGCTGGCCTATATGCGCAAGCTCGAAGAGGTCATCCGCAAGCGGCCGGAGGACTGGCTTTGGTCGCACCGGCGCTGGAAAAAGAGCAAACCCGCTACTGCTGCTGTGAAATAGTCTGCACCCAAAGTTCTTCACCGGCGGAGTTGAACACCCGCAAGGTCAAGCTTCGCTGTGTCCGCGGGCCGGTAACCTGGATCGTGGCGAAATTCCTTGCTTGAACCTTCGTGCCGGGCACTCTGAAAATGTTCTCCGACTCATAAGTGTTGACCCCGGAAGTCAGAGGCGACACCGTGAAATCGTGCACCACGATGCCGTTGTTCAATTCCAGTTTGCTCAGCTCGGTAAAATGGACGTCGCCGGTCAGAAAAACCACGTTTTTGATCCCCTCTTCCTCGATCAGTTTGAGCAGGCGGGTGCGTTCTTCCGGGTACACGTTGACATAGTTTTCCCCGCCCTTAGCAGAGTTGAGCACCACGCCCCCCGTAACCACGAATTTGAAAGCAGCCTGGCTGCTGCTCAATGCATCGATCAGCCATTCGAATTGGGCCTCGCCGAACATCGTCTTGTCGCCCGTTTTCCGCTTGTCGGGGCTGCGGTGATAGCGGTTGTCGAGCAGGGAAAAATCGGCGTCCGCCCACTGGAACTGGCCTGTGATCCCCTCGGATTCCGGAATCCCATACCCGGGATTGGCCCAGAAAAGCTCGAAGGCCCGAAGGGTCTTATCCTTGTGGACGAAACCGCGGTCGGAATTGTCGGGTCCGAAATCGTGGTCGTCCCAAATGGCGTAGTTGTGGGTGGATGCGAGCAGGGGCTGCATTTCCCGAAGGGAGCGGGCATGGGTATAGCGCTTCAGGATGCCGGTCCAGCTGTACCAATCCACCTCCCGGAGGTAGATATTGTCGCCCAGCCAGAGCATCATGTCGGGGTCTTTTGTCTTAATGGATTCAAAGATCCCATAATCTCCTCCATAGGGGTTGCCGGGCCGGTCGTACACGGTTTCGTTGATGTAGGCGCAACTGCCGAGGGCAAAAGTGAAATTGGGCGGATCGCCGCGCCATTGCCACAAGGCCTGGGTCTGAAAGGTCGTGGGAAAATCCAGCGAAACGGCCTTTCCGTTTATTTTCAGTTGGTAATCGTAGTTCGTTCCGGGTTCTACTTCGTCGGCGATCAACCGGGCGGTGAAGGCCTCCTCTTCGAAGGTGTTGTAAGTCGTAGTCATTTTTACTTGCTCGGGGTGGTCCTGGGGCCAGTAGCTAAACTGCACCGCAGCGGGGGCATTGGTCTGCACCCAGAGCATGACCTCCCTCATTTCGGAATACCCTACCATGGGGCCGGATTGAAGGAGCGATCTTTGGGAAAAAAGGGATGGGATGGCGAGAAGCCAAACGGCCAGACTTGGAAACGGAAATTTCATCGGGCGAATATTTTGGGTCAATGTTGAAGGATCATTTTCCGGGTGGTGGAGAGGGCGCCCGATTCGGTGCCGAGGATCAGTTTCCACCAATACATGCCGGAGGGCAGCAGCTTGTTTTCCCAATGAAGGGTATAGGCCCCGGGCGTTTTTTCCCCGACGGCCATCTCGTCCACTTTTTTGCCCGTGGCGTCGTAGAGCTCCAGGGTCACTTCGGCCTTTTTTCGCATGACCAGCTCCAGCCGCACCAGTCGATCGCCGGGATTGGGATGGAGAAAGAAGGCGTCGAAGGGCAGGTCCAGCTCGGGGTCGTAGTTCGAAGGCGGGTCGCAGGACAGTCCGAGCCCCTGGCAGAAACTCCGCTCCGGCAAGGTGCAGTCGAGCACGAAGGGGTTGGGTTTGTCGTCCTGAAATCCGGCGATGAGGAAAGTGCGTGCCCATTCGAGGGAGTCCACCGGATCGGCGAAGTGCCATTGGCAGAGGGTTTCGCGCTGAGCTTCGAAAAAAGTGGCGTTCGCCTGGTCGGCTTGCTCCTTGTATATGGCGTAAAAGTAAAACATGGCCCTGGCCACATTCCCTTTATGGTCTTCCCTGGGCTCGAATCGGTCGTTGTTGATCACCTCGCTGTACAGGTCGATCTCTGCGCCGGGAACATTGGATTGGGTCTGATCCATAAAGAACCAGGCATCGGCCTGGGAATCCTGTACTTCTCCGAAGGGTAAGTTGCCCCGTGCACCGTTCACATCGACCCGGGAAGGGTGGAGGTGGTGCATATCGTCTTCGGCGAGCCCCGAGTCGGAGCCCATGGCCTTGGGGAAGGTGTGCTCCAGGTTGATATTGGCGCTGAACGCCGTCTGGGAGGGATCCTGCCCGGGAGTCAGATAAACGGTATAGCCGGTGTACACGCATCGCAGGCTGTCGTCGGGCTCCCGGTATATTTTTCCGTAAATGGTATCGTTGGTAAAGTTGCTGAGCACCCATTGAGGCTTGTAGGCGCCCTGGAGGTTATCCAGAAGTTGCTGCCCTTCCTGGCCTGGAAAAACCGGCTGATGGAATTGGGCGTTCGCATGCTCGACGAAGAAGAAAAAGACCAGGGCGGTAAACAGCCGCATAACCAATGTGTTTTTATCGGATACAAATGTACAAAGGAGAAGCCAGCAATTCCAGCTTGTTTGAAGGCGGAAATATGAATAATATGTCATAGATTTGAATGCAATTGACCGAACAGATTATGGGGAAACCCCGCTTATACGACAACCACGGAAGGGAGATCAACTACCTTCGCCTGGCGGTGACCGACCGCTGCAACCTCCGCTGTTTCTACTGCATGCCGGAAGAGGGCATCGAGTATGTCGACAAGGATGACCTGATGACCTATGAGGAGATGATCCGGCTCAGCGTCGTTCTCGCCGGTATGGGCATCGACAAGGTGCGGATCACGGGCGGCGAGCCTTTCGTGCGGAAGGATATGATCTCATTCCTCGAAGCCCTCAGTCGCATCCAGGGGCTCCAAAGGATCAATATCACCACCAACGGCACCCTGACGGCCGGCATGGTTCCCCGCTTGAAACAGATCGGCATCCACTCCGTCAACCTGAGCCTCGACAGCCTCGATAAGGAGCGCTTTTTCCGGATCACCCGCAGAGACGTTTTCGACCAGGTGATGCAGACTTTGGAAGAGCTCCTCGACGAGCGGATGGAGGTGAAGGTCAACGCCGTGGTCATGGACGGAAAAAATACGGAAGACCTTCTTCCGTTGGCGGAGTTGGCCCGGCACAAGAAGTTGGGGGTTCGTTTTATCGAAGAAATGCCGTTCAACGGTTCGGGCGCTGCGCCCACCGGTCTGCCCTGGGACCATCGCCGAATCCTGGCCTTCCTGCAGGAGCATTACCCCGGTCTGGAGAAAATCCCCGATCCGCCCTTTTCCACCTCGCAAAACTATCGTATCCCCGGGTTCGAGGGGACGATCGGTATCATAGCCGCATACAGCCGCACTTTTTGCGGTTCCTGCAACCGGCTCCGCATCACGCCGCAGGGCACGCTAAAAACCTGCCTCTACGACGGGGGCGTCTTCAACGTACGCGACCTGCTTCGCAACGGCGCCAGCGACTTGCAACTTCGGGACGCCTTTGCGGCGGCTTTGAGTCACCGGGCCAAAGACGGCTTCGAGGCGGAGGAACGGCGGCTGGGGAATCCGGTTTCGGAGTCGATGTCGACCATCGGGGGGTAGCAACCGGGTGGTTAGTGACCGGGTGACTGAGTCACCCGGTGAGGACAAACTTATCGTAAATGTATTACTATGTTAATGTTTGTAGGTAATATGTTCAATTTTGATAATTGAAGTAGTGACCGGGTGACTCAGTCACCCGGTCACTACCAATTTTGAATTTTTGCGGCAATGCATTGATAAAGAATTAATTGCAAAGATTTTTCAAAAATACCCTCACCGGGTGACTCAGTCACCCGGTCACTACTAGACTACTAGACTACTAGAGCCAGCGAAATGGACCTTAAATCAGAAATCGACCACATCTTCGAACTCCAAAAAGCGCATCGCTTTGTCGTGGCCAGAACGACTGCGAAGGAGCGCCGCGAGAAGCTGGAGCGCCTAAAAAAGGCCCTTTTCCGCTACCAGCAGGATATCCGCGACGCCATGTACGCCGATTTTCGCAAGCACCAAATGGAGGTCGACCTCACCGAGTTATTTACGGTAAAAGACGAGATCAACTACGCCAAAAGGAACCTGGCGCAATGGATGCGGCCCGTCCATGTGGGCAAGTCCTTGCTGATCGCCGGATCGCATTCTTTTATCGTTTACGAGCCTAAAGGATTGGGCCTGATCCTTTCATCCTGGAATTTCCCGATCCTTCTCACCTTTGGGCCGCTGGTGTCGGCTATTGCAGCCGGTAATTGCGTCATCCTGAAACCCTCCGAACTCGTTCCCCACACTACGGCGGTCATGAAAAAAATGGTGGAGGAGCTGTTTCCAAAAGAGGAAATTTACCTGATGGAGGGGGACCAACACGTAGCTCAGGCCTTGTTGGAAAAACCTTTCAACCACATCTATTTCGTGGGTTCTTCCAAAGTCGGCCGGCAGGTAATGAGGGCCGCTTCCGAACATTTGACCTCGGTGACCCTCGAAATGGGCGGCAAATCCCCCTGCGTGGTAGACGAATCGGCCAATATCCCCACTGCGGCGAACCGGATCGCGTGGGGAAAATTCATGAACAACGGTCAAACCTGCGTCGCCCCGGACCACCTCTGGGTGCACGAAGATGTGGCGACGTCTTTTCTGGCTGCTTTGAAAAAGGAGATCCGCCATTTTTACGGCGCCTCTGCCGGAGAATCCCCCGACTACGCACGGGTCGTCCACGAACGCCACTACCTGCGGCTGAAAGGATACCTCGAGGAGGCCCTCGAAAAAGGGGCCACCCTCGAATACGGCGGCGATCTAAACCCTTCCGATCATTATATCGGCCCGACCATTCTCCGGGATGTGTCTTCCGATAGCCGGATTATGCAGGAGGAGATTTTCGGTCCGATCCTTCCTTTTCGAACCTTTAAAACCCTCGACGAGCCCATCGAATACCTGCGGGAGAGGCCCTACCCCTTGTCTCTGTACATTTACAGCCGGAAAAATGCCAATATCCGTAAGCTGGTAAAAGAAACCCGGGCGGGCACGACGGCTATCAATGAAAACGTCGTTCAGTTCTTTCAGATCCGCTTTCCATTCGGCGGCTTCAACGAAAGCGGGATCGGCAAAGGGCATGGTCACGCGGGCTTTCTCGAGTTTTCCAATTCGAGGGCCGTCTTCCGGCAGGGTTGGCCCGACCTGATCCCGCTGATCACCCCGCCCTATACCCGCCTGCGAAAACGGCTGGCCGAGTTCATCCTGCGCTGGCTCTGATCAACCTCATCTTATTTGGTAATGAGTAAGCGTAGTTTAAACTAAATAAATTTATAAAGAATGAGAGGGCGGGCGCACTCAATAATCCCCTCATTCTAATTTTTGTTTACATTAGTAATGAGTAACAGGGAAAAACGCCTGGAGCAAATGGGTAGGGGCATGGAAGAACTCCGGCTTTGGCTGGCCGATACCGTCCGCCAAGGCCTGGGCCAGTTGGAGGCGCAAGGCGAGCAGGCCTTTGAGCGCCTCGCAGCCCGCATGGTCGACGCCAAACTCGGCAGCATCGGAAGGCGGGTACGCAACTGGAAAAACCTTCTAAAAATGGCCGACTGGCAGGAGCAGTTGCTCGTCGAAATGGGCGAGCTCTTTCTGGCCGTTTCCGCCTTCGAAAGATCGGATACGCTGTCCGACGAACTGACTATGGACCTCCTCCAGTTTGCGGGCCTTTCCCTGCGAAAAGAAGAAGTGCTGGCCGGCGACCCCGTGGAAGGCCCCTGGGGCGTGGCCGGCGTCGCGGAGGGGGAGGAGGAAAACCTCCGCTTTCGGAGGACCTGGCTCCAAAACCAGCGCGATGGGAGCTTCGCCCTGCTGCTCGACTTCGCCTGGGGAGGCCAACCCTTTGAACATACCTGGAAAGCCGGAATGCAATACGAAGGAAGCCTGGTCTATTACCCATCGGCCTACCCCCTCCGGGCGCTGGTGGTGGAGTTTGGAAAGCCGGACATGGCGGACCCTCTGTTTACGGGATTTCAGTATCTGGACGAACTGGGCGGGCAATTCGCTCAGGCGCTCGCGCTTCAGCCCTGGCTCCAGCGTTTTCCGGCGGTGCTGGAACAAGTGTTGCCCGTCAAAAACCAGGAAGGAGGGTGGAGCCTGATGGATGAAAACCGCCAGGCCATCGCCCTGTCCGGCCCAGCGGATATCGGCTGGATCTTGTTATCTGTCGGGGGCGGCCGCCCCTTGAGCATCTTCGGCGAATGGAACGGGGCGACCTTTGCTCCGCTGGCCTGTCTTTCGGCCGGGAAGTGGATTGTGCTCTCTCCTGCGGAATAGAATTATTAAATCCCGGTAATGTTAAAGTTTTTGATAGTACGAAAATATTCGTAGACAAATTTGCTATTACGAAATATTTCGTATATCCTTGTCCACACATTTATATCCGAACCAGATGACAGACCATAAACGCCCCCGCCCCACCGAATCGGAACTGGAGATCCTCCAGATCCTCTGGGCGAACGGCCCCAGTTCGGTGCGCTTTGTCAACGAACAGCTCAACCAAAAGCGCGAGGTGGGGTATACCACCACACTGAAACTGATGCAGATCATGGCCGACAAAGGCCTGGCTAGCCGCAACACGGACAACCGGTCCCATATCTACGAAGCCAATGCAGAGGAAGGGGAAACCCGCAAACGCCTGCTGGACGAGTTCGTAGACGCGACTTTTCAGGGCTCCGCCATGAAGCTCGTCGTGCAGGCATTGGGGGGAGGACAGGCGTCCCGGGAGGAACTGGACGAAATAAAAGCGCTCATCCGAAAGCTCGAATCGGGCGAAAAATAACGCTATGGAAACTTTACACCAACTCATTCCCGGCAACTGGATCTATGCGCTGGGCTGGACCGTGGTCCATTCCCTCTGGCAGGGCGCACTGCTCGCCATCCTGTTGAGCGCTTTCCGCTGGTTTGCCCTGCGCTCGGCGCCCCAACTCCGGTATGTGGCCGGACTCGCATCCCTGCTGGCCTTGTTTGCCGGCTCGGCGCTGACCTTTTGGCTGCTCCTCGAAACCGGCGCCTCCGGAGAAGGGGTAGTCATCACCCTCTCCGGCCAGGCCGAGCCACAGGCTATTTCCTACCTCAGCCGGCTGACGGATTTCCTGAACAGGCAGCTTCCTATGCTGGTGGCGGCATGGATATTCGGGATGGTGTTTTTCGCCTTCCGCACCGCAGGCGGTTGGTGGTATGTGAACCGCCTCCGCAAATCCGGCCATACCCTGGCGGATGCCTCCTGGCAGGGAAAAGTCGATCTCATGGCCATCCGGATGAAAATCCGCCGGCCGGTGCGATTGCTGGAGTCCATTCATGTGAGCGTGCCCCTCGTCATCGGCCATTTCAAGCCGCTGGTGCTGATGCCCATCGGAATGGTCAACCAATTGAGCCCGAACGAGGTGGAGGCCATTTTCGCACACGAGCTGGCCCATATCCGCAGGCATGACTTCCTGCTCAACCTCGTTCAATCCATCCTCGATATTTTATACTATTTCAACCCGGCGGTCTGGTACATCTCCGCCACCATCCGCACCGAAAGAGAGAACAGTTGCGACGATTGGGCGGTGGCCATGTGCGGCAATTCGATGACTTACGTAAACGCGCTGGTGCAGCTACAGGAGCGCGCCGTGAATATGCCCCAACTGGCGCTTTCGCTGGCCGGGGAGGCAAACCCCTGCTCAACCGCGTTCGAAGAATTTTGAATCAACCAAATAATAAACAATCAGTTATGGAACGATTTATAGCAACCATCCTGCTATTGGCCGCCGTGGCGGTTTTCTCCATCAGCGCCGGCACGCCTGACGGAGAATCTACATCCGGCGAAGAACTTCGCCCTGTGCTGAGCTCCCTTCAAACGGAGTTGGACTCTATTCCTCCTCAAAACAGGCAGGAAGAGGAGATCCAGATCCTGAAGGAAAAAGGCGATCGCCGCATGGAATTGACCCTGAAAAATGGGGAAGTCAAAGAATTTAAGGTCGACGGGAAGGATATCCCCGAAGCGGAACGCAATGCCTATCAGGCCGAAATCGAAGCCATGCGCGCCGATCTGGAAAGGACGCCACCGCCACCACCTCTACCACCTATGGCGCCGATGGCTCCCATGCCTCCCAGCCCGCCCAGGGCGCCGGGCGCTCCCGATCCGCCATTTCCGCCAGGCCCGCCACGTGCCCCGCGTGCTTTCGGGCTCGGCCATCCCCAAAGGTGACCACGGAAAAGCTGCCCGATGGGAAAATGCTGATCCGGGTGGAGGATGGCGAGAACGAACCCGTGGTTATCGTGGTGGAGGGCGACGACGTCGTGATCCAAGGCAGGCAAGCCGAATGGGCGCCCAATCTGGCCGCACAGGAGCTGGCATTGGCAGAGCATTTCCGGCAAATGGA
Source organism: Saprospirales bacterium (assembly GCA_016703765.1). GTDB lineage: Bacteria > Bacteroidota > Bacteroidia > Chitinophagales > Saprospiraceae > JADJTT01. Next base: position 103,648 of record JADJBL010000005.1, read on the forward strand.
GGCCCATGGACTGATGATAGAACAACAGGGCCAGGCAGTAGAGGAAGCGATCCAACATGAGATTGCAATGGCCGAAAGAGCCCACGCCGAAGATCGCGCTAACCACCACAAGCGATTACTCGAATTGGAGCAAATGGATTTTCCCGCCGCCATCTCCGTGCCCGATCCCCCTGAAATTTTCTTCCCCACCGAAGCCTATGCCATGGGCGGCGGCAAACTGGAAGCGGCCATCGAAAGTGAGCTGCGCCGCGACGGCTACCTCGGCCCCGGCGGATCATACGAGTTTAAGCTCTCCGGCAAAAAACTCGTCATCAACGGGAAAAAGGAATCGGATGTGATCTTCGAAAAGTACCGGAAGATCTACGAAAGACATACCGGCCTCGACCTGTCCAAAAACTCGGTGATCGAGATCGAAAAGTAAAATGCGGCCGAAGGCCGCCTAATAAAAGATACTCACATAAAGGATATTTGCGGGCTCTGCCCGCGAATATCCTTTATAATATACATTGCGGCCGAAGGCCGCAAAACTCAAGGAGTAGCCACGGAAGAGTTAACCCACCAATCGCTCTTTTCGACAAACGACAGCAGACAACATAATAGAAAGAAAATAAATGCGATGGTTACATCAGTGGAACGCTTTCTCATACGGTTATGGGATTACCTGGCTCTGAGCAATTGCTTTAAAAGCCGGTTGTTAGTGAAACCGATCTGTTCAAGATGGGTAGATGGCAGGATGTGTGCGTGCGGGACAAAAGTAGGGAAAAAAGCAATGAGAGGAAAGAGGAAGGACATTCTTAATGAAAAGAATAATCTATAATTGGCTGTTAACCAATAGCAAGAAAAGAATTTTTTTTCCGTTTTGTTAAAAAAACCTACCGTTCACTCCAAAAAAACAGCTCGATCCGTTGAAAAACCGTCTTTTCCGAGAGAGAAATGCGGGCGTCTTCGAAGACAGGAGCGCTCCATTTACCGCTCGCCTTGCCCGAAAACCCGTAGGGCTCCGAGGGAATGCCCAGCATATTGCGATCCAGCTTCCCGTTGCCGTTGAGGTCGTGGAATACGGCAATCGCATAGTCGCCGAAGAGCAGGTCCGGAATCTGGACCGATATTTTCCCCGTCTGTGGGTCAAATCCCTTCGACCATAAGACCTTTCCCTGGTCGGGAAAGCCGTCCCCGTCTTTAAACAGACCGACACGGATCTTGCCTTTTGTTTCCCGGATATTGGAGATTTCCAGCTGAAGCGTAGCGTTTTGGTCGAGCATAAGAGAGCATAAGAGAGCGATCGTAAACAACATATAGCCCTGGGTTTGAAAGACGAAAAAAACATCCTCCCATAAACCCGAAAAGCCATAAAAGGTTTAAAGCTCCGCCATGTCCCGCAACAGGTCGACGAGGTAGTCCTGCATAGTCCATAAAATAAAGTGACTCCCCCCTTCGACCATGCGGCAATCCAGCCGGGAGCAGTTCACCGACATGCGCACGCCAAAGTCGGCGTTGCCGGAGGGGACCAGCGTGTCGTTGGTTCCCTGCACGACGGTCACCGGGCAAGTGACCTTTTCCCACAGGGGCATCATGGCCTGCAACTCTTCGTACAGAGGGCGTATTTCCTGGTTGGCGACGACCATCGAGGTGGGGAATATCCATCGGAGGAGGGGATGGTCGATCGGTTTGCGCCACCATTCGCGGGGCTCGAGCTCCGGGTCGATGGAGCCGGCCACGATAAAAACCCCGTCCACCAGTTCCGGAAAATCCATAGCCATGCGGGCCACCACCGGTCCTCCGTAAGAATGGCCGAGCACGATAGCGCTTCCGGCGCGGTGCCGCTCCAGGATCGGCCGGAGCGCGGAAGCCTGCTTTTCGAGCGAAGGCTCGCTGCGCCCGAAATCGGAATACCCGTTGCCCGGCCGGTCGACGGCTACCACCTGTGCGAATTCGGTGAGCCGCGGATCGGCCAGAAACGACAAAAACGCCGAAGAAGAACCCGGCGAGCCGTGCACCAGCACCACCAGAGGCTTGGTCGAATCGCCCACATGGGTATAGTGAATCGAACGGCCCTCTGTTTCGATGGTGTAAAACCGGGGCGCCTCCAGCCCCTTCTTTTCGAAATATCGGACCGTCCGGGCTTCGCTGCGGCGAAAAGACATCAGCTCGGATTTGCACATGGCAAATAAGAGAATGGGGATGAGTAGAAAGAGGTAGCGTTTTTTGAAGCGCATTTTTTGGTCAGTTGGTCGGTTGGCTGTGTCCGCCGAAGCATTAGCGTAGGCGGGGGAATGGAGATTGGGTGTTTTCGACGAGGGGCGAACCCTCAAGTATTATCCTTCCTTTTCTCGCGCCGTCTTGCTCGATTTTTATGCCTTGCCAGTTGTCGCCGCAGGCGTTGTGGATGCGGCAGTTGTCGAGCAGGAGCAGGCCGCCGGGTTCTATCGTGATTTTCGCATTTCGGGGCATGGACACGCGGCAACTGATGCGCAGCACGCCGCCTGCCCGAATCGTCAGATTGCCTTCGAGGTCGCGGGCGCCTTGCCAATGCACCGTATCGCGGATGATGATTTCGCTTTGCGGCTGGATCTCGCACCAGCGGGGCTCCAGAAAGCGCCGGCATTTATGGTCTTCGCGGGAAAGGACGTACTGAATCTTGCCGATCTGGCAGGGCGACCAGGCGCTCTGGTAGGCGTTGTAATCCATCACATTGTTCGACACCAGCGAATCGCAGGGGGGCGTGTCGGAAAAATTCCAGCATTTGGGGTGGTAGGGCGTATCGTCGCAGCCGTCGTTGAAGCTCCAGGTATGCGACAGGCCGAAGACGTGGCCGATCTCGTGGTTGAGCACGTAGCGCAGGTCCCATTCCGTCACCTTGTTCTCAAACCATCCGGTGACCTTCACGGCGTTGCCCAGCGCGATGCCTCCGTAAGCGGGGCGGTAAGTTCGGGAGGCCACGCTGTCGGGGTGGTGGGGGAGCAGGAAAATGTTGAGCACGGTATCGAGCTGCACGCCGTAGCGGTCGATGACCTGCTTTCTGGAGCGGTTGTCGTGCTTGCCCTTCATGACGTAGTAGTAAAGTTCGTCGTCGTAGTGGAAATAGACCCCTCTGTCGTCCGGATCGTCGGGCCGGGGCGTGAGCTTCAGGCGGTATTGCGGCGGCAGGGCGGGGATATCGTTGCCCAGGGGGAGGTAGAGCTTGTCGTTGGTCTCGATGTCGTGGTTGGCCGCGTGGAGCAGCGCCTCCGCTTTCTGAATGCCCTCCGGGTAGTTGAAATTGCGGGAGCTGTCGGAGGAGTTCATAAAATGGACGTTGACCCGGACGTATTTAATGGGGGTGTGGTCCAGGTGCAGGGTATCGGGGATGTAGAATTCGTAGCTGCTGCAGGGCTCGAATCCGGCCCCGCGCGCCAGCGGTTGTTCGGGGAGCAGTTCCAGGTCGCCTGTTTCGGCAAAGCGGGATTGGACCCGGGGGGAGCAAGTGAGCCCGCCGAATACGAGGAGGAAAAAGAGTATGGGCCAACAAGGACGCATGTCAGGTATTCAAGCCGCCGCAGACGCTGATGACCTGGCCCGTGATGTAATTGGACAAGTCGGAGCCCAGGTAGGCGCAAAGCGCCGCGACTTCCTCGGCTTTCCCGAAGCGTTTGAGTGGCACGTTGGCCAGGTAGGCATCGCGGGTTTTTTCGTCGAGGGCGTCGGTCATTTCGGTTTCGATGAATCCGGGCGCCACGGCGTTGCAGCGGATATTGCGGGAACCCAGTTCCTTGGCGATGGATTTGGTGAACCCGAAGATGCCGGCTTTGGAAGCCGCGTAGTTGGATTGTCCGGCGTTGCCGAAGTCGCCCACCACCGAGCTCATGTTGATGATGGAGCCGCCCCGGTTTTTCATCATGGACTTGACGGCGTGTTTGGTCAGGTTGAACACCGACTTGAGGTTGGTGTGGATGACCTCGTCCCACTGTTCTTCGCTCATGCGGAGGATGAGGTTGTCGCGCGTAATACCGGCGTTGTTGACCAGCACGTCGATGCGGCCGTAATCTTCCAGCACCTGGTTGATGAGGGCTTCCGATTCGGCGTAGGAACCGGCGTCGGAGCGGTAGGCTTTGGCCTTGCTGCCGAGGGCTTTGAGTTCTTCCGCGACGGCATTGGCCTTGTCTGCGGAGGAGTGGTAGGTGAAGGCCACGTGTGCGCCGTGCTCTGCAAATACGCGGACGATGGCGGCGCCGATCCCGCGGGATCCGCCGGTGACGAGGGCGATTTTGTCGTGGAGGAGTTTCATTTCAAAGGATTTTTGGGGGGGGGGGGGTTGGTGAAATTGTGGTGGTTTTTTTTTGAGGGGGGGGCTTTTTTTCTCCTTCCCTTTTCCTCCCAACCCGGTTTGTTAGTTGCCTTTGTTTTATTAATTGGGGGGGGGGGGGGGGCGGGGGGAGGGGGGGGGGGGGGGTTGGGGGGGGGGGGGGGGGGGGGGGGGGGGGGGGGGGGGGGGGGGGGGGGGGGGGGGGGGGGGGGTTTTTGGGGGGGGGGGGGGGGGGGGGGGGGGGGGGGGGGGCGGGGGTTTGGGGGGGGGGGGGGGCTTCGTTGGGGGGGGGGGGGGGGGGGGGGGGGTGCGGGGGGGGGGGGGGGGGGGAGGGGGGGGGGGTGGGGGTGGGGGAGGGGGGGTGGGGGGGGTGGGGGGGGGGGGGGGGGGGGGGAGGGGCGGGGGGGGGGGGGGGGGGGGGGGGGGGGTTTTTTTTTTAACTGTTTGGGGGGGGGGGGTGGGGGGGGGGGGGGGTTCTTTTTGGGGCCCGGGGGGGGGGGGGGGGGGTTTTTTGGGGGGGGGGGGGGGTGGGGGGGGGGGGGGGGGGGGGGGGGGGGGTGGGGGGGGGGCTGAGTTTTTCTAATTTCTTTACAAAAATGTAAATTTTCGGGAATATTTTTTCCCAACAACCTAATCCCCAATCTCCACACTCCCCCCATCTCTCGCCAAAAAAATGCCCTCCGGCAATTGCGGCGCTATATCCACATACCGCCCCATGTGGTGGCTGATATGGATCAGGTAGGCCTCCCGCGGCCCGATCTCCCGCACGAAATCGACGGCCTCCTCCAGGTTGAGGTGGGCGCGGTGGGGCTTGTGGTGCAAGGCATTGACCACCAACACCTCCGTGCCGCGGATGGCCTCCCGGCTCTCGGGAGGCAGGGTCTTCATGTCGGTGATGTAGGTGAAAGCCCCGAAGCGGAAGCCCAGCACCTCCATGTCGCCATGCCCGACCGAAAAGGGGAGGATGGACAGCTCTCCGATCTGGAAGGGAACGAGGGGTTCGAGGGGCAGGAGCTCCAGGCGCGGAGCGCCGGGGTAGGGGTCGGCGTCGAAGACGTAGGCGAAACGGGTGCGCACCTCCTGCAAGACCCTGGGGAGGGCGAGCACGGGCATGTTCTTTTTCTGCCGGTAATTGAAAGGCCGCACGTCGTCCAGGCCGATGATATGGTCGTTGTGCTCGTGGGTGAGGAGGACAGCGTGGAGCTCCTTCACGCCCTGGCGGAGCATCTGCTGCCGGAAATCGGGCCCCGCGTCGATCGCAATGCGCGTGCCGCCGTACTCCACCAACAGGGCGCTGCGCAGGCGATGGTCCCTGGGGTCGGAAGAGGTGCATACCGCGCAATCGCATCCGATCACCGGGACGCCCTGGGAGGTGCCGGTGCCTAAAAACGCAATGCGAAGGGTAGGGGAACTCAAGACTGGGACAGGTTTTTGAATAGTTTCTGAGAGGCCTCGCTCAGCCGGCTGGGGTCCACTTCGAGCACGCCCAATATCTCGAGCAGCGTATTGATGCGGCCCTCCGTTTCAAAGAATTTATTCACCACCACCACGCGCCGTTGCTGAACGATGCAATAACCCGACTGGAAACTCCCTTTTTCATAGAGGACGGTGTAGTCCAGCTCCTCGAAAAGGGTCTCCAACTTTTTCAGCGTATAGTTATTATATTTAAAACTCATGCCTCGGGTGGGGTTTCTTTCTTTTGTCCGAAAGATAGTAATATTGTACCTAAACGATTCCAAATGATGCACTACAGAACACTCCTTTTTGCACTCCTGCTGTTGCCTTTTTCAGGGTCCGCTCAATCGCCGTTCGGCGCGGGGATCGTGGTCGGTATTAACGCGGCCCAGATCCAGGGCGACGACAGCGCGGGCTTCAACCGCCTGGGCGTCCGGGCAGGGTTGCGGGGCTTTGCCCGCCTGTCGGAAAAAACGGAGCTGGGCTTCGACCTGCTCTACAGCCAGCGCGGCAGCACCACCGAGCTCGTCCCCAACAACAATTTTCTGCGCTTCGTCATCCACCTGGACTATGTGGAGGTGCCCATCTGGTTTGCCTTTAAAGACGGACTGTCTCCCGAGGGATATTACCGCTGGAAAGCGCTCGGCGGCATCAGCTACGGCCGCCTGTTTAACGCCCGCATCGTGGATCATCCCACCTTCCCGGAGGACCAGATCGACAATTTCAACAGCAACGACCTGAGCCTGATCCTGGGAATCACCTATCAGGCGAGCAAGAAGTTTTCCATGGGCATTCAATACACCCGCTCGGTTACCCCGCTGTACAACAACCGCAAATTCCTCAATAATGTCGGACTGCCCATTTACCGCTACCGGCTTTGGGGGTATTTGCTATCTTTCCAGGGAGTGTTTGAATTTTGAACGTAAAATAAATCTTCATGCGCCTTATAATTTTATCTCTTATTACCGCCCTTCTATTGGCCTCCTGCGAACAGGGGTCCAAAGAACCACAGCAGCAGCCCGAACAAACGGCCGCGCCTCAGCCCGCATCAACAACCCTTCCGAGCCTTCCCATGGATATCCTGAAAAACCTCTGGGATAATTGCGACTACGTAGACTATGTGTTCTACAACCTGCCCATCTCGATGAGCCTCAACAACCAGCCCTCCATCCAGAACTCGCTGTCGCAAATCGCCTCCGACCCGGCGCCGGTGCTGCCCCAATGCAAGTCCATCGGCAGACTTTTTTACCAGATCAAAGGGGAGAATGTGCAAATGGCGGAGATTTACTTCACCGCCGGCTGTACCTATTTTGTGTTCCTCAAAGACGATAAGCCGGCCTATTCCAACTATATAACCCCCGAAGGGGTGGCCTACCTCAACAATATTTTCAGCCAGGCTGGAATCAAACCGGAGCAAATCCGGTGAAGTTGAATAGTTGAAAAGTTTAAAGTTTAAAGGACGCCTTTTTGACTTCGTCAAAAAGTAAACTCTTCAACTCTTCAACTCTTCAACTCTTCAACTCTTCAACTTTTCAACTATGCAACGATTTGCCGTCATTGACCTGGGCACGAATACTTTCCACCTGCTCATCGTCGAGCAGGATCCCGGTGGGGGCTTTGTGGAATTGAAACGCGTGCACCACTTCGTCAAACTGGCGGAGGAGGGGATCGCGACCATCGGGAAGGCGGCCTACGAAAGAGGCATCCGCACGATCGTGGATTTCCAAAATTGCCTGGAGGAATATGGAGTGAAAAAGATGCGCGCCTTCGGCACGGCCGCCCTGCGCACCGCCTCCAATGGGGCCGGGTTCATCCGGGAAGTGGAGGCCCTGACGGGCATCGCCGTGCAGATGATACCCGGTGAAGAAGAGGCACGCCTGATCCACCTGGGCGTCGCGCAGGCGATCCCGGCATTTTCCCAGCGGGCGCTGATCATGGATATCGGGGGTGGAAGCGTCGAATTTATTCTGGCCGACGACCGGGAGGTGTTTTGGGCGAGGAGCTTCCCCATCGGGGTGGCGGTGTTGTACAAGGTGTTCCACCATTCCGACCCTATTTCGGCCGTAGAGGTGGAAATAGTACGGGAGCACCTGGCAGATATGTTGGGGCCTCTGCGGGAAATGATCCAGCAATATCCCACTACCATGCTGATCGGCGCCTCGGGCACCTTCGACGTGCTGGAAGTCGCCATTGAGGCCGAACGGATCAGTCCGCATCACTCCCGCTTTCCGGCCCAGGCTTTCTATCCTTTTTTCCGGAAATTACTGCCCTCCACCGTGGCCGATCGCCTGGCCATGCCGGAAGTACCGAACGACCGCGCCGAGATGATCATCGTGGCCCTGATCCTGGTCGATTATGTGCTGAACCTGGCGCCCTTCCGGGACGTCCACGTGTCCCGCTATGCCCTGAAAGAGGGTATGCTGGTGGAGTTGATGCGGGAATAGCTCAGAACATGGCGTTTAGGCCCAATCCGAGCCAGTTGCCGCGGTGAATGGCGCCGAGCTCCGGCTCGTAGTAATAGGCGTTTCCTTGAAAGCCATCGTAGTAGCCCGAAGGATTGTGCCAGGTATAATGAAGCAGCACCCGGAGCCTGTTTTCGCGCAAGTACCAGTTGATGCCCAGGTCGAAGGTGGTTTCGGTTCCGTAAGAAGTCCCCGCCGCGAAAGCGTCTCCTTGCTCCAATCCGTCCTTTGCGCCGGAAAAATGCATGACCATAAAGACGGGTTCCAGAAAATATCCCTTCGCAAAGGGAATATTGTACCCCGCCCGGGCATGCCATGTCTGGGAAAAGGCGGTGAAATAGCGCAAATACTCATTACCCCCAGACCCCACAAACCTGGATCCCGCCCTCCACATCCCGTTCCACTCCGCGTCGAGGTTGAGCGGCCCCCAATTGAGCAACGCATCCGCTGATAAGGCGGCAGATCGGGTGAACTTATCGGTCTCTCCCTGCCATGCGCCTCCACCCGACAGACTAAGCCCTTTGCGCTTTCCGAAGTGGTTGATCTGGTAGCTGATCCCGTATGCACTTTGCTCCGGATCGCCCAGCCAAAGGGTGGCTCTGCCCACCAGGAGCGGGGCAAAATTCTTTCCTGTAGGGTTGCTCGCCTGAACCGGATAGAGGGGGTTGAATACGCCCAGGTTGTAGCCCAGGCCCCATTTTCCGGCCTTTGAAAAGAGCAGGCCCCCGAGGTTGAGACCGGCTGCCCGGCCGTGGGCATAGCCCACCAGATGGTTTCGGATATAGGATTGCGACATGGCCTTTTCCATCGAATTCACCGCCCAGCCCGAGGTGATGCTCTCCCGGCTCAGCTGGGGCCGGAAATAGCCTCCCGTCAGGTGAAGGGCCTCGGAGTTTTTCAGGATCTTCCATTGGAGAAAGGCGTCCCAAAGAAAGATCCTGGGCGAGCTCAGGTTATTCGATTGCCCGATCATGGCAGAGTGCGGGTCCTTGCCCACTCCGTCGAAAGCGGCGATTGCAGTAAAATGGAGAAATTCGAAAGGCCGCCCCCGCAAGCCGAAGCGGCCCCGCCTGAGGAGGACGTTAAAGCGGTCGTCGACCGGCTCGTATTTCCCATCCTCGTCGTTAAAGACCTCCTGGCCCATGGTGTAGCTCGACCAGAGCTGGAGTTGGAAGACAGGTTCGATCTTTGGATTTTCTTTTTGGGAGAAAGCGGGCGGAGCCCAACACACCAAGCCGGAAAGGGCTAAGGGAATCCAAAGACTTTTCATCTGCTAATGCGGCAATTTATCCTTGACTACGCCGTAGACAAAAGTACCTAAAGTGGCGCTGACCAGGAAGATCAGGGCGAATAAAAAGCCGTTGCCGAGGAGTGCGAACATGGGCCCCGGGCAGGAACCGGTAATGGCCCATCCCAGCCCGAAAATTCCGCCTGCAAGCAGGTGGCGGGTGGGGTTGAGCTTCATCGGGGTGTAACTCACTTCTTTCCCCTCCAGGGTCTTGACCCGGTATTTTTTCATCAAATAGATCAACCCGGCGCCCAGCACCACGGCGGTGCCGATGATGCCATACATGTGAAAGCTCTCGAAACGAAACATTTCGATGATGCGAAACCAGGATGCGGCCTCGGATTTGATCAAAATGACGCCGAAAAAGATCCCCACTATGAAGAAGCTTACAATTTTCATCATTGAAGTCATTACTACTTAGAATATAAGCGGAAGAATAAGCCAGGTCATGGTCAGGCCACCGATGAAAAAACCGATCACGGTGAGCAGGGAGGGCTTCTGGAGGTGAGCCAGCCCGGAAATAGCGTGGCCCGAAGTACAACCGTCGGCGTACCGGGATCCGAATCCCACAAAGAACCCCCCGAAAACCGCGAGGACGATGCCCCCGATATTCTTGAAATTGAACACCTGGGTGTTAAAGAGGCCGGAGCCTTCCTCAGCGGTTACGAAGTATTCGATATTCCAGTCTTTCAAATGCGCGATAGTGGCGCCGGAAATGGCCACCGGGTCGGGGCTGGAGAGGAATTGAGCGGCCAGGTAGCCCCCGGCCACGATGCCGAGCACGAAGGCCATCCGCCAGTATTCGTCCTTTATATCCACCTTGAAAAACTCGAATTTTTTGCCCGCTCCCGCCAGTGCACAGATGTCTTTAAACACCATGGAAACGCCCAGGGAGCGTCCCATCCAGTTGAGCAGGGCGAGAGAGAGCGCTATGGCGGCGCCCGAAACAGCCCAGTGCCAGGGTTGACTCAGAAATCCGAGTATTCCACCGGCTTCCAAAAAGAGTATTTCCATTGTTAATTGTTCGATTTAATGAATTCCTTACCTCCCGATCAGAGCTTCCCCTCGGCAGCTTCTTCGATCACCTGTTTGAGGGTGTAAGCCGATTGCATGCCGGAGCGTCTCCATTTTACCTTTCCGTCCTTGAACAGCATAAAAGTCGGCACCCCCTGGATGCCCATTTGAGAGGCCAGAGCCCTGTTTTGGTCTACGTCTATTTTTACGATCGATGCCTTTTCGCCGATCTCGGAAGCCACTTCCTTCAGGATGGGGTTCATGCTCACGCAGGGACCGCACCAGGTCGCGAAAAAGTCAACAAGAACGGGTTTTTCACCGTTTATCAATTCCTGAAAGGATACCTTCTTTTCCATTTTAAATGTTGTTGCAGGTGGTGTAAATTTCGGCAACAAAGATATGGCCGCCTGCCTGCCGGGTCAGTGATCTGAATCACCGTCCCGATTGCGAAATTCTCCTACCTTGCAAAGGTTCCAAAACAACAAGTTTTATGGGAAAGAGTTCAGAATTGGCCCTGGACCAGCTGCCTGCCCCGCTCCATAAGATTGCCCTCGCCATGCAGCCGCTTTACCGGGCCACCCCCGCCGCGATAAGGAAGATCGTCCTGGAAGCAGGCGTCCGCCCGGAAGACCTCCAGGCCTGGGCCGATTTCGACCACCCCGCAAGCGATAGCTACGGCCGGAAACTGGCCTACAAAGGCGACCATTTCGAGATCATGGTCATGTCCTGGCGCCCCGGCGATGCCTCTGCCATCCACGACCACGGCTTCACCCAGTGGGGCGCCGTGCAGGTCTTCGGCCCGGGCGAGCACGCCACCTTCCGCATCGAGGAAGGCGTCATGCATACGGCCTCCAGAGGCGTTCTTCAGCCTGGACAAGTCATCGCCGTGAGCCACGATCTGATGCACCAGATGATCAACCCGACGACGGACGAGCCTTTTTTCTCCCTCCACGTGTATGGCCTGGACCATGAAATCGACAACGTGACCGGCGAGGCCCGGGTGTTCGACGTGGTAAACGGCCAGGTGCAAAGGGTGGACGGCGGCGTGTTCTACGCCCTGCCGCCCGAAGGCATAAAATACATCGACGAGGGGCCCCGGGGGGATTTCCCCACCCGGCTCCGCCACCTGGTCGAACTGGCCCGCAGGATGAAAAAATTTGGACACCCGGACCTGCCACGGATCGCGGACCTGATCTTCTCCGGCGAGCAACGCGAGGAACTCTTTTCATTCCTGCAGGAGATCCTGGACGAAAACCTCCACCAAACCGACTCGACGGCCTGGTGCGTGATCAACCGGGAGATGAAGGAAGCCGGCCGTTTTCAGGACGAATGGCTCAAAGATTTGCGGGGAGCGGACCCTTTCCACCAATACGCCGAATGGTACGACGCCCTGGTCGGAAAACCCTGCCTCGACGGCTTCATGGCCAATTACCTCCGGTTTTTTCTGGATCATTACGGGGTTGCACTTTCAAAAAGCAGCATCCTGTCGCTGGGCTGCGGGACCGGGCTGACGGAGGAGTTCCTGATCCGCGAGTTGGGAGTGCCCTATGCAAATCTGGAGGGCATCGATGTGTCGGATGCCATGCTGGAGGTGGCCCGCCGCAGAATACAGGCCCGAAAAGAGGATATTTTCGATCTCGGGCCCTGGGCAAGGCGGAAAGGATATCGCCTTCAGCGGGCTGAATGTTTTTCAATACCTCGACCACCATCGGCTGGAAGAGGCGATTCGCCGCACCGCCTCCGTGGTTCGGCCCGGAGGATATTTTCTGGGAGATTTTATCACCCCCGACCATATTCGCTGGTATCCCAACGCGGCATGGTCGCCCGACCGGATGACGATATCCCTTCGCAGTCCCCTGTTGATAGAAGAGGAAGGGCATATTTTCCAGCAGAGCGAGATCATCAATATTCGCTTTCAGGACGGGAAGATGCGGGTTTCGTACGCCGGCAAGCATCGGCGTTTTCTGCCTCCCATGCACCGGGTGAGGGGCTATTTTGAAAAAGCTTTTGAGGGGAAAGTAGAGCTTTTCGACGCGCTGAGCCTGACGCCCATTCCCGAAAACGCCGACTCCTGCCCCTCCACGAGATATGTGGTGGTGGCGCGGCGGGGGCTATAGGGCTTTCCGGATGGCCATCATATAGCCCAGGTGCAGCCCTTCGTGGACGTTGTTAAACTGGATAGCCTCCTCCGGGGTGCCGAGCCGGATGCCGTAGCTGGAAGTGTAGGGGCTGATGCTCTGAAACAGCCCTGCCCGGTAATCCTCCTCCAGCCAGTCGGGGCTCTCCAAAAGTAATCCGAGCAGCCGGTCTACCTCCTCCGGGCCTACGGGAGGCCCGGGGAAAGTGCCTTTGCGGAAGGTGTCGACCAGCGTTTGGTCGATGCGGATGGGCAACTTTGCAAGCCCGTAGGTGAGCAATTGCTGGCTGGCCAGCACATGGCCGGCGTTCCAGAGAATATGGTTGGAAAAACCCTGAGGCTGCTTTTGGACCTGATCGGGAGCGAGGCCTTTGATCAGGTCGGAAATGTTTTTCCGAGTCTGGCGGAGGAGGTTGAATGCGTAGTCCATAGGTGTCAATTGCCGGCTTGCCAAGCTAAAATGCCGCCCTGGAGGTTGTAGAGGTTCTTGAATCCCTGGTCCTGCATGAGCTGGCAGGCTGAAACGCTTCTGCGGCCGCTGCGGCAGTAAACCATATAGGTCTTGTCCTTATCGAGTCCTTTGATTTGTTCGGAAAAGGCGGGATTTTTCACATCGAGGTTGACGGCGCCGTCGATCTTATCCTGGGCAAATTCTCCGGGGGTGCGCACGTCGAGGATCACCAGATCCGCGTTGTCCTGGCGCAGTTTGTGGAAGGCCGCCACGTCGAGATCCTGGTAGGGGATGGAAACACTTGTCGTGTTCGCCTGGGTTTCCTGGGCCGTTCCGCTGCAACTGTTGAGCAGGGTAAGCGCGAGGACAAGGGGCAGGACCGAAAGGAAAGCGAGGATTTTTTTCATTGAAAAATGCAATTAGTGATTTTGAGATGCCTGGCGCGGCATGCGCATGCTCCAGATGCCCCTCACGTCGTCAAGGGCATAGCCGATGGCTTCGTCGTTGGGGTATAGATATTTGATAAAGCTGTAATTCTCTTCCGGGAGGGTTTCTCCCAATTTCCCGTGGCATTGCAGGCAAAGCGGCTGGACCACGATGGGCTGGTAGTAGGCCACCGTGTGGGCGTCGATCACTTCCAGGAGCGGCTGGAGTTGAGCGCCCTGGGCGCGCTGTTGTTCGTATTGGGTCAGCACCTCCCGCTCCCTGTCTGTAGGGGCGTTTTTGGCGTTTCGCAGCCGGTTGCTGGTGCGTCTCACATCTACCCCGTGCCGCACGGCCAGGGTGTCGACCAAGGGGACGGCGATAAAACTGCAGTACTGGGCGGCCTTCCCCACGCCGCCATCGGCGATGCTCTTGGTGAGCGCCGAAGAAAGGACAGTGGCCACTTCGGTGACGATATCCTGCCCTTTCCGGGTGAGCAGCGTTTGTTCTGCTTCCGTCAGAGAAGTGGGCTCGGGCTGGCATCCGCCTGCGATGGCGAGAAAAAGCGCCATTGGGATAAGGAACCGGATCATCTCGATCAGTTTTATGGTTTATGCTACCGCCTCAATCGCGGCGTCGATTTCCTCCTGCGGAATGGTCGTCGGGCAGGAGTAATCCGATTTGGGTATCTCTGATTCTTCGATCGCCCGCCAGCCTTCCAGCACATCTACCAGATTTTCATACCCCCTCGCCTTGAGGATGGAGCCCATGATCACGGAGCGATAGCCACCCAGGCAATGCAGGTAGTATTTTTCCTCGCGGTCCAGGCGACCCATATTCGTATTTACGTAATCGAGGGGAAAATTGGCCGCTCCGATCACGTGATGGGAGAGGAATTCGGTGGGTTTGCGCACATCTACGACTCTCCCGTCCAGACCTCCCTTGGCCATTTCCCGGGCCAGTTCGTTTGCAGAAATGGAGTCGAGGGTATCCATGGGTTTGCCGGCGGCTTTCCAGGAGTCGAAGCCCCCGCTGAGGTAGCCGAGGGTATTGTCGTAGCCCACACGGGCCAGGCGGGTAACGGTTTCCTCCTCCCGGCCTTCGGGCGCTACGAGCACGATGGGCTGGCGGAGGTCGGTGATGAGGGCGCCCACCCAGGGAGCAAAATTGTCGTGAATGCCGATGAATATGGAGCCGGGGATGAATCCCTTCCGGAAATCGTCCTGATGCCGCACGTCGAGGATCAGGGCGTCCTCGCTTTCCACGAGCTCTTCAAACCGCTGCGGATCGAGGGCCACGACCCCGCGCTCGAGCACGCTGTCGATACTGCTGTAGCCCTGTTTGTTGAGGGCGGCGTTTTTGGCGAAATACTGAGGAGGAGGCAAAAGGCCGGCGCTGACTTCCCGGACAAACTCCTCCTTGGTCATATCTGCGCGAAGGGCGTAGTTCGTGAGTTTCTGATGTCCGAGGGTATCCCAGGTTTCTTTACTCATGTTTTTGCCGCAAGCAGAGCCGGCGCCGTGTGCCGGATAGACGATCACCTTGTCGGCCAGGGGCATGATTTTATTGCGGAGGCTGTCGTACAGATAACCGGCCAGGTCTTCCTTGGTGAGGGCGCCTGCTTTCTGGGCCAGGTCGGGGCGGCCTACGTCGCCTATAAAAAGGGTGTCTCCCGTAAAAATGGCGTAGTCTTTTCCTTTTTCATCGCGGAGCAGATAGGTGGTAGACTCCATGGTATGTCCCGGGGTGTGCAACACCTTGAAGGTCAGTTTGCCCAGGCGGAGTTCTTCCCCGTCTTTGGTCTCGTGTTTTTCGAAATCCGTTTTGGAGTTGGGTCCGTAGACGATCGTGGCGCCGGTTTTTTTGGCCAGATCGACGTGCCCGGAGACGAAATCGGCGTGGAAATGGGTTTCGAAGATATATTTCAACTTGGCGCCCTGGCGCTCCAGTTGGTCCAGATAAGGCTGCGTTTCGCGAAGCGGGTCTATGATGGCCGCCTCGCCATCGCTTTCGATGTAGTATGCTGCCGCTGCGAGACAGCCGGTATAAATCTGCTCGATTTTCATGGACGCAGGTTTGTTTGTTCGATTACGACGAAAATAGCGAAAAATCATAAGGATGGAAGATTTTACAAAGTGAGAACAAGCAAAACACGATCTCGTTTAAAACGAGTTCACTTAGGCCCTCTTGACGGCTTTTTGTATCGAGCTGACCGCGTGCCATCCGCCTCCGTTGAAGACCTTGAGGATGCCGCGTGCGCTCAGAAAGTTGGCGGCCATGCCGCTGCGATTTCCCGAGGCGCAGACCAGGATGATCGGGCCCTGCATGTCGAGAAATTCCTTCACCCGGCCGGGCACCTCGCCCAGGGGCATATTAAACGAACCTTCCACGTGGCCCGCCTGGAACTCCCAGGACTCACGCACGTCGATGATGATGGAATCGGGTTGCTGAATTAATTCGCGAAGTTGATTGGCGTTCATATTTTTTGTCTTATGGTGATTTTTGTCATTGACAGCACAAAGATAAGGGTTATCTCAAAGGGAAGTCTGTGACGCCCGTCACTAAAGAAAAAGGGTTGAACCCCTGCGGACTCAACCCTTCCAATAATAATCGAACAATTTTTCTTCCGGTTGCGTATTCCGCAACTTACAGCTCCGTGGCCTGTTCCACAAAATCCGTTTTCGGAATGTTGGATTCCATCAGCACACTAAAACCGCCCTCTACGTTGACGAGCTTGTCGAAGCCCCTCGCCTTGAGGATGGAGATGGCGATCATGGAGCGATAGCCTCCCTGGCAATGCAGGAAATACTGCTTATCCCGGTCGAGCAGGTCCATATTTTTATTGATGAAATCGAGGGGGAAATTGACTGCGCCCATCACGTGCTGGGAGCCGTATTCGCTTTCCCGGCGCACGTCGAGGATATTGATCCGGGTGTCGTACAACTCGATGAGGTCGTTTACGGTGATTTCCTGGACCGTGTCCACTTGTTCGCCGGCGGCGAGCCATGCTTTAAAGCCTCCATCGAGGTAGCCGATCGGGTTGTCGTATCCGACGCGGGCCAGGCGGTCTACCACTTCGAGTTCGCGGCCCGGTTCGCAGACAAAGAGGATCGGTATCTTCAGATCGGGGATCAGGGCGCCCACCCAGGGAGCGAAATTGTCGTCGATGCCGATGAATATGGAGCCCGGTATGAAGCCATGGGCAAATATTTCCTGATGCCTGGTGTCGATCACCAGGGCGTTTTCACCTTCCCAGGCCGCTTTGAACGCCCGCACGCTCAGCGGGCGGATGCCTTTTTCGCGCACGGTTTCCATGCTGTCGTAGCCCATCTTGTTCATGACGGCGTTTTTCGGGAAATACTGGGGCGGATCCACCAGCCCGGTCGTTACCTCGCGGACGAACTCGTCTTTGGTCATGTCGGGGCGCAGGGCGTAATTGAGGCGCTTTTGGTCGCCGAGGTAGCCCCAGGTATCTTTGCTCATTTTCTTGCCGCAGGCCGAACCGGCGCCATGGCCCGGGTAGACGATCACCTCGTCGGCCAGGGGCATGATCTGCGTGCGGAGGCTGTTAAACAGATGCCCGGCGAGGTCCTCACGGGACAGGTCGGTTTTTACCGCCAGATCGGGCCTGCCTACGTCGCCGAGGAAGAGGGTGTCGCCCGTGAAAATGGCGTAATCTTTTCCTTTCTCATCGCGGAGCAGGTAGGTGGTGGACTCCATGGTATGCCCGGGGGTATGCAGCACTTTGATCGTGATGTGGCCTACTTTCAATTCCTCTCTGTCTTTGGCGACATGAGCCGCGAAATTCGGCTGGGCCGTAGGGCCGAACACAATAGTCGCGCCGGTGGCTTTGGCCAGATCGAGGTGACCCGATACGAAATCTGCGTGAAAGTGGGTCTCCAGCACATACTTGATCTTGGCCTTGTCGGCCTTGGCGCGTTCCAGGTAGGGTTCGATCTCCCGCAGGGGGTCGATGATGGCGGCCTCTCCGTTGCTTTCGATGTAGTAGGCGGCCTCGGCCAGGCAGCCGGTGTAGATCTGTTCAACTTTCATAAAGCGGTGATTATTAGTGTTTTTTATTTGTTTCTATTTAACATAATTCAAGGTGTCACCTAGGCGCAAATCCCCAAATCCCCCATCCAGATTAAAAACATGGCGGAACCCGCTGTTGCGCATATACGTGCAAACCCGGAGGCTTCTCCTGCCGGTACGGCAATAGACAAAGAAAAAATCGTCCTTGTCGAGGCCCTCCAATCTGTCCAGGAAGTCCTCCGCCAGGAAATCGAGGTGTAGGGCATTGGGCAGGACGCCGCTTTCGAGCTCCTTGCCGGTGCGCACATCCAGGAGCCTGGCCCGCGGAGTCTGCTCCAGCGCTGCGAGAAACTCTTCCGGGGGAAGATTCCGGAGCAGGCTTTTCAAAAATCTCCATCTGGGAGTTTTGCAGGTCATCGGGCGGAAAACTTGAACGTAAATCAAAAGTGCCTCGCGGACTTGTGTTAAGTCCGCGAAGCAAACATTGAACCCCAATTTCGTAAAGTATAAAAGCAATGAATGAACAATGAGTCGTTCGGGTATTGCTATGCAAAGGTAGGAGAGTGGGAGGGGGCTGTCAGTGATTTTGGTCACCGACGATGAGCTCGTTTGGGAGTTTTTTAGGGGTTGGGGGGGGGGTTTCCCCGCGACACAAACCCTCTAAACCTACTAAACTTTAATTATACAGCGGATTTTGGTCCAGATTCCCCCCGCTCACGTCGATCTCGGTTTGGGGAAGGGGCAGTAGTTCGTGTTTCCCTTCGACGTAATTTAGCTTGCCGACGGCAGCCATGCGTTCGGCGGCGCGGCCGGTGCGCAGGAGGTCGAACCAGCGTTGCTGTTCCATGCCAAATTCCACCCGGCGCTCGTGCCAGATCTTGAGGCGAAGCTCGGTCTGATCGGTAGTGGTCACATCGGGAAGGATCTGCGGCGGATAGGGAGTCCTGGCCCGGGTCCGCACCTCGTTCAGGAAGGGGAGCGCATCGCCGGACCTGCCCTGCTCGTTGAGGGCCTCGGCCATCATGAGCAATACATCGGAATAGCGGAGGATGCGGATGTTGCCGGGGCCGTTGTCCTGCAAGCCGGCATGGGCGGGCACCCAGGCCTTTTGGTTGAACCGTTCATCGAGAATTTCGGCATTGTCCTGCACTACAGCTGAGCCATCGGGCAGAGGCTCGCCCGGCGAGAGGATGGTGGCCTCCAGGCGGGGATCCAGAAACTCGAATTCGGCTACCAGATTGTCGGAAGGCCGATTAAAACCCCAGCCCAGATTGGGTACGCCCCGCACCCCCTGGATCATGTTGAAGGGGCTGGCGCCCACCAGGCTGCCCGTAGACAGAGCTGTCGACTGGATCTCAAACAGCGATTCCGAGCAATTTTCGCCCACGCGCGTGAAGATCTCTGAATAGTTGGGCCACAATACATACTCGTTCGATTCGATCACCTCCAGGCAGTATTTTTCGCAATTGGCATAATCGCCCAGGGTCAGATAGACCTTTGCCAGCATACCCCTGGCGGCGCCGAGCGTAGCCCGCCCCAGATCGCCGGCAGGGTAGTCCGACTTCTCGGGCAACACCTCCAGTGCGTCGAGCAAATCCTGCTCGATTTTGTCGTACACCGCGTCCACAGGCTGCCGGGTTTGGGTGTAAAACTCCGAAGGCTCCAGCGGACGGGTTATCAAAGGCAGTTCGCCGAACCAGCGCACCAGATTGAAATACGCATAAGCCCGAAGGAATTTTGCCTCGCCGACCAGCCTGTCGCGCAGCTTGGGATCCATGTCGATACCGGGAATATTTTCGATGGCCAGGTTGGCCCTGAAAATAGCATGATAGTACCCTTCCCACAACCAGGCGAAAGTCTGATTGGAGGCATCGAAGGTGAACTCGTCGATATCCAGCATGTACAAGGCATCGGTAGGGGTGCTGCCCTTGTCGGCGTCGTCCGAGATGATGTCGGTATTGCCGATCCAGCTAAACCCGATGCACTCCCAGGTTCGGAATTGCTGGTAGACGGCGTTGGTAGCCCAGACGGCGTGGTCTTCTGTTTCGAAAAAGGTATCGTAGGTAAGCTCGCCGAGGGGCTTGCGATCGAGGAAATCCTTGCTGCATCCCACCCACATCAGGAGGGTCAGGATGAAGAAGAGGATGTTTTTATGAATCATTATTTTTTTCATGGTGATAACCGTTTATGGTTTAGAAAATCAACTCCACACCGCCCAAAAATGTCCTGGCAATGGGATACACGCCCGAGTCCACTCCGACCGCAAACACATTGTCCCTGGCGCCGAATTCCGGCGAATAGCCGCTGTACTTCTGGGAGGTCCAGAGGTTGGTGGCGCTGACGTACACCCGGAATTTGTTCACCCTGATCTTTTGCATGAGTCCCGGAGGAAAGGAGTAACCCAGTGTCAGGTTCCGCAGCCGGATAAATGTCCCGTCTTCGATAAATCGGTCGCTCATCCGGAAGTTGTGGCCCCCGTTGGTAATGCGCGGCTCGGTTTCGCTCGGGTTTTCCTCGGTCCAGCGGTCCACGTAGCGTTGTTCGAAGTTGTAGATGGCGTAGCGGGCGATCTGCTTGGCGTTGAGGACCTTGTTGCCCCCTTGCCCGTTGAAATCGAAGTTGAAGTCGATCCCTTTCCAGCCGAATCCGCCGGTGGCGCCGAACTGGTAGGTCGGGATGGGACTGCCGAGGTACTCGCGGTCCTGGTCGTTCATATCCCCGTCGCCGTTGAGGTCTTCAAAGCGCAGGTCGCCGATCTTTTCGTTCCCGAATTTCGGAAAATCGTCCAGTTCGTCCTGGTTCTGAAAAACACCTGCCACCCGGTAACCGTAAAAAGCGCCGATGGGCAGCCCTACTACGCTCCGGGAGCCGAAATCGCCCTGGCCCAGACTCGCCGAGAAGATCTCGGATTTGCCCTGTGCGATGGAAATCACTTCATTGTGGATCGTGGAGGCATTCACTCCAATATTGTAAGTAAACTGCCCGGCATTGCGCCATTGAACGAGGAAATCCCAGCCGCGGTTGAGCACTTCGCCCGTATTGACGATCGGGTCGTTTTTGGACCCCACGTAGTCGGGGATGGGCGCGGGGTAAAGGATGTCCGTAGTGAGGCGGTTGTAGCGGTCCACCTCGACGCTGAAACGGTTGTTGAGAAAGGCCATTTCCAATCCCACATTCGTCTGGCTGGCCACCTCCCATTTCGCGTCGGGGTTGCCGATGGAGGTGAGCGTCGCCCCCTGGTTGAGGTTTTCACCCGGACCGAACAAAGCGTAAAGCGCCGTGGAAACGATCCCGTAAGAGGGGTAGAGGATGGTCTTGTCGTTGCCCACGATACCCCAGCCGGCCCGCAACTTCAGGCGGCTGAATACGCCAAGGTCGGAGATAAAACGCTCGTTGCCGATATTCCATCCGAGCGAAAAGGAGGGAAAATAGCCCCAGCGGTTTTCCGGAGAAAAGCGCGAAGACCCGTCCGCCCGAACCGAAGCCGTGACGAGAAAGCGGTTGAAAGCAGAATAATTGACCCGGAAGAGGTAGGAGATCATGGCCCAGTCGCCGGCCCCGTTGCTGTTGATCTGGGTGGTGTCGCTGCCCAGGTTCAGGAACAGGACCTCGTCGGCCGTGCCCGGGAAATTCTGGCGCCCGGCGCTGAGGTATTCAAACCGGTATTCCTGCGCGGTATAGCCGGCCATCACGCCAACCGTGTGCCTGTCCCATTCCTTGTTGAAACTCAGCGTGTTTTCCCACAACCAGGTCCGGTTGTTTTCCGCCCGTTTGTCGAGGCGGTCGTTGGGGTTGCGCTGGGAAACCGACACCTCGTAAACCGGCTCGTAGCGGAAGGTCTGCTGGTCGGAAAGATCGACCCCGAAGCTGGAGCGGAAAGTGAAGTATTTCAGGATCTTGATATCGGCAAACAGATTGCCCACCAGGCGGTTGGCGGAAGCGGTGTTGTCGTTGTAGAAAAGCGCTGCCTCCGGGTTACCAATGGCGGTTCCGAAATAGGTCGGGTCGGAAAACTCGCCCAGGGAATCCCGCTCGGCAAAGATAGGCGGCATGCGGTAGGCCAATTCCACCAGGTTCGGAGCGAAGGTGTTTTTGTTGGAGGAAAAGGCGATGTTATGCCCCAGCCGAACGGATTTGTTCAACTGGTATTCGCTGTTGAAGCGGAGCGTGTAGCGCTTGAAATCGGAACCCCGCACGAGCCCCTCCTGCCGGAAATAATTCCCGCTGACGATGAAGAGGAACTTGTCCGAATCGCCGTTGGCCGAGAGCTGCAAGCTGTAAATAGGCGCATCCTGAAAAATGACGTCCTGCCAGTTGGTGCCCTCCCCAAACTCCTCCGGGTTGACGAAGTAGCTGGTATTGGTCAGTTCGTTGTACAATTCCGCGTATTCGGTGGCATTGGCCATGTCGATCTGCTTGGTGACCGACTGAGTGCCCATGTAGGTATTCAGGGAAATGACGGCGTTTTCCCGCTTGTTTCCTTTTTTCGTAGTAATGATAATGACCCCGTTGCCGCCCCGGTTGCCGTAAATAGCCGCCGCGGAGGCGTCTTTCAGTACCTCTATGGACTCGACATCCAGCGGGTTGACGAAAGAGGCATCGTCGAGGATCATGCCGTCGACCACGTAGATGGGGTTGGCGTTGTTAAAGGTCCCCGTTCCGCGGATGCGGATGATGGCCCCGGCACCGGGTTGTCCGGAGGTGGGCGTCACATGCACCCCCGCAACCTTGCCCTGCAAGGCCTGTTCGATCGAAGCGGTCGGAATGCGCTCGATATCCTTGTCTTTCACCGTGCCGACGGCGCCGGTCAGGTCGCTTTTCTTTTGAACGCCGTAGCCTACCACGACTACCTCGTCCAGGATCGCGATGTTTTCCCGGAGGATGATATTCAGGGTCTGACGGCCCTTGAGGGCTTCTTCGCTTGTCAGATAGCCCGTGTAGGATATCACCATAATGGCATTTTCATTCGGGACGCTCAACTCGAAATTCCCGTCCAGGTCGGTGATCGTCCCGGTGGTAGTCCCCTTGATGTAGACGCTTGCCCCGATCAGGGGCTCGCCCGTATCGGAGGAGGTGACCGTGCCGCTGATATTAATCTGGGCAAGGGCAGAAGTGCTTAGAAAGGCCGCCAGGAGCAGCAGGAGTGTGGGTAGGATTGGAGGTAAAATGTGCGAGCGCATAGGCTTTGAGTTTTATTCGGCTAATTGAATACGAATGGATTGAGTAGCGTCGGAGTTGCCCCCGATAAAGACGTCGAAGTAGCCGGGTTCTGCCCGGAAAGTCATATCGCGGGTATGGAATGCAAGGTCATTTGCCGTGAGCTTGAAAGTCAGCTCCTGTTTGGCGCCCGCCGCCAGGAATACTTTTTGAAATCCCTTCAGCTCCCGCAAAGGACGGGTCACGCTGCCCACCAGATCGCGGACGTAGAGCTGAACGACTTCTGCTCCATCCCTCGCACCTGTGTTCGACAGGGTAATGCGTATGCGGACGGTATCCTGTGCGCTGAATTCGGTCTTGTCGGCCCCGATGCCCTCGTATGCGAAGCTCGTATAGCTCAGACCCCAGCCGAACGGGTATTGAGGCGTGTTGGGCACGTCGAGGTATTTGCTGGTGTATTTGTTGGCGGCGTCGAAGGGACGGCCCGTGTTTTTATTATTGTAGAAAATCGGGATCTGGCCCTCGTTTCTCGGAAAGGTCATCGGGAGCTTCCCGGAGGGATTGTAATCTCCGAACAGCACATCTGCGATGGCGTTTCCGGCCTGGGTGCCCAGGAACCAGGTTTCCAGCACCGCAGGCGCGTTTTCGGCGATCCAGGGAATAGCCAGAGGGCGCCCGTTCATCAGCACGACGACTACCGGTTTGCCCGTCGCCACCAGGGCTTTTACCAGCTCCTCCTGCACGCCCGGCAAGGTAATATCCGAGCGGCTGGCTGCCTCGCCCGACATCTGGGCTTTCTCGCCGACGGCCACGATCACGGCGTCCGATTGCCGGGCCAGGTTTACGGCGGCTGCAAACCCGCTTTGGTCCGTTCCTTCAAAATCGCATCCCATAGCGTGCCGGACCTGCATGCTCCCAGCCGTTTTGTTTTGTATGCCCTGCAACAGGCTGATGCAATCGTTCCCATTCCCTGCTCCCGACCATGCCCCGATGAGCTCAACCTTGTTATCGGCCAGGGGGCCGATCACGGCAACAGAGCGGAGGGTTTTGGAAAGCGGCAGCGTCTGGTTCTCGTTGCGCAACAGTACAATTGATTTGCGGGCCACGTCGAGCGCGGCGTCCTGATTCTCTTTTGAAAAGACCACCCTCTTTTCCCGCTCGATATCCATAAAACGGTAGGGGTCGTCGAAAAGCCCGAGCACGAACTTCAGGCGGAGGATATTCCGCACGGCCTGATCGACCTGCGCCTCGCTCACCTTGCCTTCTTCGATGGATTTTTTCAAATGGTTATAGAACACCGCTCCCTGCATATCCATGTCCACTCCGGCATTGATAGACTGCTCGCCGGCTTCTTTATCATCGGCAACATTGCCGTGGAAGACCATTTCGTTGATGGACGTGTAGTCCGTGACCACAAAGCCCTTAAAGCCCCATTCCTCGCGGAGGATATCCGTGAGCAGGTAGCGGTTGGCCGTAGCCGGCACACCGTCCAGCTCATTGAAAGATGTCATCACGGTGTAGGCGCCTTCCTCCACAGCGGCTTTGTAGGGAGGAAGATAAATATCGCGAAGCAGCCGGTCGGACATATCGACCGTATTGTAATCCCGGCCGCCGGCGGCGGCTCCGTATGCTGCAAAGTGCTTCACGCAGGCCAACACCTTGTCTCCATTTTCAAACCCTTCGCCCTGAAAACCGCGCACGCGCGCCCGTCCGACCAGCGAACCCAGGTAGGGGTCCTCTCCTGAGCCTTCCATGACGCGGCCCCAGCGGGGGTCGCGGGCTATATCCACCATGGGCGCAAACGTCCAGTGAAGGCCCGATGCGGCCGCCTCTGCGGCGGCTACGCTCGCAGCCAGCTCGATGGCTGCGAGGTCCCAACTTGCGGCCTCTCCCAACGGAATCGGAAAAATGGTCTTATACCCGTGAATGACGTCATACCCGAACAACAGAGGAATCTTCGCCCGGCTTTCCTCCACGGCGATGCGCTGCAACTCGCGGTTGTACGCAGCGGTATGTGCATTGAAAATAGCGCCTGTGCGGCCCGCTTTGATATCCTCCTTGTAATTTTCCCTCAGCGTAGGCCCGGTCACATCCCAGTCTGAGGTGAACAGGGTCATTTGTCCGATCTTCTCCTCCAAAGTCATCGTGGCCATCACCGAATCGACCCGGTGGTCGTAGGGATCACCCGCTGTGGGCTTACCGGCCGGCGTGCATTGCATCAAAAACGGGACTAACAGGATTAGTACGAGTATTTTCCAATAGTTCATAATAATGTATTGATAATTTGTAATGAATATAAATTAATAAAAAATTATACTCGCTCGTGAGGGTCTCCGACCCGAAACGGAACGTCCGCAAGTCTCCAGACTTGCGTGTAACAGATGCCAAGTTAATGCAAGTCAGAGACTTGCAGCCCCTGCGTTTCGGGTCGGAGACCCTCACGAGCAATAACCGACCCCCGTCCGCCATCCCCCGTCTACCGTCCGCCGTCCGCCGTCCGCCGTTGTTGAAACAACCACTTCAACACTTCCGGATTGTAATAGGTCTCCTGCCAGATGGCATGACCCAGCGTATCGTAAATAGTGATTTTAGGCTTGCCGCCTGCTTCTTTCATCGATTGATATAAATCTTGCGAATGGATGGCCGGAATAACCGGATCAACTGCACCATGAAAGAGCCAGGTTGGAATATGGGCGATACTGGCGCCCGCCTCGGGGCCGGCTCCCGAGCATAGCGGCATACCGGCGGCGACCAGGTCGGGCCTGCGCTGCATAAAGTCGATCGTCCCAAATCCGCCGCGGGACAAACCGGTTACATAAATCCGCGCCGGATCGATTAAGGGATTTTCCTTTACCCATTGGTCGACCAATTCCAAAAGTAATTTCATAGCCTGGGTAGGGTTTTTTGAAATACCGGCGCCCTTTCTGGGGTCGATGACGGACCATAAACTGTCCTTGGCGCATTGGGGCGCCAGCACGAAACAGGGATATTGAGCCCTGTTGACTTTTTCTGCAAATGCCAACGCGCCGTTTGTAAGCTGGGCCTCGTTGTCCTTGCCGCGTTCGCCGCCGCCGTGGAGAAAAACCACCAGGGGATACTTCTGCCCCGGAGTCTGTTCTTCCGGCCGGAGCAGCCGATAGGGCAGACTATTGCCTTCGGCATCCATGTGCCAGCCTTTTTCAAAGAGATCGGAGGGAGCGGTTACGGGACGATCCAGCCATCCGCCCTTGAAACCCGCTTTGCGAAGCCCCTCCACGATGTAGGGATTTTTCTTCATCAGGTTCCAGATGAGTCCGGTCCGGTAGTTTTCCAATTGTATGGCGATGGGGCCCTGGTCGATGCCGAGCCAGTCGACGTCGATCCAGCCTCCTTTTGAAAACGAGGGATTGAAGGAGTCGTAGGGGCCGTAGCGGCCAATGAGTTTGGGGTATTGGTTCCACATGGCGTGGAGGGCGCCGAGGCATTCCTCCGGGGCGAAGGGCACGGAGCCGCCTGCCGCGGTGGGGGCGATGGTGCCGTCGTCCAGAAAATCTACCGTCGCAGCGCCGCGTGCGGCGTAGCCGTGGAAGGTGGTTTTTTTGCCGTTCCAGGTGCGTTCCGCCCATCCGGGGCCGTCGCAGGCAGTCAGGCCCCATATTTTATCGGAATATCCGGCAAAGCCGTTTGGGTTTTCAATGCAATAGGCCCGGTTTGCGAGCGTTCCTCGCCGGGCGTTTTCAAAATAGTCGATCCCCTTTTTCCGGACGTATTCATCCTGGATGCCGCGGAAGTCGACGTACATATGGCTGTATTGGTGGCCGAACAGCGGCCCGAAATTGATCATTTCCTGCCCCTGGAATGTTTCCCAGCGGTAGGTTTCCGTCCATTTTTCCCAGGCTTGCGGGGCCACCGGGTGGGTAGGGGAGCCAAGGGCGAGAAAATAGATGAACATGCCTTCGTTCATGCCTTTCCAGAATGCCGGATGAAATCCTTTTTCCGGATACCAGCCCATGCTGATCAGGCCGTCTTCATCGGCAATCCAGTCCCATTCCACCCTTCGGTACAGAAAATCGGCCATCTCGCGGATGGCGTTTTCCGTGGGTTCGTCGCGGTCGAAATAGGACATGCAGGAGAGAATGCCTGCGAGCAGCCAGGCCGTATCGATGGTGCTGAGCTCGACGTCCTTGAAACGACGGGCTTGCTTCAGGTCGAGAAAATGGTAGAAAAATCCCTTATAACCGCTCACCCCGGTAGCTTCCGGGCCTTGTGGCAGGTTTTTAAGGACCTCGAGGGTCTTGAACACCCGCTCGGCGGCCTGTTGGCGGGTGATGTAGCCCCGCTCCACACCGGTGAGGTAGACGCTCAGGCCGAAGCCCGTGGCGGCGATGGAGGAAAAAGTGAGGGTCGGATACCGGTCGGGAATCTGCCAGTTGGAGGAGTCGGCCAGTTCCCAAAAATAGTCGAAAGTGCGCCGCTGCAATTCGTCCATGCTGAAAGGAACGGTGGCCGAGGGTTGGCAGCATGCCAGCACGGGCAGGCAAGCGAGTAAAAGCAGGCTTTTTTTCATGAAAAGAATATTATTAAAAGAGCTGCGGTCATCGACCGCAGCTCTTCTAAACCATTCACTTATTGCTTCGAAAACTTGCCGTTGGCGATCAGAGCGCCAACCTGATTGTAGCCCGCAAGCATGTAGAAGCCCGGAGGCAGGTTTGCGATGTCCACCACGACGTCTTGTTCGCCGTAGGTACGCAATTGCTGCACCGGTCTACCGGTCGTGACCAATTCGGCATTTTCGATCCGGATGAAAGTGGCCGCCGGGTTGGGCGCGATCCGGAAGTATTGAACCTGCGGCGCTTCAAACGTATTTACCACCCCGCATTGGCCATCGCCGATGACGATGTCGTCGAAGTAGGAAGTCACATCTGAACCCGTCGGATCGATCAGGAAGTCGATAAAGAAAGTCAGGCGCTGGTATTGACCGTCGTCGTCGGCCGTGGCGAAGTTGATGGTAATCTCCTCCCATTCGTTGACCAGGGTGTTGGGCTCTGACAGTTCGATATTGGGAGCGCCCGTTTGTGAGGCTTCCACTTTCAGGCCAAGGTTGCCAATGTGGTCCATGTGGACCTTTGCGCGCATGGTCTTGTTGGTTTTGAAGTCTATGGGAGCGTCGAGGTCCGCGTACATACCGGCAAAGGACAACCCGTCGCTGGCTTTGACGAACTTGCCCACTTTGGCGCTGGTGTTGATGCCGGAAGGATTCGGGTTGTCGACGATTTCAAACTGGTACGCCTCTGCTTCGAGGTGTCCGTTGGCGAAGTATTTCCAGTTGGAAATGGTGTTGTTGGTCGTTTCGTGGTCGTCCACGCAGCCGTTATAGCTCACGCGGCGCCAGCGGACGTTGTCCACGTAATAGGTATGCTCGACCGGGTCGGAGACGCCGCCGTCGAAGAAGATCACCACTTCCTTGTAGTCGCTACCCAGCGGAGCGCTGAAGTCGATCACGAATTTCTGCCAGCTGTTGGGCTCGGAAATTTCGCTCCAGATCTCCGTCGCCTGGCCCGTCCCGTTCTGCAGTTTGAACATCACAGGCACCGCAATGGACGACCAGACCTGCACGCTGAGCTGGTTGAACACCGAAATGTCGATAGGTTGGACGGACTGGAATCCAAGACCGGACCAGGGAGAGTTGGCCAGGTCGGTGTATTCGCCCACCTTGAGGCTGTTGTTGTCCGTATTGAGCTGAGGATTGGCAACCACCTCGAGCTCGTCGCCACCGTAGAATACCGTGTAATTGCGCTGGCATTCAAAATCATCGACGATATTGGCGATGGGCGTCACGCCCTCGCAGGGGTCGATGGTGGAAATGCCCTGGGCCAGATTGTCGAAATAGAAGACCTTGCCCTGGTCGGTGGTACCGGGATCGAACAGGATGTTTATCGCCACGAAATCCGTAATGCCGACGTGGTCGGAAAAGTCAAATCCCATGTTCACCCACTCTCCCGTAGCCGGAATGTTGCGGGTCACTTCCTTGTTGCCCTGTGTGGGGCTGACCAGCACCATGGTGATATCTACGGAGCCCGGAGGGGCCCACACGTCCATGTTGAGCTGCGGGTATGACCCGAGGAGGAATCCTGCGGGCAGAATGCCGAACAGGGTGCTGAACGCGGAGTTGCCCTTGGTATAGCAACCGACCTTGGCGCTCGTATTCCCACCTACCGGGTTGGGGTTGGCAACCCCACCGCTGAAAGAGCCGTGTACCACGGCGTTATTGTTGAGCGGACCCCAGAACAAGTTGCCTTGCCCGACCTCGAAGTCCTCCAGCGCCGGAAGCGCAGGAGCGGGAATCCATTCGATGTCGTCTATGTAATATACGTCTCCGGCTTCGGGTTCGACGCCGGCATTGAAAAAGAAGGTGATCTTTTTGTGGTTGGCAGCAGATTGTGCGCTGAAATCGACGGTATAGGTCACCCATTCGTTGAGATCGACCACGGTCTTGTCAATTTCCACGCCGCCAGAGGCGCCTCCTTCCAGTTTGAATTTCAGGGTGCCGGCCTTGGCCGACCAGACCTTCACGCGCAGGTTGTTGTTCACGCTGAGGTCCAGGGCATTCTCAAAGTCGATCACCAAAGCGCCCCAGGGCTCGCCCACCTGATCAAAAAACGCGCCCACATTGTGGGAGTTGTTGGCGGCGGTCACGTAGGGGTTGGCAATGACGTGCAGGGAATCCCAGCCGTTGAGGTAGGTGGCGTTGCGGTTGCAGTCGAAATCGTCGACCATAGTCGCGATCGTCGCGGCGCCGGAGCAGGGCCCTTTGGGGAATGCCTGGATGTCGTCGAACAAATAGGTGTCGGCACTACCGGCTACGCCGGGAGCGAAAGCGATCAGAATTTTGCTGATACCCGTGTTGGCAGCCAGGGAACTGAAGTCGAAAGTGTATTCCTGCCATTGGTTGGTCACGGCGATGTTTTTGATCAGCTCTAATTGCCCGCCTGTTCCCTCCAGCTTGAAGAGCACTTGCGTAGCAGCCGGCGCATAGATCTTCACCTTGAACTGGTTGTTGATCGACAGGTCCATAGGAGCTCCCAAATCAGCCAGCGCAAAATTGTAGGTGAAAGCCGGGTTGTTGGTGTAAGCCCCGACATCCACGCTCGAGTTGATGAGGTTGGGCTCGGGGTTGGCCACCACGCCGTCGAACGTGCCGTTAAGCCCGCTCC
Source organism: Saprospirales bacterium (assembly GCA_016703765.1). Lineage (GTDB taxonomy): Bacteria > Bacteroidota > Bacteroidia > Chitinophagales > Saprospiraceae > JADJTT01. The sequence continues at coordinate 133,542 of JADJBL010000005.1, forward strand.
AGGTCAGGTCGGCCCCGCCTTCGAAGTCTTCATAGGCGATCCCGGCCTTGTGGGCTACCAGGTTATCGAACAGGTAGGTGTCCGAACTGGCCAGGGTGCCCGGGTCGAAGAAGATGATGATTTTGGTCAGGTTGTCAAAGTAAAGGCCCGGACTGAGATCGAAGGTGTATTCCACCCACTGGTTGGTCTGAGTAATGGCCTGGGTCTTTTCCACGGCCTGTCCGCCGTCCCCTTCCAGTTTCAGCAAAATACTTGTGGCCACGGTGGAATAAACCTGTAGCTTGAACTGATTGTACTCGCTCAGGTCGATGGGCGACAGGCCGGTCGCCCAAAAAAGGCTGTAGGAAGTCAGGTCGGATTTGGTGTAAGACCCGCAATCGAAGCTTGCATTGATCCCACCCTGGTCGGGGTTTGGAACAACTCCGTTGTAAGTACCGTTGGGGGCCGCCCAGCTGAGGTCGGCGCCGCCTTCGAAGTCTTCAAATACGATTTGGCCAAATGTCCAGGAACTGAACATGACCAGCAAGGCAGAGAGAAGTAACCATCTTTTCATAGGTTGAATGTTTATGATAAATTAGAAAAGGAGAAAATTTAGTTTTTGAGAAGAACCAGGGGAAAAGCCCGTTCATTCATTTTCAGGTAGTACATCCCCGCAGGCAGTTGATCGGTGGGTACCTCGATGGGGAAAATGCCCGGCATAAATGCCTCTTGTTCCAGTATGCTGCGAACCGGTCGGCCGGTCCAGTCGTGCAGGCTGATATCGACCTGCGCTTTTGTAAGAACGCTTAATTCGAGGGTCACGCGGCTCCCGGCAACTGCGGGGTTCGGAAAGAGACTCAGATCCAGGCCGGAAAGCGGTCTTTCCGAAAGGCCGACCTCCGTCGAATCGGGCACAAAACCGATCTCCTCGAGCGCGGGCCCGATCTCCGGGTTGGACATGAATTTTTCCCACAACAAGCCCGTCCGGTAATTTTCGATCATACAGATGATGGGCCCCTGGTCGATGGCCAGGTAGGAACTGGCAAACCAGTCCTCGTCCAGGTTGAACGCGTCGTAAAACCCATAAGGACCCCAAAGCTCTTCTCCATATTCCCGGTAGAAGAATTTCAGGGCGTCGATGCTTTCATTAGGGGTATAAGGCATAGAAGAAAGCGCAGCCGTCGGCGTGATCGTGCCGTTGTCCGGACCTGCATTGGCCTCGTGGGCCAGGTAACCCCAGGGGTCGTCGCTGGCGGTGAGACCCCAGCTATGCTCCGAATAGCCAAGATGACCTTCGGGGTTGGCAATGCAGTATTCGCGATTGATATAGGTGTGGTTGCGGTTTCGGATAAAGTAGTTGGTGTAGGCGTCCTTCTTGAAGCGCGGATCGAAACCCAGGTAGGAGTAGTGTGCGAAGAAAAGCGGTCCGCCGCGGAAGGGCCCCACGTCGAGGTGGTAGCCGTAGAAGTCGCCGCCGTTGAGGTAATTGCCGCCCGCCCAGCCCGAGTGGTAGAGGTTGGCCGGAACGCCGTGGGTGGGGGAGGCAATGGCCAGGATGTAGATGATCATGGCTTCGTTGAAGCCCCTGATAGCAAAATTCATCTGCCAGCCATAGTTGGGCGACCAGTGCCAGTAGAGGAAATTATTGACTTGTTTGCGATACCAGTTGAAGTCGACTTCTTCCCAGAGCGAGGTGATGAGCTGGCGAAGCCCTTCCTCTTCCGGGTTGTTTTGGTCGAAATACTGGCGGGCGGTGAGCAGGCCCTGGAGGAGGAAAGAGGTTTCCACCAGATCGCCCCCGTCGTCGTATTGGCTGAAAGGAACCACATTGCCGGTATTGCCGTTCATCCAGTGCGGCCACACCCCGTGAAAGCGGTCGGCGAATTCCAGGAAGGAGGCGATCAGGTTGATCCGGTCCAAACCCTCTTCCCGGGTGATAAACCCCCTCTCGATGCCCACCAGAATGGCCATGATGCCAAAACCCGTGCCGCCCGTCGTGACGATATCCCCCGAGGTGTTACGCTCCCGGGCCATGCCCGAAAAGGGGTGACCGAAATCCCAAAAATAGCGGAAGCTGTAATCCTGCACCATATCCAGGAACTCCTCGTCCGACATCTCGCCCGTCTGTAGGGCAAGGGGAGTGGAGAATCCGGATTCCTGGCCTCCGGTGTCAAATGCTTTCAACTGGTATTGCAGGTCGAGGTTCTCTCCGAGGCCCCAGGCGGGGTCCATATAAGTAGTCGTGGTCTTGGGGACGTTTTTTATCAACTGGAAAGCGCCGCCCCCGATAGAGCGGTAGATCCGGTATCCGGAGAGGTTTGCTTCGGTATTGGCGGTCCAGCCAAATTCCACGTGCCGTTCGTAGGCTTTTCCCGCCAAACCGATGGGAGCCGCCGGTTGGGCGACACATAGCGTCCACCCAAAAAGGGCAAACAGTGTGGTAAAGTGTATTCTCATGGTCAGGGGCCTTGAAAAAATTTGGCGCGATGAAGTTATTCCATCTGAAAGGGGATTCCTAATTTATTACCTCACTACTACTACGCCATTAAGTTTAGTGACTGGTGATTAGTGACTGGTGACTGGTTTTATACCAGTCACCAGTCACCAGTCACTAATCACTAGTCACTAATCACCACTGTATCATAAACTCCGTCAAATTAGCATCTTCCGGCAGATTGAGTTTTTTCCGCAACCGGTAGCGTTTATTCTCCACCCCGCGCACGCTCAGGTTGAGCAGTTGGGCTATCTCCTTGGAGGAGAGGTTCATCTTCAGGTAGGCGGCGAGGCGCAGATCCCCGGGGGTTAGCTCGGTGTATTGGGTCTTCAGTTTCTTGAAAAAATCGCCGTGGACGTTGTTGAAGCTCTCCTCCAGCAGCTCCCAGTCGTGGTCGCTGCTGATGTGATCGTCGAACATGCGGAGGAGGTTTTTCAGTTCTTTTGGCGTATTCGAAGCGGCCGGTAATTTTTGCAGGGCTTCCTTGAGTTTTCCCAGGGTCTCGTTCTTTCGGATCAGGTTCATGGTGGAAATGGCCAACTCCTTGTTCTTGCTCCTGATCTCCAGTTGAAGCCGCTCCTTCTCCCGAGCCAGCAGGTTTTCGGCCTCCAGTTTTTTGCGCTGCAAGTTAAGGCGCCTGGAACTGAGCCGTTCCATGCCCCACAACAGCCCTGCCGCCGCCAAAAAATACAGCACGCCTGCCCATTTGCTGGCATACCAGGGAGGTGGGATCGAAAAAGAGTACGCGGCGATTGCCCCCGAAAAATTCGATTGCACCTCAAAGCGATAATCTCCCGAAGGTAGGTTCATGTATTCTTTTACGGATTCCTGCTGCCAGCCAGACCAGTCGCCGTCGTATCCCGCCAGGCGATAACGGAATAAGGCCTTGCGCGTAAATTGCGGGCAGGCGACGAAGATCCGCAGCCCGTTTTTGCCCGTGCGCTCCACCCTCCGGATCAGGGGTCCCGCCTCCCTGGGCATTTGCAGGCGCGGCAGGTCCTTTTCCCGGAGCAGCGCATAACCGCCCTCCTCCAGGCAGAAAAGATAGGTCCCCTTTTCCAGCCCCACGACTTTCTCGTAACCGCTTATCAGCTGGATTTCCAGGCGAAAGGCGCTGGTGTCGCGGTAAAACAGGAGCTCCTTTTTCCCCGAAATAAAAATATCGCGATCCAGCCCGGGAAGGACTCTGGCCTCGCCTTCCAGGGAAATGCCCCCCAGGCGCCGGATTTTTTGCAGGTCGCGGACGCCCTCCTGGTATATAAAAAACGAGGTGTCGGAATGAATGACAAAGGTATCGTTCACTGAGAAAATATGAAAGTTGAACTCGGTGGACAGGCCGCTGTCCGATTCGGAAGCGGCGGATTTCCGCAACCCGCCGCGCGTCCTTGTCCAGGCGGATGCGGTGAAGGCCGCGGTGGGAATGGACCGCCCATAAATGGCCGGAGGGGTCGAATTCGAGCTCCCGGATGGGCTGTAAAAAACCGTCGGCCCGGTGGGAGAAAGCCCAGCGCCCCCCGGCGTCTTTTTTGAAAATGACGATCCCGTTGTAGCTGCCCTGCACCAGCAAGTCCGGCCGGCCGGGGTAGCGGACCGTTTTCCAACCGCCCGTAATTTGCGAGATCTTGCGGGCTTTCCCGTCCTCCAGCAGGAAGGTTCCATTGTTGTGGCCGCAAAGGAGCTGGCCGTCGAAAACCTGGAGTTCCCAAACCTGCCCCTGTGTTCCGTCCAACAGTTGAAAAGGCGTTTTCCCATGTGGCCAGTCGCTGTAAAATACGCCGTGGTTCGTGCCGATATACAAGCGGTTTTCAAACAGGGCGGCAGCGTAAATGGTGCCGGTTTTGCCGGAGTGGTCGCTGAAATAGGTGAGGGGAGAACGAATTTCCACCAGGTCGATCCCTTTGTCCAGGCCGGCCCAAAGGTTGTGATCCTGGTCCTCCACCAGCGAGAGCACGGTATTGTTTTGCAGGCCGTTTTCCTGGTTGAGGTGAAAGCGCAGACTGCCGTCGGGGTTGAGCACAAACAGCCCATCCAGGATGGTGCCCAGGGCCAGGCCCCCGTCGTGAAGCGCCAGCCCTTTGTTGAGCTGGGTGAGGCGCAGCCTTTCGTTGAGCGGATTTTCCCAGGCGGAGAAACGCCCGTTCCGGAAATGAAAAACGCCCTGGCTGGTGGTCCCGACCAGGAATTCTCCATCGGCCAGGGGAATGAGCGTAGACACCGTCGTGGCGGCCAGGATCTCGCTCCCCTCGACGAAGCGGAAGGAATTGCCGGGCAGGAGCTCGTAGAGGCCTTTTTCGAGGACCTGAAACAGGAGGCGACCCCCGATCTCGTGCACGAACATGATGTTGCCCGGCGGTTCGAGCGCGACGACTTTATCGTAATCGTATCGAAAGAGGGTGGAAAAAGACTGGAAGAGCACAAACTCCTCCCTGGCCAGGATATGCCAGATCTCTTCGGTTTGCGCCTTTTCGCTTTGGAGCGATTGGCTCAGGGATCGGTAGGTCCAGGCGCCGTAAGGTTCTTTTTCCCAAAAACCGAATTCGGCGAAGCCGCCGCAAAACACCTTCCCCTGCGCATACGCCACCGCCCGCACGACCTGCCGGTTGGGCAGGGGAAGCAGGTCCCAGCGGCTGCCGTCGTATTCCAGCACCCCCGCCGAGTTGGCGAAATAGACCCATTGTTCCTCCCCCTGAGCGATCGACCAGTTCTGGCCCTGGGCCTGGTATTCCTGACTGGAAAAAGAGTGTACGCGCGGGATCTCCTGCCCCCAAGCCCCCTGGCCGGCTAGCAGAAATAACAATCCGTTGACGTATGAGATCAGCTTTCGCACGCGGTAGCCCTTTGCTCAAAAATCGCAATTTTTTGCAAAAGCCCCATTTTCTACTCCTCCGCCAAATCAAAATACCCCAACTCATTCCGCCTGAAGTAATTAATGGACTGCCCGTTGTGGTGAAACTGCAATCCGCGGCGGATCTCCGCTTTTGTTTCGCAGGCGTTGACCAAAAGCAGGCCGCCGAAACACTTCACGAGGAATTTCCCGTTCTCGAACACGGCGGCAACCGTTCCCGGCGCCAAAGCGGAATAACCGAATTCATTCAGGTCGAAAACCTGGGCGTCGTAAATAACCACGGGCTGCTCGCCGGCGTATGTAAACGCGCCGTTGAAAGGCCGCGTGACCGCCCGGATAAAACGCTCCAGGGCGTGGACGTCCATACTCCAGTCGATCAGGCTGTCGGAGGGATTGCGCTTGGGATAATAGGTCGGAACAATGGAGGTGTCCTGAGGGGTGGTCGTAAAATCGTCGTGCACGAGCCGTTCGATATTCCGTTCGATGAGGAATTTCATGGCCAGCGTATTCTTGAAATGCATGGTCTCGGCCGTGTCGCGCGGGCCGATCTCAAACTTGAAGGTATCGACCACATCGCCGGAATCCACTCCGGGGTCGTACCGGAACAGGTTGGTGTAGAAGACCTGCCTTCCTTCGATGATAGACCAGTTCATGGGCGAGCGGCCGCGGCCCAGGGGGAGGTTCATGCTGCTGCCGTGCATGCCGAAAGCGCCGATGCGCAGCCCTGCCAGGACCTCGGAGGGGAGCAGGCGCTGCCAACCCACCACAAAGGCGAGGTCGAGTTGGAGGGACTTCAAATAGTCCTGGTCTTCCTTGTTTTTGAGGGAATAGGATTTTGCACGATAGACCTCCATCCCGGAAGCCGAAGCGGTTTCCTTCAGGTCGAAGTAATCCGCTACGTCGTGCTTTTCCCCCAGGTCCGGACCGATGGTGATCAGATGCCGGACCTGGTAGGGAATGAGCAGGTTATCGAGGAGGAACAGGGTAGTGGCTTTGCAGCCGAAAACCGCTATTCGGTCAAATTTGGGCATGAATTTTCCGGAAAGGAATGCAATTGTTGGAAAACTCGTGTTTTAAAGCGTCGATACGCTGAGTGAAATAGGATTCCAGCTTTTTCAGGTTGGAATGTCCATTGATCACCCACCAGATCGGATGGATCAGGATGTGGAGCGATTTGCCCAGGGCAAACTCCATCGAGTCGGCGGGATGCCCGAAGCGCCAAACCCCGGTAGAATCGGAAAAGTACTTGATATCCCGAAAATACTTGGACTGGTAGGTGTGCTCGATATTCATGACGGGCGAGTCGTATTCCTGGAAAAAAGTATTCGGCCGGTGGAAGCTGACGATCTTCACTTTTTCGTTGAAACAGGCTTCGAAAATGGCTACTTCCTGCTGTAGTCCCTGATGGAAATCGTCGTAGATCGTGGGATCGAAATGCACGCTGATCTGATGGCCGAGGCTGCGGATCTCCTGCACGTTTTCAAAATCTGCAGGCGCCAGGATGTTGTACAGGTTGGAGCGCAGCAAAAAGAAATAGGTGGATTTAACCCCGAGGCGAGCTTCGATCTTCGCGGTCTCCAATGCAAATGCCGTATCGAAATCCACATCGTGGCGCAATACGAGTTGCTTATAGGAGCTATTGATTTCCTGGAAGAAGAGGAACTCGTAGCCGTCTTTCAGGAACGTTTTGAGAAAATCCTCATAAGAGCCCAGGTGGTTGCCCGGGAGCTCCCCTATTCTGGGCCCAATTTTCAGCGCAGGGGATGTGATAAAGGGTTGATGTAATTCCATAGTAATAGTTTTTGATAATATAGGAGTGGCGTACATTTTAATGACTCCGGGTCCTCTTGAACACGATGTTGTAGAGGGCGCGGAAAGTATAGTTTAAATCGGTCCAAATTGGGCTCTTTTCATAGGCCTGGAGATAGCGGCGCTCGATGTCGACCGTGTCGTCCACGCTTTTGGGAATCTCCACGTACACAGGTGGAATGAGTCCCGGCTTGAATTTTCTGCGAAATTCCTGGAAATCCTTGGGGTAGAGGCTGAAGTAGTGAGGGCTGATCGGGCGCACGCCGAAGAGCTTCAGATCGCCCCGGATCAGGTTGAACAGCATGGGGAGCTCGTCGATCCAGTATTTGCGCATGAACTTGCCCATGGGCGTGATGCGGGGATCGTCTTTGAATTTGGCGCCGTCTCCAACCCCGTTCTGTTCGTATATGAGCTGCTGAACGTACTCCGAATAGGGCGCCATTGTGCGCATTTTATACACCTTGACCAGTTTCCCGCCTTTGCCCACGCGGCGGAGCTTGATGAGCGGACCGTAGGTGGCGTCCTCGTTGTAGTCGGGGGCTTTGACCTTCTGCGCTACAAAATGGAGCCGCCCGTCGAGTTCCATGCTGTTGACCAGCCTGAACCCGCAGGAATACAAGCGGCCGTAGGTCTCCATGTCGGATATGACGCGCCCCCGGCCTTTGGTCAGGAAAAAGTAGACCCGCTTGACATAGGGGAGCTTCGGGCAAACCCGGTTGACGAGGTAGTCGAAAAAGAGGTAGGCCTTGTTCAGGGGGGAGGGAACCTGCTCCTTGATACGCCTTGCCCTGGATTGGGAGGTCTCCACCGAACCGGCGAAATAACCGTGCATCTCCAGGTTCTCGTTGACGGCTTCCAGAAACTTGTTGATCCGCCGGATGTCGTTGATCCGCGCTACGTTGATAATACTGGTGGGGCATGTTTCGGAATACCCGTGGCGAAGGACATCGCCTATCAAGGACAGGGGTGAACGGGTGTTCACCGTCAAAGAGTCTTTCACACTTTCCAAACCGGCCTGTTCTTTTAAAAACCGAACCAGGTTTGGAGGCATTGTACTCTCCTGTTGTACAACGGGTTTGTGCAAAGTTTTTTGCACGGTTTCAGAAGACATGAGACGTAGATAATTTGTTAGTAATTTGGTTTTCACAACACACTAAACTTTGGGGTAAAAAAAACAATACGGCCTTGATAGGTGGGAGGTAAACCCGCCTCAAGACCAGTTTGAATTTAAGAATCGGTTGATGGAAAAGTGTAGTGTGTTCTTCAGAGAATAAATTCTCCGCCAAATAATCTGATAAAATTATTACATATTTTAGGACAAAGCAAGCAGAGGGGGACTTTTTTTCAAGAAAAAGGTAGTTGATTTTCAGCTAATTATATGTGTTTCACAGATATGTCATCCCCACGTCATTGCAAAATACCCAGAAAAGGGTATGGTTTTGGGCAATAAAAAAGGGTTATTCGCCGATGCAACCGACAAATAACCCTTTTTTAGGCCCCCTTCGCCTAACTAAGAACTCCTGATCCTCTTGATGAAAATATTGTAAAAAGCCCGGGCGAAATACCGAATATCCGTTGTTAGAGGGGCTTTTTCATAGGCTTCCAAATAGCGGCGCTCCACCTCGTGGATCTCGTCGAATGTCTTGGGAATCTCCACGTAAACCGGAGGGATCAGCCCCGGCTTGAATTTTTTGCGATACTCCTGAAACTCCTCCGGAAACAGGCTCAGGTAGTGCGCGCTGACGGGCCGGACTCCAAACAGTTTCAAGTCGCCCCGGAGCAGGTTCCAGAGCATTGGCAGCTCGTCGATCCAGTATTTTCGCATAAACTTGCCCAGGGTCGTAATCCGCGTATCGTCGCGAAAATTATCCCCCCCTTCGTACCCATTCCGCTCGTAAATGAATTGCTGGATGTATTCGGAATAGGGCGACATGGTGCGAAATTTGAGCACCTTCATCATCTTCCCATTCTTGCCCACCCGGCGAAGCTTGATCAGCGGACCGTAGGTGGCCTCCATGTTATAGGCCGGCTCTCCGGTTTTTTCGGCGAGAAAGTATAGTTTACCGCCCAACTCGGTGGAGTCGATCAGCTTAAACCCGCAGGAATACAGGCGCCCGTAAGTTTCCATTTCGGAAATGACCCGGTTTTGTCCCTGGGTGAGCGCAAAATAGGAGCCCCGCAGGTAGGGGAGCTTCGGCCATACCCGCACCAGCAGGAAGTCGAATGCGTACAAAAGCTTGCCCAAAGTCCGTGGGTACTGGGCCAGAAACCGCTCCTTGCGCCGCAGTGCGGTTTCTGAGCAACCGGCAAAGTAGCCCCCGGGGCGCAGGTTGCGGTTGACCGACTCCAGAAATTTATTGATGTACCGGATGTCGTTGAGCCGCTGTAAGTTGACGATACCCGCCAAAGCTTCCGACCCGGCGGGAAGATCCGGGAGCGCGTCGCCGGTTTCGAGAAGCAAGGGGGTTTCGCTATGCTCCTGTTCGAGGTTTTTCCCGAGGAACGCAAGCATCTCCGGCGGCGTCTCGGTGGGGAATTTCATCGTTATTGTTTCCATTTAATGAGCAGGTACTTGACCATGTTTTTTGCCTGTTGCGTGTACTTTTCCCGAAGCCAGAGATTCGGGTCGTCCGTCCATCGCTGCGGATGGAAATTGATCATGACCCGGCTGGGAAAATCCTTCCCCGAAACGCCTTTGATGATCTCCCCGGTAGAGTGAAATACAGGTCCGCCATTGCCCTCCACCTTGTCGCGCACGCTGACGGCTTTGCCGTCCCAGCGCCGGCCGGTATCTGTCAGGTAGAAGATCGATTTGAAGTCCAGGTCGAAGTAGGGTTCGCCGATGATGCCGTAGTCCCGGTAGCGGTAGTGTTTCCAGAGGTCCTTGTTGTCGTATCTGGAGCGCGGACTTCCGTGCATGCAGATGCTCGTAATGGGGGCCAGTTTTCGCAATTGCTCCAGGTTTCGTTCGAAGATTCCGATGGCTTTTTTCGGGTCGCCGGCGGCAAAATCCATTTCTTCGTAGTGGTAGCCGATCTCGTGTCCCAGATCCCTTATTTCCCGGATCACGCCTTCGTCGTAGCTCTGGGGCACCATCCGGAAGTAATAAGTGCCCACAATATCCTTCTCCTTTTGGATCTGTGCAAATTTCAGGGAGTGGAGTTTCCGGTCGTCCACGTCGTGGCGGAGCAGGACAGTTTTAGGCAGGGGCGCTTTCAGGTAGTCCGAAAAGGTCTGAAAAGAAAACCCGGCGCCTTTGAGCCCGTCGAGCAGCTGGCGGTAGATCGCCACAGTAAAATCACGCATTGGCCGGATGCTTTTCGGAGTAATACTGAAACACCCGCCGGAGGCCTTCCTGCATGCGCACTTTCGGCTCAAAGCCCAGTACCTTGCGGATCTTTGAGATATCGGCCTTGGAGTGCTTCACGTCGCCGGCCCGCTCGGGGCCGTATAGCGCCTGGATATCCTTGCCGGTGATCTGCCGGAGCATGTCCACCATATCGTTGAGGGATATCTGTTCGCCGCAGGCCACGTTGTAAACCTGATTGAAAGCGGCCTTGTCGCTGGTGAAAAGGGCAAGATCGTTGGCGTGCAGGGCGTTTTCCACAAAGGTGAAATCGCGGCTGGTCTCGCCGTCGCCGTGGATCAAAGGCTGCGTTTCTTCGATGAATGCCTTGCAGAAAATGGGGATAACCGCCGCGTAGGGGTTGTCCGGATTCTGCCGGGGCCCGAAGATGTTGAAATAGCGCAAGCCGATGAAATTCAGCCCGTAGGTCCTCGAAAATACCTCGGCGTACAGCTCGGCGGCGTACTTGCTCACGGCATAGGGCGACAAGGGCCTCCCGATGCGCTCCTCGACCTTGGGCAGCTCGGCGCTGTCGCCGTAGGTGCTGGAGGAAAAGGCCAGCACGACCCGCTCCGCCCCGGCGCTCTTTGCCGCGTGCAGGATATTGACCGTACCCCCGACGTTCACCTCGTTGGTTCGCGAAGGGTTGGCGATCGAACGGGGTACGGAGCCCAACGCGGCCTGATGCGTCACCTTGTGAATGCCCTCCATGGCGCGCTCGCACACCGAGTAGTCGCAAATGTCGCCCTTCACAAATTCGAATTTCGGATGGCTTTCAAACTCCAGGATATTCTCGTAATAACCCGTGGACAGGTCGTCGACCACCCGGACCAGGTCCGTGCGCTCGTCTGCCAGATATTTTTCGACCAGGTTGGAGCCGATGAATCCGGCTCCACCGGTAATCAGTAGATTGATTCCCATAACTCGATATAGCGTTAACTAAATAAACCCCCGTGGTGTTTAACCCCCCACAAGAAATTTTGAAAGAAGACCGCCGGGGGGGCGCCGCCAGCTCTCTTCACCGCCGCAGGCGGTGAAGAGTGCTTTTGAAATGTATTTTTGCGATTTTATCGCAATTTAACGTTAAGATGCTGCCTTGGTGGGTTTGTTCAAATAGCGCTTCCGTATAAAATCGTAGTAATATCTGGAAACATTTACTTTCGACGCGACAAATTTCCGTCCTTTTTCCCTGTAAGACTCTCTGTCTTTGCTCAGTACATAATCCACTTTTTCGAATACCTCGGCCGATTCGACGGTGTTATACACCAGGTCGAAAGTCTCCATTTCCTGGCAGTTGGGGTCGATAAAAGTGCTGATATACACGCAGGGCGTGCCGAGGATACCGGCTTCCGTGGCGGTCGTCGTCCCCTCGCTGATCACGATCGAGGCGTAGTTGAGGGCGTGGTGGAATTTGTCGGGCGGGATCCGCATGCAATACGGCTGCAGATCTTCCGTAACCGCCCTTTCGGAGGTGATGAATACCCGCATCTTCGAGGCCAGTTTCCGGACCAGATTCACCTTGTCTTCGGTGGTCATACCCTTATGACCTACGTCGTGGGTGGCTTCCCAGGATATAAAGCGGATGATGGCGTATGGATCGCCTTCGTTCAGGCCGAGGAAGGAGTATATGGAGGGGTCGGGCTTGAAGAACTCCGGATGGAGGTAAGCAAGCTCGTGGTAGCCGTTGTAGCGGATCTGCTTGGGCCCCAGGTCGATGGGCATGACGTCGGGCGTGAGGATGGCGTCGGTAAAGGGCCGGTAGAGCACGACCTGCTCCATGTTGCCGGTGTCCTCCAGGGCCAGGTTGTTCGCCCTGAGGAAGGGGGCGGCGTGCGCGGCGTAGATGGATCCGTGGCTGATGAACAGATCCGGCTTGAAACGCAGGCCGGTCAACAGCATCTGGAAATCGTATCGGAACAGACCCCATATCTTTCCGAGGAAGGTCCGGTAGTGTTTTCCGAAGCATTTGTATTTAAATCCTTCAGCCTTGAGCAAATCGAGTTCAAACTCCTTGTCTCTGGCCGTGAAGAGGACTTCGGCTCCGTCTTTCATGAGCAGGCGCGCCAGGTGCTTGAAAAGGTGCACGTGCGCCGGGTGTCCAATGTCGAAAATGATTCTCATTTTGGTAATTTGTGGTAAATTTTTAATCCGAATTTTCCGACCTTATACAAGATGGGGCTGAGGATCATCTCATACCTCCCATGCGATACCAGTTCGCCGCCGAAGCTGGCCTTGAACTCCCGCACCCCATAGGCTTCGTCCGGTTTCCCGGCCCCCATGAAGTCGAAGAGCTCATACCCGTTTTTTATTCCGAAGTCGATCTGCCCCCAGGTGGCGAGCACGCTCGAATGGAGGTTCTTCACCACGCCGTTTTCGCCGCAGAGGTACCATTGGTAGACAGTCTTGTTGCGGTAGATGGGGCCGGCGGCGCCGCCCATCACCTTGCCGTTGTACACGACGATGAACATCTTTCCGTTGGGGGAGGTCCAAAACTGGCGGAACAGGCCGAAGTCGGGCAGGGGCTTTTTCACCCGCTCCCGGTAGAGCTTGTCGAGCATGTCGTATAACTCCCTGACTTCCTCCTCGTTAACCGGTTCCCTCACCTCCGCCCCGGTTTCGAGACTGATCCGCACCTGGCGTTTGCGGTCGCGGCCCATGCGTTTGAGCACGCTTTCCTCGTCGCCCAATTTCACCAGCAGGTTGAGGTGTTCCTTGTACTCGAAACCGTTTGCTTCGAAAGCCGCCCGCATCGGACTGGTGTCGAAATAATTGCGGAATTCGATGTAGATGGCCTTTCCCCTTGCATTTCTTTTCAGGGCCTTTAACAAGGTCCCCGCAGTTTCCAATTGCTCTTTTTCCGTCCCCGGCGCGACCACCGGCCCGCCCCAAACGATCATCCGGCGGGAAAACCACGATTTCGGGCCCTTCCCATCGGCCTGGACGACGCCCAGGATGGAGCCTTTGAATTCGCCGTCCGCCCCGGTCGCCAGCAGGAGCACGGGCTGGTATCCGGGCACCTTTTCGATGAATTCCAGAAACTCGGGGCTCTGGAAAAAATGGCTATCCGGCCATTCGCCCAGATAGCGCTGCAGTGCGGGATAATTCGGATCCTTCCTGAATGGATCGATATGGGTAAAGGAGCTGACCTGCATGTGGGGTCTTTGGGTACCGGGTTTGGAGATATCTTTAACCAAGGCTGTAGATTATGGGGTCGAGTTCACCTTCCAAAAAGGTGTTGAAAATCAGGTATTGACTAATATAGCTGCCGACCTTCACGATGCCTGTCTTTTGCTGCACACCGCTGAGGACGCGGAAGAAAGTCCACACGCCGCTGGCCTTGAGGCTGAGCAGGTCGATATCGCCAGAGTCGTCGATGCTCAGGCGCTTCAAACGGAAGGGATCCGTTTGGAGGGTGTTGAATCCATAATCGACCGTGATGGCATACTGAAAGCCGGCCTGTTTGAGGATGTCGAGGTCGCGCTCGGAATAATTTCCATGGGGAAAGGCCAGTGAGTTTATCTCAAGGCCGTATTCTTCCTCCAGATCCCGCTTGGAACCCGCTATTTCTTCCCAGGCCTCCTCGTCTTCGCAACTGGTCAGGAATGGATGGAACTGCGTATGAGCCTGCAGGTTGATCACTTCCCTCATCTCCATGATCTGTTCCCGGGAAAGGGACTGCGGCCGGTCGAACTCCCGATCCTGCCGGAAACCGAAGGATTCCAACACGGCTAGCCGCTCCGAGTTGGGCATGTTCCGCAAGGGGATCTGCCCCATATTCCGTTGCTTGAACAGGAACCAGAAATGGCGGTTCGTGTCCAGCAGTCCGGAACACAAAAAAATGGTGATGGGGATATTCAATTTCTTTACCACCGGGAGAAGCTGATAATTGCGGGCATATCCGTCGTCGAGCGTGATGATGAGGGATTTGGGGGGCAGCTTTGCCCCGTTTTCGCGGGCTTCCATGTACCGCTCCAGACTGATGATGTTGTACCGTGCGGCCAGGTAGGCAAAGGCGCCTTCGGCCTCCCTGGGCCCGATGTCGTGAAACATCACGATGGACACCCGATTCCGCTGAAATACCTCCCGAAACAGGAAAGGGATTCCCGAATACCGAAGGATTTTGTAAGTCAGTTTTTTGAAAGACATGGCCGGCGCTCCTTAGATTCCTTTATAAAGACCCGATGGGGGGCATTGCCCCCCATCGCGATATTGATAATTAATTTTTTTCAAGTGTAGACGGGGCTCAATCTATGAAGTGGTTATACCATTTTTCCAGGTGGATTAGTTTCCAAATCTCCCTGGAGTAGTTGCCCTCCCGCGCTAAATGCTTGCGGTACATGTCCCTGACCTTGTCGGGCGCCACGAGCCCGCGGGATTCGAAAGCGGGGGAGGAAAAGAGCTCGGTGATATATTTTTGGAACATGGGGGTGCGAAACCACTCCGCCTCGGGCGTCTCGAAGCCCACCTTGTCGCGTCGCATCCGGATCTGTTCGGGCAGGGTGCCTTTCATGGCCTCCCGCAGAATGTATTTGGTCATCCCCTTGCGAATGATCAGGTTGTCGGGCAGCGTCAGGGTGCGCTCCACCAGCCTGTAATCGAGGAAAGGCACCCGGGCCTCCAGCGAAAACCACATCGAGTTGCGGTCTTCCCATTTGAGCAGGTGTTCCAGCTTGAATTCGAAGTGGTTGATCAGGGCCTCCTGCAGGGAGTTGGAGCCGTAGAGCTCTCCGGCGATATCGCCGCCTCCGTTGGCATTCGACTGGTAGAAATCGGGGTGCAGATATCCTTTTTCCATCACGCGGAGGCGGGTGCGCATGAAGGCAGGCATGAGGAAGAAGGCCAGGCTTTTGATGCCGTACAGGGAGCGGTGCTTGTGGTAATAATGCCCCATTTCGGAGGTCATCCTGCCCATTTTCCCCTTCCGGAGCAGGTTTTTAAAATGAAAACCGAAGAAGTAATGGTAGCCTGCCAGGGCTTCATCCGCCCCCTGCCCGTCGAGGGTCACGGTGACGTGCTCCTTAGCCAGCTTCATCACCCGGAACTGCGCGTAGGTCGAGGTGCTGGGCACCGGTTCGAGCTGCGCCCGGGTGAGCTCTTCGAGGTCGGCCATCAGGCCGTGCTCGTCGGGCTGCACGTAGTGCATGTTGCGCAGCTGGTTTTTGTACAGATTGATGAACGAGGATTCGTCGCCGTTCCGGCCCTGGCCGTACACCGCCGAAAAGGTGTTGAGATCTTTCAGGCCGTGGTCCTGGTTGAGGACGGAGACGATGCTGGAGGAGTCGAGCCCCCCGCTGAGGCAAACGCCGACGGGCACGTCGCTCCTCATGCGCAGGCCGAGGGAAGAGGAGAACATTTCCCGGTAGGCTGCGGGGTCCTTGAAGGGGTCTTTCAACTCTTCGCGGATGTTGTACCATCGTTTGGGTTGGAGGCTTTCGCCGGCGCCTGGGGCGATCCGGAACTTGAAATAATGGCCGTGGCGGAGTTTTTTTATTTCCTTGAAAAAAGAGCTCTCGTTCTGGTCGGTCCGGTTGAAGGCCAGGTAGTTGAAGATCGTCTCCTGGTCGGGAGTGGCCTTGCGGCCCAGCACGCTCAGGATGGACGGCGGTTCGGATGCGATGAGGATGCGCGGGCCGTCGATGCAATAGTAGAAGGGTTTCACGCCGTAGCGGTCGCGGGCTGCGAATACCGTTTTTTCCCTGCGGTCGTAGATAATCAGGGCCCACATGCCGTTGAAGCGGTGCAGCATTTGCTCCCCCCATTGGGCATAGGCGGCCAGGATGACCTCCGAGTCGGACTGGGATTGGAAGCTGTGCCCGAGTTTTTTCAGGTCTTCCCGCAGCTCGATGTAGTTGAAGATCTCTCCGTTGAAGATCATGACGTAGCGGCCATCATGCGAAAACATGGGCTGGTGGCCCGCGGGACTCAGGTCGAGGATGCTCAGGCGCACGAAGCCCAGGCCGAGGTTATCTTCGACGAAACGCCCCTCGTCGTCGGGGCCCCGGTGTTTCATGGCCCGCATCATGGAGGAAAGCTGCTCTTCGCGCACCGGGGCGCCGTCCAAATGGATAATTGATGAAATTCCGCACATAATCAGGCCTGGCTCAAGACTTTTTGGTAAATGGAGTGAATTTTTTTGGCGACCGATCCCGCGTCCAATCCCAGCTCGAGGATTCGCTCCCTGCCTTTGGTGCGCCCTTTGGCGGCGGCGAAATCGAGGGCCTGGGAGAGTTTTTGGGCAAAATCGGCCGCTTCGTAGGAGGCGACGTAGCATCCCCCGGTGTTGCCGAGCACCCAGGCGGCGTCGCCGGCCGGGGTTACGACCATGGGGCAGCTACAGGTCATGGCTTCCTTGACCACGTTGGGCGATCCTTCCCCGAAGGAACAAAGGACGAATACGTCCACCGAATTGAGGTATTGCACTACTTTTTCGTGGGAGACGCCGTACACCTGCAACAGGGTCACATCCGGCCTGTTGAGCAGGCGAACGGCTTCCTGCGCGAGGACGCCATTTTTATTGGGGTCATCGGGATTGCCCAGAAACAGAACGTATTGTTTGCCGGGTTCCAGCCCAAGTTCTGCGCGGTAGCCTTTTTCGGCGATCTCGAACTGTTCGAGGCGCACGCCGTTGGGCACCAGGTGGGCGATCTTCTTGCGGTAAACCGCCTTTTCCAGGTTGGGCGCCTTGAAAATGATGGCCCGCAAAAAAGGCTGGATGAGCCATGTCAGCAGGATGAAAAAGCGGCTTTTAAACTCCACCTTGTTCTTCCCGGTGAACGCCCCCTGCGCGTCGTCGCCCATGAGGGACAACACGACCGGCAATTTTCCTGCCGCCAGCACCGCCACCCAGCCGCAAAGCGAGTAGTGGGCGTGGATGAGGTCGGGACGGGTTTCCTCCAGTTTTTTCCGCAAAGGGGCCACGTTTTTGAGGTAGCCAAAGCCCTTGCCCACCACCGGAAAATATTCCACCTCCACGCCTCTTTCGCGCAGCGATTCGGCCTGGGATTTGGTGAAGGGGGAGATCGGGAACAACTGGAAGTTCCCGCTATAGACGAAGAGGACTTTCATTTAATGTTTAGCGCTCTCCTTTACAAAATAATTGTACTTGCCGCTTTTGCCCGGCAGGAGGTGGGGGGTGTACTCAACGCGATAATCGACCCGGTATTCCGCCAGCGAGGTCTTGATATCCGCTTCCAGGGCTTCCTTCGGAAAGGGCTGGTTCACTTCGAATTCGAACCTCAGGTACTGTTCGTTCCAGGTCACCCGGTGCCGGGTGATCTGTGGGTATTTGCGATAGAGGGTGCCTCCGAAAATATTGACGGGAAACAACTTGACCCCATTGGGCAGCACCACGTGGTCGGAGGAGCGGCCGAATACCTTGTTGAAGTAGGAGAAAGGGAATGCGTTGCCCTCTTCCCCCGGATGGACCACGTCGATCAGGTCGCCGATCTTGTAGCGGATCATGGGCATGTAGTAATTGTCCAGATCGGTGACCAGTATTTCCTGCATATCCTGCCCCGGCAGGGCTTGGGTTTCGACCACCACGTGGGGCTCGAAGATGTAGTAGTGTTTTTCCCCCGGCGGCCGCACTCCGATGCCGTTGATCTCGCTGCAACCGTAGAGGTCGGAGACAGGGCCAAGGGCCTTGCCGATGAGCTCCTGCTGGTGCGGCTCCAGGTTTTCGGCCGTAGTGAACGCCACTTTGATGGATGGGATGCGGAGATTATGGGTTTGGAGATACTGCGCGATCACGTACAGGCTGTTGGCATAGCCGTCTATCATATCGGGCTTGAAGTCCTGAATCTGCTTCACCACATCCGGAATATTGGCCGGGTCGTTCAGCAGGGTGGCGGCGATATTTTTTCTCCGATAGACCCTTTGTTTGAGTTGCGAGGAAAGGGAGCTCCAGTGCTGGATCGAAGCCATATTGCCCCACACGTGCACGTTGGACATACCGAAGCGGTAACCGCCCATGCGAAGCAGGTGAAAACCGGCCGATGACCCGGCGCTCATGGCTTTCATATCCTGGTAGTAGGTGATCGGGATGCCCGTCGTGCCGCTGGAACTGCTTTTCAGCACCTTCCCGCCGAAATTGGGCAGGGTCATGTCTGCCACCCGGTCGCGGATGTCGTCGCGGCTCAGTGCCGGCAACTGTTGCAGGTCTACCTGGCTGCGGATATCCCGGGGGCTGATGCCCGCCTCCCGGAAGACGTTTTTATACCAGGGAATATGCTCGTAAGCGTGGTGCAGGAGTTTCTGCAATTTTTCCAACTGCTTTGCCCGCACCTGCGTAGGAGTCATACCCGTCCAGGGACCGTACGAGTGGTAAAAGGCGTTTTTATGACTTCCCCTGACCCAATCTTCTATCTGTAAAGACAAAGGCATAAACTAAAGATTTTCAGCGTAATAAAGCTCCATCGACAGCGCGTTGACGAGTTCCTGCTCGCCGGCGTCCCAGCCTCCGCGCGCTACTTCCTGCCGAACCCAATCCGGCTGCAAAACCCGCATTTGCTTCTGCATAGCCGTGATCTTTTCGCTGTTGGCCCGATAGTAATCCGCGTTGTAGGCGGGCAATTTCTTCAATTGCCGGTGCAGGCCGTTGGGGCGGAAATAGCCCCATGCGATGTTCAAAGGGCCCAGGAGGGTGAGGAAATCCCGCGGCCGGTAACCGCGGTCGAGCAGGATGTCCAGCAAGGCCGGACTGGTTTTCTGTAAAATATGGGCATATAAGATCTGTCCGTGAAAGCGCCGGAGGGGGTTGGTCTCCCGGAAATCGTTGTTCGCCCCGGCCAGGGTGCTGCCCAGCAGGGTCTTGAAGAGCGAAAAACTCAGAAAAGGGGCCCGGTGGCACAGGTAATGGGTCTGCATGACGATTTCCGGCCCGAAATATTTGCGAAAAACCTCTTCGAACATATAGAGGTAAAACTGCTGATTCACCGTCAGCCCCTGCGGAAGCTCCTCCCGGTAATTCCATGCCGCCTCCGCGACGGCCTCGATGGCCTGCGCGTATTGCTCCTGGTCGATATACCGGAGGGCGGGGGATTCGAGGACCTGTTGCCTGAATTCGGCCTTGTCCTTGCTGGCAAAAAGGGCGAACAGGATGGGGGAGGCCATCACCCCGGGGTCTTTCATGGAGCGCAGGATTTCGCTCCCGAAGTTGCCCGACAGCAAAAAGGGGAAATCGCCTCCCAGGCTGCGGGCGGTATGGACGTAGTGCGCCCGGCTCAAATTGCCGGCGCCTTCGGTTTGGTTGATGAAAGTCAGGCCGTCCTCCCAAAAATGATCTTTGGCGTATCCGTTGCCCAGGTCGAAGTGCAGGTGCTCAAAACCGAGTTGTTTTCCCACGCCCGTGGGCACGATCACATCCGGGTCGGTGGCCAGACCGTAGGAGAAGGTAGAGAAGCGGGCGCCCTGGTGCTGGGCCAGCGACAGGATGGTCCGGCCGTCGAAGCCGCCGGTCAGGGTCAGCGCGAAGGGCTCCCAGGGGATAAAGGGGCTTGTCTCGGAAATAAACAGGTCGCTCAGTTCATCCAGCCTGCCGCGCCAGGGCTGCGGTTTGGCCAGGTAGTAATCGCTGAGCTCGACGGGCCGGGGAAAACTCAGGCCGGCACCGTCCAGCCGGAGGTAATGGCAGGAGGGGAGCAGGTCGACGCCCTCGAAAGGGGTATGGTTTAAAAAGGCGTAGTGGAACAGCAGCTTCTCCACCACGTATTCTTCCGACGCTTTTGGCTGGCGGCCTTCATGGGTTGCGACCAGCCGGAGCGAGGAAGAAACCGTCAGGCTCTCGTCCGTTTGCCGGTAATACACCGGCAGGATATTGAGAAAACTGCTGTGAACTTCCAGCCGCTTTTCACCGAAATTCAAAAAGAGGAGGTAGAAAAAACCCTTCAGCTCGTGAATCGCGCCCCGATCCCTAACCCCGGCGAGCAAAGCCGCCGTGGAGGCCGCACTGGCGGAATAGGGGAGGATGCAATCTCCGATCAGGTAGATGTATTCCTGCCCGTGGTGAAAGCGCTGCAATTTAAGCGCCGCTTTTCCCGCCTCGAAACGCAGGAAAGCAGGCGCCGGTTCGTTGGCGGGCGGAGCCGCAAAAACGCTTTCAAACCCTTTTACGGGGAGGTGTATGATAAAATCCATTAAGAATTAGATCCATGGCGAACCCAACCGCAAAGCCCGCGGGGCGCGAAGATTTTTGGGGGTTTGCTGCGCTGCGCCGGCGGTTCATAATCTTGTTGAAGGAAGGCCTTGTCTTTAAATCTCGCACTGATAATAAATCCAGGCGTCTTCGGTGTCCTGGCGCAGCTTGTCTGCCTTTATTTCCTCGCCGCTCCGCAGCGAAAAGGCACGGATGTTGCGGAAGCCCGCTTCCTGCAATTGCCGGACCTGAAATTCGGGTTTGCCGTAGTAGATATCCAATGAAAAATGCTCGGCGCCGTTGCGGAGCACCGCGTAGTCCTTTTGGTCGTATTTGCTGGGGAGCCCATTGTAGTAAATGAGCATGAAAGTCCGGTAAAACTGATACAAAAAGACCCGCCACTGCTTGTGCAGCTTGAGCGCGTACATTTTTCGGATATACCGGAGGTTGTGCGAGGAGAACACAAATTGCCCCCCCGGTTTGCCGACCCTTTTGACCTCTTCGAGCACCTTGTGGCGGTCTTCGGTGGGCACGCTGTCGAGGCCGTTAAAGCTGAACAGCACCAGGTCGTAATACCCGTCGGGCACGCCGCTCATCTTCCGGGCGTCGATCACCTCAAAACGGGTGTTGGGCTCCGGATTGGGGAAGCGCTTCAAACAGGCGTCGATCATGTTCTCCGCGTAGTCCGAGCCGACGTATTCCTTGACGTGCGGGGCGAAGTGGAGGGTGGTGCGGCCTCCTCCTATGCCCAGGTCGAGCATGCGCATACCGGGCAGGCTGGGTTTGAGGCCCTGGAGAATGGTTTGTTCGGGTTTGGAAAGGTAGTCCGCCGTGGCGTATTCCTGGATGACCTTGTTGGAATTCCACAGCGATTTGTCCTGTATGGTAGAAGTAGCGCTCATGGGGCTTTTTTTGATTAGGAAAAAGACAGAATAGTGAAATCGGCCAGTTGCCTTTTGATATTCCGGAATGCCGGCTTGATTTTGTTTTGATACAGATTGTAAACCGCGCTTTGCCCTTTGACCGACTTGATCACCTGAGTCCTGATTATAAAAGCCAGGTGGTATTTCGGGGCGGCAAAAATGCGGTTGACCTGGTGCTCTTCTTTGGCTACGGTGTATTTGTACGACTCGTTGCCGTCGCCGAAATCCAGGGTGGAGTAGCCGTTTTTCGACATCCACTCCGCCATGAACAGGATCAAGGCTTTTCCCGGGCTCTGCTTTTTGAAATCCGGGTGAAAGGTGGTGGAGTGGTGAATCAGCGAGTTTTCCTCCCGCAAGCCTACGACAAACCCGATGCGGTTGCCAGCGACTTTTACGGCAAATCTCAGCAGCAAGCCATCCTCGTGCCAGGCCCGGAGGCATTCTTTCAGAAAATTCCGGCTGGCCTGGGGCTTATATCCCGAAGGGGTGGGGGTGTCGGCCCAGCGGAGCACGTGGGAAGAGCAAAACTCCTCGACCCAACGATCCAGGTCCGAGTCATCGGCCAATACCTCGAATTCGGCCTGATCCTGGTTTTTGAGGCGGTTTACCCGGTAGCGAAGCTCCCGGGAGCCGTTTATTTCGTCGAAGAGGGCTTTGGGCGACTCTTTTTCGAGGATCGGGCAGACGCTGTAGGGGATATTTTGCCAGTACAGGCCGCTTTCTTTCCCTACCTGGTAAAAGGTTTTCATGTAATCCGCCCAATGCGGCTGGTGGTTCAGGGTCAGGGTCCAGTTTTTGGACTGGACTGTTTGGAGGAGAAGCTGAAAGAACTCCCTCCAGTCTGCCTGGGAACAGCGGCGGTCGAACACGAAAAAATTGGCGTCGGTTTTATGGTCGCTCAGGAAGCGGAGATTGCCTTTGCTCAGTTTGAGCAGCACGGCGGCTATCATTTCGCCATCCTTCATAAATCGGAAAGCCCTCACCTTGTCGCCCGACAAGCGGGAGAAGTATTGCAACAAGCGGGGCGCTTCGAAAGGGATCGGTGCAGGCTGTTTTTCCAAAGGGCGGCGTACTGCTGCCAAAATGCGTCATCCTGATAACCTGCGCTGAGCGCAAGGCGTGGAGGTGTTTTTGAATCGGTTTGGAGCGTCATTTTTCATTGTTTACATGGGAAAGGGCAGGTGGTATTGTGCCAGTTTTCTTTTAAAGTTGCGCAGAGCGGGCTTGATCCTTTTTTGGTAGATTTCGTAGACCCGGTTTTTCCCTTTGATGGATTTGATGAACCTGGCCCTGGCGATAAAGCCCAGGTTCCATTTTCCCGCCGTAAAGATCCGGTTGAGTTGCTTTTCTTTATTGGCCACCGTGTATTTGTAGGCTTCGTTGCCGTCGCCGAAATCCAGGATGGAAAAGTTGTTTTTCGACATCCACTCCGCCATGAAGTGGATCAGGGCTTTGCCGGGGCTGTGCTTTTTGTAATCGGGGTGGTAGGTGGTGGAGTGCAGGATCAGCGATTTTTCCTGCCTCAACCCGATGATGAACCCGATGCGCCGGCCGGGAACCTGGATGGAGAATCGGACCAGCAAATTGTCGGCGCTCCAGGCCCGGAGGCATTTGGTCAGAAACTTGCGGCTGGCCTCAGTCTGATAGCCGGAAGGGGTCGGGGTGCCCGCCCAGCGATCCACATGGCAATTGCAAAACTCTTCGACCCATTGCTCCATGCCGCTATCGTCGGTCAAAGCCTCGAACACGGCCTTCTCCTGGGTGATCAGCCGGTTTACGTAATAGCGCAGTTTCCCCGACTTGTGGACATCCTGGAAAAGCGCTTCGGGGCTTTCGTATTCGGCTATCGGGCAAACCGAGTAGGCGAAATTTTGCCAGAACATGCCGCTTGCCCTCCCCACCTTTTCAAAGGTCTCCATGTACTGCGCCCAGTGGGGCTGGTTGTTCAGGGTCAGGGTCCAGTTTTCTTCGGCAGCTTTTTGAAGCAAATGCTCGAAAAACCACTTCCAGTCTTCCTTCGTACAATCCTGGTCAAAAACAAAGAAGTTGGCGTCGGATTTCAGATCGCTCAGGAAGCTGAGGTTGTTCTTCTCGAGTTTCAGGAATACAGCGCCTTTCAGCTCGCCGTTTTTGTAGTATTGAACGGCACGGACTTTGTCGCCGGAAAGCAGGGCGAAATCCTGCATAATATGAGGCGACTTAAAAGGCGAGCGGTCCTGGCTGTTTTGCCAAAGCGCCGCGAATTGCGTCCAGAACACATCGTCCGGATAGCCGGCGGATATTTGGAAATGAGTGAATTTATATGTTTGGGTCATTTCCTTAAATTTCACACAGGTAGTGAATCCAGGCCTGGTCGGTCACCTTGTGCAGGTTCTTGACATCCGTTTCTTCGTTCGTAAAGGCGCGGATATTTTTGAATCCCGCGTCCCGGAGCTGTTTTACCTGAAATTCCGGCTTGCCGTAGTACAAGTTCAGCGAGAAATGCTCGACTCCGTTACAAATGATGCCGTAGTCCTTGTTGTCGTAGCGGGAGGGAAGCCCGTTGTAGTAAATGAGCATCAGAGATCGGTAGAACTGGTAGAGGAAATCCTTGAGCTTTCGGTGGCGCTTGATGGCGTACATTCTGCGGAGATAGCGCAGGTTGTGGGAGGAAAAGGCGAACAGCCCGCCGGGTTTTCCCACCCTCCGCACTTCTTCGAGCACCTTGTGGCGGTCTTCGGGCGGCACGCAGTCGATGCTGTTGAAACTGAAGAGGATGAAATCGAAGTATTGATCCGGAACCCCCTTCATATCGGTGGCGTCGATCACTTCGAAGCGGATGCTCGGGCCGGGGTTGGGGAAGCGCTCCACACAGGCGTCGACCATTTTTTCCGCATAATCGGAGCCGACGTACTCCTTGCAAAGCGGAGCGAAGTGGACCGTGGTCCTTCCGCCTCCGATGCCCAGATCGAGCATTCGCATCTGCGGGAGGCGGTTTCTCATAATATTCAGGATGGCCTGCTCGGGTTTGAGCAGGTAGTCATCGTCTGCGTACTGTTTGGTTACCTTGTCGGAGTTCCAAAGCGATTTTTCGAGGCTGGGGTTGAGCGCACTATTCATATTGGGTTATTTTTTGGTTTGGGGAATGCTCAGGTTCGTTGCAGGAGTTTGTTCTTGTATTCGTTGGCAAGCCAGATGGCGTACCAGGGCTGTTTTCTGCGGTGACTGGCCATTTTGTAGAAAATTTTGCGGCGTGCCACCCATTTGCCCGAGCCCCAGTCGGTGCCGAAGCGGGGTATGCGGTCGGGCTGCTCGTGTTCCTTCAACATCTTGCCCACCGTGGTGGCCAGGTATCCCGAAGCCCGCGCGATTTCGTGAGCCTGGGGGTTGTTGTCGCCGTGCGGCCAGCAGATGAAAGGCACCGTTTTACCCAGTTTTTCCTCCATGATCCGCTTGGACCCGGCGATCTCGTATTCCTGCCGGGCTCGCAGCTCGTCGTCCGACTCCACGGAGGAAATCAGGATGCCTTGTTGCTCGTAGCGCTGGTAAATAGCGCGGGCTTTTTCTTCGTAATCCGGGCGGCTATCCGGCCGGCTGAGATCGTATTTGGAGGCCAGTAAGGCCGTTTCGGCGATAAAATCGGGATTGATAAAGCTCTTCCGGGCCGTCACCGCAGAGGTCTCTTCAAACAGGGGCGTGCCGAAGGGCAGGCGTTTTTCGAAATCCGGGTCGTTCATGTACCAGGGCTTTTCCTCCGGTCCGCAGGTGTTGAGGGTCGGGTAGAAGCCCTTGAAGCCTCCGTAATAAAACCCGGTCAGCTTTCCGGAAATGAAATACTTCGTATGGCTCATAGTGTGCGACTGCACGTCGACGAAACCGGATTGCTCCATCAGCCGAAGCTCGCTCCACGAGAGATTGCCCAGGCCAACCAGATCCGACTCCCGGCAACGGCCGGCCCACACGTCGTCCAGATTGGGCCGCACCACCTCCCGGGGGTCGATCAGTTCAGGGCAGACGAAGATGGTCAGGCGCATGCCGTACTTTTTGGCTGTGGGAAAAGCATACACCCAGTTGTCCAGCAAGCCGTCGTCGAACGTGATGCAGATGTCCATGGGCCCTGCTTTCTGCTCCCCTTTTCGAATGGCCAGCCACTCGTCGAGGAAAATGGAGCGGTATCCCCTCGACTGAAAATACTTCATCTGATCCTCAAACCGGTCCAGCTCCATAGTCAGGAAACTCAGGGTCCAGGGCTCCAATCGCCCGGGCGCCACAGAGTGGAAATACAGAACGGGCGGGCTATACGGTTTCATAAAAGCGTTCGATTTTTTTCAGGTGGGTTTCCATGTCAAAAAGGGAACTGAGCCGTTCGGAGGCCTCGAAGGCTTTTTGCGCCAGAGCGGGATAATCTTCGATGGCCTTCCGGAAATTGCTCAACAGGGTCGGATAATCGTGCGGATTGCCCAGGTTGAATATTTTTTCGTCGCCGTAGATCTCCTTGAAAACAGGCACATCGCTGGTCAGTACCGGCAGTCCGGTGAGGAGCGCTTCCGCGATGACGTTGCCGAACGATTCGTGGTCGCTGAGGAACACAAACAGGTCGGCTGCCTGGCAGAAAGCTGCCGGGTCTTTCACCCAGCCGTATAAGGTGATGCGGTCGGCAAAGGGGCTCATCCGGACTTGTTCCTCGATCGCCCGGTTGAGGTCGCCGCTGCCGGCCAGATGCAACTCCAGCTCGGGCATCGAACCGGCGATCTCCTCGAATAAACGAATCACCAAATGCGCATTTTTGCCGCGGTCGAAGCGCCCGATATAAGCCATGCGCCTGAATTTCGCCCGCAGCCATCTCTTTTCGGTAAATCGGGTCAGTTCAAACCCGTTGTAGATGACCTGCGGCTCCACAGGCATCACCTCCTCGTGGAAAACCCGGCCGCTGTGCTTCGAATTGGCAATATAATGCACCGGAAAAAAACGGACGATAGCCCAGGCGAGCTTCAAGGGGATCTTTCCCCAACCGGCTTTCCAGTGTTTTGTGCCGTGGATATGGTACACGATGTGCCGCACCCCCGCCATCAGGGTGACGAACAGCACAAAGGGGCCGCTGTTCATGATGTGGAACAGGTTCTTCCGGTTGGCCCTGCAATAGCGGAAATACATCAGGTAACACTGCCAGTTGCTGGCCGAGCCCTGTTTGAAATGGTCGCCGGGGGATATATTCAAAAGATTGCCCGCCGGCCGGAGGCTATAGACATACACTTCCCGCTCGCTGTTAAAGCGATTGTTGTAGTAGGGGATATAAGACTCCATCCCACCGGGAATGGATTCCCAAACGACGTAATGGACCGGCGCGGCGGCCGGTATTGCTTTAAGCTTGTTCATTCTTAGGCAGGCTGAGAGATAGGAGTGTCGCCTAACACGGCGTTTTTATACACCAGGGCGGCAAAACTGAAGAAGGCCGCCTGGGCCATAGCGCCCCCGGGCTCGCTGTAAAAGGCGAACTGCTGACCGGAGGTCGAGTGGATGATAAACCAGCCCATAAAGAAAATGGGTATGACCAGCAAGGCGCTTTTTACGGGATTGCTGTGTGGCAAAGACATGCTGCGCTGCACGATCTGAAGGTTGAAAACACCGAAAAACAGCGCCAGGATAAATGCCCCCAGGACGCCGGAGTGCATCAGAATGGTCTGATTTCCCACGTGAAAATTGGCTTCCTTGAGGAATACGTTTGAGAATCCCCAGCCGGTGAGGGGCGACTCGGCCCATCTCTTCATCACCTTGGGGCCGTGCTTGTGCAAGCGCGTCAGGGTGCCTCCGGCGCTCACGTCTCCGCCGGCCAGGGCCTCCAGGGTGAGCACCCGCTCGTAGGCGTTGGTGAATTGCTTGTTCACCACCGGTATGGAACTGAGTATGACCATGGCGATGGCGGACGTAACCACAATGCCTCCGACGCTCCGGGCGCCCAGCTTCAACACGAAAATCAGGTACATGATGACCACGAAAGTGAAGCAAAGCACCCAACCCCGCGTGGCGGAAATAAAGGCCGACAGGTAGTCGGCCGCCACCACGGAGAACATCAGGGGCTTGTTAATCTCATTGGTCTTGACCGCACCGTAATACAGGGCCCCGAAACAGGAGAGGAGCACCGCCGTGGTGCTATAAAAGCCTCTATAGGTTTTGCCCGCCTCCGCGGTTTTGAGAAACCAGAGGTCCCGCTGAAGACCCAATAATTGCGAAGGCGCCGCTCCGGTCATCAGCGTAAACACCTGGGCCCCCAGCGCGATGAACGCGAAAGGGACGAGGAGGAGGAACAAGTCCCGGTAATGCTGCTCGTTGTCGAACAAGCGGGGTATGGAGTAAAACAACAAGAGCGGAAGAATATGCTTGACGATCCGGAACTGTACGTTGATCTCCATCGACAGCCCCATCGTATAGCTCTGCGCCACCAGGAAGAGAATGTAGATGGCCATGATCTTCAACATCGTTTCGTAAAACGGCACGTTGTCCGATTTGCCTCTGTAGGCCTTGATCACTGTCAGGATGACGTAGAAATGCCCTACCTCGATCGGCGGCAATCCGGGGATCACGGAAATAACCGCCTCGTATTTGTTGAAAAACCCGATAAACCCGTCTGACAACACGAAGAAAAACACCAGCCATAAAGCTTCGTCCTTCGACCGGTAGTAGACGATCAGGGTCATGATATAAAAAATGGAGGCGAAGAACCCCGGGCCAAAATAAGTGGACCAGATGGCTCCGGCGAGCAGCCCCATTAATATAGCGATTCTAGTGAGCATGGAGGTCCTGGCTTAGTGAAAACACCCGCCCGACCATCCGCTGGATGACCCTGGAGGGCTCAAATTGTTCTGTCGCACGGGCGCGCATCTGCGCTACGCATTCATTCCTTTTTTCGTCGTTTGCCAGCCACCAGGCAGCCAGCTCCGGTCCTTCCCGGTAATCCCGGATCAGCGGGATGTCTATGCCTTCAAACACTTGCTCGAGGTCTGCGCTTTCTTCGCACAAGGGCAAAATGCCCGCCCCAAAAATATCGAAGACCCTCACGTGAATGCCGTGGAAAAGGGAAGGCACCTGTTCCACCGGCGCTATTTTGCTGCAATTATACACCAGGTTGTTGAAAGCCGCGTCGAAGCGGTCGTGGGAGATGATCCTTTTTCTCACATCGGGAAAAAACTCCAGCCAGCGCTCCATCCCCGAACCGCTGATGTAGGCGCGGAGGTCGAAATCCCTGAACAGATTGAGGAACAGGGCCCGCTTGTACCCCCAATTGGTCTTGCTGGCGCTTCCCACGTAAATCAGGTCCGAGCGGTATTGCTCGCGGAGCTCTTTCGGAACCTCCATCGGGTAGTACAGCTCGCTGTTGAAGCCGAAGCAATCGAAAACGACGTTGCGGATGCCCAGTTTGGACAACTGGTCCCGCCACATCGTGTCGGGGCTGATGACGTAGTCGGCCTGGTACAGAATATGGAGGTTGTAGATGCTGGTAGGGGTGTAAAGCGGGTTGTCGCCGAGCATGAAGGCGATTTTGGCCTTCTTGCGCATCTCCTCCAGCGTGGCCGGCAGGATGAGCTGGTTGTTGTAAATTAAAACCAGGTCGGGCCGGAACTCCCGGAATATCTCCAGGTAGCGTTCGTTGGTCTTGCGCACGTAGGGCTCTTCCCACAGGTTCCTCAATTTCCTCGGCAGGGAGGTGTAATTGTTGAAGATCTTGTTTGCGCGGGGGGAGTGAAAGGATGGAAAATCCTCCGAGCGCAGATCGATGCCCTGAGCCTTTATCCCGGCGATAATGGAATGGATAAACGGGTATTGAAGGGGAGCCAGGAGCAGGCACTTCATGCGTTTCGGTTTTTGATCGTTCGCGCCGGGTTGCCGGCTACTACGGTATAAGGAGGTACATCTTTCAGGACCACGGCCCCGGCGCCTACCACGGCGCCTTCTCCGATCCTGAGCCGGGGAAGGATCACCGCCCCGGTGTAAATATCAGCGTATTTTCCAACCTGCACCATGCCCGCCAGCGTGGCGCCCGGCCCTACGGAAGAGCCGTCTTCCAGCACGCATTCGTGATCGACGGATGCCCGGGTATTGATGATGCAGGCTTTTCCTATTTGTGCGTCGACGCAGACCGTGGACATGGCGTATAGCTGACTTCCCTCGCCGATCGAGGCGTTTTCCGCCACGAAAGAGCTGCGGTGGATGGCCTTAATCGGCTTGAGCCCCTGCTCCTTCAATTCTTCGTGGATCTCCATCCGCACTTTCCCGTGCCCCGGACCGATGCTCACGATATAGAAAGGCCGCTCATTCATGGGAATTTCCTCAATCCACTCCAAAAATGCCTGCCGGTTGCCCAAACAGGGTATCCCTTTGTATTCCTTCGGAATGTCCGGATTGTTGTCGAAATAGCCCATTACGCGGTAGTCATCCTGCAATAATTCGCACAGCACTTTGAAATTGCCCGTTCCGCCCCAGATGATCAGATCCGTTTTCAAGAAAAAAATATTCTGTTTTAGTTATTAAGTTAATTTGTTAATAAGTTATTGAATTTCAATATATTAATAACTCATAAACTTAATAACTTACTAACTTCTCCACATGAAACGCTCTGATCCCCTCCACCACATACTCCACTTCCTCGTCTGTCAAATCGGCGTGCAGGGGCAGGGTGATGAAGCGCTCGTGCTCGGCTTCCACGAAGGGGCAGTTGTGGCCCCAGGGGCCGAACAGCGGCTGAATGCTGAGCGGGGTGTAGTGGCAACCCGTGGCGATCCCCTTCGATTTGAGGTGGATCATCAGCTCGTTGCGGCGGTCGGCGCGGATGCCGAACATCTGATAGCAGTATTTTTCGGGTTCGAAAGGCAGCAGCGGCTCCACGCCGGGAACCCCTTCCAGCCCGTCGAGGTACTGGCGGATGACCTCCGAACGGCGGCGGCTCATCTCGGGCAGCCTCTTGAACTGCGCCAGGCCGATCGAGGCGGCCAGGTCGTTCATGTTGTATTTATAGCCCAGCACATTGATCTCGTAAAACCAGTGCATGGCGTCGCGATTGGCCGTAGTATATTGCTGTGCCGTCTTCCAGTTGTCCTTGTCGATGCCCACCCAGCGCATGGCCTTGAGGTCTTGAAACAGGTCCGGGTCGTCGGTCACCATCATGCCGCCGTCGCCGGTGGTCATGAGCTTTTTCTCTTCGAAACTATAACATCCGATATCGCCCCAGGTGCCGAGCATTTTTCCCTGGTAGATTGCGCCGGCCGTGTGGGCGCAGTCCTCGACCACCTTGAGCCCGCGCTCGCGGGCCCAGGGCATCAGCTGCTCCATGGGCACGGGATGGCCGGCGTAATGGACCGGTATCACCGCCACACAGTCGCGGTCGTATTTGCGCTCGAGGTCTTCCAGGTCCATGCAGAGGGTGACCGGGTCGCTGTCCACGAACACGGGAATGAGGCGGTTGTAGAGCACCGCGGTGGCGGTGGCGGCAAAAGTCAGAGAGGGCACCAGTACTTTTTTCCCTTCGGGAAAGCGGAACAGGGCCAGGGCCAGGTGCAGCGCCGCCGTGGCGGAGTTGACCCCGACGGCCATGCGGCTGCCCGTAAAATCCTTCCAGGCATCCTCGAATTCGTTGACCATGGGGCCCAAACCGATCCAGGACCTGTCGAAGGCCTCGCGGATCATTTGCAATTCGGCTTCGCCGACAGAGGGTTTAAACAAACGGACGTTCATAGCTCGATGGCTTTATGGGTTTCCAAAAACTGACGGAAGGTCATATTTCTGCTGTCTTTTTCCGAGAGGATCGCCGAGGAGACGGGCCATTCGATACCCAGGTCCGGGTCGTTCCAGAGCAAGCCTCCTTCGTGTTCGCGGTTGTAGGTATTGTCGACTTTATACAGCACCTCGCTTTCGGGGCTGAGGGTGCAAAACCCATGCGCAAAGCCGCGGGGGATCAGCACCATTTTTCTATTGGATTCGGACAATTCCAGGCCGTCCCATTGTCCAAAAGTAGGGGAATTCAGCCGTAAATCCACAAAAACGTCGAGGATGGCGCCGCGCACGCAGCGCACCAGTTTGGATTCGGCGAAGGGTGGAAACTGGAAGTGAAGCCCCCGCACCGTGCCGGCGCGCTCGCTCCGGGAGTGGTTTTCCTGCTTCCAGGCCCGGTCGATGCCCGCCTGCCGGAACAGCGCCTCGTCGTAAGTGCGCATGAAAAAGCCCCTTTCGTCCTGGATGGGAGAAAGGCTAATCTCAAAGACGCCCGCTAATTTCCGTTCCTGGATCTCCACAACTGGCTGTATTGAATGATCTGTCCGCGACAGAATTCGGGCGCGTTTTGGGCATTGGCGTCGGCATACCAGGCCGCCGTCAACTGCACCATTTCCTGAAATTGAAGGACGGGTTTCCAGCCCAGCCGGTGAATGGCTTTGCTGATTTCCAGCATGAGCAGGTTCGCCTCGTGATGCTGGTCGGGGCTGGAGGTGTCGCGCCAGTCGCCTTTGCCGAGGTATTGCAAAAAGGCCTCGACGACCTGTTTTACCGAAAACACCTGGGTGGGCAGGGGACCGAAGTTCCAGGCGCTTGCGTATTTATCTTTTTCTTCCAGCAGCTTGCTCGCGAGCAGCAGATATCCGCTGAGGGGTTCGAGCACGTGCTGCCAGGGGCGGGTGGAGCCGGGGTTTCTGATCTCCAGGCTCTGTCCGTTTCGGCTGGCCCGGATGATGTCCGGAACCAGGCGGTTGGCCGACCAGTCGCCCCCGCCGATGACGTTGCCGGAGCGGGCCGAAGCGATGGCGGCCTGGCCGGGGGCGGAGAAAAAAGACCTGCGATAGGAGGAAATCACGATCTCGGCCGCGCCTTTGCTGGCGCTGTAGGGATCGTGTCCGCCCATGGGGTCGGATTCGCGGTAGCCGAAAACCCATTCCTGGTTTTCGTAGCATTTATCGGTGGTGACCATGACCGCCGCTTTCACGGAAGGGGTCAGCCGGATGGCTTCGAGGATATTGGCCGTGCCGAGGGTATTGACCTCGAAGGTTTCCAAGGGGTTTTTGTAGGCTTCGAGGACCAGGGGTTGGGCGGCCAGGTGAAAGACCACCTCGGGTTTTTCTTTGGCAAAAATGTCCAGCACCTGCTTCAAGTTGCGGATATCGCAGCGGTGATCCCCCATCCTGGCGCCGATTCCGCTGAGGTTGAAAATGTCTTCTTCGTGGAGGGGGTCCAGGGCGATGCCTGCGAGCTCGGCGCCCAGCAGGTCGAGCCAGATGCTGAGCCATGCGCCCTTGAAGCCGGTATGCCCGGTGACGAGGACTTTCTTATTGCGAAATGCGGGCAGATCGATCATTCCCAGATTTTCCATTGTGCCTCGCCGTTGGCCCAAAGGCTGTCGAGGGTTTGTTTATCGCGGAGGGTATCCATGGGGCGCCAGAAGCCGGGGTGCTGGAAGGTGAACAATTCGCCGTCGTTGGCCAGGTTTTCCAGCGGCGCGCGCTCGAAGATGGTGGAATCGCCCTGCTGGATATAGTCGAAAACTTTGTGTTCGCAGACGAAAAAGCCGGCGTTGATCCAGGCGCCGTCGCCCCTCGGTTTTTCCACAAATTTACCCACCTGGCCCCCATTGCGGATATCCAGGGCGCCGAAGCGGCCCTCCGGTTGGGAGGAGGTCATCGTGATGGATTTGCCGTGGGACTGGTGGAAGCGGATCAGGCTGGGGAGGTCGATGTCGGCCACCCCGTCGCCGTAGGTGAGCATGAAAGATTCCCCTTCCGGAACGTAGGGCTTGGCCCGGAGCACCCGGCCGCCCGTCATGGTATCCAGGCCGGTGTCGAGCAGGGTCACCGTCCAGGGTTCGCTGGGGTTGTGGTGGATCTTCATCTGGTTTTTCGCCAGGTCGAAGGTCAGGTCGGCGTGGTGCAGGAAGTAGTTGGCAAAGTATTCCTTGATCGCATAGCCCTTATACCCGCAAAGGATGATGAAATCGTTGAAGCCGTGGTGGGCGTATATTTTCATGATATGCCACAGGATGGGCTTGCCGCCGATCTCCACCATGGGTTTGGGCCGCATATCGGTTTCTTCGCTGAGGCGGGAACCATAACCTCCTGCCAGAATGAGTGTCTTCATTGGGGTCTATCTGAGCTTTGCAATTAATTGGATCGTTTTCGGGATCACCATCCGGCGAATGATCTCCATTTCCTGGGTCCTGGCCGCCAGATGAAGGCCCAGGTACAGCAGCCCGCCGCATATCGAACCCAGGATCAGGTGTACAACCGGCGCTCCGCCCGGAAAGCTGGAGACGAAATACACCGCCGCGCCGGTGGCCAGGCTGATCAAAATCGTAGGTAATATATCGCGGAATTGCTCCACCACCGAATAGTTGAGGAATTTTTTCGAATAATAAGTGTTGATCATCAGGTTGATGTAGGTGGAAATGACTTCTCCGATGACCAGGCCGAAGATTCCGTATTGCAGGCCTACGACGATGGAAATGCCGATGATGATCTTTTTGATGACTTCCAGCCTCAGGCTCAGGTCGGAGCGTCCCAGCACCAGGAGCATGTTGAGGTTGACAGTGGTCAAATGGTAAGTCGCGCCGGAAAGGCACAGCAGCTGGAGGAAGGGCACGGAGGGCAGCCATTTTTCCCCCACCAGGGCCAGGATGGCTGGTTCGGCCATGACGCCGAGCAGGGTCATGGCGGGGAAGATCACGAAGGAGCTCAATTTCAGGATTTTCCGGTAGCCGTCTTTCAGCTTGAGGAGGTCGTCCTGCAGCTTGGAAAGCACCGGGTAGGTGACGCTTTGCACCGTTCGGAAAAGCGTATTGATCACCATGTTCGAAAAATTGGCTGCCTGCATGTAGAAGCCCAGGGATGCCGCCGAGAAGAATTTTCCGATCACCACCTTGTAAATATGGACGAAGAATTTGTCCAGAATAGCGGCCATCAGGATATTGGATCCGAAACCGAAGAGCCTGCGAAAGGAGGCCTTGCTAAAGACCAGGGTGGGCTTCCAGGGGTTTAGCCTCCACAGGAAAAAGGTCTGTATCAGGGCCATCACACCGATCCGAAGCACCAGGGCCCAAACACCCAATCCGCCCAGAGCCATCAATACGCCTGCGATCCCGGAGATCAGCACCGCTCCAAAGCGCGCCTTGGTCTGCGTTTTGAAGTCGATGCGGTGCATCAGCGTGGAGCTCGGGATGATCGCGGTGGCCTCGACGATCAGGTTGAGGCCCATCACCCGGGTGATCCAGATAAGGGCCGGCTGGTCGAAAAAAGCGGCGATCATCGGAGCGCAGAAAAAGAGCGCTACGTAGAGGACGATCGCGACGACCAGGTTGAAGATAAAGGTCGTGGACTTATCGACTTCCGAAATTTCCTTCTCCCGGATGAGGGCCGTAGAGAAGCCGCTTTCCACGAAAACGGACGAAAGTTCGAAGAAGACCATGACCATGGCCACCAACCCGAAGTCTTCCGGGGCCAGCAGCCGCGCCAGGACGATCGTGATGATGAAATTGACGCTGCTGCTGCCCAGCTTGTCGATAAACACCCAAAGGATGCCTGCCAGAGACCTTTCTCCGAGTGTTTGGCTCATTTACTTGCCGGCCTTTTCCGGAGTCTTTACCACTCCGTTGCTGCTGTCTTTTTTGCCGGAAGTCTTTTTGTCGGCCTTGGGCGCCCGCGCGGTCTCGGTTTTCTTGCGTCTTTTTTCGCGAAGGCGCTTCACCCATGCCCGGAGGCCGGGTTCTTCGTCGTAGTATCCGTATCCGTAACCGTAGCCATAGCCGTAACCGCTGCCGTAAGAGCCCGGTCTGTTGAGGCGCAGGGCGTTGAGCACGATGAAGGGCCGGGGCATCTTTTCTTGTTATGGATGTCCTCGATGATCTGCAACTGCGGAATGCGGGTGTAATTCGCCCGAACCACATACATGGTAGCTTGTGCGATATCGTTGAGTTGGAGCGCATCGGCCACCATACCCACCGGAGGGGTATCCAGGATGATATAGTCGTAAATTTCCCGCATTCCATCCACCAGCGTGCGAAGACGGGGAGAGAGGATCAGTTCGCTGGGGTTGGGCGGCTTGGACCCGCTGACGATGATGTCGAGGTTGGGGTTGAGGCCGCTGTTGCGGACGATCTGCGAGGCGGTCACATCCGGATTGACGAGGTAGTCGACCACGCCGCGTTCGCCGCGTTCGATGCCCATATAGAGGTCCTGTTTCGGTTTGCGAAGATCCAGTTCGAGGATCAGCACCCTTTTGCCGGTGAGGGCCAGGGTCATGCCGAGGTTCATGGCGATGAAGGATTTCCCCTCTCCCGAAAAGGAGGAGGTGATAAGGAGGACCTGCAGGTTTTCCCCGGGAGTGAGGTATTGAAGGTTGGCCCGGAGCAGGCGGAACATTTCGGCTACCAGCGAGGAGCTCTTTTCCTTCACGGCCAGGTGCGTTTTGCGGTGGCTCATGGCAATGGAGCCGAGCAAGGGCACGGTAGTGGCTTTCTCAATGCTGGTTTCATCCTGAATGCGGTCGTTGAGGTTTTCGAAGAGCAGCACCAGGCCGGCGGGGATGGCGATACCGAGGAAGAAGGCGATGAGCCAGATCTGCGTGCTGACCGGGCTGATCGGGTTGGAAGGCGCCTTGGCCGGTTCGACGACTTTCCCGGTCGGAGCCGTGATGGCCATGTTGATGGCGGATTCCTCGCGCTTTTGCAACAGGTAGAGGTAGAGATTTTCCTTCACCCCTTTGCGGCGTTCTTTTTCCACCAGTTCGCGTTCGCGCTTGGGGAGGCTCCGGAGGCGGTTTTCGAGGGTCTGCTGTTGGTTTTTATTGGATCCGAGCTTGATCTGCAGGTCGCTTTTGATCGATTGGATGTTTTCGATAATCGTTTGCCGCAGGTTCTGGAGTTGCTTTTGGTCAGCAGGAGGTCGGGGTGGGCGGGGCCGAGGTCGTTTTCCATTTCCTGCGATTCGGCCAGCAATTTGTTGAAGGTCTCCAGTTGGGTAGCCAGGGTCAGGTTGGTAATGGTGAGGTTGGTGGGCACGAACTCGAAGGTTTCCCGATTGATAATAAGGGTTTCTTCGATGG
Source organism: Saprospirales bacterium (assembly GCA_016703765.1). Classification (GTDB taxonomy): domain Bacteria; phylum Bacteroidota; class Bacteroidia; order Chitinophagales; family Saprospiraceae; genus JADJTT01. The sequence goes on from JADJBL010000005.1 coordinate 170,118, forward strand.
TGTTCAGGATGTCCAGTTGTACCTGGGCGCCGCTGATCTCCTTGTTGGAGCTGACCATTTCCGTCATGAGGAGGCTTCCTTCGGAGGTAAGCTCCACCATGTTGTATTGTTGTTTGTAGGCTTCTACGTCCAGTTCGGCTTCCGAGAGCTCCTGGGTAATCAGCTGGACGCGTTCGTTGATCAGGTCGATCGTATTTTCGAAGGACTTGTTTTTGTCCTCGACCGATTTTTGGTTGTAGGCGTCCAGCAGGCCGTTTACCACGTCGCGTGCCCGTTCGCCCGAGGCGTCTTTCATGGAAATATTGAGCGTACTGGATTCTTCGCCGTGTATCTCTACCTCCATGGCGCCGGAGAAGTAACTGCCCATGCTTCTGACGGAAAGGGCCTGAATTTCTATGGGCATTTGGGGGTCGAGGTTGCGGTTGCGGGAGAGGGTGAGCTTGCCGTTGGGCAGGACCAGCTCGCTTCCAAACTCGCCGGGGTACTCGCTTTCGTCGACGATGAGCTTGTATCCGCCTCTGGCATCCGCTTGCACGACACCTCCCATGGAGCCGTTCTCCTTATTGGGTTGCCAGTCGAGGATGCGGATGGGCGAATTTTTGTACAACTCGCGCCGGGTCAATCCGTCGGTGATGAAGTAGCGGTATTGCAACTCGTTGTTGCGCACCACTTCCTCGATCAGAGGGGAGGAGGTGAGGATGAGCACCTCGTTTTCGAGGTTTTTGTTTTTCTTGCCCAGGCCCAGTTCGGCAAACAGGATTTGCTCCGTGTCGCCGCTATCATCATCCTTGATGAGCAATTGGGCCTCCACCTGGTAGCTGGGCGGCGTGACCTTGAGGTAATAGTAGGCGCCTGCCAGCATAGCCGGGAAGATCAGCAGAAACAGGTACCAATATTTCAGGCCCTTGTATGCAATTTGTTTTATATCCAGTTTATCCTCTGCCATGTGTTCTACGGTTATTTAAATGAGAAAATAGGGCCCCGGTGATCATGGGAATATAAGCCCGCCTAAAAGAACGATTACGAAACTGATAAAGGGTACCAGAATGGTCGAGTACCTCGAGAGGAAGTCGCCCTGAGTCGCAAATTGTTTGGCTTTAAGGGGCTCCACATAGATAATGTCATTCGGGCTCAGGTAGAAATAAGGCGACATGAACAGGGTAGGGTCCTGGGTATTGATCCTGGCAAATTCGCGCACGTTGTTGCGTTCGCGGATTACCAGCACAGAGGCCCTTTCGGCGTAGGGGGTAAAATCTCCGGCCATGCCGATGGCTTCCAGGATGGTGAGCCTTTCATTTGGAATGATATAGGTATTGGGTTTGAATACCTCGCCGAGGAGGGTCACCCGGAAATTCATAAACCGGACCTGGACCGACACGTCGGGGATGTAGCTGACGAGTTTGGAAATGATTTCCTCGCGTAACTCGACGATGGTTTTTCCCGAAGCCACCACTTTTCCGATAAAGGGCAGGTAGATACATCCGTCTTCATCAACCCGGTACCCTTCCTGCTGACCCAGGGCGTTTTCACCGGCAGAGGCGCCGGGCGCGCCGGTCGATGCCAGTTTTTGCTGTTGGAAGGGAATCACCGTTTCCGGGTTACGGCTGGTGACGAAGATATTGATGATGTCGTCGGTCCGGATCTTGAGGACGGGAAAGGAGTCGATCATGGAAGTATCGGCCATCACCTGATCGAGCATGATCATTTGCGAATGCTTGACGCTTCCGCAACTGCCGAGGAATAGGGTCAAAAGAAAAAGAGCGAGAACGGTAATTGGGTATTGGTTTTTCATAGATCTGGGTTAATAAACGGTTGAAATATCGGAATGGCCGTCGAGTTCAAAAGGGTGGGGGGCAACGGGGGTTTCTGCCAGGGGATGATGACTTCCTTTCAAGCCGACCGGCTTGGAATTTCTAATATCGTAAGCCGCCTGTACGGCGCTGGCGGCTGTTGCCAGTCCGAATCCTTTTCCTTCCAGGATGGCTTTGTAACTCAGGGTGTGGAGGTCGTTAAACCCTTCGCTGAATTCGACTTCCCCACCGTCGACCGTAATAGAGCGGTAGGTCCTCATTCCGGCGGCCTTTGCCGATTCGGGCAGGGTTTCGGGGTTGATGCTCAAAAACCAGCGAACCCTGGCCCGGTCGAGCAGCAGATAGCCCGCAGCCCGGTCGTGGGTATGGAGATGGACGACGTTTTCGTGGATATCGCCGAATATCCAGGCCAGCATATCGAAGAAGTGGATGCCGATGTTGGTGGCGATACCGCCCGATTTTTCCTTCTCGCCTTTCCAGCTCGCGTAGTACCAATTTCCGCGGGAGGTGATATAGGTCAGGTCCACGTCGTAAATTTTGCCGTTGGAATTCTGCACTTTTTTCTTCAGTTCCTGAAGCACCGGATGGAGCCTCAGTTGAAGAATGGTATATACTTTTTTCCCGGTTTCGCTTTCCATTTCCTGCAGACCGGCGACGTTCCAGGGGTTGAGGACCAGCGGTTTCTCGCAGATCACGTCGGCGCCTATGCGCAGGCCGAAACGGATATGGGAATCGTGCAGGTAATTGGGCGAACAGACCGCAACGTAGTCGATGGGCGACTGGGAGCGGTTGAGCTTGTCCACGTGGCGGTCGAAGCGCTCGAATTCGGTGAAGAAGGATGCATCGGGAAAGTAGCTATCGATGATCCCTACGGAATCGTTTTTGTCCAGGGCGGCAAGGAGCACGTTTCCGGTTTCCCGGATTGCCCGCATGTGACGTGGAGCGACGTATCCGGCAGCTCCTATTAGTACAAAGTTGTTCATATTCAGTTAATTACAAAATTGTTTGCCGTTAATATCAAGTATCGCCACTAATTTAAGCCTTCTTTACATTCGGGGCACGAAAAATTTCCAAATGGCTTCGCCGTTGAAAAGTCGCAAGGACTTAATCTCCGAAAACATAAAAGGCTAAAACCGAAGGGATTAGTCTCCGGTACGGTATAACCACTCCAAGAGGGGTTGGCTGAATTTGGTTGTTGTTTGTGTTTGCGTGTGGTGTGTTCTCCAAAACAAAATTCGGCTCCGGTTTTTACAAAGGAGCCAGGGGCCTCCCGCGGCAAGTGCGCAAACGGGCCTGTGCCAGGGCTTGACGAAATTTGAATGAGAGGGAGCATGGAGGCAGTGTCAAAAAAATGCGAGGCGTCATGTCTGGTAAATACCGGGAGAGGCCTCCCTTTCGGCAGGACCATCTTTTCCCTTTGTTGTGTAAGCGTTCTAATATTACCTTGACATTCATTCTTCCAAGACTTTTCAGTCACTTTTTTAAGACACCGAAAAAGACTTGTCCCTCTACCGAACCTGGAAAAAAAATTCTCGAAGGAGATTGAAATGCCCAATAAAATCCACACCTTTCACGCGAAAAAAGCCGTGAAACGGGGTAAAAACTTTGCCCGGGGGCAATCTTGAATGGTGCGTGGTTTTATTTTGCCAAAAACGATCCGGTGCGCCTGGCGCTGCCGATCAAAACGGGGGCAATTTAAAGGGTTTTTCAGAATAATGCACGACAGATTTACCTTTTTCTTATAAAAGAATACCTTTCCCTAACAACAGAATACCTTTTGTTAAAATAACATTAAATGAACGTATTTCCCTCTACCCTCCGGGATATGGTTGCCATACAGCGAAACCCTGGCCTGCCCGGTATCTACGATATTGAATTCCGACATCTGGACCGGCTCCAGGGCTACGACTTCCTCGAATGCCACCTGGTCCTTTACCCCTACAGCCGGCAACTGAGCTCGGGCCAGATCACCCTGATGCCCTATGAGGAATACGTGCGGGATATCCTGGCGCAGCAACGTTCGGCCTACAAAACGATAGGCCAGGTGAGCAAAAACCTGTTCGGTATCTTCCTCGGGGCCTTGCTCGTAGCCATTTTCGCCCTGCTCAAGCCCGTCGAGCTATATTCCATCGAATCTATCGTGTCCATAATCGGCGCTTATGCCATCGGAAAAGAATTGTGGGACGACCTCGAAAACTGGCTGGTGAATGCCACCGCTTCCTCCAAAATCCGCTTCCAACCCCGGTATTACAACTATCAGCTGGAGAAAAACACCACCATTTCCAAATACTTCAACCTGGCCCGAACCAGCCGCTACGGGCAACCCATGCTCCTGCCCCATCAGATGGATTTTATCCAGCAGAGCAATTCCCAGACCGTGCGAATGTTGTTTAAAGTGGCCGAACTGCCCACCGGCGCAGAGGAGCAGGTCCACGTGCTGTCCATCCACATTCCTCCCGCCCTGGCCGGCGAATTTGAGGACAAGGGCTACCTGTTCGGGGTGAAATGGGGGCTGGTCAGGCGGAGGGGCATTTTCCTGCGGAGCTGGGAGGTATTCCAGTCCCTTCACCGGAATTCGCTGGGCAGCCTGGACGAAAAAAACCAATGGCAGGAAGGCAAAGCCTTTTTCCGCGACACCTTCTCGCTCGGGCGCATTAAATACTACTGGAAAAACAGCGTGCTCGATGGGGTTACCCTGCTGAGCCGGGACTAAGCGCTGGGACTCTGTTTCAGCCAAAAAAACTCGTCTCCCTTGCGGAAAGACCGCAGGTCGAACCAGGTTTTGAGCAACACCAGCACGATCACCGCCGCCGCCGGAGCGCCGAGCACCAGGATCAGCGGAGCGCCGAAGATGACCACCAGTTGCTGGATAAAGATCCGCTTGTAGGGGCCTATAAACTCCAGGATGATGGAGCCGTTCAGGTACGATTTTTCAAACAGGACGCCCTGGAGGAAATGCACCAGGTGCGCCACCCCGATGGCGATTAAACTGGACTGAATGCCTGGTTTTTCCAGAAAATAAGCGGCGATTTTGAACAGATCGCCGCTTCCTCCCAGTTCCGGATCGATAAACGAGGTGAGGAGGACGGAAAAAAGGATCATTCCCTGCACGAAAATGAAAAAGCCGTAGTGCACGACGAAAAAAGCAGCCAGAAACCAGCGCATGAATAGCTTGACTCCCCCTTTTTGGCGCTGCCAGTTGTCGAGCATTTCTTCGCGGTCCTTTTCGGGTGTGATTGCCAGCGCCTTCGAGTTGACATACTCCTTGGTAATCAGGATCTTGACGACCTGAAAGGCCCCGATGATGATGGTCTCGCTCCAATAGAGAAAAGCTACCTCCATCGCATCCCAACCCCGAAACAGGACGCCGATCAGCGGAACGAGGTTGGCCGCGATGATGGTCCAGGCCGTGACCCTGGAGGGGGATGGGAGGGTGGTTTGGATTTGGATGCTCATAATGGGGTAAAAGTACAGAGTGACCGGGTGACTCAGTCACCCGGTCACGGAGAAAGTTTAAAAAATAGCGAAAACCCTTATAAAATAAGGTGGCTTAGCTGTTTTATTCATTTTTACGAGTCACCGGGTGACTCAGTCACCCGGTGACTCGTGATTTTTCAAAAATGGCCGAAAACCCCTATAAATTAAAGGAGTTTGGACGTTTTCCTCCTTTCCCTTACTCACCGGGTGACTCAGTCACCCGGTGAGTAATATTATTCCCAGAAGAATCCTTATTTTAGCCAAATGCGACGAATCCTTTACATATACCATCTCCCGCTCCTGCTCTTCTCCCTTCCTCCTGACCGAGCGCCCAGGCCCAGGACTCCCTTACCACCCTCCGCCTCGCCTCCTGGAACATCCAGGACTTCGGCCGCAGTAAAGACAAGGAGGAGATGCTCCTCATCGCCCAACACCTGCGCGAATTCGACCTCGTAGCCATCCAGGAAGTGGTTTCTAATAACAGCAGTGGACCCAAAGCCGTCGCCCGACTGGCCGACGAACTAGACCGCATGGGCCACGACTGGGACTACCGCATCAGCGATCCCACCGAGAGCCCGGGCTCCAAGACGGAACGCTATGCCTTCCTTTGGAAAACCGACCGCGTAAAACTACTTGGAAAAACCTGGCTCGAATCCTCCCTGCCGGATACGGTGTTCCGGGAGCCCTATCTGGCGCGCTTTGAATTCAAAGGGGATAGCATCCTGATCGCCAGTTTTCACGCCCGCCGTGGCGCAGATAGACCGGAGGAAGAGGTTCCCCTCCTGGCCCGGCTTATCGACCGCTACCCAAAGGAAACCCTGATCTTCGTGGGCGACTTCAACCTGAACGATTCGCACCCCGCATTCGACCGGATGAAACAAAAAGGATATAAACCCGCTTTCAGGAACCAGCCGACCAGCCTGCGGCAAACCTGCACCGACCGCTATTTTTCGGGGAATCTCGACCATATCTTCCTCCCCCCATCAATCCGCCTGCTTCGCAGCGGCATCGTCGACACCGTAGGGGAATGCGCCAATTTGAAGATGGCCCGGGCGCTGTCGGACCATGTGCCGCTTTGGGCTGAAATAGTGACTGGTGATTAGTGACTAGTTAGTGACTAGTGATTTGTGTTTTATTTTTGCCAGTCACCAGTCACCACCAGTCACCAGTCACCAGTCACCAGTCACCAGTCACCGATTGCACTCCAAAAAGACCCTCGCCTCGCAGGTCTCGCAGATCTTCGGGTCGAGCCGTTTGTATATTGCGGGGATGGCCTCGCTTTTGGTTTTGAAGAAATGATCTTCGCCGATCTCGTCGCGATAGCCGCCGGAGATGAGCACGTCCTGGGCGACGAGCTTGAGGCCGCAGATGTACAGGTCGCCGCCGAGCTCGCGCCAGCGTTGTGCCTCCTGCACCAGAAACTCCGCTCCCGTGATGTCCACAAAATTGATCCCGTTGGCCAGGATGAGCAGGTGTCTTTGCGGATGGTGCTCACTGAGTTCGGCCAGGAAGGACGCGACGTGGTCGACCGCTCCGTAGTAGAGCGAACCGTCGATCCGGACGACCTTGAGCTGCGGGCATTCGGTTAATGGTTTTCGCGCCACATTGGTGAAATGGCGGGTGGGGTCCGAAGGATCGGGGGCCATGATCGCCACATGGGGCTTGGAGGTGCGCTGCAGGTAAAACAACAGCGACAAAAAGACCCCGATATAGATGGCAAACTCGAGCTCGAAGAAAATCGTGGCCAGAAAAGTGGTGATCAACACCGCGTTCTCCTTTTTACTGGACTTGGAAATGCCCCTGATATGATGAAAATCGATCAGGTTGAAAGCCACCAGCAGGATGAGGCCTCCCATCGCAGCCATGGGGAGATACGACGCCCAAGGCGCCACCAGCAACAGAAAAATAGCGAGGATCAACGCCGCAAAAATGGCCGACATAGGGGTCACCGCCCCGCCCGAATGATTGACGCCCGAGCGGGTAAAAGACCCCGAACCGGCGTAGCTGGAGAAAAAACTCCCCACGATATTGGACAAACCCTGTCCTATAAACTCCTGGCTGCCGTCGATCCGCTGTCGGGTCTTGGTGCCGATCGCCCGCGCAATGGCCACGGCTTCGATCAAACCCAAAAGAGCCACCGCAAAAGCACTGGAGGAAAGTTTTCGGAAATTGTAAATACTCAGTTCCGGCGCATCAAAGGGGGGCAGCCGCGAAGGCATCTCCTGGACGAAACGGATGCCCCGTTCCGCGCCTCCCAATATCGCAGCCAGGGCCGAGCCGACGAGGATGGCGACCAGCAAATGGGGGATCTTTTTCGAAATCCTCCTCATCAACAGGGCCGTCAGCAGGGTAGCCAGGCCAATCCCCAACTCGTATAGATTGGTGTACGGTATCTGGAGTACGATATTCCTCCAGGTGTAAAAAAAGCCCTCTCCCTGCGGAACGTTGATCCCCAGGGCGTGCTTCATCTGGCTGGTGGCGATCAGGAGGGCGGCGCCAGCTGTGAATCCGATCACTACGGTATGCGAAACGAAATTGGTCAGCATACCCAGTCTCGCCAAGCCCAGGCCCAACTGAAAAACGCCGGCCAGAAAGGTCAGCACCAACGCCAATTGGATAAACTCGGGCGAGCCCGGGGTCGCCAGTTCGCTGATCGCACTGAACACGACAAGGGAAATAGCCGTCGTCGGGCCGGAGATCAAATGCATCGAAGAACCGAACAGCGCCGCCACAATAGGCACCACGATAGCCGTGTACAGCCCGTAAACAGGAGGCATCCCCGCAATCATGGCAAAGGCCACACCCTGGGGCAGCACGATGATGGCCCCCGTCAATCCCGCCAGCAAATCCGCCCGCAAGGTCTTCCGAGTGACCAGCGGGGTCCAATTGAGGAAGGGGAAGATGCTGTGGAGGAGTTCTTTGCGATCGAGCATTTTTGGTGACTAGTGACTGGTGACTAGTGACTGGTGATCTGGTGACTAGTCACTGGTCACCAGTCACCGATCACTAAATATAAAACATTTCTTCCGCCGGCCTCAGCGCCCGCTTCATCCACAGGGGCCGCCGGAGGCCGTTGGGGCCAGGGGCGGGACGGGTCATGGCCAGCCATTTTTTATACACTTCGAACGACTTGTTCGTGTCTACAAAAATATCGCCGTATTTGTCGTCCGCGTGCGCTTTTTCAAGCCGCACTTTCTGGTGCCAGCAGTGCATACCGCTGATGGGGTCGGGGTGAACGGGAAAGGTGATATTCTGGTGAACCCCGCCGTCGCTCCAGAAGATGCGGGAGCTGTCCGGGTCGCTACTCTTGAAGGGAACGATGTCGCCGATCGTGCTCATTTTCCAGCCGCCTTTCCCGTCGTTGTCGATGGAGACGGTGTTGACCGCCCAGCGGTTGCCGTGGGCGTCGCTGGGGCGGCGCCAGCGGCCGAGGTGGTGAGAGCAGGCGATGATGCCGGGCTTCATGCCCTCCGTTACCCAGACCTTATCCACGAAGTAACCGATCTCGGTGTTCACCCTGAGTATGTCACCTGTATGGACCCCCAGCCTGTCGGCGTCTTCCGGGTGTATCCAGATCGGGTTCCGGTTGGAGATCTCATAGAGCCATTTGGCGTTGCCGGAACGCGAGTGGATCAGGGTGGGGAGGCGGAAGGTGGGCACCAGCGGGTACTCGTTCTTCGAACGGTCCATTTCCTCCTCGTGGATATGGCTTTTGATATAGGTCGGAATGGCGTACTCGGGCCATTTCCAGTCGATCATGGTTTGGGAGAAGAACTCGTTTTTCCTCGAAGGGGTCGGGAAACCCTCCACGGGCTTTCCTCCGGCCATTATGCCGATCCCCTTCCTTTTTTTGTGATCACTCCGGAAATGGGGTCGACGCTGGTATCTTCCATTTGGGAAGCAGAAAGCTCCTTCAGGTGCAGGTCGTACACGGAAGGTTCCACGACGAATGCGCCGTATTTGCGCATGAAATCGAGCGGGGTCATTCCTTCCGCGGCGGCGGCGGCGGGGAGTCCTTTTGTGTTTTCAAAAATGTATTGATAATACTCGTCGACAGTGATCTTTTCTCCCGGCCGGTAAGGCGATTCGAAATGCTTGCGGATGCCCATGCTGCCGTCGGGGTCGATGCGCCACGACAGTTCGATCCAGAATTCATCTTCCTCCCAGACCTCGCCGGGGTTGACTTCGTAGGTATAGGTGAACGGTTTTCCCGTTCGGCGTGCCGCTTCCCGGAAGACCGGCTGACGGAAGGCGATCCAGACGCCGGCGTGGGTCTCGTAGGTGTTGAGGTCGTGCCGTTCGGAAGCCAGGCCCATGGGCAGGACGTAGTCCGCGAAAAAGGCCGTTTCGCTCCAGGTGGGCGTCAGGGCCGCGTGCAGGCCGAACATCGACTCATCCGAAAAGGCTTCGATCCAGGTAAATCCGTCGGGGTAAGTCCAGACGGGGTTGAAGACCCTGGAGAAATACACGTCCATAAACCCGCGGCGCTCCTTGAGGAAGTGGGGGAGCAGGAAGCTGGGCTCGAAGAAGGACAAGGGGTATTCCTTCGGAAAATGAAGCTCGTTCCAGAAGGTCTGAGCGGGAGGGGTATCGAAAAATTTGGGGTGGTATTTGTTCCAGGTATTGGGAGAGGTGCCGCCCACGGTGCCGACGCTACCGGTGAGCACGTGGAGGAAATGCAGGCAACGGGCCACCGCCCAGCCGCCGAGGTTTCCGGAGGATGCGCTGCGCCAGTTGTGGCTGGCAAAACGGGTGCCGGCTTCGCCGATGCCGCGCGCCACATCCCGGGTCATGGCTGCGGTCACTCCGCTTTCCTTTTCCGCATATTCGGGCGTGTATTCAGCATACACTTCCCGCAGGGTTTCGATGAATTGTTCAAAGGTGCAAGGCCTGTCGGGATACTCCTTTTTCAGGTATTCGTCCCAGTTGACCCAGGTTTCGATATACTCGCGGTTGTACCACCCTTCGTCGAGCAGGATCTTGGCGATGGCGAGAAGCACGGCCGCTTCCGTGCCCGGGTAGGAGGGCATCCAGTAGTCGGCGTGGCTGGCGGTATTGGACAGGCGAGGGTCGACGACGGCCAGTTTGGCGCCGTTCATCTTGCCCTCCATGATCCGCTGGGCATGGGGGTTGAAATAGTGCCCGCTTTCCAGGTGTGCGCTGATCAGCAGAATGAACTTGGCATTCGCGTGGTCGGGGGAGGGGCGGTCGTGCCCGTACCAGATGGCGTATCCGAAGCGGGCGCCGGAAGAACAGACATTGGTATGGCTGTTGTGCCCGTCGATATTCCAGGATTGCAGCACCCGGTCCATATATCCTTCGTGGCCCGGCCGGCCGACGTGGTAGGCGATCTCGTTGTTGCGGCCCTCCAAAATGGCCTTGCGCATGCGCCCCGCGATATCGTCGAGCACCTGATCCCAAGTCACGCGGGTCCATTTCCCTTCGCCGCGTTTCCCCTCGCGTTTGAGCGGATACAGGATGCGGTCCGGGTCGGTGATCTGGTTGATGGTGGCCGGACCTTTTGCGCAGTTGCGCCCGCGGCTTGCCGGGTGGTAGGGGTTTCCTTCGAATTTTCGAACCTGCCAGCTGTCCTTGTCGATGAAGGCGGTCAGACCGCAAGCCGATTCACAGTTGAAGCAAGTGGTCGGCACGATCATATAATTCTTCTTGACCTTCCTGGGCCAGCCCTTGGCCTCGTACTCCGTCCAGTCGTCCCATTTCTCGGGCGGCGGAAAATTGGTGAGTTGCCCGGGCTCGGTCAGGGAATCCAGCGCTGCCGGTTCTTCCTTATGCAGGTTGGGAATGAGGCCGATCGACTCGGCGATTCGCTCTATGATGCTGGGTTTGCGGGAAGCCATTTTTAGTGATTAGTGACTGGTGATTAGTGACTGGTGGCTGGTGATTAGTGAGTTGCGACTAGTCACTAGTCACTAGTCACTAATCACTAATCACCATTACATTTGCCCTTTCAAAATCATATTCCAATACAAAAACGGCAGGGCGTATTTCTTGAGCAGCCACATGGAGTACCTTTCCTTGGACTGATCGAAGGGGAAGGTTTCCATCGGGTTGTTGTCGTAGTCGAACTCGGCCATGACGATCTTGCCGTAGCCGGTGATCAGCGGGCAGGAGGCATAACCGTTGTAGGAGGCGGTCATGGGCTTGCCGTCCATCAGGCTCAGGAGGTTTTCGACCAGGACGGGCATTTGCTTGCGCACCCCGGCGCCGGTTTTGGCGGTGGGCAGGCTGGATGCGTCTCCCAGGCCGAAGATGTTCGGGTAGCGCACGTGTTGAAGCGTGTTTTTATTCACATCTACCCAGCCGAAGAACGGAGTATTCGGCACAACCGGAACGGCCAGGGGGCTTTTCTTGATAAAGTCCGGAGCGCTTTGGGGCGGGGTGACGTGGATCATGTCGAAGGATTGCTCAATGCGCTCCAGGAATTTTCCAGCGGTATCGACCTTGTCGAAGTAGGCGATTTTACGCTCCCCGTCGATCTCCGTCAGGTTGTGGAAAAAGTGGGTTTTGATCCCATAGCGGGCCACGACCTTCAGCAGGGTTTCCGCATATTTTTTTACTCCGAAAATAATCGTTCCGCCCGAGTAAAAATGCACATCGGAGTCCTTGAGAAAACCTTTCCGGCGGAGATAATCGGAAGACAGGTAAAGGCTTTTCTGCGGAGCGCCACCACATTTAACGGGGGTGTTGGGACTGGTAAAGATCGCCTTACCGCCTTTGGGAAAATTCTCCAGGCACTCGAAGGTGTAAGGCGCCGTTTGGAAGGTATAATTGGAGGTCACCCCGTTTTTCCCGAGGTTTTCCTTTAATCCTTTGACCTTGTCAAAATCGAGCTGAATGCCCGGGGCCACGATGAGGTAATCGTAGGTGTATTTTTTACCGCTTGCGCAGGTAAGCGTATTTTGTTCGGGCTCAAAGGTCGCCACGGCGTCCTTGATCCAGGTGGCCTTGTGTGGGATGACGCTCTCTTCGTCCCGTACAGTGGTGTTGATGTCGAAGGTGCCTCCGCCAACCAGCGAGAAGGCGGGTTGGTAATAATGCTTTTCGGAAGGCTCGATAATGCCTACTTTGAGGTTGCCGTTTTTGAGCAGGAGTTTGGCGGCGGCAGAGATGCCGGCATTTCCTCCGCCTACGATGAGAACTTGATAATCGCTCATAATGTGTTTTGTTTGTTGGTCTCTTATACTAACGAGATCCGTTGGGGTGCTTCCACCCAGATTTTTTCCATAATATAAATTCCGATCAGCAGGATCAACCCGGCCATGGCTGCGATCAGGGGGTTGTCGCCTGCGAGGGCCAGCATGGCCAAAGGCAGGAAATTCCCGAAAGCGATGGCGCCCCAGCGGAACAGATTGCTGTACCGGCCGCGGGTGATCATTTCCACGGTTTTCTTCGCCTCCTGGGTCGGATGGGTAATGGTCAATTCCACCAACACGGTGGCCAGGTTCCCCACGATCCCGGCGAGCATGACGGTTTTCAGGAAGGGGAGCCAGCCGGGACCCGATTCGGTCCACAGGGCGATGATCGACAGCGCGGCGGCGCCTGCCACCAGGCTGTGCACCAGCATGTGCAGCGCCAGAGCGGGGCTTTGCCAGAAATCGCGGCCTTTGGCCTGGGCGAACAGGAAGGCGGTATAGACGGCGGTCAGCAGGGCAAAGGCCATGGTGATCCACCAAAGTACGGGCTGGAGGGCTTTCCACTGGAAAAAGGCCGCCAGGGCCACCAGGGTAAGCATGCCGCCGTATATTGTAAAGGAGTAGCCACCCCGGACCAGCCAGGAGTTCCACTGCGGACGAAGCAATACGTTGAGGAAACGGTCGGGGCGGTCGAGGTCCTTGACCAGAAACAGGCCGGTGGCGCCGAGGAATACCAGGCCGGTCCCGATGATCCACCAGAAGGTTTCCGGGGTATATTCGGCCCATCCGAAGATCCAGGCCAGGAAAAGAAGCAGGAAAACGCCGGCGGAAACGGCTTTGGTCAGCACATAGGCGGAGACTTCCCAGCCCCAGAGGATGCCCTTGTCGGGGCTGTCGTAAACCCGGCGGGCGCCGCCCATCAGCAGGTCGATCGATTTCACCGGGCCGGAGGAAGCAAGCTCCGTGGCGCCGATGGTATGGCCTTTGGCCTCCAGCAGCGCCTGGATCATGTTGTCCCCGGAATAGGCCATTTTTTCGGTGTTTTTGGCATAATGGCCTACGCCCCGGGTCTGTGCGCTCCAGAAATAGTTGTCGTGCCTTTCGGTGGCCACGGGGTTGAGCGAGGATTCATCGCCGTCGATATAGAACAGGTTGGGCTGTGTGCCCTTGGCTGCTTTGCGCACGGAGACGACTTGCTGGGAGAGGAGGATGGAGATTTCCGACTCGGGATTTTCCATATCGCCCGAAATGATGGCGTGCTCTGGGCACACATTGACGCAGGCGGGTTCGAGACCCAGGTCCACGCGGTGGGCGCAATAGTTGCACTTGGCCGCCGTGTGGGTCTGAGGGTCGATATAGAGGGCATCGTAGGGGCAGGCCTGCATGCAGGATTTGCAGCCGATGCAGCGGTCCTTGTCGAAATCCACAATCCCGTCGTCCCGGAAGTAGAGTGCGGTCACGGGGCAGATCTCTACGCAGGGGGCGTCGGTACAGTGGTTGCAACGCATCACCGAAAACAATCGGCGGGTGTTGGGGAACTCTCCTTTCTCCACCTGTTTTACCCAGGTTCGGTTGACGCCCACCGGCACCTCGTGCTCGGCTTTGCAGGCCGTCGTGCAGGCATGGCAGCCGATGCACTTTCTATTGTCGATAATGAACCCGTATCTCATGGCTGAAGTAAGGTTGGTTTCGAGGTGGTAAAAATATGAATATTCCTACATATTTACAAGTATTATGTAGTGACTGGTGATTAGTGACTGGTGAATAGTATTTATCACCAATCACCAATCACCAATCACCAATCACCAATCACCAGTCACCAGTCACTAGTCACTAGCCACCAGTCACCAGAATTTTATTTCTCCCCAATTTCACTCTCCCTTCCTTCTCGAGTTGTTTGAGCAGCCGGGAAACAGCTTCCCTGGAAGCGTTCAGGTCGTAGGCGATCTCCTGGTGGGTGGCGCTGATCTCTTTGGAGCGATTGACTTCGGCCTTTTTCTCCAGGTATTGGAGCAGGCGCTCGTCCATTTTTTTGAAAGCGATATCGTCGATCGTGCGCACCAATTCGACCATTCGGCGGTCGTAGGAGCGCATGACGAAGTTTTTCCAGCTCTGGTATTTGGACATCCATTCGTCCATGTACCGGACGGGGATGGCGATGATCTCCGTGTCCTCTTCTGCCACGGTGCGGATCTCGCTTTTCTTGTTCATCATGCAGCAGGTGAATGACATGGAGCAGGATTCACCCGGCTGGAGGTAGTAGAGGAGCAATTCGCGGCCGTCGGAGTCTTCCCTGACCACCTTGATGCTTCCGCTGACCACCAGGGGCACTATGCGCACAAAGCTGCCGAAGTCCATGATGAGTTCGCCGGCCCGAAAGCTCATCAGCCGGGCCACCTGTACGATGTCCTCCTGGAGCTTGCGCTCGGCGATCTCGGAGAAATTTTTTAGCAAAAGGGAGCGGATTTGTTCCGCGTCGGTGTTCAGATTCATGGCTTATTTTTTCGGCAGACCGGAATGGGGGTCGTACTTCACGTTTACATTCAGCCAGATGGCCCTCGCGATGCGGAAGAAATAGACGAAAAACAGGGCGCATACCAGCAATAAAAGTCCGAAAGACGCTCCAATACTCCAGTCGAGCACCCAATGGAAGAACATCACGAAAGCCAGGGAAAAAAAGCCGGTGAAGATATAGGAGATGAACATGGCGCCGTAGTAAAAGCCCGGCTCCGGCCAGTAATTCAGCCCGCAATGGCCGCATTTTGGGGGCATATCGAAGGGCTTTTTCAGGGAGAAACTTCCCGTTTCAAACAGATCTCCCTCGTGGCATCTCGGGCATTTGAGGTTCAGGGTGCTGTAAACTTTATTTCCTTTTTTGAGGACTCCCATCTATTGAGCGAATGAGTGATTGAGTGAATGAGTGATTGAACTACTTTACGGCTAGAAGCCGTATTACGGAGGCTTCCCCTACGTGGTATTTTCCTTCCTCCAGCCGGATATTTTCGGCGGCCAGATACCGGATATCCATGCTTGAAAAATCTGCCCGAAGGCTTTCGGTATCGTAAAGCAGGTCGGATGATTGGGGGCCACCCGAGCTTTTGCCGAGCTGGTCCTTTGAAAATAATTCGGCGACCAGCGCCCCGCCGGGCTTTAAGGCCCGGATGAACTGCTCGTGCGCAAACGCCCGCAAGGCTTCCGGAAGATGGAAGTAGAAAATGCCGATGAGGTCGAAAAAGCCCTCTTCAAAGGGGTAGGAGTGGAGATCGAGCGCGTCGTAGCGGATTTGTACGCCGCGATTTTGGGCCAGTTGCAGGGCTTTGTCCCTGCCGGTTTCGCTTTGGTCGAAGGCGAACACTTCCCAACCCTTTTGGGCTGCGAACACGGCGTTCCGGCCTTCGCCTTCGCCGGGCAACAATAATCGTCCAGGCGTCTGGAGGCTCGTGTTCAAATAGATCCGGAAATATTCATTGGGCTCTTCCCCATACACAAATCCCGGTTCCGAATAGCGTTGATCCCAGAAAGATTTCATCATGTTTTATTGCCTTTCACATGTTACAGCTGCAATTTTCCAGGCATTCGATGATCAGAGATACGTCCCTTTCCTTGAGGGAGTACATCATGCTTCGCCCCTCCCGCTTGACGGAGAGAATTCCTTTGAGGCGCATGTTCTGGAGGTGATGGGAAGTGAGCGATTGTTCGCTGCCGAGCCTTTCGCAGATCTCCGAAACGGATAGACGCGGGTGTTGCTCCAAAAGGTGGATCACCCCGAGGCGCATGGGGTGGGCGACGGTTTTGAGGATGAAGGCGATGCGTTCCAGTTTCTCCGCTTCCGCCGGATCCATCAGACGGGGTATTGCGTCGTCAGATTTCATGGTATGAAAATATGTTCATAGGAAAACAATGACATGCATGAATAAGTTTTCCCTATTTTTCGCCTTCCTCGCCCTCTTTGGTCCCGAGCTGATTATCGTCTTCCAGCTGTTGAAAGAGGGCTTTGAGCCGGTACATTTCGTCGAGGGTGTCGTCGAGGTGAAACTGGAGGTCGGGAATCCGGCGCACGTGCTTTTTGATGCGATGAGCCAGGGATTGGCGCAGCCGGGTATAGCTGTCCTCCATTTCCAGAATGACGGTTTGCTTGTCCTCCGTGTTGTAGACGCTGAGGTATATCCGGGCGATATTCAGATCCGGGCTCATTTTGACATTCGTAACCGTTACAAAGGGGTGGTTCCGAAGATATAAGATCCTTCCTGCTGCAGGAGCAATCCGAAATTCCGCTTTACCAGTTCTGCGACCTGCGCCATGCGCTTGGTTTCCATAATCATCACTTAATATGACAGGAGGAAGGGTCCCCTTCTTCCTGTCACAAATTTATTTGGTTTATGAGGAACAAAGATAGACAAAGGAAAGTGCCCTTGCCCGACTTTTTCATACTTAAAATTATTTGTTTTAAAAGCGTATTTTGCACCTTTAAAAAAAATATTTTTAATGAAGAGCGCCCTGCTCGACAGCCCGATCGGGTATCTCAAGGGAGTAGGTCCGGCGAAGGCCGAACTGCTCCAGAAAGAACTGGAGGTCTTCAGCTTCGAAGACCTGCTGTACCAATACCCTTTCCGGCATGTGGACCGCACCACCTTCCACCGGGTGGCCGATCTGACGCCCGATAGCGGCGACGTGCAGCTCCGGGGTATTTTGCGCAAGCTCGAAACCGTGGGCGCCGGACCCAAAAAACGCCTGGTAGCCAAACTGCGCGACGATTCCGGCGTGATCGAACTCGTGTGGTTCAAGGGCGCGACCTGGTTGGTGAACTCCCTGGAGATCGGCAAGGAATACGTGGTCTTCGGCCGCGTGAGCTCCTATGGGTCGGGCCTCAACATCGCCCATCCGGAGATGGAGGAATTCGATCCCGAAAAATCGAAAACCGCGCCCACCTTGCTGCCGGTCTATTCCAGCACCGAAAAGCTCAACTCTAAAGGCCTCGACGTCAGGGCCCGCCGCAGGCTGATGGTCGAATTGCTGCAAAAGATACAACCCTCCGACCTACCCGAAAACCTCCCCGACGAGCTGCTCGCCAAGCTGCGGCTTCCCTCGCGATACGCGGCCATACGCGGCATCCATTTTCCCCTCAGCCAGCAGGAACTGGACGCCGCCCGAAAACGCCTCAAATTCGAAGAACTTTTCCTGCTGCAACTCCGGCTCCTGCAATTGAAACACGGCCGCCACGCCTCGGTCAAGGGCAATGTCTTCGACCAGGTCGGGGAGTATTTCAACCGCTATTACCGGGAGAAAATGCCCTTCGAACTGACCGAGGCCCAAAAACGGGTGATCAAGGAAATACGCAGGGACCTGGGCCTGGGCATCCAGATGAACCGTCTGCTGCAAGGAGACGTCGGGAGCGGAAAGACCATGGTGGCCCTGCTCTGCATGCTCATCGCGCTCGACAACGGCTTCCAGGCCTGCCTCATGGCGCCCACCGAGATCCTGGCACAGCAACATTTCCAGTCCATCACCGCCTATCTCGACGGCATGGGGATCGAAGTCGGCTACCTCACGGGCAGCGTGAAGGGAAACCCGCGAAAAGCCGTTCTCGAACGCCTGGCTTCCGGCGATTTGCACATCGTCATCGGCACCCATGCGCTGCTCGAGGACCCCGTGGAATTCCATCGCCTCGGCCTGGCCATCACGGACGAGCAGCACCGCTTCGGGGTGGCGCAGCGCGCCCGGCTCTGGAACAAAAGCAAACCCTTTCCGCCGCATGTGTTGGTCATGACCGCCACCCCCATTCCCCGCACCCTGGCCATGACCCTCTACGGAGATTTGGATATTTCGGTGATCGACGAGCTGCCGCCGGGCCGCAAGCCCATCACGACCACCCACCGCACGGAGGCTCACCGCTTGCGCGTATTCGGGTTTATGAAGGAACAGATCGCCCTGGGGCGGCAGATTTATGTGGTGTATCCGCTCATCGAGGAGTCTGAAAAACTCGACCTCAAAAACCTGGAAGAGGGCTACGAAGCCATCAGTCGCGCTTTTCCCAAACCGGAATATCAGATCAGCATCCTGCACGGGCGCATGAAGTCCGCCGATAAGGATTACGAGATGGGGCGATTTGTGCGCGGCGAAACCCAGATCATGGTTGCCACTACGGTCATCGAAGTGGGCGTGAACGTGCCCAACGCCTCCGTGATGGTCATCGAAAACACCGAGCGCTTCGGCCTGTCGCAACTGCACCAGCTCCGGGGCCGCGTCGGCCGTGGCGCCGACCAGTCCTATTGCATTCTCATGAGCGATTACAAACTCGGCAAGGAAAGCCGGCTGCGCATCGAGACTATGTGCCGCACCAACGACGGCTTCGAGATCGCCGAGGCGGATCTGAGACTCCGCGGTCCGGGCGACCTGGAAGGCACCCAGCAGAGCGGCATCCTCAACCTCAAGATCGCCGACCTGGCTCGCGACGGGCGCATCCTGCAGTTTGCCCGGCAAATCGCCCAGCAAATCCTCGACGAGGACCCCCAACTACAACATCCTTCCAACGCCAGGCTGAAAGCTTTCCTCGACAGCCAGAAGCATGCGCTGAGGGGCTGGAGCAGGATATCCTGAGAAAAAAAATTCGACAGAAACGGCGCTTTTATTTTTTTCTTATCTTTCAGCAAATTCAGCCAGACCCCATTTTCCATTTATGGATCCGCTGCACTCCTCAGACAACCAAATTCAACGAAAACCTGCCGCCGATGGGGCGGGCCAGGAGATGAGCGGGCCTGTCACAACCCAATCTCCGGACCTTCCCGGTCCCCCCGCCGATCCATTGGCAAAATTGAATCCTCCCCCTTTGCAATTTTCATTGACGGCAAACAGAAATGACACCGGATTGCCGGACGACCTGAAAGCGGGGGTAGAATCACTGTCCAGAGAAGACTTGAGCGACGTCCGGGTGCATTACAACTCCTCCGAACCGGCTCAATTTCAGGCCGAGGCCTTTGCCAAGGGAAACGAAATCCACCTGGGGCCTGGTCGGGAGCAACACCTGGCACACGAAGCCTGGCATGTCGTTCAGCAAAAACAGGGCCGGGTGCCCATCACCTCCACCCAATTCAAAACAGCCCTCAACGACGACCCGGGATTGGAGCAGGAGGCCGACGAGAAGGGGAAAGAAGCTATGGACTTAGGCTTCTCCGCCAAGGAGGGCAATTTCAGCCAGGGGGAGGAACCCCCGACCCTGAACAAATCTATACCGGCGCCTTTCTTGCCCATCATTCAACGCAGGGTGGGATTTGAAATGGAGGACAAAAGCTGGAAACCCTGGATCAAGCGATTCGGACATGCGACGCGCGCAGCCGATAGAAAGGAGGTGCTTCACCAGGGCACGGGCTTCAGGCTGGAAGGCGATGATACGCCTGGGGACGGCACGGCTAATATCGAGTTCGTCACCGATGCTTTTCAAACCAACGCCGGCGGGTAGGGGCGCTCAATACGGCCATGCACGAGATCATCGGCATCTATCAGCGGCTCAACCACTTCGTCGACGACAATAACAAGACCAAAACGGTGGCCGGCCGCAGGGTTGTCAGGCCCGGCCAGGCCGGAGTGAACAACAACCATGTCTATATGTCGGGAGGAAAACAGGACGGCAGCATCAAATTGCAGATGACTTTCGGCGCCAGGCTGGAAGACTTCCCGACCCTGTTCAAATACATGGGCATGGGCGTTCCGGGGGAAACCCCCGTGGAAGGAGGAGAGCGGGAAGATGCACGGCAAATGGTCTACGGGCCTGCGAATTACGGTCCTCCGGTTGCTCCGCGGCCCAACAGAAAGCGGACCGGCACGATCGGCCAACTGGTGGGCAGGGCTCCGGATCTTGCAAATCAGGTAATCGCCCATATGCTGGGAATCGCCGGAATGGGCGCAGCCCACCTGGCGGCACTCGGCGGCAATACCGCCAAGCTTCAGGGTTTCTTGTCCATTCTGATGATCTACCTCAAGGGCTTGCAGCTTCCCATGGCCCTGATCAAGTACCGGGTTCCCTTTCTGGGGCGTTCCAATATGGCAGCCATTTTCCAGGATCTCCCCGCCAACCAGAGAGCCGTGCTTTCCCACAACAACGCCCAATACCTGAAGGCGTCCATGCTGGCCATTTCCAACGCCAATATGATCCTGGACTACAACGGGCATGGGTTTTTCGTGGACAACAACCTCAACGCCAACACCCCGCTGATGCGGAACAAACCGGACCTGGCCACCATGACCATCGGGCAATGGATGCAGGGAATAACAGGTGCGCCGGGTATCGACTACCTGTTCAAGGCCAATATGGAGGCTTGGCTCGTGGCTCAGGGAAGGACCGCAGCCCAGGCCGATACACAATCCGAACCCCTGGAAAGCATGTCCATGCTCAACGACCAGGAAGGAGGCATGGATGCAGGGCTCGCGGTTTTCGAGAACCGGGCTATTCAGCCCGGAGAGATCACCCCCTTGGGAGCGATCGACATGACGATCCAGGACGCACATAAATACACCCTGGATTTTCTGACATTTTTGACCACCATAAATGCAGGCGCCGCCGGAGCGGCCCCGGGCGCCTATCCCAACCTGATACCCCCGGTCCCGCCGCCGGCCCCGGCAGCTGCGGGAGGCGGGTGCTATATCACCACAGCCTGTGCGGTAGCCATGGGCCTGCCCGACGATTGCGAGCAACTGACGGTTTTGCGCCAATTCAGGGATCATTACCTTCTCAAAACCCCCGTCGGCCCTTACCTGGTGGAAATCTACTACGCCGATGCCCCGCGGATCGTGGAGGCTATTAACCGCCTGTCCGACCCTGGACTTGCCTACCGGGCCATCTTCCCGGTTGTTCAATACTGCGTCGAATTGATCAAACGCCGCGAGGAAGACCTCGCATGCCGAATGTATATCGACATGGTGATGGGGCTCAAAAAGATATTCCTGAGCCGAATGTAAACGGCGTTTCTTCCCTAAAACGGATACCTGTTCTCCCCAACCACCTTCCCCGCGATCTTTCTCCTCAGTTGCTTCACATTCACCGGCGGATACTTGGTGAAACGCTTCAGGCCCATAAGCATGGTGCGGAGCAGATCGCCTTCGGCGAAGGAGGCCAGCGCGTCGGTGGCGAAACGGTTCATGCGTGAGGTAGCGTCGTGGAGGAAGACCTTGAGGATAGCGTCGTAGTATTCCTGGTCGGCGGGTTTGGAGGCCATGCCCTGGAGTTTTTCAACCCTCAACAGCAGCGATTCCGCTACAAAAGTGTCGAACAACATATCGGCGATGTTCATCAGGATTTCCTGCTCCTCCTTGAGATTGAGCTGGCCGTCCATCTGCATCTTCGCCGCTGCGCCGGCGACCATCAGCACCGCTTTTTTGAATTCTTTAACCGCCTTTCTCTCCTCGGCGTAAAGCCCCTGCGGCTTTTCCATGCTGGGCATGGAAGCCAGTTCTTTCTGCACCTCCCAGGCCGGTCCTACGATGTCGATCGAGCCCTTCATGGCCCGCTTGAGCAGCATATCGACGGCGAGCAAGCGGTTGATCTCGTTGGTGCCTTCGAAAATGCGGTTGATCCGCGCGTCGCGGAAGGCGCGGGCGGGAGTGGCTTCTTCCGAATAACCCATACCGCCGTGGATCTGGAGGGTTTCGTCGACCACATAGTCGAGCACTTCCGAGCCCACCACCTTGAGCAGGGCGCATTCGATGGCGTACTCTGCGGCCGCTTTGAGCTTGGCCTCCCCGAATGACACCCCTTCGGAATGTAGCTGCTCCTCCATGGTCTGCATCAGATTGGAAGTGCGGTACATGGCGCTCTCTGCGGCGAAAAGCCGGATGGTCTGTTCTGCGAGTTTGTATTGAATGGCGCCGAACTGCGAAATGGGCTGGTCGAACTGGATTCGTTCGTTGGCGTATTGTACGGCGGTGGTGATGCTCATCTTGCAACCGCCGATGGTCATGGCGCCCAGCTTGAAGCGCCCGATATTCAAGGCGTTGAAGGCGATGAGGTGGCCTTTGCCGACCTCGCCGAGGACGTTTTCCACCGGCACTTTTACATTTTCGAAGAATACCATGCGCGTCGAGGAGCCCTTGATGCCCAGTTTGTTTTCCTCCTCTCCGAGGGTAATTCCAGGGGTGGTTCTTTCTACGAGAAAGCCGGTAAACTGATCGCCGCCCACCTGGGCAAAGACGATATACAGATCGGCGAAACCCCCGTTGGTGATCCACATCTTCTGGCCGTTCAGGATGTAATGCTGGCCGTCGGGCGAAAGATCTGCGCGGGTCTTGGCGGCCAGGGCGTCGGAGCCCGAACCGGGCTCGGTGAGGCAGTAGGCCGATTTCCACTCGCCGGAGATCAATTTGGGAAGGTAGGTCTGTTTTTGGGCTTCCGTGCCGAAATACAGCACCGGCAACATGCCGATGCCCGTATGTGCTGCGAAGGAGACGATCCATGATCCCGAGGGGCCGAGGACCTCGCCGATGAGGGTATTGGTGTTGGCGCCCAGGGCCATGCCGCCGTACTCTTCGGGCATGTGCGCGCCGAGGAATCCGAGTTCGGCGGCCCGCTCCAGGAGGCGCTCCGTGGCGTGGTCTTCCTGATGCTCGATCTTTTCCCGCATCGGGTAGATCTCCTTTTCCATAAAATCGGAGGCCATCTGCTTGATCATGAGTTGTTCTTCCGAAAATTCCTCCGGAATGAAAGTGGACTCGGGGCTGGCATCTTTGATCAGGAATTCCCCGCCGTGCAGGGGCTTTTGAATGAGTATATCGGCCATTACGAAAGGTTTACAGAGTTATTTAGCGAATTTTCGCTAACAAATATAGTTTATAAGGATGACATTGTAAAGAGGGCCTTTTGCAAAAGCGGCTTGATGAAGATTTTTTTTATATTTGCCACCGTTTTCAAGCGGGAACCCGGAAAGGAGAGCGCTTTGAAACGATTGAAAACCAACTTTTTAGATTATTCATAAAAAACTGCCATGAAAAAAAGTATCGTACTAAGCGCATTGTTTAGTTTGCTATCGACGGTTTTCGCCTTCGGTAGCGAGGCGGACTTGAAGATCCCCGAAGAGATCAAGTCTCAGAATATCTTGTATTATGGTTTTATCGTAACTTTTTTGGGATTGATCTTCGGGTTATATCAGTTCATTCAGGTGCGGAAGCTCCCGGCGCATAGATCCATGCTGGAAATTGCCGACGTGATCTACAACACCTGTCGGACCTACCTGAAGCAGCAGGGCAAATTCCTGGCCATTCTCTTTCTGTTTATCGGCTCTGCCGTGGCAGGCTATTTCGGTTTCCTGGCGAAGGACCACGAGGGCAACACCCTGTTCGGCGCCGGCGGCGTGCTGCTCATCCTGGGCTGGACCGTGGTGGGTATTCTCGGTTCGTATGCGGTGGCCGCTTTCGGTATCCGCATGAACACGCTTGCCAACTCCCGCATGGCCTTCGCCTCTTTGCAGCGCAATCCGCTTAAATTATTGACCATCCCCCTGAACGCCGGTATGAGTATCGGCGTCATGCTCATTTGCGTGGAGCTCATCATGATGCTCATCATCCTGTTGCTGATGCCCGGGCATCTGGCAGGCGCCTGCTTCATCGGCTTCGCCATCGGCGAATCGCTCGGCGCTTCGGCCCTTCGTATCGCGGGTGGTATTTTCACCAAAATTGCCGACATCGGTTCCGACCTGATGAAAGTGGTCTTCAAGATCGGCGAAGACGACCCGCGCAACCCCGGCGTTATTGCCGACTGCACGGGCGACAATGCCGGCGACAGCGTAGGCCCCACCGCCGACGGTTTTGAAACCTACGGCGTAACCGGCGTGGCCCTGATCTCCTTCATCTTGCTGGCCGTAACCGGCGGCGAAATGATGCAGACCGAACTGCTCACCTGGATCTTCGTGATGCGCATCCTCATGATCGGTACCTCCATCGCCGCTTTCTACATCAACGACTTCATCAGCAAGGCGAGGTACACCGGCAAGGACGAACTGGATTTCGAAGTGCCCCTCACCAACCTGGTCTGGATCACTTCCCTGCTTTCCATCGCTGTGACTTTTGCGGCCAGCTATGTCCTGATCCCCGACCTGAACGGCAACACCGACATGTGGTGGATCCTTTCCACGATCATCAGTTGCGGTACTTTGGGCGCTGCGTTGATCCCCGAATTCACCAAGCTGTTCACCTCCCCCAAATCCGCGCACGTGCAGGAAGTGGTCAACGCCGGCCGCGAGGGCGGCGCTTCCCTGACCATTCTGTCGGGTTTCGTCGCCGGTAACTTCAGCGCATTCTGGAACGGTATGGTGTTCTTCGTGCTGATGTTTGCCGCTTACTACGCCAGCACCTTCGGTCTGGATGGATTTATGGTTTATCCCTCCATCTTTGCTTTTGGTCTGGTGGCCTTCGGGATGCTCGGCATGGGCCCCGTTACCATTGCCGTGGACAGCTACGGCCCGGTGACCGACAATGCCCAGTCGATCTACGAATTATCCCTGATCGAAGACGTACCGAACATTGACGCGGAAATCGAGAAAGATTTCGGATTCAAACCCGACTGGGAAAAATCCAAGCACTACCTGGAAGCTAACGACGGCGCGGGCAACACCTTTAAGGCTACGGCCAAACCGGTGTTGATCGGTACCGCAGTCGTGGGCGCCACGACGATGATCTTCTCCCTGATCCTCATGATCCAGAATACCCTCGGCGTGAAACCGGAAGAGATCCTCAACCTGCTCAACCCCTATTCCATCCTCGGATTTATCCTCGGCGGAGCGGTGGTTTACTGGTTTACCGGCGCTTCCACACAGGCCGTAACGACCGGCGCCTTCCGCGCCGTGGAGTTCATCAAAAAGAATATCAACCTCGATCCGAATGCGCCGAAAAAGGCAGACCTTCAGAAGTCGATCGAAGTGGTGAAGATCTGTACCCAATACGCGCAAAAGGGGATGTTCAACATCTTTATCGCCGTTTTCTTCTTCGCGCTGGCCTTCGCCTGTATTTCCTCTCCTTCCAGCATCGGCGGCAACAGCGCCGTGGCGCTGTTTGTGAGCTACCTGATCGCCATTGCCGTATTCGGTCTGTTCCAGGCCGTGTTTATGGCCAATGCCGGCGGCGCCTGGGACAATGCCAAGAAAGTGGTGGAAGTGGACCTCAAAGCCAAGGGCACGGAATTGCACGATGCCATGGTGGTGGGCGATACGGTGGGCGATCCGTTCAAGGATACCTCCTCGGTGGCCCTCAACCCGATCATCAAGTTTACGACCCTGTTCGGACTGCTGGCCATGGAGATCGCCATCAGCGAAAACTTCCGGGATGCAGCGCCCTACGCGGGTCTGGTATTCCTGGCGGTGGCGCTCGTATTCGTATGGCGTTCCTTCTACAAGATGAGGATTACAAATAATTAATCACTGCGAAATGGAATAAAGAGGCTGACCTCATTCAATTCGGGGTCAGCCTCTTTTGTTTTTTCATGAGGTTTGGGTTTTTCATTTTGGTAATGAACTTACCAGGAATTATTATTCAACCGCTCTGCGGTTGTTTCCCCTAAATTCAAGCGACCCCGGATTTCATCCGGGGCTATGAATATTTTATCCCTCCGGGATAGTAGTGTCATGATTAGAATAAGAGGACCGGAAGGTGCAAGCGGAAGAAACCCTGAAAGGGCTAAACGTTTAAACAGCCCCAATGCAATCCGGGGCTATGTTTTATCCCTGCCTACCGGCAGGCAGGCCTCCGGGATAGTAGCGCCGTGATTAGAGTATGCAGACTGGGAGGAACAAGCGGAAGAAAAACCCTGAAAGGGTTGAACATTCATAGCCCCCGATGAAATCGGGGGAAAAAGTGAGTTTTTTTTAACAACCGCGTAGCGGTTGAATTGATTTGACGAAAACCAACCGCGGATTCAATTTATTGAAAAGCGCTTAAACTTTCCTGCAATGAAATCCATCGCCGTATTCTGCGGTTCGTCCACCGGCCATGACCCCGTCTATTCGCAACTGGCGGCCGAGTTGGGGCGCAACTTCGCGCGGCGGGGCATTACCCTCGTCTATGGCGCGGGCAACATCGGACTCATGGGCGTCATTGCGGACGCCGCCCTGGAAAACGGGGGTAAAGTCGTCGGCGCAATCCCTCATTTCCTCAAAGAGAAAGAAGTCTTCCATAAAAGCTTGTCCGAGCTGATCTCTATGGACAGCATGCACGAGCGAAAGGCCGTGATGGCCGAACGGGCCGAAGGGTTTATCGCCTTGCCCGGAGGCTTCGGCACCCTGGACGAACTGTTCGAGATCCTGACCTGGAAACAGCTCGGCCTCCATCCCCATCCTGTCGGCTTGCTCAACTGGAACGGCTATTACGACCACCTGATCGCCCATATCGACCGGATGATCGAGACGGGTTTTTTGAAAGCCGCCAACCGCCACCTGCTCCTCATCTCCAACGATCTCGACCAGCTGCTGGATGAGATGGAGAAAGCACCCAGGAGCTTTGAAACCAAGTGGATCGAACGCACCTGATTTTTGTCGGCAACCATCCTTATCCTTATTTGTTATAAGGGGCAAAATGCTTTGTAAATAAAATTTCTTACGAGTCTTTCGGCCCGCAGCGGGGCCGAAAGACTCGTAAAGACTGGGAGGGCGGGCGCAGCCCGCCCTCCCAGTCTTTACAAACTTGTTTAGTTTTAGGGAGGGCTTTTCAATTCCTAAAGTATAGCATGCGATATATCGCAGCTTAAGTTTATTCTTTAACTTTGCAGCCGTAAATTTCAACAGTCCCCAAATTTAAAATTATCATTTATGCAACAATCAACAGCGACCCACGCCACCTTTAAGGTAAAGGATATCAGCCTGGCGGAGTGGGGTCGGAAGGAGATCGAATTGGCGGAAGCCGAGATGCCCGGTTTGATGGCCCTCCGCGAGGAATACGGTCCCAAAAAACCCCTCAAGGGCGCCCGGATTGCCGGCTGCCTGCACATGACCATCCAAACGGCCGTGCTGATCGAAACCCTGATCGAACTGGGAGCGGAAGTATCCTGGTCCTCCTGCAACATTTTTTCTACTCAGGACCACGCAGCTGCGGCCATCGCCGTAACCGGCGTCCCGGTATTCGCATGGAAAGGCATGAACGAAGAAGAGTTCTGGTGGGCTATCGAACAGACCCTGTTTGCCTTTGAAGACGGCAAACCCCTCAACATGATCCTCGACGACGGCGGCGACCTGACCAATATCGTGCTCGACAAGCACACCGAATTGGCGGCAGGCATTCGCGGTATCAGCGAAGAGACGACCACCGGCGTGCACCGCCTCTACGACCGGGTGAAAAACGGCACCCTCGTGATGCCGGCCATCAACGTGAACGACTCGGTTACCAAATCGAAATTCGACAACAAATACGGCTGCCGCGAATCGCTGGTAGACGCCATCCGCCGCGCCACCGACCTCATGCTGGCCGGTAAAGTGGCCGTCGTAGCCGGATACGGCGACGTCGGAAAAGGCTCCGCTGCTCCTCTCCGCGGAGCGGGATGCCGCGTGATCGTCACCGAAATCGACCCCATCTGCGCGCTTCAGGCCGCAATGGACGGCTTCCAGGTGCTGAAAATGGACCACGCCGTTACCCAGGCCGATATCGTCGTCACCGCCACGGGCAACTGCGACGTCGTGACCGGCCGCCATTTCAAACTCATGAAAGACAAAGCCGTTGTCTGCAACATCGGACACTTCGACAACGAGATCGACGTGGCCTGGCTCAACAATAACTACGGCCATTCGCTGGTCAATATCAAACCGCAGGTGGACAAATACACCATCGACGGCAAAGACGTGCTCCTGCTGGCAGAAGGCCGTCTGGTCAACCTGGGCTGCGCTACGGGCCACCCTTCCTTCGTTATGTCCAATTCCTTCACCAACCAGGTGCTGGCCCAGATCGAACTCTGGACCAACGCGGATAAATACGATAACATCGTGTTCACCCTGCCCAAGCACCTCGACGAGCAAGTAGCCCGTCTGCACCTCGCCAAAATCGGCGTGGAACTGGAGGAACTCAACGACCACCAGGCCGAGTATATCGGCGTGCACAAGGATGGGCCGTATAAGCCTGAGTATTACCGGTATTAAATTAGGTATTAAGTTATTAAGGGTATGAGTTTTTGACCGTAAAAACTTATACCCTTAATAACTTAAAAACTATAACGCACTCCTTATGGCTTCCCACGATCCTCTATTCGAGGCCTTTTCCCGGGTGAGCAAGGCCGAGTGGCTGGAAAAGATCCGGAAAGAGCTGAAAGGGCAGTCGCTGGAAAGCCTGGATTGGGTCATCCGTCCGGGTTTGGCGCTGAGTCCTTTTTCGCACAGGGAAGATTGGCCGCTGGAATTGCCGCCGCTCCCTGCCCACCGCCTTAGCAATGACTGGGAGATCGGGGAGGATATTCCCGTGGATACCATACCCGATGCACGCCGCCGCGCTTTCGAAGCGCTGGAAGGTGGCGTACAGGCGCCGCGTTGGAACCTCAAACGGCCGCTAAAGCTCCCCGAATGGGAGGAACTGCTGGAAGGGGTGGAGCTCGATTTCGTGTCGACCCACATCGCCGGCATTCAGAAAGTGGAGGAATTTCCGGCTATTTGGGAGGCGTTTTTTGAAATGGTGCAAATGCACCCGCAGCGCCTTTCCCTGAGGGGCTCTATCTACATTCACGGCATCGCCTTCGCCGAAGAGGCCTTTGCCCGGGAGATGGCCAAGCTGCTCGAAAAAAGCACTTTCGCCCTGCCGGGTTTCCGCCTGCTCACCGTCAACGGCCACCTCGACTTCAAGGGCTCTGCCGGCGTAGTGGAGGAGCTGATCGGCGTGCTGGTTCGCGGCGCGCGGCTGATGGACCGCTACACCGATCTGGGGCTTTCCGCCGAGATGGTGCACCACCATATCCAGATTTCCGTTTCGATCGGAACGGATTATTTTCTCGAAATCGCCAAGATCCGGGCCTTGAGGGTGCTGTGGGCCCATATCATGGAGGCCTACGGGATCACCCACCTGCCCTTGCCTCCGATCGACGTGCGCCTCGCCGCCGAGTCGCAGGTGAAAGACCCCAATCAGAATATGATTCGCGCCACCACGCAGGCCATGTCGGCTGTTATCGCGGGTGTGGACCGCCTTACCATCCCTCCTTCCGATGCCTTCCAGGGCCAGACCGCGACCTCCTTTTCGCGCCGCATTGCCCGAAACGTCCAACATTTGATGAAAATGGAAAGCTACCTCGACCGGGTGATCGACCCGGCCGCCGGGAGCTACTACATCGAACAATTGACGGATACGTTGGCGAGGCAGGCATGGGAAAATTTTCAACGGGGATGACCATCCTCCTCCTCCTCTTCCTCCTCCTCCTCTAAGCTCTCCGTCAGCGTTTGTACGATGCGGAACTCGCTCCAGAACGTCCGGGCGATGACCCTCAGCACCGTATAGACCGGTATGGCCAATACCATGCCCACGATGCCGTTGAGCTTGGCGCCCATAAGAATGACGATGAAGATCTCCAGGGGATGGGCGCGAACGCTTTTAGAGGAGATGTAGGGCTGCAGGAAATAGTTGTCGAGCATTTGCATACCGACGAAGGAGGCGAGCACCTTGATGATCATGGGCACCATCTGGGTATAAAAGTCCAGGTCGAGGTGGGAAGATATCGTGATAAAAACGCCGAAAATACCCCCGATGATGGGTCCGACGTAGGGGACGAGATTCATCATCGCACCGAAAAATGCGATCAGCAGGGCATTGTCTATGCCCAGAATGCTGAGCAGTATCCACATGATCACCGTCAGCACGGAAACCTGGAGCACCAGGCCGTTGAAATAGCGGGTCAGCATCCGGTCGCTTTCGCTAAAGGAGTGACGGACCTTTTCTTCGTACTCTTTCGGAAGAATGGCGGCCAGAAAATCGGGGAGCATCGTTTCGTCCCTCAGCAGGAAAAAGGTGATGAAGACGATGGAGAAGAAGCCGGCCAGGACGTTGCCGGCCGTGGAAAGGATGGCGGAAAAGAAAGTGCCGATTTTCCCGGGCTGGAACCAGTCGCTGACCTGCAGCATGTTTTTTAACTGTTCTTCGACATTGGGCGCCTGTTCGACCAATCCGCGGTTGATGAGCCATTGGTTCATGTGGGACAGGGGTTCCTGCAGGGCTGTGGCAATGGATTTATAATCGACCCCGGCCAGATTGTTGGCCTGGGTGACGATGAGCGGGATGAAAAGCGTGAGCAGCAGGGACAGGCCCGCCAGGAAAATGATCATGGTCAGGGCCGCGCTGAAGGTGACCCCCAGCTTGAATTTTCCGATGCGCAAATTTCGGGTAAAAAAGCTCACCAGGGGCCCCAGCATGAGGGAGAGGACCCATGCGATGGCCACGTACACCACGATATTACTGAAGTAATAAATAAAAGCCAGGGCGACGAGGAAACCCAGCGAGAAGGCAATGATGCGGTTGTTAGGCCTCATAGTTGGGGTTAATTTTTGCTATCTTGTGCCACAAATTTACCCGATTATGGCGGATTTATCAGTCGTCATTCCAATTTACAATGAAGAGGGAAATATTCCTTTGCTGCACGAGCGATGGACCAGGACTCTGGAGGAGATGAAGGTCGGTTACGAATTCATTTTCATCAACGACGGCAGCCGCGACCGCTCCGTGGAATTGCTCCGCGAGCTGGCCCAAAAAGACTCCCACGTAAAATACATCGACTTCAGCAGGAATTTCGGGCACCAGATCGCGGTTTCGGCCGGTCTGGACCATAGCCGGGGCGAAGCGGTGGTCATCATGGACGCCGACCTTCAGGACCCGCCCGAGCTGCTCGCTGAAATGTATCGCAAATACAAGGAGGGCTTTGAAGTGGTGTATGCGCGCCGGCGTTCGCGCCACGGCGAATCCTGGTTCAAAAAGATCACGGCCCGGGCTTTTTACCGCCTGCTTTCCTCCCTGTCCAGCGTGGACATCCCGCTCGACACGGGCGATTTCCGGATCATCGACCACAAAGTGGTGGAGGCGCTTCGAAAGATGCCGGAGAAGAGCAAATTCCTCCGCGGGCAGATCTCCTGGATCGGCTTCCGGCAGACCTTCCTCGAATACGACCGGCAGGAGCGCCACGCCGGCGAGACCAATTACCCCTTCCGCAAGATGCTGGCCCTCGCGCTCGACGGCATCACCGGCTTTTCGGATGTGCCGCTGAGGTTTGTCACGTATTTCGGATTGATCGCCACGGGCTTTGCCTTTCTGGGCGCGCTGTACGTGCTTTACTCCCGCTTCGTGCTCCGCGATTTTGTCGAAGGCTGGGCATCCCTGATGATCACGGTGCTATTTATCGGCGGTGTGCAGATGATCGCCATCGGGATCATCGGCGAATACCTCAGTCGCATCCACGCCAATGTGCGCAACCGCCCGCTCTACATTATCCGGGATTCAAATTGTTCCTCCTGAAAAGCAAATAGGCTGCGATCCCCAGTGCCACCAGCCCCAGTCCGGCCAGCGTCTGTATCGGCCGTTCCACCAGGGTGCTCAACACAAAGGCGCCGGATATCAGCACGAATATAAGGGGCACGAAAGGGTACCCTGCCGTGCGGTAGGGGCGCTCGGCGTCCGGCCTCTTTTTCCTAAGAATAAATATTCCCGCCCCGGCCATGGTCATGAAGAGGATGTCCATGAAAGTGACGTAGGTGATCAGGTTGGAAAAGGTGCCCCAGACGAAAAGCAGGAAGATGGCCCAAACGGCTTGCAGGACCATGGCGTTCACGGGGGTGCGGAAGCGGGGATGGACTTTTGCCAGAAAGGAGAAGAATATTTTGTCGGTGGCCATGGCGTAATAGATCCGCGGGGCCGACATCGTGAAAATGCCGATGGTGCCGAAGATGGATATGGCGATGGCCACGGCGACCAGCCTGCCGCCCCAGGGCACGATCGCTTCCATGGCCTTGCCGGCCACCAGTTCGCTGCTACCCATGACGGGGAGCGGGAGGAGCATCATGTAGGACAGGTTGACCAGCACGTACACCGTTGTGACGATCACCGCGCCCAGCACCATGGCCCGGGCCACCGTTTTTTGAGGGTTGATGGCTTCGCCGGCGAGGTAGGAGGCGTGGTGCCAGCCGCCGAAAGACCAGAGCACCGCGATCAGTCCCACGAACATTCCGGAGAACCAGTCGACGGGTAAATTTTCTGCCAGGCTGAAAGAGAGATTCACTTTGGCCGGTTCGTAGAAGACGAATCCCGCGACGATGATCCCCGCGATGGCCAGCAATTTGATGCCGGTAAACACATTCGCCAGCGCCTGGCTAACGCCCACCCCGACGCAGTTGATCGCGGTCAGGCCCGCAATGGCGGAGGCTGCCAGCAGGATCTTGTCGTTGCCCGACATGCCGGGAATAAAAAATTCCATATAATTTGCAAAGGCGATGGCCAGGGCGGCCAGGGCGCCGGTATTGATGACCAACAGGATGATCCACCCGTAGAGGAATCCGGCCAGCTCGCCGTACGCCTCTTTGAGGTAGGCATACACCCCGCCGGCCTGGGGGAACATGCCGCCGAGCTCGGAGAAGGTGAGTGCCCCGGTCAGGGCGATGAGTCCGCCGATGAGCCAGAGCCCGATGGCCAGGCCGTGGTGGGGCACTTCCGCGACCACATCGGCCGGCGTGATGAAGATCGCCCGACCCGATGCAGGAGCCCACGGCGATCATGGTCAGCCCGTAGAGGTTTAGTTTTTGTCGAAGTTGGTTCATGCGTGGTGTGTTGGTGTGCTCAAGGTAGTTTTTTTGGAGGGATTTGGGAAATGGGGATCAGGGCCGAAGGTTTTCAATAAGATATTCTTCGAACTCACGTTAAATAATTTAATGCCTCCAAAACACTTCTTCATGCGCAAGTCCATATCCCTTCTTTTCTTACTCTCCTTCGGAACGGCTTTTTCACTCCACGCCCAAGTCACCTTCAACAAGCGTCTTCATTTCGGATACCCGGCAGCCTTGCTCACCAGTATAGTGCCTACCGATAGCTGCTATTACGCTACCGGCCTGATTGCCGATACCCTTCCCCCCCACAAAGCAGGCAATATTTTTGTAAAATTCGACCTGGAGGGTAATGTAGTTTATCAAAAAGCCATAACGAGCTCGCAAAGATCCTATCAAAGCTGGGCCAATACCTTGATCCCTCTGGAGAATGGCGGTTTTGCCCTTTCCGGCTATACGATAGATACCTTGATGAGGGCCTTGTTCATTCGGTTTGATTCAAATGGCGACACCCTTTTCACGAGAGAATACCTCAACCCGAACTATCCATTGGCAAATTTCTTTAGTCCTTACGACATGAAACAAACCCAGGATGGAGGTTTTGTAATGGCCAGCTGGCTTGGTACATCCATGGTGGGGAATTCCGATATTTCAGTTCTTAAAATTGACAGCGCCGGAAATGAACAATGGCACAAGGTATTCGGATACGATCTCAGGGAAAGACCGGAATCAATATTGGTTGCAGCAAATGGGGATATTATCGTCGGAGCGCAAAGGAATAACACCAACACGACAAATAATAATTATACCTACATAACCTGGATTTTTGGATTAAACAGCCAGGGAGGTTACAAATGGTCTTATTACAGCCCCTATGGTTTGCTTCGTGATGCTGCCAACGATATGATTTTGCTCGACGATGGTAGTCTTTTGGTTGCTTCCGGGATTGGAACCGAATACCCGCGGTCATCAGTAAATGTGGTTTTTTTTGAAAAATATTTATTTAGATTAGACTCAAACAAGAATAAGGAATGGGACATGGAGTTTCCGGGGCAATACCCTTCGGATTTGACTAGGACTTCAAATTTAATCTTAATTGGAGACGGAAGTGAATTTCTTGCGGCAGGCACTTCCACTTATGCCTATCCCAGTGAAGAAAGTTGGACCCGGAAAGGATGGTTGTATAAAGGCTCTACCTCAGGCGATAGTATTTGGACCAGAGAATATGTTTTTCTTGAAAACGAGCAAAACAGTCAGATCATCTACGACATAAAAGAAACCAATGACCAGGGATTTATTATTGTTGGAGAATCATTTGATTGGACCGAGCAGGACTCCATTCTCCAACAGGCCTGGTTGCTCAAAGTAGATCAATACGGCTGCCTGGTGCCGGGCTGCCAGTTGGTAAATACCGGAGAAATACCCATCCAGGAAATTAATTTGGTCATTTATCCCAACCCCGCCGCAGATTATTTGAACTTCTACCTCCATGCCGACCCAGGGAAGGTTGATGAAGGCCAGTTCCTGATTATGGATATATCGGGAAAAGAGATAGTCCGCTTTGAAAGCGCCTCCTCTGGCACAACCTTCATCGTGCCCGTGATGTCTTATCCCGCCGGAACATACGTGCTGCAATACCTCGAAAGAGGAATTGTCAAAACCTCCAAACTATTTGTCATTCCCTAATCTCCAGGTTATGAAAACCCTAAACGTTCTTTTAACCCTTTCCTTTCTTCCCATCGGCATTTCCTCCTTTGCTCAGCCATACCAACCCGTAGGTGTTGAAAATGCGCATTGGTTCATGTTTGCCACTACCCCCAATAGTATTTTGGATTACCATGCTTTTGTTGTGCGTGGAGATACCATGATCAATACGATAGCCTACAAAAGGCTTTATTATCAGGATTTTGCCAATCAATGGCCATTTGAGCCCCCTTACCTCATTGAAGAGGAGCATCTCTGGGGCGTGGTGCGGGATGATTCCCTCAACAGGAGAGTCTACGTCATCGCTTTTGAACCTTATGCATACGGTTACCATTGTCCTGTGGACGAAGAGCAACTTCTGTTTGATTTTTCCATTTTGCCGGGAGATTCCACTGCCCACTGCCAAACGGTTGGGGAATACCCCTGGATTTTAGACTCTACTTATGTCTCTTACAAATACAGCGCAAACAGAAGGACATTATTTACTGTAGGATGGCTGTCTACGGAGATTTATGAGGGTATAGGTTCTGATAATGGCTTGTTTGGAACCAGTTATCAGATTCAAGGCGACGATGAGTATTGGCTTCATGAATACTGCATTGGCTCCGATGAAGATTGCGGGATTATTTCGGGGACCAACGCAGCATCTATTTCTGAGATAGGGGTTTTGTTATATCCAAATCCCGCCACTTCTCAAATACAAATAGATTTTACTGATTCAGCGAACAGCAATTATCGGCTTCGCATTACAAACAGCATGGGAAAGGTTTACCTTGATGAAGCGTTACCATATGGAGCATCTGCCTATACCGTTTCTGTTACAGATTGGCCGCCGGGGGTGTATTTCGTTCAATATCTGGCAGATAGAGTGTTTTGGAGAGCGGAACGATTGGTGGTATATTGAAGAGTAAAAGCCAGTGCGACTCGCTGACTGCAACAGGCGTCTATATGGTGTTCACCATCTTCCACGCCAATGCCACGACGGCCGGCCGAGCTGGTCTTCACCGACTGCGCCAATACCGAATTCACCGAGGTGCTCTGCTGCGAGGACGAGCCGCCAGTAGGTACAGGCCAGTTGGAACAGGTGCTGTCGCAAAACCCGGACCTGTTCTACGAATCCATCACCTACCAGGGTCTGGACATTACCCAAATCGAGATCGGTTCGGACTGCGCCTCGGGGCTGATGCGCAATAACTTCACATACGACGCCAACCACCGCGTGACGCAGATGGTCAATACCTTTTTCAATCCCGACCCGATAGTGGTGACCATCGAAAACCCCAATTTCTGAACCACAGATTAAGCGGATTAAGAGATTTCACAGATAGAGGATGGCGTAGGGTAAAACCCCTCAGTGAAATCATGTAATCCGCTTAATCTGTGGTCCAATCTGCTTAACTTATCCGACAGCATTGCCAACCAGACAAATACGATCTGGCTGGATTTCGCATCCGGAGGCCGGTTTTTAAAACAACCACCACCTCCGCTCCGGCCTCAAATAACAAACCAGGCCCAGGTAGGTGAGCAGCAGGCGCTTTTCTTTGATGAAATAGATTTGGGCGCCCATCTTCGGATCCCGCAATAGAGCCGCAGCACGGGTATGGAGTCCGTCTTCACCCCGGTGAGCGCTTCAAATGACTGCAAATTGGTGACCTGAAATTCGGCGGCGTTCTCCCAGTCTGATTCGTACAAGGGCTCGGGGCAGGCGCTGGGCTCCACCCGGAAGGGGTAATCGGGCTCGCCGGCTACGTTGAAAAACAGGACGAAAGAATCTCTCGAAAATTCGACGGTTTTGCCCCTGAAATTGGAGGAGGGGCGGCTGACTTCCCATTTCCCCTTAGCCCAGGAAGGCAGGCCCTGGGCCTGTAAGGAGACGGCAAAAAGCAAGGCCCATAAACCGGCGCTCAGTACCCTACCGATGAAGCGTATATTTACCATACCGGAACATGTCGATTTCCTCCCTCCGCCGGCTTTCAAAACCGGCATTGTACTCCCATTGACTCGTGGTCGGATTGAACCAGAACGCGTAGAGCATGAAACAATCCTGGATTTCCCCATAGTCGAAATTCCCATTGGGTTTGCTGTTGATATAATTTTGAAGGCCCGACTGGAGCAGGGCGCCCGCGCCCCGGTGAAAGATAAAATCGGCCAGTGCGTCGTATTCGTGCTGCCGGAGCGGCACGAGGATGCGTTTTTTGAGATCGGCTTCCGCCAGCCGGGCGACATCTTCCCTGAACAGGCCCTCCATCTGGAGCATGGTCAATTCCAGGGTCCCTCCCTGCTCGGTGTCGTAGGCGGCCCAGCGAAGCCGTTCTTCCGGCTTGATGAAGTGGCCGAAGCCGATGGTCAGGCTGCCCTTCGTATCGCGAAACACCTTTCCGGTGATCTGTCCGTTGACCAATGGAGGGCGCTCCCAACTGCGCATATAGG
The DNA here is from genome assembly GCA_016703765.1 of Saprospirales bacterium. Taxonomy (GTDB): domain Bacteria; phylum Bacteroidota; class Bacteroidia; order Chitinophagales; family Saprospiraceae; genus JADJTT01. Next base: position 207,429 of record JADJBL010000005.1, read on the forward strand.
CCAGGCAGGGCTCGCTGGTGAATATTTGAAGCGGCGAACGACGGTCGGCCGAACCCTGCGTAGTTGGTGGCGGGACAACGACGACCGGCGGTGGGACTACCACGGGCGGAGGCGTCACCGTGGTCGGTGGTTTGGCCTTGTAGCCCACGATATAGGCTTTCCCCGCACTGATCGTCAGGGTAGGCTGCTCGGTTTGGCGTGGAAGGTTGTTCCATGTGCGAAAACAACCCGGGGTGATATTGAACTTCTTGCAAATGCTGAATTCCGTATCCCCAACCCGGACTCCGGGCTCTTCCCTTTGTCTTTCGGCGACAGTGCGCGCCCGATGCGCGATGGGCTCTCCGTCGGTGCTGCCGCAATGCTCCAGGCGCGGATCGCCGGCGCCGTGGAAAGTCTGGTTCCAGGTAAAGTTATCAGCCATCGTTGTTAGTTGAAAAGTTGAAGAGTTGAATAGTTGAAAAGTTTATTTGACCTCTTTTTGGCAAAGCCAAAAAGGCTTCTCTTAAACTTTAAACTTTTCAACTTTTCAACTCGATTACTTCGCCAGTCTCGCGACTACTTTGTTTCCTTTGAAGCGGAGGTTGATCTTCGCGGTGTAGGTGAGGCTCTCATCTTCGCGCCGGGCCGCTTGCCAGCCTTGCATACCGTCCACGATATTCTTGATGTGGTTAGGTTCGATCCGTACCTCGCCTTCCAGGGTGAAACCGCTCAGGCAGGGCGTGCCGTCCTGTTCGATGACCAGGGTAAGGATCAGATCGCCGCTCGGATCCTGGTTTTCGAGGATGGGCTGCAATTTTTCGGAAAAATAGTTTTGCAGGTCATCCGACGAACTACCGAAAAACGGAGGGGTAGGGTTATCCTTCAGAACGGTTTCTGAGGCAGGGCAGCCCGCAAAATCGTGGGTATACTGAGCTGTGGCAAGAAAAGGCAAAGATGCCAATGCGATGATTCTGATAAATTTTCTCATGTGAAAAAGAAGTTTTTGAATGATTGAAAGTTCAGTATAAGATAGCTATATGGCCCGGGCCGCTGCCTCGGTCTCAGTTCAAAATCTGCAATTTAGCGAATTTCAGCATGATGCGCCGCTCGGGCGTGTCGCTTCCCTGGAAAAAAATGGTCGCCACCCGGTTGTCGCGCGCACCGTCGATGGCGAGCACCTTGCCCTCGCCGAATTTGAGGTGCATCACCTTCATACCCGCCTGGATCTGGTCGCTGGGGCTTTCCCGAAACGTCTTGGGGTCGGCCATTAGTTTGCCGGGCGGATCTTTCCGCTTGAAATTTCCGGTCACGCCCGCGCCGGACCTCGCCTCCCGGCGGTCGTAGTCGGGCTCCAGGCTTTGGTTTCAGGGCGATTGGGACATGCCACCGGCCATATCGACATGCGACAAGTCGATCTCCGACAAAAAAGCGGCTCGGCTCGTTGTAACGCATTTGGCCGTATTGGTATCGGCTCGTGGCGAAAGAAAGGGTCAGGTGGGACTCGGCCCGGGTGATGGCTACGTAAAAAAGACGCCTTTCCTCGTCCAGCCCGTCGGGCTTGTCCATCGACATGAAGGAGGGAAAGAGCTTTTCCTCCATTCCCACCAGAAACACGGAGGAAAATTCCAGTCCCTTGGCCGAATGCACCGACATGAGGGTGATGTAATCCTCGTCCTGCAGGTTTTCGTCCGAATCGGTGAGCAGCGAAATGCTTTGGATATAGGTGGCCAGGGAGGTGTCGGAACCGGGCTCGTCGCCGTTCTGGCTTTCCACGAACTCCTTGATCCCGTCGAGCAGGGAGTTGATGTTGTCCAGCCGACCCATGCCTTCGACGGTGGTGTCTTCCTTGAGGGAATCGACCAGTCCGGAGTGCTTGGCTATATAAATAGCGGCCTGGTAGGCGTTGGTGGTCGCGGCCTGTTGCTGAAAGCGCTCCACGAGGTGGATGAAGCCGTCGAGCGCATTGCGGGTGCGGGCATTGACCTTCGCAGTGGGCAACAGGGCCCACATGGGCAGGTTCTGCGCGTCGGCCTCCAGGCTGATCTTTTCTACTGTGCCGTCCCCGATGGCCCTTCGCGGAAAATTGATGATCCGCCGCAGGGCTTCTTCGTCCTTGGCATTGATCGAAATGCGAAAATAGGCCAGGAGGTCTTTTACTTCCTTGCGATGGTAAAAGGACAGGCCGCCGAACACGCGGTAGTGGATGTTGTATCTGCGGAGGTATTCTTCGAAAATGCGCGACTGGGCGTTGGTGCGATACAGGATGGCTATATCCCGGTTGCGGAGGTGGTTGCGGTTCTTTTGCTCCAGGATGGCGTCGACGACGCGCTTGCCTTCCTCCGTATCCGTCAGGGCTTTCACCACCTTGATGCGTTCGCCCCCGCCCTTGCTCGACCAGATGCTCTTGGGTATTTGCCTTCGGTTGTAGGTGATGGTCTCGTTGGCCGCGGCCACGATATGGCTGGTGGAACGGTAGTTTTCCTCGAGTTTGAACACTCGGATGCCGTGGTTTTGGAAATCCTGCTCGAAATCGAGGATGTTCTGGATGGTGGCCCCGCGGAAGGCGTAGATGCTCTGGGCGTCGTCGCCCACCACGCAGATGTTGCGGGGACTTCCCTCGTACACCACCAGTTTTTTGACGATCTCGTACTGGAGGTGGTTGGTATCCTGAAATTCATCCACCATCACGTAGCGGAAGCGCTGCTGGTATTTCTCCCTTACCCCCGCCGGATTGGTATGCAGCAGCTCGAACATGCGGTAGAGCAGGTCGTCGAAGTCCATCGCCCCGGCCCTTTTGCAGCGGGCGACGTATTTTTCGTACACCTGTTGGAGATGGGGTTGTTTGTTGAGCAGGTCCTGTTGCATGAGCTCAACGTCCTGTGCGTAGCGCCCCGGGGTGATGAGGTTGCTCTTGGCCGAGGAGATCCGCGCCCTGACGGCGTTGACGTTGTACGCCTCCGGCGCGAGGTTCATTTCCTTGATGATATTGCGCAGCACGCTGCTGCTGTCGTCGGTGTCGTAGATGGTGAAATTGGACGGATACCCCAGGTGTGCGGCTTCTATGCGCAGGATTTTTGCGAAAATGGCGTGGAAGGTCCCCGCCCAGACCCGCTCTGCGCGCTGCCCCACGACTTTTTCGATGCGCTCCTTCATCTCCCTGGCCGCCTTGTTGGTGAAGGTCAGGGCCAGGATCTCCCAGGGCGGCACGCCTTCCTCAATGAGGTGCGCCACGCGGTAGGTCAGCACGCGGGTCTTCCCCGAGCCCGGTCCGGCCACCACGAGCACGGGTCCGTCCGTCGCCGTCACCGCCTGCCGTTGGACGTCGTTGAGTTGATTGAGGTATGTGCCGGTTGTTTTGGACATCGTTGTGGGAGTTTTTTTAGTTTTTAGTTTTTAGTGCTTAGTTTTTAGTTATTCCTTTTCAACTAAAAACTAAGCACTAAAACTAAAAACTTCTTTAACCTTCATTCTCGAGTGCATCCCAGAACTCCAAGGCTCGCCGCGTATGCGGTATACAACTCGAGCCCCCCACCAAATTGGCGATGGCGAACACTTCGAACACTTCGGCGCGGGTGATGCCCAGTTCGTAGCAGGTACCGAGGTGGTAGCGGATACAATCATCGCAGCGCAGCACCATGGAGGCGACGAGCCCGAGGAGTTCTTTGGTCTTTTCGGGCAGGGCGCCGTCCTGATAGGCCTGGTTGTCGAGGCTGAAGAAGCGCTTGATCGTTTTGTTGTCTTCGGCCAGGATCTTTTCGTTCATCCGGGCCCGGTATTCGTTGAATTCGGTGACTTGTGACATGGGGGTAAATTTAGGGAAAAATTGTGTAGTGTTAAGTTTTTGTGGCCGGTTGGTTTTGTCTGTTAAAGGCGCTAAATTTATTTCCATGGAACACCGTCGAACACCCTTCGGTTATAAAACGCGCCGCCAGATCGCACAGGAATACCACACCAGTCTCTTCACGTTTTGGAGAAAGATGAAAGAGCGCGAAATTGACCTTCCCAAGAGAGATAAATCCACCACATGAAGTCATTAATAGTTTTGCTAAATATGGTCTTTTTACTATGGTGTGGCGACCGGGCCGAAATTCCCTCTTTTCAAAAAAAACACTCAGGCAGGGAACTTGAATCGCAGGCAAGGAAAGCGATTGCACAGGACACGCTCCCTACACTCCCGTTGGACTACGAGGTTCAGCTGTTAGGTCACCAAGTTGTGCCGGAGTATCAATATTTAGGGATAAACTTTATCGACCGGGCTACCGGGAAAGTGGTGAACACTTTCGATGTAGTTGCAAACCAGCCTTTTTCCTTCGAAGGATATGAATACATGGAGGAATATTCGGCCGGTTATCATGCATACAGCATACCGGAGAGTATTTCAGAGATCGCGAGCGAAAGCTTAAGGAGTAAAACGGTATACAATAAGGATTATGAAAAGATTGAGCCAGAGGTTGGGTTGATTTATTTAAGAAATTGGGTGAGTGTGCCGCAATACAACAACACGAAATACACCCTGGTATTTTACCAGATTTTATCCTTTGGAGGAATACCTGCCTTGTCGGAAAAGCCTTCTGCCCAGGGCTTTCGCACGGGGGGACGTACTTCTATCATCATTTTGAACGAGAAAGGAGAGTCTATTTGCGTAATTAAAGACATTCCAGAATGGATTGCCAGCACTGGGTTCTCTATCACCCAGGATGGAAAATATTTGGGGGTTATCTCCGGTGTGGGGGAAGATGAAGACAGCCCTTTTATTATACCAGAGAAATGGCATGTAATAGATGTTTCTAAAGAAAAAATTATTATAGAAAGAGAAGAATCGGGAGGTTTTTCTTTCAGTATCTTTAGCGTGAAACCTCCTTATGTAGTTGCAACAAATGATAAATTGGTCCTAAATAAAAACAAATGTCAGAGTGAACCCATCGAAACATCATCTGGAGAGTATGACGTCTTTGATTTTGGAAATAAAATTATTTTTTCCAGATGCTATAACAAGAACTCCCAAGGGCATTTCCCATGGATTTGGCTTTCTGATGGTGTTATCGAGAAAGACTTTCGCACAGGCCTTCCAGAAAGAAAACTTTTGTATTATTCAGATTTTAAGCAAGTTCCACTTATTTTAGATTTTGAAAAATAAAGTTCTCCTAAAATACTTTCAACCATGAGCGACCCTATCCCCAAATCGCGAACGCACCGGCTTAGCGTGCTCAAAATTGGCCCTGCATTTTGCTCGCATCATTAATTTTTGCCCTCCATGGCTGTGTTAAGGATGCGGAATATATATCGACCTGTAGCGTTCGAAGGGGCGTTTTTGTTAGGGTAGATGGGGAGGACTCAGACGGCTACGTGAGGATAGAGTTTACCGAATCTTTTGATAATCCGCCAAACACGGCCCGGGCCACTTTACGGCAGGGTTCAAACACAAAGAGGCTCTGATCGACGCGGGAGTGGTTTCTATCAATGACACCATGGAGATTCCCATTCTCGACGACAACCGGTTTTCTACTGTATTACCCTGGGAGAGCCATTCGTTTCAGGAAAGAGATTTCGGTATCCCTCGCTTCTTCTACGGGAAAATACAAGAGTTTTACCGAAGTCATTTACATCCCTAAACAAATGCAGATCCAATCGAATATCGGCTTAGGCGATTATTTTTACAAGTCAAAAGACCTGGAACTATCCTGGCAACCGGATGAAAACATCGACGAGGCGCATATCGGCATCTGTGTGGCTGGACTCCCTTGCCTGTGGCTGCAGGCGCCGGATGACGGCTTTTACACCATACCAAGCAGTACCTTTTCGCATTTCCCGGAAGGAAACTTTGTGACCATCGTATTCGGGAGAGGGTGAAAAATGTTTGGACAATGGATACAAGGAGGTATTATCACCGCAAAAATTATGCCTTTACAGGCAGACTTGTGGCCGAGTGAGGAGGGGTGACGGAGGAATGTATTAAGTTAACATTTGATCAGGCCGTTGGCGAAGCCGGCATAGGTAATCTGGAATAAAATGAAAATTTTTAATTCCAAATCGTTTTTGACCAAATCGGGACAAACCCTCCACATGATTTGTATCCCCGTGGAAGAAGCGCAGATGCTTGTGGAAACGCATGAAGGAAAACTTTTAAAATGGTTTTCGAGCGACTTATGTGAATTCTATACCTATTTATTGAACGATGACAGGGTTGTAAAAATTCCTGCCGGATTTGAAGGATATATTTCGAGCCACGATGCGTTCTTGCCCACATGGAGGAAACATTCTTCATGAAACGAATATCTGACGAGTACTCGATTTCCAGGATAAAACGCCTTCCGGGAGGTCGAAAAATCAGGTATCTTTTTATTGATCAGGCTGAATTGGAGAGGCTTTTATTGGAAGCAGTCCCATTCGGTCAGGACCGAGAAGTGTTTCAACTCTTGGATGGCCAATTTTAGTAAAGGATGAATTTTGGCGATCTATATGCCAATAATGAAGATTATCTGGCAGTTGCCTCATTTAAAGCGTTGATTAGTCAATATTATTACAGGAAGGAGCATGGAAATTATACCGGAATAATCGAACCGCAATTATGTGGACTGAACCCATTTGGGGAGGAATTTCCCCCATGTGGACGAATTGGCCGCCCAATTGCCGGGTTGCTCGATGCCCCTGAAAAAGTTTTTCGACGGAAGGGAAGAATGCTTGCCGAGGATTGATAAATACCTTTATAAGCACCTCATTACCCCGGAGTTTCAGGAGCAGGTATTTCTACCCCTGCTGGCGTATATCGGGAAAACGTATATTTCCAATCTCGGGGGTGAATGGGTCATGCTCTATGATGAGCCATCCGACCATTGGGTGCCCGATATTCGTCAGGCCGATGGGAAATGAAAATGTTGTATCGCCCCGTATCTTTGATTCTCGACCGGAAGAAGGGCACGGCCTTTGCCTGCCGATGAAATTGCTATACCGACATCGCGCGTCGAATGCAAACCTAGGCTTGAAGGAGAAAGCTTACTCTGAATGCTGATGGCGCCAACGATTACCTGGAAACGGCGAGGTTTTAGATTGCGTAAGCCGTTGATTTTCAACTAAAAACAAGATATCCCTTCACGCCATCATTTTTTTGATAAACTAAATGAGCATGAAAATAATATTCATTTTTGCCTTCATTGTTGTTTTATGCAACGAGCCAATAAGCCACTCAAAAGATGAAGCCGTAAGTTCGAATTTGGAAAAGAGTGAGACTCCTCCAATCTCCTACTCCATGGAGACTGATACCATTATTAGGGACCATATAATTGTTAATATTGAAGGATATGAGGCGCCTGTCAAATTAAGGTATATTGGAGGAAAACGATTAGAGAGGTATTCCAGTACTTTCTTGCTTAAGGATGGACGGGTTGAATATTCTTCCGATGACAGGTTTTACGAAGGCCCCAATGTAGGCATGGAGTGGTATCGGATCAGTGAGGTTGAATATGGGATTCTGTTTTATGAAATATTCGGAGACGTTGTAATTTATCACGATAGGCCCCTTGCGGCTCGGCCATTGCCTTACAAGCTGGAGTATTATGATTCCACTTATACCCAATTGCTTAACAGCTTTGATATTCGAAAAGATAATCCGTATACCAGGGAAAAAAATCCAAGAATCGAAATTGAGCAATTCTATGATGCGGAGATCGGTTTTGCCAGATCGAGTGATTCATCAGAAGTGACAACATATTGGACTACTGCGTACACCCATGTCTTTGAAAATGGATATACGGGGATTACTTATCAATTGCAGTATCGCAATATGAAAAATGCTTTAATTAAAATCGAAAGTGATTTGGTGGTCCTCAATTCCGAAGGTTTAGTTGTTTTTCGCGAAAAAGGGCTGGATTTTGAGGCAAATCCAGCTTTGGTTACACGCGATGGGAGGTATTTTGCTGTTCGATTTGGAGGGCTGGAAGATATGCAACATTATCCGAGAAAATTACATAGTGAAGGGTTTCGTATCTATGAATTAGCTTCCGGGGAAATAATTTATGAAGAACAAGCAAAAACCCCATTAGGGTATTATCATGGAGTGGTTGAAGATGCTTGTTCCACCTTACTTAAGGCAAGTAAACGAGACAATATTTCCGACGACAGCGAAAACACAGTTCAACTAATTGATCTACACCAAAAGAAAATATATGCAAGAAAATTTTCGAAAGAGGAATGGACGGAGGTAACCTTCAGATGGCAAAGGGAGGGGTGGAATTCTTACGAACATCTCCTGAAAAACTATCAATTTGAATCGCGAAGTTTCTAATAAATGGGCTTTTGACCGATCTCATTCCCAAACCTTTGCTATATTGCGCCTATAATTATCAACAAATGCCTCATAGCGCCCATTTTTCTCAGCGCGCGCTCGTGAGATACGCATACTGGCCCTGAATACCCCCATGCCTCTCCACCCCCATACCCATTTCCTCAAACAAACAGCCCGCCGCCTGGGCTTCTCCTTCACAGGCATCGCCCGGGCGGAACGCCTCGACGAAGAAGCCCGCCGCCTGGAAGAATGGCTATCGATGGGCTACCACGGCAAGATGGGGTATATGGAAAACCACTTCGACAAGCGCGTCGATCCCCGCGAACTGGTGCCCGGCGCCCGCTCGGTCGTGATGCTGATGTACAATTATTTTTCCGAAAAAAGAACAACAAGACCCCACGGCGCCCAAACTCTCCATGTACGCCCTGGGGAAGGACTACCACCACGTGATCCGCGAAAAACTGGTCGAATTGCTCGACGCGCTCCGCAAGGAAGTGGGTGCGGTGGAGGGCCGCTGCTTCGTCGACAGCGCCCCGGTCATGGAGCGAGACTGGGCAAAGCGCGCCGGCATCGGATGGATCGGAAAGAACACCCTCCTCATCCACCCCAAAGCCGGCTCCTATTTTTTCCTCGCCGAACTGATCATCGACCTCGAGCTCGGAGCCCGACGGCCCCATGAAAGACTATTGCGGCGACTGCCGCCGCTGCATCGACGCCTGCCCCACGGAGGCCATCTCCCCCAGGGCTATCTGCTCGACGCTTCCAAATGCATCTCCTACCTCACCATCGAATTGAAAGACGCCATCCCCGAAGCCTTCCGCGGAAAAATGGACAACTGGATGTTTGGCTGCGACGTCTGCCAGGACGTCTGCCCCTGGAACCGCTTTTCCACCCCCCATAACGAACCCGCCTTCGAGCCCCACCCCGAGCTCCTCGCCATGAAGCGCGAAGAGTGGGAAGAACTGACGGAAGAAGTGTTCGGGAAGGTGTTTCAAGGCTCGGCGGTGAAGCGGGCTGGATATCAGGGGCTGAAGCGGAACATTCAGTTTTTAGTTGAAAAGTTGAAGAGTTGAAGAGTTTAAGTCACGCCTTTTGGCTTCGCCAAAACTTTTCACTTTTCAACTTTTCAACTCTTCCCGGATGCCCTCCTATTCCACCAAACGCCCACCACAAAGGAGGAGATTAAATCCCAAATCCCCCACCAGGCGAGCATGAGGGCCATGCCGCCGAGGCCGCCGAAGAAATTGAACACGAGGATGAGGCCCAGGCCGGTGTTGTGGATGCCCGTCTCCATGGAGATGGCGCGGGCGTCGGTTTCCGAGAGCCGGAACAGGCGGGCGAGGAAATATCCGCCCGCCATCGCCAGGGCATTGTATATCAATACCAGCAAAAAGATTTTCGATAGATAGGTCTTGATATTTTCCCAATTGCCCTGGATGGCCACCGCGATAAACAGAATGAAAACGGCCAGGGATAGGATGCGGATGGGCCGATGGAGCCAAAAGGCCAGTTTCGGAAAAAAGCGCTTCGCGCCCATCCCCAAGACCACCGGCACAAAGATCAGTTGCAGGATGGTTTTGAACATCTGCCCGGGCTCCACGTAAATGCTGGCCCGAAGCTCCTGCGCCTGCGGCACGAGGGAAGACCAGAAGGAAAAGGTCAGCGGGGTCAGAATGATAGCGGCCAGAGTGGTGGTGGAGGTCAGGGTCACCGACAGGGCGATGTTGCCCCTGGCCAGATGGGTCATGAAGTTGGAAATGTTGCCGCCGGGGCAAACGGCCACCAGGATCATGCCGAGCGCCAGGCTGGGCTGGGGTTTAAACACCGCAATCATGGCCAGCGTGAGCAGGGGCAGGAAAATATATTGGGAGAAAAAGCCCGTCAAAACCGCCCGCGGCGCCTGGAAGATCCTTTTGAAATCTTCCGGCTTCAGGTCCAGGGCCACCCCGAACAGGATGAAGGCCAGCACGATGTTGAGCAGGGTCAGTTGCTCGGGACTGAAATTGATGCGTAGCTGGTCGAGGTCGCCCATGCCGGGATTTTCCCGGTAAAGTAAGGAATCGGCCGGATTTTACCCCTCGTTTTCGCGCAGGATGTGCTGGAACAATTCCTCCGCGTTCAGCACGGAGCCCGCTTCCTCCTGCTCGGGCTCGTCGACCCGGAGCTTGGGGTTGACGAAGTCGTAATCCATCTCGTCGTATTCGTAGATGGTCCATTTGCCCCATTGGTATTCGAGGGCGGTGAGGTTCTCCACCCAGTCGCCCGAGTTGAGGTAAGTAACCGGTTTTTGGGGGTGTTGACCACCCGCATCTGGGGACGGTGGATATGGCCGCAAACGACAAAATCATAGCCTTGCTCGCCTGCGAGTTGGATAGCGGTTTCTTCGAAATCGCTCACAAATTTGACGGCCTCCTTGACCCTTGATTTCACTTTTTTGGAAAACGACATCCTCGGTTTTCCGAGGCTTATGCGAAGGAGGTTGATGAACCGGTTGATGCGGATGAGCAGGTCGTATCCCTTGCCGCCCAATCGCGCGATCCACGGAGAGTATTTGATAAAGGCGTCGAACACGTCGCCGTGGAAGATCCAGTAGCTCTTGTCGTTGAGGTGCAGCACCAGCTTGTCGCGCAGGTGGATATTGCCGGCGGAAAAATCCGAATACCGCCGCAGGGCATCGTCGTGGTTGCCGGTGATATAGTACACCTTGACGCCCTGAACCGACATTTTCAGCACCCGCTGTATGACCTGGAGGTGTTCTTTGGGGAAATAACTTTTCCGAAACTGCCAGATGTCGATAAAGTCGCCGTTGAGGATGAGGATCTTAGGCTGGATGCTCTTGAGGTATTGCAGCAGCTCCTTTGCGTGACAACCGTAAGTACCCAGGTGAACGTCGGAAATTATGGCGATATCGATCTCTCTTTTCAATGGTCGGGCTATTGGAAATTCGGGTGCAATATCCGATTCGCCTGTAAACCCATTGTAAAGAGGTAATTATGGATTTATTAATTCTTCAGGGATGAGGATGTGGAAAAAACGGCCTTTTTTCCACATCCCGGCCATCCTAAAAAACCTTATCTTGTTATCTCGAAATTAAATAGCCGCGGGTTCCTACGAAAAGTAATTATGCCTGATTTCCTCCACCTCCATTGCCATACCCAGTACTCCCTGCTGGACGGGGCCAGCGACATCAAAGCCTTGATGGATAAAGCCGTCAGGGACGGACAAAAGGGCGTAGCCCTGACCGACCACGGCAATATGTTCGGCGCCTTCAAGTTCGTGTCGGAGGCCAATAAACGGGGCTCAAGGCCATCGTGGGCTGCGATTCTACCTCGTGGAGGACCGCCATAAAAAGGTCTTTTCCAGGGCAAAAGGCGAACAAGACCACCGCTACCACCAACTCCTGCTGGCGAAGAACAAGCAGGGCTACGAAAACCTGTCCCGGCTCTGCTCCTGGGCTTTATCGACGGCATGTACGGCAAGTTCCCGCGCATCGATAAGGAGCTCGTCCTCAAACACCACGAGGGGCTGATCGCTACGAGCTGCTGTATCGGCGCGGAGATCCCGCAGGCCATCCTGCAGGGCAAGCTCGACCTGGCGGAGGAAAACTCCGCTGGTGGCTGGACCTGCTGGGCGAGGATTTCTACATCGAGCTACAGCGCCACCGCAATATGGAAAACATCGACGACCTGGGTGTCAGCCAGGAGGATGTGAACCAGCAATTGCTTCTCCTCGCCGAAAAGTACAAGGTCAAGGTCATCGCCACCAACGACGCGCATTACGTCGACGAAGAAGACTCGTCGCCGCACGATATCCTGCTCTGCATCAACACCAACAGCCTGCTGGAGGAAAAGACCGCTTCCGCTTTCCATCCTCCGACTTCACTTCCAAGACCCAGGCCGAGATGAACCGGCTCTTTTGCCGACGTGCCCCATAGCCTGGATACTACCCTCGAGATCTACGACAAGGTGGAAAAGCTGAACCTGGAAAGGGATGTCCTCCTGCCGGCATTTCCCCTGCCCAAAGGTTTTGCTACGCAGGGAGATTTCCTCCGCCACCTGACCTTCGAAGGGGCGAAGCGCCGCTACGGCGCCACTCCGACTACCGAGGTACAGGAGCGCCTGAAATTCGAGCTGGAAGTCATCATCAAATCCGGCTACGAGGGCTATTTTCTGATCGTGCAGGATTTCACCACCACCGCCCGGCAGATGGGCGTGGCGGTGGGCCCCGGCCGGGGCTCGGCAGCGGGTTCGGCCGTGGCGTACTGCCTCGGGATCACCAACGTCGACCCCATCAAATACGACCTGCTCTTCGAGCGCTTCCTCAACCCGGAGCGCGTCTCCATGCCCGATATCGACATTGACTTCGACGACGAAGGCCGCGACAAAGTGATCAACTACGTGGTGGAGAAATACGGCCGCAACC